>CAWCZO010000011.1:0-780342 GCA_963800065.1 uncultured Acidimicrobiaceae bacterium | reverse complement strand
CGGGGGTCCACATCCCCTAGAGAAGGGCCCCGGCCCCGGCGGGCACTGTTCGCTGCCCGTGGTCGGCTCAGTTCTCAGCGTATTTTCATCATCCGTGACGATGCCAGAGTGGGCCCCGGCCGTCCATGATGGGCCCATGTCTGCAACGAAGAGCGCTCGAGTAAACGTCCGCCGTAGTATTGTGCGGTTTACAGCACTGACAGTCGTGGTCGCCATGCCCCTCCTGGGCATGGCGGGGGTGGCCTCGGCGGCCGCCAAGGGTTCGCCCAAGTGGTGTGCCACCCACACGGGCAAGGCGGCCAAGAAGGCCGGTTGCGCCACCACCGGTAGCGGCGGCACCGGTGGCCCGGCCCCCGTGACCGAGATCCAGGTCACCGTCTCCCCCAACCCCGTGATCGAGACCGGGGTCTCGGAGATCCACGCCGTGGTCCAGGTCGAGGCGCAGGTGGGCTTCGCCGGCGACGACGTCTTCATCTACTCCCAGCAGCTCCTCAACTCCTGTGAGGGCGTGACCTTCAACGCCAACGAGGGCAGCTCGCCCTCGGTCCCCCTGGGCGAGAGCGCCACCGTTCCCCTGGACAACGACGGCAACGCCACCGTGGAGCTGGACGCCACCGAGTGTGCCCCCGGGCCCAGCCTGATCGAGGCCGACCTGCTGAACGCCCCGTACTACACCGCCACCACGACCCTCTCGGCTCTGCCGCCGAACGTGACCGCCCCCGGTCTCACGGCGTTCCCGAACCCTGAGGTCGAGACGGGCGACGGAACCACGACGGGGTCCAACGTCTACGCTGTCTTCTACTTCGAGGACAATCCCGTGTACGCCGAGACGCCGGTGGAGATCTCCTCGGCCCAGCTCCAGGACCGTTGCCTCGGCGGCGAGACCTGGAGCGCCGGGAACGGGGGGACGGGCACCAAGACCGGTGGCTACACCACCCTCGACGACGACGGCAACGCCGTCTTCATCTTCGAGGGCATCTCGTGTGCTCCCGGGACCGCCGTGGTCGTCGGTGACCTCCTCGACGGCACCCACGACACCTTCCAGACCAACTACACCGTCGACGCACCGACACCGACGCTGCCCGGCCCCGGCGGGAACGGGAACGGCAACGGGAACGGGAACTGAGAGACCGCCGGCGGTGGCGGCGGGGCCGTCCGTCCGCCACCGGCGTCACCACGCCCTCCGGCGGCGCACGGTGCACTGATACGACGCCGCCGCCAATTACCATTCACTTCCCTATGACGACGGCGCGCTCGGGGACGGGGAAGGTGGTGGCGTCTGTCGCCCTGGCGGCGGTGATGGCCTGTTCGGCCTGCAGCTCGTCGCCCCCGGCGTCGACCACCCCGAGCGTGGCCACGCTGACCCGGCAGTTCCTGGCCATCATCAGCGCCACCGACAAGACCTTGGCCAAGGACACCTCGCAGGCCCATCTGGCGCAGAGCAACTCCAAGTACGCCGTCGCCTTCCGGGCGGCCGGCACCCAGATCGCCGCGCTCAAGTTCCCGGGGACGATGAAGCCTCAGGTCACGGCGTTGGTGAGCGACCTCGACATCATGGCCACCGACGCCGTCAAGGTCTCCGTGGCGGCGGCCAAGAACCAGACGGTGGAGAAGAACGTTCTGGCCATGGCCACCCAGAACCTGAAGTTGATGGAAGAGGAGACGGCCGAGAAGGCGGCCGCCAACGCCTTGCGTCACGATCTGGGCCTCCCCCCGGTCACCACCACCACGACGGCGCAGAATCCTTCAGTTCTCACTCCTCAGGGATAGGTCCGTGGAGCGGGGCGACCCGACGGGCGACCGTCCCGTCGTGCTCGTTCTCTGCACCGGGAACGCCGCCCGCTCGGTCATGGCCGGCGTCATGCTCGAGGCGGCACGGGCTCCCGTGCGCATCGTCACGGCGGGGACGCACGTCGTCGAGAACCAACCCACCAGCCGGCGGACACGCGACGCACTGGCCACCGTCGGTCTCGACGCCTCCGCCCACCGCAGTCGTCAGCTCACCGATTCCGATCTCGCCGCCGCCGACCTGGTGGTCGCCATGGCGGCCGAGCACGTCCGCTACATCAGGCGCCGCCATCCCCAGGCCACCGGCCGCACCGCCACCCTGCGATGGTTGGCCCGTCACCTCCCCCGGGGGTCGCAACCGCTGGTCACCCGGGTCCGGCAGCTGACCCTGGCCGATGTGGACCCGGCCGACCAGGGCGACGTGGACGATCCCGCCGGTGGCGACGAGGAGGCCTACGTCATCTGTGCCGCCGAGCTCTCGGGCCTGGTGGCCGAGTTGGCCGGGCGTCTCGGCTGAGTCCTCCGGGCCCGCTCATCCGCCGGCCGGCTGCCGCCGGATCCCGGGGTGGCGGACGCTGATGTCAGCACAGGCCGCACACACGTCGTCGGGGACGAGCCCGATGCGCATCAGGCCGGCGAACAGACGACACCCGATGCACACCCCGAAAGCGGACTCGGCCAGGGCGGCGGCGCCCAGCACGCCGACGACGGCCCACGTGGCGCCCTGGGCCCTGACGCCGAACCACAGCACCAGCGCCGAGGTGGAGAAGAGGGCGCCGATACCCTGGGCGAACCGCTTGGGGGGACCGGCCACCAGGCGGGGGGCGGCCAACCGGGGGGCCACGAGGCGCGTGGCCAGCTGACCCAGGGGGCTCAGGGTCGGTCCCGTCAACACCCGGGCCCAGAATCCGTAGGTGATGGGGACGAGCAGCCAGGGCTGGCGGAAGCCGACGGTGGCGGCGCAGAGGACGACCACGGCACCGGCCACCACGCGGGCGGCCACCTCGTTCACCGGATTCGGGAAGCCGAAGGGCGATCGGGGATTCGTTCCCATGACCCTAAAGCTTATCGGCTTGGTCGGGTTTTGCGTCGGCGAGGCGGGTGGGGGCTGCCGGTCCTCTCAGTCGGGGTGCACGGAACGCAGCCCGGCCCAGGCCAGATCGGCCAGCCGGCGGGCCAGGCGGGTGGCCTCCGCCTCCTCCGTCCCCCGTTCGACGGGGTTCCGGGTGGCGACGAAATGGTGGCTGGCCCCTTCGGCCATGCCGACCATGGCGTAGGCCAGCAGGCGCCGGTGGTCCTCGTCGAGCCCGGCGTCGATGAGCGGGTCGATGGCCTCGGCGATGGTGTCCTGGACCTTGCGGACGGCCCGCGACAGCTCGGGGTCGTTGGGGACGTTGCTGCCGAAGAGGAGGTTGAAGGCGGCCGGGTGCGTCACCACCAGATGGAAGTAGGCGGCGAACCCCCCCTCGACCTGCTGCCGGGGCCCGTCGGCGGCCACCACGGCCCTGTCGATGGCGTCGAGCATGGTGGTGGCGACGGAGTCGACGAGCTCGAGGTAGAGGGCGCGTTTGGAATCGAAGTGCTGATAGAGAAGGGGCTTGGTGACACCCGCCGCCTCGGCGGTGTCGTCCATCGTCGTGGCGTTGTAGCCCCGCTCGGCGAACAGGATGAGAGCGACGTCGAGCAACTGCTGACGCCGTCGGTCCGCCGGTAACCGCTTGGTTGTCGTCCCGACGTCATCCGACGCGCGCATGGCCATCGGGCCAGCGTACCGGGCCGCCGGAGGAGGTCACCGCGACCAGGTGGACCAACCGGCACCGGCCAACAGGCGTTCCAGGCGGGCGGGAAGGTCTTGCCGGGAGAAGTGCCGGCGGGCGATCCCGTGATTGTCCTCCAGCAGACTCCCGTCGGGGACGTCCAGCCACGCCGCCAGTCCACCGGGATCGTCGTGGGCGAACCAGCTGAAGCCGAAGGCCCGGAGCTCGTTGGCCACCGGGTAGGGGCCGATGGCCAGGGGCCGGTCGTGGACGGCCGACTCGATGGACGGGTTCCCGAAGCCCTCCCACGTCGACGGGAGGGCCACGGCGTCGCAGGCGGCGTAGGCGTCGGCCATCTGGGTGCGGGCGTCGTCGCCGGCGGGGCCGTGGATGACCCGGGTCCGGGCCCCCGCCAGGAGGCGCTCGAGCTCGGGCCCGTAGCCGTCCTCGGCCGGTCCGAGGAGCCAGAAGGTGGCGCCGATACCCGCCGCCAGGGCCAGGCCGCCGCCGACGTTCTTGCGCGCGATGGCGCGCGTCGGTTGGAGGAGAAGGCGGTCGTGGGCGTCGACGCCGAGCTTCTCCCGCGTCGCCCGGCGGTCGCCGGGCGGGGGGTCGACGTCGAACGTGTTGCGCACCACCGTGGCCCCGATCCCCCGGTCGGCCAGCTCACGTCGGCTGAGCTCGTTGACGGTGACGTGGACCCACCGGGGATCGTCGGGCGGTGGCGGTGAGGTGGCGAAGCGCTCGCGTTGCCACGGGAGGTCGTGGTGATGGAGAACGGCACGACGGGCGCGCAGCACCCTGGCCACGCCGGCGGCGGCCGGCGGGTTGAGAGGCAGTGAACAGAGGTTCTCCACCACGACCAGGTCGGCGGCCCGGAGGGCGTCGCCGATCTCGTCGTCGGTGGGGGGGTCGGGTGCGTCGATGGCCAGTCCGGGCAGGAGGGTGTCGACGGGGCCCGATCCCCCTACCGTGCGGACGTCGAACCCGAGGAAGCCGAGAGCCGACCGCCATTTCTCCGCCTCCACCGACACACCGTCGGATCCGCCGAGGCGGAACGAGATGAGGGCGGCGCCCGGCGTGGCCACGAGGCGGTCACCCTACCGGGCCCGAGCGCGGCGCCGGCCCACCCGGGACTTCCGTGGCGGTCCGCAAGGGCGCTACCGTCGCAGGCGCATGCCCGAGAGCTCGCCGCCCGTCGTGCCCGCCGGCCCCGCGGACGGCGAGGTCCTGTCCGACCACGCCGGGGGAGTGGCCCGGATCACCATCAACCGGGCCGATCGTCGAAACGCCATGTCCTGGGGCGTCATGACCGGGCTGCGCCAGGCGCTGACGGCGGCCGAGGCCGATCCCGACGTCCGTGTGGTCGTCCTCACCGGCGCCGGCGACGTGGCCTTCTGCGCCGGGGCCGACCTGGGGGCCATGGGCGGTGCCGGAGACGGTGCCGCCGACGACGGCTTCCTCGATCGCCACCAGGGCCGCGGCATCCTGGCCGGGGTGTTCCAGGACCTCTGGCACCTGGGGAAGCCCACCATCGCCCGTGTCCAGGGATGGGCCATGGCCGGGGGAATGGGCCTGGCCCTGGCCTGCGACCTGGTGGTGGCCTCCGACCGAGCCCGGTTCGGGGCCCCCGAGATCAACGTGGGCCTCTGGCCGTACATGATCACGGTCCCGCTGACCCGGTCGATGCCTCCTAAGAAGGCCCTCGAGCTCATGCTGACGGGCCGGGTGGTGGGGGCCGAGGAAGCCGAGCGGATCGGGTTCGTGACCCGGGTCGTCCCCCACGAGGGACTCGATGCCGCCGTGGACGAACTGGCGGCCACCCTGGCGTCGAAGTCCCCCGCCGCCATGAGGCTCGGTCGCCAGGCGTTCTACGGTGTGTGGGACATGGCCGCCCCCGAAGCCCTCACCCATCTCCATGCCATGCTCACCCTCACGAACCAGACAGACGACTCCGCCGAAGGCATCGCCGCCTTCCTGGAGAAGCGTCCGCCTCAGTGGACGGGACGGTGACCGTGGGCACGGTCGGCAGCGGGGGTCCCCGTGGCGGCGAGCGAGGGAGCGAGCGGCACCATGGCTAAGCGGGCACTGATCACGGGGATCACGGGTCAGGACGGTTCGTACCTGGCCGAGTTCCTCCTTCAGCAGGGCTACGAGGTGGTGGGGATGGTGCGCCGCTCCTCCACCGTCACCTTCGAACGGATCGCCCACATCCAAGACGACCTCACCCTGGTGGCCGGTGACCTCCTCGACGAGGTCTCCCTCATCGGGATCCTCCGCGAGCACCGACCCGTCGAGGTCTACAACCTGGCGGCGCAGTCGTTCGTCCAGACGTCGTGGGGCCAGCCGGTGTTGACGGGGGAGACCACCGCCCTCGGGGTCACCCGCCTCCTCGACGCCATCAGGATCGTCGATCCGGAGATCCGCTTCTACCAGGCGTCCTCCTCGGAGATGTTCGGCAAGGTGCGCGAAGTCCCCCAGAAGGAGACCACGCCCTTCTATCCGCGCAGTCCGTACGGAGTGGCCAAGGTCTACGGACACTGGATCACCGTCAACTACCGGGAGAGCTACGGCCTGCACGCGTCGTCGGGGATGCTCTTCAATCACGAGAGCCCCCGCCGCGGTCTCGAGTTCGTGACGCGGAAGGTCACCCACGGCGTGGCTCGTATCGTGGCCGGACTGGACGACAAGATCCCGTTGGGCAACGTCGACTCCCAGCGTGACTGGGGCTTCGCCGGCGACTACGTCCGCGCCATGTGGCTGATGCTCCAGCGCGACGATCCCGATGACTTCGTGGTGGCCACGGGCCAGACCCACTCGGTCCGCCAACTCTGCGAGGAGGCCTTCAACCATGTCGGTCTCGACTGGGCCGAGCACGTTTTCGTCGACGAGCGGTTCCTGCGGCCCGCCGAGGTCGACCTTCTGGTGGGAGACGCCTCCCGGGCCCGCGTCGAATTGGGGTGGGAGCCGACGGTCTCGTTTCCCGAGCTGGTGGCCATGATGGTGGACGCCGACCTCGAGCTCGTGCGCGGCACCGGTCGGTAGCGGGAGGACGCGGTCGTGCCGGCGTTCGGACTGGTCGACCAATTCTCCATCTCGGCCGATCCTCTCGGCGTCCTGGTCGCCTTCGGTGCCGGCATGTTGTCCTTTCTCTCGCCTTGTGTCCTTCCCCTCGTCCCCGCCTATGTCTCGATGGTCTCGGGACTGTCGGCGGCCGAGATCGAGGCGGGCGAGAGACGAAGTCTCGTTCCGCTTCTTCGTGGCGTCCTCGGATTCATCGCCGGATTCACCGTCGTCTTCACCGCCCTGGGGGCCGCCGCGTCGGGACTGGGACACCTCCTGCTCGACCACCAACGCGGTCTCGTCATCGCCGCCGGCGTTGTCATCGTGGTTCTCGGTTTGTGGCTGGCCGGGGTGGGGACGCCGCGTCTTCTGATGCGGGAACGCCGATTCCACCCCCGCCCCTCGCGCCTGGGGGTGTGGGCCCCTCCGGTGATGGGGATGGCCTTCGCCTTCGGCTGGACACCGTGCATCGGGCCCGTACTCGGCGGTGTCCTCGGGCTGGCGGCGACGCGTGCCACGCTGACCTCGGGCCTCGTTCTGCTGGTGGCCTATTCGTTGGGGCTCGGGGTCCCGTTCCTGGCCACCGGACTGGCCTTCGGGCACCTCACCGAGGTGATGGCCCGGGTTCGCCGACGGTTGGGGGTGGTCAACGCCGTGGCCGGGGTGTCGTTGGTGGTGTTCGGTGTCCTTCTGCTCACCGGCAATCTGCACTGGGTGTCGTCGGCCGTGAGCCACGCCCTGTCGGCCATCGGGCTCGGCCGCCTGACCGTGAGCTGACGGCGGGGGTCACCGTCCGCCGGGCGCCCCGGACCGACGGCCCGACCGGCTCCGGTGGTCGGGGCCCGCTTGGATTCGGGGGGCCGGCCACCCGTAGCATGGCCGAAGTCCATGGCTTCCGCCGTCTTCCTCCGTGCCGCAGTCGCTCTGACCGGGCGCTTCCCCGTCTTGGCCGGCACCGACCTCACCGTGGCCCCGGGCGAGGTCGTCGTCCTGGAGGGTCCCAACGGGGCCGGCAAGACGAGCGTCCTGCGGGCCTGCGCCGGGCTGTTGCCCGTCACCTCGGGGGAGGCGGTCGTCCTCGGGCATGACCTGCGGCGCAACGCCTGCGCCGTCCGCCGCCAGGTGGGGATGCTCGGCCACGCGGCCGCCCTCTACGACGAGTTGAACGTGGTGGAGAACGTGCGCTTCGCCGTCCGGGCGGCGGGGGCCGGCGTCGACGGGATCGACGCCGCCCTGGACCGTCTGGGCCTCGTCGGCCGTCTTCGGCGCACCACCGTGGGGCGTCTCTCGGCCGGGCAGCGGCGACGGGTGGCGTTGGCCGTCCTCGTGGCCCGCCGGCCCGGTCTGTGGCTGCTCGACGAGCCCCATGCCGCCCTCGACGCCGCCGCCCGCACCCTTCTCGGCGACCTCATCGAGGAAGCGGTGGCCGGCGGGGCCACCGTGATCATCGCCTCCCACGAGCCGGAGGCGTCGCTCCCCCTGGCCGACCGGGCCGTCTCCCTCTCCGGGGGTCGGGTCGTCCACGAACGTTCTCTGACACGCCGCCGCGCCGGCGCCATCGGAGACATCCATGTGGCGTGATGCGCTCCTGGTGGCGGGGAAGGACCTCCGGATCGAACTGAGGTCACGCGTGGTGCTCAACCAGGTGGCGCCCTTCGCCATCGTCGTCCTCGCCCTCTTCGCCTTCGCCCTGGGGCCGGACCGCGCCCCGATGGTGCAGGCGGCGGCCGGCCTCTTCTGGGTGGCCGTCCTGTTCGCCGTCGTCCTCGCCGTCCAGCGGAGCTTCGCCCTGGAAGCCAACGACGGCACCCGGGACGGGCTGCGGCTGTCGGGTCTCGACCCCGCCGGCGTCTTTCTGGGCAAGGCGGCGGCCATCGCCGTCCAGCTGGTCGTCCTCGAGGTTCTCCTCACCGCCGGCGTAGTGCTCTTCTACGGCGCCCATGTCCGCTCGTACGGGGCCGTTCTCGTCGCCTGTGCGGCGGGGACGGCGGGACTGGCCGCCGTGGGGACGCTCTACGGCGCTCTGGCCGCCGGGGTGCGCGTGCGCGAGACCCTTCTTCCCTTCCTGCTCCTTCCCGTGGTGGCGCCGGTGCTGCTGGCCGGGACGAGGGCGTGGCAGGTGGCGCTCGGGACCGGCCCCGGAGGCGACACGGCCGACCCCTGGCTCCGGCTCATGCTGGTCTTCGCCGCCGTCTACCTGGCGCTCGGCGTCATCATCTTCGGGCCCCTCCAGGAGGCGTCGTGACCGCCCCCTGGAGCCGGAGAGCGGTCTGGACCGTGCGGACGCTGGCCGTGGTCTCGCTGCTGTCGGTGGCCGCCACCGTCTGGTTGGGCCTGTGGGTGACGCCGCCGGACAAGGTCCAGAGGAACCTGGTCCGGCTCGTCTACGTCCACCCGCCGATCGCCTGGGTGGCTCTCTACCTCGCCTTCGGGATCGCCGCCGTCTCCAGCCTCCTGTGGTTGTGGGGGAGGACGCGCAGCGTCTTCTGGGACAGATTGGCGGCCGCCTCCATGGAGGTGGGGACCGTCTTCACCGCACTGACCCTCGTCACCGGCGCCATCTGGGGCCGGCCCACGTGGGGCGTGTGGTGGGCGTGGGACGCCCGCCTCACGTCGACGGCGCTGCTCCTCGTCCTCCAGCTCGGGTATCTGGCCTTGCGTCGGATCCCCGGGGATCCCGAGGCCCGCGCCCGGCGGTGCGCCGTCGGTGCGCTCATCGCCGCCGTGGACGTCCCCATCGTCCACTTCTCCGTCGATTGGTGGCGGACCCTGCACCAGGGGGCCACCGTCCTCAACGCCAACCTGTCCCCCACCATCCACGGCATCATGGCCTGGACCCTGCTTCTCGGGTTCGTCTCTTTCACCCTGGCCTTCGCCTGGATGCTGACGGTCCGGTACCGCATCCAGGTCCTGTCCGACCGCCTCGACGGGGCCGACCTCGACATCGCCCTGCGCGAGCGTTGGTCCGAGGGGGACGAGTGAGCTACATCGACGCCGGCTACGGCATCGCCCTCGCCGTCCTGAGCGGCTACGCCGTCCAGCTGTGGTGGCGACGCCGGCGCCTCGAAGAGCTCGCCGCGCGTGCCGAGATCCCCGCTCTGGCCGACGTGGCCGCCGACGTGGCCGCCGACGTGGCCGACGTGGTCGCCGAGGTCGCCGACCTACCGGACCTACCCGACGTCGAGGTGTCGAGGTGAGCGCGTCGGGTGGAAGCGTCCGGACCGGACCACCGTCGTCGCGCACCGGCCGACGGCAGCGCCGGCGGCTCGTCGCCGTCGGCGTCGTCCTCGCCGGTGCCTTCGTCTTTCTCCTGGTGAAGGGCCTCGGCAGTTCTCTCGACTACTTCGAGACGGTGGACCAGGCCCTTCAGAGCAAGGCCGTCCTGGGAACGAAGACCTTCCGGCTCGAAGGCCTGGTGGCGCCGGGGTCGGTCCACCGCCACGGCGGGGGGGTCGACTTCGTCGCCTCGGGGTCCGACGGCCGGATCGACGTCGTGAACACGGGGAACCCCCCCGAGCTCTTCCAGCCCGACATCCCGGTGGTGGTGGTCGGGCACTTCGTGGGGGAGACCTTCGTGTCGAACCAGATCATCGTCGACCACACCGCCCAGTACGTGGCCAAGTACCCCAACCGGGTCAGGGCGCCCAACGGGTCGACACGGTGAACGCCACCCTCGGTCACACCGGCGTTCTCCTCGGGCTGGTCGCCTCGATCGTGGGTGCCGTCGTCATCGCCACCGGTCTCGTCCGCCACCGCCCGGCGACGGTGCGGAGCGGTCAGATCTACGCGGCGCTGATCCTTCTCGGCGCCGTCGTGGCCACGGTGGCCATGCAACGGGCGCTCATCACCCACGACTTCTCCATCGCCTTCGTCGCCGAGAACAACAGCCGGTCGACGCCCCTTCTCTACACGATCACCGGGATGT
Source organism: uncultured Acidimicrobiaceae bacterium (assembly GCA_963800065.1). Taxonomy (GTDB): domain Bacteria; phylum Actinomycetota; class Acidimicrobiia; order Acidimicrobiales; family UBA8190; genus CAWJFJ01. The sequence continues at coordinate 769,809 of CAWCZO010000011.1, read as the reverse complement.
GGTCGGCGCTGTCCGGCTCGATCCTGCTGTGGGGTCTGATCCTGGCGGGATACATCGCCGCCATGGTGTGGCGGTTCCGCCGGCAGGCCGGAGATCCGCTCGTCGGTTGGGCCACGCTCGTGACCTACGTGGTGTCGTCGTTCTTCTTCGCCCTGATGGCCGGTCCCGCCGATCCCTTCCAGGCGGTGTCGGGTCAGGTGCCGGTCAACGGGCTCGGACCGAACGTCCTCCTGCAGGACAACCCGCTCGTGGCCTTCCACCCTCCGCTTCTCTACCTCGGCCTCGTCGGTTTCACCATTCCCTTCGCCTTCGCCATCGCCTCGCTGGTGACCGGGCGGATCGGCGAGGGGTGGCAGGTGGCCACCAGGCGCTGGACCCTGCTCTCCTGGGGATTTCTCACCGTCGGGGTCCTCCTCGGCGCGTGGTGGTCCTATCAGGTGCTCGGGTGGGGAGGGTTCTGGGGTTGGGACCCGGTGGAGAACGCGTCGGTCCTGCCGTGGCTGTGCGCCACGGCCTATCTGCACTCGGTCATGGTCCAGGAACGCCGGGGGTTGCTACGGGTCTGGAACCTCTCTCTCGTCATCTCCACGTTCAGCCTGACCATCCTGGGGACCTTCCTGACGCGTTCCGGTGTCATCACGTCGGTCCACGCCTTCTCCGATTCCGACATCGGGGGCCTGCTCCTCGGGTTCTTCGGCGTGGTGGTGGTGACCGGCGTCGGGCTGATCGCCTGGCGCGGTGACCGCCTGCGCTCACCGGGGGGGATCGATTCACCGTTCAGCCGCGAAGGGGCGTTCCTCCTCAACAATCTCCTCTTCGTCCTCCTGGCCGTGATCGTCTTGCTGGGGACCGTGTTCCCGTTGCTCTACGAGGCCCTCGAACACCAGCAGGTGACCGTGGGAGCCCCCTACTTCGACGCCCTCACCCTCCCCATCGGGCTGGCCCTGTTGGTCCTCATGGCCATCGGACCGGCCCTGCCGTGGCGCAAGGCGACGACGGGGACACTGGCCGACCGTCTGGTGGTGCCCGCCGGTGTCGGGGTGCTGGTGGCCGTGATCAGCGTGATCGCCGGGGTGCGGGGGTTCGGGGCCGTCCTGGCCTTCTGCCTGGGAGGCTTCGCGGCGGCGTCCAACGTCCGGCAACTGGTCCTGGCCGCCCGGGGTGCCCACCGCCACGGGATCGGCGCCTGGCGGGGAGTGGTCGGTCGTGCCAACGGCGGCATGGTCGTCCATATCGGCGTGGTGGTGATCGCCGTCGCCCTGGCCGCCGCCACCTCTCTCGGGCACCGGGGCGAGGTGACGCTGCGCCCCGGCCAGACGACGACGGTCGTCGGCCAGCGGATCACCTTCGAGAGGTTGGCCACGGTGAGCTCGCCGGTGCGGACGGCCACCGAGGCTCTCGTCCTGGTGAACGGTCACGGTCCCTATTCACCGGCGGTGAGCCAGTACGGGGCCAACACCGAGCCGGTGGGGACCCCGGCCATCGACTCGAACGTCTGGCACGACGTCTACCTCACCATCGACTCCCTCCCGGCGTCGAGTAGTGGTCCGGTGGGGATCGGCGTCACCGTGCAACCCCTGGTCTCGTGGTTGTGGGTGGGCGGCGGCATCCTGGTGCTCGGTTCGCTCCTGGCCGCCGTCCCGGGCCGGCGCCGTCGTCCCACCGACCCCGTCTCGGCACCTCTTCCGGCCCTGGTCGGCGGCAACGGTGGGAGGCGTCCGGGCGGCGACGTCGTCGGCTCCGGGACGGGCCCGTCACGGCCGCGACCTCCGGTACCGGTGGCCGTCGACGGGGCGCCGGAAGGGAGTGCCGACGAACGGGTGCCGGCCGGGTCACCATGAGCGCCGGGGCGGTCCCCGGTGCCGGGCCGGTGGGCCCGTCGGCGGTGGGACGGCGCCGGGGGGATCACACGACCCGGTGGATCGCCGTCTCCGTCCTGGTGGTGATGGCGGCGTTGATCGCCCTTCTGGCCACCCGTCCGCCGGCGGCCGCCACCGAGGTGTACACGCCGCTGCTGGGCAGACCGGCACCGGGGATCACGGGGACGACCCTGGCCGGTGGGCCCTTCCGGCTGGCCGCCTACCGGGGCCGGTGGGTGGTGCTCAACTTCTTCGCCAGCTGGTGCCCGCCGTGCCAGGACGAGGAACCCGATCTGGTGACGTTCGCCTTCCAGCACCGGGCCCCCGGTGACGCCGCCCTGATCAGTGTGGTCTACGACGACACGACGGCGGCGGCGCGCGCTTTCGAGAAGTCGGCCGGCGCCACCTGGCCGACCGTGGTGGACCCCGGCGGGCAGATCGCCCTGCGCTACGGCGTCCGGGGGCCGCCCGAGACGTTCCTGATCTCACCCTCGGGCACGGTGGTGGCCCACCTCGACTCGGCCGTGACGGTCAACGATCTCGATGAGCAGATCGCCGACGCCCGGGCGGCGGGGCTGTGAGTCGCCGTCGTGGGTTCACGGCCGGCTCCGGTCCGGTCTGGGTGGTGCTGGCGCTGGTCTTCGTCGCCGCCCTGGCGTTCGGTGCGTCCCACGGGGGTGGGACCCCCACCGCCGCCCAGCGGGCCGCCGCCCTCGACGCCGTTCTCAAGTGCCCGAGCTGCGACGGGATATCGGTGGCCGATTCCTCCGCCTCCACGGCGGCGGCCGTCCGCCAGGTCGTGGCCGTCCGGGTCCGGGAGGGCCAGAGCGATCAGCAGATCGAGCAGTACCTGGTGGGTCGGTACGGGCCGAGCATCCTCCTGCGGCCTCCCACGACCGGGATCACGGCCGTGGTGTGGGTGGTGCCGTTGGTGGCCGCCGCCGGGGGCCTCGGGGGTCTGGGGTTCTTCTTCTGGCGCCGTCGCCGCCCGTTGACGAGCCCGGTGACGGCCGAGGATCGGGCGCTCGTCGATCAGGCCATGGCCGAGCAGAGAGGGGCCGCCTCCGCCGTGACGGCCCCCCCGGGACCGTGACGCGCCACGAGCTCGAGGACGAGCGCACGTTCCTGCTGCGCTCGCTCGAGGACCTCGACCGCGAACACGATGCCGGCGACCTCTCCGACGAGGACCACGCCGTCCTGCGCGACGGCTATGTCGCACGGGCCGCCGAGGTCCTCAAGTCGTTGGACGGTGGCCGGCCGTCCCCCCGTGGAAGCGGTGATGGCACGCCGCGTGCCCCCACGGCGAGGTCATCGCCGCGCCGTCGCCGGCTGGTCGTGGTGGGGGTGGCGGCGGTGGTCGGTTTGGCGGCGTGGGCCGTGGTGGCCCACGCCGGTCCCCGGCTGCCCGGTGAATCGGTCACCGGGTCGGTGACGCTCACCCCGGCGCAGCAGACGGCCCAGACCTTGGCCCAGGCGGAGACGCTCGAGAGTCAGGGCAACGCCGTCGAGGCCGTCAAGCTCTACGCCACCGTCCTTCGCCGGGACCCCGGCCAGGAGCAGGCGTTGGCCGAGATCGGCTGGCTCGAATACGAGGCCGGGTCCCAGGGGAAGCAGTCGACGTTGCTCTCCCTGGGGGAGGGGGAGGAACAGCGGGCCGAGCGGATCGATCCCGGAGACTTCGCTCCCCATCTGTACCTGGGGTCGATGCTCCTGTCGCAGGGTGACGCCACCGGCGCCGTGGCCCAGTACCGGCAATTCCTGGCCGATCATCCCCCCCGGGCTCAGGTGGGCACCGCCGCCCCCTTCATCGTCAGGGCCTTCTCCGCCGCCCGTCTGACGCCGCCCGCCCTGCCCGAGGGCCGGTCGTCGAGCTGATCGAGAACCGTTGTGGGGACGACGGCGAGGGCGGCCACGGGGTGCAGAGCGGGCCAGTCGGCGAAGGCGTCGAGGTCGTCAGGCGGGTCGTCGGACTCCGGGTCGGCTGCCGGCACACCCAGAACCTGGGCCAGGGTGAGCCCCTGTTCCCAGGCGGCGAAGAGGGAGCCGATGGCACCGAGGGAGAAGCCGGCGCGTTGGAGCCGGAGGATGGCCCGGAGGCGGTCGAGGTGCTCCTGGCGGTAGAGCCCGGTGCGTCCGTCGAGCGTCGGACGGGGGAGGAGGCCCAGGGTCTGGAAGGCGCGGACGTTGCGGGTGGTGGTACCGGCCAGGCGGGCCACCTGGTCCACGGTCAGGCGGACCCCGGTCTCCTCCGTCCCCTCGTCCCGTCTCCCTCGCTGTTTGATGGCCACACTTGATTGTAACATAAATCAATGTAACAGTACCGATACCAGAGCGGAAGAGCCCCGAGGAGGAACCATGCCCATGAACCTCGACGCCGTCGGGTCGACGTCGGAACCCGTGACGCGGTCGTGGACGTCGACCGATTGCCTGCTCTACGCGCTGGGGGTCGGCGCCGGTGCGCTCGACCCCACCGGCTACGAGCTCGAGTACACCACCGAGAACTCGGCCGAGGTCGAGCAGCGGGTTCTGCCCACGTTCGCCACCATCGTCGGTCTCGGAGGGGCGGGCCGCTCCTCGCTCGGGACCTTCGATCCGGCCATGCTGGTCCACGGGGAGCAGTCGATCGAGATGCACGGGGCGATCCCCCCCACCGGCACCGTGACCACCACCGGCACGGTGGCCGGCATCTTCGACAAGGGATCGGGAGCGCTCGTCGTGCTCGAGTCCGATTCGGTGGACGCCACCACCGGCGAGCGGCGGTTCTCGTCGAGATCGGCGCTCTTCATCCGGGGCGAGGGCGGCTTCGGAGGGGACCGGGGTCCGTCGTCATCGGCGGCGCCGCCCGAGGGCGAGGCCGACGAGGTCGTGAGCTACACCACGCGCCCGGACCAGGCCCTTCTGTACCGGTTGTCGGGGGACCGCAATCCGCTGCACTCGGACCCGGTCTTCGCCAAGCGGGCCGGCTTCGACCGGCCCATCCTGCATGGTCTGTGCACCTACGGATTCACGGGCCGGGCCCTGCTCCACACCCTGTGCGGCTCTGACCCGACGCGTTTCCGGTCCATGCACGCGCGCTTCTCCCGGCCCACCTTCCCGGGAGACACCCTGACGGTCTCCATGTGGGTGGGGGCCGGCGAGGCCGCTTTCCGGACCGAGAACCAGCGCGGTGAGACCGTCATCGACGGGGGCCGATTCGTGTTTGGCTAGAGGTGTGTTCGAGCAGACGGCCCACGTCTACGACCTCCTCTACGAGGCGACGGGGAAGGACTACGCCCGGGAATCCTCGGACATCCACGACCTGATCGAGGGCCGCTGCCGTGGTGCCTGTCGTCTGCTCGACGTGGCGTGCGGGACCGGCGGTCATCTGCGCTTCCTGCGGGGCTGGTACGAGGTCACCGGTGTGGACGTCGACCCGGGGATGCTGGCCCAGGCGCGGGTGCACCTTCCGGACGTCACCCTCGTCGAGGCCGACATGCGCAGCCTGGCCCTGGACGGGACTTTCGATGCCGTGGTGTGTCTGTTCAGTTCGGTCGGATATCTGGACTCGGCCGACGAGCTGACGGCCGCCGTGGGTGCGATGTCCCGCCATCTGAACGCCGGGGGCGTCCTCATCGTCGACGGATGGGTACGGCCCGACGCCTGGATCAGCGGGGGGAGGACAGAGGTGACGCTGGCCAGCTCCGACGACGTCGAGGTCGTCCGCATGAGTCGCTCCCGACGTCAGGGCGACCGGACGTTCCTGGAGATGCACCACCTCCTCTCCACCGCCGACGGCATCGAGCACCTGGTCGACCGGCACGAGCTCACCCTGTTCGCACCTTCCGACTACGAGGCGGCCTTCCGGCGGTCCGGCCTCAGCGTCGAGACCGTCGACAGCCCCCTCCCCGGTCGGGACCGTTATCTGGGTTCCAAGCCGACCTGACCGCTCAGGAGGCCAGGCCCCGGAGCCGGGCCACCACGGCGGCGAAGACCGAGACGAAGGCGTCGACGTCGTCGTCGGTGGTCGACCAACCGACCGACAGTCTCAGTGACCGCTCGGCGTCCACCCCCATCGCTTCGAGGACGGGGGAGGGGGCGAGAGATTCCGAGGAGCACGACGAGCCCGAGTGGGCGGCCACGCCGCTCTGGTCGAGACCGAGAAGGACCGGTTCGGCCTCCACCCCGTCGATGGTGACGCAGACGATGTGGGGGACGCGGTGGTCGGGGTCGCCCACGGCGTGGACCCCGTCGACGGCGGTGGCGGCGTCGAGAAGGCGGCCGGTCCGGCGTCGTGCCGCCGCCGCTTCGCCCTCGAGCACCCCCGTCGAACCGAGGGCGGCGGCGGCGGCGCCGAAGCCGATGATGGCGGGGACGTTCTCGAGTCCGGCACGTCGGGCCCGTTCCTGTTCGCCGCCGACGAGGAGGGGATCGAGTCGTAGCCCGCGGCGGACGATCAGGGCGCCGATCCCCGGCGGTCCGCCGAATTTGTGGGCGCTGACCGACAGGAGATCGGCACCGAGATCGTCGAAGGCCAGAGGGAGGTGCCCGGCGAAGGCACAGCCGTCCACGTGGACGGCCACGTCGCGCCGGTGGCAGGCGTCGACGACCTCGCTCATCGGTTGCACCGTGCCCACCTCGTGGTTCGCCGCCTGGCAGTGGACGAGGGCCGCCCGTTCCCCCGTGGCGGCGCAGCACTCGACGGCCCCGGCCACGGCGGCGGGATCGATGCGACCGCGATGATCGACCTCGAGGGGGACGACCGGGGCCAGGCGCAGCGACGAGTCACGGACGCTCGAATGTTCGACGCCGGCCACGAGCACGGGTTGCCCCGGGTGGCTCCGCGTCATCCCCCAGACCGCCGCGCTCACCGCCTCGGTGCCTCCCGACGTGAAGACGACCTGGCGGGGCCGCGTTCCGAACAGCGCCGCCACGTTGTCGCGGGCGTCCTCCACCAGGGCTCTGGCCATGCGGCCCTCGGTATGGACGCGCCCCGGATCGGCGGCACTCAGCGTCATGTCCGGGGTGGTGGAGCCGGCCGATTCGAGCCAGCGGACCATGCCGTCCACGACCTCGGGGCGCGGTGGGGAGGTCGAGGCGTGGTCGAGGTAGTGGCGCGTCACCGGCGAGCGGAGGGGAGGAAGCGGATCGGCAGGAGAGCGGATCAGACGAGAGCGGTGCAGGCGTCGTCGCCGCGCGCCCGCGAGGACAGGACCACGGCGACGGGTGTGTCCGCCTCCTGGCCGCAGAGCCCGGCTAGCAGGCCACGTACCATGCCGCGGTCGACGGCACAGATGACAGGGTGTTGGGCGGCGGCGTCGCCGAACGGGCAGTTCTCGGCCACCACGGCGGTGGAGTCGCCGCGGTCCTCGGCATGGGCGGCGAAACCGTGGGCCGTGAGGGCGTCGGCGATGGCGTGCATAGCGCCGCGCAGGGATCGTTGCCCTTCGCCCGGTTCCATCCGCTCGGCCAGCGCCCGCCCGTGCTCCTCGCCGACCCTCTCGGCCATTCGTTCGGCCTCGACCGGTCCGACCAGCTTGAGGGACTCGACCAGAAGGGAGACGAGCAGGTCGTCGAGGTGGGTCACGAGATCGATGGTGGGGTCGCCGGCGGTTCCGTCAGCGGCCCGGTAGCGCTTCGACGGACGCCCGGCACCGGCCGTCGGGGAGCGTTCCAGGGTCACCTCGACGTACCCACCGGCCGACAGGCGGTCGAGGTGATGCCGGGCCACGTTGGGGTGCAGCGAGAAGGCGGTTGCCACCTCCGACGCCGTCGATCCGGGATGGGAGCGCACGTGGAGGTAGATCTCGCGTCGGGTGGGGTCGCCGAAGGCGGACGTCACGGCGGCCACGGCGGCCGAGAACCGGCGGTCGGCCGGCGCCGTCTGCTCGGGGTCGGCGGCCGTTTGCACGGCACTAGTCTACCTGGTGGCGCGAGAAATCCCCTGGTGGTTGCGCCGGTGCATCTGACCCGGAAGGAAGTTTGGGTGGCCCCGAGCGAAGCAGAGGTGCGCGCCGCGGTAGCGGCCGTCGAGGACCCCGACCTGCGGCGGGCCATCGGCGACCTGGGCATGGTGCGCTCGGTGCGGGTCCAGCGCCGGTCCATCTCCGTCGTCCTGGCCATGCCGGTGGCGAGGTGGCCGGCCCAGGCGCCGGTGACCGAGGCGGTGGCCGGCGTCCTCGAGGACTTGGCGCCGTCCGGCGCTTCACAGGTGGACGTGGCCGTGATGACCGACGACGAACGCGCCGAATTGCATCGCCGACTGGCCGCACCGACGGTCGGCGCCGGTCGTGCCGGGACCGGGGCCGACGACCACGACCACACGCATGCGCATCCCCGTGCCCCGGGGGCCGCGCCGGGACCGCTGGGCCACGAGGAGGGCCGACCCAACCGCTTCATGGTCCCCGGGACGCGCACCCGCGTCATCGGGATCTCATCGGGGAAGGGGGGCGTGGGGAAGTCGTCGGTGACGGTGAACCTGGCGGTGGCCCTGGCCGCCCGAGGCCATGAGGTCGGTCTTCTCGACGCCGACGTGTACGGCTTCTCCGTCCCGAAGATGCTGGGCGTCACCCAGGGGCCGGTGGCCATCGACGAGCTGCTCGTTCCCCCCGTCGTCCACGGCGTCCGCTGCCTGTCGATGGGCTTCTTCGTCCCCGACGAGCAACCCGTCATCTGGCGCGGCCCCATGCTGCACAAGGCGCTCGAGCAGTTCCTGGTCGACGCCTACTGGGGGGAGCCCGACTACCTCCTCATCGACATGCCCCCGGGGACCGGCGACGTGGCGCTGTCGCTCGGGCAGTACCTCCCCCGGACCGAAGTGCTGGTGGTGACCACCCCGCAGCCGGCCGCCCAGCGGGTGGCCCAACGGTCGGCCTACGCGGCGAAGCAGCTGTCGCTACCGGTGCGGGGGGTCATCGAGAACATGTCGTGGTTCACCGGCGACGACGGTGTGCGCTACGAGCTCTTCGGAGACGGTGGCGGCGACGCCCTGGCCACCGCACTCGACGTGCCGCTGCTCGGACGGATCCCCCTGGTTCCCGCCGTGCGCCGGGGGGCCGACGACGGCGTACCGGTTCGGGTCTCGGACCCCGGTGGCGAGGCGGCCGGTGCCTTCGAGGCCCTGGCCGACCGCGTGGAGGCGATCGGTCCCGCCCGCATCTACCGACGCGAGCTCACCCTCCGCTGACCGACGTCAACCGTGTCGGATCTCCTCGACGCCGCGCGGAAGGTTCCGGGGATCCCAGCCGAGATCGGTGACGGCACTGGCCATGGCGAAGCGATCGGTCATCCCGGCCACGTAGGCCACCGCCGCATGCACGGCGTCGCTGCTACCGGCGGAGAGGCCACCTCGATCGTCCACGCCCGGAATGTTGTTGGGTTGGTCGGCGAAGTGCTCGACGAGGCCGCGGAGCATGGCGACGACGGCCGCGCCCTGCGAGACCGACGCCGGACGGAAGTAGATCCGCTCGGTAATTGCCCTGGCGGAATGACGCCAGGGCATCGGCGAGTTCGTCGTCCATCCCCACCCGGCCCGACGACAAGGTGGCCCCCGTCACGCCCAGGATGAAGGAGCTCAGCTGCTGGGACCGGGTCTCGCCGCACCGCCGCCGGACGACGTCGGGGAGCATGGCCGGCGTGACGATCCCGGCGGAGACGGCGTCCTCCCAGTCGTGACAGACGTAGGCGATCCGGTCGGCCCAGCTCACCACCTCCCCTTCGGGACTGGACGGAGCGGGCCGGGACCACGAGTGGTTGCGGATCCCGTCGAGCGTCTCGACGCACAGGTTGAGCCCGGCCAGCGAGACGTCCGCTCCCCACACGGCATGGTCGAAGCCGTCGGCCAGGAAGATGCCGAGGGCGTCCTCGCTGGCGTGCCCACCCGGTCCGTGGCCGCAGTCGTGCCCCAGGGCGATCGCCTCGGTGAGGGCCACGTTGAGGCGGCAGACACGGGCGATACCGGTGGCGACCTGGGCCACCTCGAGCGCGTGGGTGAGCCGGGTCCGTTGGTGGTCGGCGGGGAAGATGAACACCTGGGTCTTCCCCGCCAGCCGGCGGAAGGACGAGGAGTGCAGGATGCGGTCCCGGTCCCGTTCGAAGCAGGTGCGGTAGGCGTCGGGCTCCTCGGCCACCGCCCGCCGCCCGGCGCCCAGGGCCCGGGTGGCGCCGTCGGCCAGGTCGTCCTGGATGCGTTCGCGGTCGTGGCGACCGAAGGCGAGGGCGGGCGCCGGGCCGATGACGGCGGTCGAGTCGGCGTGGGCGCTGCGCACGCCCGGCCCCCGGTGTCCCGCCATGGTGGCGGCCCACCGTCGGCCGCGATCGCTCTCGACCGCGCTCGGGATCTCCCCCTTCATGGGTCCCAGTGTGCTCCACCGCTGTATCGTCAGGGGTTGGCCCGTCCCCGGGCCGGCTGTGATCGGAGGAACGAAGCAGGTGGACGTGCGCATCGGGATCGTGCAGAGCGCCAAAGAGGTCGAGGTCGAGTTGGTCGACGACGTCGACCGGGACTCGGTCATCGCCGAGATCGAAGCCTCCCTGGGCAAGGCGGAGGGCGTCCTGTGGTTCACCGACCGCAGGGGACGGCGGGTGGCCGTTCCGGTGGCCAGGGTCGCCTATGTCGAGGTGGGAGCGCCGGTGTCGGAGCGCCGGGTCGGTTTCGGCGCGCCCTAGCATTCGTCGCCCCGGTCGGACCCCGTCGTGACGGCGGGCCCGGCGCCACGACCGGGCCGCATCGGGAAGTTTTTTCCGTCGAGCGAGCCAGGGAGGACGTGCACGATGGTCGGGCTCCTCGACCGACGCCTCGTCTTCGTGACGGGCAAAGGTGGCGTCGGGAAGACAACGGTGGCCGCCGCCCTGGCCCTGTTCGCCTCCGAGCACGGCCGCCGCACACTGTTGTGCGAGGTCGACGCCAAGGGCGACGTGGCGTCGTTCCTGGAGTCCGGTCCCACCTCCTTCACCGCCGACGAGGTCCTCCCCGACCTGTGGGCCATGTCGATGGACACCGAAGCCTCGTTGCGTGAGTATCTCCGGCTCAACCTGCGGATCCCCGTCGTCGGTCGCATCGGTCCCCTGGCCAAGGCCTTCGACTTCGTCGCCACCGCGGCGCCCGGCGTGCGGGAGATCCTCACCGTGGGCAAGCTCTGCTTCGAGGTCCGCGAGCACCACTACGACCTGGTCGTGGTGGACGCTCCCGCCACCGGACACATCATCGGGCAGCTGGCCGCCCCTCAGGCCATCAACGAGCTGGTCAAGGTGGGTCTTATCCGGTCCCAGACGGACTGGATGCTCGAGATCCTGTCCGACCCGGCCCAGACGGCGGTGGCCATCGTGACCACCCCCGAGGAGATGCCGGTCAACGAGACGATGGAGCTGGCCGAACGCATCCGGACGGAGACCACCGTCGAGCTGGCGTCGGTGATCGTGAACCGGGTCCTGCCCGAGCTGTTCGGGCGGAGCGAGGAAGAGGTCTTCGACCGCTTGTGCCTGGAGTCCACCACCGAGGAGCTGACCCGCCTGGCCGGCGACGACCCCACCCCCGTCCTCACCGCGGCGCGCCTGGCCGTCACCCTCCGGCGGACCCACGCCGGGCACCTCGAGCGGCTGCGCTCGGCCGTGGACCCGGGCGTACCGATGCTGTACCTCCCCTTCCTCTTCGCCCGCTTCCACGGGTTGCGCAGTATCCGCCTGGTGGCGCATTCACTGGGCGAGGAACTGGGATTCTGATGACTCCCCGGCGCGCTCCGGCGCCGTCGTCCGGACACGGGTCGCTCGACGGTCTGCTGGCCTCGCGCGAGATCATCGTGGCGTGCGGCCCGGGAGGTGTGGGCAAGACCACGACGGCAGCGGCGGCGGCGGCCATGGCCGCCGCCCGCGGGGGTGGCAAGGTCCTGGTCCTCACCATCGACCCGGCCCGCCGGCTGGCTGACGCCCTCGGACTGGAGGGCATCGGCAACACCGAACGACGGGTCCCGAACGAGGCTTTCGCCTCGGCCGGTGTCAAACCTCGGGGTGAGCTCTACGCCGCCATGCTCGACACCAAGGAGTCGTGGGACGCGCTGATCCGTCACCACGCACCCGACGCCCGCACCCGCGACGAGATCCTGGCCAACCCCCTCTACCGCAACATCTCGGGCCGCTTCGTCCAGAGCCACGACTACATCGCCATGGAGCGCCTGTTCGAGATCCATTCCGAAGGGGTCTACGACCTGATCGTGGTGGACACCCCACCCACCCGGAACGCCCTCGATTTCCTCGATGCCCCCGAGCGCATGGCCGAGTTCTTCTCGAGTCGCCTGCTGCGTTGGTTGATCGTTCCCTACCGCTCGCGCCTGGTCAACCTGGCCTCGAGGCCCTTCTACCAGGTGGCCGACCGCATCCTGGGCACGCAGTTCCTGGCCGACATCGCCGAATTCTTCATCTTGTTCCAGACCATGTACGACGGCTTCATCGAGCGGGCCCGTGCCGTGGAGCGTCTCCTCGCCGACCGGAGGACGTCGTTCATCGTGGTGTCCACTCTGGAGACGGTGCCCCTGCGGGAGGCGGAGTACTTCGCCCAGGCCATAACCGAACGCAAATTGCATCTGGGGGCGATCGTCCTCAACAAGGTCCTCCCCGACTATCTGCGTTATCCCGAGGCCACCGTGGTGGCCGAACGTCTACGGGACCGGGCCGAGGAGATCGCCGCCGCCGTGGCGCCGACCCTGGGGGTGGCCGACACCGCCCAGATACGCCGGGTCCTGGTCGAGGTGGGACAGAACTACATGAACTACCGGCTGGTGGCCCAGAGCGAAGCGGAGAAACAGGCGGAGCTGTCCACCACCGCCGAGACCCTGGTGAGCGTCCCCTACTTCGACACCGATGTGCACGACTTCGCCGGCCTCATGCGGTTGGGCGCCGGTCTGTGGGGCGAGTGACGCTGCGGTATCAGGTGAGCGCGTGCGGGAGGCCGTCCCCGTGGACCTTGGCCGTGAACATGCCCGTGTCGGCCCGGATCAGGATGGTCTCCGGGGTGTCCTGGGGATGGGGATGGGCCAGGCCCACGCTGGCGCTGAGCGAGATGGATCCGACGGACAGCTCGGTGGGGTGTTCGATGGCCCGGACCAGGCGCTGAGAGAGCTTCTCCAGATCCCGGTCGTTCTCCGTCCGCGCCACGACCACGAATTCGTCCCCCCCGTAGCGGGAGACGAAGTCGGCGCGCCGCACCGACTGCCGCAACCGATCGCCGAGGAGGCGCAGCAATTCGTCCCCGACGTCTTGTCCGAACTCGTCGTTGACCTGTTTGAAGCCGTCGAGATCGAGGAAGATGACGGCCGTCTTGGGGTCGTCGAGACAGTGTTCGAGATGACGACACAAGGCGTCACGGTTGGGTAGGTCGGTGAGGGGGTCACGTGAGCCGAGGCCGTCGAGTGCCTCCTGAGTGGCCCGCAACTGGCTGATGTCGTGACCCGAAACGACGAACCCGTTGATCGTCGGGTCGTCCATGAGATTCACGAAGCTGAGCTCGATGGGGACAGGGGCCCCACCGCGCCGGAGCATCTCGACCTCCACCGTGGTCGGACCGGTGCTCCACTTCGGGCCGTCGAGGGCGCGCGCCAGTGTCGATGCCACCGCCGAGCGGTCGCGTTCCACCACGAAGTCGGTGAGGGGCCGTCCCTCGACGAGCTCCTGGTCGTGTCCGAGCAGGCGTGTGATGGCCGCCGAGACGGACTCGATCTCGCCGGTCGGCTCCAGGAGCATGATGATGCTCGCCGCGTTGTGGACCAACGAGCGGAAGCGACCGACCTCGTTGTTGGCCACCTCCCAGCGGCGTCTCTCTGTGAGGTCGCGGATGCACAACACCAGCCCGCCCACCGAGGAGTGGTCCAGGAGATTGGAGCCGATCACCTCGACGAGCTTCCACGTCTCCCCGGACTGCACCCTTAGTTCGAGCGGGGTCCCGACGGCCTTGCCCTGGATGCTCGTCAACGCCACCCGGGCCAGTTCCTTGTCCTCGCCGTGGACGAAGTCGAGCGCGTTGGTTCCCACCATCGACTCCGCCGTAGGTCCGAACAAGCGCCCGGCGGCGTCGTTGTGCCACAGGACGCCCCCCATCCGATCGATGACGACCACCGCGTCGGGCAGCGACCGCGCGACTTCGGCCAGACTCTCCCGGTCCATCTACGCCGGTGCCCCCGTGATCACGCCCTCTCCATCGGCGCCGGGGTGCCGTAGGTTGACCTGGGGACCGTGCCGCCGGGGTGGATGGCACCGGATTTGTGCGTCCGTTGCGGGTGGGCCGATCACCGTTGCCTCATCCGTTTTCTGTCTCGGGTCCGCCGGGGTTGTGCTCTCTTGGTTGAAGAAGACGGTTCCCGCTGCCGACAGAAAATCGTGAGGAAGCAGTCAACGATCAGGAACCAAAAAGAAGTGGCCGTCAGGACCTGCGGGTTCGCTTTCACGACCACCGGACGGCCCTGCGCCAATCACGTGACCGATGACGATCTCTACTGCCGGGCCGGTCATCCGTGTTCCACCACGACCACGCATCGCGCGCACATCGGGAGGTGGGCGGCGCATCACGGCCACCTCTTGTCGTCGGAGAGTGGCGTCGTCGCGCCGGTCACCGACCGCCGCCGACGCGCCTCTTTGTTGTTGGCCCGGGCCTTGTCCCACGAGGACGCCGAGGCCGACGGCGTCTGTGCCGACCGCTTCCTGGCCGACCCCGCCGTGGCCCTGGCCCTCCTCGGATCGCCGGACACCGCTCCCGAGGCGCGCGACGCCGTGGTCCAGCGCTTCGGTCTGGTCGGTGCCTTTCTGGTGGTGGCGCACGAGGACCGCTGGCAGCGGCATCTGGCCGTCTTGTCCGGTGACGCCGCCACGACGTCGGCCGGTGACGAGGTGGCCGGGCATCTCGAACGGCTGGTGAAGCAGTTCGCCCACCTCGACGCCCTGGGGTTCGAAGTGCTCCTGAGCGACATCGACTGTGCCGAGAGCGGGATGCCCACCGATCAGATCTCCGCCGCCCGCCATCGCCTGCACGCCGCCTACGCCGTGGCCGCCCACGACGGTAGCGAGGTGTCGCACCACGAGTACATGGACTCGCTCAACGAGGTCCTCAAGATGACCCGCCCGGCCGTGGCCTCGTGATCGGCGGCCCGGACTAGAGCACTCCGTCGGTCCCGGCCCCCGACACTGCCCCGATCTCGGGGTCGGTCTGACATCGTCACGAGTGAGGGGCCGGTCGCCTCCGCCTACGATGCGTTCGGAGGTGTGAGACCAATGACCGACATCGTGGACCCCGTCCTGGAGAAGTACGCTGAGGACCATACGACGCCACCGCCCCCCCACCTGGTGGCGGTGGACGCCGAGACCCGGCAGAAGCTCGATTTCCCGGGAATGATGGTGGGCACGCTCGAAGGCCGGTTCCTCGAGATGCTGGTGTTCGCACTGCGCCCCCGCCGGATCCTCGAGATCGGGACCTTCAGTGGATACTCCTCCCTGGCCATGGCGGCCGGCCTGGCACCCGGTGGGCTGATCACCACCTGCGAGCTCAGCCCCGTTCACGCCGAGGCCGCCCGTCGCCACATCGCCGCCAGCCCTTACGCCGACCGCATCGAGGTCATCGAGGGACCGGCCATCGACACCGTGCAATCGCTTCCCGGGCCTTTCGACTTCGTCTTCATCGACGCCGACAAGGGCAGCTACCTCTCCTACTACCAGGCCGTCCTGCCCAAGCTGGCACCAGGCGGCCTCATCGCCGCCGACAACACCCTGTGGAGCGGGAACGTGGTGAACGACAGCGACCAGTCAAACGACACGGTGGCCATCCGGGCCTTCAACGACGCCGTCGCCGCCGACGGGCGGGTGGTGTGCGTCCAGCTCACGGTGCGCGACGGTGTCACACTGATCCGCCGGGCGGCCGACGCCGGCGCCACCGGGTCCGGCGAGTAGCGCGGACCGGCCCGAGGGTCGAGCGCCGTCGTGCTGGACTACCACCTCCATCTCTGGCCGCACGGGCAGCGCGACACCGCCCCCACCCTCGACCAGGTGGCCGCCTACTGCGAACGGGCCCGGGAGCGGGGCGTCACCGAGATCGCGCTGACCGAACACCTCTTCCGTTTCCGGCAGGCCGATTCGCTCTTCCGCGGGTTCTGGGAGGACGAGCCGCAGGCCGCTCTGCGCGTGTCCATGCAGAGCTACTGGGACGAGCACGTCCACGCCGACCTCGACGCCTACGTCGGGTGTGTGCAGGCGGCGAAGGACGCCGGCCTCCCTGTCGTGCTCGGGCTCGAGGTCGACTACTACCGTGGGCGGATGGAGGATGTCGCCACCCTGCTCGGCGGCTATCCCTTCGACGTCCTGCTCGGCTCGGTCCACTGGATCGGCACATGGCGCTTCGACGACCTTTCCGACCCCGTCTCCATGGGGGAGTGGCCCACCCGCGCCGTGGACGACGCATGGTCCGACTACGTGACCGCCATCGAGGAACTGGCCGCCTCGGGGACGTGCGACGTCCTCGCCCACCCCGATCTGGTAAAGGTCGCCGGCCACCGACCCGCCGCCCCCGGGGAGTGCTGGGACCGCCTCGTGGAGGCGGCCGTGTCGTCGGGGATGGCCGCCGAGCTGTCGTCCGCCGGCTGGCGCAAGCCGGCCGACGAGCCGTATCCGTCGCCACCCCTGCTGGAGCGGTTCGTCCGTCACGGCGTACCGCTCACCACCGCCTCCGACGCCCACCGGCTGGCCGACGTGGCCGACCGGTCGGCCGAGCTCGCCGCTCTCTTGGCGGCACTGGACGTCGACACCCTCCGGGCCTTTCGCGGCCGCCGACCGTTTGACGTGCCGTCGCAGGCGGGGGTCCAGCTCCCGTGATGACGCCGGCCGAGCTGGCCGCCTCGTTCACCGATCTCGACGAGGCCGACTTCGATCATCTCCAGCGCTTGCTGGGCTCGTGGGGGGTGCTCTCCGACCTCTCCTTCTCGGATCTCCTGCTCCTCGTCCCGGCCAAGGGCTCCGACGGTCAGAGCCTCCTGGTCCTCGGTCAGATCAGACCGACCACCAGCGTGACTTTGCTGCGGGTCGACCTCGTCGGGCAGGTGGTGGCCGCCGATGACTGGCAGGTGGCGGCCGAGGCGGTCCGCACAGGGAAGGTCGTCTCGGGGGTGGCCAACGTGCCGGCGCCCACGCCGCTTCCCGAGCCCCTCCTCTCCTGGCCCGTCCACGGCGACTCCTCTGACACGGGCGAGGTCCCCGCCGTTCCCGACACGGCGCAGTTCGAATGTGTCCCCGTTCCCCTGGGCGGCGCCGCGCCGGCCGTCATGGTGCGGATCGGACCTCTGGAGGACCGGCGCCGGTCCTATCGCCTCGAGCGGGTCTATCGCGATCTCTACCAGCGCCTGGCGGCCATGGTGGCGGCCGGTGACTACCCCTTCGCCGGGGAGGACGTCACCACCGAGGACGCACCGCGGGTGGGTGACGGCCTGATCCTCGTCGACACCGAGGGGCGGATCGTCTACTCGTCGCCCAACGCCATGAGCGCGTTGCACCGCATGGGGGTGACCGAGGCGGTGGAGAGCCGACGGCTACCCGATCTGGGCGTCGAGGAGACGGCCGTCGACCGGGCCCTGGCGGCGGGCTGCCCGGTGATCGAGGAGGTGGAGCGACGGCCCGACGTCATCGTGCTCGTCCACTGCACGCCGCTCCTCGTGGCCGGGACCGTCACCGGGGCCATGGTGCTGCTGCGCGACGTGACCGATCTGCGGCGCCTCGACCGCCTCCTTCTGTCGAAGGACGCCGCCATCCGTGAGGTCCACCACCGGGTGAAGAACAACCTGCAGACGATCTCGTCGCTGCTGCGCCTGCAGGCCCGACGTTTGGCGCCGGGACAGGGGCAGGAGGCACTACGCGAAGCCGAGCGGCGCGTCCGTTCGATCGCCGTCGTCCACGAGATCCTGTCGCGTGAACCCGGCGACGAGGTCCCCTTCGACGAGATCGTGGAGTCGTTGGTGCGGATGGCCGAGGATTCCGCCGTGTCCGGTCACAGCGTCGACATCCGGGTCACCGGTGACATCGGCGAGGTGGGTGCCGACGTGGCCACACCGCTGGCCGTGGTTCTGGCCGAGCTGCTCCAGAACGCCGTCGAGCACGCCTTTCCCTCCGACGGCGTCGACGGGTCGCCCGACACGGCGACGGCGGAGCCGTCGGGACGCGTCGACCTCGTCCTGGCCAACGACGGACGGCGTCTCACCCTGCAGGTGCGCGACGACGGCGTCGGGCTCCCTCCCGGTTTCGACATCGAGGCCACGTCGAGCCTGGGTCTGTCGATCGTGCGGGACCTGGTGACCACGCAGCTGGGCGGGACCATCGTGATGGAGAGCCGCGACGGCACCCTGGTGACACTCGACATCCCCGCCCCCACCGTCGACGAGGACCAGTCGTGGCTGTGACCGGTCGCCTGCGGTCGGATGGGCCGCCGGCCGGCTGGGTCGGAGATCAGGCCTCTTCGGCGCCGGAGAACCGGTAGCCGATCCCGCGCACCGTGTGGAGCCAGCGGGGTTGGGCCGGGTCGGGCTCCAGCTTGAGGCGTAGCCGCCGGATGTGCTCTGTCACCGTGGCCGGGTCCTGCCACTCCTGGGTCGAGCCCCACACGTGCTCGAGCAGCTCTTCGCGGGAGAACACCTGCTCCGACCCCGTGGCCAGGAAGGCCAGGAGATCGAACTCCTTCGGGGTGAGGTCGACGGTCCGTCCGTCGACCTCGACCCGGTGGGCGGCACGGTCGATGACCAGTCCGTCGTGCTCGACCTTGTTCACGGCGTGCGCCGGATGCCCCCGCCGCAGGACGGCGCGGATGCGGGCCTCGAGCTCGGGCAGCGAGCAGGGCTTCACGACGTAGTCGTCGGCCCCGAGATCCAGGACACGGATCCGCTCGGACTCCTCGGACCGGCCCGTGAGCACGATCACGGGCAGGGCGCCGTCCCGGCGCAGGCGGGAGAGGACCTCGTCCCCGTCGATCCCCGGCAGGCCCAGGTCCAGCAGGACCAGGTCGTACTGCCCCAGGCTGGCCTCACGCAGGGTGGACGGCCCGTCGACCGCCTCGCCCACGTGGTAGCCCACGCGCTGTAGGAAAAGCCGGGTCGCAGTGCGGCTGGCCTGGTCGTCTTCGGCCACGAGCACGGTGCGCTCGTCCTCCGTCATCGTCACAACGCTCACCCTTACACCTTCGTCGTCCAGCGCCTCAGGCTTGAGCCACTGTTGTGGGCTGTTCCCACTCAGGCGGGCAGGTTCGGAAGAACCTGGTCCACGAACAGGTCGACCAGCTCGGGGTCGAAGAAGCGGCCCCGCTCGGTCGCCAGCTCCCCGACGGCCTCCTCGACGGTCCAGGCCCGTTTGTACGGCCTCTCGTGGGTGAGGGCGTCGAAGACGTCGCAGACGGCCACCAGCCGCCCGGGCAGGGGGATGGCCTCGCCCTTCAAGCCGGCCGGGTAGCCCTCGCCGTTCCAGCGTTCGTGGTGCGTCTCGGCGATGACCCGGGCCAGGCCGAGCACCTCCGACGTCGTCTCCCCGATGATCCGCGCCCCGATCGTCGTGTGCGTGCGGACCAGGTCGAATTCAGCGGCACTGAGCTTCCCCGGCTTGAGCAGGACGGCGTCGGGGACCCCCACCTTGCCCAGGTCGTGCAGCGGTGCCGCCCGGGCGATGAGGTCGGCCAGGTCGTCGCCCACGGCGGCGGCGCGGCCGAGCATCGCCGCCATCGTCCCCACCCGCTCGGTGTGCTCACTCGTCTCGTCCCTGAACTCGTCGTGGAGTCGCCTCAGGGACTCGAGGTGTGACACCTCCAGCTCGGTGGTCCGCTGGAGGATCAGTTCGTCGAGTTCGCGTCGTTGCCCGTCGAGGCGCAGGTGGATCCGTCGGGTCTCCAGGTGGTTGAGAACACGCAGACCGACCTCGGTGGTGTCGAAGGGCTTGGTGAGGAAGTCCGTCGCCCCCGCACTGAGCGCGTCGCGCCGGGCCTTGGCGGTGACGTCGGCCGAGAGGACGAGGACGGGCAGGTACTCGTCGGGTTCCAGGAGCCCACCGATCTCACGGACCAGCTCCAGCCCGCCCACGTGGGGCATGTGGAGATCGAGCAGGACGATGTCGGGCCGGGTGTCGTCGAAGAGGGTCCGGAACTCCCGCGGGTCCGTCGTGCTGCGGATCCTGGTGAAGCCGTTGCGCTCCAGGATGGACTGGACGAGGGCGACGTTCGCCGGCTCGTCGTCGACCACGAGAACGTCCGCTCCGCGCAGTAGGCCCTCATCGAGGTTCACCGGGCTTCCCCCTGATCTCGCTCGGAGCGGGACGACGGGGCGCGTTGGCGCACCCATCACGACCCTTTCAGTGTCGGTCGGCCGGGCCGTGGTCTTGAGCGTGGTCGAGGGGACGGCGAGCGTCCGGGCGCCGGTTGACGATGCCTCCGGTCGACGGCGCCTCCGGTTGACGCTGCGTCAGGTCGTGGGGTGCGTCAGGAGGCCCGCCGGCGCGCCGCCAGCCACGCCTTGCGGAGCTTGCGGCGCTCCTCCTCGGAGGTCCCACCCCAGATCCCCGACTCCTGGTTGGTGGCGAGGGCGAACTCGAGGCACGGCTCGTTCGCCTCACAGGCCTGGCAGACCCGCTTGGCCGCCTCGATCTGCTCGATCGCCGGGCCGGTGGTGCCCACGGGGAAGAAGAGATCGGGTTCGGTGTGCCGACAGGAGGCCAGGTTGCGCCAGTCATCGGCGTCCCAATCGACCGACCGGTTCCACATGAGTGCCATGCTCTTCCTCCGGATGCCGTGCGCCCGCGGGGGGGTGCAGAACTTGTGACTCAGTTCACATGAGGGGCCACAGGGGTGGGGTGTTCCTGTGAATTGACCGTTAGTGAAACTAGTCCCAAGCTCCGGCCCCTGCAAACGTCATAGAGACCGAAAAGGCGTGAAACAGCAGGAAAGGTGCGAGACATGGTGGGGATTGTCTATCTGGCGTACCCACCGGATGCGAGTCCCGGTCGTGGCCCCCCTCCCGGTACCCTGGCATCAGACCCGTGAGGAGCGCCATGCCCGACCCCGACGACGAGGAGACCTTCTCGGTCCCAGGGACCTTCGAGGAGAACCTCAAGCGTGTTCTGGAGGTCGATCCGGACGACCTGGAGGACGAGGAGGAACCGGAGCAGGACGCCTAGCGTGGAGTGGCGCCGTGCGACGTGGGCCACGGCCGGCATGGTCGTGTTCGTCGGGATGCTAGGGCTCGCCGCCACCTGGTACACGGCCGCCCCGGTGCCCCCGCCTGGGCATCCGCGTCCGTTTTGGCCGGTCTATGTGTTCGTCGTCCTCGCAATTGCCGGGATGGGCCTATTCGTCTTGGCGATGGTCAAGCCCGAGCTGTTGCCCGATAACAAGTTGGCGACACGGGAACGTGAAGAGGAGCATCGGCGCCAAGAGCAACCACATCGGTTTAGTCGTCTGAATCCGTTCCACCAGGACCCGAACCGGGATCTCATTCGGGCGTTGGACCTGCATCGCCACGCCCTGGAGGCCCGGAACGCTGGCACCGGCGGTGCGATTCCACTTCTACCCCCTGTCGACTACCAGGTCGATCAACTTCGTCAGGCGATCGCTCAGATCAGCGATTCCAGGGACGATTTTGACCATCAAGTCCTCGGTTCCGTTCTGACCAATACCGCCGCAACGCGGGAGGGCCGTAATCCGATTTACGAACCCATGCACGAACTGGCCTGCGAAGAGGGCCTTAAGCGCCTTGTCGAGAGCGGCGAAATCGCCGCGACTGGCAGTTGGCAATACCAGATCACGCCGCCGTCACCCGGCGATACGTCAGACGACGACCCTCGGTCTGCTCCATGATGCGCTGCATACGGGCGGAATCGCTCATCTTGCAGGTGGAGTACCGGAAGTCGTGCTCGGTGACGTACCGGTGAAGATGCTCCCGGCTGACGTGGTGGTGGGTCCCATCAATCGACCGCTTGAGCTGGGAGAAGTACCCCTCGGCCCGGTTCGTGGTCTGTCCACGGGCGCCCACGTACTCGTCCTCGGAGTGGTTCACCGTTGCGTGTTCGATGAACTCCCGACCCAGCTTTTCGTAGAACCTGGCCTCGTCGGTCCACAGGACGCTCCCGGCGGTGTCCACGTTCTCCCGGACGATCTTGCCGAGGGTGACGCCATCCACGTTCGCCACCACCTGGGAGCGGACCTCGCCCGTGGTGGCGTTGATGAGCGAGAAAACGGGTGTCTTGTCCGTGTGGCTGTTCGGCCGACTGCCGGGAACGATGGGAGTGCCATCAACCCCCTCGCCGTTCCAGCGCGCCCTGGCCTTGGCGTTCATCTTGAGGGGGTCGCCGCCGACGTACGTCTCGTCGGCCACGATCGTGCCTCGCATCGTCTCAAAGGACGCCACCCGCATCGCTTCGCGCAGTCGGTGGAGCATGAACCACGCAGTCGGCTGGGTGACGCCCAGGGTGCGGCGAAGTTCGTTGGCCGCTACCCCGTTCTTGCTGGCCGACATCAGGTAGAGGGCCAAGAGCCACTTCGACAGAGGAACCTGGGACCGCTCAAAAATGGTCCCGACCAGGACGGAAAAGGGCTTCCGACACGCCTTGCACTTCCACAGGCGCCGATAGGTCACCTTGCCCGTGGAGGTCGTCCGGGCGCCGTTGCGGGGCTTGAGGAAGTAGGCACGGCCCACGTCGCCACAGTGGGGGCATACGGGGCCATTCGGCCACCGCATCGACTCCACCAGTTCCCAGGCCGCACCCTCGTCCGAGAAGTGCTTTGCGAGGGTGCTCAGGTTCATCTCCATGCCCCCATTCTCGCAGGAGGGTGTAACAGCGGAAGTGGAGGTCAGAGTGGGTTTTTGGGGGGTTATCCACTGATTTGTCCACTGGGAGTCTTGATTCCGGCGACCAGCGCGCCGATACTCTGGGAACCGCGAGGTACCGCTAAGTCCGCTCTTCCGTTTGGGCATGGAACCCCGAACACATTGGAGGAGCGAAATGACGAAGGTGGACTAAAACGTGAAAACGGGGACCCTTTGTGGGTCCCCGTTTTCAGTCCCCTGTGCGGAGGGGCCGGGATTCGAACCCGAGGTACCGCGAGGTACTACCGCTTTGGAGGCGGCTGCATTCGTCCGCTCTGCCACCCCTCCTCCGATCCACGCGAAAAGAGCCGCCCGGCGAAGGGGCGGCTCCAAAGTGGTCCTCTGGCCTGGTACAATGAAACCAGTTCCATCGGGCCGTCCGGGGTCGTATCCCGAGTCGGTCAGTTCCGAAGGCCACTCCTGCCCTGGAGTGGCCTTCGTTCTTCTTGTGAACTTGTGAAAACGGTAGCAGTCAGTCCTTGCGAGTGCCAGCATCTCCTCGTCACTTTTGGCGACCACCCCGTGGGCACCGAGCGCTTTCGTCGCTGTTTGGGTACGCCAGATAGACAATCCCCGACATGGTCGACGAGGTAGTGACGTGGCCCCGCCGGCGGGACCAGCAGCCCGTGACCGTCCTGGCCCACCGTGGGGGGACCGGTCCGTGGCGTGAGAACACCCTGGAGGCGTTCGGCGGTGCGCTACGCCTGGGAGCCGACGGTGTGGAGCTCGACGTGCGCCGGACGTCCGACGGGCGCCTGGTGGTGCACCACGACGCCGAGATCGAGGGCGCCGGACAGATCCACGCCCTGCGGGCCGGCGAGCTGCCTTCCTGGGTGCCGGGGCTGGACGAGGCCCTCGAGGCCTGTGGCGGCGCCGCCGTGAACGTCGAGGTGAAGAACGCCCCCGTGGAGCCCGGGTTCGACCCCGCCGAGACCGTGGCCACGGAGGTCGTCTCGACCCTCGAATCGCTCTCCCGGACACCGGGGCGGGGCCCGGCGCAAGTCATTGTCTCGTCGTTCTGGTCCGCCACCCTGGCGGTCGTCCACCGCGACGGCCCCGACGTCCCCACCGGACTGCTCGTCCATCCCTCCCTCGACGCCTCCGAGGCCGCCGACCGGGCCCTGTCCATCGGGTGCGCCGCCCTCCACCCGTTCCACACCCAGGTGACCCCGGCGTTGGTGGCCCTGGTCCACGGCATGGGGATGAGCGTCGCCACCTGGACGGTGAACGAGGGCCACGACGTGGAGGCGGTGGCCGCCGCCGGGGTGGACGTCGTGATCACGGACCGGGTCACCGACGCCCTGGCGGCCCTGGGCCGAGGGTGACGCCGGGCCGTCAACGAGCCTGGGTGCGGACCGGATTGGTCCGACGTGCCCATCCTCGGGGACAATCGCGGCCATGAACGTCGTCGTCTGTGTCAAGCAGATCCCCGATCCGGCCGCACCGCAGGAGCTGGACCCCGAGACCCGGACCCTGGTCCGCCAAGGCAAGCTGATCCTCGACGACTCCGACGCCTACGGCGTCGAGATGGGCCTCCAACTGGCCGATCAGGCCGGCGGCGATGTCGTCACCCTGGTGTCGATGGCCCCCAACGCCGAGACGTCCGGCCTGCGGACGGCCCTGGCCATGGGGGCCGACCGGGCCATCTTGGTCAGTGACGACGCCCTCCGGGGCTCCGATGCCCTGTCCACGGCGAAGGTCCTGGCCAAGGCCGTCGCCCGGGCCGAACCCGACCTCATCATCGCCGCCACTGAGTCGACCGACGGGTACACGGGGACGTTCCCGGTCCAGCTGGCGGAGCTTCTGGGCCTACCCTCGATCACGTTCGCCAAGAAGGTCTCGGTCGGTGACGGAAAGGTCGTCGTCGACCGCCAGACCGAAGCGGGCTACGACGAGGTGGAGTGCCCGCTCCCGGCGGTGGTCACCGTCACCGCCGGTGTGGTCGAGCCCCGCTACCCGTCCTTCAAGGGCATCATGGCGGCCAAGTCGAAGCCGCTCGAGCAGCTGACGGTGGCCGACCTCGGTCTCGATGCGGCCCAGGTGGGGGCGAGCGGATCGCGTCAAGAGGTCACCGACGTCTCGGCCGCCGACGAGCGCAAGGCCGGGGAGATCGTCGAGGACGAGGGCGACGGTTTCGAGAGCATCATCCGGTTCTTGGAGCAGCTCAAGCTGGTCTGACCACCGGACGCTGATCGCCCGGACACCCACGTCGCGCACCACAACCACTCTCAGGAGCACACACGATGTCGATCGACAAGATCTGGGTCCTCGCCGAAATGGCCGACGGATCCCCCACCAGCACCACCCTCGAGCTTCTGACCGAAGCGCGGTCGTTGGGTTCCTCGGTGGCGGCGGTGACCTGGGGCGGCGGGGCCGCATCGGTGGCCGGCGCGCTCGGGGACTTCGGTGCCACCACCGTCTACGACGCCGGTGACCTCTCCGACGCCCTACCCGGTTCGCCCGTCGCCGGCGCCATCGCCGCACTCATCGAGTCCGGCGACCGGCCCGACGTCATCCTCATCCCCGCCTCCTACGACGGACGCGACATCGCCGGCCGGCTGTCGGCCAAGATCGACAGCCCCGTGATCACCAATGTGGTCGGGCTGACGGTGGAGGGCGACGAGATCCGCTCCCAGCACGGCCTCTTCGGTGGGGCCCAGGTGGCCACGGCGCGCTTCACCGGCGGGCGCCCCTGGATCTTCGTGGTCCGGGCCAAGTCCTTCACCGCCGAGTCGGCCGGCGGGGCCGCCGCCCAGGTGGTTCCCGCCCCGGTTCCCGACCTCGGGTCCTCCAACACGGCCAAGGTCCTGGCCCGCCACGTCGAAGAGCGCTCCGGCCCCAAGCTCGACGAGGCCGAGGTCGTGGTGTCCGGCGGTCGGGGCCTCGGGTCGGCCGAGCACTACGCCATGGTCGAGGAGCTGGCCAAGCTCCTCCACGGCGCCGCCGGCGCCAGCCGCGCCATCGTCGACGCCGGCTGGGTCCCCTACTCGCACCAGGTGGGCCAGACGGGCAAGACGGTGAAGCCGACCCTCTACATCGCCTGCGGGATCTCCGGCGCCACCCAACACCTGGTAGGGATGAAGGGCTCGAAGAACATCGTCGCCATCAACAAGGACCGCGACGCCCCCATCTTCTCGGTGGCCGATCTCGGCGTCGTCGGGGACGTCCACAAGGTCGTCCCGAAGTTGATCGAGGCCCTGAAGGCGCGCGGCTGATCCTCGTCCCCCGCTGCCGACCCGGCCGCTGACGGTGAAGTACCTCTGGATCCTCCGCCACGGCAAGGCGGCGTCGAAGGGACCCGACGGCGACGACCACAGCCGCCCGCTCACCGGACGCGGCCGTCGGCAGAGCGCCGAGGTGGCCGCCCACCTGTCCGACCGGGTGGCGGCGGGCGCACCGACACCGGACGTCGTCATCTCCTCGTCGGCCGTCCGCGCCCTGCGGACGGCCGAGGTCGCCCACGGTGCGCTGGCCGCCGGTGTCGCCCTCGAGATCGAACGCCAGCTCTACGAGGCCGACGCCGACGACATCGTGACCCGGCTCCGTGCCCTTCCCGACGAGGTCCGGGCCGTCATGATCGTGGGCCACAACCCCGCCTTCCACGACCTGGCGCTGCTTCTCGTCTCGACCGACGACACCGACGGCCGGCGGCGTCTCGAGGCCGGGTTCCCCACCGCCGCACTGGCTCTGGTGGCCCTCGACGCCACCGCCTGGACCGATGTCGTCGCCGGATGCGGGCGTCTCGAGGAGCTCTTCGTCCCCACCCGCTGAACCGGTCGCCTCGGGCCCGTCAGACGAGCGGCCAGGGGTAGCAGTAGGAGTCGGGGTCGGGTTCGGGGAACCGCCCGCTGCGGACCAGCCGCCGCGCCCGGCGGCGCAAGGCCTCGATCTCGGCCGGCGACAGCAGGTCGGCCAGGGCGCCGGGCAGGGCGTCGTCGAGGGCGACCAGATCGTCGAGGAGGGCGGCCGGAAGCTCCTCGCCGGCGAACTCCCAGATGACGGTGCGCAGCTTGGGCTCCCGGTGGAAGCACAGACCGTGGTCGATGGCCCAGACGGTCCCGTCGTCGCCGAGGATGCAGTGCCCGCTCTTGCGGTCGGCGTTGTTGGCCACCACGTCGAAAGCGCATATGGTCCGCAGGCGGTCGTGATGGCGTTCGTCCTCCACCAGGGTGAAGTGGTGCTGTGAGAAGTCGGCATCCACGAACCGCTGGAGCGACCCCACGCCGAACGGGGCGTCGCTCCGGGCGATCGTCTCGGGGACGAGGCCCCAGCCGAGGGTGGCCGAGAGCTCGTAGGCGGCGATCTCGCGCTGGTAGATCCCCCCGGGGAAGTCCCACAGATGGCGCTCGCCGCGCTCGGGCTTATAGATGGCCCCGATCTCCTGCTCCCCCGAGCTGCAGGTCACGAGGAACGTCTGGTTGGAGCTCCACGGCATCCGGCCGACGACCTCGATCTCGCCCTCGGCGAGGAGGCTCACGAGGTCGGTGGCCGGTGGCCGTTCGTCCTCGGGCACTGGTGTCCGGTGGGGTCGAGCGGGAGCCCGCACAACGGGCAGGGGGGCCGTCCGGCCTCCACCAGCAAGGTGGCGCGCATGGCGAAGGCCGCCGCCTGTTCACGGGTGACGGTGAAGCGCGCCACGTCCCCCTCCTCGTCCTCGGCCACGAGCTCCTCGGCCACGAGGACGATCCGGTCCGTGTCGTCGTCGTAGCTCACCCCGAGGGTGCCGACGACCCAGTGCGGTTCCGATGGCTCCACCAGGTCGAGCTGGTCGGGGAGGGCGCCCGGTCGCTCGAGGTCGGTCAGCAGTCGTCCCAGGTACTCGGCCAGCACCGATACCTGCTGCTTCTCCACCTTCAAGGTGAGAAGGGTGGCCCCGCTCCGGCACTGCAGGAGAAAGACGCGGCGGCCCGTGGGTCCCTCGGTCCCCACCGTGAACAGGTCGAGGTCACCGAGGTCGAGGGCCGGGCTCATGACAGGGCCAGATCCCCGAGGGAGGTGGCGTTCACGCACAGCACGTGGTTGGCAAACTCGTCGCGGACGAGGGCGGTGACCGAGCACGGGGACACGACCAGCCGCTGGAACAGGTCCAGGGGCACGCCGGCGGTGGCCGCCACCGCCGCCTTGATGGGATCAGCGTGGGAGACGGCCACGAACGTCCCCCCCCGATGGCGCCCGGCCAGACGGTCGAGCGTGTCGACCATCCTCATCTGCATCTCGGCGAACGATTCCCCTCCCGGGAACCGGAACGAGGCCGGAAGGAGCTGAACCGTCCGCCATTCGCGCCGACGGGCCAGGAGGCGCAGGCTCTTTCCCGTCCAGTCACCGAAGTCGCACTCGAGAAGACCCTTGTCGATCCGCACCCGCAAGCCGAACTTGGAGGCGATGGGCCTGGCCGTCTCCACCGCCCGCTCCAGCGGCGACGCGTAGACGGCGACAGGAGGCTTCCCCAGGGTGGCGATCCGCTCGGCGGCCGCCTCGGCCTGGGTCCGACCCACCTCCGAGAGGTGGAGGCCCGGAGCGCGTCCGGGGAGGACCGTTCCCGTCGTCGGCGTCCGCCCGTGACGGACGAGGAGGGCAACGGCGGGGGCCGGATGACGTCGAGCGGGCACGCCGGGTCATCGTACGCTGTCGGCCGTGCACCCCCCGTCGCCTCCTCGCGGCCCGGAGGCCGGCGACAGCGGGGGCGAGCTCGCCGCGCTGACGGCGGAGATCGTGGCCTGCCGGCTCTGCCCGCGCCTGGTCGCCTGGCGCCAGCAGGTGGCCCGGGAGCGGCGCAAGGCCTATGCCGACCAGGAGTACTGGGGCCGACCCGTCCCCGGTTTCGGCGATCCTTCGGCCCGCATCGCCGTGGTGGGGCTGGCGCCGGGGGCCCACGGTGCCAACCGGACGGGCCGGGTCTTCACCGGTGACAGCTCCGGAGACTGGCTCTTCGCCGCCATGTACCGCGCCGGTTTGGCCAATCAGCCGACGAGCGACTCCATCGATGACGGTCTCGAGCTGTCCGACGCCTACGTATGCTCCGCCGTCCGCTGCCGCGCCGCCGCAGAACATGCCGACACCCCAGGAGCGGAACACCTGTGCCCCGTATCTCCGGCGCGAGCTCGCTCTGCTCGGAGAGGTGAGAGTCGTCCTCGTCCTCGGAGAGTTCGCCTTCAAGGTCATGACGACCGAGCTCGGACTGCGGCCCCGTCCTCGCTTCGGCCACGGGACCGAGGCCGTGATCCCCGACGGACGTGTTCTATTGTGCTCGTTTCATCCGAGCCGGCAGAACACCAACACCAAGAAGCTGACCGAGCCGATGCTCGACGCCGTCTTCGCCCGGGCCAAGGAGATCGTGGGCCCCGGCTAGGCACCGCCGTGAATGTCGGCGGTCCCTCAGGTGGGGGCGGGCATCCGGCGCGGGGCGTCGACGGCCGTGGCCGGCCACCGCCGCCGGCTCACCCGGGCCAGCTTGTGCAGCAGCTCGATGGCTCCCGGGTCGTCGTCGCCGGGCCTCGTCTCGACGACCCCGTCGGCGATCATCCCGGCCATGATCTCGCGGCCCTGGTCGGTCCGGACGATGGTGAGCGTCCAGTCCGAGAAGGCGCCGATCCCACCGGTGGAGATGTCGGCGTGCTCAGCGGCGAAGTCGGGGCACGCCTTGCACCCTTCGCGTGTCCAGGCGTGCCCTTCCTTCAACGGCACCTCGTGGTACCCGCCGTCGCGGGTCCAGATCTGGAAGACGCCTTTGATGTTGATCTTCTCGATCGTCCGGCGTTCGAGTCCGTACTTGGTCTCGAAGAGGTCCTCGAAGATGGCGTCGTCGAACGTCTTCGAACAGAGGAGCCCGATCGAGAGCGAGAGCCGGCGGGCCACCTTTCCGGCCTTCCGGGCCGACATCACCGCCGGCGCCGACGCCTGGCAGCTCATCCCCACCAGGGCGATCTTCTCGGCCCCGCCCTCGACCGCCTCGGCGTAGGCCAGGGTGTTGGCCGAGTAGGTGTACCGCGACCCGGCCGTCCTGAGGACCTCCTGGCGCGTCCGGGCCACGGCCGGCACCGCCTTCCACGACGTCCCGTCGCCCTCGAGGGCGGAGACGAGGGCGGCGTCGATGACGTCGTGCTCGAGGGCCCAGATCAACAGGGCCGACACCAGGCCGCCGTCCTGGCCGTTGTCGCGCACATCGGGGTCGGCGGCACGTACGAGGAGGATGTCGCCGGTGATCCCCGCCACCTCGTCGGCGTTTCGCTCGCGCCCGAACATGAAGGTGTCGATCTCCGTCTCCCACGTCCGGAACCGGGGACAGGCCCGCGTGCACATGGTGCAGCCCTTCACCCCGTGGGTGCAGTCGGTGGGACCCCCGTCCTCCTCGACCTTCCACGGCCGGTAGATCCCGTCGCCGTCGTTGTAGTGCAGGACGTCATGGGGGCAGACGATGATGCATGCGGCGCACCCGGTGCACAGACCGGACGTCACGACCTCCTTGTAGAGGTCGGCCCAGTGCAGCTTCTCGGGGGGCATGGGGCCCACAGTAGCGTCGTGCCCCGTGCCGGAATTGCCCGAAGTGGAGGCCTATCGCCGCCGGGCCGAGGGTGCTCTGCACCGAACGCTGGCGTCGGTGACGGTCCACGACCCCCGCTTCGTCCGCGGTGAGAGCTCCCCGCGACGGCTCCGCCGTGTCCTCGTGGGAGCGTCGTTCATCGCGGCGCGCCGGACGGGCAAGCTCCTCCTCCTCGACCTCGACGGGACGACGGCGTCGAGGGGTCACCGTCTCGGGATCCGCTTCGGGATGACCGGTTCGCTGCTCGTCGACGGCCACGCCGGCGTCGAGGAGCTCATCTACTCGGGTCGCCGTACCGGGGAACGCTGGGACCGCTTCACCGTCCACTTCGCCGACGGTGGATCGCTCGTCGTCCACGACCCCCGTCTCCTCGGCGGCGTCGTCCTCGACCCCGACGAGAGCGCCCTCGGTCCCGACGCCATGACGGTCACCCGGGCGCAGCTCCGGGAGGCGTTGGCCGGATCGGGTTCGCCCTTGAAGGCGCGCCTCATGGACCAAGGCCGACTGGCCGGTGTGGGCAACCTCCTGGCCGACGAGATCCTCTGGCGCGCCTCACTCGACCCCCACCGACGGGCCGGCTCACTGACGCCGGCGGAGATCCGTCGACTCCACCACCACCTACGCGTCACCCTCGACGAGCTCTCGGCCCGCGGCGGCTCGCACATGGGAGATCTCATGCCCGCCCGACACAGCGGCGGGCATTGTCCGCGCGACGGTGCCCCGCTCCTGCGGTCCACGGTCGGCGGCCGCACCTCCTGGTGGTGTCCCCGTCACCAGAGCTGATCGACGGTACCCACCGGCGTCAGGCGTTCACCTCGGCCAGGACCTTCTCGGCGTGCCCGTCGGCCCGCACGTGGTGCCACGCCCGGACGATCCTCCCGTCGGCACCGACGAGGTAGGTGGAGCGGATCACCCCCACCGTCTTCTTCCCGTAGAGGGTCTTCTCGCCCCAGGCGCCGTACTTCTCCATCACCTTGTGCCCGGGGTCCGACAGCAGCGGGAATTTGAGCCCGTACTTCGTCCGGAACTTCACGTGCTTCTCGGCTCCGTCCGGGGAGATCCCGATCACGGCCACGTCGGCCTCGGCGAAGGCCCTGAGGTTGTCGTTGAACTGGCACGCCTCCTTCGTGCACCCGGGCGTGTCGTCGGCCGGGTAGAAGTAGACGACCACCGGCCGCCCAGCGAAATCGTTCAACGAGACCTTGGTGCCGTCCTGGTCGGGCAGGCTGAAGGCGGGCGCTCTGTCCCCGGCGTCGAGTGTGGCCATGCTGTCCTCCCCGGTGGCTGGTTCTGGCCCCACGATGGCACAAGGTCACGGCAAAGACCCCGCTCGGCGGTGGGGGCTACTACACTGGGTGGCGCGTGCCTGCAGCATGGTTGCGGCACCGGGGTCTTCCTCACCCGTTCTCTTCGTTCCCGCTCCTCGAGCGGGCGCTTTCGGAGCCACCCGAGGCGGACCCGCACCCTGCGGTCGATGGGCGGCCGCCGGACACGAAGAGCGAGTGAGAACGATGACGACCACGATTGAACGTCCCTCCGAGGAGGACTCCTCCGAGCCTGAACCGGTGCTGGCCACCACCTTCGAGGAGCTGGGGGTGGCCCCCGAGTTGGTGGCCGTCCTGTCCTCCCAGGGCATCAAGGCCCCCTTCCCGGTCCAGGCCATCACCATCCCCGACGCCATCGCCGGCCGCGACGTCTGCGGGAAGGCCAAGACGGGCTCGGGCAAGACGCTGGCCTTCGGCCTCCCTCTGCTCATGCGCCTGGGCACCCCGGCCCCGCGCCGGCCCCGGGGTCTCGTCCTGGTACCGACCCGGGAGCTCGCCATCCAGGTGGCCGAGGTCCTGGAGCCGCTGGCGCAGGCCACCGGGCGTCGTGCCGTCGTCCTCTACGGCGGCG
Source organism: uncultured Acidimicrobiaceae bacterium (assembly GCA_963800065.1). Classification (GTDB taxonomy): domain Bacteria; phylum Actinomycetota; class Acidimicrobiia; order Acidimicrobiales; family UBA8190; genus CAWJFJ01. The sequence goes on along the minus strand of CAWCZO010000011.1, from coordinate 737,683 downwards.
CCGACATCGAACGGCAGATCAAGAAGCTCAACAAGGGCGTCGACGTGGTCATCGCCACCCCGGGACGGCTCATCGACCTCTCCGACCGTGGCGAGGTCTCGGTGGCCGACGTCGAGGTCGCCGTCCTCGACGAGGCCGACCGGATGGCCGACATGGGGTTCCTGCCCCAGGTCGACTGGGTCCTGCGCCGGATCGAGAAGCGCCACCAGACCATGCTCTTCTCGGCCACCCTCGACGGTGATGTCGACCGCCTCGTCCGTCGCCACCTGACGGACCCTGTCCGCCACGAGGTGGCGTCGGCCCGCCCCACCGTCGACTCCATGGAACACCGCTTCCTCCGCGTCCATCAGATGGACAAGGTCAAGGTGGCCGCCGCCATCTGTCGGGGAGCGTCGAAGGTCCTCGTCTTCGTCCGCACCAAGCGCGGCGCCGACCGCCTGGTCGAGCAGCTCCAGCGGGAGCACGTCCGGGCCGCCGCCATCCACGGCGACCTCCGCCAGTCGAGCCGCGAGAAGGCCCTCCTCGACTTCACCTCGGCCAAGCTCCCCGTCCTGGTGGCCACCGACGTGGCCGCCCGGGGACTCGACATCGAGGACGTCGACGTCGTCGTCCACTACGACCCGCCCGAGGATCACAAGGCCTACCTCCACCGTTCGGGCCGCACCGCCCGCGCCGGGGGCAAGGGCGTCGTCGCCACCCTCGTCCTCTGGGACCAGATCCTCGACGTCGAGAGGATCCAGAAGCGCCTGGGCCTGCAGGCCCCCATCGACGAGATCTTCTCCAACGATCCCCGGCTGGCCGACCTCTCGGGCTGGCAGGCCGACGAGGGCGCCGCCTGACCGTCGGTGTGTGACACCCTCTGCCTCCTCGGCGACGGCGTCACCCTCTTCGCCAAGAACTCGGACCGCCCCCCGTCCGAACCCCAGACCGTCGGGTCCTTCCCCCGCCGGACGGCGGGGGAAGGCCTGCGCACCCAGTACATCGAGATCCCCGACGGCGGGGCGCTCGCCACCATCCTCTCCCGCCCGACCTGGCTCTGGGGGGCCGAGCAGGGGATGAACGAGCACCGGGTGGCCATCGGCAACGAGATGATCTTCACCGCCGCCGACCCCCGTGGCCACCCCCCGGCGCTGCTCGGTATGGACCTCGTCCGGCTCGGTCTCGAACGCGGATCCACGGCCGGCGAGGCCCTCGAGGCCATGACGACCCTGCTCGGCGCCCACGGTCAGGGCGGGGTGGGTGACCGCGTCCACGGCTCGTCCTACTGGTCGTCCTTCCTCATCGCCGACCCCACCTCGGCCTGGATCCTCGAGACCTCGGGCCGGACCTGGGCGGCGCGCCCGGTCGACGGCGGGGCGGCGCTCTCGAACCGCCTCACCCTGCGTCGCGACTGGACCCGCGCCTCGCCCGATCTCCCGGCCGGCGCCGACGTCGACGACTGGCGCCATCCCGACCTGCCCACCGGTTTCGCCGACGTCCGCTTGGCCGCCGGTCGTGCCTTCGTGGCGTCGGCTTCGTCGTCGGGCTCCGTGGCCTGCGATCCGCGGGCCGTCGTCAAGGCGCTTCGCGATCACGGAACGGAGGCGTCGGGCCGTCCGGCACCGGCCCCGGCGCCGGATGCCGTCTCTCCCGACGGTCCCGGTTGGACGCTCTGTCTCCACGCCGGGGAGACAGCCGTCACCACCGCCTCGATGGTGGCCCTCCTCCCGGCTGACGACGGCACCCCGGCGCGCGCCTGGGTGGCCCTCGGCAGTCCGTGCGTCTCGGTCTACGTCCCCGTCCCCGTCCCGTCGTCCGGGCGCCGGGTCCCGTTGCCGGCAGCCGTCGGTGACGTCGACGTCTGGACCCGGTTCGCCGCCGTCCGCGACGCCGTCGGCAGTGACCCCGGCGCCTTCGACACCGTCCGGGCCGAGCTCTCCGTGCTCGAGGACTCCCTCTGGGACGAGGCCGATGGGCTCGGAACCGGCGTCGGCGACTGGGAATCCTTCGGTGTCCGAGCCACCGTCGCCGTCACCGACGCGCTCGACAGATTGGCCGCCGCCGGTCTCGGCCAGGGCGGCCGGGCCACGAAAAGCGGCCGGTAGGATCGCCGCCATGGCCGACCCCGTCCCACCCGGTCCGATGATCCCGTCCGACGACCCGTCCGGGGTGGAGCGCATCCTGGTGGTGACGGCCCACCCCGACGACGTGGACTTCGGTGTGGCCGGTTCCGTGGCCACCTGGGTGAAGGCGGGGATCGACGTCGCCTACTGCGTCGTCACCGACGGCGACGCCGGCGGCTCCGACCGCACCATCTCCCGTCCGGAGATGGCTGTCATCCGCCGCCACGAGCAACGGGCGGCGGCGGCCGAGGTGGGCGTGACCGACGTCACCTTCCTCGGCTACCCCGACGGGAGGCTGGTCCCGAGCCTCGATCTGCGTCGCGACGTCTCGCGCCAGGTCCGGATCCACCGGCCGCAACGACTGGTCTGCCAGTCGCCCGAGCGGATGTGGGACCGGATCGGGGCCAGTCATCCGGACCACCTGGCCGCCGGGGAGGCGGCCGTCTGCGCCGCCTATCCCGACGCCCGCAACCCTTTCGCCCACCCCGAGCTCCTCGAGGACGGGCTCGAGCCCCACGCCGTGTCCGAGCTGTGGATGATGGCGGCTCCCGGTGCCAACCGCGTCGTCGACGTCACCGACACCTTCGATCGCAAGGTCGCCGCCCTCCTCTGTCACCGCAGCCAGGTGGGCGACGGCGAGGGCCTGGACGCCCGGTTACGCGAATGGTTGTCGGCCGGAGCCCGGGCCGCCGGCCTGGCCGAGGGACGCCTGGCCGAATCCTTCCGGGTCGTCGCCACCCCCTGACGATCAGCCGTCCATGTCCTCGCCCACCGACGGCGGCCCGCCCTGGGTCGTGGTCCAGCACACGGCCACCGAGGGACCCGGGCTCCTGGCCGGCGTCCTTCGGAGAGCCGGGGTGGACGTCCGTGTCGTCCGGCTCGACCGCGGCCACCCGCTCCCGGCGCCGTCCGGCGCCGCCGGTGTCGTGGTCATGGGTGGTCCCATGGGCGTCCACGACACCACCGAGTACCCCTGGCTGGCGGCGGAGCAACGCTGGCTGAGCACCGTCGTGGACGCCGGGCTCCCCGTGCTCGGCGTCTGCCTGGGCTCCCAGCTGCTGGCCGCCGCTCTGGGGGCCGACGTCACCACCGGCCCCGCCCCCGAGATCGGAATCGGCGAGGTCGTACTCGACATCGAGGGTCGGGCCGACCCCGTTCTGGGGCCCGAGGGCGACCGCCTGCCCGTCGTCCACTGGCACGGTGATACCTTCGCCATCCCGGCCGGGGCCGTCCGGCTGGCCTCGAGCGACCGCTACCAGAACCAGGCCTTCCGTTACGGCGACCGGGTCTACGGCCTGCAGTTCCACCTGGAGGTGGACGACGAGGTGGCGGCGGGGTGGGCGCCGGATCTGCCCGCCGGCATCACTCTCGATGGGCCCGGGCGTCGGGAGGTCGAAGCGGCCGGCCGCCGTGTCTTCGGCCGCTTCATCGAGCGGGGATCGGCCCTGTCGTCACCGCCCTGACCGGTCCGACCCGAGCGGCGTCGGGACACGCGGGGCTACGATCCGGGCAGGCGGCGCCACTCCCTCGGCGCCGGGCTCGTGGTTCCGGGGGGGGGGCGGGCAAGGAGGTCGACCATGTTCAGGCGGGCACGCGTACCGCTGCGGTGGCGCCGCATGGCGGCGGTGGTCATGTCGGCCGCCGTCGTGACGGGGATGATGACCGTGGTGTCGACCGGCTCGATGGCGGCCAACGCCGATTCCTCGACCCAGGTCGACCTCCGGGTCCTGCTCATCGGTCTGTCGAACACCGACCCCGTGACCCAGGCGTGGGAGTCCGGGTTGACGGCCGAGGGAGTGCCCTACACCCTCGTCCTGCCCAACTCCGACGGGTCGCTGACCCTGCCCAATCTCGTCGACCCCGACGACTCGAACCACGGCCTCTACGACGGGGTGGTCCTCATCCCGACGGCCGGTCAGTTCTCCTGGGGGACCCTCTTTCCCCTGTGGACCTACGAGAGCGAGTTCGGGGTCCGCCAGTTAGACGGGTACAGCTACCCCGACCCGGGGCTGCAAGGACTCGGCTACGACGCCAGTGCCTCGACTGACCTGTCGGACACCACCCCCACCCTGACGTCGGCGGGGCTGGCCGCCTTCCCCGCCCTGGCCGGACCGGTGCCCCTCGACGCGTCGACCTTCGGCTACCCGTCGACGGTCCAGGCATCCGGAGGGGACGTCGTCACCCCCCTCCTGCAGGACGCCAACGGCGACACCCTCATCGCCGTCGACCAGCACCCCGACCCCGACTACACGTCGCTCCAGTCGGGCGTGAGCGAGATGGTGATCACGTTCGATTACGGCCCCCATTACACCTCGTGGCTGCTCCTCGCCCCCAGCCTCATCGACTGGGTGACCGACGACGTCCACCTGGGCCTCACCCGCAACTACGTCGAGATGGACGTCGACGACACCTTCACCCCGGACAACGCCTGGAGCATCGCCGACCACGCCAACGACTACACCGACGCCGACTCGCTGCGCATGTCGGCCGCCGACATCGTCTATGCCGCACAGTGGTCCAAGGCCAACGACTTCCGCCTCGACCAGCTCTTCAACGGCGGGGGCAGCGTGGCCTACCAGGACGGCGACTCGTACCTGAATCCCACCCCTGGTCCCGACCCGCTCCTGGCCCAGTTCCAGGCCACCGACCCGACGACCGGTGAGCCCTATGCCGACGACTTCGGCTGGATCAGCCACACCTACGACACGCCGTATCTCGACGTCGGCTGCGCCACCCAGAACTACATCGAGGCCGAGCTGAACGAGAACACCAACTGGGCGGCGGCGGCGCCGGGAGCGACACCGGGGACCGGTGGCCTCGGACTCACCGAGTCGACGGACAACGCGCTGTCCCTGGGCACGGAGAACCCCGGGGTGTTCGTGCCGGGCAACCACTCCGGGCTTCCCGACCTGGTGCCGGGCAACCCGGCCACGGTCGATCCTCCCGATCTGGACGCCGAGAACGTGAGCGCCACCGGGGGGGATCTGTCGGCCGGCTCCTATCAGTACGCCGTCACCGACCAGTTCAACGCCTCCGACCCGCCGAGCGTCGACGAGTCGTCGGCCTACGTGACGGCCCCCGTGACCGTCCCGGAGGGCGGGACGGTGTCGCTCGTGTGGCAGGCGATCTGTCACGCCGCCAACTATCTGATCTACCGCGAGGTGGCCGGGTCCAACGACTGGTCGCTCGTCGGCAACTATCCGACCCCGCCGTCGGCCACCCTCCCCGACAACAGCTCCGGCGACCCGGTCTCCACCACCGACGTCACCGGCGGCGGCGAGAAAGAGCTCACCTTCGTCGACAACGGAGCCGCCTCGACGCCGGAGCCGGGGTGGACCCCACCGACGACGCAGGACGCCAACGAGTTGCCCTGGGAGCAGAACCTCTACTTCATCCCGGCGCTCGAGGCCGTCGGGGTCACCGCCGTCGGGGCCGACGCCTCCAAGCCGTACCCGGACCCACCCGACGATCAGTTCGGCATCGGGACCAGCTACTCCGGGCCCGAGTACCCCGCCGGTACGTCGTTCGTCGACGGCACCACCCAGGTCGTGCCCCGCCAACCGGTCAACATCTACTACAACGCCTCGACCGAGGCCCAGGAGGTCGACGAGTACAACACCATCTATCTCTCGGTGAACGATGGGGGATCGTGTGTCAACACCTCCGTGACGACCTGCGAGACGGCGCCGGCCACGTTCGCCGACATCGTCGACGGCGTCGTCTCGGGCATGTTGCAGAACATGTTGAGCAACAATCCCGAGCCGACCTACGTCCACCAGACCAACATCATGGGCACGCCGCCGGCCGGCTCTCCCACGGCGCCGCCGCCGGATACGCCTGACACCACCGGCGACGGGCTGCTCTACTCGGTGCTCAACCCGCTCCTGACGGAGTACAACGAGTACTTCAGCGCCCTCTCCCCCTACGTGCAGCTCACCGAAGGAGGGATCGGCACCGTCCTCAACGAGCAGTCGACCTGGGCCAACGCCCTGTCGGCCGGCACGGTCGACGCCTCCGAGGACAACGGTGTGGTGACGGTGACCAACCACGGGTCGTCCGCCATCAAGGTCCCCATGAGCATGCCCGTGGGCTCGAGCGTCGACTCCGTCTCGGTCGGCCCGCAGTACGGCGCCACCGACTCGGGTTGGGAGACGGTGGCGCCCGGTTCGTCGGTGATGGTGAACACGGTGGGGTCGGCTCCGTCCATCACCAGTAGCCCCTCGGCCACGGCGCAGACCGGCTCCGCGTTCACCGACACGGTGACCACCTCGGGTACCCCCGAGCCGGCCTTGAGCGAGTCGGGCACCCTGCCCACCGGGGTCACCTTCACCGACAACGGTGACGGCACCGCCACCCTGGCCGGCACGCCCGACGCCGGGACGGGCGGGGTCTATCCCCTGACCCTGACGGCCGACAACCAGGTCGGCAGTCCCGCCACCCAGGTCCTGACCCTGACCGTCGACGAAGCGCCGTCCATCACCAGTAGCCCCTCGGCCACGGCCCAGGTCGGTTCACCGTTCACCGACACGGTGAGCACGTCCGGGTACCCGACGGCGGCGTTGAGCGAGTCGGGCACCCTGCCCACGGGGGTCACCTTCACCGACAACCACGACGGCACGGCCACCCTGGCCGGCACGCCGGCCGCCGGGACGAGCGGGGTCTATTCCCTGACCCTCACGGCCGACAACGGCGTGGGAAGTCCCGCCACCCAGACCTTCACCCTGACCGTCGGTTCGGGCCCGGCCTTCACCGGCGCCGACGCCACGACGTTCACGGTCGGTCAGGCCGGGACCTTCACGGTGACCACGGCGGGGCTGTCGGGGCCGTCGTTGAGCGAGTCGGGCACCCTGCCCTCCGGGGTCACCTTCACCGACAACCACGACGGCACGGCCACCCTGGCCGGCACGCCGGCCGCCGGGACGGGCGGTGTCTATTCCCTGACCCTCACGGCCAACGGCGGGGGCGGCCCCATCAGTGAAGGCTTCACCCTCACCGTGGACGACGTGCCGGCCATCACCAGTAGCCCCTCGGCCACCGCCCGGACCGGCTCGTCGTTCACCGACACGGTGAGCACGTCCGGGTTCCCGGCGCCGGCGTTGAGCGAATCCGGCGCCCTGCCCACGGGGGTCACCTTCACCGACAACCACGACGGCACGGCCACCCTGGCCGGCACGCCGGCCGCCGGGACGGGCGGTGTCTATTCCCTGACCCTCACGGCCGACAACGGCGTGGGCAGTCCCGCCACCCAGACCTTCACCCTCACCGTCGACCAGGCACCGGCCATCACCAGTGCCGCCTCGACCTCCTTCACCGTCGGGCATGCGGCCTCGTTCACGGTCACGACGTCGGGGTTCCCGGTACCCGCTTTGGGCGAGTCCGGGGCCCTGCCCACCGGGATCACCTTCCACGGCAACGGCGACGGCACGGCCACCATCAGCGGAACCCCGACCGAATCGGGTCAGTTCACTCTGCAACTCGAGGCCACCAACACGGTGGGGAGCGCCTCCCAGACCCTGAGCATCACGGTGGACGGCCCCCCCACCGTCATCGTGCCGGGGTCAAAGGTGACGAGGGTCGGAAAGAAGCTGAAGGTCATCGTGAGGACCACCGGATTCCCCCGGCCCACCATCACCGAGTCGAGAGCTCTCCCCAAGGGGGTGAAGTTCGTGGACAACGGGAGTGGGAAGGGCACGCTGTCCGGACACCCGGCCGCCGGGTCGGAGGGCACCTACCCCCTGGCCTTCACGGCGACCAACTCGTTCGGCCATGCAACGGGCTTGATGGTTCTCACCGTCAAGCGATGACCGTGGGCGTCGGCCACGTCGGCCGGCACCACCGGTCACGGCACCGGTCATCGACTGACGGGTCCTTCGGGCCCTGACCGCCACCGTCAGGGGCCGTGACGAATCGGCGCCCACGCGCCGCTGGCCGATCCGCGTGCCGTTCCGGCAGCCCTGGCAGGGCCTGAGCCACCGCCAGGCCACCATCGTGGGAGGTCCGGTGGGCTTCGGGGAGATCTCCCCTCTCCCCGGGTTCCCCTGCGACCCTTCGATGTGCCGGCGCAGCGCCGAGGAGGCGTCCCACCTCGGCTGGCCCCCACCGGTCCGCCCCCAGATCCCCGTCAACGCCCTCATCGCCGCCGTGCCCCCCGGCGAGGCCGCCACCAGGGCCCTCGACGCCGTCGGAGAGGGCTTCGGCTGTCTGAAGGTGAAGGTGGGTGCCGGCGACGACATCGGCCGGGTCGCCGCCGTCCGCGACGCCGTCGGCTCCGGGGTGAAGATCCGGGTCGACGCCAACGGTGCCTGGGATCTCGACACCGCGCTCCGTCGGCTGCGGGCCCTGGCCCGCTACGACCTGGAGCTGGCCGAACAGCCGGTGGCGTCGCTCGAGGACCTCGCCGAGCTCCGTCGCCGCGTCGACGTCCCGCTGGCCGCCGACGAGGCGGTGCGAGACCTCGACGACGCCCGTCGTCTGGTCCGGCTGGAGGCCGCCGACGCCGTGGTGGTGAAGGTCCAGCCCCTGGGCGGAGTGCGGGCCGCCCTCGAGGTGGTGGAGGTGGTCGGCCTGCCGGTCATCGTGACCTCGATGCTCGAGACGTCCGTGGGGCTGGCCGCCGGTGCGGCGCTGGCCGCCGCGCTGCCCGACCTGCCCTTCGCCTGCGGCCTGGCCACCGCCACCCTGTTGGCGGCCGACGTCACCACCGAGCCACTGGTGGCGCACCGGGGCATGCTGGAGGTCCGCCCCGTCGTCTGCGACACGGCCCTCCTCGAGCGCTACTCCGTCTCGTCGGGCAGCCGGTGACGGGCGATCTTCCCCAGGGCGGTCCGCGGCAGGGCGTCCACCACCGTCAACCGGCGCGGCGCGGCGTAGGAGGGGAGCTGCTCCGCCGCCCAGGCCCGCAGGGACCGCAGGGTGGGCGGGCGCGAGGCGTCGACGGGGACGACCCAGGCGGTCACCCGCTGGCCCCACTGCGGATCGGGCCGCCCCGCCACGGCCACCTCGGCCACCTGGGGGTGGTCGCCGAGCACCTCCTCCACGGCGTGGGGCCAGACGTTCTCGCCACCGGTGATGATCATCTCCGCCCGTCGTCCGACGACCGTCAGCCGCCCGGTGCCGTCGATGACCCCGGCGTCGCCGGTGGGTAACCAGCCGCCCGTCGTGGTGGGGTCGTCGCCGTCCCGGTAGCACCGCAGGAGCATGGGTCCGCGCACCTGCACCTCGCCGTCGACGATCCTCACCTCGACACCGTCGAGGGGGACGCCGTCGTAGGCGATGCCGCTGCCCGTCTCGGTCATGCCGTAGGTGGTGACGACGTTGGTGGCGGGGATGTCGTCGGGGGGACGGCCGCCACCGAGGAGGACGGTGCGGAAGAGGGAGGGGTCGATCCGCAGCAGAGCGGTGGGGACGAGGGAGACGAGGGTGGCCCCCCGACGGGCCTCCTCCTGGACGGCGTCGGCGTCGAAGCCGTCGTGGACGGTCAGGCCGGTGCCGGTGACGAGGGCCCGGGTGACGACGGCCAGCCCGCCGACGTGGGCCAGGGGCAGACAGGCGAGCCAGCGGTCGGATCCCGGATCGACGGCGAGGCGCTCCGAGGTGGCCACGGCCGAGGCGGCGACGGCGTCGTGGGTGAGAACGACCCCCCGGGGCTCGCCGGTCGAGCCGCTGGTGGCCACCACCAGGGCATCGCCGGGTTCGACGGGCCGGCCCCCGGTGACCCCGTGGCGTTCCCCGTCGGCGTCGACGAAGACGTCGGGGGCCAGACGGGCCAGCAGACGGTCCACGGCGGGCCGGGGGAGCCGGGGATCGACGGGGAGGACGGCGTCACCGGCGTCCCAGGCCTCCCGCAGACGGTCGGGGAACCGGGAGCCGCCGGCGGCGGCCAGGGCGACGAGGCGGAGCATGCCCGCTACGGTACCGACCATGATGCGAGTGATCACTCTCGGAGTCGACGGTCGGTGAGCGGGAAGGGGATCCCGGACTGGAAGAGTTCGGGCCGGTACGGCGACATCCGCTACGACACGGCCGAGGGGATGGCCAAGATCACCATCTGCCGGCCCGAGGTCCGCAACGCCTTTCGGCCGCAGACGCTGTTCGAGCTCGGTCACGCCTTCACGGCGGCCCGGGACGACGCCGGGGTGGGCGTCATCATCCTCACCGGTGAGGGACCCGACGCCTTCTGCTCCGGCGGCGACCAGAGGGTCCGGGGCGACGACGGCTACGTCGACGATTCCGGGGTGGGACGGCTCAACGTCCTCGATCTGCAGATCCAGATCCGGCGGACGCCCAAGCCGGTGGTGGCCATGGTGGCCGGCTACGCCATCGGCGGAGGACATGTCCTCCACGTGGTCTGCGATCTCACCATCGCCGCCGACAACGCCCGTTTCGGCCAGACCGGTCCCCGGGTGGGCTCGTTCGACGCCGGCTACGGGTCGGGCCTGCTGGCCAGCATCGTGGGCCAGAAGAAGGCGCGCGAGATCTGGTTCCTCTGCCGCCAGTACGACGCCGCCGAAGCCCTGGCCATGGGCCTCGTCAACACGGTGGTCCCCCTCGACCGGCTCGAGGAGGAGACGGTGGCCTGGTGCCGGGAGATGCTGACCCACTCGCCCCTCGCCCTGCGCATGATCAAGGCGGGCTGCAACGCCGCCGACGACGGGCTGGCCGGGATCCAGCAGCTGGCCGGCGACGCCACGCTGCTCTACTACATGTCGGCCGAGGCCCGCGAGGGCCGCGACGCCTATCTCGAGAAGCGGGCCCCCGACTTCGCCCGGTTCCCCCGGCGACCCTAGGGCCGTGGGGATCGCCGGCAACCGGTGGGTTCTGGGTGCGCGCCCCGGACCCTGCCGGCGGCGGTGGCCCCGGTCCTGGTGGGAACGGCGGTGGCCGGCGGGGCGGGCCCGGTCTGGGCCTGGCGGGCGGTGGTGGCCCTGGTCGTGGCCCTGGCCCTCCAGGTCGGGGTGAATTACGCCAACGACTACCAGGACGGCGTCCGCGGCACCGACGCCGACCGGGTGGGACCGGTCCGCCTGGTGGCCACCGGCCTGGCCTCGCCCGTGGCCGTCCGCCGGGCGGCGCTGGCCAGCCTGGCCGTGGCCGGGGCCGCCGGCCTGGCTCTGGCCGCCGCCGCCCAGCCCTGGCTGATCGCCGTCGGCGTGGCCTGCCTGGCCGCCGCCTGGGCCTACACGGGAGGCCCCCGCCCCTACGGCTACGCCGGGTTCGGCGAGGTCTTCGTCTTCGTCTTCTTCGGGGTGGTCGCCGTCACCGGATCGGCCTACGTCGAAGAGGGCCGTCTGTCGGCCCTGGCCCTGGGCGCCTCGGTCCCCGTCGGCCTCCTGGCCACCGCCCTCCTGGTGGTGAACAACCTCCGGGACCGGTCCGGCGACGCCGCCGCCGGTAAGCGCACCCTGGCCGTCCGCCTGGGCGACCGGCGCACCCGGCTGCTCTATGCCGCCCTGGTGGTCGGCGCCCCGTTGTGCGCCGTGGGGCTGGCCGTGGCGGCGACGCCGTGGGCCCTGCTGGCCTTGGTCGCCACCCCCCTGGCCGTGACGCCGCTGCGCCTGGTCCGGACCGGCGCCGTGGGCCCCGGTCTGGTGGCGGCCCTGGGCCGGACGAGCCGTTTCCAGCTCGCCTTCGCCGCCGCGCTGGCCGCCGGGCTGTGGGCCCGATGAGCGTCCCGGCGGGTGACCCGACGGGTGGCGCGCTAGGGGCCGCCGCCGCCGGCGTCGGTCCGGGCCAGAAAGCGCCGCAGGATGGCGAGGAAGTCGGCCGGCGCCTCGCTGTGGGCGGCGTGACCGGCCCCGGGGACGACGGCCACCTGGGCGTTGCCACCGACGACGGCGGCCAGCTGCCCGGCCCGGGCCCGGAAGGCGTCGTCGCGCTCCCCGGCCACGGCCAGGACGGGCATGGCCAGCTCGGACAGGCGCGTCCAGAGCGGCTCCTGGGCGCCCGTGCCCGCCAGTCGGAGGCTGGCCGCCAGCCCGGCCACCGTGTTCTCGAGTCGGGCGTCCACTCCGGCGGCGGCCCCGTCCAGGCCGGCGAAGAGGGGCTGGGCCAGCCAGCGGCGGACGAACTCGGCCACCCCCACCGTCTCCAGCTCGACGGCCAGCGCCTCGTCGTGGCGCCGCCGGGACTCTCTCTCGGCGGCGTCACCGATGCCCGCCGTCCCCCCCACCAGGACCAGGGCCGTCACCAGGTCGGGACGGGCCAGGGCGAGGTGGAGACACAGCCGGGCCCCCATGGAGTAGCCGACGTAGGTGGCCCTCCCCCCGGTCTCGCCCAGCAGCTCGGCGCCCCCCGTCATGTCGGCGGCCAGCGCCGCCGAGCGGCCGTGGCCGGGGGCGTCGACCCTGATCACCTCGTGGTCGGCCGCCAGGTCGGCGGCCAGGGGGCCCCACGACCGGCGGGTCTGGGTAAAGCCGTGCACGAGGACCAGGCGGGGCCCCCGACCCTCGACCTCGGCGTAGAGCACGGCACCATGGTGGCACCGTGGACGTAGCGGCGACCTTCTGCGCCACCGCCGTCGACGAGTGGGTCCGGGCCGGGGTGACCGACGCCGTGGTGGCCCCCGGCTCGCGCTCCACGCCGATGGTCCTGGCCCTGGCCGGTGACGCCCGGATCCGCCTCCACGTCTTCCTCGACGAACGGTCGGCGGCGTTCTTCGCCCTGGGGCTGGGGCTGCGCACCGGGGACCCGGCCCCCGTGCTCACCACCAGCGGGACGGCCGCCGCCGAACTCCACCCGGCGGTGATCGAGTCCCACCACGCCGGGATCCCCCTGGTGGTCGTCACCGCCGACCGCCCGCCCGAGGCCCACGGCGTCGGTTCCCCCCAGACGATCGAGCAGGCCGACCTCTACGGTCGGGCCGTCCGTTGGCGGGCCGACCCCGGTGTCCCCGACCCGGTCGTGGCCCACAGCTGGCGCTCGCTGGCCTCGCGGGTGGTCCTCGAGGCGCGCGGTGGCGGGGGCCGGCCCGGTCCCGTCCACCTCAACCTGGCCTTCCGCGAGCCACTGGTGGGGCGCCCCGGGCCCCTTCCCCCCGGGCGCCCCGGTGGCACCGGCTGGCACGAGGCCCGGTCCGCCCCGGCGTCGGTGCCGCCCGGCGTCGAGGGGCTGGCCAGACGCCTGTCGGGGCGGTCCGGGGTGATCGTGGCGGGCGCCGGGACCGGCGATCCGGCCTCCGTCCACCGGCTGGCCGACCGTCTGGGCTGGCCCGTCCTGGCCGCCGCCTGCTCGACCGCCCGGGTGCCGGCGCCGGCCACGGTGGCCGCCTTCGACGCCCTCCTGCGCCACGACCCGTTCGCCCGTCGGGGCAGGCCGGAGGCGGTCCTGCGTCTCGGTGCCCTCCCCGCCTCCCGGGTCCTGGCCCAGTGGCTGGCCTCGTCACAGGCCGACCAGGTGACGGTGGAGGCCCACGGCGCCTGGTTCGACCCCGACCGCTCGGCCACCACGGTGGTGGCGGCCGAGCCGGCCGCCCTGTGCGCCGCCCTGGCCGGGCAGGACCCGGCCCCGGCGCCCGAGGCCTGGACGCGGCTGTGGGCCGACGGCGAGCGGGTGGCCCAGGAGGCCTTCGGACGGGTCCTCGCCGGCCACCGGGAACCGACCGAGCCGGGCGTGGCCCGGGCCCTGGTCTCGGCGCTCCCCGCCGACGCCGCTCTGGTGGTGGCCTCGTCGATGCCCATCCGCGACGTCGAGTGGTACGCCGCGCCGCGCGCCGGGGTCCGGGTCATGGCCAACCGCGGTGCCAACGGAATCGACGGGACCCTGTCCACCGTCCTGGGGGCGGCGGCCGGGTCGGGGGGGCGGCCGACGGTCGGCCTCCTCGGGGACCTGGCCTTCCTCCACGACGCCGGGGCCCTGGTGGGGGCGGCCGGCCGGGGCCTCGACGCCGTCATCGTGGTGGTCGACAACCGGGGCGGGGGGATCTTCTCGTTCCTGCCCCAGGCCACCTCGCTCCCCGCCGCCGTCTTCGAGCGGCTCTTCGCCGTCCCCCACGACGTGGACCTGGTGGCCCTGGCCGCCGTCCACGGCCTGGCCGCCTCCGGGATCGCCTCCGCCGCCGAGCTGGGGCCGGCGGTGGCGTCGGCTCTCGACGTCGGCGGGATCACCGTGATCGTGGTCCGGACCGAGAGGACGGCCAACGTGGCCGTCCACGACGAGCTCCACGCGGCGGCGGGCGCCGCCCTCGACGCGGTGCCGGTCTGACCTCGTCTCAGGGGCGGACGAGGGCGGCCAGCATGGGCTGGAGCTTGAGGTCGGTCTCGGCCAGCTCGGCGGCCGGATCGGACCCGGCCACCACGCCGACCCCGGCCATCAGACGGGCCCGGGGTCCCTCGATCTGGGCCGAGCGGATGCCCACGGCGAAGCAGCCGTCGCCGTGGGCATCCACCCACCCGACCGGTCCCGCGTAGCGGCCCCGCTCGAGCCCCTCGACGGCGCCGATGTAGCCGAGGGCGGCGTCGGTCGGCGTCCCCCCGACGGCCGGGCTGGGATGGATGGCGCCCACCAGGTCGAGGGCCGTGGGGAGGGGCCGGCGCAGACGGCCCACGATCCGCGTGCCCAGATGGGCCAGCGTCCCCAGGGGCACCAGCGCCGGGACCGGGGGCACGGTGAGCTCGTCGCAGTAGCGCCACAGAGCGGCGGAGACGGCGTCCACCACCAGACGGTGCTCGCCGCGCTCCTTGGCCGACGACAGCAACGGGGCCAACTCGTCGTCCCCGCCGCCGGGGCCGGTCCGGGCCGCCGTCCCGGCCAGCGGCTCCGAACGGACCTCCTCGCCGCGCCGCTCCACCAGCAGCTCGGGGCTGGCGCCCACGAAACCGGCGACCGAGAAGACCATGCACGAGGGGTACGCCGCCGTGAGCCGGCGGGCCACCTCGACGGGCCGGAAGGCCCGGTCGGCCACCACCGTCACGGCGCGGGCGAGGACGACCTTGTCCAGGCGTCCGGCCGCCACCACGGAGGCGGCGTCGACCACCAGTCGGCACCAGGCGTCGCGGTCGATCTCGGAGCGGACCCAAAACTCCCGCGGTCCGGTCGCCTCGGTCGGGAGCGGGGCCGACGCCAGCCGCCGCCGGATCCCGTCGATCTCCGGGCCCGGGTCCGACGACGTCACCGTCAACCAGCACGAGCCGTCGGCCAGGCGGCGCACGAGGACGGCCGGGACCACCATCTCGGCCCGTCCCGACGGGGCGAAGGGGAGCGCCCCGACGGCCACCGGGGGGTGGGGGCCGTCCCACTCGATGGCGGCCAGCGAGGCGGCCACCTCCCCGCCGGCCGGGCCACCGTCGCCCAGACGGACGGGCACACGGGCCGCCACCCCCCGCCCGGCCAGGCTCACCCCCCCCGACCGGGCCCACAGCACACCGTGGTCGCCGGCCACCCGGGCCAGATCGACGGCCGTCTCGAGGGCCACCGTCGTCGCCACCAACCTGGTGCCGGTGACGGGGCCGCCGGTGACGGGGCCGCCGGCGACGGGGCTGCCCGTGACGGGGGAGACGGGCGTCACGACCGCGTCCCCACCAGGAGCTGGACGACCCCGCCCGACATGGTCCGACGGTGGACGTCGGGGAAGCCGGCGTCGGCCACGGCCCCGACGAGAGCCTCGACGGGGGGAAGGTAGACGACCGAACGGGGGAGGTACCGGTAGGCGCCGGCGTCGGAGAGGGCGGCGCCGATCCGAGGGACGACACGGGTGAAGTAGAAGCGGTGACCGAGGCGCAGGGCGGGGTGTGTCGGCTCGGCCACCTCGAGGAGAGCGATCCGCCCGCCGGGGCGGACGATCCGGGCCAGCTCGGCCAGGAACGCGCGGAGGTCGACCAGATTGCGGAGGGCGAAGCCGCAGGTGGCCCCGTCCACCGACGCGCCGGGGAGGGGGAGCGAGACGACGTCGGCCCGTACCAGGGGGGCGGCGGTGTGGGCGGCGGCCAGCATCCCGGCCGAGAGGTCGAAGCCGATGGGGGCCAGGCCCACGCCGGCCAGATCGGCGCAGAGGTCGCCCGTCCCGCAGGCCAGGTCGGCCACCGTCGAGCCGTCGGGGAGGTCCAGGGCGGCCACCGTGGCCCGTCGCCACCGCCGGTCCAGTCCGAAGGTCATGACGCGGTTGACCAGGTCGTAGCGCGGGGCCACGGCGTCGAACATCGAGCGCACGGCCCGGGCCTTGTCCGAACCCTGGGGGAGCGCCTCCGGCGGTGGCGTCCCCCTCACCCGTCGGCCGCCATCGGGGGCTCGAGACGTCGTGCCGACTCCGACTGGACGGCGGCCAGCTCCTCGTCGTCGCCCACCGCCTCGATGTGTTCCTGGGCCACGGCCAGGAGGATGCGCCGGAAGTGGTGTGCCACCAGGGCCACCGTGGCCGGGAGGAGGGCGTGGAAGGCCTCGACGGTCTCGGCCGCCGCCCGGGCCCCGTCGCCGCCGCGCCGGGCCTGGCGGACGTGGCGGTCGAACAGGGTCACGGCCTGCTCGGCCACCAGTCGTGCCGCCTGCTCGTGGGCCCGGGCCAGCTCGAGAACCTCACCGAGGGGCAGGCCGTACTCGAGGAGCTTCAAGCCCGCCCGCAGGGCCACCAGGTCCGCCTCGGTGTAGCGGGCGGCGCCGCTTCTGTGCCGGGGGACGAGGACCCCTTCGCGCTCGAGGGCCTCGAGGAGCGTCTCGGGCACCCCGGCGCGCCGGCCCAGCTCGGCCAGGGTCCAGAACTCCTCCTGCTCCCCGTCGGCCTCGTCGCCGCCGGCCACCACCGCCTCGACCAGGGCCTCGTCGGCTTCGTCGAGCTCGCCGCCCAGGATCCGGGCGATCACCACCAGGCTGAAGCCGCGCTGCTGGAGGGCCTTCACCCGCCTCAGGCGCTCGAGGTGCTCGTCGCCGTAGAGAGCGACCCGGCCCACCCGCCGGGGCAGGTCGAGGAGCCCCCTGCCCTGATAGAAGCGGACCGTGTCCACCGACACCCCGGCCGCTGCCGCCAACGCCTCGACCCGGTACTCCACGACCTCACTCTAGGAGTGATCACTCCCGAGGTCGATCGGGGTGCCCGGGGCCGTCGGCACCTCAGACCCAGCAGAGATCGTCGTCGTCGGTGTCGGCCACCCGCGCGCAGGTGGGGCAGAACCAGCGGGTCTCGAGGGCGGTCCCGCACGACCGGTGGTGGGGCCCCTCCACCTCCCCGCCCGACTCCCGCGATCCCCAGCGGGCCAGGAGACGCAACGCCCCCGCCAGCTCGCGGCCGGCCTCGGTGATCCTGTACTCGAGGCGCGGGGGCCGGTCCGAATAGGGGACGGCCAGGACCAGGCCCTGGTCCTCGAGGCGGCGCAGGCGGGCCGTGAGGACGTTGGGGGCGACCCGGGGGATGTCGCCTTGGAGCTCCGTGAAGCGGCGCGGCCTCTCCAGCAGGGCATCCACCACCAGGAGGGTCCACCGGTCGCCGACCCTGGCCATCGCCTCGTCCAGCCCGGAGGTCACCGCCCCATCCTCGCTCAGCGCCGTTCGTCCGTGCATCCCGGTCTCCCTTTCTGTGGTAGTTAATAGTAACTTGCAAGTGACTAGTGAACGGGCAAGAGTGAAGGGCGCCGGGTGGAGACCGTCGGCGTCGGATCTCGGGAGGGACGGAGATGGGAAAGGTCCTGGAGGAACTGTCGGCCGCCGTACGGAGCGCGGCCGAGAAGGTCGGACCCTCGGTGGTGGGTGTGGGGGCGGGCGGGAGCGGTGCCGTGGTGGGAGCCGGTGTGGTGGTGACCAACGCCCACAACCTGCGGGGCGAGGAGACCGTGGTCACCTTCGCCGACGGCCGCCGGGCCCCGGGCCGGGCCGCCGGCGTGGACGTCGACGGTGACCTCGCCGTGGTGGCCGTCGACACGGCCGACGCCGCCGCCCTGGAGTGGGGCACGGCGCCGGTGGGGGTCGGCGATGCCGTCCTGGGCTGCGCCAACCCCGGCGGACGCGGGCTGCGGGTGAGTGTCGGATTCGTCTCGGCCACCGACGTGGCCTTCCGCGGTCCCGGTGGCCGGAAGGTGGCCGGTGCCCTCGAGCACACCGCTCCTCTGGCCCGCGGGTCGTCGGGCGGGCCCCTGGTCGACAGCGCCGGGAGACTGGTGGGGATCGACACCCACCGGATCGGCGACGGGTTCTACCTGGCCGTCCCGGCCGACGAGGACCTGCAACGGCGGGTCGGGGCCCTGGGCCGCGGCGAGGTGCCCCGCCGGCCCCGGCTGGGGATCGCCGTGGCGCCCGCCCAGGTGGCCCGGCGTCTGCGCCGTTCGGTGGGGCTGCCCGAACGCGACGGGATCCTCGTCCGCGCCGTGGAGGACGGCGGGGCCGCCGCCGCCGCCGGGATCACCCAGGGCGATCTGCTGGTCGCCGTGGCCGGCACCCCGGTGGGCACGGTCGACGAACTGGCCACCGCTCTCGAGGCCGCCGGAGCCGGCGTCCCCGTGGAGCTGACCGTGGTCCGCGGGGTGGAGGAGTTGACCGTCACCGTCACCGTCACCTGACGCCGGCCGTTCGTGGCAACCTCGCGGTCCACGGCCGTGCCCGAGGACGGAGGAACCCGATGATCACGCTCACCTGCCTCGTCCGGCGCAAGGACGGGATGTCACCCGAGGACTTCCACTCCTACTGGCGCCACCACCACGGTCCCCTGGTGGCGTCGACCCGGAGCGGGAGCCACGTCGTGCGCTACGAGCAGCACCACCGTCCCCTCGACGACTACGGCGAGAGCGACGACGGCGGCTACGACGGGGTCACGGTCCAGCTCTTCGCCTCCATGGACGAGTACAAGGCGCACATCGCCGAGAAGGACTTCGCCGACGTCTGGGCCGACCTCCCCAAGTTCCTCGACGTCGACCGGCTGGCCTTCGTCCTCACCGAGGAGCCGGTGGTGATCGTGGAGGGCCCGGCCGGTTAGAGGGCCAGCTGCCGGAGCACGTAGGGGAGGATCCCGCCGTGCCGGAAGTACTCCGCCTCCATGGGGGTGTCGATCCGGACGCGGGCACTGAACTCGACGTCACCGGCGCGGACAGTGATCTCCTTCGGGACCTCACCCCCGCGGAAGGTGTCGAGGCCGACGATGTCGAAGGTCTCCTCGCCGTTCAGCCCCAGGCTGGTGAGGGTCTCGCCGTCGGCGAACTGGAGGGGGAGGATCCCCATCCCCACCAGGTTGGAACGGTGGATCCGCTCGAAGCTCTGGGCCACCACGGCGCGGACGCCGAGGAGGGCGGGGCCCTTGGCCGCCCAGTCGCGCGACGAGCCCGAGCCGTACTCGGCGCCGGCGAAGACCACCAGCGGGACACCGTCGGCGCCGTAGCGGACGGCGGCGTCGTAGATGCTCATCTCCTCGCCGTCGGGGAGATGGCGCGTGATCCCCCCCTCGGTTCCCGGCGCCAGGAGGTTCCGGAGCCGGACGTTGGCGAAGGTCCCCCGCATCATCACCTCGTGGTTCCCGCGCCGGGCGCCGTAGGAGTTGAACTCCGACGCATCGACCCCGTGGTCGATCAGGTAGACACCGGCGGGCGAGCTCGACCGGATGGAACCGGCGGGGGAGATGTGGTCGGTGGTGACGCTGTCGCCCAGGATGGCCAGCACCCGGGCCCCCACGATGTCGCTGACCGGTGCCGGTTCGGGGCCGGTGGACTCGAAGAAGGGGGCCTTCAGGACGTAGGTCGATCCCTTCTTCCAGGCGAAGGTGTCGCCGCCGCCGACGGCCATGGAGCGCCAGAAGTCGTCGCCGTCGAAGACGGCGCCGTAACGGGCGCGGAACATCTCCGACGTCACGGCCGAGTGGAGGACCTCACTCACCTCGGCCGAGGACGGCCAGATGTCGCGGAGGAAGACCGGGGCGCCGTCGCCGTCGGTCCCCAGGGGCTCGGTGGTGAGATCGAGGTCCATGGTGCCGGCCAGGGCGTAGGCCACCACCAAGGGGGGGGAGGCGAGGTAGTTGAGCCGGACGTCGGGATGAATCCGGCCCTCGAAGTTCCGGTTCCCCGAGAGCACGGCGGCCACCGACAGGTCACCCTCGCCGACGGCCTCGGAGACGCCGGGGAGCAGAGGACCCGAGTTCCCGATGCAGGTGGTGCATCCGAAGCCCACCAGGTCGAAGCGGAGGGTGGAGAGGGGTTCGACCAGCCCGGCCCGTTCGTAGTAGTCCATGACGACCCGTGATCCGGGGGCCAGGGAGGTCTTCACCCACGGCTTCGACCGCAGACCCCGTTCCACCGCCTTGGCGGCCAAGAGCCCCGCCGCCAGCATGACCTGCGGGTTCGACGTGTTCGTACACGAGGTGATGGCGGCGATCACGACGTGGCCGTCGGTGATCTCCTCGACGGCGCCGCCCTCGAGGGTGGCGGTGGCCGAGCGGCGGCCGGCCGCCTCGCCCGCCTTGCTCCGGGCGGTGTCGACGGCGGTGACGAAGCCGGCCTTCGTCTCCGAGAGCGGGACACGGTCCTGGGGCCGCGACGGCCCGGCCAGGCTCGGTTCGACGGTGCCCAGATCGAGCTCGACGTTCTCGGTGAAGACGGGGGCGTCGTCCCCGGGCCGGTGGAAGAGGCCCTGCTCCTTGGTATAGGCCTCCACCAGCGCCACGTGCTCGTCGTCGCGACCGGTGAAGCGCAGATAGTCGAGGGTGACCTCGTCGACGGGGAAGACCACCGAGGTCGCCCCGTACTCGGGGGCCATGTTGCCGATGGTGGCCCGGCTCTCTAGGGGGAGATGGGCCAGGCCCGTCCCGTGGACCTCGACGAATTTCCCCACCACGCCGTGGTGGCGCAGGAGCTCGGCAATGGTGAGGACGAGGTCGGTGGCCGTCGTCCCCTCGCGCAGGTCCCCGGTCAGCCGCAGTCCCACCACGGGGGGGACGAGCATGGTGAGGGGCTGCCCGAGCATGGCCGCCTCGGCCTCGATCCCGCCCACGCCCCAGCCCAGGACCCCGAGGCCGTTGACCATGGTGGTGTGCGAGTCGGTTCCCACCAGGGTGTCGGGGAAAGCGGCGCCGTCGGCCGTGGCGAAGACCACCCGGGCCAGGTACTCGAGGTTCACCTGGTGGCAGATCCCGGTGCCCGGGGGGACCACCCGGAAACCGTCGAAGGCCTGCTGCGCCCACCGGAGCAGCTCGTAGCGCTCGATGTTCCGCTGGTACTCGATCTCGACGTTTGTGGCGAACGACGTCGGCCGGCCCGACGACTCGGCGATCACCGAGTGGTCGATCACGAGCTCCACCGGTACCAGGGGGTTGACCCTGGTGGCGTCGCCGCCCATGGCCACGAGGGCGTCGCGCATGGCGGCCAGGTCGACCACGGCGGGGACTCCGGTGAAGTCCTGGAGGAGGATCCGCTCGGGGGTGAAGGCGATCTCGGTGCCGGCCGGCGCGCCGGCCGCCTGGCGCGACGCCCAGCCCGCCACCGCCTCGATGTCGGCGGCGTGGACGTGGCGACCGTCCTCGTGGCGCAACAGGTTCTCGAGGACGACCTTCATGGAGTAGGGGAGCCGGGCCACGTCGAACCGCCCCTCCAGGGCGCCCAGGCGGTGGATGGAGAAGCTCCGCTCACCGACGGCGAGGGTGGACCGGGTGGTGAAGCTGTCGAGCGAGGGCGTACGGGGGGCCATGGGGCCATTCTGCCGCAGCCCGGGGCCGGGCGGACGGGCCCTGTCGGTAAGGTCGGGGCATGGAGACGTGCACCGGGTGCGGGTACTCGTACGCCGCCCTCCGGTCTCCGGAGATCGCACCGCGGTTGCGGTCCGAGGCCGTCCGCTACGCCGACGTCCTGGTGGGAACGGACGAGGAGCGACTGCGGGGCCGGCCCCGGGCCGAAGTCTGGTCGGCCCTCGAGTACGGCTGCCACGTCCGCGACGTTCTCGTCGTCCAGAGGGACCGGGTCCTCCTGGCCTGTTCGCAGGACGAGCCGGAGTTCGCCTCCATGCGGCGTGAGGAGCGGGTCCTGGAGGAGCGCTACAACGCCCAGGACCCCGCGGTGGTGGCCGGGCAGATCACCGCCGCCGCCGACGCCCTGGCCATCACCCTCGAGGGATTGGACGACGCCGGCTGGCGCCGCACCGGCGTCTACCACTGGCCCACCACGGAGGTCCGGACGGTGGACTGGATCGGACGGCACACCGTGCACGAGGCCGTCCATCACCGCCAGGACATCGGATCACTCCTGGACGGTCACACCGAGAACAGTCACCGCGAGAAGGGATCACGGAGATGAAGACGCGCACACTGGGCCAGGGACTGGTCGTCTCGGCCGAAGGACTCGGATGCATGGGGATGAGCCAGTCCTACGGACCGGCCGACGACACGGAGTCGATCGCCACCATCCACCGGGCCCTCGACCTCGGCGTCACCTTCCTCGACACCGCCGACATGTACGGGCCCTTCGTGAACGAGGAACTGGTCGGCAAGGCCATCGCCTCGCGCCGCGCCGAGGTGGTCCTGGCCACCAAGTTCGGCAACGAACGCCGCGCCGACGGGACCTTCGTCGGTGTGAACGGCCGTCCCGACTACGTCCGGACGGCCTGCGACGCCTCGCTTCTCCGCCTCGGGGTGGACGTCATCGACCTCTACTACCAGCACCGCGTCGACACCACCGTGGCCGTCGAGGAGACCTGGGGGGCGATGAGCGAGCTCGTCGCCGCCGGCAAGGTCCGCCACCTCGGCATCTCCGAGGCGGCGCCCGCGACCGTCCGCCGCGCCCATGCCGTCCACCCGGTGACGGCGCTGCAGTCCGAGTACTCCTTGTTCACCCGGGAGCCGGAGGACGAGATCCTTCCCACCGTGCGCCGGCTCGGGATCGGCTTCGTTCCCTACAGCCCCCTCGGGCGGGGTTTTCTCTCGGGGACGATCACCAGCCCCGACCAGTTCGGCGAGACGGACTTCCGTCGCTTCTCGCCGCGGTTCCAGGGTGAGAACTTCGGCAGCAACCTCGCCGTGGTGGACCGGGTGAGGGAGCTGGCCGCCGCCAAGGGCGTCAGCCCGTCGCAGTTGGCCCTGGCCTGGGTCCTGGCCCAGGGCGACGACATCGTCCCCATCCCGGGGACGAAGAGGCGGACCTTCCTGGAGGAGAACCTGGCCGCCCTCGACGTCGAACTGAGCGCCGACGACCTCGCCTCCATCGACCAGGTGGCCCCCAAGGGGGTGGCGGCGGGCGACCGCTACCCGGCCGAGCACATGGCCCGGGTGAACGTCTGATGCCGGGAGGACATCCGATGCCCGAAGACACGGCGGCCATGGAGGATCTGGCCCGCCGGGCCCGGGTGGCGCTGGCCGCGGGGGACCCCGCTCTGTTCCGTGATCTGCTCGACCCCGACGTCTCGTGGGGGGCGCCGGGCGCGTCCCGGCCCTCCTGTTCCAACCGTGACCAGGTCCTGGCCTGGTACGAGCGGGGACGGGAAGCGGGGGGCCGTGCTCAGGTCTCCGAGGTGAGTGTTCTCGGCGATCGACTCCTCGTCAGTCTGATCGTGAAGGGGACGCCGGCGGCGGAGGAGCGCGGCGGCTCCGCTCTGCGCTGGCAGGTCCTCACCGTCCGCCACGGCCGCGTCGTCGAGATCGTCGGCTTCGACGACCGCAGTGAGGCCCTGGCGTACGCCGGGGTGCCGACGGCGTAGCCGGTCCGGAGCCGGCCACCGTCCGCCACGATCACCGGTCGTGAAGGCACTCCCCCTGCCCCGCGCCCTCGTCGATGCGGCGGCGGAGGACGACGACGACCGCCGCCGGGTCTGGATGACGACCCTGCCGGGATTGGTCGGTCGGCTGGAACGGGAGTGGTCGCTCACACCGGGCCAGCCCTTCCAGCCCGGCGGTCGGACGGCATGGGTGGCCCCCGCCGTCGTCGGGGGCGGTCCCGACCTCGTCCTCAAACTGGCCTGGCGCCACACCGAGGCGGCCCACGAGGCCGCCGGCCTCCGGGCGTGGGACGGCGGCGGGGCCGTCCGGTTGCATGCCAGCGAGGAGTTCGACGACACCGTCGCCCTCCTCCTCGAGAGGTGCGTCCCGGGGACGGCGCTCTCGTCGCGGCCCGAGGAGGAGCAGGACACCGTCATCGGTGCGCTTCTCCGGAGGCTCTGGCTCGAGCCTCCGCCGGGCCACCCCTTCCGACCGCTCCGGGAGATGTGCCAGATGTGGGCCGACGCCTTCGAGGTTCGGGACGCCGCGTCCCGAGCGCCACTCGACGGCGGCCTGGTCCGGGAGGCGATGGCTCTGTTGCGGACCCTCCCGCTCACCGCCGAGGGCAACGTCCTGTTGTGCACGGACCTCCACGCCGGGAACGTCCTGGCGGCCGAGCGCGAGCCGTGGCTGGCCATCGACCCCAAGCCCTACGTGGGGGATCCCACCTACGACGCGGTCCAACACCTCTTGAACTGCGAGGAACGGCTCCGGGCCGACCCGGTCGCCCTCGTCCACCGGATGGCCGGGATCCTCGGTCTCGATCCCGACCGGCTCCTGTCGTGGCTCTTCGCCCGCTGCGTCCTCGAGTCACACCGGCCGGCGCTGGCCGACGTGGCCCGCCGCCTGGGGCCGGCCTAGGAGGCCGGCCCCACCACCGTCACCAGCGTTCCGATCGGTGACAGGGGCCAGACCCGGGCGGCGGTGGCGATCGGCATCTCGACACAGCCGTTGCTCTGGGGCGACCCGTAGGTGGCGCGCACGAAGCCGTGCAGCGCATCCCCGCCGTTGAAGAAGCTGGCCCAGGGGACGGCCGGGTCGTCATAGGTGCTCCCGTCCGGATTGGTCCCCTGCATCCGCGAGCTGACCACGTGTTCGAAGACGGGATAGGTCCCATCCGTGGTGTCCGCCCCCGGCGCCCCCGTGTTGACCCGTATGTTCTGCAGGACCGGGTTTCCGTTCTCGTACAGGGTCAGTGTCTCGGGGAGCTGCTTGGAGACCAGGACGTACGTATACGAATCGGCGTCGACCTTTCCGGTGGCGAGATCGGAGAGCAGCGCCGACCAGACGTGGGTGCCGGCCAATCCGTCGACCGTCAAACCGTTCTGGTTCTCGAAGCTCATCACGGCGCCTTTGGTGATCACGTTCTCGTAGCCTTCGGACCACAGCGCCGTGAGCGTCGACGGTGTCCCCGGCCAGCGCCACGCGAAATTGCCGGCCTGAGCGGTGACGGCGGCCGTGGGCGACTCGAGCGGCCCGGCCGGCGTGAAGGAGAGGGGAAGGTAGTTCAGCTGCGCCAGAAGTTGCTGGAGCCGTTCCGTACTGGCCTGGGCCACGGCGAAGGTGATGGTGACAGGCGCCCGGAGGACCTGGCCGCCCGTGCCGTGGGGACCGGAGGCGCCGGCGGGGACGACGAGGGTCTCGGTGCTCGTCGGTATGAACGGTGCCGTCGCCTTGAACGCCAGGGTCTTCGGTCCGGTCTGGGTCCACGACCCGCTCACCGGCGGACTGAACATCGGCATGCCGGCGGCGCCGGACACCGGGAGCGAGAGGTGGACGGCCACCTCCTGGGTCGACGGCACGTCGGTGGCGCCGGAGGCCGGCGTGGTGGACACCACGGCGAGCGCCTTGGCCACGGCGACGTCACCCGAGCGCCGGCCCCGGCCTCCCGTATGACCGTCGTCTCGGTGCCGGACGGCCACGTAGGCACCGGTGGCACCGGCGGCGACGATGACGACGATGACGATCCAGGTGGCCCAAGCCGTTCGACGGCGCCGGGGCGGGGGGACGAGGATCTTGTATTCGTGCATGGCTCCCGATGCTCGACCGGTGGAGGGGAAGTCTCTCAGCGGAACGCTTCGACGGCCGAGGAGCCGGCCGCCACGATCATGCCCCCGGCCACGCTAGGCGCGGCGAAGTGCTCCGGAGTGCCGACGCGGAGGGGGATCGAGAAGCGGGTGGCGCCCGTCGCCTCGTCGATGCCGTACAGCACCGACGCCTTCAGATCGATGCACCACACCACACCCCCGGCGATGGTGGGCGAGCTCGCCCCACCGGTGGGCGACGACCATGTCCATCCCCGCTCCATGGCGTTCCCGGGACCGATCCGGACCTGGGCGATGGCACCGGCGTCGGGGCAGGCGACGTAGACGTCGGGCGCCTGGTAGGCGTTGCCGCCCAGCGACTTGCAGACGTCGAGGGACGCCAGCTGGCCCCCGATCCCTCCGAGGGAGGCGGCGTCGAGGAGGTAGGCCGTCGTCTCCTTCCCCACCTCGAAGACGAGGCCGTTGCCGAGCAGGACGGGAGACGTCGAACCCAGGTCCCCGTCGTCGGCGTTGTCCTGGGCCCAGTTCGTGGGGGCGAAGTAGGACAGCTCTGTGAGGGTGGGGGAGAGCTCGATCACGGCGTCCCCGTGGTCGAAGGGCTGCCCGGCGGTGGCGCTCCCGTTCCCGGTGGCCACGAAGATGTCGCCCGACGCGTCCACGGTGACCCCGGCCGGGGCCCAGACGGCGCCCTCCCGGGCGGTGGGGACCTGGTAGACGAGGAGCGGACCGGTCCCCGTCTCCGGCACCCCGACCACCCAGCCGTGGTACTGGCCGCAGTCGCCGGCGTTGCCCCCGAAGCCCACCAGGACGTGGCCGTCGGACAGGCCCAGGGCGATGCGCTGGAGCTGGGCCGCCGCCGTCCATCCCGGTTGGTCGACGTCGCGGCTCCACGCCACCTGGTGCGTCGAGAGGCTGATGGCGAACACCTCGTGGCCGACGGCACCGCCGGTCCCGGTCTCGGCCGAGGCGTAGAGGGTGTCGGTGGCGGGATCGACGACCATGGTGGAGGTGATCCCGACGGTGGGTGCGATGTCCCCGCACGGCAGTGCCCCCGCCGCCGCCGGGGTGGCCAGATGGTCCGACCACCGCACCGTCCCGGTGGCGGCCGAGAGGTCGTAGACGGTGTCGTTCTCGGTGGCCACGAGCACCTGGTCGTCGTAGACGAGGGGCTCGCCGTAGACGGCCCCGTCGAGCGCCGGCGAGGTCCACGCCGCGGTCGGTGCCGTGGTCACGGCCGGAGACGAGGCGTCGAGTGACGTGCGGTCGAAGTTCCCGCCGTAGGTCGTCCATGACGCCGCCGTCGCCGCCGCCGTCGTGGGGGCCGAGGAGGAAGGTGAGGTCGTCGTGGTCGTCGGCGACGTCGGTGTGGACGAGCGTGGCGTGGCCCCGCAGGCGGCGGTGAGGACGGCCAGGGCGAGAACGCCGGCCCCCGGCCACCGACGGGTCGGTCCGGTCACCGCGGGCGACAACGGAGGAACCGGACCATCGGATCAGTCTGCCCCGGGGGTCGATCGGATGGCCGACGCCCTGTAGGTTGCCCGGCAGCAGACTCCGACGATCGACCCGGGAGGCGCCGGCGGTGGCACACGAGGTACGAGGCGTCGTCGCCAGAGGCAAGGGTGCGCCCGTGACCCTCGAGACCGTCCTCGTCCCCGACCCCGGGCCCGGCGAAGCCCTGGTGAGCGTGCGGGCCTGCGGTGTCTGTCACACGGATCTCCATTACCGCCAAGGCGGGATCAACGACGACTTCCCCTTCCTCCTCGGCCACGAAGCGGCCGGCGTCGTGGAGGCCGTCGGACCGGGTGTGACCTCACCGGCCCCCGGCGACTTCGTGGTCCTCAACTGGCGGGCCGTCTGCGGGGAGTGCCGGGCGTGTCGCCGGGGCCGGCCCTGGTACTGCTTCGCCACCCACAACGCCACCCAGCCCATGACGCTGGCCGACGGCACGGCGCTGTCGCCCGCCCTCGGCATCGGCGCCTTCGCCGAGAAGACGCTGGTGGCCGCCGGCCAATGCACCAAGGTCGACGGTCGCGCCCGCCCCGAGGCGGTGGGCCTCCTCGGTTGCGGTGTCATGGCCGGCCTCGGCGCGGCGATGTTCACCGGCGGGGTCACCAACGGCGACACGGTGGCCGTCTTCGGCTGCGGCGGGGTGGGCTGCGCGGCGGTGGCCGGGGCCCGCCTGGCGGGCGCCGCCAAGGTCATCGCCGTGGATCTCGATCCCCGCAAGCTCGACCTGGCCACCCAGTTCGGTGCCACCGACGTGGTCGACGCCTCGGCCGGGGATCCCGTCGAGGCCGTCCGCCGGCTGACGGACGGATTCGGGGCCGACGTCTGCATCGAGGCGGTCGGAAACGCCAAGGTCATGCAACAGGCCTTCGACGCCCGGGACCTGGCCGGGACGCTCGTCCAGGTGGGGGTGCCCACGCCGGAGATGCGCATCGACATGCCCATGATCGAATTCTTCGGCCGCGGTGGCAGCCTCAAACCCAGCTGGTACGGGGACTGCCTCCCGTCGCGTGACTTCCCCGTGCTGGTCGACCTCTACCTCCAGGGTCGGCTCGACCTCGACCGCTTCGTCTCCGAGACGATCCCGCTCGACGGTGTCGAAGAGGCCTTCCACCGCATGGAACGCGGCGAGGTCCTCCGCTCGGTCGTCGTCCTCGGCCCCTGACGGCAGCCGTCCCACGGGGAACCGCGACACATCGTGAACAAGGTGAAGGTGGGCTTCTTCTCGTTCACCGAGATCACCGATCCGTCGGAGCACCACGCCTACAACGAGTGGCACCAGCTCGACCACATGCCCGAGCAGTACCCCCTGGCGGGGATGGCGTTCGGCCAGCGCTGGGTGTCCACCCCCGCCTGTCGTGCCGCCCGCGCCGTCGACGGGACCCTTCTGGCGCCCGTCCACTACGTCACCCTCTATCTGATGACCGAACCGGTCCAGACGACGTTGGAGGAGTTCCGGGCCCTCGGAGGTCAGCTGCGCCAGCTCGGGCGGTTCCACGAGCACCGGCGGGCCCTGCTCTCCGGGCCGTTCGACGTCGCCACCATCGACGCCGCGCCGCGTGTGCTGATCTCGGCGGCGGCCGTCCCCTATCGGCCCAACCGGGGTGCCTACATCGTGGTCGAGGCCTTGGACGACACCCACCCGTCCGACGACGGCACCAACGTCGACGCCCTCCTCGAGGTGGCCGGGGTGGCCGGGGTCTGGACCTTCGTCTCCGACGAGGAACACCGGATGGTCTGGCGCCCCGGACGCCACCGGGTCACCGTCTGCTTCCTCGACGAGAGTCCCCTCGCCGTCTCGCCCTCACTGGGCCAGGTGGTCGGGAGATGGCGACCGGACGTCACCGGTGTCGTCCACGCCGGCCCCTTGGAGACGATCACGCCGTGGCGGTGGGACTGGTTCGACGAAGCGACGTGAAGAACTGCGTGTCACTGCTCCTGTTCGGTCGGGCGGACCAGGATCTCGTTGACGGCGACGCGCCGCGGCCGGGTGACGATCCAGGTGACGGCGTCGGCGATGTCCTCCGCCTGCATCCGCTCCATTCCGGCGAACCGGGTCCGCATCGTCTCGAGCACCTCGGGGCGGTTGTGACCGGCCAGCTCGGTCTCGGTGGCTCCCGGTTCGACCAGCGAGACCCGCACGTGACGCCCGCTGACCTCCTGGCGGAGCGACTCGCTGAAGGCGCCGACGCCGTGCTTGGTCAGGTTGTAGACGCCGCTTCCGTTGCGCGCCACACGGCCGGCCACCGAGCTGATGTTCACCATGTCGGCCACCCGGCGCCGGCCGTCCTCGGCGGCGCGCAACAGGTGGGGCAGGGCGGCGTGGGCACAGTAGAGGAGTCCCAGGACGTTCAGATCGACCATCCGTCGCCACTCTGACAGCGGTGCTCCGACGGCGGGACCGAGCAGCATGACACCGGCGTTGTTGACGAGCGTGTCGAGACGTCCGAGCTCGGCCACCGTCGCCTCGACGGCGCCCGTGGCCTGACCCTCCTCGGTGACGTCGGACTCGAGGACGAGGACCGTCCCGCCCTGCCGGCGGAGCCCGGCGGCCAGGCTCTCCAGCCGGTCCCTGCGTCGGGCCGCCACCGCCACCGCGGCGCCCTGCGCCACCAGGGAGGCGGCGGTCGCCGCCCCGATCCCGCTCGAGGCGCCGGTGACGAGCGCCACGGTGCCGTCCAGTCTGTCTGCCATCGCCCCAGCCTATGACCGGCGGTGCTCGCCGCCTCAGTCGACGCGGACGATCACCTTGCCCGTGTTCCCGCCGGTGAACAGCAGGTTGAGGGCATCGGGGGCCTCCTCGAGGCCGTCGACGACATGTTCGGAGTGCTTGATCCTCCCTTCGGCCACCCAGCCCCCCATGGCCATCTGGGCTTCGGGGAAGCGGTCGAGGTAGTCGAGGATGAGGAACCCCTCCATCCGGCCCCGGATCACGATGAGGTTCCGGTAGTTCGCCGGGCCCTTCGCCGGCCCGGTCTCGTTGTAGGTCGAGATGGCGCCGCAGAGGACCACCCGTCCCCGCAGGGCCAGCTGACCCAGGCAGGCGTCGAGGATCTCGCCGCCGACGTTGTCGAAGTAGAGGTCGATCCCTCCCGGGCACAGCTCCCGCAGCCGGGAGCCGACGTTCTCCGTCCGGTAATTGACAGCGGCGTCGAAGCCGAGGTCGTCGACGAGCCATCGGCACTTCTCGTCGGTTCCGGCGATCCCCACCACCCGGTCCGCCCCTTTGATGCGGGCCAGCTGGCCGACCACCGAACCGGTGGCACCGGCGGCGCCCGAGACCACCACGGTGTCCCCGGTAGCCATCCGGCCCACGTCGATCAGGCCGAAGTACGCCGTCATCCCGGTGACCCCGAAGACGGACAGGGCCACCAGCGGATCGATCCCGGCCGGGATGACCTGCATGGCGCCGGTGGACTCGTCGGCGACGGCGTAGTCCTGCCATCCCGTCATCCCGAAGACGAGGTCCCCGACCTTGTACCGGTCGCTCGTCGTCGTCACCACCTCACCGATGCCCCCGCCGCGCACGACGTCTCCGATCCCGATGGCCGGGAGATAGCCCGGGGCGTCGTTCATCCACGTCCGGATGGTGGGGTCGATCGACAGGTAGCGCACCCGGACGAGGGCCCCTGCCGGTCCGGGATCGGGGACGGGCTCCTCCTCGAGGCGGACGGTGCCGGCGTCGACCATGCCCGACGGTCGTCGGGCGAGGACGAGTCGACGGTTCCGATCGGTGCCGCCGGCCATCACACCCACTCCCGGAGCTGACTCAAGGTGGCCACCGGATCGTGCCCCACGGGCGTGACGTTGAGGACCGTCACGCCGGCCTCTCGGTAGGCGGCGATCCGCTCCTGCACGTAGCCGGCCGAACCGATCAGAGAGGTCTCCTCGAGGAGGGCGGTGGGAACGGCCGCCGCCGCCTCCTCTTTCTTACCGTCGAGGTAGAGGTCCTGGATCAGCTCGGCTTCCTTCTCGTACCCGTAGCGCCGGACGAGGGTGTTGTAGAAGTTGCGGTCGCGGGCCCCCATCCCGCCGACGTAGAGCGCCGTCATCCCCCGGGCCAGCTCGCGGAGGTGCTCGAGACCCTCGCCCACGGCCACCAGGCCTCCGGCGGCGACCTCGAGGGGACCGAGACCGGCCGGACGACGGGCGCGGCCGGCGTCCAGAGCCCGGCCCCACACCCCCGCCGCCTTCTCGGGGATGAAGAGGAACGGGAACCAACCGTCGGCCACCTCGGCGGTCATCTCCACGTTCTTCGGCCCCATGGAGGCGATCCAGATGGGGATGGCGTCGCGTTCGGGGTGGGTGATGAGCTTCAGGGGCTTCCCCAGACCCGTACCGCGGCCGGGGGGGAGGGGGATGGGGTAGATCCCGTCGTTGGTGAGCACCTCTCGGCGCCAGACCCGCCGGCAGATCTCGATGATCTCCCGGGTCCGCTCCAGCGGTTCCGTGTAGGCCACGCCGTGCCAGCCCTCGATGACCTGCGGGCCCGAGGCCCCGAGACCGAGGATGAAACGGCCCCCGCTCACGGCGTCGAGACCGGCCGCCGTCTGGGCCAGAAGCGTCGGGGTCCGCGAGTAGATGGGGAGGATGGCGGAGCCGATCTCCATCCGCTCGGTCCGGGCGGCGAGGTACCCCATCTGGCTGACCCCGTCGTAGCCGTAGGCCTCGGCCACCCACACGATGTCGAGGCCCGCCCGTTCGAGGTCGACGATGGCGTCGAGTGAACCTTTTATGCCCCGCGAGTAGTCGAGCATCGTGCTCAGCCGCATGGGGGCCTCCTTTCCGTGCCCGTTGTTGTCCGGCAGTGGGTTGTCCGGCGGTCCGGTGTCATCCGACGGTGGCGATGCCTCCGTCGACGGGGAGGATGACGCCGGTGAGATAGGCGCCGGCCCGCGAGGCCAGATAGATGGCGGCGCCGGCCATGTCGTCGGGCCGGCCGATCCGCTTCATCGGCGCGCCGGCGGCGATCTGGGCCCCGAAGGCGTCGAGGGTGGCCGCCATCATCTTCGACTCGAAGGGCCCCGGGGCGATGGCGTTCACGGTGATCCGCGGTGCGAGCTTCCGGGCCAGGTGACGCGTGAGTTGGTGCACGGCGGCCTTGGAGGCCGAGTACGAGTACGTCTCGAGGACCGGCACGTGGATCCCGTCGATCGAGCCGATGTTCACGACGCGGGCGGGATCGTCGTCACGGGCGGCCGCCTCGAGGAGGGGCAGGAGGAATTTCGTGGTGTGGAACACGCCCTTCACGTTGAGCGAGAGGACGCGGTCCCAGGCGGCCTCACCGAATTCCTCGAGGGGGGCGCCCCAGGTGTTCCCGGCATTGTTGACGAGCACGTCCAGCCGGTCCTCGCGTCCGGTCATCGCGTCGGCCAGGGCCCGGCATCCGGACTCGGTCGACAGGTCGGCCGGCACGGCCAGGCAGACACCGACCCCCGACAGCTCCTCCGCCACCGTCCGGCACGTCTCGGCATTGCGCGACGAGATGTAGACCCGGGCCCCGGCTTCGACGAAGCCGCCGGCGATCATCCGTCCGATCCCCCGTGATCCCCCGGTGACGAGGACCGTCTTCCCGGCGACGGAGAACAGGTCGGTCATGCCGGACGTTACCCCGGCGGGGCGCGCTGACGCCTACGATCCGCGGCCATGCCGGATTTCTTCGATGTGATCCTCCACCAGCGCGCGTGCCGGGCCTTCCTGCCCGATCCGCCCGGCGACGATCTCATCGGGCGCGTCCTCGAGGCGGCCACGTTCGCCCCCAGCGCCGAGAACCGGCAGCCGTGGGTCTTCGTCGTCGTCCGCCACCCCGAACGCCGCCGAGCCATCGGCGAGCTCAACCGACGGGCCTGGGAGGGTGGGGGCCGGGCGCACTCCGAGGGGCGCCTGGCGCCCGGGCTGCTCGACGACGTGGACCGGGGGGCCCAGGGCGGGGTGGCCGGCGCCCCCGTTCTCGTCGTCGTGGGGGGCGACACGCGCCTGGGTGACCGCCGGGTCCTGGCCGCCTCGATCTTTCCCGCCACCCAGAACATGCTCCTGGCCGCCGGTGCCCTCGGCCTCGGCGCGGCGCTCACCACCCTTCCCCTCGTCTTCGGCGACGAGTTGGCCGAGATCGTCGGGTTCCCCTTCGAGGTTGAGCCCATGGCCGTCGTCCCCCTCGGTTGGCCGGCGCGCCCGCTCGGTCCACCCCGGCGGCTGCCCGTGGCCGAGAAGGCCCACCGCGACACCTTCGGTTCGCCGTGGTGAGCCCGGCCGGGTAGACACTTCGCGATGCAGGTGCACGAGTACTCGGTGGACGTCGACGGTTCACCGTCCGAGGTCTGGCAACTCTTCTGGGGCTACCGCAAGAGCCGGCCCGAACACGACGGTGTGAAGATCGACATCCTCCACCCCGGGGACGAGATCGGTGAGGGCCTGATCCGTCACTGCAAGTTCCGGGTCCCCCGGTACCTGATGACAGGCGGCGTCGGCTACTCGTGGGAGTGGCTGACGGAGGTGACCCCGTACCAGTCGTGGAGGTACGACGCCATCGGAAAGCCGCTCTGGTCGGTGGCCGAGGGCCGGACCCGCTTCGAGGAGTTGCCCGGTGAGCGGACCCGTATCCACTTCTCCGAGACCTACCACGCCTTCAATCCCCTCATGCGGCTCCTTCTCGAACGGCGGGTCCACCGCTTCATCTCCAAGGACAACGACCGCCTGATCAAAGATTCGGTCAACGCCGGGATCCGCCGGTTGCGCGCCGGCGAGGGCGACTGATGCGGGGCTTGCAGGACAAGGTGGCGGTCGTGGCCGGCGGCGCGGGAGGGATCGGAACGGCCACGTCGGTCCGGCTCGGCCAGGAGGGGGTCTCCGTCGTGGTCGGCGACCTGAACGCCGACGCCGCCGCCGCGGTGGCGGGGCGGATCACCGACGCCGGTGGTCGGGCCGTGTCGGTGGGCGTCGACATCTCCGACGAACGGTCGGTGGGCGAGATGGTGGCCCTGGCCGTCGAGACCTTCGGTGGGCTCGACATCCTCCATGCCAACGCCGCCGACCTCTCGGCCGGTACCCTCGGCCGCGACTCCAACGCCCTCGACGTCCCCCTCGATGCCTTCGACCGGGCCCTGGCCGTCAATCTCCGCGGCCATCTCCTGTGCACCCGGGCGGCCATCCCCGAGATCTTGAAGCGCGGTGGTGGTGCCCTCGTCTACACGAGCTCGGGGGCCGCCTTCATGGGCGAGCCGGAGCGGCCCTCCTACGCCATGTCGAAGAGCGGACTGAACGCCCTCGTCCGTCACGTGGCGTCGAAGTGGGGCCGGAAACACATCCGGGCCAACGCCGTGGCCCCGGGCCTCGTCCTCACCGACGGTCCCCGCTCGGTCCTGTCCGAGGAGTTCATGAAGATGGCCCTCCGTGGCACGCGCTCGTGGCGCCTGGGCGAGCCCGAGGACATCGCCGCCATGGTGGCCTTCCTGGCCTCGTCCGACGGCGAGTGGATCAACGGTCAGGTCCTCTCCGTGGACGGCGGCGCCTCACTGCGCTGAGCCGGTCAGGCGTCGTGGACGTGCCGGTCAGGCGTCGTGGACGTGCCGGACGGCATCGACGACATCGCCGCCCGGCCCCCCCGTCGACGCCGTCTCGGGCCGGTAACGACCGTCGAGGACGGCCGACAGCGTGGCCCCCACGCTGAGCCGGAGGGCGTCGAGGTCGTAGCCCCCCTCGAGGACGAAGACGGTCCGGCCGGGGCCCGGGGCGAACCCCCGGATCCGGCCCACCAGGTCGGCGAAGTCTCCGGCGGTGAGCTGGAGGCGGGCCAAGGGGTCGGCGCGATGGGCGTCGAAGCCGGCCGAGACGAGGACCCAGGTGGGGTCGAAACGCTCCACCACCGGAGCCATGGCCTCGTCGGCGGCCTTCAGCAGGACGTCACCGGTGGCCCCGGCCGGCAGCGGGAAATTCATGGTCAGCCCGGGGGCCCTCGGGCCGCCCGTCTCCTCGGTCCGGCCCGTCCCCGGGTAGAGGGGCCACTCGTGGGTCGAGACGTAGAGGACGCGGGGATCGTCCCAGAAGATGGCCTGGGTCCCGTTGCCGTGGTGGACGTCGAAGTCGACGATGAGGACCCGTTCGCCCCGTGCCGCCAGATCGGCGGCGCCGACGGCGATGTTGTTGATCATGCAGAACCCCATCGACTGCTCGGCCAGGGCATGATGACCCGGTGGCCGGGCCGCCACGAAGGCGGTCTCGCCGGCACCGTCGGCCAGCGCGTCGACGGCGGCCAGGACGCCACCGGCGGCCAGCAGGGCGGTGTCCCACGACCCCGGTCCCACGATCGTGTCGGGGTCGAGGGCTCCACCACCGGCGCGGCAGAAGTCCTCCACCAGGTCCAGGTACCGCTCGGGGTGGACCCGGGTGAGCTCCTCGGCCAGGGCCCGACGGGGCGCCAACTCCACGACGGCGTCGCGCAGCCCGGCGTCGTCGATCCCCGCCACGGCGGCCGGGATCCGGGAGGGCCGCTCGGGGTGCCGGCCGCCGGTGTCGTGGCGGTCGAGCTCGGGGTTCGCCGAGAGCAGCAGCACGGCCGTGCTTCTCAACCCGTGGGCATGGGGAAGATGTGCGGTTCCGAGCGCACGCCGGCGGCCGCCGCGGCGCGCTCGGCGTCGTCCATCGGGGTGAAGGCGGCGGCCGCCGTGAGGGCCAGGGCCAAGACGCCGGTGTCCCCCGGGGTGCAGAAGGCGTGGACGCCGGGCACCGAGAGGGCGAAGCGTACGCCCCGGTCCACCTCGTCCGCCGTGGTGTACGGCTCGTACCAGGTCCCGGCGGTGTGGGCCCGGTCCCCCCACGGCCGTGCCGCGGCGGCCTTGATGGCCATCACCCCGACGTCGCGCGAGGCCGCCTCCTCGAGGAGGGCCTCGGCGTCTCGCCGGTAGCTGGCGTCGGCCCACAGCCGGGGGTTCACCGGGAACATCACGGTGTCGAGGTCGTAGCGGCGCAGGGCCTCGGCGTGGGCCGCCGGCGCCGTCAGGTCGTGGCCGGTGATCCCCACGAACCGGCACAGCCCCTCGTCGCGGGCGGCCAGGATGGCCTCGACGGCCCCGGCCCGGGCGTCGAGCTCCTCCAGGTCGGTGACGGCGTGCATCTGGTAGAGGTCGAACCGGTCGCACCGGAGCAGCGCCAACGACTCCTCCAACTGCGCCCTCACGCCGTCGGGCCGGTGGCGCACCGTCTTGCAGGCCACGAAGAGCCGCTCCCGGACGGGAGGGATGAGGGGACCGAGCAGCTCCTGGGCCCGCCCGTACCGGGGGGCCACGTCGAGGTGGTTGACCCCCGCTTCCAGGGCCCCGGCGAACACCGCGGCGGCGGTCTCGGGGTCGGCGTCCCCCAGGGCGGCGGCGCCCAGGACGGCAACCGACGACCGGTGTCCGGTGCGTCCGAGCCGTCGCTGCTGCACGCCGTGGACGGTACCGCGCCGGACCCGTCACCGCGGCCCCGGGCCCGGGGCCTACGCTGCAGGCATGGCAACGAAATCACGGCCCACGGCCGAACCGAAGAAGCCCGGAAGGTCGCTCAAAGAGAAGCGCGCCGCCAAGCACGAGAAGCAGGCCGCCCAGAAGCAGGCCCGTAGCGCCAAGTAGCGCCGTCCCGGCGGGCGGCCCGGCGGGGCCCCTTTCGACCGTGGCGGGAACGGTAAAGCCGCGGGCGCGATGATGGTCCATGGTTCCCACGAAGACGGCCCTCGAGATTCGCCTGCAGTCGGCCTTCGACACCGTCGAGGTGGGGGTTGACCCCGTCCTGCGCCCGTCGGACCACGCCGACTTCCAGGCCAACGGGGCCCTGGCCCTGGCCAAGCGCCTGGGTCGCAATCCCCGGGAGGTGGCCGAGGAGATCGTCGGCGCCGCCTCCCTCGACGATCTCTGCCAGAGGATCGAGGTCTCGGGCCCGGGGTTCATAAACCTGACCCTGTCGGCGTCGTTCATCGCCGACCAAGTCGCCGCGCTGGCCGTCGA
Source organism: uncultured Acidimicrobiaceae bacterium (assembly GCA_963800065.1). Classification (GTDB taxonomy): domain Bacteria; phylum Actinomycetota; class Acidimicrobiia; order Acidimicrobiales; family UBA8190; genus CAWJFJ01. The sequence goes on along the minus strand of CAWCZO010000011.1, from coordinate 700,416 downwards.
CACCCGGTTGGGCGTCCCCGTGGTGGCGTCCCAGACGGTGGTCGTCGACTACTCGGCTCCCAATGTGGCCAAGGAGATGCACGTCGGCCATCTGCGGGGGACGGTCATCGGTGACGCCTTGTGCCGGATGCTCACCTTCGTGGGCCACGACGTCCGTCGAGAGAATCACATCGGGGACTGGGGCACGCCCTTCGGGATGCTCATCGAGCATCTGGTCGACATGGGCGAGGAGAAGGCGGTCAAGGAGCTGTCGGTCGGGGACCTCGACGCCTTCTACCGCCAGGCCCGTGCCTCCTTCGACGCCGAGGAGACGTTCCGCCAGCGCAGCCGCCGCCGCGTCGTTCTCCTCCAGTCCGGGGACGCCGAGACCTTGCGATTGTGGTCGATCCTGGTGGCCGAGAGCGTCCGCTATTTCGACGAGGTCTACGCCAAGCTCGGGGTCCTCCTCACCGACGACGACATCGTGGCGGAGAGCTTCTACAACCCGATGCTCCCCGACGTCGTCGCCGATCTCGATTCCCAGGGCCTACTGGTGGAGAGCGACGGGGCCCGGTGCATCTTTCCGCCCGGCTTCACCAACAGAAACGGCGATCCCCTCCCGCTCATCGTCCAGAAGTCCGACGGTGGCTTCGGCTACGCCGCCACCGACCTGGCCGCCATCAGGGACCGGGTCGCGCGCCTGGGCGCCACCCAGATCCTCTATGTGGTGGGATCTCCCCAGACCCAGCATCTTGAGATGGTCTTCGCCGCCGCCGCCATGGCCGGTTGGCTGCCCGACACCGTCCACGCCGCCCACGTCTCCTTCGGCAACGTCCTCGACGCCGACCGCAAGATGTTCAAGACCCGTTCGGGCGACCGCGTCCAACTCGTCGACCTCATCGACGAGGCCGTCGAACGCGCCGGGGCGGCGGTGGCGGAGAAGAACCCCGACCTCGACGTCCCCACCCGCGCCGCGGTGGCGCAGATGCTCGGCGTCGGCGCCATCAAGTACGCCGACCTCTCCACCGAGAGGACGCGTGACTACCTCTTCGACTGGGAGCGGATGCTGGCCTTCGAGGGGAACACGGCCCCCTACCTCCAGTACGCCCACGCCCGCATCCGCTCCATCTTCCGGCGCGGCGCCGTCGACGTCCCCGTCCCGGGCGACCCGCCGCTCCTGGCCGAGCAGGCCGAACGGGAGCTGGCCCTGTCGCTCCTGGGCTTCGCCGACGCGGTGGCGTCGTCGTTGGCGTCGTGGAGCCCGAGCCGTCTCTGTACCTATCTCTACGACCTGGCCACCACCTTCACCGGCTTCTACGAGAACTGCCCCGTTCTGAAGGCGCCCACCGACGAGTTGCGCCACAGCCGGCTGGGGCTGTCCGACCTCACGGCCCGGGTGCTGGCCCAGGGCCTCGGCCTCCTCGGGATCACGGCGCCCGACCAGATGTAGAGCCGGGCCGACGGGCCGCTACCCAGGGATGGCCCCGGGGGTGGCCATCCGGGGGATGCCCCCGACGGACGGCAGACCGAGGAGCCGGGAGATCACCCGGGCCCAGGCCGTGGCCGGGGGCGGGGCCGCCTCGACCCACTCGGTCACGGGCCCGACGGCGGGGTGGCCGCCGGAGACCACCGCCACCTGGGGGGTGGTCCGCGGGCTGCCGTGGATACCGGGGACGCCCCAGGGGTGCTTCCCGAACGAGCTCCCGGGGCGTCCCCAGACGACGACGGTGTCGTCGGCCAGGGGCTCGACGCCGACCACGGCGTCGACGTCGTCGAGCCAACGTGGATCGCCACCACCCCGGCCCGTGACGACGGCGGCCGACCCGTCGCGGATCACCCGCGCCTCGATCCCTTTCGTCCTCATCACCTCGTCGAGGTCGATGGCCTCGTCCCCGGCCGCCTCCTGGCTGTGGTCGCTGACCACCATCACGACCCAGTCCTCCCATCGCGGGGCCAACGCCTGGCGCACGGTGGCGATGGCGGCGTCGTTGTACCGGTAGGCCTCCAAGGCCTCGTCACTGTCGGGTCCGTAGAGATGGGCGGCCGTGTCGGGTCCGTTCAGCTGGGCCACCACCAGCTCGGGACCGTTCTCGACGGCACCGGCGATCTGCCCGGCGGTAGCGGCGTCGTCGGCGTAGTCGAGAGCGTCGCGGGCGACATCGGCGGCGAACCGGCCCCCGGGGGGCCAGGTCGTCTGGGCCACGCCGGCACCCATGGCACCGACCAGATGGTGGTCCCCCAGAACGGCCGCCACCGACCTCCCGGCCCTGGTGCAGACGTCGAAAACGGTGGGTGCCGCGGGCCCGACGTCCCAGGCGTCGACCAGCGGGACGGGCGAGGGGCCGCCCCCGGCGGCGCCGGCGGGAAGCCGACCGGGGACCAGGCTCGACCACAGCCCGTGGACGGCCGGGGGGACCCCGGTCACGAAGGTGGCGTGATTGGGGTAGGTCGACGCCGGCATGACGGCCACCCCGCCGCCGCGGTTCCAGCCCCCGTCCCGGGCCATGGCCGAGAGGGTGGGCATGACGTCGGCCCGGACGTGTCGGGGCGACAGGCCGTCGAGGATGAGGAGCAGGACGTTCACGCCGGGGGGACCTCCGGGTCGGGTCAGGAGAGGACCAACCCGGAGAGGTCGGTCACGCTCTCCAGGATATGCGTGTGGGGAACGGCCTCGAAATCGGTCCGACCGTGGGCGCCGGTGAGGACGCCGGCCACGATCCCGGCGCCGGCCCGCCAACCGGCCAGCAGGTCGCTGGCGGTGTCGCCGACCACGGCCACCTGGCGGACGTCCCCGATCTCCAGCCGGATGACGGCGGTGAGGATCATGTCGGGCCACGGGCGTCCGCGACCGGCATCGGCCGGGGAGAGGGCGAGGTCGACGGAGCCGGTCCATCCCAGAGCGTCCAGGATCCGGTCGCGGCGTGGCGGGGGCGAAGCCGGTGGTGAGACACACCCGGACGCCGGCGGCCCGCAGGTCGGCCATGGTCTGGGCCGCCCCGGGGAGGGCGACGACCTCGCCCCCATCCACGGCGTCGTCGTAGGCCGACTCGAAAACGGCGTTGGCCCGCCCGGCGGTGGCGGTGTCGCCGGAGAAGAGCTCGGTGAAGACACTGATCTTGGACTGGCCCATCGTCCGCCTCACGAATTCTTCGGGGTCGCCCACGGCGCCGGCCGCCCCGGCGCCGCCCACGGCGGCCAGGGCCCGGCGAAAGGCGCGCTCGACCACGCCGTCGTCCGACACCGTCGTCCCGGCCATGTCCAGGGCCGCCAGACGGATCGTGGGCGTCACCGGCAGAGCCCCTTCCACGTCTCCTCGGCGATGGCGGGCGAGAGCGTCATCCCGCGCCCGGCCAGACCGGTGACCACCACCACCCCGGGCGCGGCCTCCTCCCGGACGCAGATCCGGTCGTCCGTGGCCGTCGAGTAGACGCCGGCCCACCGGCGCACCACCGGGGGAAGGCTCCACCCGAGGATCTCCTCGGCCCGCTCACGGAGCCGGTCGTAGAGGCGCTCCTCGACGGCGAAGTCGAAGGGCTCCTCGTAGACGTGGGTGTCACCGATGGTGAGGCCTCCGGCGGCGCGCTGGACGAGCAGGAGCTGCATCCCGACGGCGGTGGTCTCCGGCGCCGGCGGTGGTAGCTGCGCCCGACCGGGCCGGTCGAAGGCCGGGTAGTAGCGCATCGAGTCGCCATCGGCGATCGACGTCGTCAGGGTGGGCTCCGCCGGGCCGGTCTGCATCATCTGCAGCCGGCAGCGCCGCACCGGGGCCTGGGCCAGGACGGCGCCCACCCTGCCCCCCAGGCCGCTGTGGGCGTCGCCGGGGCAGACGAGGACCAGAGAACCACGATGGTCGACGCCCAGGTGATCGACAACGATTCCCGTGCCGACCTCGACGGCCCGCCGCCCCGGGAGCCACCGGTAGCGGCCGCCCTCCAGAAGCAGGGCCCGGAGCGCGCCGAGGACGGTACCGGGTTCCACCACGGCGTCGCGCCGGCACAGCAGGCCGCCGAGCACCTTGCCGCGCACGGCCGGATTGGCGGCCCTGACCCCGTCGCCGTCGAGAACGGCCAGCTGGCGGGCGGCGGCGTCCGGTCCGGCGGCCACCTCCTCCATCAAGGCCAGCTCGGCCGGGTCGGTGGCCACCGTGAGCGAGCCGTTGGGCCGCAGGCCCACGCCCGGCGCCGCCGCCGCCGTGCTCTGCCACAGCTCCCGGGCTCGCAGCCCCAGCTCCAGCTCGGGGCCGGCGGCCCGCCCGCTCACCCAGACCAGCCCGAAGTTCCGGACCGACGCCCGCCGGGGGCCGGCGTCGGCCTCGAGCTGCACCACCTCCCAGTCCCGCCGGACGGCTTCGAGGGCGTGCATCGTCCCGATCACCCCGCCGCCCACGATGACCACCCGTTCCCGGTCCATGGGGGACGATGATTCCACCGTGGACCCGTCACCGTTCGAGGAACGTGCCCTGCGGACCCGAGAGGGCGAGGCCGTCGTCATCGGCCCCATGGCCGACCTCGATCGCCACGCCCTGTTCTCCTTGTTCACCGCCATCGTGGAGGGCGGTGAGGGCTATCCCCACGCTCCACCCCTGACCGAGGCGTCCTTCGACGCCACATGGGTGACCACCGTGACCCTGACGGTGGTGGCACGGCTCGACGGTGTGGCCGTCGGGGCGTACTACCTGAAGCCCAATTTCCCCGGGCGCGCCGCGCACATCGCCAACGCCGGCTACGCCGTGGCCGGTCCCCGTCGCCGCAGCGGTATCGGTCGGCTCCTCGTGGAGGACTCCATCCGGCGGGCCCCCCTTCTCGGATTCGACGCCATCCAGTTCAACCTGGTCTTTGCCGGCAACCCGGCCCGGGCCCTCTACGAGGAACTGGGCTGGCGCCAGATCGGGCTCCTCCCCGACGCCGTCGACGGTGAGGACGCCCTCATCTACTGGCGACGGGTCGGCTGACGCCGGCGGGTCAGACGCCGGCGGGTCAGACGCCGACGGGTCAGACGCCGACGGGTCAGACGCCGACGGGTCAGACGCCGACGGGTCAGACGCCGACGGGTCAGACGCCGACGGGTCACACGCCGACGGGTCAGACGCCGACGGGTCACACGCCGACGGGTCAGACGCCGACGGGTAGCCGCCGAGGCGTCTTCGGGGTGATCGAGTCGTGCCGGACGGTGGCCCACCGGAGGCGCACCATCAGCCGGACCACCCACCAGGCCGGGTCGATCTCGCCCTTGGCCAACGACAGCCGGCTCGACGTGGTGGCCGCGTGGTGGTTGTTGTGCAGGCCCTCGCCGGCGACCAGCCAGGCCAGCCACTGGTTGTTGGTGGCCAGGTTGTCGTAGGGACGGCGGCCCCAGTGGTGCCCGACGGCGTTGATGGCGCCGTTGCCCACCAGGTAGAAGGCGGTGTGGACGACCGAGGCGATGAGGGCGATCTCCCAGCCGCCCACGACGACGAGCAGCCCGATCCCGAGGCCGAGGCCGAGGAGGCTGTGGTCGAACAGGACCCGGTCGAAACGGTCGGGTGGCAGGTCACGGGCGTACCGCGACACCTCCTGGGGATCGCGCGCCACCTTCCGGTAGAGCGCCACATTGGTCCACTGGACCCGGGCGTATCCGAGGAGCACGGGGGAATGGGGATCCCCGACCTTGTCGGTGTGGGCGTGGTGCTTACGGTGCACGGCGACCCACTGGCGGGGCCGGATACCGGTGAGCATCCAGGTGAGGACCCGGCACACGGCGGTGGTGACGGGCGACAGGACCAAGGCCCGGTGCGAGAGGGCGCGATGCAGGTAGATGGTGGTGAGGTAGAGCGCGATCTGGGAGACGAGCAGACCGATGACGACAGCGACGAGGATCTTCAACATCATCGCCACGCTAACGCACCCCTGAGGGGCGGCCCCCTCGCCGGTGACGGGCGGTGGTGAGGCGGGGACCGACCAGGCAGGGGTCGGCGCCTTGGGTCAGACTTGTCAGCGGAGGTGAGAGCCGTGCCGTACAACGTCGGACGCACCGCCCATGACGCCGACGCCCACGTCATGGAGACACCGCGCTGGCTACGCGATCACGCCGATCCCGACGTCCGGGACCGGATCGAGCCCCTGCGGTACCCGGGGGGCAACGAGCTGCGTCAGACCGGTGATCCGGACGAGCAGAGTCGCGACCTGGACGCCTCCTTCGACCGGCTCCGCACCCGGCACGCGTCGGACGAGTACAGAAGAGTCGAGGCCGACGAGATCATGGTGCGCAAGAACTTCGCCGCCACCGGTTCGTTCATCGCCGAGGACCGTCCCCGCGCCCTCGACCTCCTGGGGTTCTCGAGTCAACTGGTGTTCAACACGTTCCACAACCGCCGACTCCGGAACTGGGAGCACTCGGGAGACCTCGACCTCGCCTACGGGGCGGCGCGTGCCCACAATCGGGCCATGGTCGAGTTCTGCGACGTCGATCGCCGTCTGCTCCCCACCTGTTACGTCCCCCTGGTGGACTTCGAGCGCGCCGCCGCCATGACCGACGAGGCGATCGCCATGGGAGCGGCCGCCCTCCTGGTGGCGTCGGGCTGTCCGCTGGCCCACTCGCCGAGCCACATCGGTCTCGACCCGGTCTGGGCCCGGGCGCGCGACGCAGGGATTCCCGTGGTCTTCCATGTCGGTGGCACCGGCGATCTCATCGACTCCAACTACTTCAGCAACGGCCTCCCCGTCCCACCCGACTTCCACGGCGGCGAGGAGAACTTCCGGTCGGTCGACTACATGGGGATCCCCGGACCCCCGGCCCAGACGCTCGCCACCATGATCTTCGACGGCGTCTTCGAACGCTTTCCCGACCTCCGTCTGGGGGTCATCGAACAGGGAGCGATCTGGGTCCCGTCGTGGCTGCGGCAGATGGAGGCGGCCTTCGAGGCCTTCGCCCGCCACGAGGATCGGCTCCGGGCCCTCAGTCTCCGGCCCACCGACTACGTCCGCCGGCAGATCCGCTTCACCCCCTATCCGACCGAGGACGTGGGCTGGATCATCGAGCAGAGCGGTCCCGAATTGTGCATGTTCTCCTCGGACTATCCCCACGTCGAGGGGGGGCGCCGGCCCATCGAGCGTTTCGAAGCGTCACTGGTGGGCACCGACGACTACGCGAAGCAGCGTTTCTACACCACCAATTTCCTCGATCTCATGGGGACCGCCGTCGCCGCCCTCGCGGTCCTGATCGGTCGTCGGCGGTCCGCCGCCGATCACATGGCGGCGGCTTCGAAGGCCGGGCTCGGTCCGGCCGTGACGAACTGATCGATGGCGCCCGGTTCGACGGACCGGGCGAAGAGGAAACCCTGGGCGCGGTCGCAGCGGAGGTTCTCGAGTATCCGGAGCTGCTGTTCGGTCTCGACACCCTCGGCCACCACCGTCAATTCGAGCGTGTGGGCCAGGCTGATGATGGCGGCGACGATGGCCAGATTCCCGGTGACGTGCTCCAGGTCGTCGATGAACGACTTGTCGATCTTGACGAAATCGAGGGGGAATTGTCGCAGGTAGGCCAGGGACGAGTACCCGGTGCCGAAGTCGTCCAGGCCCACCTGGACGCCGACGTCGCGAAGTCCCCGCAGGCCGGTGATGGCCGAATTGGACGCCTCCATGAGGACCCTCTCGGTCACCTCCAGCTGGAGGTTGGCCGGATCCACCCCGTGGGCGGCGAGTTGGTCGATGACGGACCTCTGGAATCCGACGTCGGCCAGGTGCCGGGCGGTGACGTTGATGGCCACCTCGACGAACTGGGTGCCGGCCAGGCGGATGCGCCATCCGCTCACCTGTTTGATGGCATCGGCGAGCACCCGCTCGTCCATGGCGATGAGCAGACCCGACTCCTCGGCCACGTCCAGGAACGCATCGGGCTGGAGCAACCTGTTCGTGTTGGGGTCACGCATGCGGACCAGCGCCTCCGAACCGACGGCACCGCCGGTGCACAGGTCGATGATCGGTTGGTACTCGACGACGAGCCCACCCTGGTCGAGGGCGCGGCGCAGCATCCGCTCGGTCACCAGCCGTCCCACCGCCTTGGTCTGGAGCTCCTCGTCGAAGACCTCGGCCCGGTCCCGACCACGGTCCTTGGCCCGGTAGAGGGCCAGATCGGCCTCCCTCAGGAGGTCCTCGGCGGCGCGCTGGGAGTCGGCGGTGGACGCCACACCCACGCTCAGGGTGCAGACGAACTCCTCCATACCCACCCGGAACGGCTCCCGGCCGGCCTCGATGATCCGCTTGGCCAGCTCCCGGGCAGCCGACTCGTCGACCATGTTCTCGGCCACGATGACGAATTCGTCGCCTCCCAGGCGGGCCAGGGTGTCAGCCGGGCGGATGTGGTGGGTGAGCCGTTCCGCCATCTTCAGCAAGATGGCGTCCCCCACCCGGTGCCCGAGTGAGTCGTTCACCACTTTGAAGCGGTCGAGGTCGACGTACAGGACGGCCAGGACACCGTTGGCGCGCTCCATCCGGCGGAGCCCCTGCCGCAGCCTGTCCATGAGGACTGTCCGGTTCGCCACTCCCGTCAGGGGGTCTGTGGATGCCTCGTGCTTCAGGGCCATCGTGAGCTGATGGCGTTCGCTGACATCGCGCAGTGACGACAACACCAGCCCCGAACCGGCCGGTTCGACCAGGCGGGACCGCGACTCGGTCCACCGGTAGGACCCGTCCTGACAGAGGAATCGGAACGTCGCCGCCGCATGTTCGGCCCCGCCGGCCAGGACGACACGACTCTCGTGGAGTGAGGAGACGTCGTCCGGGTGGGAGAATTCGTCCTGGTTGCGCCCCACCAGTTGGGCGGGCTCCCAGCCGAAGAGCTCCAGGCAACCGGGTGAGACGTAGCGGAAGACCCCGCTCTCGCTGGTCACCACGTGGACATCCGGTGACGCCAGGACGAGCGCTTCGTAATCGATGATGCCGCTCGGCATCGGCACCAGCGGATCGGTGACGTCCGGTGATCGTTCCAATTCGCCATCTCCCGTGCGATCCGAAGGCTCCCGTCGTCTCGGGGAGCTCTGTTGTTCGCGGGGTCCCGACGAACGTTCGCGAGGTCTGGACGAACTGGTTAGATACGACCTTTTTCCAAGGTACCTGCTGGTGACGGGCCGAAACAAGGATATGCGGCGTACATCACAGACAGTGGCGGCCGTGGCCGGGAGCACGCCTCGGTACACGTTCCTCGTCTACAGTTGACCGTGAAGGGCTCGGTCCTCCACCTGAGCCCGGGGTGCGTGCAATCCAGTCCCCGTTGACTCCTGCCCCCGTTCGAAGGAAGGCAGTCGATGCACGCCCACCATGCGATCCAGCGGGACGGGACGAGCGGTGCGGGTCGCGAGCGGAACTGAGCCGTGGCCGGTGAGCGACTGCAGCGCATCCTGGCACTGCTGTCGGCGGGGGGTCGGAGCGAACCGGGGAGCGCCCGGCTGTGCGATGTCTGCGCCGAGGTCTCGGCCATGAGCGGTGCCGGGATCATGCTCATGTCCGACGAAGTGGCGCTCGGTTCGGTGTGCACCACCAACGAGGTGAGCGCGCTCATCGAGGATCTGCAGTTCTCGTTGGGGGAGGGACCCTGTGTCGACGCCTACAGACAGGGGCGGCCCGTCCTCGAGCCCGACCTGGCCGACCCCGAGACCCCCCGCTGGCTGGCCTTCTCGCCCCCGGCTCTGGCAGCCAACGCCCGGGCCGTGTTCGGCTTCCCCCTCCAGGTGGGGGCGGTCCGACTCGGTGCCCTCAACCTCTATCGCGACCGACCGGGACCGCTCGGCGACGGTCAGCACGCCGATGCCCTGGTCATGGCCGACGTGGCCGCCCAGGTTGTCCTGGCCATGCAGGCCAACGCCCCACTCGACGCCGTGGCCGAGGAGCTGGAGGCGAGGGCCAATTTCCATCTCGTCGAGCACCAGGCGTCGGGCATGGTGGCGGCTCAGCTGGGCGTCAGCGTGGGTGAGGCCCTGGTCCGGTTGCGAGCCCACGCCTTCAGTCACGACCTGCCCCTCGAGGAGGTCGCCGAAGCCGTCGTGGACCGGCGGCTGCGCTTCGATTCGTCGTGAACAGGCGGCATCCCAGGCGTCCCGTCAGCGCCGCATCGGGGGTGGCCGCCGAAGTACAATTGGGGCCGACGGGCGGCCCTTCGAGCCCGGGGACCCTGGCAGGCCCCGGTAGGGGAGGTCCCATGCAAGGATCCACGAAAGAAGCCCTTCTGGCCCAGACCTTCGTCGATCTCGTCGACACCCTCGTCGACGACTTCGACGTCGTGGACCTCCTGACCCTGGTGGCCGACCGGTGTGTGGAGGTCCTCGACATCACCGCCGCCGGACTGATGCTGGTGGCTCCCGAGGGGGACCTCCGGGTGGTCGCCTTCTCCAGCGAAGAGGTCCGTGTGGTCGAGCTCTTCGAGCTGCAGGCCGAGGAGGGTCCCTGCCTGGACTCCTTTCGCTCCGGTCAGCCCATCGTGAACCAGGATCTGGAGAAGGTCGACGGCCGTTGGCCGAACTTCGCTCCGGTGGCCATCGCCGCCGGCTACAGGTCGGTCCACGCCATGCCCATGCGCCTGCGCGGTGCCGTCATCGGGGCCCTCAACCTCTTCCGCGCCGAGGTGGGCGACCTGGGGGAGTTCGACCTCCTCGCCGCTCAGGCTCTGGCCGACGTGGCCACCATCGCCATCCTCCATCACCGCGCCGCCAGCGAAGCCCAATTGGTGAACGAGCAGCTGACATTGGCCCTCAACAGCCGCATCGTCATCGAGCAGGCCAAGGGTGTCCTGGCCGAGCGATCCGGGCTCGACATGGACCAGGCCTTCGCCCGGATGCGAAAGTACGCCCGTGACCACAATCTCCGCCTTGTCGACGTCGCCCACGGTGTGGTCGAGGGCACGGTGAAGATCGAAACGTTGATCCCCCAGTCAGACCGTAAAGCCTGAGCGGTCCCGTTTCCGGTCGACGGGATCGGGCGGGACAGCCCGCCGACCGCTACCTTGACCAGCATGTCCGAGGTGGCCGAACGCTACGGGGTGGTCTCGCGGGGATTCACGGTTCGCGTCGAGGGGATCGGGCCCGATGCCTGGCCGATCGCCACCCCGTGCACGGACTGGGCCGTCACCGATCTCGTGGCCCACGCCACCATGACCCAGCGGCGGGTCATCGCCACTCTGGAGGGAACTGACCCCGTGGACGTGGACCTCGGCGGCGACCTCGTGGCGCAGTGGCTTGCCGCCACCGGTGCCGTCAAGGAGTCTCTCGATGACCGGTCCCGGGCATCGACGCTCGTGGGCGGGATGTTCGGCGAGCAGACCTTCGAATCGCTGATCGGCGGCCTAGTGTGCTCCGACACCCTCATCCATACCTGGGATCTGGCCCGGGCCACGGGGCAGGACGAGACCCTCGATCCCGGGGCCGTGGCCAAGGCCCTCGAGTCGCTCACCCCGCTCGACGACGCCATCCGCCGGCCCGGCGGTTTCGGACCGAAGATCGAGCCCGCCCCCGGAGCGGATGTTCAGACGCGGTTCCTGAACTTCTGCAGCCGGTCTCCCTAGGCCCGGATCGGGTCGACGTCAGGTCGGCGCTCCGTTGCCCGAGAGAACATGGACCGGGCGCTCGATCGACTGCGTGAGCGCGGCATCGTCGACCTTGACGGGGAGCGCAGAGCGGCGATGCCGTGCAACCCGATGGTCGTACTCTGCCGTGATCGACCGGCCTCGCCGGTAGCCAACACCGGATCTCGCCCCGGCGCGCTCGGGCTTGGAGCCAATTCTGAGGAGCGTGGCGTGAACGTTCCGGCCGATCCTCTCTTCCCGTTGATCATCTAGGGGGCCTTTCGGAGCCGGACTGTGACCTTCTTGGTCCCCGGCATCAGCGTCACCGTGCCGGTCGCCTGGTCGACGGTGCCCGCCGTCGACGCCGAGATGTTTTTCACAAAGGAGGGGAGCTCGAAGCGCACCGGTCCCGACCTCGTCCGACCGGTCAAGGCCAACGTCACCGAGTCGCCGCTGGAAGAGATCCGGAGATCGAGCCGCCTGCCGTCGGTGGTGGGGAAGTTCGTCACGGCGATTCGCTGGTGCTCACGAAGCCAGGCGGGTGGCACGCCCCGTCCGACGATGAGGGCGCCGTCAGACTCCTGGGCCACCAGGGAGTCAAGCAGGACCTTGTTGGCCTGTGACATTCCCCAGGCGTGCGGGGAGGAGCCTTGTCCTGCCGCCGGGTGCTTGCCGATCCACGGCGTTGTCGCCGACGGCGCGGTCGAGCTCTCCCACCACGAGTACGGCCCGCTCTGGCTGTTGGCGATCATGAACTCATAGCTGAGGATTCCCTGGTCGCGATAGTCGTTGCTGGCCAGTCCCGCAGACCCGTCACCGGCGTTGTACCCCGACGAGTAGTAATCGTCCGGGAATCCGCCGAACGTGTCCGGTGGGAGCAGGCCTTTCAGCCGCTTGAACCCGTAGGCATAGGTGGCGTCGATCATGGAAATCCCGGGGCCCGTCTGCGTCGCCCCGAAGAGGGAGGCGTTCCAGGCCCACAGACTGAGTGGCGAGGTCCAGTTGGCATCTTTGGGATGGACGCAACGGTCGGCTGTATTGGGCTCGAGCATGGAGCAGGGCAGGTAGTCGAGGTGGTAGCGGGCGATGGTGGCGTCGAGGGTGTGGTTCGTCGCCGCCAGGAGGCTCGAGTACTCCTGCGCCGCCCAATCGGCCTCGGCCTGGTCGCCAATTCTCCTGGCCAGGTATTCGTAGGCGACAAGGCCGAGCAGAGCCTCGAAGTTGTCGGAGGTCCAGTAACCCACGGTGTCGAGGTCGTTCGTCGACTCCATGATCCCTGATGGCCCCGTCCGGTCGGCGGCGATCTGGTGGGCCGCGTCCTCGAGGCTGGGTTCGGTCGGACCCGCTGGGCCCTCGGTGTCGAAGTTCTCCTTGACGAAGCTGAGGTCTCCGGTCTTCATCAGGTAGACGGCCCAGGGCAGCGTGTATGTCCAGATGCCGTCGTTGTACTGGCCCTGTGGCCCCATGACATTGCGGGCGGAGAGCAGGAGTGCGTGGGCATCGGTGAACTCGCCCTGGGTGAACAGGTTGGTCAGGATCCCGACGACATCGTGGTCGAACTCCATGTTGTACCCGTTGACACCGGTGTTGAGGTTGTCACCGCTGCGCGCGATCTGGGTGTAGATGAAACCGCTCTTATATGCGTCGTTGAGCGAGGGGTCGGGGGTATCGACGCCGGCGATGCCGGCCAGCTGCTGGTTCCAGAACGCCGCCATGTGAGCGAAGTGCTGGCTGAAGGTGCCGGCGGAAGCCAATGCTCGGGGGCTGGGCCAGGGATAGGAGTGCCCGAAGCGGTCCACGGCCAGGACGTAGTCGTGGATGGCGGTCCCATGCGGGGGCACCGTGTCGGGGGCCGTCTTCAGCTCCACCATCCCCGCTGCAGCCCCGGGATTCGCCGCTACGGCATGGCCCGTCGGGTTGCGGATCTCCACCCGGCAGTACACGGCGACGTACGGATCGCCGCCGAGCGTCAACTTGTCGGCGAACTCGGTGATCGTGACCCTGGCACCCGAGTGCCCGAACGACGTGATCTGGGCCGGCAGGTATCCGTCGGCATCCGTCCATGTGGTCGGGGTGCCGGTGTAGATGCCGAAGCCGAACCGCTTGTTGAGGTCGCCCTGGACCGCGAAGCTCCCGCCGAGGCAGGTTGTGACCCCGGCTGCGTTGCCCTCCCACCCGATGGCCGACGCGGTGGCGTAGGCGCCCGTGAAGGCATCGGTGTTGGTGTTGAACGAGCACTCGTACTTGGCGGAAACCCCCTCGTCGGTGGTCACCAGTGCCGGTTGGGACGCGCCCTGAGCTGCCGCCGGCGGTGCCGCGACAACCATGGTGACCGGACCCGAGCTCAGCAGTGTGCCCGTCATCAACGCAGCCGCTCTCGCCCATTGGCGCATGCCCCGATTGTGTCAGGTCGCTGGGACTATCTCCCGGGACGGCTGGGAACTGGCTGTCGCGATGCGTTCCAATCTGAACTCGCTCCCACCGGATGTACGCTGGCCCTTTCTATCCCGGAGCGAGGCGTGGCCATCGTGAGTAGTGCGGCGTGCCGATCCGACCAGCCCTCAGGACGGAAGATCCTGTCCCCCGACCGGCGCCGCGAAAATCTCGCCGATCCTCTCCTGCCGTCAGTCCGAGCGGGCGCCAGTCTGGGCGACCGGACCCAGGCTCCGAGACATACAGCGCCATGACCGCAGCGGCGACCATGAGGCTCTCACGCCAGGGTGGGGGGTCAGGTAACTCTCACAACGGTCGAGCGTGGCAGGTGGTTATCGACGGGATCGTCGTTGGCTCTATCCCCAACAATGATGCAGTCGATCTAAGGGTTGAAGCGGGACGTCACGCCGTCCAGGTGGCGTCAATGCGGTTCCTCCGCAGCCCCAAGGTGTCCCTCGAGGCAATGGAGGGGCAGGTCACCGGGCTCTCGTGCCGGCGGCGAGCCCGCCATCCCTTCATCGTGCAGCGATCGCTCATCTTGCTGGTGGCCAGCCTGTTCAAGCACGACGTCTGGGTCAGTCTCACGCCTGACAACACCGTCGAGACGGATCTCGGAGCCGACGGCACCGACAACGGACTGGGAACAAGGGTCGCCGCCGCGTCGCCGTCATCCACTAGCGACAGGGTGACCACCAGCGTCAAGGGGATCATCAGTGCGCCGTCGCTCGACACCAAGGGTGGCCCGGCCGCCCTCGCCGTGCAGCAGTTGACCAAACGGTTCGGTCAGCGGACTGCCTTTTTCGAGGTCTCCTTCGAAGTCGCCTATGGGGAGGTTTTCGGTTTCCTCGGCCCCAACGGAGCGGGCAAGACCACCACCGTCCGTACCCTCGGCACTCTTATTGCCCCGACCTCGGGCTCGGCCACCGTTGCTGGGATCCCGCTCAGCACCGAGAACGAAGTGGAGATCCGCCAGCAGATCGCCATCATGCCCGAGGCACCCGGGCTCTACCTCCGCCTGACCGTGACCGAGAACCTGGAGTACTTCGCCGGCCTCTACGGCCTGCACCACCCCGGGCCGAGGATCGAAAAGGCGCTCGAGGCCGTCAATCTCACGAACCGGGCCGGAGATCTGTGCGGCGGGCTCTCCAAGGGGCTCCGCCAGCGCGTGGGTCTGGCGCGAACACTGCTCAGCGATCCGGCTGTCATGTTCTTGGACGAACCGACGTCGGGCCTCGACCCCGTGGCCGCACGGGAGGTCCACGACCTGATCGTCGGGCTCCGCCAGCAGGGAGTAACGATCTTCCTCACCACACACCGGCTCGACGAGGCCGAGAAGCTCTGTGACCGCGTCGCCATCATGAACACCACGCTGCGCACCGTCGGCACGCCGGCGGGGCTGCGCGAACAGCTCTTCAAGAAGTCGCTCGTCGTCACCACGCTCGAGCCGGTCAAGGGCCCCGAACTGCTCTTCACCAGCATCAAGGGTGTCGAGAGCTGGAACGAAGACGGTCCCGCCTCCTATGTTCTCACCGTCTCAGAGCCGAGGGCGGTCGCACCCGAGGTGGTGAGAGGGCTCGTGCATGCCGGAGTAGATATCGTCTCCATCGGTGAGACGCAGCACTCGCTCGAGGACGTGTACCTCGAGCTGATTGCCGAGGACGTGGAGGCCCATAAGCCGTGATGAGCCTCGATGCCACGCATGTCCGCGCCGTGGTCCGCAAGGAGTTGCGCGACTTCCGGCGCAAACGGTCCATCGTCGTGACGATGTGCATCCTGCCGATCCTCTTCCTCGTTCAGCCTGTCCTCTCCATCTTCCTGGCCACGCCGGGCGCTTCGGGTGCGATATTGCAGAAGAGCCTCATCCTTCCCATCCTCTATCTGCTCTTGATCCCGGCCATCATGCCCAGCACTCTCGCCGCTTACAGCGTGGTCGGCGAGCGCGAGCAGGGAACGCTCGAGCCACTCCTCACCACGCCGATCCGCCAGCAGGAGTTCCTTTTGGGCAAGGCGACGTCGGTCATGATCCCCACCCTCGTGCTCTCCTATACCGTGTTCGGCCTCTTCCTCGTCGCCGTCCGGCTGGGTGCCAACTCCGCCGTCGCCTCGGCCGTTTTTCATGACAGCCCGGTCATCCTCGCTCTGTTGCTCCTCTCGCCACTGATGGCCTGCTGGGGCATAGCTGTCGGCATGGCCATGTCAGTCAGGGCGGCCGAGGTGCGAGTCGCCCAGCAGCTCGGCATGTTGGCCAGCCTTCCCCCGGTGGGCGTGATCGTCCTGCTGGCCGCCGGTGTGGTGAGCCCGACCTTCTCCGTGGCGCTCGAATTTGCCTCAGGGTTGCTGGTGATCGACGCGCTTCTCTTGCGTTTCGTCTCAGGGATGTTCGATCGGGAGCGCCTGGTAACGGGGGCCAAAGCCGTCTAGGCAGAGCCATTGGTGGGGATGGCTCGCTCCCAAGGTGGGGATCGGCACCCTTGGTCCGGCTGTGGATCCTGGCCCACCCCGGTTCAGTCCGATCTTCCGAGACGGTCATCCGTCTCACCGCCAGCGGCTTCCACGGCGCGGCTGAACACCCACCGGCGCAGCGATGCGAAGCGTTCTCGACCCCGTCCTTCGAGGGGCCGAGAATTTTTTGCGCCTCGGGCAGGACTCGAACCTGCGCCACCCGCTCCGGAGGGCAGTCCGAGTTGTCGACACGGTCTTTCTGGTGCGTGGCTGGCCTCTGAGCTGGATCTTCGGTCCAGGCCGGCCAAGCACCTCGCTGGGCTGAGGCTAGAACCTGAAGCGAGTCAGCCCGCCCGGATCGGTGCCCAGTACCACCGTCATCGAATGTGGCTTGACGCGAAACACTTTCCATGGCGGTGGTCCCTGCGACGGAGCGTTGAACGGAGCGGTGATACCGGCCCCGCTCTCATCCAGTTCGGCGGGCCACCCCTGATCCGCCCAGGCCTTGGCGAGGCGCGTCAGTGTGGCCGGGTCGGTCTCCCGCACTGCGTCACCTTCGGCGACGACGTCTGCATCGCGAATCGACACCGCGATCGAGCAGCGCCGATCGCGGGCGACGTTGCGGCACTTCCGGGTACCCGATCCAGTCTGGAACCAGAAGCTTCCATCCAGCCAGAGCGCACCCACAGCTGTCACGTGCGGGCTTCCGTCCTCGTTCACCGTCGAGAGCCACGTCGTGCGAGCGTTGTGGGCATCGGGAGCCGGCGGCGATCCGGCATCGAGTTTTTCGACGACGTTCGCCCAGTTCACTGCTGGCAATCCGTCCGCCTCACCCAGGTTAATGATCTCCACTGCCTCACTCTCCTTCCCATACTCCGGCGACATTGCTCGGACGGTTACCGGTCCGCAAAGTCATCGCGTATCAAAGGGTGGAAGTCCCCCCGACCTTGTACGCCAGGATGTCGGCGCCTGGATGGTGGCTCGCGAAATATTTCCGGAGTCTGCCGCCGTGGATCGATGCTGTCGTCGGGTCTGGATCTTGACCACGGTCTAGTCAAATCGTCCGAGACGGCGGAAATTTTTTGCGCCCCCGGCAGGACTCGAACCTGCGCCACCGGCTCCGGAGGCCGGTGCTCTATCCGCTGAGCTACGGGGGCGGGTGGGTGAGATGTGGGCGAACGGCGGGGGCGGTCCGACCACGGACCCGCGCCTGGCACTGTAGTCGCCCCCTCTGGCGTCTCCGAGAGGCGCCGGAGCGGCCCGGTAACCTTAAGGCCCATGGCCGGCCACTCCGAGCGTTCTCCCGGGGGTCGTCTCGCTCCGGACGAGGGACCGGTCGGCTCCGAGCTGCTCCCCATCACCGCTGAAACCGGTGTCGACGGGCGTCTCTGTGTCGGCGGCGTCGACCTCGTGGCCCTCGCCGACGACATGGGGACTCCTCTCTTCGTCTACGACGAGACCCATCTCCGGACCCGCTGCCGGGAGGCGGTGACCGCCTGGGGTGAGGGCGTGGCCTATGCCACCAAGGCCTTTCTGTGCTCGGCGATGGCCCGTCTGGCCTACGAAGAAGGGATGTGGCTGGACGTGTCGACCGGTGGTGAGTTGCACGTCGCGCTGTCGGCAGGGGTGCCGGCGGGTCGTCTCGTCATGCACGGCAACAACAAGTCCGTCGAGGAACTGACCCGTGCTCTGACCGTGGGAGTGGGGCGCATCGTGGTCGACTCGTTCGACGAGATCGATCGGTTGGCCGACCTGACGGGCGCGATGGCCCCCGGCACCGGTCCTGACGTGCTCGTACGCGTCACGCCCGGCGTCGAGGCCCACACCCACGAATTCGTCCGAACCGGTCAAGAGGACTCGAAGTTCGGTTTCGGACTGGCGTCGGGTGCCGCCACGGAGGCGGTGGCGCGACTGCGGGCGCTTCCCGGTCTGAGGCTCCTGGGGGTCCACGCCCATATCGGTAGTCAGATCTTCCGGGTCGAGTCCTTCGGCGACGAGGTGGAGGCCCTGGTCGGCTTCTTCGCGCCGCTCGGGCTGGGAGAGCTGTGCATCGGTGGTGGGCTGGGCGTGGCCTATGTGGCCGGGGAAAGCGCACCCACCCTCTCGGAGTGGGCGGAGGTGGTCCGGGGCGCGTGTCGTCATGCCGGTCTCCCCGCCGCCGTCCGCGTCACGGCCGAGCCGGGCCGGTCCATCGTCGGCGTCGCCGGATTGACGCTCTACCGGGTGGGAACCATCAAGGAGCTCCCCGGGCTCCGTACCTATGTGGCCGTGGACGGTGGCATGAGCGACAACCCCCGCCCGGTCCTCTACGACAGCGGGTACGAGGCCTTTCTGCCCCGGGCGCCGGGAGCGCCCCGACCGCGGGCCGTCCGGGTGGTGGGCAAGCACTGCGAGTCCGGCGACGTGGTCGTGGCCGACGCCCGAGTCCCGGCCGATACGGCGGTGGGCGACGTCCTGGCCACGCCGGTCACCGGCGCCTACGGCTATTCGATGGCCTCCAACTACAACAAGGTGCCCCGCCCGGCGGTGGTGTTCGCGGCCGACGGCGCCGCCCGGGTCGTCGTCCGGCGGGAGACCGACGACGACCTCGTGCGCCTGGACGCCTGGCTCCGGTTCGTCCCGACCGGCAAGGGGTCGTGACCGGAACAGCTCCGCCGCTCGCTTTCGCCGGGATACGACCACCACGGGCGGTAGCGTGAAGGTGATGGAGCGGACGGCGCACGAGACACAGTCGCAGGGCCGCTCCCATCCCGATGAGCCGGTCCGGGTGGCCGTCCTCGGCGCCGGAAATGTCGGGGGTGCCCTCGTCTCGCTTCTTCTGAACGATGGTGACGCCATAGCCGCCCGCTCCGGTGTCCGCTTCGAGCTGGTCGGAGTGGCTGTCGGTGACGCCGCCCGGGCGCGTCCCGGGGTGCCCCCGGATCTCCTCACCGGTGACGCCAAAGGACTGGTTTCGGACCCCGGTGTCGACGTCGTGGTGGAGCTGATCGGCGGCCTCGACCCGGCCCGCCAGCTGGTGGAGACGGCCCTGGCGGCGGGGAGGCCGGTGGTGACGGCCAACAAGGAGCTGATCGCCGCCCACGGCGCCTCTCTGGCCGATGCCGCCTTCAGCTCGGGCGTGGACCTCTTGTACGAGGCGGCGGTGGCGGGTGCCATCCCCCTCATCCGGCCCCTGCGGGAGTCACTGGCCGGAGAGCGCATCCGGCGCGTGGTCGGGATCGTCAACGGGACCACCAATTTCATCCTGACGACCATGTCCGAGCAGGGTCTGACCTACGCCGATGCCCTGGGCGAGGCGCAGCGCCTCGGATTCGCCGAACGAGACCCGGCGGCTGATGTCGACGGTCATGACGCCGCCGCCAAGGCCGCCATCCTGGCCAGCCTGGCCTTCCGTTGCGTGGTGACCGGCACGGACGTGCCACGAGAGGGGATCGCATCGGTCGACCCGGTCGACATCGCCTTCGCCGACCGGCTCGGATACGTGGTGAAACTCCTGGCCGTGGCCGAACGGTTCGACGAAGCCGGCGGCGCCGGCGACTCTCCCGAGATCTCGGTCCGCGTTCATCCGGCCATGCTCCCCCGCACGCACCCGTTGGCCGCCGTGCGCGGTGCCTTCAACGCTGTCTTCATCGAGGGCGCCTCCGCCGGCGAGCTCATGCTCTACGGTCGGGGCGCCGGAGGCCTCCCCACCGCCTCCGCCGTGCTCGGTGATCTCATCGACGCCGCCCACAACCTCCGGGCCCGATCGCCGGCCCGGTTGGTGCCCCGTGTCGGAGCGCGCATCCGTCCCGCCGACGACCTGTGGTGCGCCTGGTACCTGAGCATCGATGTCGCCGATCGACCCGGTGTCCTGGCCGCCGTGGCCCGGGTCTTCGGCGTCCATGACGTGTCGATCCGCTCGATGGAACAGGTTGGCCTCGGTGATGAGGCCCGGCTGATCTTCCTCACCCACGTGGCGCGCGCCGGTGACGTCCGTCTCACGATCGACGGTCTGCGCGAGCTTGACGTCGTCGATCGAGTCGGCGGAGTTCTGCGCATCGTGGGCGATCGGGACGACGACTAGCCGATGGACGTCTGGCCCGGGATCATCGAGACGTACCGGGACCTCCTTCCGGTGACGCCGGCCACGCCCGTGGTGACCCTTCTCGAGGGCGGCACCCCGTTGGTGCCGGCTCCCAGATTGTCGGATCGCGTG
The DNA here is from genome assembly GCA_963800065.1 of uncultured Acidimicrobiaceae bacterium. Taxonomy (GTDB): domain Bacteria; phylum Actinomycetota; class Acidimicrobiia; order Acidimicrobiales; family UBA8190; genus CAWJFJ01. The sequence goes on along the minus strand of CAWCZO010000011.1, from coordinate 679,838 downwards.
GGAGCCCGGGTGCTGTTGAAGGTCGAGGGACTCAACCCCACGGGCTCGTTCAAGGACAGGGGGATGACCCTCGCCATCTCGAAGGCGCTGGAGGAGGGGGCCAAGGCCGTCGTCTGCGCGTCGACGGGGAACACGTCGGCGTCGGCCGCCGCCTATGCCGTGCGGGCCGGGTTGACGTGCGCCGTCCTCATCCCCGAGGGTCACATCGCCCTGGGCAAACTGGCACAGGCCCTTGTCCACGGGGCCAGGGTCCTCCAGGTGCGTGGCAACTTCGACGAGGCTCTCGCCATCGTTCGCCGCCTGGGTGATCACGCCCCTGTGACGGTGGTGAATTCGATCAACCCCTACCGGATCCAGGGACAGAAGACGGCGGCCTTCGAGATCGTCGACACCCTCGGAGACGCCCCTGACGTCCACTTCATCCCCGTGGGCAACGCCGGCAACATCACCGCCTACTGGCGGGGGTACTGCGAATATCGTCAAGCAGGACGGGCCACGCGTCTTCCCCGGATGTTCGGTTTCCAAGCGGTCGGCGCCGCCCCCATCGTCGAGGGTCACCCCATCGAGAATCCCGAGACGATCGCCACGGCCATCCGTATCGGGAACCCGGCGTCGTGGTACGGAGCCACGGCAGCGGCCAGCGAATCGGGCGGTGCCATCGAGGCCGTCACCGACGAGGAGATCCTCAGCGCCTACCGGTTCCTCGCCTCCGAGGAGGGCGTGTTCTGCGAGGCGGCGTCCGCCGCCTCGGTGGCCGGACTCCTCAAGGTCGGGGTGCCTCCGTCGTCCACGGTGGTCTGCGTCCTCACCGGGAACGGTCTCAAGGATCCCGATCTGGCCATCAGCCAGATCTCGGTACCCACGCCGGTCGACCCTTCCTACGAAGCCGTCCTGGAAGGGCTGGGCCTCTGACGGGAGGCCACCGGACCGACGAAGCGGACCGGGCACCCGGATCCCTCGGGAATGACCCGGGGACCGGAGGCGTTGTCCGGGGCACGGGGTCATCCGGGGGCGTCCCGGATGATGTTGCCGAAAGGTCCCTCTGTCCGGTATCATGAGTTCACCGCCGCCGCTCAAGTAACTTCTGGAGTGTCGCGGGTGACACGCCTCTTCAGGCGGTCCTCCACGAGCGAACCTTCAAGGGGGGCCTCGGCGGAACGTAGCGGAACCGGTATGAAACGTGCCGAACGCTTTACCCTCTGTCCGGTGTTCTCTGATGCCTGGGCTCACAAACCCGCCTTCGGGGACACAAACTAGCGAGGTGGTTGATGGCTGCAGAGCAACAGCTCGAGCGGTCCGTACTAGAACGTAAAGAGCGCGAGGAGCTTCGAGCGATAGCCGAAGCGATGGCGCTCGACACAAATTCCCGGAGCAAGAAGGCCGACATCATCGACCAGATCTTGCGTGCCGCAGGGGTGGATGCCACCGGAGCCGACAGCTCCAACGGTGCCACCCCGGCCCGGCCCCGGTCACGCACCAGCAACGCGCGGGCCGTGGCCAGTGTCGATGCGGAGCTGACGGCCGACACGGCGCCGACGAATGGCGACAGCGCCGACGTGGTCCACGCCAACGGGACGGCACCGGCAGCGAACAACGACAGGTCCGACTCCTCCGAGACATCGGAAAGCTCCGATTCGTCCGCCGATGCGGCCGGCGGATCGGACGGGACGACCGTCACACAGGCCGACCGTCCGGCACCCGCCCGTCAAGGTTCGCCCGGTCAAGGTGGACCTGGTCAGAACCGCCAGCAAGGACAGGCGCCCCAACACTCCCAGTCCGGTGGCAATCCCAACGATCCTGCGAACCGGCGCGGACGCCGGCGTCGCGGGCGTGAGCGGACCGGTCCCGGTGGCGGACCCTCCGGCGGTGGCGAGCGCGAACTGCAAGGTGGCGGTCAGGAGGCGCAGTACCAAGGGGAACTCGTCCCGGTGAGCGGTCTGCTCGACCTTCGTGACGAGGGCTACGGATTCGTGCGGGCCGAGGGCTACCTACCCAGCGCGCATGACGTCTATGTATCGATAAGCCAGGCTCGCCGCTTCGCTCTGCGCAAAGGGGACTACATCGAAGGGGCCAGCCGTCCGGCTGCGTCCAACGAGAAGTTCCCCGCCCTCATCCGCATAGACACGGTGTCCGGCCTGTCCCCCGAGGAGGCCCGTGGCCGGCCCCGATTCGAGGACCTGACACCACTGTTCCCGGATTCGAAGCTCCGTCTGGAGACGCCGGGAGCAGCCGAGATCACCACCCGGATCATCGACCTGCTCTCACCCATCGGCAAGGGCCAGCGCGGGATGATCGTCTCTCCGCCCAAGGCGGGGAAGACGACGGTCATGAAGCAGATCGCCCATTCCATCGAGGCGAACAATCCGGAGGTGCATCTCATCGTCCTGCTCGTCGACGAGCGGCCCGAGGAGGTCACCGACATGCGTCGCTCGGTCAAGGGCGAGGTCGTGGCCTCCACCTTCGACCGGCCGTCCGACGAGCACACGGCGATCGCCGAGCTGACCATCGACCATGCCAAGCGGCTCGTCGAGGTCGGGCGCGACGTCGTCATCATCCTGGACGGCATCACGCGCCTGGCCCGTGCCTACAACCTGGCGCAGCCGGCCAGTGGTCGGATCATGTCGGGCGGTGTGGACTCGGGGGCGCTCTATCCACCCAAGCGGTTCTTCGGAGCGGCCCGGAACATCGAGGAGGGCGGTTCTCTCACCATTCTCGCCACGGCCCTGGTGGAGACGGGGTCCAAGATGGACGAGGTCATCTTCGAGGAGTTCAAAGGCACCGGGAACATGGAGCTCCGTCTCGACCGTCGGCTGGCCGAGCGTCGCCTGTACCCCTCCATCGATGTCAACGCCAGCTCGACCCGTCACGAGGAGCTCCTCTTCGAGCGTGGCCAGCTTCAGCAGGTGTGGAAGCTGCGTCGGGTGCTCAACGCCCTGGCTGCCGACGGCAACGCCGCCGCCGGCCTGGAGCTTCTCATGGACAAGATCAGGACGACCAAGAGCAACGACGAATTCCTGGCCGAGATCGCCAAGGGCCCGGCGACCTGAGCGAGCCGACGTCCCCGGCCTCCCGGCCGTGCGGGTGTCTCGAACGGCCCGGACAACCTTTACACTGGGGGCACTATGAAGACCGACATCCACCCCTCCTACGTGGACTCCGCCGTGCGGTGCTCGTGCGGGAACACGTTCACGACCCGTTCCACGAAGGCCGACCTCCATGTCGAGCTGTGCAACGAGTGCCACCCGTTCTTCACCGGCAAGCAGAAGCTGGTCGACTCGGGCGGCCGGGTCGAGCGCTTCCAACGTCGGTACGGGACACGCAAGAGCAAGTGATCCGCTGACGGTCGGGCCCCCCGGCCACCGTGGCCGGTTCCGGTCGACGGTGGGCCGGGACCGTCCAAGGACATCGGTACCCTGGTGACGTGGATCCCGACCGTCTAGCCGCCTGGGAGCGCGAGTACGAATCAGTTCTGCGCGAGCTCTCCGAAGCCGCCGCTTCGGGTGAGCACGCCCGCCTGCGAGATCTGTCGCGGCGCCACAACTCGCTCGAGGAGCTGGTCTCCACCGGTCGCCGACTCCAGCAGGCAGAGGCCGATTCCCAGACGGCGCGTGAGATGCTGACCGAGGCGTCAGCCGAGGATCGGGAGCTCTTGCGTTCGGAGCTCCTCCGCTCCGAGGCGGAGGCGGAGGAGCTGGAGCAGTCGCTCCGGGTCCTGCTCGTCCCCACCGATCCGAATGACGGACGCAACGTCATCATGGAGATCCGGGGAGCCGAAGGAGGGGAGGAGGCGAACCTCTTCGCCCGCGACCTCTTCGAGATGTACCGCCGGTACGCCGAGCGCCGCAATTGGCGGCTCGAGGTGCTCTCCTCGGATGCCTCGGAACGCGACGGTCTGAACGAGATCACCTTCGTGGTGCGAGGCGACGATGCATGGCGCCGCCTGAAGCACGAAGGCGGAACCCACCGTGTGCAGCGCGTCCCGGTCACTGAATCCCAGGGACGCATCCACACGTCGGCCGCCACCGTCACTGTCCTCCCCGAAGCCGAGGAGATCGAGGTCAACATCGATCCGGCCGACCTCCGCGTCGACGTCTTTCGCTCGACCGGTCCCGGCGGTCAGTCGGTGAACACCACCGATTCAGCGGTCCGGGTGACCCACGCCCCCACGGGCATCGTCGTCTCCATGCAGGACGAGAAGAGCCAGATCCAGAATCGGGCCCGCGCCATGCAGGTGTTGCGAGCTCGACTGCTCAAGATGGAGCAGGACCGGCTGGCGTCCGAACAGTCGGAGCAACGTCGCAACCAGGTCGGTGGGGGTGGACGGTCCGAGAAGATCCGCACGTACAACTTCAAGGAGAACCGGGTGACGGACCACCGCGTCAAGCTGACGCTCCACAAGCTCGACCGAGTGCTCGACGGAGAGGTCGACGAGCTGGTGGACGCCCTCCTGGCGGACGAGCGGGAGCGCCAGATCGACGAGGGCGCCGCCGCTGCCGCCGGAGGATGATCACCATCGAGCTCGACGGAGCCGTGCCCGAGGACACCGTCGGCCGACTGGTGGTCGCTGTCTCGACACGGTTGCCGTCGGAGTCGGAGGCACGGTGGATCGTGGCGCAGGTCGCCGAGATCGAACCCCGGGAGCTCCTGAGCGTCTTCGATACCCCCGTGTCGTCGACGACGGTGGCCGCCGCGCACGCCATGGCCGAACGGCGTGCCGCCGGGGAGCCGCTCCAGTACGTCCTCGGGTCCTGGTCGTTCCGTCGCCTCGAGGTGGCTGTCGACGCCCGGGCCCTCGTCCCCCGGCCCGAGACCGAGCAGGTGGTCGAAGTGGCGCTGGGGGAGCTCCGGCGTCTCGGTGCTGTCTCGGGCCGGCGCCCGACCCCGCGGATGACGGCAGTCGATCTCGGGACGGGTTCGGGGGTCATCGCCCTGTCGCTGGCCCTCGAGGGCCTCGGCGACGCCGCCGGCGGCCCTCGGCGAGGTGCGGCCCCGGCGACGGCGCCCAGCGGTCTGGAGGTGTGGGCGACCGACGCCTCGCATCCCGCCCTGGAGCTGGCCCGGTCCAATCTGTCGAGGCTGGCTGCCCGTCATCCCGTTGCCGCCTCCCGGCTCCGGTTGGCCGAGGGATGGTGGTTCGACGCCCTCCCGCGCCGTCTGGCCGGCTGTCTGCATCTGGTGGTCTCGAACCCCCCCTACGTCTCGGCTGCCGAGTGGTCGGCCCTCGATCCGGAGATCCGGCGTCACGAACCCCGCGCCGCCCTCGTTCCCGGTGAGACGGGACTCGAAGCCTTCGAGATCGTGATCGACCAGGGACGGCGGTGGCTGGCCCCCGGTGGTCGTCTCGTCCTCGAGTTGGCGCCCCATCAGGCCGCCACGGTGACGGCGATGGCCGAGAATGCCGGATATGGAGATGTCCGCGTCCACCCCGATCTGGCCGGCCGGGCCCGAACCCTGGTGGCGGAGCGACCGGGTGGATGACGGCGGGGGGGACTCGGCCGGACGGTCGAAGGCGAGGCCCGACGGCGACGCTCCTGCCTTCGAGGCAGCCGTCACGGCCCTCGAAACCGGGTCCATCGTGGCCATCCCCACCGACACCGTCTACGGCCTGGCCGTCGATCCCCGTCTTCCGGGGGCCACCGACCGCCTGTTCGCGCTCAAGCTCCGACCGTCGACGCTCGAGCTGCCCGTTCTCGTGGCCGATCTCGAACAAGCCGAGGGGCTGGCCGGCCCCCACGGGTTGCCCGCGCCGGCGCGCCGATTGGTGGATCGCTTCTGGCCCGGCTCCCTCACCATCGTGGTGGCGCGGCGCGCCGGGCTCGACTGGCAGCTCGGCGGGGACGGCCGCACCATCGGCCTGCGCTGTCCGGCCCATCGCGTGGTCCTCGCTCTGTGCCGGCGGGTCGGTCCCCTGGCCACCACCAGCGCCAATCGGCACGGGCGACCGCCGATCACCACCGCAGTCGGATTGACCGACGAGTTCGGCGACGCCCTGGCTGTCGTGGTCGACGGCGGCGTGTGTGACGGCATGCCGTCGACCGTCATCGACGCCACCGGTGACACGCTGCGGTGCATCAGGAACGGCGCTGTGCCCTGGAGTGAGGTCGGAGCCGACGACCGATGATCATCGGCGGATCCGCACGCCTCCTCCTCCGTCCGGTCGTCTCATCGCAGCTCGGTCCGGCCGTCGGCGTAGAGCCGGGCCGGGCGTCCGCACCCCTCGTCCCGCTCCAGGCCTTCGAGAGAGTCGCGGTCCGTGAGTGTCCCCCAGGCTCGGGCGCCTTCCTTCGTGAGCAGGGCCACGATGCCCCGCTCCGGTCCACCCTCGCGTCCGTGGATGACCGTGTACGTCTCCACCGTGGCGTCGCCCTCGAAGTCGGAAGCGGGCGCCCGCTGGGGGAGGGCATCGACGGCCTCCTGGGGGCTGTCGAAGGCGAATCCTCTGGGCGGTGGTGTCGTCGACCACACTCCGACCGCATGTTTCGTGACGTACCACCCCAGTCCGGTCACGAGGCCGAGCGAGCCGGGATCGCGGCGCAGCTTGCCGGCCATGGTGGCGATGGAGTGGCTCACATAGTTGTTGCCGGGCCCGCCGGCGAAGCCCAGGCCCCCGGTCACCGTGAGGGGACGGTTGGCGTCGTCGGTGGGGAGACCGAGCTCGTTGGCCGCGATCTGGACCGCACAGGGGAAGCATGAATAGAGATCGATGTACGCGATGTCGTCGATGCCCACACCGGCCAGGCGGAGGGCGCCACGGCCGGCGAGCTTGATGGCGGGGGAGGAACGGAGATCGTCGCGGTGCGAGAGGAACCAGTGGTCGTGTGCATCGGTGCCGGAGAGGGGAAACACCCATTGCTCCTCCGGTACCCCGGCGGAACGGGCCGCCTCCACGGAGCACAGGATCATCGCCGCACCCTGATCGACGCGATCGTTGGCGTTGAAGAGCTTCGGGTAGGGGAACGACACCATCCGATTGGTGGGCCCGACCGTGCGCAACTCCAGCGCCGTCCGCGCCCGGGGGGACCAGGCGTAGGGGTTGTCGGCGGCGACTTCTGAGAAGCGGGCCCACATCTCCGAGACCTTCACCTGATGATCGACGATGCCCTGCCCCGACGCGGCGCGCAGGGCGTTCTCGAAGAGGGGGTAGACGGTGACAGGCCGGTCCAGGCCCCGTGCCAGTTCGCCGTCCGTCACCGCCGGGCCGTCGACCCCGAGTCGTACGGGCTCCGGTGTGCCGGGCGGTTGCGTCGTCCACGGGAGGATGGGTCGTCCGGGGTCACGCCGCGCCGCCAGGCGGGTGAAGATGCACTCCGCCCCGACCAGGAGGGCCACGTCCAGATCACCGGCGGCGATGGCGATGGCCGTCTGGTTCACCACGGTTTGCGGGTTGTTCCCCCCGATCGCCGTCAGAGCCACCTCCGCCGGTGTGAGGCCGAGGCGTTGGGCCACCAACAGTCCGGGATTGACGTAACGCCAGCTCAAGGGCACCATGACGCGCAACGACCCGGCTCGGGTCAGGAGGCGGTCCCCGGCCCCGCCGCCGCCGCAATCCGCCGCCGCCGCCCGCAGGGCCCGGGCCATGAGTTCGACGGGCTCGGCCCGTTCGTTCACCGCCCGGGTCTCGTCGGGGCGCTCGGTGACCTGTCCGACGCCCACCAGCACGGGCATGCGAGGGTCGAGCGCCATGACGCGGAGCGTATCCGGCCGGTCGTCCCCGGCTCCGGGAGGGCATGGGGCCCTCGGTATGCTTCGCCCATGCGCATCGCGGTGGGCTCCGACCACGCCGGGTACCGCCTCAAGCAATTCCTGGCCGAGCACCTGTCGAGCCTCGGTCACGAGGTGGACGACCTGGGGACGCACTCCGAGGCGACGGTCGACTACCCGGAGTACGGCGCCGCCGTGGGTCGGGCCGTCACCGGCGGCGGCGTCGAGCTCGGTGTGTGTGCCTGCGGAACCGGGATCGGGATCGCCATGGCGGCGAACAAGATCGACGGCGTACGGGCGGCCGTGGTCCACGACGCCACCACCGCCCGGCTGGCGCGTGCCCATAACCATGCCAACGTGGTGTGCATGGGTGGCCGCATCGTGGGCGACGAGGTGGCCAGGGACGCCATCGACACCTTCCTGACCACGACCCCGCTGGGTGGACGGCACCAAACACGGATCGAAGAGATTGCCGGGCTCGAGGTGCGCTGAGGTGCCTCGATCGACGATGGGACGAAGATGACCGACAGCAGCACCTCCCCCGACGTGGCCGCCTCACCCTTCGACGCCTGGTTGACGGACGACGCCGAGCTGGCGGGGCTGCTGCGCGACGAGGCCGGACGCCAGTCGACGACGCTCCAATTGATCGCCTCGGAAAATTTCACCTCGCCGGCCGTGTTGGCGGCCACGGGGTCGGTTCTGACCAACAAATACGCCGAGGGCTATCCGGGACGGCGGTACTACGGCGGCAACCGGATCATCGACGAGGTCGAGGAACTCACCCGCGAACGGGCCAAGGCCCTGTTCGGAGCCGAGCACGCCAACGTCCAACCCCATGCCGGTGCCACCGCCAACCTGGCCGTCTATCAGGCCCTTCTCGAGCCGGGGGACACGATTCTGGCCATGCGGCTCGATCAGGGTGGCCACCTCACGCACGGCTCGCCGGCCAGCATCACGAGCAAGATCTGGCGTTTCGTGGCCTACGGGGTGACTTCCGCCTCCGACGACGCCACGCACCCGGGGGAGGTCATCGACTTCGACGAGGTGGCCGACGTGGCCAAGCGCGAGCGTCCCAAGCTCATCGTGGCCGGCGCCACCGCCTATCCGCGACTCATCGAGCCCGAGCCGTTCCGGGAGATCGCCGACGCCGTCGGGGCGCGGCTCATGTTCGACATCGCCCATCCGGCCGGTCTGGTGGCGGGCGGGGTCCACCCGAACCCTGTGGGCGTGGCCGACGTGGTCACGTTCACCACCCACAAGACGCTGCGCGGGCCGCGTGGAGGGGCCATCGTGTGCCGGGCCGAACTGGCCAAGGCCATCGATTCGGCCGTCTTCCCCGGCCTCCAGGGGGGACCACTCGAGCATGTCATCGCCGCCAAGGCGGTGGCATTTCGCGAGGCCGCCCAGCCGGCGTTCCGCCGCTACGCGGCGGCGGTGGTGGCCAACGCCCGTGCCCTGGCGGACGCCCTGGCCAGGGAGGGGTTCCGACTGGTCTCGGGTGGCACCGACAATCATCTCATCCTCATGGATCTGCGCTCTTTCGACGACAGCCTCACCGGCAAGGAGGCGCAGGAGGTCCTCGACCGGTCGGGGATCACCTTGAACCGCAACACCATCCCCGATGATCCGCGCTCACCCTTCGTGACCTCGGGCCTGCGCCTCGGAAGCGCGGCGGAGACGACGGCCGGCATGGGCGAGACCGAGATGGCCGAGATCGCCGCCCTCATGGGAGTCGCCCTGCGGGGACGGACCGACGAAAGGGTGCTGGCCGACGTGAGATCGTCGGTGCGCCACCTGTGCGACCGTTTCCCCCCCTACCCCGCGTTGACCGGCCTGGCGGTCGGTGCGGCCGCCGGTTCCGGCGGACGAGGGGACTGACGCCGTGCCCCCGCTGGGGGCGTACGCCGTCGTGGCCGCGGTGGCGGCCGTGGGCACCTACGCCGCCATGTTCCCCCTCCGAGCTTTGGCCGTCCGGATCGGCTTCGTCGCCGAGCCCGACGAGCGCCGCATCCACACTCGTGTGACCCCCTACGGGGGCGGGGTGGCCATGTTCGCGGCCTTCCTGGTGGCGATGATGGTGGCGTCTCAGCTCCCGCAACTCCAGGGCATCTTCCAGGGATCGTCCGAGCCCCTCGGCGTGGTCCTCGGCGCCGCCGTGATCTTCGCCGTCGGCCTGGCCGACGACATTAAGGACGTCTCCGCTCCGGCCAAGATGGCGGGCGAGGTGCTGGCCGCCATGGTCCTCGTCTATCTGGGCGTGACCATGGTGCAGTTCAAGATCCCTCTGGTCGGGTTCCTCGTGCTGTCCTCGGGGAGCGGATGGACGCCCCTGCTCACCGCCCTGTGGGTCATCGTGATCACGAACGCCGTCAACCTGATCGACGGTCTCGACGGCCTGGCCGCGGGAATCGTCGCCATCGCCTCGGGCGCTCTCGCCGTCTACGGCCTGCGCCTCGTGGATCAGGGCCAGCTCCCGGCCGACAACCTCGGCCCCCTGATCGCCGTGATCGCTTTCGGGGTGTGCATCGGCTTCCTCCCCCACAACTTCCATCCGGCGCGCGCCTTCATGGGAGACGCCGGGGCCCTGTTCCTCGGGCTCCTCATGGCCGCCGCCACCATGGAGATCGGGGGGCGCCAGCCCGAGGGCAGCGGCCAGACCTTCTTCTTCTTCGCCCCCCTCTTCATCCCCCTCTTCATCCTGGGGGTACCCATCGCCGACATGGCGTTCGCCTTCATCCGGCGCACGGCCAAGGGCACCGGTTTCCACACCCCCGACAAGGATCACGTCCATCACCGCCTGCTCCGCCTCGGTCACGGGCCCCGCCGGACCGTCGTGATCCTGTGGGCGTGGACGGCTCTTCTGTCCGGCTTCGTCCTCTACCCCCTGTTCGTCAGCAGAGCGAACGCCGTCATCCCGTTCGGGGCCGTGGTCCTCGGCCTGGTGCTCTACACCCTCTTCCACCCCGGCCTGCGCAAGAACACCCCTCCTCTGGAGGGCGTTGACGCCGACGAACCGGTCGTGACGCCGGCCCCGGGAGGAGGCGCCGGTGCGTCCACCGGTGGGGCCACCGAGACCCCGACCCGCGTCGTGGACCTCCCCGGATTCGACCAGCAGAACCCGGGGGGCGCGACCCCACGGGAGGGAAACGGCGCCTACGGTGTCCCGGTGGCGGCACCGGCGGTCGCCCCCGGGACCGTTGCCGATAGCAACTAATCCGGGCGAACCCGGTGCTCGTTTTGCCGCGCACAAGAGCCGGATGGGAGGATTGGGCCTGTGCGGTACCCCCCCCTCGCTTTTGCTTGGCACCGGATCTCTGCTGTCGTCGGCGCCGGATCCGGTCTCGGGCACGGCGAGTGACCCCAGGCAACGCGGGCCATGCGTCACACCGTCGCGCTGGCTGACGCGCGCCGGGCACCGGGACGTGGAGGAGAAGCCCTCTCCGAGCGTGTTCACCCTGCTCGGAATGGGTGTATCAATCGCACTGTGCATAGTCGTGGGCCTGCTGCTGGGCATCTGGCTCGACGCCGTCACGCATCTCTCGCCGCTGTTCACCCTCGTGGGACTGCTGGTCGGGATCGCCTTCGCCGTGGCCACGGCGTACGTGCAGATCAAGAAGTTCCTGTGAGCGGCGGAGCACCCCGGAGCCGTGGGACCGTGACCGATGATTGAAGGGTTCGTGGATCTGGATGCCGGACGGCTCGGTCGGGCGCTTCGCCGCACCCGGGTGTCAGCTGCCCTCCTCGGCGTCATCGGCCTCGCCGTGGCCGCCCTCCTCGGCTATCCCTGGGTGGGCCTCGGCATCGCGCTGGGTCTGGTATTGGCCGCCATCAACACCCGCTGGGTCGATGCCACGGTGGCCCGGCTGAAGAACGTGGAAGCCAAAGCAGCCCGTCGACCACTTGCCGCCCGCACCCTGGGGCGGTTGGCCTTGACCACGGGCGTCGTACTGGCGCTTCTCTTCCTGGCCACACCGATGGGATTCGGGGCCCTCGGTGGCCTCGTGCTCTACCAGGCGGCATTCCTGTCGAACATGCTCTCGGCCGTGATCCGCAGCGGGGCCACCTCGTGAGCGCTTCGCCGATCCTTCTGGCCACCAGCCAGAACATCAACATCGGGAATCACATCACCCGAAAGATCTTCGGACTTCCGGTCGAGCTCGACATCGTGTGGTCGACCGTGATCGCCGGAATCATCGTCGTCGCACTGGGCCTCTACGTGGCCCGCCGGGCGTCCTCGGGGGTCCCCGGCAAGGCCCAGCTCTTCTTCGAGACCGTCGTCGACCAGGTGCAGCAACTGGTCGAGTCCACCGTCGGCCCTGCCGGAGCCCGGATAGTCCCTCTGGCCGTGACCCTGTTCCTCTTCATCCTGACCGCCAACTGGTTGGAAGTGATCCCCAGCTCCCCGAACGGCTCCAAGGAGCTGCTGCCGTCTCCGACGGGCAACGTCAACCTGACCTACGCCATGGCGCTCATCGTCATCGTCATCGTCCACGTGGCCTCGATCCGGACGCGGGGTGTGAAGGGATACGTCAAGCACTACTTCCAACCCTTTCCCTTCTTCTTTCCCATCAACGTGATCGAAGAGATCACCAAGCCGATCACCCTCGCCCTTCGACTCTTCGGCAACCTCTTCGCCGGGACGCTCATGCTGCTACTCATCGCCGCTCTGCTACCGGTCTTCATCGTGCCCTTCGCCGACGTGGCCTGGAAACTCTTCGACATGTTCATCGGTTTCATCCAGGCATTCATTTTCGCTTTGCTCACGATCGTCTATTACGGAATGGCCACCACGGTGGAAGCCGATCACTGATTTCCCGGCCCGTTCGAGACGGATGTGAGTCCCCGTTGTCCAGAAGATCCAAGGAGGAGTGATGGCAGCAAGCGGAACAAATCAGGCGATCCAACTGGCCGGAGCCATGGTCGGTGGTGGCCTGGCTCTGGCGGGCGGCGCCATCGGCGCGGCGGTCGGTGACGGCCTGGCCGGTAGCCAGACGATCGCCGCCATCGCCCGACAGCCAGAGGCGGAGGCGAAGGCACGCCTGTACCTGTTCATCACCGTCGGTCTGGTGGAGGCCATGTACTTCATCAACCTGGCCTTCATGGCGTTCTTCGTCTTCGTTCTCTACAAGAAGTAGTCGAGGCGAAAAGTGCTGGCCAGCAACAGCAACTTCCTCGTTCCCGACGGGACATTCGTCGCCGAATTCATCGCCTTCCTGATCATCGTCGGCATCATCGCCAAGTTCGTCCTGCCGCCCCTGAACAGAGCGATGGTGGCTCGTCAAGAAGAGATCCGGACGTCGCTCGAGGCGGCCGATGCGGCGCGCGCCGAGGCCGATGAGACGCGGTCGCAGCGTCAGGGGATCCTGGAGGAAGCGCGCCAGCGTGCTCGGGAGATCCTGGCGCAGGCCAACAAGTCGGCGGAGCGGGTGGCAGCCCAGGCCGACGAGCGCGGTCAGCAGGAGTACGACCGACTGGTCAGAGCGGCCGACGCCGAGATCGCGCTGGCTCGGCAGCGAGCGGTCGATGAGGTGAGTGCCCAACTCGGAGCTCTGTCGCTTTCGGTGGCCCGGCAGATCATCGGACGCGAGATCGACGCCGCCAGTCATCGCGACCTCATCGAAGAGGCGGTAGCGGCTCTGAAGGCATCGGCCGACACGACCGCCGCCCGGTCCCAGAGCTGAGGACGGCGAGACGGGAATGAGTCGTCCGTGAAGCCGGTCCTCCGTGGCTACGCCACCGCCATCCTCGAATCGACGCGGGCCGACGGCAACGCCGCGCTGGTGGCCGACGAGCTCGGCCAGGTCGAGCGCCTGGTGGCCGGCACACCCGCTCTGGGGATCGCCCTGACCGACACGGTCGTTCCGACCGCCGCCCGCAACGCCGTGGTGACCGACCTCCTCAGTGCCCGCGTGAGCGCTGCCACTTTGCGCCTGGTCGTCCGCGTCGTCGACACCGAATCGGCACCGGAGATCACAGTCGCTCTGCACGACATCGCCGAACTGGCGCTCCATATGCAAGGCCGCAGTGCCGAGGAGGCGGCCAGCGACGACGAGCTTCTGCTCGGGAGGACGGCCGCTCGTCAGATGATCGCCGGGTACGCCATGGCCGTCTTCGAGACCCTCCCGTCGACGTCCGACCTCGACGACATCGAAGACGAACTCTTCCGTTTCGCCCGGATCGTCGAGTCGACACCGGCACTCCGTAGTGCGCTCTCCGACCGCACGCTTCCTCTCCCGCTGCGCCGCGGGGTCGTCACCGACCTCCTGGACGGTCGTGTCCACGCGGCTACCGTGCGGCTCGTCAACGAGGCCTTGCGGGGACGGACCCGCGATCTGGTGGCCACTCTCGATTGGCTGGTGGTGCAGGCCGCCCAGGCCCGGGGCTGGCGCGTGGCCCGGGTGCGTACGGCGCGCGACATCAATGAAGGCGAGCGCCAAGAACTCTCAGAGGCGTTGGCCAGGCTGGCCGGGGCACCTGTCGAGCTGCAGGTTTTCATGGACGAGAGCCTGCTCGGCGGAGCCACCGTGCAGATCGGCGACCTGCTCGTCGACGCCACCATCCGCCACCGACTCGAACAACTACAAGAGCACCTCCTCGGAGCCGAGGGGGAGACGCGAGGAGCACACCACTGATGGCAGAGCTGTCCATCAACGCCGATGAGATCACGGCCGTACTGGAGAGGCATGTCACCGACTACACGCCTGAGGTCTCCACGGAACAGGTCGGACGGATCGTGGAGGTCGGTGACGGCATCGCACGGGTGTCCGGCCTGCCCAATGCCGCCGTCAACGAGCTGCTCGAGTTCGAGGACGGAACGCTCGGTCTCGCTCTCAACCTCGACGAGGACACCATCGGTGCGGTCATCCTCGGAGGCGATACGCATCTCGACGAAGAGCAGATCGTGCGAGCGACCGGGCGGATCCTGTCGGTGCCGGTCGGCGACGGTCTGCTCGGACGGGTGGTCAATCCGCTCGGTGAGCCGATCGACGGCAAGGGTGCCATCGCCGCCACGGAGACCCGTCGTCTGGAGGTTCAGGCACCGGGGATCGTGGACCGCAAACCGGTGAGCGAGCCCATGCAGACCGGGATCAAGGCCATCGACTCGATGACCCCGGTCGGTCGGGGACAACGCGAGCTCATCATCGGCGACCGCAAGACGGGCAAGACCACCGTGGCCATCGACACGATCATCAATCAGAAGGGCCAGGGGGTGAAATGCATCTACGTGGCCATCGGCCAGAAAGGCTCGTCGGTGGCCCAGACGGTGGCTGTCCTGGCCCAGTACGGTGCGCTCGAGTACACCGTGGTGGTAGCGGCCCCGGCGTCGGAGCCGGCGCCGTTCAAGTACCTGGCCCCGTACGCCGGCTGCGCCATGGGGCAGCATTGGATGGAGAACGGCGAGCACGCGCTCATCGTCTACGACGACCTCTCGAAGCAGGCCGAGGCCTACCGCCAGCTCTCACTTCTCCTGCGCCGACCCCCGGGACGCGAGGCGTATCCCGGCGACGTCTTCTACCTCCACAGCCGGTTGCTGGAGCGGGCGGCCAAGCTCTCCGACGCGCGGGGCGGGGGTTCGCTCACGGCCCTCCCCATCGTCGAGACCAAGGGCGGTGACGTGTCGGCCTACATCCCGACCAACGTGATCTCCATCACCGACGGCCAGATCTATCTCGAGGCCGATCTCTTCTACGCCGGCGTCCGGCCCGCCATCAACGTGGGCATCTCGGTGTCGCGCGTCGGTGGTGCCGCCCAGATCAAGGCCATGCGCTCGGCGGCGGGGACGCTCAAGATCGACCTGGCTCAGTTCCGTGAACTCGAGGCGTTCGCCACCTTCGGCTCCGAGCTCGACAAGGTGTCCCAGGCCCAGCTCGACCGTGGGTACCGCCTCACCGAGCTCCTGAAGCAGCCACAGAACGCACCGGTCCCCGTGGAGGAGCAGGTCATCGTCATCTACGCCGGGTCCAACGGTTGGGTCGACGATGTGGCCATCTCCGAGGTCCGCCGCTTCGAGTCGGAATTGCTCGCCTTCTTCCGGGCCCATCACGCCGATCTTCTCGAAGGGATCCGGACCACCGGTGCCGCACCGGAGGAGGCCGCCCTCAAGAAGGCCCTGCAGGAATTCAAAGACGGATTCACGTCGATGGAAGGCGGCTGAGCCGTGGCCGGCGGTCAGGAACAGATCCTCAGGCGCCGCATCCGGACGGTCCGGTCGACACAGAAGATCACCCGTGCCATGGAGCTCATCGCCGCGTCACAGATCGTGCGGGCCCAAGGCCGCATTGCCGGCGCCGCCCCTTACCTGAGCGGCATCGCCTCCGTCCTGGCCGAGGCGGCCGCCGATGCCGGCTCCACCGCCGGCCGGGTCCTCGGTGTCCCCGAGTCGCCCCAGCGTGTCCTGGTCCTCGCCGTCGTGGCCGATCGGGGTCTGTGCGGCGCCTACAACGCCAATGTCCTGCGCCCCACGGAGCGCCTCGTCCTTCCCGGTGCCCGCGCCGGAATCGAGTACAGGCTGGTAACCGTGGGTCGCAAGGCCCAGTCCTTCTTCCGCTTCCGCCGGATCCCGGTGGAGAGGTCGTTCTCCGGCTTCACGGACAGGCCGACGTTCGAGGACGCCCGGGCCATCGCCGCCGCCGTCACCCCGCCCTTCCTCGACGAGGATGTGGACCAGGTCCTCGTCGTCTCCACCCGCTTCCTGTCAGCCGGGACCCAGGTGGTCGAGACCCGCCAGCTCCTTCCCCTTCCGGAACCGGAGGGCGAAGACGATCGACCGTCGACACCGGGGTACACCGAGTTCGAGCCCCAATCCCCGGAGCTCCTGGTCGAGCTGGTGCCCCGCTATGTCGAGGCGGCCGTCTTCGGAGCGCTTCTGGAGGCTTCGGCCAGTGAGCACACGGCCCGACAGCGGGCCATGGCGGCGGCCACCGACAATGCCGACGACCTGGTCAAGAACCTGACCAGAGTGATGAACCGGGCCCGGCAGGACGCCATCACCACCGAGATCATGGAGATCGTCGGTGGTGCCGAAGCGCTGCGCCAGTCGGCCGACTCCGACTGACGACGAACCGGAAGCCGATGACCGAGCACCCAATGGACGAGAACGACACGAAAGCAAAGGGCACATGACCACCACAACCACCGAACCGGCCAAGACCGACCGAACCGACCTCCCGGACGGGCGCGTCGTGGCCATCGCCGGACCCGTCGTCGACGTCGAGTTCCCGCCCCACGGCCTGCCGGAGATCAACATGGCTGTGGAGATGGACCTGGAGCTCGACGGGAACAAGGTCACCGTCACCTCGGAGGTGGCGCAACAGATCGGCGAAGGACGGGTGCGGTGCATCTGCCTGAAGCCCACGGACGGCCTGCGTCGGGGCACCGTCGTGCGCAACACGGGACGCGGACTGGCGGTCCCCGTGGGCGAGGCCGTCCTCGGCCATGTGTTCAACGTCCTCGGTGAGTCGCTCGACACCGCTGACATCGGTGCGGTCGAAGACCGCTGGGACATCCACCGCGACGCTCCCGACTTCGACACCTTGGAGCCGAGGCGCCAGATGTTCGAAACCGGGATCAAGGTCATCGATCTCCTCGAGCCCTATGTGCAGGGCGGGAAGATCGGCCTCTTCGGCGGGGCCGGCGTCGGTAAGACCGTCATCATCATGGAGATGATCAACCGGGTGGCGTTGAACCACGGTGGCGTCTCGGTGTTTGCCGGTGTGGGCGAGCGGACCCGGGAGGGCACCGATCTGTGGATCGAGATGCAGGAATCCGGTGTCATCGAGAAGGCCGCCCTCGTCTACGGCCAGATGGACGAGCCGCCCGGCGTCCGCCTGCGGGTGGGGTTGGCCGCCCTGACCATGGCCGAGTACTTCCGTGACGTGAAGAACCAGGATGTCCTGCTGTTCATCGACAACATCTTCCGCTTCGTCCAGGCCGGATCCGAGGTGTCGACCCTGCTCGGCCGCATGCCTTCCGCCGTTGGCTACCAGCCCACCCTGGCCGACGAGATGGGGGAGCTCCAGGAGCGGATCACCTCGACGCGGGGCCACTCGATCACCTCTCTGCAGGCGGTGTACGTGCCCGCCGACGACTACACCGACCCGGCGCCGTTCACGACCTTCACCCACCTCGACGCCACCACCGAGCTGTCCCGTCAGATCGCATCCCTGGGGATCTACCCAGCCGTCGATCCCCTGGCCTCGACGTCGAACATCCTCGCTCCCGAGATCGTGGGGGAGCGGCACTACGACGTGGCCGGTCGCGTCCAGGGCGTCCTCCAGCGCTACCGGGAGCTCCAGGACATCATCGCCATCCTCGGCCTCGACGAGCTCTCCGAGGAGGACCGCCTGACCGTCAACCGAGCCCGCAAGATCCAGCGATTCCTGTCCCAGCCGTTCAACGTGGGCGAGGTCTTCACCGGACTGAAGGGTGTGACCGTTCCCATCGAGGAGACGGTGGAGTCCTTCGAGGTCCTCTTGAACGGTGAGCTTGACGAGGTGCCCGAACAGGCGTTCCTGAACGTCGGCGGCGCCGACTCCGTGCTCGAGAAGGCCAAGAAGATCGAGGCCGGAGCCGAGTAGCGGTGGCTACGTTTCCGTCAAGGCTCGTGACCCCCGAGAGCGTCGTCCTCGAAGAGGAGGTGGCCGCCATCATGCTGCGCACCAGCGTCGGCGATGCCACCTATCTGGCCGGCCACACCCCGCTGGTGGGGGCCATCGTCCCCGGCCTGGTGAGGTTCCAGCACCCGGACGGCACCGAAGAGCGCGCCGCTGTGCACGGGGGCTTCGTCCACGTGAGGGCCGAGGGCGTGACAGTGCTCGCCCCGGTGGCCGAGCTGGAGCCGGACATCGATGTCGAACGGGCCCGGAACGCACTGGCCGTCGCCGAGCAGAAAGTGTCAGACCTCATCGGCGGGTCGGCGGGAGCGGGGGAGGGCGAAACGTCCGTGCCGCTCGAGCTGGCCGAGGCACAGTCGGCGTTGCTCCGTGCCCAGGTCCGCCTTGAGGTGGCCGCCACCCGGACCTGACACCTCCGACGGCCCCAGGCCGTCAGGCGGAGAGGAAGGCCGTGATGGCGGGCCAGGCGGCACGGTCCTGGAGCAGGAAGAGGTGCCCGCCTTCGAACAGCCGCAAGGTCGATCCGGGCATGGCCGACGCCAGGTGCTCGGCATTGGCCGGCGGCGCGATCCCGTCGTGGACGCCACCGCACACGAAGGTGGGGCAGGAGACCTGTCCCAGACGGTCCCACGTGTCGTGGTGCCGGCGGGCGTCGAGTTGCCACGTCGCTCCCTCGGCCCGACCGGGCTCGTCGCTCCCGATCTCGGCCCGGGCTCGGAACAGCGAGGCCAGGGATCGCCACTCCTCGGGGTTGTCGGCCCTCCAGGCCGCGTCATAGCGGGTGTCGGCCAACTCGAGATGCCGGGCGATCCTCTCCTCGTCGGGTAGCTCCGCGAGCTCGTGCAGAGGGTAGGAGGCGCCGCCTTCTCCGCCGCTCGAGGTGCAGGCGAGGACCAGGCGGCGGACGCGCCGCGGATGCCGCAGAGCGAGCTCCTGTGCCACCATCCCGCCGAAGGAGATCCCCATCACGAGGGCGTCCGCCCACGCCAGGATGTCGAGGAGGTGGGCGGCGTCGTCGGCGTAGTCGGCCATCGTGTACGGGCCCGGAGGAACCGATGACCGGCCCAGTCCCCTCTGGTCGTAGGCGGCGATCTCGAACAAGGCGGCCAACGGACCGTCGAACACGCTGGGGGGAGCCCGAAGATCGCCACCGGTGCCCGAGATGAGGAGCAGGGGCGGCCCCGACCCGGCTGTCTCGTAGTACAGCTCCACTCCGTCGAGCGCCGCCCGGGTCACGACGACGATGACGGGCGGGGGTCGGGCCGACGGCCCGAGACGTTGTGGCGCAGGGCGAAGGGCATGACGAAACCGGGATCGTCGAGAAGGGCGAGCATGGCGTCGATGGTGGCATCGTCCATGACGGAGCCGCCGGCGGAGGCCATCCTGTGGGGGTCGGTGAGGAAGACGCGGATCGAACGCAACGTGTGCTGCCAGAAGGTCCCGACCGGGGTGCCGCCGGTCAGGGGACCGTCGCGTCGGTCGTCGTGGACGTTCTCGAGGCCGAGACGGTCGAGGAGCTCGGGCAGGTGCCGGGCCCATGTCCAGCGCCGGGCCAGCGGGACCATGACCGCCACGAAGGGGGCCGGCGGGTCGACGGCGGTCGTGGCCGGCGCCCCGTCGGCTTCCTCGAAGAGGACCACTCCACCGGGCCGCAAGGCCGGCACCAGCTTGGCTACGACGTCGTCGGCCGTCTCGACGTGCATCAGGACCGATCGTGAGTGGATGACGTCGAACGAGGCCTGGGCGAACGACATGGTGGTGAGGTCGTCCTCGATGACCGAGACGCCCGGTCTCTCCGCCAGTCGCCGGAGCTGGCTCGTGTCCCGGTCGACGGCGGTCACCGTCCCCGTCGTCCCGACCGTGTCGGCCATCCACGTCGCTATCGATCCCGCCCCCGCCCCCAGCTCCAGGCAGTCCCATCCCGGACCGACACCGAGGGCACGCAACCGCCGGACCGACGCGTCATCGTGCAGGCCCTGGAGCTTGCCCAGGCGGGCCGCCTCGTCGTCGGTGCTGTTCCACATGGGGTAGCGGCCGTGGTCGCCACCGCTGTAGGCCCCAGACACCGACCGACCCGCTTTCAGCCGAATTCGATCTGACTGAACTCGCGCAGTTTGTCCAACGGGTGGCGGGCGCTCACGAAACGGACGGTCCCCGAGCGCGAGCGCATGACCAGTGACTGGGTGGTGGCCCCGAAATCGTGGTAGCGCACGCCCTGGAGCAGTTCACCGTCGGTGATACCGGTGGCGGCGAAGAAGCAGTTGTCCCCGCGTACCAGGTCGTCGGTGGTGAGGACGGCGTCGAGGTCGTAGCCGGCCTGCTCGGCGGCGGCGCGTTCCTCGGCGTCGCGGACCCACAGCCGGCCCTGGATCTCGCCCCCCATGCACTTGAGAGCGGCGGCGGCCAGGACGCCCTCGGGGGTGCCCCCTGTGCCGTAGAGGACGTCGACCCCCGAGTCGGGCCATGCCGTGGACATGGCCCCGGCGACGTCCCCGTCGGTGATCAACTTGATGCGGGCTCCGCTCGAGCGGACCTCGGCGATGAGATCGCCGTGTCTTTCGCGTTCGAGGATCACCACCGTCACGTCACGCATCGACTTGCCGAGGGCTTTGGCCACCGCTTCGAGATTCTCGGTCGGAGTCCGGCGGATGTCGACGGCGCCGACCGCTTTCGGCCCCACCGCCAGCTTCTCCATGTACACACACGGGCCCGGGTTGAACATGGTGCCCCGCTCGGAAACGGCGATGACAGCCAGGGCGCCACCGCGCCCGAGCGAGGTCGGGGTCGTCCCGTCGATCGGATCGACGGCGATATCGGTCGGCGGCGGTGACCCGTCCCCGATCCGTTCGCCGTTGAAGAGCATGGGGGCGTTGTCCTTCTCGCCTTCGCCGATCACCACCACACCGTCCATCGAGACGGTCTGCAGGACGATGCGCATGGCCTGGACGGCGGCGCCGTCGGCGCCTTCCTTGTCGCCCCGGCCCATCCAGCGGCCGGCGGCCATGGCGGCGGCCTCGGTCACCCGGACGAGTTCCATGGCCAAGTTGCGGTCCGGTGCCCGGGGGTTAGGCGCCATCCACCGACCATAACGCGCTCCGTCGGAGACCACCCGACGTTGACGCCCGGATTTTCGGGGAGCGGGCCGGCGACGGATGCCGGGCGATCCGGTGTTCGTGGCGTCACATGCCGTGGCCGACATGACGCAGTGGCTCCCCGTAGGCTGGCATGGTGGCCATCGACGACGAGGGCGAGCTTCGGGGACACGCCGCCTGGCGCGCCGCCTACGACGCTTCCCCCCTGCGTGACGCCGATTTCGAGACGATGTCGGGGATCGCGCTGGAGCCTCTCTACGGACCCGAGGACTGGCCTGCGGGGTCCGACGTCGCTGCGCCCGGAGACCGCGAGGAGGCGACCATCGATCGGCTGGGTCGCCCCGGTCAGGCGCCGTTCACCCGGGGACCGTACGCCTCGATGTACCGCTCGAAGCTGTGGACCATGCGCATGTTCGCCGGGTTCGGTACGGCCGAGGACACGAACGTCCGCTTCCGGGAGCTCCTGCGATCGGGGGGCGGGGGCCTGTCGGTGGCCTTCGACCTCCCCACCCTCATGGGCCGTGACTCCGACGACCCCCACAGCGAGGGGGAGGTCGGCCGCTGCGGGGTGGCCGTGGACACACTGGCCGACGTCGAGGATCTCTTCGCCGGGATCGACCTGGGTGCCATCACCACGTCGATGACGATCAATTCGCCGGCCGCCATCCTGCTGGCCATGTACGTGAACGCCGGCGAGAGTGCGGGAACGCCACGCCGTTCTCTGGGTGGCACCCTGCAGAACGACATGTTGAAGGAGTACCAGGCGCAGAAGGAGTACATCTTCCCGCCCCGGCCGTCGATGCGCGTCGTGGTCGACGTCATCAGGTTCTGCGCCGCCGAGATGCCGCGCTTCCACCCCGTCTCGGTCTCGGGCTACCACATCCGCGAGGCGGGCTCGACGGCCGCCCAGGAACTGGCCTTCACCCTGGCCAACGGGTTCTCCTACGTGGAGGCGGCCGTCGCCTCCGGCCTGGCCGTGGACGAGTTCGCTCCCCGCCTCAGCTTCTTCTTCAACGCCCACCTCGACTTCTTCGAGGAGATCGCCAAGTACCGCGCCGCCCGCCGGATCTGGGCCCGCTGGATGGCGGACCGCTACGGGGCGGTGGCCGAACGTTCACTGCAGTTGCGCTTCCACACCCAGACTGCCGGCGTCTCGCTCACGGCCCAACAGCCGGAGGTCAATATCGTCCGCACCGCCATCGAAGCCCTGGCCGGCGTGATGGGAGGGACCCAGAGCCTGCACACCAACTCCATGGACGAGGTCTTCGCCCTGCCCACCGAGAAGGCGGCCCGGATCGCCCTGCGCACGCAGCAGGTGCTGGCCCATGAGACGGGGGTCACGTCGGTGGCCGATCCTCTGGGCGGTTCGTGGTTCGTGGAGTCCTTGACCGACGAGATCGAGCGCCAGGCCGAAGCCGTCTTCGCCCGGCTCGACCAATGGGGTGAGGGTTCGATCCTGGCCGGGGTCTTGCACGGGATCGAGACCAACTGGTTCCAGGGGGAGATCGCCGACGCCGCCTACCTCTTCCAGCGCAAGGTGGCGTCGGGCCGGCGGGTCGTCGTCGGGGTCAACGCCTTCACCGAAGGTAACGAGGATCCGGCGCCCCCCACTCTGCAGATCGGTCCCGAGGTGGACGAGGCCCAGCGCAAACGGCTGGCCACCGTCCGCCAGCGCCGGTCCGGGGCCGCCGTCGACAGCGCCCTGGCCCGGGTGGCGGCCGACGCCTCCGTCGCCGACGTCAACCTGATGCCCGCCATCCTCGAGGCCGTGGGTGCCTACGCCACCGTGGGGGAGATCGTGGGAGCGCTGGCATCGGTGTTCGGGCGCTGGGCCGAGGACCCCGTCGTCTGACCGGACCCCGTCGTCCGACCGGACCCCGCCACGATCGCTCTCCGGGACTCCGGGCCCGGTCATACTGATCCGATGGACCAATTCGTCGTCCATCGCAGCGGCCCTCTCCACGGATCTGTCCGCGCCGGCGGGGCCAAGAACTCGGCGCTGAAGCTCATGGCGGCCTGCCTCCTGGCCGAAGGACGTCACGTGCTGTCGGGGGTCCCCTACATCGTCGACGTCGAGATCATGGCCGACGTCCTGCGGTCCATCGGCGCCCGGGTGACGCGCGCCGAGCTCGGTGACGACGGGGGACCGGGGGACCTCCTCATCGACGTCCCCACCGTTCTCGTCCCCGAGGCGCCGTACGAGCTGGTGGAGAAGATGCGCGCCTCGGTGGTCGTCCTCGGGCCGTTGCTGGCGCGCACGGGACGGGCCCGCGTCTCCATGCCCGGCGGCGACGACTTCGGCAACCGGCCGATCGACATCCATCTCCATGGCCTCTCCACCCTGGGCGCCTCCTTCGAAACGGTGCACGGCTATGTCGAAGGAGTCGTTCCCGACGCCGGCGCCGGCGGTCGCCTGGTCGGGAACCGGGTGGTCTTCGAGTACCCGAGCCACACCGCCACCGACAATGTCCTCATGGCGGCGGTCCTGG
Source organism: uncultured Acidimicrobiaceae bacterium (assembly GCA_963800065.1). GTDB lineage: Bacteria > Actinomycetota > Acidimicrobiia > Acidimicrobiales > UBA8190 > CAWJFJ01. Next base: position 655,943 of record CAWCZO010000011.1, on the reverse strand, counting down.
CCAAGGGCACCACCATCGTGGAGAACGCCGCCCGCGAGCCCGAGGTGGCCGACCTGGCCGAGCTCCTCACCGCCATGGGGGCACGGATCACCGGGGCGGGAACATCGAGGATCGAGGTGGAAGGGGTCGACGAGCTCCATCCGGCCGCTCACCGGGTGATCCCCGACCGGGTGGTGGCCGCCACCTTCTTTGCCGCCGTCGGCCTGGCCGGCGGTGACGTGGTGGTGGTCGACGCCCGGGCGAACCACATGGACATGCTCCTGCGGAAGTTGGGGGAGATGGGTGTCCATGTCTCGCAGACACCCGAAGGACTGCGGGCACAGAGCGACGGGCGGTTGCACAGTGTCGACATCTCGACCCTCCCGTACCCGGGGGTGGCCACCGATTACAAGCCGTTCCTGGTGACCATGCTGAGCGTGGCCGACGGCGTGGGCATCGTGACCGAGAACCTCTTCTCGGGCCGCTTCCGCTACGTCGACGAGCTGCGACGCATGGGCGCCGACATCCGCAACGAGGGGCACCACGCCGTGGTGCGCGGCGTTGCCCAATTGTCAGGGGCGCCGGTCCGGGCTCCCGACCTGCGGGCGGGGGCCGCCCTCGTTCTGGCCGGCTTGGTGGCCGACGGTGAGACCGTCGTCACCGAGGCCGTCCACGTCGACCGCGGCTACGAGGATTTCGCCGGAAAATTGGCCTCTCTGGGGGCCGACGTGACCCGTGTCTCGGCGTTGACGTAACCGCCCGGTGCACGCTCCGTCGACCGTGACAACTCCCGCCCCGTCCATCCCGCCCGCCTTCGATCCGGCTCCCCGTCGACGGTGACCGCCCTCGACGTCGGAGGACTGCTCGACGCGGCCAAGCAGGGCGACCGCCGTTGTCTGGCCCGCCTTCTCACGGTGGCCGAGCGGGGGGGCGACGACGGTCGCGCCGCCGCCGCTCTGGCCTACCGCAGCGGGGCGGAGGCGGCCACGGTGGGCATCACGGGGGCGCCGGGGGCGGGGAAGTCCACCCTCGTCGACCGGCTGATCGCCACGGCCCGTCAGTCAGGGACAGCGCGCCTGGCCGTGCTGGCCGTCGACCCGACGTCGCCGTTCTCCGGCGGGGCGATCCTGGGCGACCGGGTCCGGATGCAGGGACACGATCTCGACGCCGGCGTCTTCATCCGCTCGATGGCGTCGCGTGGACACCTCGGTGGTCTGGCGGTGGCGGTTCCCGAGGCCATCCGCCTGTTCGCCGCCACGGGAACGCCCCTCGTCTTCGTCGAGACCGTGGGCGTCGGCCAGGTGGAGGTCGAAGTGGCCTCGGCCACCGACACCACGGTGGTCGTCGTCAACCCCAAATGGGGCGACTCGATCCAGGCCAACAAGGCCGGGCTCCTCGAGACGGCCGATATCTTCGTCATCAACAAGGCGGACATGCCCGGCGCCGGTCAGTCCCGACGGGATCTCGAGCAGATGCTCGAAATGTCGGCGCCCGGGGACTGGCGGCCCCCCATCCTCGAGACGGTGGCCGCCACCGGGGAAGGCGTGGACACCCTGTGGTCCGAGATCGGTCGCCATCAGACGTATCTCGACCGAGCCGGCCTCCTGGAGAGGATCCGTGCCGAGCGCCTCCGACGGGAATTCCGTCGGGTCCTCCGGGCCCGGATCGAGGCGGAGATCGACCGCCTGAGCGCCCTGGAGCGATTCACCGAGCTCGACGACGCCGTCGTCGAGCACCGGCTCGATCCCTACGCCGCCGCCGAGGAGCTCCTCGCCCACATGAACGACGGCGGCGGGGGGGCCGGTTGACCGGACATCGGCCCGCCACCGAGGCGCCGCGGCACTGAGCGTTCGGGGTACGGTGCGCGCATGGTGGTCGAGGGGGATCGGTCGGCGGGGTCGGAGAGCGAGTTCGTCGTCGTCGAGCATCGTGACGGCGGTGTGGTCCTGGTGACACTCAACCGTCCGAAGATGAACGTCCTCTCGACGTCGATGCTCGCCGAGCTCCGGTCGGTGATGTCGTTGTTGGCCGAGGACCCTCCCGGTGCCGTCGTCCTGTGGGGTGGCCCACGCGTCTTCGCCGCCGGGGCCGACGTCACGGAGTTCTCCGACGCCGGCGCCCCAGGACTGGTGGCGGCGCGCTTCCACGCCGCCACCCAGGCCATCGCCGAGCTGGCCTCCGTGACCATCGCCGCCATCACCGGGTACGCCCTCGGCGGAGGGCTCGAGTTGGCCCTGGCCTGCGACCTCCGGGTGGTGGCCGACGACGCCCGGCTCGGTCAGCCCGAGATCCTCCTCGGGATCATCCCCGGCGGAGGTGCCACCCAGCGCCTCCCGCGTCTGGTGGGCCCGGCGCGGGCCAAGGACATCATCCTGACGGGACGGCAGGTCAGGGCCGAGGAAGCCATGCGGATCGGTCTGGTCGACCGAGTGGTTCCGGCGGTCGGCGTGCTCGACGAGGCCATCGCCCTGGCCTCCGAGCTGGCCCGTGGGGCACGCCTGGCCCAGCTCATGGCCAAGCGGCTGATCGATTCGGCTCCCGAGACGCCGCTGGCCCGGGGCCTCGACCACGAGTCCCGGGCCTTCGTCTCCGTCTTCGACACCGCCGACGCCCGTTCCGGAATCGAATCCTTCCTCGAGCACGGGCCCGGTCGCGCCCGGTTCGCCGGTCGTTGAGACCGGTCGGCGGCGGTCTCTGACGGTGGCTCCCACCCCCCGTTCGCCCCGGGCCCGACGATCCCCGCCGGCCCCGCCGACGGCCCGGCGTGCGGGGGGCCCCCGGCTGCCCGGGATCCGTCCCGCCGCCCTCCCGGCCGCCGGACCGGCCGACTGGTACCGACGGGCCGTCTTCTACGAGGTCCTCACCCGGGGTTTCTTCGATGCCAACGACGACGGGATCGGCGATCTGGCCGGCCTGCGGGCCAAGCTCGACTATCTCGAGTGGCTGGGGGTCGACTGCCTGTGGCTCCTGCCCTACTACCCATCGCCCATGCGAGACGGTGGCTACGACATCAGCGACTTCTTCACCGTCCACCCCAATCTGGGCACCCTCGACGACCTGGTGGCCTTTCTCGACGACGCCCACCGGCGCGGTATCCGGGTGATCGCCGACCTGGTGATGAACCACACCAGCGAAGAGCATCCCTGGTTCGTCGAGTCGCGGTCGTCGAAAGACAACCCCAAGGCCGACTGGTACGTCTGGAACGACGACGACCAGAGATGGGCCGACGCCCGCGTCGTCTTCGTCGACGTCGAGTCGTCCAACTGGACGTGGGAACCGTCGCGCCAGCAGTACTACTGGCACCGCTTCTTCTCCCACCAACCCGATCTCAACTACGAGAACCCCGAGGTCGTGGAGGCGATGTTCGGGGTCGTCCGCTTCTGGCTCGAGCTCGGTCTCGACGGCTTCCGCCTCGACGCCGTCCCCTATCTCTTCCAACGCGACGGAACAACGGGTGAGAACCTGCCCGAGACCCATGCGCTTCTCCGCCGGCTGCGCAAGGAGATCGACGCCGCCTATCCCGATCGGGTGATGCTGGCCGAGGCCAACCAGTGGCCGGCCGACCTCGTCGACTACTTCGGCGACGGCGACGAGTGCCACATGTGCTTCCACTTCCCGCTCATGCCGCGGCTGTTCATGGCCGTCCGCCGCGAGCAGCGCTTCCCGGTCACGGAGATCCTGGCCCAGACGCCGGAGATCCCCGAGACCTGTCAGTGGGCCATCTTCCTGCGCAATCATGACGAGCTCACCCTGGAGAAGGTCTCCGAGGAGGAACGCGACTACATGGTCGCCGAGTACGTGAAGGATCCCCGGATGCGCCGCCACATGGGCATCGGACGGCGTCTGGCCCCTCTTCTCGACGGCGACCGCCGGTTGGCCCAGCTCCTCTACGCCCTGCTCTTCTCCCTGCCCGGAAGCCCGGTGATCTACTACGGCGACGAGTTGCTCATGGGAGACAACCTCTACCTCGGTGACCGCGATTCGGTGCGCACCCCGATGCAGTGGAGCCCCGACCGAAACGGCGGGTTCTCCCGCGCCGACTTCGCCCAACTCTATCTTCCCCCCCTCATGGATCCCGTCTACGGCTTCGAGGCGGTCAACGTCGAGGCGCAGCAGCGCAACCCGAGCTCCTTCCTCCACTGGATCCGGAGCATTCTCCAGACCCGCAAGCAGTTCCCCGTCTTCGGCACCGGCGCCTTCGAGGTCGTCCCCTGCGCCAACCCGTCGGTCCTGGCCTACGTCCGCAGTCCGGTGGCCCCGGGACCGCCCACCCCCGGGGCCGGCGAGAAGGGCGCGCGCTCGGCGCGAGCCGGAAGGGCGGGACGCGCCGGGCGGGGCGCAGCCCGCACCGAGGCCGGCGACGGAGCCAGCGTCAACCCCGTCCTGTGTGTCCACAATCTGAGCCGGTTCGCCCAGCCGGCCGAGCTCGATCTGGCCCGGTGGGCGGAACGCACGCCCGTCGAACTGCTCGGACGGGTACCGTTCCCCTCCGTGGGCGGGGCGACATACGGAGTGACCCTCGGACCCTACGGCTTCTACTGGTTCGAGCTGATGGAACACGACCCGATGGGTCGCGGACCCGGGGGCGAAGGGGCTCCCCGGTGACGGCCTCGGGCCCCGGTGTCGCCGGCCTCACCGAAAGCAGGCGCCAGGCCCTCGGTGAGCTCGTCTCCGCCCACCTCGTCCGCAGCGCCGGTGGTGAGGCCGGCGACGCCCCCGTCCGGGTGGTCGAGGCGGAGGTGCTGGCCCGGGGCCGGCCCGGCATCGTCGACGTGGTCGCCCGCGTCGGGCCCCGGACCATCCACCTCCCGTTGGGTCTGCGCGAGCCCGGGGGCGAGACGAAATTCCTGGCCGGCGACGACGACCCCGTCCTCGGCGTCTTCGCCGACGACGACGGCCTGGCCGTCGCTTTCGACGCCATGCGCGACGCCGAGGTGGTGACCGCCCTCCTCCGGCACGTGGCCGCCCAGGACGCCGATCCGGCGCGTGTCCGCCAGATCGCCAACACGGCCGGCTCCGTGACCCTGGCCGTCGAGGACAGGCTGGCCTTCACCGTCTTCTCGGAACTGGTCGAAGGGCCGCGGGCCGGACTCGGTCTCCTCCTCGCCCTTGACGAGGTCGGCTTCAACCACATCGCCCCACCGGTCGCCGTCTGGCGGCGCACGGGCCGGGACCTGGGGATCGTCCAGGAGTATCTGGCCGGGGCCTCCTCGGGCCGGGACCTGGCCGTCACCTCGGTGCGCGACCTCTACGCCTCGGGAGGACCGCCCGAGCTGGCCGGTGGCGATTTCGGAGCCGAGGCCCACCGCCTCGGTACCATGGCCGCCCGTATGCACCTCGGCCTCGACCAGGCCTTCGGCCGGCGGCGCGGTGACGTCGGGGCCTGGGCCGACGCCCTGGAGGAGGCCGTCCGGCCCGTCGCCCCCACCCTCCTCGACCGCCCCGACGTCGCTACCCTTCTCGACGAGCTCCGGGCCCTCACCGTCCCCTGCTTCGCCATCCGGACCCACGGCGATTTCGACATCGGCCGGGTGGCCCGGACCGAGCAGGGTTGGTACGTGACCGACTTCTCGCCGGGCGGCCAGCCCGTCGTCGTCGCCGGTGTCGTGGACCCCCCCGAGGGGTCGGACGGGCCGGACGAGCCGGTCTTCCGGTCCCCCCTGGCCGACGTGGCCGACCTCCTGTGGTCCCTGGAGGCGGTGGCGGCGGACGCCGCCGCCGAACGCGACCCCGGAGGTCGCGAGGGCCTCGGGGAACTGGTCGAGGCCTGGGAGCTGCGCAACCGGCGGGCCTTCTTCGCCGGTTATCTGGGCGTGGCCGGGATCAGCGGGCTCGTCCCTCCCGGGCGCGACGCCGTGCGCGTCCTCGTCGGGGCCTTCCAGCTCGAGAGGGTCGCCGACCGGCTGGCCCATCCGCCGCGACGGTGACCGGCGGCGCACGACGGGGCCCGTCGCCGATGACGGCGCACCGGTAGGAGACGTCCGTGCGCCTGGGCATCCTCACCGGCGGCGGCGACTGCCCCGGCCTGAACGCCGTGATCCGCGCCGTCGTCCTCACCGGGAGCGTCGTCCACGGCGACGATGCCGTGGGCTTCCTCGACGGCTGGAAGGGCGTCCTGGAGGACAACGCCGTGATGCTCCCGCCCGAGCGCTGCCGCGACATCATGCCCCTCGGGGGGACGATCCTCGGCACCTCACGGACGAACCCCTTCGCCGTCGAGGGCGGTCCGGAGCGTGTCGTGGCCACCCTGGCGGCGCGGGAGGTCGACGCGCTGGTGGCCATCGGCGGGGAGGACACCCTGGGAGCGGCCCACCGGCTGGTCGGCCACGGGGTCCGGATCGTCGGTGTCCCCAAGACGATCGACAACGATCTGTCCGGCACCGAGGTCACCTTCGGGTTCGACACCGCCGTCCAGATCGCCACCGACGCCATCGACCGGCTCCGGACGACGGCCGAATCGCACCACCGGGTCATCGTCTGCGAGGTGATGGGTCGTCACGCCGGTTGGATCGCCACGCATGCCGGCATGGCCGGGAGCGCCGCCGAGATCCTGGTGCCCGAGGTCCCGTTCGATCTGGAGGCGGTCTGCGAAAGGTTGAGGCGGCGTCACGCCGGCGGTCAGTTCTCGTCCATCGTCGTCATCTCCGAGGGGGCGGTCCCGCTCGAGGGTCCCGACGCCGGGGCGGCCCGGCAGGCGACGTCGAGCTCGTCGGTCGACTCCTTCGGCCATGCCCGCCTGGGCGGGATCGGCACCTGGCTGGCCGCCGAGGTCGAACGGCGCACCGGTTTCGAGGCCCGTGTCACGACCCTGGGCCACGTCCAGCGCGGCGGCACCCCCACCGCCTTCGATCGGGTCCTGGCCACCCGCTTCGGCGTCGCCGCCGTGGCGGCGGTCCACGCCGGGTCCTTCGGGACGATGGTGGCGCTCCAGGCCGGGGCCATCGTCGGTATTCCCATCGCCGCCGCGGTGGCCGAGGCGAAGACGGTGGACCTGGCGCTCTACCGTGACGTGGCCGGGGTCTTCCTGGGTTGAGACGAGGACAGGTCAGCGGGCCGGGACGGCCACGCGCAGTTCTTCGCTCGCCTGCTCGGGGGCGACGATGTTGATCAGGACCCCGGTGCCCAACTCGAACCCGGCCTGGGTCGTGAGCTTGGGCCAGATGTGGACGTGCCAGTGGTAGGGCTCGGGCGCCCGGTACGGAGCGGAGTGGAAGACCAGGTTGTAGGCGACGTCCCCGCAGCGCTCGCGCAGCTGGGCCAGGACCGTGCGGAGGGAGCGGCCCACCGCCACCAGGTCGGCGGGGTTGCTGCGGTGCAGGTGGGGACCATGGTTCCGGGGGATCACCAGCATCTCGAAGGGTGTCCCGCTCCAGAAGGGGCAGATCACGAGGACACGCTCGTCGGCGTAGACGACGCGGTACCCGGCGTCCTCCTCGGCGTCCACCGTCGTGCACAGCAGGCAGCGACCGGCGAAACGGGCGAACCCGGCCTGCTCCTCGGCCAGCTCCCGGGGGACGAAGGACATGCCGAGGAGCTGGCCGTGGGGGTGCTCGATCGACGCCCCGGCCTCTCGTCCGGCGTTCACGATGGCCTGGCTGTAGCGCAGGCCGGGAACGTTCGAGTGCTCTTCGATGCGGTCTCGGATGGCCGCCATCACCAAACCGGACTGCTCGTCGGAGAGGCGGTCCCAGCCGTTGGCGTGTTCGGGGGACAGGACGAGGACCTCGTGGATCCCGCCCGCCGTGGCCTGGGTGTACACCGGGCCCCGGTGCTCGACCACGAAGGGGTGGTCGCCGGCGAAGGCCGGGTAGAGGTTGGGGACCACCCGCACCAGCCACGACCCGCTGGCGCCGTAGGTCTCGAGAGCGGGGGCGGTCGACCCCTCGTTCCCGGCGCAGAAGGGACAGGGACCGGATGTGTCGGCCTGGACGGGGGCGGTCCGGGGGGCGAAGTTGTCGGGGCGCTCGGCCCGGTCGATGCTGACCACGACCCACCGTCCGGTGAGCGGGTCCAAGCGGAGTTGGTTCATCTCGCCGACCCCGGCCGCACCTCGTGCGCCGCCATCGTCGTGTGCCTCGTTGTGCCTCTATCGCCCATCAGTGGCTTTCCGGATCCTCCGTCGTGTCGAGTCTGCACCGCGCCACCCCCACGCTAGCCGTCGGGCCGGATGAACCGACACATGTCTCTTTGTTGTGTCTCGGCGCCGTCGTCGGTGCGTGGAAGGCGCCGTCTCCCTCGTTGTCGCCGAGTTGTGCGATCTGCAGCGGTGGGTGGTCGAACGGTGGCGATCACGTCGCACCGTGGTCGGTACCGTGACTGACCTGGCGTCGGCGACCGGGCCGGGGCGACGATGGCGCCCGTGATCCCTCCCGCCGTCCCGTCGGTGGTTCACGCCGTGCCCACCGACGCCGTCTACAGCGTCCTCCTCCTGGCCCATGTGGCCTGCGCCGTCGTCGGCTTCGGGGCGCTGGTGGTGACCGGGCTCCAGGCCCGACGGGCGCTCCGGGGTCCGGGGGCGGCCGGGGCCGACGGCGTCCGGCGTTACTTCCGGCCCGGGGTCAACTGGGCGGCCCGTGCCCTCTACGGTGTCCCCGTCTTCGGTTTCGCCCTGCTCTCCTCGAGCAAGGGGGCCTTCGCCGCCGGTGACGGCTTCGTCGTCGCCGGGCTCGGCCTCTGGGCGCTGTCCACGGTGGTGGCCGAAGTGGTCGTCTGGCCGGGTGAGCGTCGCATCCAGGAGATGGTCTCGACGCGGTGGGGGGCCGGGCCGGGGGCGACGACGGGTCCCGACCACCGATTCGAGAACGACTGCCGCCGCGTGGCCGTGGCCGCCGTCGTGTTGTCCGCCGTCTTCCTCACCGCCGTCGTCCTCATGGTGGCTCAGCCCTGAGGGCGGCCCACCGGTGACGGCCGCCTACCCTGAGGTGATGGCCACGTACCTCGACCACGCGGCGACGACGCCCATGCGGCCCGAGGCGGTGGCGGCCATGCTGCCCTACCTGACCGAGCGCTTCGGGAACCCCTCGGGCAGCCACGCCGTGGCCCGGGCCGCCCGGCAGGCCCTGGACGACGCGCGCGACGCCGTCGCCGTCGCTCTCGGGTGCCAGCCCGGTGAGGTCGTCTTCACCGGGGGAGGGACCGAGTCGGACAACCTGGCCGTCATGGGCGCCCACGCCGCCTCCGGCGGGTCCGTCGTGTGCTCGTCCGTGGAGCACCATGCCGTCCTCCTGCACTCCCTGGGCGGAACCACGATCCCCGTCGACGCCGCCGGGGTCGTCGACCTCGACGCCCTCTCCGAGGCGCTCCATCCCGGCGTCGGGGTCGTCTCCGTCATGCTGGCCAACAACGAGCTGGGGACGATCCAGCCGTTGGCCGATGTGGCCGCCCTCGTCCGCCGGCGGGCGCCGGCGGCCGTGCTCCACACCGACGCCGTCGCCGCCGTGCCCTGGCTGGACGTCGCCACCCTGGCGCGACCGGCCGACCTGGTCTCGGTCAGCGCCCACAAGTTCGGCGGCCCCAAGGGCGTGGGCGTCCTCGTCGTCCGCCACGGGACGCGCCTCGGCCCCCTCCTCCACGGAGGCCCCCAGGAGCACGGTCGGCGTCCCGGGACCCACGACGTCGCCGGCATCGTCGCAACGGCGGCGGCGCTGACGGCGGCGGTGGCGGCGCGCCCCGCCGAGGTCCCCCGGGTGCGGGCCCTGCGGGACCGTCTGGCCGACGGGCTCCGGACGGCCGTCGACGGCCTGGTCGAGACGGCCGCACCCGCCGGCGGGACGGGCCGTGCCGGCAAGGTGGCCGGGAGCTGCCACGTCCTCGTCCCCGGGGTGGACCAGGAGGAGCTCCTCCTCCTGGCCGACGATTCCGGCGTCTACGCCTCGGCCGGGGCCGCCTGCGCCAGCGGGGCCCTGGAGCCCAGCCATGTCCTTCTGGCCCTGGGCCTGAGCGTGGCCGAGGCCCGCTCGGCGGTCCGCTTCTCCCTGGGGACCACGACGACCGACGCCGACATCGACGTGGCCCTGGCCGTCATCCCCAAGGTGGTCGAGCAGCTCCGGGCCTGAGCCGGCACAGAGCTGCCGCCGGGGCGGGAGCGGGCGCCCCCTACGCTGGTGGGCCGTGCGCGTCCTGGTGGCCATGTCCGGTGGTGTCGACTCTTCGGTGGCCGCTTCGCTCCTGGTCGACGCCGGCCACGACGTCGTGGGCGCCACCTTGAAGCTCTGGGGTGGCGAGTCGGACTCCGGCTGTTGCTCGGTCTCCGACGTCGACGACGCCCGGCGGGTGGCCGACGAGATCGGGGTCGCCCACCACGTCTTCAACTTCACCGACGACTTCGACGCCACCGTGATCGCCCCCTACGTCGCCGACCACTCCGCCGGCCGGACTCCCAACCCCTGCATCGAGTGCAACCGCCACATCAAGTTCGGCACCCTCCTCGAACGGACCCGTCGCCTCGGGTTCGACGCCCTGGCCACGGGCCACCACGCCACCGTCGACGCCGTCGCCGGCCGACGGCGCCTCCGACGCGGTACCGACCGGGCCAAGGACCAGTCCTACGTCCTCTCGATGCTGACCCAGGCCGAGCTGACCCGCATCGTCCTGCCCGTCGGCGCGTTGACCAAGGCCGAGGTTCGCGCCCATGCGGTGGCGCGGGGACTGCGGACGGCTCTCAAGCCCGACAGCCAGGACGTCTGCTTCATCCGCTCGACCGAGGGCCGGCGCCGATTCCTGGGCGACCGGTTGCCGCTGCACGCCGGGGAGATAGTCGACGCCGGCACCGGCGCCGTCGTGGGTACGGTCCCGGCGGTGGAGCTGGTCACCGTGGGTCAACGCCGGGGTCTCGGTGTGACCGTCGACGGCCGTCGCCTCTACGCGCTGGCCGTCGACGTCGACGCCCGGCGCGTCGTCGTCGGGGGGGCCGCCGCCGCGGTGTCCGACCGCCTCGGTGTCCGCCGCCCGACGTGGGTCGACGCCCCTCTGGAGACGGGGGCCCGGGCCCTGGCCCAGACGAGCGCCCATGGCCCGGCGGCGTCCTGCACCTGGCTCGGTGACGCCCTGGTCTTCGACGAACCGCACCCACTGGTGGCGCCCGGACAGACGATCGCCCTCTACGACGAAGACGACCCCGACACCGTCACGGGCTCCGCCCTGGCGGCGTAGGGGCCGGTACGCTCCGGCGTCAGTGAGCACCGAGGACCACCCGTCGAAGGACCCCGCCGAGCGCGTGGAGGCGTTGCGGGCCCAGATCGCCTATCACAACGAGAAGTACCACCAACAGGACGCCCCCGAGATCTCGGATGCCGAGTTCGACGCCCTCATCCGCGAGCTCCGGGCCATCGAGGAACAGCACCCGGACCTCGCCACCGCCGACTCGCCCACCCAGCGGGTGGGCTCGGCCCCCTCGACCCTCTTCGCCCCCGTCGCCCACCGCGTCCCCATGATGAGCCTGGACAACGCCTTCGACCTCGACGAGCTCCGGGGCTGGGTGGACAGGATCGCCCGTATCGATCCCGCTGTCACCGGCGCCGACTTCGAGTGCGAGCTCAAGATCGACGGACTGGCCATGTCCATCACCTACGAGGACGGCCGCTTCGTGAGGGCCGCCACCCGCGGGGACGGGACGACGGGTGAGGACGTCACCCACAACGTGGCCACCGTCCGGTCGGTCCCCCACCGGCTGGCCTGGCCGTCGCGCCGCGGTCCGGTCCCGAAGATCATCGAGGTCCGTGGCGAGGTCTACATGCCGGTGACGGCGTTCGAGGAGTTGAACCGCCGTCAGCTGGAGGCCGGTCTCAAGGTTTTCGCCAACCCCCGCAACTCGGCGGCCGGGTCGCTCCGGCAGAAGGACGCCTCGGTGACCGCCACCCGCGACCTCTCGATGTGGGCGTACCAGGTCGGAGCCCTCGAGGGCGGACCGGAGCTGCACAGCCAGAGCGACGCCCTCTCCCTGCTGCGCCAGTGCGGGTTGCCGGTGAACCCCGAGATCAGGGTGGTCCACGGCGTCGACGAGGTCTTCGCCTTCTGCACCCACTGGCGCGAGCACCGCCACGACCTCGACTACGAGATCGACGGTGTGGTCGTCAAGGTCGACGACCTCGGTCTGCAGCAACGGCTGGGCGCCACCTCCCACGCGCCGAGGTGGGCCGTCGCCTTCAAGTTCCCGCCCGAGGAGCGGACGACGACGCTCCTCCGCATCATGGTCTCCATAGGCCGCACCGGGAGGGCCACGCCGTTCGCCGTCCTGGAACCGGTGTTCGTGGGCGGTTCGACGGTGGGGCTGGCCACCCTCCACAACGAGGACCAGGTCCGCCTCAAAGACGTCCGGCCCGGCGACACCGTCGTCGTCCGCAAGGCGGGGGACGTGATCCCCGAGGTCGTCGGTCCCGTCCTCACGGCCCGCCGGCGCGGGGCGCGTCACTGGCACTTCCCCACGGCGTGCCCGAGCTGCGGGGAGCCGCTCGTCCGGTTGCCGGGGGAGAGCGACACCTTCTGCACCAACATCGAGTGCCCCGCCCAACGGGTCCAGCGCATCGTCCACTTCGCCTCGCGCGGGGCGATGGACATCGAGGGACTGGGCGAGAAGCGCGTGGTCCAACTGGTCGACGCCGGACTCGTCTCCGACCCCGGGGACATCTACGCGCTGCAGGCGCCCGCCCTCGTCGAGATGGAGCGGATGGGCTCACTCTCGGTGGAGAACCTCCTGCGGGCCATCGACTCATCGCGGTCGCGACCCTTGAGCCGCGTCCTCGTCGGCCTGGGCATCCGCCATCTGGGGCCCACCGGGAGCCGGGCGCTGTCGCGCGCCTACGGCTCGCTCGACGCCATCGTGGCCGCCTCGGTGGAGGATCTGGCCGCCGTGGAGGGGATCGGGACCGTCATCGCTGAAAGCGTCGTCGAGTTCCTGGCCTCGGCCACCAACGGCGCCGTTCTCGACAAGCTCCGCGCCGGCGGCCTCTCGCTCACCGAGCCCGGCGCCGGCGCCGGCCCGGGGGCGGTCGCCGGCGGCCACGGGGCGGGCGGCGCGCCGGCCCTGGCCGGGCGGTCGGTGGTGGTGACGGGAACCCTCGAGAGCCACACCCGCGAGGAGGCCGAGGAGGCCATCGTCAGCAGGGGCGGGAAGTCGCCGGGCACCGTCTCCAAGAAGACCTGGGCCGTGGTGGTGGGGACCGATCCGGGGGCGGCCAAGCTCCGCAAGGCCGAGGAGCTCGGGATCCCCGTCGTCGACGGGTCGAGATTCGGCGAGCTCCTGGCCACCGGTGAGATCCCCGCCCCGTGAGCCGGGCCTCCTGACAGCCGCTCCGACCTGCCCCGCGTCCTCGCAGCGCGTCCCTGCCATCACCATGGGTGGCCGTCCACCGACGGCCCCTCCGCCGTCTGTAGCCTGGACCCCGGACCCATGTCGACCACCACCGCCTCCATCGGGCGGGTCCTCGCGCGCCGCTACCGGATCGAATCCGCCCTCGGCAGCGGGACCTCCGCGACCGTGTACGCAGCCTGGGACGTCGTCCTCCAACGCCGGGTGGCCATCAAGGTGCTGCACCCCGGTCTGGCCGGCGACGGCAGCTTCCTGCGCCGCTTCCGCTACGAGGCCCAGTCGGCGGCGGCGCTCACCCACCCCCACGTCCTCTCCGTCTACGACTGGGGCGAGGACGACAGGGGACCGTTCCTGGTCCTCGAGTACCTGGGGGGTGGCTCGCTGCGGGACCTTCTCGACAACGGCCGACGCGTCTCGGTCCCCCAGGCGGCCGCCCTGGGGGTCCAGGCCGCCGAAGCGCTGGCCTACGCCCACGGGCGCGGCTTCGTCCACCGCGACATCAAACCGGCCAACCTGGTCTTCGACGAGGACGGCCGTCTGCGGATCGCCGACTTCGGCCTGGCCCGGGCCCTGGCCGAGGCGTCGGCCACCGAGCCGGCCGGCGCCACCGTGGGCACCGCCCGCTACGCGGCGCCGGAACAGGCGCTCGGCCGCCCCGTCGACGGTCGCGCCGACGTCTACTCACTCGGCCTCGTCCTCTATGAGGCGGTGACCGGGGTCGTCCCCTTCACGGCCGACACCACCACCGCCACCCTCATGGCCCGGGTCGGCGCCCGGATCCCCGGTCACGACGGGCTCGGCCCCCTGGCCGACGTCCTCGACGCCGCCGCCGCCCCCGAACCCGACGAGCGCCTCGACGCCTCCGGCCTGGCCCGCCGGCTGACCGAGCTCGGCGCCACCCTCGTCCCCCCGATCCCCTCCCCCTGGCCGGTGCCGGGGGGAGGGGCGTGGCCCAGGCGGGGGCCCGGGCCTCCGACCGCACCGAGCACGGGATGGGTCCCGGCCCCGGCCCCGCCGCCGACGGCCACGCCGGTCGTTCCGATTCCGACGCCATGGCCCTGGCCACGGCGGTGGGTGTGGCCACCGGCCACGACCCCGCCGATCCCACCACCGACCAAGGCCCGGGCCAGCGCAGGCGCTGGCCGTGGGTCGTCACCATCGTCGTCCTGGTCCTCGCCCTGGCCGCCGCCGGCGGTGCCTACGCCGCCGCCCGGACCAAGCTCTTCGTCCCGAGCCACCCGCTGCCCACCATCACGGGGGTGACCCCGGCCCAGGCGTCGCGGCTCCTCGGCGGCGACCGCTTCCATCTCAGCGTCCTCCGTCATCGCTTCTCGACCACGGTCCCGAGCGGGCGGATCGTGCGCCAGATCCCCGGAGCGGGGACGTCGTTGAAGCAGAACAGCACGGTCTCGGTGGTGGTCTCCTCGGGGCCGCCGCCGGTGCCCGTCCCCTCGCTGGCCGCCGTCACCGGCGACTGCCCGGCGGTGGTCGCCACCTTGAAGGCGGCCAACCTGGCCGCCTCCTGCACGCACGCCAACTCGACCACGGTGAAGGCGGGAACGGTCATCTCCTGGACGCCCACCGGTCACGCCACCGAGTTCTCCACCATCGACGTCACCGTCTCGTCGGGTCCGCCCACCGAGACCATCCCGTCGCTCACCGGGTCGACCTGCGCCGGCGCCACCACCGCCCTCCAGGCCGTCGGCCTCGTCGCCCAGTGCACCGAGGCCTACAGCCCCACGGTGACGAACGGCGAGGTCATCTCCTGGACCCCCACCGGCACCGCCCCCGAGGGCACCATCGTGGCCATCAGCATCTCCGAGGGCCCCCAGCCCGTCATCGTCCCCGACGTCGGCGGTGACACCGTGGCCCAGGCCATCGCCGCCCTGGAGTCGGCCGGCCTCGTCCCCGCCGCCGACGGTCCCCTGGTGGGACACATCTTCGACAGCTCCCCCTCGGCGGGAGCGTCGGTCCTCCCGGGGACGACGGTCACCCTCTACAGCAAGTGACGAGGTGGCCGCCGCCGGGTCCGACTGCGAGCTCTGCCAAGCGGCCCGCCTCACCACCTGGTACCACGAGGACGACGTCTGCTGGATCGCCGACTGCGAGATCTGCAACGTCCCCATGGTGGTCTGGCGCCACCACGGGACGGAGCCGCCGGCCGCCGACCTCGACCACATGCGGGCCGAGCTCGGCCGCGTGGCCGACGAGGTCCTCGGAGCGGGGGTCTGGTCCTACGACGGCGTCATGCGCCAGATCCCCGACCACTTCCACTGCCATGCCCGCGACCCGAACTGGTGGGCGAGACGCTTCGGCGCGCCCCGTCGGCCCTGACCGGGCGCGTCGTGATGCCGCGTCGCGGTGATCCCGGTCCCCGGGGACGGCGCACAGACCTGTTCGCCGACCGCGCCGACGCCGGCCGCCGACTGGCCGTCCTCCTCGAGTCCCTCCGACCGTCGCGCCCCGTCGTGGTGGGGATGGCGCGCGGCGGTGTCCCGGTGGCCGGCGAGGTGGCCCGGATCCTCGGTGCCCCTCTCGACGTCGTCGTCGTCCGCAAGCTCGGACACCCCTCCCAGCCCGAGCTCGGCCTGGGTGCTCTCGGCGAGGAGGCCGTCCGCGTGGTGAACGGGTCCATGGTGGCCCGCCTCGGCGTTCCCGACGACGTCATCGAGGACGTGGCGCGCCGCGAGACGGTGGAGCTCGACCGTCGGGTCCGCGCCTACCAGGGGGGCCGTCCGCCGGTCCCCGTGGCGGGCCGGCCCGTCATCGTCGTCGACGACGGGCTGGCCACCGGGTTCACCGCCCGTGCCGCCGTCGAGGTCGTCCGCCGGCGCGGTGCCGACCGTGTCATCGTGGCCGTCCCCGTCGGGTCGCCGGAGGCGGTGGCCTCGTTGCGTGGCGTGGCCGACGACGTCGTCTGCGTCGAGTCGGCCGGGCGCTTCGCCGGCATCAGCCAGTGCTACCGGGACTTCGCCCAGGTCGGTGACGACGAGGTGGCCCGTCTGCTCCGACCGGGGCCGACGACGGGGACCGGCACACCGTGATCGGGATACCGTGATCAAGTACCTCGGGTCGAAGCGCCGTCTCGTCCCCGTCCTGGCCGAGATTCTCGAGCGGGCGCGGGCGCGCACGGCACTCGACCTCTTCACCGGGACCACGCGCGTGGCCCAGGCCTTCAAGGCGGCCCGGGCCGAGGTCACCGCCGTCGACACCACCCGGTGCGCGTCGGTCCTGGCCGGTTGCTACGTGGCCACCGATGCCGACACCGTCGACCGCCGGGCCCTCGAGAAGGCCGTCGCCGAGATGAACCGGCTCCCCGGGCGCGCCGGTTACGTCACCGAGACCTTCTGCGTCCGGTCGCGCTTCTTCCAACCGCACAACGGGCAGCGCATCGACGCCGTCCGCCAGGCCATCGACGCCGAGTACCGGGGATCCGTACTCGAACCCGTCCTCCTCACCAGCCTGATGGAGGCGGCCGACCGGGTCGACTCCACCACCGGGGTGCAGATGGCCTATGTGAAGCAGTGGGCGCCCCGGTCGTTCCGGCCGCTCGAGCTGAGGGTCCCCGACCTCCTTCCCGGACCGGGACACGCCGTGCGCGGCGACGCCTGCGCCGTGGTGTCCGGGCTCGGTGCCTTCGACCTCGCCTACCTCGACCCCCCCTACAACCAGCACCGCTACGAGGCCAACTACCACATCTGGGAGACACTGGTGGCGTGGGACGACCCGTCGCACTACGGAGTGGCCTGCAAGCGGACCGAGATCCGCGACGGTCCGCGCAGCGCCTTCAATTCGCGCCGGACGATGGCCGGCTCCCTGGCCCAGGTGATCGGCGACGTCCAGGCCGATGTCGTCGTCCTCTCCTACAACGACGAGTCGTGGGTCGGTCTCGCCGCCCTGATCGAGATGTGCCGGGCCCGCGGCCACGTGGAGGTCCTCGCCTTCCCCTCGAACCGCTACGTCGGCGCCCGCATCGGCATCCACAACCCGGCCGGGGAGCGGGTCGGCACCGTGGGCCGGTTGCGCAACGTCGAGTACGTCCTGGTGGCGGGGGGGCGGACGCAGGTCCGCCGCCTTGTGGCCCCCTGGCGCGAGCTCTCGGTATCGGCCGCCGCCGCAAGTTGACCACCCCCGGTTGCCCTGTCAACGTGGGCGGCGCCCGGGAGCGGTTTCCGCACGGGCGGGCACCACCAGCAGGGGAGGACGCGACATGGGAGCGCTCGACGGTCGGGTGGCGATCATCACGGGGGCCGGCCGCGGGATAGGACGCGAGCATGCCCTTCTCTTCGCCGCCGAAGGGGCCAAGGTCGTCGTCAACGACCTGGGCGGGGCCGTCGACGGATCGGGCGACGACCGCACCCCGGCCCAGCAGGTGGTGGACGAGATCCGTTCCATGGGGGCCGAGGCCATCGCCAACGACGACGACGTCGCCGACTGGGAGGGCGGCCGCCGGCTGGTGGCGTCCACCGTCGAGGCGTTCGGTGATCTCCACGTCCTCGTGAACAACGCCGGCATCCTCCGGGACAAGATGCTCGTCAACATGTCGACCGAGGAGTGGGACTCGGTCATCCACGTCCATCTGAAGGGTCACTTCGTCCCCACCCGGCACGCGGCCGCCTACTGGCGCGAGAAGGTCAAGGACGGTCGTGAGGTGCGCGCCGCCATCGTCAACACCTCGTCCACCTCGGGACTCCTCGGCAACCCGGGGCAGACCAATTACGGCGCCGCCAAGGCCGGCATCGCCGCCTTCACCGTCATCGCCGCCCAGGAGCTCGCCCGCTACGGCGTCCGCGTCAACGCCATCGCACCGGCCGCCCGCACCCGGATGACCGAGCAGACACCGGGACTGGGCGACATCGTGAAAGCCCCCCAGGACCCGGCCGCTTTCGACGTCTGGAACCCGGCCAACATCTCGCCGCTGGTCGCCTATCTCTCCACCGAGTCATGCCCCCTCACCGGCAAGGTCCTCTTCGTCCAGGGTGGGCAGGTCCGGGTCTTCCAGCCGTGGACGATGACCGACACCCTGGAGAAGCACGACCGTTGGACGGTCGCCGAATTGGCCGAGCAGCTCCCCCGTGTGGTCGGGGTGGATCCCCCCGGCTGAGCGGTCGGGGCGCAGAACTATCGTGGGGGCGTTGTGAGCCCGCCCCCCGAGCCCCCCGGAGAGCTCGACCCGCCGCGCCCGCCAACCGACCGCGCCGACGTCCCGTCGGGGTCCGATCCCGACGAGCTGGCCTACGGCGCCGGCGGGGGCGAGGAGTTCGCCGTCGTCCCCTGGCCACTGCTCCTGCGCGAGCGGGTCCACCGCCGCGCCCGGGAGAGCGACCGCTACCGGTGGCTGGTCTTGGCCGTCACCCTGGCCGGTCTTCTCTCGAGCAACATCCTGTTCACCGTCTTCGTGGTGGCGCTGCCGAGGGTGGCCCACAGCCTGCACACGACGGTCCCCACCGTCACCTGGGTCGTCACCGGGCCGCTCCTGGCCGTGGCCGTCATGGCGCCCCTGGCCGGGAAGCTCTCGGACCGGTGGGGCCACCGCCGCTTCTACCTCATCGGCATGGTCAACCTCCTCTTCGTGGCCACCCTGTCGGCGGCGGCGCCCAACGTCGGCGTCCTGATCTTCGCCCGCGTCCTCGGCGGAGCGGTCGGTGCCGGCCTGGGTGCCTCCTCGATGGCGCTCGTCCTGGGGGCCTTCGACCGCGGCGACCGGGTCAAGGCCATGGGCTGGTGGTCCCTGGTGGGCGCCGGCGGCCCCGTTCTCGGCGTGGCCATCGGCGGCCCCATCATCCAGTCGATCGGGTGGCGTTGGATGTTCGTCCTCGAGGTCGTCATCGGGGCCGTCGCCCTCGTCCTCGCCCTCCTCGTCCTCCCCGAGCATGCCTCGGGCCGGAGGCGCACGGTGGGTGGCCCGCCCCTGGACGTCGGCGGTGCCGTCTTCGTCGTCGTCGCCGTCGGGAGCCTCCTCTTCGGTCTCAACCGTGGTCCCGTCCTCGGTTGGCGCAGCCCCTTCGTGGTGGGCGCCTTCGTCCTGTCCGTGGTGGCCGGGACCGTCCTCGTCCTCGTCGAGCGCCGGGTGGAGGACCCCCTCGTGCCGTTGCGCTACCTCCGGCAGCGCAACTTCGCCTTTCCCATCGGCGCCCAGATGTTCTCCAACTTCGCCTACCTCGGCGGCTTCTTCCTCTCGCCTCTGCTCCTCGAGGAGGTCTACGGACACGGCGAGTCGGCGGCCGGTCTGCTCGTGATCCCCCGGCCCCTCACCTTCTCGCTGGTCGCCCCCGTCGCCGGTTACGTGGCCGTCCGCATCGGCGAGCGGACCGCCGCCGTGACGGGGACGTTGTGCGTGGTGGCCTCGATGGGGGTCTTCGCCCTGACGGGCCGGGGCACCGGCATCGCTCTCGTCGAGGTGGCCCTCGTCCTGTCGGGGATCGGTCTGGGCGTGGCCTCGCCCTCCATCGCCTCGAGCATGGCCAACGTCTTCGACCAGAGCGCACTGGGGACGGCGGCGGCCACCCAGCAGCTCATGACCCAGATCTCGACGGTGGCCGGGATCCAGGTCATCCAGACCGTCCAGTCGTCACAGGCCCACGGGCACGGCTTCGCCCTCCTCCCCTCGTTCCACGTGGCCTTCCTGGTCGGCGGGGTGGTGGCCGTCGGTGGCGTGGTCTGTGCCGTCTTCGTCCAATCGGCCCACCGACCCGGTGGCCGCCCGGCCGTGAACGCCGTCGCCGCCGACGATGTCCCGGCGGCGGCCGTCGATCCCGGCGACGACCGGGCGGCGGCGGCAGCCGGCTGAGTGATCCGGGTCATCCGGTGATCCGGGTCACCCGGCGATCCGGGTTACCCGGTGATCCGGGTCACTCGGCGATCCGGGTTACCCGGTGATCCGGGTTACCCGGCGATCCGGGTTACTCGGTGATCTGGCGCAGGCGGGTGGCCACCTCGGCCGCCGTGGGGTCCGGTGCCGCGCCCTGGAGGGCCATCAGCTTCGACATGTCCCCGTCGACGCGGATCCGGCCGGCCATGAACGCCTGCATCCCGGCCTGGGGGTTGCCCTCCACCAAGATGGCCTTGGCCGTGGCGTAGTCGAGGGTGACGGTGAGGTCGACGACCTCGATGTGCTCCAGCTCGAGTTTCACCGCGCCGTCGCTCGTGTCCAGATGGGCATCGATGGCGCCGGTCCCGAAGGGGACCTCGGTGACGATCAGGTTCATCTTCATCTGGTGGGGGACGACGGCGCCCTTCCCCTCGTACTCCTCACGGATCTTGCGGGCCTCGCTCACCCACTCGTCACTGAGGAACGGGAATGTAGCCATCGTGGACGCGCTCCTTCACTCGATGTGTCTGTGCCCGGGCGGGCTTCACCCTATCGGTCGGGTTCCGGATCGGTCGGGTTCCGGCCCCGGGGACCACCGGTAGCATGCCCCCGGTGACAGCCCCCATCCTCCCCGGCGCCGAACCCTTCTCCCGGACCGGCGGTCCGTCCGGCGTGCTCGTCCTGCACGGTTTCACCGGGAACCCCCAGTCTCTGCGTCCTCTGGCCGAGGCTCTCGCCGGCGCCGGCTACACCGTCGACCTTCCGCTGCTCCCCGGTCACGGCACCGCCGTCGAGGACATGATCCCCACCCGGTGGTCGGACTGGTCGGGGGCGGCCGAGTCCGCCTACGCCGGGTTGGCGGCGTCGTGTCAGGCAGTGGCCGTGGCGGCCCTGTCGATGGGCGGTACCCTCGCCTGCCGGCTGGCCGAGCACCACCCCGAGATCCGCGGTCTGGCCCTGGTGAACCCGTTCATCGACCCACCGGCCGAGAGCTTCCGTGAGGTCCTCCGCGGGGCGCTCGAGTCCGGCACCGACCTGGCCCCCGGGGTGGGCTCCGACATCAAGAGAGACGGTGTCGCCGAGCTCGCCTATCCGGGGACGCCCATCGCCGCCGCGCTGAGCTTCTTCGAGGGGATCGACGCCACCGCCGCCGATCTGGGGCGCATCACCTGTCCCGTCCTGCTGCTGTCGAGTCGCAACGACCACGTCGTCCCGTCCTGCTCCGGGGACGTCCTCGAGTCCGGCGTGGCCGGCGCCGTCGAGCGGGTCTGGCTGGAGGACAGCTATCACGTGGCCACCCTCGACAACGACGCCGACGAGATAACGGACCGCGTCCTCGCCTTCCTCGGTCGGGTCCTTTCGTGACCGGCCCGCGGCTCACACGCCAAGACGCCGCCTACGTGGCCCGTCTGGCGCGCATCGACCTGACCGACGAGGAGCTCGACCTCTACGCCGGTCAGCTGGCCGTCGTCCTCGATCACGCCGCCCAGGTGGCCGCCCTCGACACCGCCGGGGTCGAGCCCACCGCCCACCCGCTGCCCCTGAAGAACGTCCTCCGTGCCGACGAGCCGCGCCCCTGCCTCGATCGCCAGGTCGTCCTCGACCAGGCTCCGGCGGTGGAGGACCGTCGTTTCCGGGTGCCCAGGATCCTGGGGGAGGCCGGGTGACCTCGGCGCTGGCGCTGGCCGAACAGGTCCGCACCGGGGCGGTCACGGCCACGGATGTGGTCGAGCGTCACCTGGCCGCCATCGACGAGTCCGACGGCGCCGTCCACGCCTTCCTCACCGTTCTCCACGGCGCGGCGCGCCGCCGGGCGGCGGAGATCGACGGTGCCGTCGCCGCCGGTGAGGACCCCGGGCCGCTGGCCGGTGTCCCGGTGGCGCTGAAGGACAACCTCTGCACGCGTGGCGTGCCCACCACCTGCTCCTCGCTCATCCTCGAGGGGTGGTGCCCCCCCTATGACGCCACCGTGGTCGAGCGCCTCCACGCCGCCGGCGCCGTCGTCGTGGGGAAGACCAACCTGGACGAATTCGCCATGGGGTCGTCCACGGAGAACTCGGCCTTCGGCCCCACCCGCAATCCCTACGGGGCCGACCGGGTCCCCGGTGGTTCGAGCGGAGGGTCGGCGGCGGCGGTGGCCGCCGGTCTCGTCCCGCTGGCCCTGGGGTCGGACACCGGCGGCTCGATCCGCCAGCCCGCCGCCCTCTGCGGCGTGGTCGGGATGAAGCCCACCTACGGGACGGTCTCGCGTTACGGACTGGTGGCCTTCGCCAGCTCCCTCGACCAGATCGGCCCGTTCAGCGCCACGGTGGCTGATGCCGCCGCCCTCTTCGACGCCATCGCCGGCCACGACCCCCTCGACTCCACGTCGCTCGACCGCCCCGCCCCGCGGTCGGTGGAGAACCTGGGAGAAGGGGTGGGGGGCATCCGGGTGGGGGTGGTGCGCGAACTGGTCGACGGCGTCGCCCCCGAGGTGGCGGCGCGGGTCCGGGAAGCGGCCGAGGTCCTCGCCGCCGCCGGCGCCACCGTGACCGAATGCTCGATCCCCGAACTCACCTACGGATTGCCGGCGTACTACCTCCTGGCCCCGGCCGAGGCGTCGTCGAACCTCTCGCGCTACGACGGCGTCCGCTACGGGCTCCGTGTCGCCGGCGACGACGTGGAGGCCATGATCCGCGCCACCCGCGCCACCGGCTTCGGCGCCGAGGTGAAGCGCCGAATCATGCTCGGGACCTTCGCCCTGTCCGCCGGGTACTACGACGCCTACTACGGCCAGGCCCAGAAGGTCCGCACGCTCATCATCGACGCCTTCGCCGAGGCCTACCACCACGCCGACGTCCTCCTGGGCGCCACCACGCCCACCACGGCCTTCCCCCTGGGCGACAAGGTGGGCGACCCCATGGCCATGTACCTCTCCGACGTCTGCACGGTCCCCTCGAACCTGGCCGGTCACCCCGCCATCTCCCTCCCCTTCGGCGCCGACGCCGCCGGCCTGCCCATCGGGGTCCAGGTCCTGGCCCCGGCCCTGTGCGAACCGCTCGTCTTCCAGGTGGCTGCCGTGATCGAGGCCGCCGCCCCGCCGCCGGCGCCGCCGGCGCTGGCCGCCGCCACGTGGGCGCCCCGATGACGGCGGCGGCCGGAGGATGGGAGCCCGTCATCGGGCTCGAGGTCCACTGCGAGTTGCGCACCGAGACCAAGCTCTTCTGCGGGTGCCGCAACGCCTTCGGCGACGAGCCCAACACCAACGTCTGTCCCGTCTGCCTGGGGCTCCCCGGCTCCCTGCCGGTGCTCAACGCCACGGCGGTGGAGTTCGCCATGCGGATCGGCACCGCCCTCCACTGCGAGATACGGCCCTCTCTGTTCCACCGGAAGAACTACTTCTACCCGGACATGCCGAAGGACTATCAGATCAGCCAGTACGACGAGCCCATCAACGCCGACGGTTGGCTCGAGCTCCCCGACGGGTCCCGGGTGGGGGTGGAGCGGGCCCATATGGAAGAGGACACCGGGAAGACCACCCACGTGGGTGGGGGAGGCCGCATCCACGACGCCGAGCACTCCCTGGTCGACTACAACCGGGCCGGCGTCCCCCTCGTCGAGATCGTCTCCCGCCCCGACATCCGCTCGGCCGCCCAGGCCCGCCTGTACGCCGCCGAACTGCGGGGGATCCTCATCGCCACCGGTGCCTCCGACGGGCGCATGGAGGAGGGATCGATGCGCGTCGACGCCAACGTCTCGGTGCGCCATCCCGATGACGAATTCGGGACGCGCTGCGAGATCAAGAACCTGAACTCGCTGCGGTCCCTCGTCCGTGCCATCGAGTACGAGATCGCCCGCCAGGTCGACGTCCTCGAGTCGGGCGCCACCGTGGCCCAGCAGACGCGCCACTGGGACGAGGACCGGGCCGAGACCGGGGCGCTGCGCTCGAAGGAAGAGGCCTTCGACTACCGCTACTTCCCCGAACCCGATCTCGTCCGACTGGTCCCCGACGTCGCCTGGCAGGCGGAAGTGGCCGCCGCCGTGGGGCCCATGCCCGCCGACCGGCGTGCCGCCCTGGCCGCTCTTCTCGGTCCCGACGGATCCTCCGGGGCGCGCACCGACCAGATCTCGACAGTGGTCGAGCACGGTCTCGACGACCTCATGACGGCGGCCGTCGACGCCGGCATCGGGGCCGCCCTGGCCCTGGCCCGGACGGCCAACGAAGCGTCGGCCGAGCCGGAGCGGGCCCGGGCCCTGGACCCCGCCGCCTACACGGCGCTCCTGCGGATGGAGCAGGACGGGACACTCAGCGCCACCCATTCCAAGGTGGTCCTCGCCGATCTCCTGGCCCACGGCGGGGACCCCGCCGAGCTGGCCCGCCGCCACGGCTTCGAGGCCATGGCCGCCGACTCGCTGTCCGTGGTGGTGGACGAGCTCATCGCCGCCCATCCCGACGAATGGGCCCGCTATCTCGGCGGTGAGGAGCAGCTGGCCGGTTTCTTCACCGGCCTGGCCATGAAGGCCACCGACCGCAAGGCCAACGGCAAGGCCGTGGCGGCCGAGCTGCGGGCCCGACGGGGCTGACCGCCCGTGACCGACATCACCGAGATCGAGGTCGCCGCCGTCACCGCCGCCCTGGCCGGCGGGGCCATTCTTCTCGACGTCCGGGAGCCCGAGGAGTGGGACGCCGGGCACGCCCCCGGAGCGCGCCACGTCCCCCTCGGTCAGCTTCCCGACCGGATGGGTGAGCTCGGGGGCAGCGGGCTCATCGTCGTGGTCTGCCGCTCGGGGGGCCGGTCCGCCCTGGCCACCGAGTGGCTCGGTGCCGCCGGCTTCGACGCCGCCAACCTGGTGGGCGGCATGCAGGAGTGGGCGCACGCCGGACTGGCCGTCGAGACCGACGACGGCGGGCCGGGCCGGGTGGCGTAGGGCACCACGTAACCTGGGCCCGATGACCGAGACGCCCGGACCGCACGGCACCAAGATCCGCAGCTACGAAGTGACCGACGGTCCCACCCGGGCACCGGCCCGGGCCATGTTGCGGGCCATCGGGATGACCGACGACGACTGGGACAAGCCCCAGATCGCCGTGGCCTCCTCGTGGAACGAGGTGACGCCGTGCAACCTCACCCTCGACCGGCTGGCCAAGCGGTCCAAGGAGGGGGTCCGGACGGCCGGCGGGTTCCCCATCGAGTTCATGACCATCGCCGTCTCCGACGGCATCTCCATGGGACACGAGGGGATGCGGGCGTCGCTGGTCTCGCGCGAGGTCATCGCCGACTCCGTCGAGACGATGATGCACGCCGAGCGCTTCGACGCCATGGTGACCCTGGCCGGCTGCGATAAGTCGCTTCCCGGCATGCTCATGGCGGCGGCCCGCCTCAACCTTCCCGCCGTCTTCGTCTACGGCGGCTCCATCCTCCCCGGTCACGCCGGCGATCAGACCCTCGACATCGTCAGTGTCTTCGAGGCCGTCGGGGCCCACGCCACCGGGGCGCTCAGCGACGCCGAGCTGTCGCTCATCGAGCACAACGCCTGCCCCACGGCCGGATCGTGCGCCGGGATGTTCACCGCCAACACCATGGCCTCGGTGGCCGAGGCCATCGGCATGGCGCTACCGGGCTCGGCGTCACCACCGGCCGTCGACCGCCGGCGCGACGACGGCGCCTTCGACGCCGGCCGCGCCGTGGTGGGCCTGCTCGAGCGCAACATCCGGCCCCGCCAGATCATGACGAAGGAGGCGTTCGAGAACGCCATCGCCGTCGTCATGGCCCTGGGTGGCTCCACCAACGCCGTCCTCCATCTGCTGGCCATCGCCAACGAGGCGCGCGTCGACCTGGTCCTCGACGACTTCAACCGGGTGGGGGCCCGCGTCCCCCACATCGCCGACACCAAGCCTCACGGGCGTTACCACATGGCCGACGTCGACCGCATCGGTGGCCTCCCGGTGGTGATGCGCGAACTGCTCGACGCCGGCCTCCTCCACGGCGAGTGCCTGACGGTGACGGGCCGGACGGTGGCCGAGAACCTGGCCGCCCTCGACCCCCCCGCCCCCGACGGGGCCGTCATCCACCCGCTGTCGAACCCCATCCACCCCGACGGTGGCATCGCCGTGCTCTCCGGCTCCCTGGCCCCGCAGGGATCGGTGGTCAAGGTGGCCGGCATCGACACGCCGGTCTTCTCCGGCCCGGCCCGCGTCTTCGACGGCGAGCAGGGCGCCCTCGACGCCATCCTGGCCGGGACCATCGAGCCCGGATCGGTGGTCGTCATCCGCTACGAGGGTCCGAAGGGCGGTCCCGGCATGCGGGAGATGCTGGCCGTCACCGGCGCCATGAAAGGGGCGGGCCGCGGCGCCGACTGCGCCCTCGTCACCGACGGCCGTTTCTCGGGGGGCACCCACGGCTTCTGTGTCGGCCACGTCGCCCCCGAGGCCGTCGACGGTGGACCCATCGCCTTCGTGGCCGACGGCGACCGGATCCTCATCGACGTCCCCGCCCAGCGGATCGACCTGGACGTGGACGGAGCCGTCATCGCCGAGCGGCGGGCCCAGTGGAAGGTGCCCGAACCGCGTTACCGCACCGGTGTCCTGGCCAAGTATGCCCGGCTGGTGACCGGCGCCGAACGCGGGGCCGTCACCGAACCATGACGGAGATCCCTCCCGAGAACTACTCCCCCCGGTGGGCGGCCGACACGCGACCGGCCCTTCCGCGGGTGGGGACCGAACGGGAGATCCTCACCGCCTTCCTGGACTGGTACCGCCAGACGTTCGAGCTCAAGTGCTCAGGGGTCTCCCCGTGGCGTCTCTCGGAGAAAGGCGTCGCACCCTCGACGTTGAGCCTCCACGGACTGCTCCGCCATCTGGCCGGGGTGGAGAGGTGGTGGTTCCGCCAGCAGTTCGCCGGCGAGGGCATTCCGCTTCTCTACTACTCCGACGACAAGCCCAACGAGGACTTCGACGTCCTCGACGGCGACGTCGGCGAAGCCTTCACCGTCTGGAGGCACGAGTGCGCCCACTCCCGTCAGATCGTGGCCGGGACGTCGTCGCTGGACGAGACGGGGACGGAGAAGCCGAGCGGCGAGCCGATCTCGCTCCGCCGCATCATGGTCGCCATGATCGGGGAGTACGCCCAACACGTCGGCCACGCCGATCTCCTGCGCGAGAGGATCGACGGCGCCACCGGCTACTGACCATCGCGACGCGACGCCGCTCGCGTGCTCGGGTGTTCGGGTGTTCGGGTGTTCGGGTGTTCGGGTGTTCGGGTGTTCGGGCCGTCTTGATTGCAGCCGACAATGAAGAGGAGCCGACGCGTCGGCGGGCCTCGATGAACCGGGTGATCACCGGTGCCGAAAGCTACGGTGGGTCCGGCACGCCCATCGCCTGGAAGAGGTCCGGCCCAATCGAGAGGTAGGGAAGATGATCTGTTCGCAGTGTGGAACCAACGTGGCCGACAACTCGACCGTCTGTACGCAGTGCGGGACCCAGCTCTCGCCGGCGGCATCGGCCGGCCCCGGGGGTGCCTCCCCCCTGCCCCCGTCGGCGTTCGCAGCACCGACGGGCCAATCCGGAGCCGCTCCCCGCGCCGGGTCGAACATGGCTGCGTTCAAGTTCGACGCCAAGAAGTGGACGCGCGCCGAGCGCATCACCGGCGTCGCCACCCTGCTGCTCTTCATCTCGCTCTTCCTGCCCTGGTTCACCTACAACTTCGGCCTGGGCACCGTCTCCGTCGACGGCCTGTGGCACGGCTGGATGTATCTGGTCCTGCTTCTCTGCCTGGGGATCATGGTCTATCTCGTCGCCCGCGCCGGATTCAGCGAGATGCCCTTCAAGCTCCCGCTGGCCGAGACCCAGCTGTTGCTCATCGCCACCGGGATCAACGCCGTCCTGAGCATCCTGGCCTTCGTCTTCAAACCGGGAGGGATCGGGTTCAGCGGCATCGGCTGGGGCTTCGGCGCCTTCCTCGGTCTGATCACCGCCATCGTGGCGGCGGCGCCGACGGCCGTCCCCGCCATCCAGGCCCGCCGCGCCGGTCACTGACCGGGCGTCGCCCTTCCACCGTCCGGCGGGGGCACCGTCGTCAACGAGACGAGCCGCAGGGGGGTCTGCAGGGGTCCCGAGTTCAGGACGGCGGCCAGGGCCCGCGCCGACCGGGCGGTGAAGTTGCCGCTCAACGCCAACCGGCCGGCGAACGATGTGAATTGCGCCTGGGTCGGCTCGATGAGCGGCGCCGTCACCACCCCGCCGTCGAGGTCGACGGCGATCATCTCGTGGAAGTTCCGCCGCGCCATGGCGTCCCACCGGACTGATCCGTTGTGGGTGAGGTCGGCGTCCACTATCCACAGCGACGAGGTGCGGGACGAGTGACGGGTGGTGATCTGGGTCGTCGTGGCTCCGGTGACGGCGAACCCGCTCAGCCCGGCCGGCCCCAGGAGGTCGCGCTGTCCACCACCGCCGACGAGGGGGACGAGGACGCTGCGGTCGGGATGCGACGTGTCGTAGGCCGGCGTCGACGTCGGAACGGCCGACAACGTCGGGTCGAACGGGATGGAGGCCACGTCGGAGGTTCCCGTGGCCGTGCCGACGATGAGCCGTCCGGCCTGCAGCGAATACTGGGGGGACGAGCATCTGTCGGGGACGGCGCCGCCGGTGGCCGCCGACGCCGGCGCCGGCTCCGTGAAGGGGGCCGACTTGCACAGGACGGGACGGAACAGCACCGTCCCCGACGACGCCAGCACCGACACAGGCATGGAGGGACGTCGGCTTCCCCGGATCACCACCGACCGACCCCGCACCACCGCCGTATCGGTGCCGTAGCCGAAGAAGGCCAGGCGCTTCCTCACGATCCTGGCGTCTTCGGCGATCTGGCGGGTCGACGCCCGGCGCGTGGTGGTGAAGGTGGCGGTGAACCGGTCGCGGGGTCCCGTGGCCGCCGGGGTCGCCGGGGATCCCGGCCCCGCGCTCCGGGGCCCGTAGACGAGGGCGACGGCGCCCACGCCGGCGACGAGGACCATCACGGCGGCGATGAGCAGACCGGTCCGGCGGACCGGCAACCGGGGGCCAGCCCCCGACAGCGGCCCGAGATCCACGGCCGAGGGAGCGACCGGTCGACCGGCCACGGCCTCGAAGGTCCGGCGCAGGCGTTGCTCGATGATCTCGGTCATGACAGTTCCTCGCGCAGTTTCGACAGTCCACGGCTCAGGCTCGACTTCACCGTTCCCGGCCGGCAACCGAGGACGCGGGCGATCTCCGACTCCGGCAGGTCGTTGTAGAAGCGCAGGGCCAGCGCCGCCCGCTGGCGGAACGGCAGCCGGCACACCACCTCCCAGGTCTCGTCGATCTCGGGGTCGTCGAAGGTGAGCCGATCCCGGACCGGCAACCGCCGCTCGAGGCGGAGCCGGCGCAGGTGGCTCTTGGACAGGTTGGCCACCGTGGTCCGCAGGTACCCCTCGGGATTCTCCGGCGCCTCGCGTCGTTGATGCATCTTCAGGAACGCTTCCTGGACGACCTCTTCGGCCACGGCGTCCGAACCGGTGAGCAGCCGGGCCAGGCGGACCATGGCGTCCGATCGGCGGCGGTAGAGGCTGGTGAGTTCGCCCGGGCCCAGCGGACCCGTGGCGACCGGCACCACCTCTTCCCCGGTCGTCCCCTCCACTTCTCCGCGACGCTCGGGCACACCCCCATGACGCCCGGGGCGCCCGAACGGTTCCATGGACGGCGCCCGCCCCCCGGGCGGTCAGCTCTCCAGGGCGGCGAGAACGCGGGCGGCGGTGGCCTCTGCCGACCGGATGGCCCCTTCCATGTAGCCGGGCCATTCGGGGGAGTAGTCGGCCCCGGCGAAGTGGACGTTCCCCACCGGCCCGGCCACCTCCCTCCCCAGCGAGGTGATCACCCCGGGCGGGTTGAACGATCCGTAGGCACCCCCCGTGTACTGCTCGGCGGCCCAGACCATGTCGACGTAGTGGGTGGGCGAGAGCGCCCGGGGCCCGAAGTACCGCGCCAGGCTCTCCAGCACGGCGGCGCGCCGGCCGGCGTCGGACATCGCGAACAGGGCGCGGCCCTCGTTCCCCTCGGCGAATCCCACCAGGACGCCGGGGTGCCCGTCGGGCGGCGAGTTGTCGTAGACGACCTCCAGGGGGCCGGTATCGGACACCACCGACCCGCTCAGTGATTCCGACCGCCAGAACGGCGTCCGGTAGACGGCCTGGATCTTCACCGCCGACCCCGACGGCTGGCGCTGGAGGTACTGGGCGTAGGCGGCCGGGAGGGGGGGTTCGAAGCGGATGGCCGCCGTCACCGACTTGGGCACGGTGACGATCACCTGGCGGCCCCGGACCGACCCGGTGGCGGTGTGGACGGTGGCCGGCCGGCCCCGCTCGATCCCCAGCACCGGGGCGCCCAGACGGACCGGCCCGTGCAGCTTCCGGGCCAACCCCTCGGACAGCTGTTGGGGCCCGCCCACGAAACGCGTGCTCTGGGCCGAGCCGATCGACGTGTTGAAGTCCCCGCCCACCCCGGTGATCTCGGCCAGGAGGTCCATGAGCGAGATCTGCGTCGCCTCCTCGCCGTAGACACCGCGGATGGCCAGTCCCCCGAGGAAGGCGGCCTCCTCGGTGAGGTCCTGCTCGGCGATCCAGGTGGCCACGGTCCGGCTGTCCCAGTCCCCGGCCTGGGCGGCGGTCCACGGGGTGGCGGCGGGGACGCCGGCGGCCATGGTGTTGAGCGTGGTGATGATCTCCAGGAGCTGGCCCAGTGCCGCCCCATCGGCCGGCGGGATGTCCCCGCTGTAGGTCTTCAGGGTGCCGCTCCGGTAGTAGAGGTTGTTCCCCTCGGCGTAGGCGGGGAAGAGCCCGACCCCGAGCTCGCGGGCCAGTGCCTGCACCCGCGTCTGCCCCGGCCCCGTCCACTCGCCCCCCATCTCGACCACCACCCCGGGGGCGATCTCGACGTCGTAGTTCCGCCCCCCGACCCGGTGCCGCGCCTCGACCACGACGACCGAGCGCCCGGCGCGCTCGAGGGCCACCGCCGCCGTCAGTCCCGACAGTCCGGCCCCCACCACCACCACGTCGGCCTCGGCCACGGAGTTCTCGGTGGCCGCTTCGGGGGACGTCGCCGGCCGGCCCGGACCTGTCTCGGAGGAGGCGCCGGCCGGACCGGCCACGGCCACGGCGGCCGCCGCCGCACCGGCGGCGGTGGCACCGGTCAGCAGGCGGCGGCGGCTGATCCGCCCGGTCACCCCGACGTCCCCGCGACTGCCGGCGCGACCGTTACGGACGGGCGCGAGCGTCGGCCAGGATCGGGCCGAGCACCTCTTCGAAGGCCTTGGCGATCTGCGCGTGCCCTTTGTCGTTGGCGTGGATGTTCTCCTCGGTGCACATCAGGGTCCAGTGACAGATCTTGGCCACGTTGACGGGGAGGGTCTGGCTGCCGTAGCGGCCGTCCCGGGCGAAGTCCGACGACCGGAAGGCGCCGGCCACGTTGGCCGTGTCGGCGGCGCCGTAGTCGCCGCCGAGGATCCCGTTCAGGTCGTCCAGGAGCGTCACGCTCTGCCGGGCCAGGGCGTGCCCGCTCGACCCGAGCAGCCAGGCGGCCAGGAAGGGGTCGTAGTACGACATCCCGACGATCGGCGTCGAGCCCCCCGCCGCCCGGAGCCCCGAGAGGATCTCCGGCAGCTGGGTCGTCACGTCGGCCAGGCCTTGGCTGACGCAGGCCTGGTTGATCGTCGTCCCGCTCGTGCAGCCGTCGACGTCGTTGGCTCCGATGTCGATGGTGACGAAGGCCACCTCTCCGGGGTGGGCCTCGAGGAACGCCTCGGCGTCGCCCAGCTGCGTCAGCGTCGTGTACGAGCAACCGGGCCCGTCGATCATCGACCCCGTCGTCGCCCCCGAGCACGCCAGGTTCTCCAGGACCAGACCGGGGACGGTCCTGGCCTCGTTGGCGAAGACGTCGGCCACGTAGCCCTTCCCGTCGTTCGACCCCACCCCGGCGGCCAGCGAGTCTCCGAGGGCCAGGTAGTACTCGGTCGGTGCCGCCCCCGACGTCGCCGGTGTCCGGGCCGACGTCCGGGCCGGTGTCCGCGTCGGCGTCCGGGCCGACGCCCCCGCCGTTCCCGCGCCGGCGCCGACGACGACGGCGGCACCGAGGAGGGTTCCCGCCGCCACCAGGGCCGTCAACGTGCGCCGGCCCCGCCCCTTCGTCGCCGTCCGTGTCCTTCCGATGCCCACGTCCCGTGATATCCGCATGCCGTCCACGGTACGTCGGCGACGCTCGGCGCGCGTCGGAGGGCGAACTCCTTGCCCACAACCCCCCGTCCGTGCGAGACTGATCGGGTCATGAGCGGACCCACCACGACCACCCTTCTCGTAGTCCTGACCTGAGCGCACGCCGCCGCCGGCCGCGGCACGTGCGCTTCACGACCTCCCCGACGGGAGGTCGTTTCAATTTCCGGCCACCGCTTCGACGCTTCCACCGATTCCGGCACCCTCACCGGGGCCACCAGACGAGCGAGGATCACGACCATGCAACTGACCGGGGCCCAGGCCCTCATCAAGAGCCTCGAGATGCAGGGAGTGGAGGTCATCTTCGGCCTCCCGGGCGGGGCCATCCTGCCCGTCTACGACCCGATCCTCGACTCCTCGATCCGCCACATCCTGGTCCGCCACGAGCAGGGGGCCGGGCACATGGCCGAGGGTTACGCCCACGTCACCGGCCGCCCCGGGGTGGCCATGGTGACGTCGGGACCGGGGGCCACCAACATCGTCACCCCCCTGGCCGACGCCATGATGGACTCGATCCCCATCGTCGTCATCACCGGCCAGGTGGCCACCACGGCCATCGGCACCGACGCCTTCCAGGAGGTCCCCATCACGGGGGTGACGATGGACATCACCAAGCACAACTGGTTGATCACCGACGTGGACGACATCCCCCGGGTGGTGGCCGAGGCCTTCCACGTGGCCACCACGGGCCGCCCCGGGCCGGTCCTCGTCGACCTCCCCAAGGACATCTCGAACGCCACCATGGAGTGGTACTGGCCGTCGTCGCTCGACGAGCTCGACCTCCCCGGCTATCACCCCCGGACGACCGGTGACCCCGTCGACGTCCGCCGGGCGGCCGAGATGATCCTGGCCGCCGCGCGTCCCGTCCTCTACGCCGGGGGCGGGATCTTGAAAGCGCGCGGCGCCGAGGCGCTCTTCGCCCTGGCCACCCGGACGGGGATCCCCGTGGTCACCACCCTCATGGGCCGCGGCACCTTCCCCGACTCCCACCCCCTCTGCCTGGGGATGCCGGGGATGCACGGCAATTACACGGCTGTCACCGCCATGCAGAAGGCCGATCTCCTCATCGCCCTGGGGTCGCGCTTCGACGACCGGGTGACGGGGAAGGTCGCCGCCTTCGCCCCCGACGCCCAGATCATCCACGTCGACATCGACCCCGCCGAGCTCGGCAAGGTCCGCCGACCCGACGTCGGCATCGTGGGCGACGCCCGGATCGTCATCGGGCAGATCCTCGAGGCGTTGACGGCGGCCGGCCTCGGCGCCGACGGCACGGCCCCGGCGCCGGCCACTCCGGCGGCGGCCCGCCCGGACCTCTCACCCTGGTTGGCCCGGATCCGCTCCTGGCAGGAGGAGTTCCCCCTCACCTACAACCAGGTCGAGGGCGGGGCCCTCAAGCCCCAGTACGTCCTGGAGCAGCTCCGCGACCTCTCGCCCGACGACACCATCGTCGCCTCCGGGGTGGGCCAGCACCAGATGTGGGCGTCGCAGTACTGGCGCTTCGACCACCCCTACACCTGGGTCAACTCCGGCGGGGCGGGCACCATGGGTTTCGCCGTCCCCGCCGCCATCGGGGCCAAGGTGGGCCGGCCCGACAAGACGGTCTGGGCCGTCGACGGCGACGGCTGCTTCCAGATGACGGCCCAGGAGCTCGTCACCGCCTCGGCCGAGCGGATCCCGGTGAAGATCGCCATCCTGAACAACGCCTACCTGGGGATGGTCCGCCAGTGGCAGGAGCTCTTCTACGCCGAGCGCTACTCCGAGGTCTACCTCTCGCCCGACCTCCCCGACTACGTCAAGTGGGCCGAGGCCATGGGCTGCGTGGGACTGCGGGTGGAGTCGGCCGAGGAGGTGGCCCCCGCCATCGAGAAGGCCAACGGGATCGACGACCGTCCGGTCGTCATCGACTTCCGGACCGACGCCTTCGAGAAGGTCTACCCGATGGTCCCCGCCGGGGCCTCCAACGACGACATCATCGTCGGCCCCTCCGAAGGTGAAGGGGGCCGGTGATGGCCGGCACGGGAGGGGCCGGCTCCGGTCCGCCCCGGCACCACATCGTCTCGGTCCTGGTCGAGAACAAGGCCGGCGTCCTGGCCCGGGTGGCCTCGCTCTTCTCCCGGCGCGGCTTCAACATCTACTCCCTGGCCGTCGCCCCCACCGACAACGAGCACCTCTCGCGGATCACCATCGTCGTCGACGTCGAGTCCGCCCCCCTCGAGCAGATTCTCCGGCAGCTCGACAAGCTCATCAACGTCGTCGACATCTTCGAGCTGGCCCCCGAGGACGCCACCGAGCGGGAGATGCTCCTGGCCACGGTGTCGGCCAGCCCCGCCGACCGCGGCCAGGTGATCGGTCTCGTCGGCGTCTTCGAAGGCAAGATCGTCGACGTCGGCCAGGACCGGATGACGGTGATGCTGGCCGGTTCGCCGTCCAAGATCGACGACTTCGAGAACCTGATCCGGCCCTACGGGATCGTGGAGCTCCAGCGGACGGGCCGCGTGGCCCTGCCTAAGCTGGCGCGCCGCGCCGCCCGGCTGCGAGCCATCGCCGGGGGCGGCTCCGACGAGGGTTCATCCCATCTGACGATCACCAGGGACTCCGGTCCACCGAGCAGGGACCCCGGTCCCCCGACCAACGAGGCAGGCTGAGATGGCCAAGCTCTACTACGAGTCCGACGCCGACGCGTCGCTGATCCAGGGCCGGAAGGTGGCCGTCATCGGCTACGGCTCCCAGGGCCACGCCCACGCCCTGAACCTGGCCGAGTCCGGCGTCGACGTCCGCGTGGGGCTGCGGGCCGGCTCCTCCTCCACCCAGAAGGCCACCGAGGCCGGGCTGCGCGTCCTGACCGTGGCCGACGCCGCCGCCGAGGCCGATCTCGTCATGATCCTCCTCCCCGACACCGAGCAGAAGTCGGTCTACGACGCCGAGATCGCCCCCCATCTCCGTCAGGGCGACGCCATCTTCTTCGCCCACGGCTTCAACATCCGCTTCGGCCAGATCGTCCCCCCGGCCGGTGTCGACGTGGCCATGGTCGCCCCCAAGGGCCCCGGTCACCTCGTCCGGCGGACCTACACCGAGGGCGGAGGGGTCCCCTCGCTGGTGGCCGTGGCCCAGGACGCCTCGGGCAAGGCCCACGACCTGGCCCTCTCCTACGCCCACGCCCTGGGGGCCACGCGCGCCGGCGTCCTCGACACCACCTTCGACGAGGAGACCGAGACCGACCTCTTCGGCGAGCAGGTCGTCCTCTGCGGCGGGCTCACCTCCCTGGTCCAGGCCGGCTTCGAGACCCTGGTGGCGGCCGGCTACCAACCGGAGTCGGCCTACTTCGAGTGCCTCCACGAGCTCAAGCTCATCGTCGACCTGATGTACGAGCAGGGGATCGCCGGCATGCGCTTCTCCATCTCCGACACCGCCGAGTACGGGGACCTCACCCGGGGCCCCAGGGTGATCGACGCCCACGTCCGGGCCGAGATGAGCCAGATCCTCGACGACATCCGCTCGGGGGCCTTCGCCGAGGAGTGGATCGCCGAGAACCGTTCGGGTCGCAAGAACTTCCAGGCTCTCCGGGCCGCCGGGGCCGCCCACCCCATCGAGAAGGTCGGGACCGAGCTCCGGGCCATGATGCCTTTCATCTCGGCCGGCCGTCAGCGCATCCAGGACGTCTCCGGGGGCTGACCCCCCGGCGACGGCCCTGCCTGGTCGGGGCTGATTTCGTCATATCTGTCGATGCCCACGCACCGGCCCTCCCCGTACGCTTTCTGTGGTTGGGAGGACGCTCGTCGCGTTCTCTTCCTGACGACGGGGGGCGACCGTGGGGTCGAGAGGTTGGACACGGCGGTCTCGGGGTCTGATGGCACCCTCTGTGACGGTGCGCCGTCGCTCCGTCCCCCGACGGCTGGCCTCCCGACAGCTGGCCTCCCGGGGAGCCCCCCGGCTGCTCCTGGCCACCCTGGCCATGGTGCTCGGGGCCGCCTCTTTGGCCGTCCTCCCGGCCCCGGTGGCCGGTGCCGCCACCCAGGCCGTCACCAACTGCAACGACTCCGGATCCGGCTCCTTGCGCCAGGCGGTGTCCAACGCCGCCGCCGGTGACACCGTCGCCTTCTCCGTCTCCTGTCCGCCCAGTTCGCCCATCTTCCTCACCAGCGGCCCGATCACCATCGCCAAGAACATCACCATCTCCGGGCCCGGGGCCGGCCAGCTGGCGGTGAGCGGCGACGGAAGTTCCCAGGTCTTCATCGTCGACGCCGGCGCCACCGTCGTCATCTCCGGGATCACCATCGAGGACGGCGCCGCCAACGCCTATTGCTCCGAAGGGTGCGACGCCTCGGGCGGCGCCATCGACAACTCCGGCACCCTGACCCTCACCGACGTCACCGTGACCGACAGCAGCGCCAACTCCGGCTGCGATCTGTTCTGCGGCGCCGCCGGCGGCGGCATCGAGAACGAGACCGGCGGCGCCCTGACTCTCACCGACAGCACCGTGTCGGACAGCAGCGCCAACATCGGGTGCACGGCCGATTGCGGCGCCGCCGGCGGCGGCATCGAGAACTTCGGCACGGTGACCCTCAACGACAGCACCCTGTCGGAGAACTTCGCCGACGCCGGTTGCGAGGACAGTTGCGGTGCCTCCGGTGGCGGTCTCGACAACCAGGGCGTGGCCACCGTCGACGCCAGCACCGTGTCGGGGAACCAGGCCGACAACAGCTGCTCCGCCGCCTGCGGCCCCACGGGTGGAGGCATCAACAACGGCAGTACCGCCGGTTTGCTGGTCGAGAACTCGACGGTGGCCGACAACGCCGCCAACACCGGCTGCGACACGAACTGCGGCGCCTTCGGCGGGGGCATCTTCGCCGGTGGGGCGGTGGAGGTCACCAACAGCACCCTGTGGGGCAACAGGGTCACCGGCGGCTGTACGTCGGCCTGCGGCAACAGCGGTGGGGGGATCGACGCCGACGGTATGGTGAGCCTGACGGCCACCATCGTGGCCGACAGCGGCGGTGCCACCGACTGCACCGGCGTCTTGAGCGACGGCGGCTACAACCTCGACGACGACGGGTCGTGCGGGTTCTCTCCCGCCAACCACAGCTACTCCGACACGCCGTCGGGTCTCGACCCCGCCGGCCTCCAGGACAACGGTGGGCCCACCCAGACCGTCGAGCTCCAGGAGACGAGCATCGCCGTCGACAAGGTGACCGCCTCCGACTGCCCGCCCACCGACCAGCGCGGCTTCCCCCGAATCGCGCCCTGTGACATCGGCGCCTACGACACCGACGGGTCCATCGCCTACGGCTCCCAGGTCCACGACGTCATCGAGGTCGAGACGAGCCCCGCCTACGCCGACGACCCCGTCAACATCGACTCCCAGCAGCTCCAGAACAGCTGTCTCGGGGGGATCACCTTCGAGACCCTCCAGCAGGGGTCGACGAGGGCGCCGCGGACGGGGGTCAACTCCATCACCACCTACCTCGACGACGACGGGAACGTCACCGTGGTCGTGGACGGCCAGGACTGCTCGCCGGGGACCGACCTCATCGAGGCCGACCTCATCGATGCGCCGTACCTGACGGCCACCACCGAGCTGGTGGTCCTGCCACCGAACGTCACCTCCCCCGGGGTGAGCGACTACCCCTCCACCGAGGTCGAGACGGGCAACAGCCCCGACAGCGGCAACTCCGACGTCTACACCGTCTTCTACGTGGAGACCGACCCCGTCTACGCCGGCCAGCCCGTCGAGATCTCCTCGGCCCAGCTCGACAACCGCTGCGGCCAGGGCTGGCGCTGGGAGCCGGGGGTGGGCGCTCCCATCAACCAGGCCTCGGGCACCATCGAGGCCACCAGCATCCTCGACGACGACGGCAACGCCGTCTTCGTCTTCAAGGGAGCTTCGTGCGCCCCCGGGACCTCGACGGTGGTGGCCGACGTGGAGGCGGGGACCCACCCCACCTACACCACGACCTTCACCGTCGTCGCCCCCCAGGAGACCCTCCCCACCGGCGGTGGGGGGACCTCCAACACCACCAAGGGCGAGAAGACAGGGAACGGGAAGACCAAGAAGACCAAGAAGACCAAGAAGGGCAACAAGGGTCAGCCACCCGTCGGCACCACACCGTCACCCGCTCCTCCGGCCATCATCGTGACGGCCGACCCCAATCCTCTGGTGGAGACGGGCCTCTCCGACGCCGCCGCGCCGCCCACGGCCCAGCTGAACATCACGAAGTCCGACGACGCCTACCCGGACCCGGGCAGCTCGAATCCCCCGACGCTCGGTGAGGATCTGGACTGCGACCCGTACATCACGTACACCATCAGCGTGACCAACTCCGGGTCGACGGCGGTGAACGGCGTGGTGGTGACGGACAGCTACTCGACGAACACCGCCGACTTCTACAGTGACACCTACTCGTCCACCCCGTCCGGCGGGGCAACCGACACCAATCCCTCGGGCAGTGGTCCCGGCTACAACGACATCAACGACACGGTGGACATGCCGGCCGGATCGTCGATCGTCTACACAGTCGACGCCGTCATCACCTCCGAAGCTTTCGAGAGCGCGTCGAACATATCCAACACGGCCACCCTCACTCCTCCGGCAGGAACCGTCCTGAGCATCCCACCGTCCAACACGTCAGCCACCGATCAGGACAGTCTGGGCGGCGGAGGATGTGGCGAGTAGACACCGCTGACCCGACTCACCGCTGACGCCTGCACCGCTGACGCCTGAGAAGGGTCGCTCGGGATACTGTCGGGCGTGGCCGTCGACCCCTCCTTCGCCGCCCTGCCCCTCGAGGAGGTGAGGTCGGCGGCACTGGAGCGGGCCGCCGGACTGGGGTGCTCCAACGCCGAGGTCCGGATCGAGCGGATCCGGTCCCAGGTCGTCGTGGTCCGCGACGGTCTGGTCCAGACGACGATCGACGACACCGAGATCGGGGTGGGCCTGCGCGTCGTCCGCCACCGGTCGATGGGCTTCGCCGCCACCGTCGAGCTCCACCCCGACGCCGCCGCCGCCCTGGCCGGGCGGGCCGTCGAGATGGCCCTCTGCACGGCACCGGCGTTGGCCGTCCCCGTCGATCTGGCCGCCGAACCGGCCCACGGCCAGGTGGAGTGGTCGTCGCCCTACGAGATCGATCCCACCACGGTGGCGGTGGCCGACAAGGTCGCCGTCCTGGCCGGGTGGAGCGACAGGCTCCTGGCCCACAGCGCCGTCGACCACGTCACGGCCATGGTCCTGGCCGTCGTCGAGGACAAGCAGTTCGCCGACCTGGCGGGGACGGTGACCACCCAACGGCGGGTCCGGATGCACCCCGTCGTCGAGGTCTTCGGCGTCGACGGGGCCACGGGGTCGTTCGAGTCCATGCGCACCCTGGCCCCCCCGGCCGGCCGGGGCTTCGAGTACGTCACCGGGAGGAGCTGGGACTGGGACACCGAGCTGGGCCGGCTGGGCGACCTCCTGGCCGAGAAGATCGCCGCCCCCTCGGTCGGGGCCGGGATCTACGACCTCGTGATCGACCCGTCCAACCTCTGGCTCACCATCCACGAGTCGGTGGGCCACGCCACCGAGCTCGACCGGGCCCTCGGCTACGAGGCCGCCTACGCCGGGACGTCGTTCGCCACCGTGGACCGACTGGGGACGCTGCGCTACGGGTCGCCGGCCATGAACGTGAAAGGGGACCGGACCACCCCCCACGGGCTGGCGTCGGTCGGCTACGACGACGAGGGGGTGGCCGCCCAGTCGTTCGACATCGTGAAGGAGGGGGTCCTGGTCGGCTACCAGCTCGACCGGCGGATGGCGGCCGAGAACGACCTGGGTCGGTCCAACGGGTGCGCCTTCGCCGACTCCCCCCTCCACGCCCCCATCCAGCGGATGGCCAACGTCTCGCTGGCCCCGGCTCCGGGAGCGGGCCCCACCACCGACGAGCTGATCGCCGGCGTCGACAGCGGCGTCTACGTCGTCGGGGACAAGAGCTGGTCCATCGACATGCAGCGCTACAACTTCCAGTTCACCGGTCAGCGCTTCTACCGGATCGATCACGGTCGCCTGGCCGGTCAGCTGCGCGACGTCGCCTACCAGGCCACCACCACCGACTTCTGGGGGTCCCTCGACGCCGTGGGGGGGACCGCGACCTACGTCCTCGGCGGCGCCTTCAACTGCGGGAAGGGTCAGCCC
This sequence comes from uncultured Acidimicrobiaceae bacterium, assembly GCA_963800065.1. Taxonomy (GTDB): domain Bacteria; phylum Actinomycetota; class Acidimicrobiia; order Acidimicrobiales; family UBA8190; genus CAWJFJ01. The sequence goes on along the minus strand of CAWCZO010000011.1, from coordinate 615,434 downwards.
CCCCAGGTGGCCCCGGTCAGCCACGGGTGTCCCTCGGCGCTCTTCCGGGGCGTCAACGTCCTGAACGCCCGGGCCGAGACCGGTCGATGAGCGACGGCGACCGGCTCCCGGCGGCGTCCGACGTCATCGAGGAAGCGCTCTCCTCGTCGCGTGGCCACGATTGCGTGGTCGTCGTCACTGATGCCAGTGAGGCCGACGTGCGCTTCGCCAACAACACCACCACCACCAACGGCCTGCGACGCGACCGGCGGGTCACCGTGGTCAGCTTCCTCGGTCGTGGCGGTTCGGCCGCCGGTGCCGGTGATGCCGTCGGTGCCGGTGATGGCGGCGGGGTGGCGGTGGGGGTGGCCAGCCGCGGCGGGGCCGTCGACATCGCCGAGCTGGTCCGGGCCAGCGAGGCCGACGCCGCCGGCGCCGGGCCGGCCGATGACGCCGTGGCGCTGGTGGAGGCCGGTGCCGAGGACCGGGCCTTCGGCGAGCCACCGGTCCTGACCGACGAGGGCAGCATCGACGGCGTGGTGCGGTCCCTGGCCGACGCCTTCGCCCGGGCCCGGTCGGCCGGTCACGTCCTGGCCGGATTCGCCTCGCACCGGGTGGAGACGACGTACCTCGGTTCGTCGACCGGCCTCCGCCGCCGCCACGAGCAGCCGGCCGGGACCCTCCAGCTCGTGGCCCGCAGCGCCGACGGGACCCGCTCGACGTGGGCCGGGGCGGGGACGTCGTGGTTCGACGACGTCGAGATCGGCGCCCTCCACGACCGCCTGGTCACCAGACTGGCCTGGGCCGGCCGCAAGGTGGAACTCCCCGCCGGTCGCTACGAGACGCTCCTGCCCCCCGACGCCACCGCCGACCTCATGGTGGTGCTCTCCCAGGCCCTCTCGGGACGCGACGCCGAGGACGGGCGCAGCGCCTTCTCGGCCCCCGGGGGCGGGACCCGGTTGGGCGAGACCTTGTCGTCGCTGCCGTTCACCCTGCGCAGCGACCCGGCCGAGCCGGGCCTCGAGTGCGCCCCGTTCGTCGTGGCCACGGCGTCGGGGACCGACGTCTCGGTCTTCGACAACGGCCTGCCCGTCGGATCGACCGAGTGGATCGGGGAGGGGAGGCTGAGGGCGCTCGAGTACCACCGCGCCGCGGCGGCGCGCTCGGGCACGGTGGCCCAGCCCCCCGGCGACAACCTCGTCCTCGAGCTCCCCGGTGCCACCGAGCCGCTCGACGACCTGATCGGGCGGACGGAGCGGGGACTGCTCGTCACCTGTCTCTGGTACATCCGCGAGGTCGACCCCGTGACCCTTCTGGTGACCGGCCTCACCCGCGACGGCGTCTACCTCGTGGAAGGGGGCGAGGTGGTGGGGGCGGTGAACAACTTCCGCTTCAACGAGAGCCCCATCGACGTCCTGGCCCGGACGCACGGAAGCCGGGCGGACGGTCCGGGCGCTGTCGCGGGAATGGGGCGACTGGCAGAGCCGGACGGCCATGCCGGCGCTGCGGGTGGCCGACTTCAACATGAGCTCGGTCAGCCCGGCCACCTGAGATGCCCGGAACCGCCGTGGAACACGTCGATGTGCTCATCGTCGGCGCCGGTCTCTCCGGTGTCGGCGCCGCCTGCCATCTCCAGGCCCAGTGCCCGGGGAAGACTGTCGCCGTCCTCGAGGCACGGGCCCGTAGTGGCGGGACCTGGGACCTGTTCCGGTACCCGGGGGTCCGCTCCGACTCGGACATCTTCACCCTGGCCTACTGCTTCCGGCCGTGGACGGGGGAGAGAGCCATCGTCGACGGGCCCTCGATCCTGAACTACATCCGTGAGACGGCGAGCCAGCGGGGGATCGACCGGATGATCCGGTACCACTCCCGCGCCGAGTCCGCCTCGTGGTCCTCGGCCGAGGCCCGGTGGACGGTCACCATCGAGCGCGCCGACACCGGGACCACGGAGCAGATGACGTGCGGCTTCCTCTACGGGAACACCGGCTACTACCGCTACGACGCCGGCTACATCCCTCGTCTCGAGGGCCGTGAACGTTTCCAGGGCCGGATCGTCCATCCCCAGGACTGGCCCGAGGACCTCGACTGCACCGACCGGCGGGTGGTGGTGATCGGCAGTGGGGCCACGGCCGTGACCCTGGTCCCGGCGCTGGCCCGCCAGGCGCGGCGGGTGACGATGCTGCAGCGCTCACCGAGCTACATCGCCTCGGTCCCCGGTCGCGACCCGATCGACGATCTTCTGCGCCGGGCCCTGTCGCCGTCGGCGGCCGCCGGGGTCGTCCGCTGGAAGAACGTGGTGATCACGTGGCTGACCTTCCAACTGAGCCGCCACGCCCCCAAGCTGATGCGGCGGTGGCTCCGCCAAGGCGTCGAGCGCCAGCTCCCGGAGGGTTACGACGTCGAGACCCATTTCACCCCCCAGTACGAACCGTGGGATCAACGGCTCTGCTTCGCCCCCGACGGCGATCTCTTCCGGGCCATCGGTGACGGCCGGGTGTCGGTGGTCACCGACCGGATCGCCTCTTTCACCGAGACGGGCCTCCTGCTCGAGTCCGGCCGGGTGATCGACGCCGACGTGGTGATCACCGCCACCGGCCTCACCATGCAGATGCTCGGGGGGATGAGGATCATGGTGGACGGTCGCACCGTCGAGATCTCCGAGACGGTGGCCTACAAGGGCCTCATGCTGTGCGAGGTGCCCAACCTGGCCTTCACCTTCGGGTACACCAACGCGTCGTGGACACTGAAGAGCGATCTCACGGCCCGCTACGTGAGCCGGCTCCTCAACCACATGGACGAGCACCGGTACGCGGCGTGCACGCCGGTGGCGCCCGATCCGTCGCTCCCCACGGAGCCGTATCTCGACCTCTCGTCGGGTTACGTCCGGCGCTCCGGCGGAGCGTTCCCCCGGCAGGGGACGAGGACGCCCTGGCGTGTCCGTCACAATTACCCGCTCGACGTCCTCACCTTCCGCTACGGCCGCGTGGACGACGGGGTGAGGTTCACCGGTGAGACCGCCGCCGGCGAAGGGGTGACGACGGACCCGGGTCCGGCGGAGCTCTCGTCACATAGACTGGCTGGCTTTGCTCGCCCGACTCCCCCTCTCCGATCCCGGTGACCCCGACACCCGTTCGCCCGTGCGTTTCCTGGCTTGGTTCGCGCGCCGGCAGCTCGCCACCGTCGTCGGCGGCGGCGCCTTCGGCGCCGTCTGGATGGGGGCCCAGAGCCTGATCCCGGCGGCGCTGGGCGCCGCCATCGATGCCGTCGTCCGCCGCAACCGGGCCGAGCTGTGGACGTGGTCCGCCGTCGTCCTCGGGCTGGGGATCGTGCAGGCCGTGGCCGGCGTGATGCGTCACCGGCGTGCCGTCACGAACTTCCTCACCGCCGCCGTCCGGGTCCAGCAACTGGTGGCGCGCCAGGCCAGTGCCCTGGGCGGCGACCTCACCCGCCACGTCGACGCCGGAGAGGTGGCGAGCATCGGGACCACCGACGTCCAACGGATCGGCCGCCTCCTCGACGTCAGCGCCCGCGCCACCGGCGCCGTGGTCTCCTACGTCATCGTGGCCGCCCTGCTGTTCTCCTCGTCGGTGCGACTCGGTCTGGTTCTGGTGTTCGGGGCGCCGCTCTTCGCCATCCTCGTCCTGCCCGTCATGCGGCCGCTGGAGCGGCGGCAGAGCGCCGAGCGGACGGCGCGGGCGGCGGCGTCCTCACTGGCGGCGGACACCGTGGTGGGCCTGCGCGTGCTGCGCGGGCTGGGCGGGGAGGAGGTCTTCGCCGACCGCTACGCCGAGGCCTCCCAGGACGTGCGCTCGGCCACCGTCCGGACCGCCCTCACCCAGTCCGTCCTCGACGCCTTCCAGATCTTCGTGCCCGGCGCCATCCTCGTGGCCGTCACCTTCATCGGGGCCCATCTGGTCCTGTCCGGCTCCATCTCGCCGGGGCGGCTGGTGGCCTTCTACGCCTACGCCGCCTTCCTGACCCTGCCCGTCCAGACCCTGATCGAGGCGGCCACCCGCTGGTCGGCGGCCACGGTGGCGGCCGGACGGGTCCTCACCGTGTTGCGGCGGCGTCCCGATCTGGCCCGCCCGGCGGTGCCGGCGGCCGAGCCACCGGTGGGGGCTCTCTCGGACCCGGTGACGGGACTGGTGGTCGAACCGGGACGGATGACCGTGGTGGTGGCCGCCGATCCCGAGGAGGCCAGCGCCCTGGCGGCGCGCCTGGGCCGCTACGTCGACGTTCCCGGCCCCGGCGTGGCCCTGGCCGGGACGGCGCTGGCCGACCTCCCGCTGGCCGTGGTGCGCCGCCGGGTGCTGGTGGTCGACCGCGAACCCCAACTCGTGGCCGGCACCCTGGGCGACGCCGTGGACGTCCCGGCCTTCCGGTCCGGCGACACCTCGGCGCCGCGGCCGACGGTGGCCGAGGCCCTCGACGCCGCCGCCGCCGCCGACATCGTCGACGGTCTGGTGGAGGGCCTGCGGACGGAGATCCCCGAACGGGGCCGCACCCTCTCCGGCGGCCAGCGACAGAGGATCGTGTTGGCGGCGGCCTTGCGGGCCGACCCCGAGGTGCTCGTCCTGGACGAGCCCACGAGCGCCGTGGACGCCCACACCGAAGCCGAGATCGCCACCCGGCTGCACCGCGATCCGGGGGGGCCGGACGACGGTGGTCCTCTCGACGAGTCCCTTCCTCCTGGAGCACGCCGACGTGGTGGCCTTCCTGGACGGCCGCGTCCTGGCCCTCGGTCGTCACGACGACCTGCTGCGGTCCGAGCCGCGCTACCGCCGGCTCGTCACCAGAGGTGCCTCGTGAGCGCGCCCACCGGTGCCTTGGACCAGTCGCCCTCCTACGACGCGTCGGGAATCCTGCCGGTGGCGTCGGGCCGGGCGTCGTGGCGCCACCTGCGCCGGATCCTGAACGAGCAGCGCCGCTCCGTCACCACCGTCCTCGTCATCCAGGGCATCGCCAGTTCCGCCGGGCTGGTCGGTCCCAGGGTGCTCGAGGACGTCATCAACAACGTGACCAAGAGCGGCGGGGCGGGCCGGATCGACACGGCCATCCTCATCTTCGCCGGGGCGCTCGTGGTGCAGACGGCGCTCACCGGGGTGAGCCGGGGGCTCGGCGCCGTCCTGGGCGAACGCGTCCTGGCCCGGCTGCGCGAGCAGTTCGTGGCCCGCGTCCTCGACCTCCCTCTGGGCGTGGTCGAGCGGGCCGGGTCCGGCGACCTGCTCACCCGGGCCTCGACCGACGTCGACGACCTCTCCTACACCGTGCGCGCGCGGGCTCCCCCAACTCCTGGTGGCCAGCGTCACCGCGGTGCTGGCCGTGGCCGCCATCTTGTGGACGGCGCCCGTCCTCGGGCTCGCCCTCGTCCCGAGCATCCCGCTCCTGGCCGTGGGGACGCGCTGGTACCTGCGCCGCGCCCGCAGCGCCTACCAGGGGGAGATGGCGGCCTACGCCCGGGTCAACAGCGACATCCAGGAGAGCGTGGCCGCCGGGCGGACCATCGAGGCCTTCCGGCTGGGACCGTCGCGGACGGCCCAGACCGACCGCCACATCAAGGAGTGGATCGGCTGGGAGCGCAGGACCCTGGGGCTGCGGACCGTGTTCTTCGGCGTCAGCGAGGTCGGATACGTGATCCCCCTGGTCCTGACCATCCTGCTCGGCGGTCTGCTGCACATCAGCGGGGGTCTGTCGGTGGGGGCCGTCACCGCCGCCGCCCTCTACGCCCAGCAGCTGATCGGCCCCGTGGACACCCTGCTGGCCTGGATGGACGAGGTCCAGGTGGCGTCGGCATCGCTGTCGCGGGTCCTCGGGGTCCACGAGGTCGACCCGGCGCCCACCACCGGGGACGAGCCGGTCGACGAGCAGGTCGTGGCCCGGGCCCTCGTCTACGCCTACAACGAGGGCCATGACGTCCTTAGGGGAGTGGACCTGGCGCCGGTGCCCGGCGCCCGGGTGGCCGTGGTGGGCCCGAGCGGAGCGGGGAAGAGCACCCTCGCCCTCCTGCTCGCCGGCATCTACGCGCCGCGCGCCGGACGGGCCACCGTGGGCGGGGTGGACTCGCATCTCATCCCCCCGTCCCGGCTGCGGCGGGAGATCGCCCTCGTCACCCAGGAGCACCATCTCTTCGCCGCCTCGATCCGTGACAACCTCCGGCTCGTGGTCCCCGGGGCCGACGACGAGGAGCTCTACGCCGCGCTCGACGCCGTCGACGCCGGTGAGGCGGTCCGGGCCCTGCCCGACGGCCTCGACACGCGGATCGGATCGGCCGGCTCGGTCCTGGCCCCGGGCGTGGCCCAGCAGATCGCCATCGCCCGGCTGGTCCTGGCCGACCCCCACACCCTGGTGCTCGACGAGGCCACCTCGCTTCTCAACCCCGGCGCCGCCCGCCACCTCGAGCGCTCGCTGGCCCGGCTGCTCAAGGGCCGGACGGTGATCGCCATCTCCCACCGGCTGCACACGGCCAACGACGCCGACCTGGTGGCCGTGGTGGAGGACGGGAGGATCACCGAGTTCGGCGGCCATGACGAGCTGCTGGCCGCCTCCGGCGCCTACGCCGCCCTGTGGCGGTCGTGGCAGGGCGGGGGGCCGTGAGAGCCACCCTCGCGCCGTCGACCCCCGTCCTGGTGGGGGCGGCCACGGCCCACGGCGACGCCGAGGCGGTGGAGCTGATGGCGACGGCCCTGGAGGCGGCGGCCGGTGACGCCGGACCGTCCTCGCTGCTCGGCGCCGTCGACCGGATCTCGGTGCCCCAGGGGACGTGGTCGTATCCCGACCCCGCCCGCCTGGTGGCGGGGCGGGTGGGGGCCCGGGCGGCGCGGACGTTCCTGGGCCGGGTGGGGGTCCCCCAGCAGACCCTGGTGAACGAGGCGCTGCGGGCCATCGCCGCCGGTGAGTGCCAGGTCGCCGTGGTGGTGGGGGGAGAGGCGCGCGCCCGGGACCGGCGGGCCGAGCGGGCCGGCACCGTGGCCACCGAGACAGCGCAGCCCGGGGCCGTCCCCGACGTCGTCCTGGACCGCGAGGACGACTTCATCGCCCGACCGGAGATCGATGCCGGGCTGATCCAGCCCGTGCTCCAGTACGCCTTGATCGAGAACGCCCTGGGGGCGGCCGAGGGGCAGGGGATCGACGCCCAGCGGACGGCGATCGCCGAGCTGTGGGAGCGGTTCAACATCGTGGCCCGTTCCAACCCCGAGGCCGCCTTCGCCACGCCGCTGTCGGCCGCCGAGCTGGCCACGCCGTCGGTGACGAACCGACCGTTGGCCTTCCCCTACAACAAGTGGCACGCCAGTCAGTGGACCGTCGACCAGGCCGCCGCCCTGGTTCTGTGTTCGGTCGGCGCCGCCCGCGCCCACGGGGTCCCCACCGATCGGTGGGTCTTTCCCCTCGTCGGCCTGGACGCCACCCACGTCCTCTCGCTCAGTCGTCGCCGGGATCCCCACCGCTGGCCCGCCATGGGCGTCCTGGGGCGAGCGGCCGCCGAGCGGATCGGGCGCCCGCTCGACGAGGTGGAGCACGTCGAGCTCTACTCCTGCTTCCCGTCGGCCGTCCGTGTCCAACAGCGCGAGCTGGGGCTCCCGCTCGGGGCCACGCCGACGGTGACGGGAGGGATGGCCTTCGCCGGCGGGCCCTTCAACAACTTCGTCTACCAGGCCACCGCCTCCATGGTGCCGCTCCTGCGGAGGGAACCGGCCACCCTCGGCCTCGTCACGACCGTCTGCGGCCTGCTGACCAAGCCCGGGGTGGCCGTCTGGTCGGCCACCCCCGACGGCCACCCCCCACTGCTGTCCGACCTGGCCGCCGAGGCGGCGGCGGCCACGGCCTCCGTGGCGGTGGCGGCCGAGCACCACGGGCCGGCCCGGGTGGTCACCGCCACCGTCGGCTACGCCGGTGGGGACGCCGCCCGCACCTTCGTCCTGGCCGACGCCGGCCCCGGACGTCGGTGCCTCGGCTCGAGCGACGATCCCGGTCTGGCCCGGGCCGCTCTCTCCGGTGCCCTGATCGGCACCGACGTCCGGATCTCCGGGACCAGGATCGAGACCTGAGCGCGGGCCGGGCCTTGACAAGGCTAACGCTGTTAGCTGATACTGGCGTACAGTGTTAGCCTCCAGCCCGGGGGCGGGACCGAGAGGAGAGGGCGATGGACACGACGGCCGGTTACAGGGAACCGGGTTTTCTCACCCGGCGGATCATGAACCCCTTCGTCCTGATCATGATGCGGGTGGGTGTCAGCGTCTGGGGGAGCCGGATCCTGGAGGTCAGGGGCCGTCGGAGCGGCACGGCGCGACGGACGCCGGTGAACCTGCTCGTCGTCGAGGGACGGAACTACCTGGTCTCACCGCGTGGTGAGACGCAGTGGGTCCGCAACGTCCGCTCCGACGGCGGTCGACTGGCCCTGATCCTCGGCCGCCGGCGCCAGGAGCTGATCGCCGGGGAGTTGTCCGACAGCGAGAAGGCCCCGATCCTGCGTGCCTATCTCCGGAGGTGGAAGATGGAGGTCGGCGTCTTCTTCGACGGCGTGAGCGCCGACTCCGGGGAGGACGACATCTTGCGGATCGCCCCCGACCACCCTGTCTTCGTCCTCTCCCCGGCGTGACATCGACCGGGCTCACCGATGACCTGCTCCCCGGTGAGCTGGCCCGACCCGACCGCCGGTCCGAACGCCCGGACCGCGTGGCGCAGACCGTCGTCGTGGCCCGTCGGCTGTTGGAGGAGCAGGGGCCGGAAGCGCTCACCATGCGCCGTCTGGCCGAGGAGATGGGCATCCGGGCTCCCTCGCTCTACAAGCACTTCGCCGGCAAGGCGGAGGTCGAGTCGGCCGTCATCGAGGACGCCCTGTTCGACATCGGCGACGTCACCCACCGCGCCGTCCACGAGCCCGGCGCCCTCAGTCCCCTGGCCAGCCTGCTCGCCACCTACCGCGCCTACTGCCGGATGCACCCCGATCTCTACCGGCTCGCCGCCTGCGGGCGCTTCCCCCGTCAGAGCCTGCCGCCAGGCCTCGAGGAGTGGGCCGGGAACCCGTGGTTCGTGGTGGCCGGGGACGCCCATCTGGCCCAGGCGCTGTGGTCATTCGCCCACGGGATGGTGATCCTCGAGCTCGACGGCCGGTACCCGCCGGGCTCCGACCTCGACAGCACCTGGCGGGCCGGCGCCGCCGCTTTCGAGCGCTCGGCGGGGGCGGGACGGGGCCGCCGCCAGGGGGCGGGGTCGACCGCTCCTTGACTATTACGATTTCCGGAATAGGATGCGGGCAGGACGAGGATCGGAACGGTGATGGCGTCGAAGCGATTGGGCCGGACCCAGGATCCGACGATCCTGGTCCTCACCAGCCTGTCGGGAGGACCGAAGCACGGCTACGCCGTGATCAAGGACATCGAGGAGATGAGCGGCGTCTCCTTCGGGCCGGGCACGCTCTACGGCGTCCTCGCCCGCCTGGAGGAAGAGGGGATGGTGGAGCCGCTGCCGGCCGTCGGGCCCCGGCGGCCGTACCGGATCACCGGCCGGGGAGCGACCGTGCTGCGCGAACGGCTGGAGACCAACGTGAAGGTGGCCAGCATCGGACTCGGCCGCCTCGGGACGTTGGGCGCATGACCGGTGACCCCGTCGAACTGGCCCTGCGCTGCTACCCGAGATGGTGGCGGGACCGCTACGCCGATGAGATCCGCTCCGTGGTCGGCGATCTGGCCCAGGAGGGCCGGCCCCGCTGGGCCGTCACCCTGAACCTCCTGCGGGGCGCCCTGCGGACCCGGGCCCGTGCGGTGGGGATGCCCCCGGTCTACGAGCTGTGGTGCACCCGGGCCAGGGTCGCCATCGCGGCGGCGACGCTGCCGTGGGTCCTGATGGGTCCGTTGGTCCTCATGGTCCTCGGTGGGCAACGCCTGCACTCCTCGGCCGGGAGGATCTTCCCCGGGCAGCTCTCCATCACCGGTGGGGCCAACCAGCTGGTGATGGGGAGGGGAATGCCCACCGCGGCACCCCCGCTCACGACGGCCGGATCGGTGGCCTGGTACGCCGACGTGGCGATGGTCGGCCTGTTCCTCCTCACCCTGTTCGTCCTCTTCGCCGGGTGGTCCGGATTCGCCGGTGCCGTCAAGCGCTCGGCCGCCCCCCACCGGTGGCGCCTCCTCCTGCTGGCCTGGGCGCCGGGCTTCTCCGTCCTGGCCGACATCGTCTTGACCGTCGCCGCCGACGTTCTCATGCCCCACTCCTGGCGCAGCAGGGGCGGCCGCCCGCCCGTTCCCATCGGCGGACACCTGGCCGCCGCCCATGCGCTCGGGACCGCCTTGGCCGTCGTGGCCGTCGTCGGATGGCTCGTCTCCATCGTCTGTGTGGCGGTGGCGGCCTGGCGCGCCGACATCTCCCCGCTCGACCTCCGCTTCGGCCGGAGCGTGTCGATCGTGGTGGTCACCCTCTTCACCCTCACCCTGGCCGCTTATGCGACCTGGGGCATCGGTCTCCTCGTCCAATCACGCCAGGCCCTCCACGGCCGGTTCACCACCATCTCCTACACGCACCAGGATCTCTGGCCCCTGATGCTGGTTGCTCTTCTTCTGGCCGTCACCCTGTCGGCGTTCGGCGCCTCGGCGGCCAGGCGGTCGTGGAGGATGATCGCCCCCGCGCCCTGAGGACCGATGACTTCTCTCGGCCGGGCCCGTCCAACCGTTGATGGCAGACGTGGCGCTCGAGCCCCCGCTGTAGTGTCCGGTGCCGTGGCCATCGGCGAGGTCCCTCTGGTCCCATCGGACCTGGAGCCGTACCGCCGCGAGCTGACCGGCTACTGCTACCGCATGCTGGGCTCGGGTTTCGAGGCCGAGGACGCCGTCCAGGAGGCGATGCTCCGTGCCTGGCGCAACGCCGAGCGGTTCGAAGGCCGCTCGAGTGTGCGCTCATGGCTCTACCGGATCGCCACCAACGTCTGCATCGACATGCACCGCCACGTCCAGCGCCGGGCCCGGCCCATGGAGATGGGCCCGGCCTCGCCGCCGGAGGAGTCTCTCCTCGGCGCCCCGATGTCCGAGGCCGCGTGGGTCACGCCGATCCCCGACGCCAGGGTCTCCCCCGAAGGTGCCGATCCGGCGGAGATCGCCCAGTACCGCGAGTCGATCCGCCTGGCCTTCGTCACCGCCCTGCAGCACCTTCCGGCCCGCCAACGCGCCGCGTTGATCCTCTGCGAAGTGCTGAGCTGGCAGGTGGCCGAGGTGGCCGAGCTTCTCGACACCAGCGCGGCCGCCGTCAACAGCGCCCTGCAACGGGCGCGGCGCACGCTCCAGGCCCTGCCTCCCGAGACCCATCCCGACGTCCTGGACGGCGCCGACGCCGAATTGCTCGAGCGTTACGTCGACGCCTTCGAGCGCTACGACATCGAGAGCCTGGTGACCCTGCTCCACGAGGACGCCATCCAGTCCATGCCGCCGTTCGCCCTGTGGATCCGGGGTGCGGCCGACATCGGCCGGTGGATGGTCCAGCCCGGGCCGAGTGAGTGCCGGGGATCGCGCCTCGTGCCCACCTCGGCCAACGGAAGCCCGGCCTACGGGCAGTACCGGCCGGACCCGGCCGGCGGCTACGCCCCGTGGGCTCTCCAGGTGCTCGAGATCTCAAAGGGGAAGATCACCGGGATGTCCTTCTTCCTGGCCTTCTTGGACCCGCAGCGGCTCTTTCCCGATTTCGGACTGCCCCTCCACCTCGACGCCTAGGCCGGACAGCTCGAGCAGCGCTCGCAGCGGGGGCGAGAGATCGGTGAGGACGACGGCCCCCCCGAGCCGCCGCGCCAGCAGGGTCAGGCGGGCCACGTCGTCCACGGCCCCGAGTTCCGGCTCCCCTCGTCCCTTCAACACCCAGGACCCCAACTCGGCCCCGTCGGGTCCCACGACGGTGACCCGGCACCACAGCTGGACGACGGTCATCACAGATTTGGACGGCGGATGGTCGACGATCTCATCGGACCGTTCGCCCATTCACGCTGCGTACCCCCGACCGGAAGCGGATCTACCGAGCCCGACCGGTCAGCCTGCTCTCCAGCTGCCCGGCGATGAGGGTCCATCCGTCGGTGTGCCCGTCGACCACGGTCGGCGGGAGTTGTTCGTGGTGAATAGTCATCAGTGTGCTCTCGTCGCCGTGCGGTTCGAGCGTGACGGTCACGATGCTGTCGCATCGTGGTTCCCAGGTCGAGCAATTCCAGGTGAATCGAAGCAGCCGCGGCTGGTCCAACTCGACGTACTCACCGGTGATGGTCAGCGGGAAGCCCTCGTCGTCGATGTCGATGAGCAACCGGCCACCGACCCATGGCTCCAGCTCGATCTTGGTGGGTCGGGCGGGATGCGGACACATCCACTCGAGCATTCCCGCGGCGTCCAGCCACTCGTCGTAGACCGCGCCCGGCGGGGCCCGAAGGATGCGCTTCACCACGACGACCGGCACTTGACCGGTCATCCTCGCCCCCTCTTGCGTTCGAGGCGGGTGGCCAGGGCGTCAGCCCTCCGCGACCAGAACGAGGACTGATCGCTGATCCAGCGCTCCGCCTGCCGGAGCCCCTCCGGTTTGACCGACAGCCAGTGCTCACGGCCATGGACTTCACGCTGGATCAACCCGGCGTCCTCGAGCACCCCGACGTGTCGCGACACACCGGCAAACGACATGGGAAGCGGCTCGGCCAGGTCCGTGATCCGGGCGGAACCGGTCCGCAACGCCACCAGCAGGGCACGGCGTGTCGGATCGGCCAGCGCCGCGTACGTCCGGTCCAGGACCGTATCTTCAACCATCCTGTTGACCATATCAGCCGTTCATGTTAGTAAACACCTCTGTTGAACATCGGTGAAGAGGAGTGGAGGGTCCGTCCTCCGGCGCTCGTGTTCATCGAAACGTAGAAGGGACCAGTGGTGGAGCAGCATCGTGTCGTTTCGCAACCGGAATGGGTCGAGGCCCGCCTGACCCTCCTGGCCAAGGAGAAGGAGTTCACCCACCTACGCGATCAGTTGGCCCGCCAGCGTCGTGAACTGCCGTGGGAGGCAGTGGTCAAGAACTACCAGTTCGAAGGGCCCGAAGGTGAGGTGACGCTGTCCGACCTGTTTGCTGGCCGCACCCAGTTGATCGTCTACCACTTCATGTTCGACCCGAACGGGGAGGAGGGGTGTCCTCACTGCTCGTTCTGGGCCGACAACTTCAATGGCGCACCTGTCCATCTCGGCGCCCGCGACGTGACCCTGACCGCTGTCTCGCGAGCACCCTTCGCCAAGATCGCCGCCTTCCGGACCCGTATGGGCTGGAGCTTTCCCTGGGTCTCCTCGTTCCAATCCGACTTCAACTACGACTTCGGGGTCTCCTTCGCGCCCGAAGCGGTTGCCGACCACACCGCCGTCTACAACTACGGCTCCACCGATCCCGGACTCGAGGACCGCGAAGGCATCACCGTCTTCTTCAAGAACGCCAGCGGTGAGATCTTCCGTACGTACTCGACTTACGCCCGCGGTATCGACATGGTGAACGGCACCTATCAGTTCCTCGATCTGGTCCCCAGAGGACGTGATGAACCGGTCCAGGCACCGCAGTTCTGGGTACGGCGCCACGACGAATACGGGGACTGACCGGCCGCCGGCCCCCGGTGGGGCGACCGGCGCGGCCCCCGGTGGGGCGAATCGACGTCGCCCCCGGTGGGGGTAATCGACGTCGCCGCCCACCCGCCGCCGGCGCCCGGCCGGAGGGCATCAGTCGGGCCTGTCTGGCCGTCTTTGGCGAGATTTTGAGCTTCCGTTGGACGGCAGGAGATTCCCCTCTGCCACCGTTCCTATCGAGGGCACAGAACCGACCCGCCGAGCGTTCGGCGACACGGACTCATTTGACCGTCCCTCCGGATAAAGGAGCAGGAGATGACCAGTGGAATCGCAGTCACCCCGGAGCGGCTCCGGGATATCTCAGCGCAGATGAGTAGCGGTGCGGCAGACGTCGAGGCGATCCTCTCCCGACTCTCCCGCGACGTCGCCCCCGTCCGGTCGGAGTGGGTCGGCGCTGCTCAGGAGCAGTTCAACACCCTCTGGGACCAGTTGCAGCAGGACGCCAGTGGGCTTCACTCGGTGCTGACGGGTATCGCCAAGCTCACCCAGAGCGCCGCCACCGCCTACGAGGCGACCGAGCAGAGCATCGCCCAGGCCTTCGACGAGTTCCGCGCCGAGCGGGACATCGCCCCGGCTGCCGCCGATCTCGGTGAGCTCGTCGTCAGCTAAAGGAGAAGGACATGGCTAGTGGATTCGAGGTCACCCCGGAGCGGCTCCGGAAAGTCTCTGCGCAGATGAGCACCAGCGCGGCAGACGTCGAGGCGATCCTGTCCCGACTCTCGCGCGACGTCGCCCCCGTCCGGTCGGAGTGGGTCGGCGCTGCTCAGGAGCAGTTCAACACCCTCTGGGACCGTTTGGAGCACGACGCCAGCGGCCTTGACTCGGTGCTCAACGGCATGGCCAAGCTCACCGAGAGCGCCGCTGCCGCCTACGAGGCGACCGAATTGAGCATCGCCCAGTCATTCGACGCGTTCCGGGTCGAGCAGAAGATCGGCCCGGCAGTGGCCGGTGGTACCGATGGGACCTTCGTGGCGAACGGAGTAGGCCTCATCGACACCGACGACGTTGGGCAGGCAGAGGTCGTCGTTGACCACTCCATGCCCGGGTTCGACGATGCCGACGGACAGCCGAGCGAGATTCAAGACGCTCCGGTAGATGCCGTCCAGGAGGCTCAGACGCTCCAGGCCGACGAGGTGACAGAGGGTGAAGGAAGCGGCGCCGAGGAGGCCGACCGGTCGGTGGAGCAGCCGAAATCCGGTGCCCGCCTGCCCTGGGTCCGTTTCATGACGAAGGGCGCTCACAGCTCCGACCCGGAGATCACGATCGAGCCCAGGCGACGCGAGCGGCGGTTCAAGGCGGTCGACCCGAACCTCAAGCCCGGAACCAGGCTCTGCCGGCTGTGCTTCACCGTCGTGGCCCTGGAACCGGAGTACATCGAGACGACCGAGACGCACGTCTACGTCTGCTGCCCGTACTGCGGGCGTTCGTTCCCGATCCGCCACAGCGATGTCGAGGCCCTGTACGCCGCCAACGGATCCGATCAGTCAGTCTGAACGCCGCCATTAGAGGCACGCCGGGCTCGCCGGCGTGCCTCTAACTGGACGGCTAACAGGACGGCCCCGGGCATGGGGGCCGGAGCCGTCACGATGACCGGATGCGATTCTCCAGGGCCGGGACCCAGTGGCCGCGGTACCGGTCCTGAAGATCAGGCCGACGCCAGTCAGAGCCCGAGACCTCACCACGGCACCGGGAGGATCCGCACCGGCACGTCATCGAGAATCCCTCGGTCTGGGTCGCGTAGGTGAGTTCCTCGCCGACGCCGATGGGCCACCGGGTGACGATCTCATAAGGCCCGGCGTGCCACATGTTCGGATCGCAGCTGTGGTTGCCGAAGTGGACCGTGGTGACGGGTGGAAGAACGAGATGGCGATCCTCGTCGACGGTGATGGTGTCGACGTACGGGGCGCTGTCGTCGGCGCCCGAGTCGGCGAGAATCTCCATGAGTTCTTCCGACGAGACGAGGCGCCCGGCCAGGCGGATCACCAAGGTGCCCGTGGCGAGGTCGTCCAACGCGAAGGGGCCGTGGCCTTCGATAGCCGATGGCGCCACGGTCACCTGACCGTTCCCCCAGATCTCGCCGGGTGGCTCAGCCCACTCCACGCCCTCCAGTGTGGCCGGGTGCGGGCAGGTTCCGACGTCGCCGGGCCCTCCCGTCAGGGCGAGGAATGCCCAGCAGGGTGAGTTCAGGGTGGGGATCGCCCGGCCGCTGCCGGCCATGGGCTCCGACTACTGGGAGAGGGCGCCCACCACGTAGTTGACGCACGCGCACAGGGCGGCGACGTCCTCGGGATCGATGGCGGGGAACATGGCGATCCGCAGTTGGTTCCGGCCCAGTTTGCGGTAGGGCTCGGTGTCGACGATGCCGTTGGCCCTCAGGACGGCGGCCACGGCGGCGGCGTCGACGACGTCGACGAAATCGATGGTGCCGACCACGTGACTACGTTCGGATTCCTTCTCCACGAACGGGGTGGCGAAGTCGGACTGCTCGGCCCAGGTGTAGAGGATCTCGGCCGACCGGTCGCAGCGCCCGGCGGTCCATTCCAGACCGCCCCCGGCCAGCATCCACTCGACCTGCTCCGTCATCAGGAGCACGGTGGCCAGTGAGGGCGTGTTGTAGGTCTGGTCCAGCCTGGAGTTGTCGACGCAGGTCTTCAGATCGAAGAAGGCAGGGACCCACCGGTCCGACGCCGCCAGCCTCTCGACCCGGTCGAGCGCGGCCGGCGAGAGCAGAGCCAACCAGAGCCCCCCGTCGGCGGCGAAGCACTTCTGCGGCGCGAAGTAGTACGCGTCGAATTGCGCCGGGTCGACCCGCATGCCGCCGGCCCCCGAGGTGGCGTCCACCGCCACCAACCCGCCGCCCTCACCGGGCGGCGACACGCCCGACGGCCGGATGATGGGCATGGCCACGCCCGTCGAGGTCTCGTTGTGGGTCAGGGCGTAGAGATCGATGTCGGCGCCGGCCACGGCCTCGGGGTGCGTCCCGGTCGGCGACTCGATGATCCAGGGGTCGTCCAGGTGGGGGGCGGCCTTGGCGGCGGCGGCGAACTTGGAGGAGAACTCCCCGAAGGACAGGTGCTGGCTCCGCCTCTCGATGAGGCAGAAGGTGGCGATGTCCCAGAAACAGGTGGTGCCACCGTTGCCGAGCACCACCTCGTACCCGTCGGGAAGGCCGAACAGGTCGACGAGGCCGGCGCGTAGCCGGCCCACGACGGACTTGACCGCCTTTTGACGATGACTGGTCCCGAGGTAGGTGGGTGCGGCCCGGGCCAGGGCCTCCACCTGGGCCGGGCGGACCTTGGAGGGCCCGCTGCCGAACCGTCCATCGGACGGCTTGAGGCCGTCAGGAATACGGATTCCGGAGGTGGCGGTGGTGTCGGGAGCGCGGGTCACGTGTGTAAGCATGGCAGCCATGTCATCGCTCCACGAAACCACCCCCGGCACCGCCGCCGCCGGTGCCTCGGCACCCCGTCGGCGGGTATCGGCCCGGGTGGCCACCGTGGCCCCGTCGGCCACCCTGGCGGTCGACGCCAAGGCCAAGGCGCTCCGGGCGGCGGGCGAGGACGTCATCGGCTTCGGCGCCGGTGAACCCGATTTCCCCACGCCGGCGCACATCGTGGAGGCGGCCATCGAGGCCTGCCGGGATCCGGCCAACCACCACTACACCCCCACAGGGGGGCTGCCGGCGCTGAAGGAGGCGGTGGCGGTCAAGACGCGGCGCGACTCGGGATACGAGGTCTCGCCGTCCCAGGTGCTGGTGACCAACGGAGCCAAGCAGGCGGTCTACGAAGCCTTCGCCACCTTGTGCGATCCCGGCGACGAGGTCCTCGTCCCGGCGCCCTACTGGACCACCTACCCCGAGGTGATCGCCCTGGCCGGGGGGGTGCCGGTCGAAGTCCCCACCACCGAGGACACCGGATTCCATCTCACCGTGGAGGCCCTCGAACAGGCTCGGACGAGTGCCACAAAGATCCTCCTCTTCGTGTCGCCCAACAATCCGACCGGCGCCGTCTCACCGCCTGAGGACGTGGCCGCCATCGGGCGCTGGGCAGCGGAGCACGATCTGTGGGTGGTGACCGACGAAATTTACGAGCACCTCGTCTACGGAGGACGTCGATCGGCGTCGATCCCGGTGGAGGTGCCCGAGTTGACGGAACGTTGCGTCGTCATCAACGGCGTGGCCAAGACCTACGCCATGACCGGTTGGCGCGTGGGATGGATGATCGCCCCGCCCGACGTCACCGAGGCGGCGGCCAACCTTCAGTCCCACGCCACCTCCAATGTGTCGAACGTCTCCCAGTACGCCGCACTGGCCGCCCTGACGGGCGATCTGGACGCGGCGATGGCCATGCGGCAGGTCTTCGACCGGCGCCGGCAGCTGATCCACCGCATGCTGAACGAATGCGAGGGTGTGACGTGTGTCGAACCGGAAGGTGCGTTCTACGCTTTCCCCTCGGTGCGCGGCCTGTTCGGACGCCGCATCGCCGGGAGTCTCGTCAACTCATCGGACGAGGTGGCCCAGGTGGCGATCGACGAGGCCAAGGTGGCTGTCGTCTCCGGCGAGGCGTTCGGTGCCCCCGGGTACCTCCGGATGTCCTACGCCCTCGGTGACGACGACATCGCCGAGGGCGTCTCGCGCCTGGCCAAGCTGTTCGCCACGGCGGAGTAGCCACGGCGGAGTAGCGACGGCGGAGTAGCGACGGCGGAGTAGCGACGGCGATGCGAGAGGACGGATAGCGAACCGATGGCAAGGGTGCTGGTCACAGAGAAGCTGGCCGAGCGTGGCCTGATGTTGCTCAAAGAGGCCGGACATGACGTCGATGTCCAACTGGAGCTCACTCCCGAAGCCCTGCTCCGGGTGCTCCCCGGTGCGCATGCACTCATCGTCCGATCGGCGACCCAGGTGACGGCCGGGGCGCTCGAGGCGGGGACCGACCTGGCCGTGGTGGGCCGGGCCGGCATCGGGCTGGACAACGTGGACGTCGAGGCCGCCACCCGACGCGGCGTGATGGTGGTCAACGCCCCCCAGTCGAACATCCTGTCGGCCGCCGAGCACGCCATGGCGCTGCTGTTGGCCCAGGCCCGGAACATCCCCCAGGCCCATGCGGCGTTGGTGGCCGGGAAGTGGGAGCGCTCGAAATGGGAGGGGGTCGAACTGCACGGCAAGACCCTCGGCGTGGTGGGCCTCGGGCGAATCGGTGCCCTGGTGGCCCAACGGGCCCTGGCCTTCGGGATGAGGCTGTGCGCCTACGACCCGTACGTCTCGGCCGACCGGGCCCGACACATGGGTGTCGAGCTCATGGCCCTCGACGAGCTGGTGGCCGAGGCGGACTTCATCACCATCCATCTGCCGAAGACGCCGGAGACGGCCGGGCTGTTCGGCCGCGACCTCCTGGCCAAGGCCAAACCCGGACTACGGATCGTGAATGCGGCGCGCGGAGGCATCGTCGACGAGGAGGCGTTGGCCGAAGCACTGCGCGACGGTCGGCTCGGGGGGGCGGCGTTCGACGTCTTCGCCACCGAGCCCTGCACGGACTCGCCCTTGTTCGGCCTTCCCCACGTCGTCGTCACCCCGCACCTGGGGGCATCGACGGCCGAGGCCCAGGACAAGGCGGGGGTGACCATCGCCGAACAGGTGATCCTGGCCCTGGCCGGCGACTTCGTCCCCTTCGCCGTGAACGTGGCCGCCACCGAGGTCTCCGAGTCGGTGAGGCCCTTCCTCCCCCTGGCCGAACAGTTGGGCCGGTGTTTCGCTTGCCTCAATGACGGTCTGCCCGACCGACTGGAGGTGGAGTACCAGGGCGGTCTGGCCGGCGGCACCACGGCCATCTTGACCCTGGCCGTACTGAAGGGCGTCTTCGCGGCGGGGACCGAAGAACCCGTCTCCTACGTGAACGCGCCCCAGTTGGCCGAGGAGAGGGGTCTCGAGATCCGCGAGGTCTCGACATCGACGACCCGGGACTACGTCAATCTGATCACCCTCCGGTCGACGGGCCACTCGCTCGCCGGCACTCTCTCCGGACCGCGGTTCGAGCCGAGGATCGTCCTGGTCGACGATCACACGGTCGAGGTACCGCCGTCAGAGCACATGCTGGTCGTACGAAACGACGACCGACCCGGGATGATCGGCGTGGTGGGGGTGGTCCTCGGTGAGGCCGGGGTATCCATCTCCTCGATGGCCGTCGGCCCGTCGCGTGCGGCGAACACCGCCCTCATGATCCTGTCGACGGACCGCTTCGTGCCCGACGAGGCCTTCAACCGCCTGAGCGCCGCCGACGGCATTCTGGATATCCACCGGATCACCTCGGTCTGACCGACGGCCCCGACGGCCGTTTAGCCTCTGGGTATCGGTAACGACCGCGTCCCCGCACCGCCCGACGACCCCGACGTGCTGGACGCGGCGCGTGGGGGTGACCGCCGGGCGCTGGAGGCTCTTCTCGTCGGCCACTACGACCGCGTGTACGCACTGTGCCGGCGCATGCTCGGGAACGATGCCGACGCCGTCGACGCCGCCCAGGACGCCCTTCTCTCGGCGGTCCGGGCCATCACCCGATTCGACGGTCGGAGCTCCTTCGGGACGTGGCTCTACCGGATCGCCACCAACGCCTGTCTCGACGAGTTGCGCCGGCGTCGCCGGCGACCGGTCGTGGGACTGCCCGCCGAGGTGGACGACGACTGGGACCGTCCCGGGCCTGTCCGTTCCGGGCGTGGAGGAGCAGGCAGCTTTCATCCCGCTTTCGGTGGCGATGCCCGGGACCCGGCCGAGGAGGCGACCACCCACGTCGACGTGGACGCCGCCCTGCGCTTGCTGGCCCCGGAGCATCGCGTCGCCCTGGTGCTGCGCGACCTGTGTGACCTGCCCTACGACGAGATCGCTGACATCTTGGACGTGCCGATCGGAACGGTTCGGTCCCGTATCGCCCGGGGGCGTGCGGCGTTGGCCGACCTCCTGACCGGTGATCCCGAGACCGGCGGCCCCGACGAGCCCCCCGGTGGGAACGCATCGGGTGTCCAGGACGTCAAACCAGGGACGAGGATGGAAGACCGCACGCCATGACCCACGAGCACCTGAACGACGAGCAGCTCTCGGCCCACCTCGATGGTGAGCTCGACGAGCAGTCCGACGCCGCCGGCCGGACCGTCGACGCCCGGATCTCCGGCTGCGAGACCTGCCGGCGCCGCCTGGCCTCCCTTTCCGGCGCCCGTGCCCTCGTTCGCCGCCCGGTCGGGACCGTGGCGCCCGCGGTGAGGGAGGGTGCGGTGGCGTCGGCCATCGCCCAAGTGCTCGGGGCGGCGGCCGGGGCGGGTGCGACATCGAATCCGCCTTCGGACCTGGCGGCACACCGGGCCCGGCGGCCGGTGCGGTCGACGGGGGTTCTGGTCGGAGCCGCCGCTGCCGCCGTCCTGGTCGTCGTCGGTGTCTCGCTCGGGGTGTCGCACGGCAGCTCCCCGACGGCGACGTCGGCATCCTCGGCGGGGACGAGACACGCCGCCGCGCCGGAAGGCGTGCCCCAGAAGGCGGCCGTCTCCGGAGAGGCGAGCATCCCTGATCTCGGCTCGATCTCCTCGCCGCAGACCCTCCGGACACGGCTCGCCCCGCTGGTGGGGACCGGGGACCAGCTCGGTCTCCAGGGCAACGCCGCCAGTACGACGGCTCGGGACAACACTGCGGGGGCCCCGTCTCCCGGCTCATTCGCCACCGCCGGCGCCGTCCCCGCCCAGTTCGCCACCTGTGTGGCGGCGGCCAGACAGGTGACAGGGTCCGCCGGCACGCTCGATCTGGTGGCCACGGCGACCTATGGCCACACCCCCGCACTGGTGGTCGTCACCGACCTGACCAGCACTTCGTCGAAGGTGGTGTCGGCACCACTCGCCGTGGTCGTGGCCCGCTCGGGTTGCCGGGTTCTGGCCAGTACGCCGACCTGACACCTGACCCTCGGCCGTCGGCCGTCGCTGGCGGTACCGACGCGCTTCAATCGGCGCCGACCCGCTCATGGGTCACGCCGCCGTGACCACGCGGCGACGGCGGACCACCCACAGGGCGATCGAACCGACCAGGGCCAGCAGGACGAGCACCGGCAGAGCCCAGCCGACACCGACGGCCAAACCGTCCATGACGGCCAGGGAGTTGTGACGCAGGTAGCGCCACGCCGTCGTGGCGGCATTGACGGGAGGGCGGGGAGCGGCGACCGGTGAGACGGGCACTCCCGGTGCGGTCAGGCTGACCGTCACGGTGGCCAGCTGAGCGGAATTCTCGAGAACGGCCTCGGCGGCCTGGAGCTGCTGCAGCTGTTGCTGCACCGGGACCAGCTGATTCTGGATCGTCAGGAAGGTGCTGATGTCAGTGGCCTCCGACAGCTTCGTTTCGAGAAGACCGACCTCGTCCTGGAGGACGGTGATGGACGCCGCGTTCTGTGCCACCTGGACGGTGACGTCCTTTCCGTTGATCTTCTGGTCCTCCACCGTGCCGAGATCCGCCACCTTGCCGATGGCGTCGGGGAAGTTCGAGTCAAGGACACGAAACGTGATGGAGGCGGCGACGGGCGACCTCTGCGTCGTCCCACCGGACACCGACGAGCTGTCCACATAGCCGCCTTCGGCGCCGGCCAGCACCGTGAGGGTCTGGAGGACGGAGTCCAGCTTCCCCTTACCCACTCGCATATCGATGGTGGCTGTGTGCACGACCAGGGGCGTCACCGCCGAAACGGGCACGTCGGGCAGTCTGGAGGCCGCCTTCGGCGTGTTGGCCGCCTTTTCCGATCCGTCGGTGGCCGCCGACGGCGTCCCTGCGGTTCCGAATCCCGCCGTCCCCGAGACGTGTCGAGGCGGGAGCCCGGCCGACTGGGAGGACGTCGTGGGTGAGGAGCGGACGACGGCCGAACCGGCGACCGTGGACGATGCCGTGCTCCGGGCCAGGAGGTGGCGACCCGTCGCCACCCCGCCGACCAGGACGACCACAGCGGCGACGACGCCGATGATCTTCGGACGGTTCCAGTGCATGAGTGCCTCCCCGGCGTCTTTCGGCATGCGACCGGCTGGGGGCCGGTCCCTGTCTTCGACGTCGGGTGTGGCGTGCCGGTTCCGTCCCGGGGAGGTCGATCGGTCAGGAACCGGCCGGCTGGCGACGGCCGGGCCCCCCCATGGCTTCCCCAGCGGCACCCGGGGTTCGGGCGTCACCCTCCGGAACGGTGCCGACCGGGGGCCACCGGGACCGCCGGCCAGCTGTCGAAGCTACCGGTCCGGACGGGGTCACCGACGGCCGACCCCGCCGACCGTCCGAGGATCGTTCGTCCGATCCGGATCACGGCGCCGAGCACGGCGGTGACCACTATCAATCGGGCCGTCACACGCACGAACCGTCGCACAGTCGCCCCCTCTTCGTCCCACGCCGGCCCGACCCCGAGCCGACCGGTGCTGAACCGGAGCCGGGCATCAGCGTCCCGATCGCAGCGTCCGCAGCTTCCCGGTGGGGAGCGTAGCAACGTGGCCTCGGAGCCCGGCCGGGCACCACCACTCCGGGAATCGGCCAGGGAAGAGCGGCATTGCCTTGACCCGGGGGCAGTTGTTTGCAAGCATTGGCAGATCATGAGTGTGTACGTGTTCGTCACCGACCTGCTTCTTACCTAACGGCGAGCGCCACATCGCGCTCGCCGATACGCCCCCTGCGCCGCAAGGCCAGGGGGTTTCTTCTTGGGCCGACACCGATCGCAGCCGGCCCGGTCGAGAAGGCGAAGGCGATGGCGGTGCGGTGCGTGTCGAGGAGGCAGGCCCCGGTGGCGAGGCAGAGGGACGACGAAGAGCGAGGACGGATGGCAATGAAGGACAGCGCCGAGACAACGAAGAGCACGTCGCCGGCCGTACCGACCGGCCCGGCGAGCGGCGAGGACCACCTCGTCGTCTTCGATACCACCCTGCGTGACGGTGAACAGTCGCCGGGGATCTCCCTCGATGTCGCCGAGAAACTCGAGATCGCCGAACAGCTGGCCCGGGTGGGTGTCGACTACATAGAGGCGGGATTCCCGGTGGCCAGCCAGGGGGACTTCGAGGCGGTCCAGGCGATCGCCCGTTCCGTGGGTGCGGGACCCGGCGCCCCTGCCATCTGTGGGCTGTCCCGCACGCAGCTCTCCGACGTCGACCGCTGCTGGGAGGCGCTGCGCGATGCCGATCGGGCACGCATCCACGTCTTCATCTCGACGAGCCCCCAGCACATGGAGCACATGCTCAAGATGACCGAGGCGCAGGTCCTGGCCGAGACCCGTGGTGGCGTGGCCAGGGCACGTGAGCACACCGACGACGTCGAGTTCAGCCCCCAGGACGCCACGCGGACGCCCCTCGACTTCATGCTCGAGGTCCTGAGGGCGGCGGTCGAAGCGGGGGCGACGACCTTGAACATCCCCGACACGGTGGGCTACGGCATCCCCTGGGACTTCGGAGCCCTGATCCAGCACGTCCGCAAGGAGGTGGCCGGGGACTACATCCTCTCCACCCACTGTCACAACGATCTCGGTCTGGCCACGGCCAACACCCTGGCCGGCGTCCAGGCCGGGGCCCGGCAGGTCGAAGTCTGCGTGAACGGCCTCGGGGAGCGGGCAGGCAACGCCGCCCTCGAAGAGGTCGTCATGGCCATCCGGATCCGGCCCGACCAGTTCCCCGACGTCTCGACCACCGTGCGCACCGAGGAGCTGGCCCGTGCCTCACGCCTGGTGGCCCGGCTGACCGGGTACCCGGTCCAGTACAACAAGGCGATCGTGGGGCGCAATGCCTTCGCCCATGAATCGGGCATCCATCAGCACGGCGTCCTGGCCGACCGCTCGACCTACGAGATCATCGAAGCGGCCAGCGTCGGACAGGTCGGCCGACAGATCGTGCTCGGCAAGCACTCGGGGCGCCATGCCTTCGCCGACACGCTGGAGAAGATGGGCATCCATGTCCAAGGTGACGGGCTGAACCAGGCCTTCACCCGCTTCAAGGAGTTCGCCGACCGCAAGGTGGAGATCACCGAGGCCGACCTCGAGGCCATCGTGGCCGAGGAGCTCGGCCAGGACGTCATGGAGGGTTTCCAGCTCGAGAGCCTCGAGGTCTCGGGCGGGACGGTGGGGATGCCCCGGGCCAGCGTCGTCATCAGCCGCGCCGGCGACAAGCAGGAGGCGTCGGCCGAGGGTAACGGCATGATCGACGCCGCCTGCCGAGCCATCCGGAGCGCAACGGGATTCGAGTCCCGCCTGATCGGGTTCAACGTCTCCTCCGTCACCGGCGGGATCGACGCGCTCGGCGATGTCGTCGTGCAGCTCGAGGCGGACGGACTGAAGGTGTCCGGACGCGGCGTCTCCACCGATGTGGTCGAAGCCTCGGCCCGGGCCTACCTCGCCGCCGTGAACCGGCTGGCCAGGATCCGTGCCCGCAACGAGGAGCGACAGGTGGACATCGGACCCTAGGCAGGGTCCACGGTCCCGCCTCGAGGGCGGTCCCGGTCGTTACGGCGTCGTCGTCCCCGCCGCCTCCGGTTGATCCTGCGGGAGAGCAGGACGGCTCGGTCGCACGGCGACGCCGTCGCGTCCCGCCCGCTTGACCTGGTAGAGGGCAAAGTCGGCATCGTCGAACATGTGCTCGACGGTGGGACTGGAGCGGTCGAGGTCGCTGACCCCGATGCTCAACGTGACCGGGATCTCGAGGCCCGCCGATGCCTCCAGACGGATGCGTTCGGCCAGGGTGGCCGCCGCTGCCGCCCTGGTGTCCGGCATGAGGACGGCGAACTCGTCTCCGCCCAGGCGCCCGACCAGGTCGAAGCTGCGCGAATAGGTGCGCAGGGCGGCCCCGATGGCGGCCAGGACGCGGTCTCCGACAAGGTGCCCGTACGTGTCGTTCACGGCCTTGAAGGAGTCGACGTCGATCAGCATGAGGCTGAGCGGGTGATCGTGTCGCAGGGAACGGGCGATCTCCTCTTCGAGGCGCTCGTAGAAGAGGCGGCGGATGGCGCACCCTGTGAGACCGTCGGTGGCCGCCAATCTTGCGACCTGCTCGCCGAGGATCCGCTCGCGCCGTTCTCGCTCGACGCGATTCAGCGATGCAGCCACTGACAACGCCGAGACGCCGGCGAGGACCCCGAACAACACCAGGGCCCCGTTCCCGGAGAATCTGCCGTCGGGATCGACAGCCACCACAAAGCCCGCGGAGGCCAGGGTGGCCAGGCCGCAGCCGGCCGCCACCCGGGGCTTGAAGGCCAGCGCCGCATTGGCGATCGGGAGGAAGAGAAGGAAGATGATGGGGCTGTCGATACCACCGTCGAGAGTGGCGACCCCGGCGACGGCGAAGGCCGAGAGGATGGTCCACGACGCCGAGAAGTGGGCCCGCCAGTGCCGGGCGGCCAGATGTGGGGCGAACAACAGGCTGATGACGGCGGACACGAGCCACAGCGAGGTCACGACCCACAGGATCGGCCGGTGAGGGCCGTGAGGCGTGAAGCCCAGGTACGCCATCACCACGAACGTCTCGCCCACGAGAACGCCGAAACCGGTCCGGATGTGCCTGAGCCAGAAATGACGTTGTATGTCCGTGGTGGGATCGACCCCGGGAAGGGGCTCCGAGGTGGCCGGGCGCCTGGACATAGATCCTTGATCGGCATGTGCCGCGACCGGCCGTAGGGACCATCAGACTCTTTTTTGGGACAAATCGGCTGATGGCTTTTTGGGACAAATCGGCTGATGGCCGGTCAGATTTCCCGGCTCTCCCAGCGGCGGACAGCCACGATTACCCCGCTCGAGAACGCCAACTCGCAGCAGACGAGTCGCCGGTCACCGAAAAGTCGGTCACGGACACGGGCCAGGGCACCGAGGAGGTCGGCGTCACTGTGCCGTGTCGGGTCCATGTCGTCCACCACCAGGATCCCCCCAGGCTGGAGCGCATCGATGGTCGGCTCCAGGCCCGTGGTCTTGCCGCTGGGGGCATCAGCGAAGACGAGATCGAACATCCCCGATGCCGCCACGACGCTGGCTCCGTCGCCGCGCTCGAAGCGGACGTACTCGGGCCATGCGACCGACCGCGTCCGGTCCTGGAGGGTCCCGTCGATATCGACGGTGAGGATCTCGACGTCGGAGCGCTCGCCCAGGCCGTGGACCAACCACGCCAAGCCGCAACCGGCCCCTGTCCCGAGCTCGAGAATCCGGCCCTGAAGGGGGACCGACGCCGCCAGGCACGACAGCAGCGCCCCCACCTCCGGCTCGCTCGAGAACGCGAACCCGGCTGCTTGGGCTCGCTCCCGGGCCTCAGCCACCCGGGCGGGGACAGTCACGGTCCGGCCCTCGTCGGAGCGGTCAGCCAGCAGCGGGGAGCCAGGGGGCCCGGTGTGTCTCGTACCGGGCGATGGACGTCTCGTGGCGAAGGGTCAGACCGATGTCGTCCCAGCCGTTCAAGAGCCGCTCCCGGGTGAATTCGTCGAGGGGGAAGGTACCCGTGAGCCCGGCGGCCGGGGCTTCCACCGTTCCGCGGGCCACGTCGACGGTGATCTCGAGCGAGGGGTCGTCGAGCACGGCGTCCAGCAGCGCCCGACCGAAGCCGGAGTCCACCTGGGCTGGCAGGAGGCCCTGCTTGGTGCAGTTGTTGCGGAAGATGTCGCCGAACCGCGGTGAGATCACGACCTCGAAGCCGTAGTCCATGAGGGCCCACACGGCATGCTCACGTGACGAGCCGGTCCCGAAGTTCGGCCCGGCCACCAAGATGGTGGCGCCGGCGAACTCCGGTTGGTTGAGGACGAAGGCGCGGTCGTCGCGCCACTCGGAGAAGAGACCCACACCGAATCCGGTCCGTTCGACCCGCTTGAGCCAGTCCGACGGGATGATCTGGTCGGTGTCGACGTCGCTGCGGTCGAGGGGGACGGCCCGGCCCGTCACCACCTGCAGCGGCTTCACGGCAGTTCCTCGGGGGTGGAGAAGTGGCCGGCGACGGCGGTGGCGGCGGCCACGGCGGGCGAGACCAGATGGGTCCGGCCCCCGCGGCCCTGCCGACCTTCGAAGTTGCGGTTCGACGTCGACGCGCATCGCTCCCCGACGGCCAGCTTGTCCGGGTTCATGGCCAGGCACATCGAGCAACCCGGCTCCCGCCAGTCGAACCCGGCGGCGGTGAAGACCTTGTCGAGCCCCTCCGCTTCGGCCTGGGCCTTCACCCGGTGCGATCCGGGGACGACCAGTGCCCGCATCCCCGACCGGACGTGGCGCCCGCGCAAGACGGTGGCGGCGGCCCTGAGGTCCTCGATGCGACCGTTCGTGCACGAACCGATGAAGACCGTGTCGACGGCCACCTCGCGCAGAGGAGTACCGGCTTTGAGGTCCATGTAGGCAAGGGCGCGCGCGGCGGCGTCCCGTGCCCCTTCGTCGGCGAAGCCGTCGGGGTCGGGGACGTTCCCGTCTATGGGGATCACCTGGGCGGGGTTCGTCCCCCACGTGACATGGGGACGTAGGGACGAGGCATCGAGAGGGACGGTGCGGCTGAACACGGCGCCCTTGTCCGTCTGGAGCGTCCGCCAGTCGTCGAGGGCCTGCTCCCAGAGCGCCCCCTTCGGCGCGTGGGGCCGCCCCTCGACGTAGGCGAACGTGGTGTCGTCAGGAGCGACCATCCCGGCGCGTGCTCCTGCCTCGATCGACATGTTGCAGACAGTCATCCGGCCTTCCATGCTCAGGGCTCGGATAGCCGACCCCCGGTACTCGATCACGTGGCCGGCACCACCGGCGGTACCGATGAGGCCGATGACGGCCAGGACGATGTCCTTGGCCGTCACCCCGGCGGGAAGCTCGCCGTCGACCTCCACGGACATGGTGGACTGTCGTTCCTGGGGGAGCGTCTGCGTGGCGAGGACGTGTTCCACCTCGGACGTCCCGATACCGAAGGCCAGTGCTCCGAAGGCGCCGTGGGTCGACGTGTGGCTGTCTCCGCAGACGACCGTCATTCCCGGCAGGGTCAGTCCCAGCTCGGGTCCGATGATGTGGACGATGCCCTGGTTGGCGTCCCCCATCGGATAGCAGGTGATCCCGAACTCCCGGCAGTTGGCCGACAGCACCTCGAGCTGTTTGGCCGAGATCGGATCGGCGACCGGCTTGTCGATGTCGGTGGTGGGGACGTTGTGGTCGGCCGTCGCCACCGTCAACTCGGGATGCCGAACCGTCCGCCCGGCCAGGCGGAGCCCGTCGAACGCCTGAGGCGAGGTGACCTCGTGGACCAGGTGCAGATCGATGAAGAGGATGTCGGGTTCACCGGCGGCGGTGTGGACGACGTGGCGGTCCCAGACCTTCTCGATCAGGGTGCTGGGTTGTCTGGATGCTGTGGCCGACACCTTCAGGAACCGATCCTCACGATCTCGACCCGAAGCGTCCCCCCGGGTGCTTCGTATTCCACGACCTCACCGGGAGACCGTCCGAGCAGGGCCTGTCCGAGGGGAGAACCGGGGGAGACCACACTGAGCTCCTCGTCGCGCTCCTCGATGGAACCCACCAGAAAGCGCTCGATCTCGTCGTCGCCTTCGTAGCGAATGGCGACGATCGATCCGGTGGCCACGGAGGTATCCGGGAGGGTGGCGCCGTCCACGATCTCGGCGCCGGCCAGGGTAGCGGCGAGCTGACGGATGCGCGCCTCCATCTTCCCCTGGGTGTCCTTCGCCGCGTGGTAGTCGCCGTTCTCCGAGAGGTCCCCGAGGGCACGGGCGGCCTCGATGGCACGTGCCACCTCGACCCGTCCACGGGTGGTCAGATCCTCGTGTTCGGCCTTCAAGCGCTCGTAGGTGGCGAGCGTCAGCTGTGTGGGCTCGTCGGTCACGCCTATGAGGCTACCCGTCCGCCCCGGGGCCTTCGCCAGGAACTTTCGGGGCCGGGGGAGGTTGACGTCCTGGTCAGCGTGGGGGAGACTGATCAGACGATGTCCATGCCCGCCACCGCCTCCGTCGTCATTATCGAATAGGCGCACACCCGCCGGTGTGCGCCTGACCGACCGTCCACATCGTGGGCGGTTTTTCATTTTCTGGACGGCGAACGGCGGCCGCCGGGGGCCTCGGAGACGTCCCCGGGGCACCGACGGGGGGTGGGCGATGGGCGGGTGAGGGATCGGCTCCACCGGGGGGCGGGGCCGAGCGAGACGCGAAGCGAGATTCACCATGAGAAGACCGATCGGCGTGACAAGATGTCACGGACAGAGAGAGCCGAGGTTCCGGTGAGCACGACCACCAACCATCGTGTGGCAGTCATTGGTGGCGACGGCATCGGCCCGGAAGTGGTGGCCGAGGCGCTGAAAGTGGTTGCCGCCGCCGGGGTGCCGCTGGACACCACCGCATTCGACCTCGGCGCCGGCCACTATCTGCGCACGGGGGAGGTCCTCCCCGACGCCACCCTCGAGGAGCTGCGGGGATTCGACGCCATCCTCCTCGGAGCAGTGGGCCCACCGGTGGGATCGACCGACGTACCCAACGGGTTGCTCGAGCGCGGACTGTTGCTGCGGTTGCGGTTCGAACTGGATCTCTACGTGAATCTCCGTCCCTTCACCGGGACCCCGGGCGCGCCGGCACCGGACTGTGACTTCGTCGTGGTCCGGGAGAACACCGAAGGCACCTACGCGGGCGAAGGGGGATTCCTGCGCAAGGGGACACCCTTCGAGGTGGCCACTCAGGGGTCGGTGAACACCCGGATGGGGGTGGAGCGGTGCGTGCGGTTCGCCTTCGAGCTGGCCGCCGGCCGTCCGCGCCACCACCTGACCCTGGTCCACAAGACCAACGTCCTGACCTTCGCCGGTGACCTCTGGCAGCGTGTCACCTACGACGTGGCCGCCGAGTTTCCCGGCGTGAGCTTGGACTACAACCACGTGGACGCCACCTGCATCTATCTCGTGGAGCAACCGAACCGCTATGACGTGATCGTGACCGACAACCTGTTCGGCGACATCCTCACCGACCTGGCCGGAGCCGTTGCCGGCGGCATCGGGTTCGCGGCGTCGGCCAACCTGAATCCCGCCCGCACCGGGCCTTCATTGTTCGAGCCCGTGCACGGCGCCGCCCATGACATCGCCGGCACCGGCGCCGCCAACCCCCTCGCCGCCATCCGGTCGGCCGCCCTCATGCTCGAGCATCTGGGCCAGGCCGCCGCCGCCGACAGGGTCACCAAGGCAGTCTCGGCCTATGTGTCCGAGCACACGGCCGGCGCCCCCTTCCCCTCCACCGTCGCCGTGGGCGACGCCATCGCAGAAAGGCTGTAGACCTGTGCCCCTCACCGCAGTGGACAAGATCTGGATCGACGGCGAATTCGTCGACTGGGACAAGGCACAGGTCCACGTCCTCACCCACTCCCTGCACTACGGCTCCGGCGTCTTCGAAGGCATCCGTGCCTATCCGACGCCGGCGGGAGTGGCCGTCTTCAGGCTCACCGAACACATCCAGCGGCTCTTCATGTCGGCCAAGATCCTGATGATCGACGTCCCGTTCACCCCCGGGCAGCTGGTGGAGGCCACCAAGGAGCTTGTCCGGGTGAACGGACTCGACGACGGGTGCTACATCAGGCCCATCGTCTACCTGGGGTACGGCGAGATGGGCCTCAACCCGCTGCCGTGCCCCGTGAGCGTGGCCATCGCCGCGTGGCCATGGGGAACGTATCTGGGTGACGAGGGGGTGGCCAACGGCATCAGGCTCAAGGTGTCCTCGTGGCAGCGCCACGATCCGAACGCCGTCCCCACGGCGGCCAAGAGCACGGGCATGTACCTGAACTCGTCGTTGGCCAAGGTGGAGGCGCTCAAGGCCGGCTACGACGAAGCAGCCCTCCTGGCACCCGACGGGAAGGTCTCGGAATGCACCGGGGAGAACCTGTTCATCGTCAGGGGCGACCGTATCTTCACACCGCCCACGTCGGAGTCGGGCGCCCTGGCCGGGATCACCCAGGCGTCGGTCATCACGATCGCCACCGACCTCGGGTACGAGGTCACGAGCGAGGCCCTCGTCCGCACCGACCTCTACACGGCCGACGAGGCCTTCCTCACCGGCACCGCCGCCGAGGTGGTCCCCATCAGGGAGGTCGACGACCGGGCGGTGGGTACGGGCCGACCTGGCCCCATCACCAAGCAGATCCAGCAGACCTACTTCGCCGCCGTCCGCGGCGAGGTGGACCGCTACAAGAACTGGCTCGAACATGTCCGCTAGCGGACCGGGCCAGCAGGGCCACCAGCACCACTCCTCGAGCCATGCCTTCGCGCTCCCCACCCTGCCGGAGGCAGTGGACATCTTCGACACGACGCTGCGCGACGGATCCCAGCAGGAGGGACTGTCTCTGACGGTGGACGACAAGTTGCGCGTGGCCGAACAGCTCGATCATCTCGGCGTGACCTTCATCGAGGGGGGCTGGCCGGGAGCCAATCCCAAGGACGAGGAGTTCTTCGCCCGGGCCCCGGCCGAGCTGCGGCTCTCGACTGCGACCCTGGTGGCGTTCGGGTCGACCCGGCGCCCGGGAGTCCGGCCCGAGGACGACGAGGTCTTACGCCACCTGGTCAAGGCCAACACCGAGGCTGTCTGCATCGTGGCCAAGGCGTCGGAGATGCACGTGACCGACGCCCTGCGCACCACCCTCGACGAGGCCGTCTCCATGGCGGCCGAGTCGGTCGGGTTCCTGCGCGAGCACGGGCTCAGGGTCTTCTTCGACGCCGAGCACTTCTTCGACGGCTACCGGGACAACCCCGAGTTCAGCCTGCGGGTCCTGCGGGCGGCCGAGGAGGCCGGTGTCGAGGCGCTGGTGCTCTGCGACACGAACGGGGGCGCCATGCCCCACGACGTGGAGCGGATCGTCGCCGGCATCGTGTCCGACTTCGAGTGCCAGGTCGGAGTGCATTTCCACAATGACTCAGGTTGCGCCGTGGCCAACTCGATCGCCGCCGTCCGGGCCGGCGCCACCCACGTCCAGGGTTGTATCAACGGCTATGGCGAACGCACGGGTAACGCCGATCTCTCCGCCGCCATCCCCAACCTGTCGCTCAAGCTCAACATCCGCACCATCCCCGCCGACCGTCTCGAGCGCCTGACTCCCGTCTCGCACCACATCGCCGAGCTCGTGAACATCGCCCCCAATCCCCAGCAGCCCTACGTCGGCGCCGCCGCCTTCGCCCACAAAGCCGGGCTCCACACGAGTGCCATCGCACGACGCCGCGATGCCTACGAGCACATTCCGCCCGACAAGGTCGGGAACGGGACCCGCTTCGTGGTGTCGGAGATGGCCGGTCGTTCCACCCTGGCCCTGAAGGCACAAGAGCTCGGGCTCGAGCTCGACTCCGACGCCCTCTCGGGCGTGCTCGACACCCTGAAGACGCTCGAACATCGCGGCTACCACTTCGAAGTGGCCGACGGATCTCTGGAGCTGTTGCTCCGTCGGGCCGGGGGATGGGAACCCGACTTCTTCACCGTGGAATCCTTCCGCGTCATCGCCGACCACTCCGACACCCCGACCCACAACAGCCGGGACATGACCGAAGCGACGGTCAAAGTACGTATCGACGATGCCCGGGTGGTGGCCACCGCCGAGGGGAACGGCCCGGTCAACGCCCTCGACTCCGCTCTGCGCCAGGCCATCGGCTCGTCCTTTCCCGTTCTCCACGGCATCCATCTCATCGACTACCGGGTCCGGGTCCTCGACACCGGACGGGGAACCGGAGCTGTCACCCGTGTCCTCATCGACACGACCGACGGCGAAGTCGTCTGGACGACGATCGGTGTGTCGGAGAACATCATCGAGGCCTCGTGGCAGGCTCTTTTCGACTCGATCGTCTACGGTCTCGTCCATGCCGGCACCCCGGATGCCGGCTCATTGGACTCCGGCTCATTGGACGCCGGTACGGAGGAAAGATGACACAACCGAGCTACGTGCCCATCGGTGAGGCGGACCAGGTCCGCCCCGCCTACCGTTTGCGGACTCCGGGCGATTGGCGACAGGACCGCGTGGCTGAGCTCTTGACGCCCGTCCATCCCCGGGGCCGCGATCTGGGGGTCCCCGGCCCCGACCAGGGATACGGCCTACTCGTGGCCCACGAATTGTTCGCCGACCGCCTGGAGCTGAGTCCCGGCATCACGGGGGAGGACGCCCTCGTCGGATGCGCGGCGGTGGCCGGCTCCCGGTCGGCGTTGTTCGGGCGGGCGCCGGTGGGCAAGGACGTCGAACTCGCCCTCGTCCTGTTCGGGTTTCTCGGCGACGCACCGCCCGATCTCGTCACCTGGCGGGCCCCGTTGTTCCAGGCGGCCGCCCACCACTACCGGCAGCAGCGCCGGATCGTCGAGGCCGTACCGGAATCGACATTGCGCCTCACCCCCGACCAGGTGCGCCACCAGCTGACGGCCTGGCGGACACTCGTCGTCACCGACTGAGCCCCCGTCGCGCCGATGGAGCGGTTCGACATCGCCGCCAACGGCCTCACCTTCTCCGCCATGGCCCAAGGGCCAGCCGACGGTCGCCCGGTCCTGTTCCTCCACGGCTTCCCGCAGACGTCGTGGTCCT
Source organism: uncultured Acidimicrobiaceae bacterium (assembly GCA_963800065.1). GTDB lineage: Bacteria > Actinomycetota > Acidimicrobiia > Acidimicrobiales > UBA8190 > CAWJFJ01. The sequence goes on along the minus strand of CAWCZO010000011.1, from coordinate 581,353 downwards.
GGCACCACCAGCTCGAAGCGGTGAGCGCCGAGGGGTACCGGACCATGGCCTTCGACCAGCGCGGCTACTGCCACGGGGCACGGCCGCCCGACGTGGACGACTACCGAATCGAAGCCCTGGTGGCCGATGTCCTCGCCGTCGCCGACACCGAAGGGATGGAGCTGTTCGATCTCGTCGGCCACGACTGGGGAGCCATGGTGGCCTGGGTGACGGCGGGCCGTCACCCGGACCGGGTCCGGACCCTGACGGCGGTCTCCGTTCCCCACCCTGCGGCCTTCGCCGCCTCCCTCGGGGGAGGCGACCCGGACCAGACGCAACGCTCCTCGTACATCGAGGTCTTCCGCCAGCCCGGTGTGGCCGAACGGGCCCTGTTGGGTGACGACGGGTCAGGGGACGGACTTCGGGCCATGTTCGCAGCATCGGGACTGGCGGCCGACGCCGGAGAGGTCGACGTCTTCGTGGCCGCCATGCTGGAGCCGGGAGCGCTCACCGCCGCCCTCAACTGGTACCGAGCCATGTCGGCCGAAGCCTTCGCCGACGTGGGGATGATCTCCGTTCCCACCCTGTACGTGTGGTCGACCGAGGACATCGCCCTGGGTCGCACGGCGGCCGAGTCCACGGCGGCGTGGGTCTCGGGTCCGTACCGCTTCGCCATCCTTCCCGGGGTGAGCCACTGGATCCCCGAGGCGGCCCCGGGCGAGCTCAGCCGGCTCCTCCTCGAGCACCTGTGCACTTTGCCGTAACCCCAGCCGGTCATCTCTCAACCGTGGCGGGCGGGGCCGTCGGTCCGCCCGCCTGGGGGACGGGGTGCCCGAACACACTCTCGACCTGACGTCAGAGCCGGGTGTCGTGCCGGTGCCGTGAGAGATGGAAAACTGAAGGGATGGAACCTCCGTCCTTCGCACTCACCGACACCCACAAGCAATTCCGGGCCTCTGTGAGGCAGTTGTGCGAGGCACGGATCGCCCCCCACGCCGCCGCCGTCGACCGCGACGCGTCGTACCCCTGGGAGAGTTTCAAAGCGTGTGTCGACATGGAGCTTCCGACCCTGGGTATTCCCGTCGAGTACGGCGGGGTCGGAGCCGACCATGTGACCCAGGCCATCATGGTGGAGGAACTGGCCCGTGCCTGTGCGTCCACGAGCGTCACCCTCCTGATCTCCAAGCTCAGCATGATCCCGGTCATGAACTGGGGCTCCGAGGAGTTGAAGCGCCGGTACCTCCCGCGCGTGGCCTCCGGGGAGGCACAGGGGAGCTACTGCCTGTCGGAAGCGGACGCCGGCAGCGACGTCGCCGCCATGCGCTGCCGGGCCGTACGCGACGGCGACCACTACGTCCTGTCGGGGACGAAGTACTGGATCACCAATGCCGGCGTCTCGGACACGTACACGGTCTTCGCCAAGACCGATCCCGAGGCTGGACACCGGGGGGTCAGCTGCTTCGTCGTCGAAGCCGACTGGGGCGTCAAGGTGGCCAAGCTCGAGCACAAGATGGGTCTGCGGGGGAGCCCCACCGGCGAAGTCGTCTTCGACGATGTCCGTGTCCCGGCGGCCAACCTGGTCGGCCAGGAGGGTCAGGGCTTCACCATCGCCATGCACACCCTGGACCGCAGCCGGCCGACGATCGGTGCCCAGGCGGTCGGTATCGCCCAGAGTGCCATCGACCACTCGTCGACGTATATGAAGCAGCGCCAGGCGTTCGGCCAACCCATTGCCGACTTCCAGGGACTGCGGTTCATGCTGGCCGAGATGGCCATGCGCACCGAGGCGGCGCGCACCCTCGTCTACAGGGCCTGCTCGGTGGTCGACGCCGGCGATCCCGACGGGGAGCTCTCGATGATCGGAGCAATGGCCAAGTGCTTCGCCTCCGATACGGCCATGGCCGTGACCACGGACGCCGTGCAGCTGCTCGGCGGATACGGATACACCAACGACTTCCCCGTCGAACGACTCATGCGTGACGCCAAGATCACCCAGATCTACGAGGGCACCAACCAGATCCAGCGGGTCGTGATGGCAAAGAGGTTGCTTGGATAGAAAATTGCGATCGGATCGAGAGTTGCCGGTGCCGACGGTTCGGCCGATCCATCCCTACTCCTCCGTATTCGGCACCTCTATGAGACATGACCGATCGGTGACCCGGCATCGCAGATGTTGAGGTCAGGGTTGGAGGCGGCCGGGATGCCTGGACCGCTGGAAGTGCCGATCCAGCAAGCCGACCCTCAGGGCACCCACCGTGTAACGACCTCGCCGCGCAATTGCGGACGGCCTGCCCCGTCGAGGTGATCTCGGAGCCATCCCTTGAGGCTACAGGCGGTTGCGAGTGCTCCTTTCGCGGGACGATCGGGGACCTCGGAGAAAGTGATACCGGGCGGGCGGCATGGTCAGCGCGAGAGGCTCTTACCGGGCTGTGCCGTCGGGACCGTCTCCTTCCCTTTTACCGATATCGAGGGCTCGACGCGCCTGTGGCAGGCCGCCCCGGACGCCATGTGCCAGGGGTTAGACGCCACGATGTCACCGACCGCGCCGCCGAGGCGCACGGAGCCGTTGCCGGTGCGGGCAGAGATTCGGGTGCGGATGGGGTTGGACACGGGCGAGGTCGAAGGGACTATTTCGGTCCTGCGGTGAACCGCGACGTGACGCTTAATGGGTGACCCGCTACGAGGTGCAGGTGCGGGTGCAGGTGCGGGTGCAGGAGCAACGGAGCGTCACTCTCCGAACACAAGGGATAACCTTCGTGGCATGAAGTCGTGCGTGGCATGCGGGCAGGACAACCCGGAGATTGCCCGATTCTGCCTCGGTTGTGGCGAGCGCCTGTCCGGCTTCGAGCCGGTCCAGGAGGAACGGCGGATCATCACGGTCATCTTCGTCGATTTGGTGGGCTTCACCAGCCGTGCCGAGAAACTGGATCCCGAGGACGTGCAGACCATCCTGTCTCTCTACTATGAGCGGGTCCGCAGCGACATCGAGTCCTTTGGCGGTCGGGTCGACAAGTTCATAGGCGACGCCGTGATGGGCCTGTTCGGTGCTCCGATCTCCTTTGGCGACGACCCTGAGCGAGCCGTCCGCGCTGCCCTATCGGTGGTCGAGAGCGTGCGGGAGCTCAACTCGCAAAACGAGGGACTGGATCTCGAGACCCGTACCGCCGTCAATACTGGTGAGGCGATCGTCACGCTTTCGCCAGGACCAGGCCAAGCGATGGTGGCGGGAGATGTGATAAACACAGCCAGCCGGTTGCAACAAGCCGCCCCTGTGAACGGGATAATCGTTGGCGCCGACACCTACGCTTGCACACGCGACGTAATCATCTACGAACCCATGGCCTCTGTGGTGGCCAAGGGAAAGTCTGCACCGGTGGAGGCCTGGATTGCCCTCACCTCTTCGTGCGATCCGAGAGAGGGCCAAACCGGCCGGGCACCTCTGGTAGGTCGGTCCCGGGAAGTCCACATGCTACGGCAGGCATGGGATCGAGTGGTGGGTGATCGCGCCGTGCAGCTGGTCACGGTCTTCGGGCCATCCGGCATTGGGAAAACCCGGCTCGGGGTCGAGTTCATCCAGTTCGTCTTGGACGTCGGTGGCCGCGTAGTGAGGGGGCGGTCACTCCCGTACCGGGACAGCAGCGCCTATGGACCATTCGCGGACCAGGTCAAACAGTTGGCCGGGATATTCGAGACCGACCCAGCCGACCTGGCCATCGACAAGCTCCGCCAGACCGTGGCCAGCCTGTTGGGAAGTAGTCAGAGCGAGACGGTCATCGACCACATTGGGATACTGCTTGGGTTCGAGACGGCGGGCGATATCGCCGACCGGGAGACCCTATTCTTCTCTGTTCGTTGCTTGATCGAATCGGTCGCCGCCGAACAACCGCTCTTGCTCGTTTTCGAGGACCTGCACTGGGCCGACGGCGCCCTGCTCGACCTCGTGGAGCTATTGGCCGGCAGACTGCGCAACCTCCCCGTGTTCGTGATGGGCCTCTCCCGACCGGAGCTGCTCGACACCCGTCCCGGTTGGGGCAGCGGTCTGCCCGCCTACATCTCGCTGACCCTGGAGCCACTGGGCGAAGACGATTCCCGCAGACTGGCCGGGTATCTGCTGGCGTCGTTTGCCGAGGAGGACCGTGACCGGCAGGTTGCATTGCTGGCAGGCACCGCTGAGGGCAATCCACTGTTCTTGGAGCAGATGGCTTCGGTCGTCACCGAGGGACCAGCGGCGCGCACATCATCGCTGCCTACGACCATTCGTGGCAGCGTCATGGCCCGTCTCGATGCACTGCCGGGCGAGGAGCGTGGGCTGCTGGTGGATGCGTCTGTGGTGGGACGCGTCTTCTGGCGTGGAGCCTTGGCGGCGAGTTGGGACAGCAATTCTCTCAGCCGACTCCTCGATGCTCTGGAGGGGCGTGACCTCGTCCATCGGGAGACAACGTCGATCATCAATGGTGAGCAGCAGTTCGCCTTCAAGCACGGCTTGATCAGGGATGTGGCCTACGAGACCTTGCCGCGACGGCGTCGTAGCGAGCGTCACGCCGAGGTGGCGCAATTCCTCGAGGACGCCGGGCTCTCCGGCACCGAGGCGACGGCGGCCCTGGCTCGTCACTGGCGCGACGGCGGGCATCCCGAGAAGGCATTCGACTACTTCTTGAGGGCCGGCGAGCAATGTGGGCGCGGGTGGGCAAAGGGTCAAGCGGCTGTGCTGTTCGGAGAGGCGCTGCGGTGCCTCGCAGAAGACGATGGGCGGCGCCGAGACGTGCTCCGGCGCCAGGCCGTGGCCGCTGCTGCCGCCGTCCACGTCCCCGATGCGCGCCGCCTCAACTCATAACCGGCGCCGCCGTAGCGCCAGGGGCAATCAGTCCGAGCCTATGAGGCGGGGAAGTCGCCGGGCGAAACGTCCCCGGCAATCTCAGTGACCTTGTCGACGGTGTGCTGCCCGAGGGCGTCGGCGTGTCGGCGGATCGAATCCTCGCCAGGGGCGTCGTAGACACAGTACGTACGGACCACACCTGCATCGTCGACCACGACGTGGCTGTGTTCCCAAGTGATCTCTGGGAACTCTTCTGCGGCGATGTCCTTGGAACGCTTGCCTACTTCGCCCATCTGCTCCTCGCCGACCGCAAAGGTCCGCTCGATCATGTATCTCGTCATATCCTCACCTCGCCCTTTCGTCAAAGTTTCGCTCCGGATGAAAGGCTAAACCGGACGGGCAGGGCTCGGGAAGTCCTTGCGTCGTTAGTCCGAGCCGAAGAACCCGGATCGGCGCACTTTCGGCTTGGCTGAGCCGATGCCGTCATGCTCCTCACAGTGGCAAAGCCGTCCGGCGCTGGGCGAACAAGGCGGCCAGCCGGGCCCGGATCTCACTGGGCGAGGGGCACGGTCGACGCGGCGCAGCCGGTTCGGTGGCAGCCGCCGCATTTAGACGTCGGTGCTCTTCGGCATGCTGAACCATGTCCGCACGACGGTCACGGGCCAGGGCTTCGGTGAAGTAGGGGTTCATTTTGGGGCTCCTTTCGTGGGTTTCATCGGTGTACCTGTACCATCCACATGGTCATCTTGCGGTGGCGGAGCCGGTGCGTCTGTGCCGCCGGTGACACAACTGGGACGAACCGGTGGGAAGATGCGCCAGTGGAGTGGGCGCTTCTCGACGGGGTCTCAGACCAGGATCGTCAGCGATTCTTGGGCATCGCTCGGGCCAGGAAGTACGGCCGGGGCGAGGTGGTCTTCCTGGCCGGCGCCCCGGCGGACTCGCTGCATCTGGTGGTCTCGGGCAAGTTCGCCGTCCGAGTCGGGACGGAGACCGGCGACATGGCCATGCTCTCGGTGCTCGGCGCTGGCGACTTCTTCGGCGAGCTGGCTCTCCTCGACCCCGAGTCGGGCCGCACCGCCACGGTCACGGCGTTGGAGGCCTCCCAGACCCTGTCGGTAGGCAGGAGCGAATTTAAGCGTCTGAAGGAGGAGCACCCCCCGGTGGACCGGGTGCTGGTCAGCGTGCTCTCCGCTCAGGTCCGGAGGTTGTCGACCCAGCTGGTCGAGGCCATGTACCTGCCCGCGGAAGCCCGGGTCTACCGCCGACTCCTGGCCGCGGCCGAGATGTGGGGTGGTGCGGTCCCGGGGACCGTGATTCCCCTCACGCAGGAGGACATCGCCGAGTTGGCTGGGACCACCCGTCCCACCGCCAACCGGGTTCTGCGCCAAGCCGCGTCATCAGGTCTGCTGCGCATCAAGCGGGGCAGGATCGAGCTCCTTGATCCTCGGGGGATCGCCGCCCTGGCGGCGGGGGCTATCTGAGGCAACCCGGCCGCCGCCGAGCGATACGTCTCTGGTCAGTCGAGCTCGGGTAGGTCGATTGGGTCGGGACGAGGAGTACAGGACCCGCAGTAAAGGGCGTCCTCCACCACTAGGGCCTTCCGGTGACCCCCGGTGCGGAAGAGCTCAAGGATGTACGGACGGGTCTGCAAGTGGTCGGGACAGACACCGCGCCCGCAGAACCGGCAAGTGCCCACCGCCCCCTTCCGACACTCCCAGCAGTCCATGGATACCCCCTCAGCTCCGACGGTCCACGCTGAACACGAGCTCGCCCCGGTCGGCAACGGTCGCCGAGAAGGATCTTGCCAGCACGGAGTTGAAGGCGGCCGCATCGATGTGGAATAACCGGGCCGGGGTGAGGGTCCGCACCGTGGCGGTCCTCGGGCCGGTGTCGAGGAGGGCCAGCTCGCCGAAATGGCTCGCGTGCTCCAGCACCCTGACTCGCCGGCCGTCGACGAGCACCTCGGCCTGGCCCTCGAGCAGGATGTAGAAGCCGTCCGGGGGCTCGCCCTGGACCACGAGATCCCGATAGGGCGAGACGGACCGCCAATCCCCGACGCTGAGCAGGTCCATGAGCTCGGTCAAGTCGAGTGAACGCAAGGACGGCACCGCGGCCAGTTCGGCGGCCTGGGCAATGGTCGGAGCGAACTCCGGAACGCGCAGATGCGGAGTCAGCAGCCGGTCAAAGGTGCCGAGGTCGACGACGAAGAGCTCGGCCGGCCCCAGCGCCTGGACGCTGACCGAGCGGGGAGCCCGCCGGACGAGAGCCAGTTCCCCGAACCCCTGTCCAGCGACGAGCTCCCGAAGCACCCGCCGCCCGGCGCCCCCCGGCAGATCCTCGAACACCGAGAGGCGGCCGTGGCGGACCACGAAGTAGGCATCGGCTGGGCCGCCCTGTGACACGACGATCTGGAAGCGGCTGAAGGTGGCTAGCCGCACCCTCCCGGCCAGGTCGTCGAGGGCGGCCGCCGGGAGATCTTCGAATACGTCGAGGCGGTCGATGGCCTCGGCCGCTTCGATCCGCCACTTGCGTTGCAGCCGGAACCGAAGCCGGTGCCACGTACGGACCGCCTGCCCCCCGACGCCCCTCAAGGCCTCGACCCCGGCTTGGAGCAGGGGCCCAGCGAGTACCGCCCCAAGGACGAAAAGCAGGGCCACACCCACCGGCCCGGCGTGCCACATGCGACTCACGACCCCACCGAAAGTGCGGCTCCAGAAGAAGGCCGAGAGGACCAGCGACAGGGCCACGAAGCCGACTCCCACGACGGCATAGGCGCCCAGGCCCAGGTCCACGCCAGAGAGACGTGTGGCGCCGCGCAGCTTCCGCCACAGTTCCCGGCGGAGGAAAGCCAACGAGCGGGCCCGAAGGTCCGGCATGCCGATGGCGTCCGAGAAGATCAGGTAACCGTCGAGCTCCAACAAGGGCACCATGTTCATGAGCAGCATGAAGTAGTTAATAACCACGAACCGGTAGAGGACCGGGGCCGCCCAACCAGTCGGGATCAGCCACAGCACTATGGCTGCCGCCCCACCGGCCACCGACTCGAACCACGGTCCGGCGAACGCCTGCGCGATCCGCTGCTTCTGCGTGAGCAGCAATGCCTGAGGTGCGTCGACGAAGAAGGCGGGCGCGCCGTAGTAGAGCCGAACGCCGGCGCTGTGCACCGAGCGCCCGTGGTGAACGACCATGGTGGCGTGCCCCAACTCGTGGATGAAGACGATGGCGGCGGTGAGCGTCATAAGGAGCACGAATCCCCAACCGGCTGATTGGGTGGAGAGATGGAAGGGATGATCAGTCAGGACGAACCCGAGAGCCACCACGCCCGAGAGCGCCACCACCACGCTGGCCAACGCTCCCCAGCGATTGATCAAGCGGCGGAGCCCACGACGGTAGATCCAGCGCACCAATCGATCTGCCCCACCCCATTCCACTGAAAGGCTGCGGGCCAGTCGGCGGACGGTAACTCTCCAAGAAGGCCGATCGTCGAGCGCACGCTCGAGAGCGGCCTCGACGTCGGAGGACTTCTCGACCAGGAGACCGAGCGAGCGAAGCGTCCGCACCAACTCCGCGACGGACGAAATTCCAAGGTCGCCGGTGTCATACAGCCGCTGCGCCACCAGATCGGCCCCCGTGTGGTTGCCGTCCATGCGCGCCACCAGATCGGCCTCGTCCTCCTGCAGCGGGACGACCGTCGACCCGCGGGCAGCCAGGGCCCGAGGGCCGGTTCGGGCCCAGTCCAACCGGACTATCTCGATGCCGGGAAGGAGCCTCGGCCGCCAGGAGGCCGGATTGGCCCGGCGGGCCACTGATTGCCAAATGTCTGGCGAAGTGCGCGGCGCGAGGAGGATGCGAAGGCCAACTGCCTTAAAGACGTCTCGGTCGTCTGAAGGATCCGGGACGGTGCCGATCCCCGCCAGCACGGCAGAGGCGGCCGGGCCAAACGGAACCCGACCGCCTCTCGGCCTTGCCACAAGCTTGTTTCCGAAAGCCGGTCTAGAGCCTTCAGTTGCCTAGTGGGCCTTGGTCATGGTCTTCCGCCGGGAGACCTTGGTCATGGTCTTCCGGTCGGCAGCACCGGTCTCCAGAGTCTTGGCTGTTTCCTTGCTCTCTGGGTTCTTGGGTTGGATCTTCTTGGTCGCCATGGCGGTGGTCCTCTCTGGCCCTACGACGCCCGCAGGACCTACCCCAGTATGTAGACGACGCCGACCGTCCGACTGTTTCCTAGCGCACACAACGAGCGATTTCCATCAGGTCGTCACGAGTTCGGGAGCGCCCCCGGGAGCAAGGCCCGGTGGCGAGTAGCCGGCCGGCAGTCCCAGGGCGCAGGACAGGCCCGGAGCCGCTCACCAAAGCCCGTCTGACCTCCCGGAAGACCCGGGAAAGGTCTGCCATGTTGGGAACCGCCGCACTTGTCTCAGAACTGTCGAGGGGTTGTTCATCAAGGGGTATCGAGCTGGATGTCGATCGTGATGAGGGCGGCCATGGCGAAGGCGGCTCGATTAGCGGATCCATGTTGCCATGATGGCTCACCTGGACGGCCGGCAGATCAATGGCTCGATCCATCTGAAGGCTTTGGCCTCCCCTTCGGCGCATGGCCGGCTAAGCGAAAGGTCGCCGTATGTCGCGATGACAAATACCGCCCGTCCGTTCTACTGAGAAGTAGGCCCAAGTCCGACCGATTCACCGCTCAACCGTCGATCATGACCTAACCGCCGCCGAAGCGAGATTCTACGGGCGACGAGTCGCACGGGGAGTTGTTCGTGGCGTCGAACCATAAGGCTGTTGGCCCACCGCGGGGGCTGCTCGAGGTCAAGGGTGATGCTTCTGGTGCGCTCGAGAAGCACGGTGAGCACGATGCGCGCCTCGATGCGAGCGAGGGGCGCCCCAACGCAGTGGTGGATGCCGCGTCCGAATGCCACATGGCGTCGCGGGACCGGTCGCCGCAGATTGATCTCGTCGGGCCGTTCGAATACGGAGGCGTCGCGGTTGGCGGCGCCCCAGAGCAAGAGAACCGTGGATCCGGCCGGGATGCCGACAGCGCCGAGCGTCGTGTCCTTGGGCACGAGACGCATGTGGTAACGAAATGGCGGCTCCAGTCGTAGCGCCTCTTCAACGAACGCTGGGATCTCCTCGGGGTTCTGCCGAAGCTGCTCCTGAAGATCGGAGTGCTCGGCCAGAAGGCGTACGGCATTGCCGAGCAGGCTCGTGGTGGACTCACCCCCGGCGCTCAGCAGCGTGTGCAGGATGCTGAGGGCTTCGAAGTCGCTGAACACCCCGTCCTGCGCACCGCGGGCGACAGCGCCAAGGAGGTCATCACCTGGGTGCGTCATCGCTGTTGCGAGTTGATCTGCGAGCCAGGTCTGGATCTCGCCAATTCGGCTGATGAGTTCCATCAGCTCATCGAGGGATAGCGTCGCACCCAACATCGCCGTCGAGTCGAAGGCCGCACTCAAAAGCTGGTCGAGATTGCTGTCGTGGAAGCCGATGAGGCGGCTGATCATGGTGATCGGAACGACATTGCCGATCTCGGTCATGAATTCGGCGGTCCCGCTGTGCAGCGCCCGCGTAACACACCCGGTGGCGATGTCGACGATGTCCGGTTCGAGCTCGGCCATACGCTTGGCCACCAGCTCGGGGAACACCGTGCTCCGGTGCAACGCGTGCATGGGCGGGTCGGCGGTGGCGAGCGCCTGTGCGCCAGCATCACCGAAGGGAAGCCGGCAAGGAAGACCGGCTTCGTCGCGGTAGAGCAGGAAGCTGATGTTGGACGAGAAATCCTCGACCCGACTGGCCGTCTCCGCCACGAGCTCGAACGTGCTGACAGCGAACAATCCGGTACCGGCGATCTCCCACACCGGCGCCTGGGCGTGTAGCTGGCCGTACAACGGGTACGGATCGTCGATCACCTTCGAGTCGAGCAGCATCGTTCCGGAGATCCCGTAGGCCATTTGACAATTCCTAGCTCGGTGGCAGGCGCTGACGACAGGCGTCGCGACTGCTCCGTCGAAGCCAGCCGGTCGGTGAAAGGGGATCGTTAGCTCTTGGTGCTCAAGAATCACCCTCCCAGCCTCGCGGGTGCCAGCGTAGGCCAGTAGCGGACAAGCCCGCCTAGGAGGACCGAGGCGGCCCTTTGGAGGCTGCGGCACGCGTTGGGCGTCGGGGCTCAACGCGCACGACGGCCCGCTCGGAAGTGTACGCCGCAGGGCGCGTTGAATATCCATGTGCCCCGGCGCGAGATGTGCCGGTCTGCGCTACCCGGCTTCGGCGTCTTCCAAGGCCGAACCCAGGCGGTAATGCTCCGCGCCGCTACGCCTTCCGGGCAGTCACGAGCCAGGTGGCACCGCCCAGCACGACACCGTCGGGCGTGGCGTACGCTCGCAGCGCTTCGAGGGTGGCCTCGGTACCGGCCTGCACCGCCTCGGGGTCCTTGCCCTCCACCAGCCGGCGCCCCATCTCGTCAGAGAACATGAACTGGACGACGTCCTCGGGGTCGCGTCCCATGCGCATCCGATCGCTGTACTCCTCCACCGTGACCTCCGACCACCCGGCGGACTCGAGCAGGGCCCTGGTCCGCTGGGGATCCGCCAGGGCGAAGGGCCCGGGGGCGCCAGGTTCGGGTAACTCCGGGATCCCCACGTGGGCCGCCATGGCCATGGCCGGTACGGCGATCCAGTCGTTGGCGAACATCTCCTGCCAGCAGACGAAGCACAAGCGGCCGCCCGGTCCCGTTGCCGTCCGCAGGTTGGCGAAAGCGGCCTCCGGGTCGTCGAAGAACATGACCCCGAAGCGGCTCACGACAACGTCGAATGGTTCGTCGAAGGAGGCGGTCTGGGCGTCGCCCTGGACGAAGGAGACGTCGATCCCCCGCTCGTCGGCTCGCTGCCGGGCCACCGCCAGCATGGGCGCCGAGAGGTCGAGGCCCGTCACCCGACCGCTCCCTACGGCGCCGGCCGCCTCCAGGCTGAGGGCACCGTTGCCGCACCCGACGTCCAGGACCCGCTCGCCCGGCTTGAGGACGGCGGCCGTCAGCAGCCGGCGGCCGAAGGGGGCGAGCAGGGCGTCGAAGCGCTCGGCCTCTGTGACCCAGACGTCGGCTGGGCGACCGTTCCAGTACTCGGCCATGTCGGTGTTCGCCATGTCCCATTTCTAGTGCCGGCGGGTCACCCGATGCGCCACCCGTGAAGGTGAGCGTCAGCGAGTGCCGTGGGAGCGGCGGCTCTCCCGATCATCCGTGCTCCCCCCGGCATGATGCGCCCCCTTGACCCGTCTCGGCCGTAGCGTTTGGAGGCGTGGTGCAGGCAGCCCTCGTCTTGTCTCTCCTGCTGTTCTGCCTCGTCGGCTTTGTGACCGTTGGGTCGGGACGCATGGGGGTGGCACCGGTATCCGGTCCAAGAAGCCCCCGACCGATGGTGATCTGGACAGCATGGATCGGAGGCCTCAACCTGGCCGTGAATGTTTCGTCGCTGGTGTTCTTCTTGGTCGTCATCCCGTCCATCGTTGCCGGATTGCTGTTCTGGCTGATGCCGTACAGCCTGGTACTCGCTGTCATCGACGTGGCGGTATACGTTCGTGAGCGCCAGGCGGTGTCGAGGTCATCCGCGCCACCCAGACGATGGGCGGTCACCGTTGTCCTCGCACTTTCCGTCGTTGTGTTCGGGCTTGTCGTCCTCTGCATCGTGCTTTTCCACGGCGCCCAGCTGGGCAATTTTGATCCGGGAGGGGTGTGATGGAGCGACGGAATTCATCCGATTGCTTGAGCGACAGGTGGGACCGGGGTTACCGCTAGCTCCCAGCCGCCTCAATTTCTCGCCAGGCGGCCGGTGTCATGAACCGAGCCCATGGCACCCGAGTCGTGTCCGGCCACCGGCCGGCGGGTCGCCTGGTCTCATCGATGGGGTCGTCCCGGGCGAGTTCCCCGTCGATCGGGTCGGCGTCGGTCTCAGTCGCTGCGTCGGCCCCCCCGGCATCCACGCCGAGCGCGGGTGCCGGCAGGCCGTGTCGACCGGGCTCCAACAGGTCGGAGAGTCTGTCCAGCTCGGCGCGAAACGCGTCGAAGGTTCCGGCGATGCCTCTTTCGGTCCCCGCGTACCTCGCAGCGGCGTTCTCGACCAATGTGGCGATACCGATGAGCACGGACTGAAGATCGTTGGCGTCCCGCTGCAATTGGTCCCAATGGGCCTTGAACTGGATCTGGGCCGCGCCGACCCATTCCGACCCCACCGGTTCCACGGCGCCTGCGAGCCTGGACAGGATGGCCCTCACGTCCGCCGCACCGTTCTTCATTCGCACGGAGATCTCCCGAAGCCTGTCCGGGGTGATGGCGATCCCACTAGCCATGTCCCTCTCCTCTGGGAGTAGTGATCGTCAGATCAGCTAACGGTGCCAGAGCAGAATCTCATGGCGTCCAACGGGGGGTCAATATTTCGACAAGGACAATGGACCGTGGCCCACGCTTACCGATCGGGAGGCGTCGGCCCGAAGGGCCGTGCCGTACCGGCCCCGACGAACGAGTCGGTGAGCGAGCGCCAGCTCTTCTCCGTGCCTCGGTCGCTTCCGTGAACCGATCGGAAGAGGGCCGTGAAGGCGGCGATCTCCGAGAGAGTCCAGGCCAGCCGGAACAGAGAGATCGCCGTCACGTCAACCACCCGTCCGCTCACCTCGGTGTACGGCGCCAGGACGTCTGGCGAGCCGTCGTCCAACATCCAGAGGTCACGCTCCGGTAGGGCCAATCCCACCGTGTCCCAGTCGACGAGGAGAACGTCTCCCTGGGAACGGATCAGGTTGCCCGGATGTGGCTCACCGTGGGTGACGACCGGCTCGCCTCCCGCTCTTTCGACGAGGCCGGCGAGATGGTCGAACAGGTTGAGCCACTCGCGGATCGTCGCAGCATGGTCGGCCAGCTCTCTCCGTGCCGGTTCGGAGAACGGGCCACCGGTCCAGGTGTGGTCGAGGTCCTCAAGGGCGGACTCCAGTCCTGCCTGGCCCGGTGGAGGAGGTCCGTGCCGGGGTATCTGGGTGGCCACGGCCGGTGTCGACCGGTGCAGCGCGGCGAGCCGGCGCATCACCCGGACGCGGTCATGGCGGCCCATCGGGTCCCCCCAATCGCCGGGCTCGCCCTCGATGAACGGAAAGAGGGAAAGGGCGTAGCGTTCGTCGAGGCGTAGAGCGGTTGCGCCGTCGAGCTGGGGGATGGGGGCCACCACGAAGCTGAGGTCTGCATGCTGGTGAAGGGCGAGTGCCGAGTCGTATGCGGCCTCGAGGCCTTCGAAGGCCGAATCTCGGCTTCCTCCCAGCCAGGTCTTGGTATCGAGGTCGTCGACGGTCAGGAAGTACCTGTGTCGGGGCGTCTCGGTGAACCAGTGGTAGCTCCCAAACCCCTTCGGGACGTAGCGGAGTCGACCGACATCCAGAGCCCACGACCGGGCCAGGGCGTCGGCCAGGGTCAGGTCATCGAGACCCCCGGGAGGCGGCGTGTTCACGGCGAGGTCAGTGTCTCACGGGTGCTTCGTTCGAAACGACCCGAGGTTGTGGACATCCCGGCCTCGGGCTCTGTGACCGGGAGGGTTTCGGCTAAGCGCTCCCGACGCGCTCCACCTTGCCGCCGGGGTTGGCGAAGTCCAGAGTCTCGGCCGTGGCGGTGCCGTTCGTCCGGCCCGGGTAACTGACCCAGGTCATGCACACGTTGAGCTCATCGACGACGTCCGAAGCTTCTATCCTCGTCCCGTTTTCGAGCTCTATCGTGCCCGTTGTGTGGGCGTCCTCGATCAGGGTCACGTCGTAGCCACGGTCCAAGGCGCCGTAGGCCGTGGCCCGGATACACCAGTTCGTGGCCGCACCGGCCAGCGCGATGTGGGTCGCACCCAGTTCGTCGAGTTCCTCCTCGAGCTCGGTCTGCTCGAACGAGGAGTTGAAGTTCTTGTGTATCAGGGACTCACCCTCGGCCGGCGCGAGCTCGGGCACCAACTGCCACTGGGGGCTTCCGTAAGGGAGTTCCTCGTCAGAGTGCTGGACCCAGACCACGGGCACGCCCTCTGCCCGTGCCCGCTCGACCGCCCGGGCCACGTTCTTGATGACGCGCCCGGAATCCCACGCCCCGTCCATGGCGCCGGTCTGGACATCGACCACCAGCAGTACCGCCCCGCTACCCTCGCGCACCGTTGCCATGACGATTCCCCTCCCGTGTTCGGCGGTGAACGAACCTTGGCGACGTATCTTACGGACCGAAGGCCACGCGTCGTCCGACGAGGAACGAGCTCAACGCCCGACTTCGTCGCCGGGACCCAGCGCCCGATCGGGTGGCTCCAAAGGGGGGAGAGAGTCGTCGCGCACCGTTCCGAACGGGGAGTCGGGCACCCGCCAGTTGCGGATGCGGATGGTCGGCACCCGTCGGGCCAGCTGGTGGCCGGTCGTCCGGATGACGAGGTGGCGGATCGGACCGATCATGAGGAGGAGGCCGAGGGCATCGCCGATGAAGCCCGGTACGCAGATCATCACCCCGCCCATGAGGACCACCAGCCCGTCGAGGAGCTCCCGGGTGGGCACCTCTCCCCGGGCCAGCCTCTCCTGGCTGTGGGCCAGCACGCCGACGCCGACGCGCCGGACCACGAAGGGCCCGAGCGCGCTCACGAGGAGCAGGATCCCCAGGGCCCAGAGAAAGCCGATCTGCCCGGCCACGAGGATCAGGGGCGGATCGAGCTCTCGGGTCGTCCCAGCTTCGTCCCCACCGTGATCACGTCGCGATAGGCGACGCTGAACTGACCCCGGTCCCCCCACCGGTCGACCTGCTCGTCGATGACAAAACCGCGCTCGACGGCCATCCGGGCGAATCGCTCAGCCGACATCGGAGCACGACCTCCGGCCCGGCTCCAGCGGCCCATGGCGAGGACGCGGTGCTGAAGGAAACGGCCCGAGCGGCCCAGGAGCCGGGTCACCGGGAGGAGGCTCAGGCTCCAGTCGCCCCAGCCGGCGTGATGGATGACGAAACGACCACCGGGACGCAACACCCGCCGGCACTCGTCCAGGTAGGCGGCGACGTCGGGCTCGTCGATGTGGACGAAAGTGGCGAAGGACCAGACGAGATCGAGCGAGGCGTCGGGGACGGGCAGCGAGCGGCCGTCGTTGACGATGAAGGCCTCCTCGGGCAGATCGTCGCCGAATCGCTTGTGGCAGGCTTCTATGCAGGCGTCACTGACGTCGACGAGGGTGAGTGAGTGGGTACGTCCCACCATGAACTCGGTCCAACGGCCGAATCCGGGGCCCACTTCGAGCACGTCGACGTCGCGCCCCAGGAAGGGGTCGAGGAAGCGCTGGACGAGAGAGCGCTTCCAGACCTCGTAGTCCTGGCCGCAGGCGTCGGCGTGAAAGGTCCAGGAGTCGCCCCGTCGATTCCAGGTCCCGGGGTTGTTGTAGGTGTTGCGGTTCGACGTGATCGACGCCATGGGTGAGCCGGCTTCCCGTCACCAGGCTCGCGAATGGCAGTCGGACCGGTGGGTGATGGGCGAAGACAGGAGGACCTCCGTCCGATTTCCGGCGAGCCCGGTCCACGTTCCCGATGGGGCCATGGCGGCACCTTCCCTACCCATTCGTTTCCCTTCTTGGCGGCCCGGTCGTCCCGCTCACCCGGCTCGTCGGAATTGGCTGGTAACGCTACCGCTGTTTACCCATCTCTCCAATGGCGGGAGACGGTGTTTACCCATCTCTCCGATGGCGGGAGACGGCCGTGTCGGCGTTTGACACGTTGGATTTTCCAGGCAAACATCCCAGGACCGACCGGGGATTAAGTACCAGGTCAGGCCCTTTTATCAGCTGGGGTCCAAGGTCGCGGCCAGGGCGGATGTCAGATCCCTGGTTCCGGTGGCCCAGATCAGTTCCAGCGCCGCCTCATGAACCTCAGCCAAGGTCGAGGCGCCAACCCCCCGCCCGCTGGCGAGAGCAGCGTCCAGGGCGCTCCCGGCGTCTCTCAGCCGTTGGGCAGCGAGGGTCACGACCTCGAACTGCAAGGGCACAGCCAGAAACGTTACTCCCGGTGAGGGTGATGGTCCTCGGTGGTCTGGTGAAATGACATGGTCTGGTGAAATGACGTGGTCTGGTGAAATGACGTGGTCGGGTGAAAGGAGGGTCGGCGGGTGACCCGGGAACACGCTTGGCGGTGCGAAGCGGTCGGGGAGTGGGAGAGCAGCGGCGCCTACCGGACGCTTCTCGGATGGGAGACGTTCACGATGGATCTCGCTCCCACCGGTTCCGAGGAGCACGAGCCTCTGCTCGTTCTGCACGGGTTCCCCTCCTGTTCGTTCGATTTCCGGCTGGTCTTGCCCAGCCTCAACGCCAACCGGAGGGTCCTCCTCCTCGACCTGATCGGCTACGGCCTGTCGGCCAAGCCCGACATCGCCTACACGATGAATCTGCAGGCTGACGTGGTCCAGGCCTTCGTGGCCGAGACCGGCGTGCCGCGCTTGGCCTTGCTCACCCACGACATGGGAGACACCGTCGGAGGCGAGCTCCTCGCCCGCCATGCCGAAGGTGGTTGGCCGGTCGAGATCAGCCGCCGGGTGATCAGCAACGGGAGCATCTATATCGAGATGGCCCATCTGAGCGCCGGCCAGGAGATCCTCCTCAGCCTTCCCGACGAGCGTCTCCCCGGCACCGTCCTCGACGACGGCTCGACCATGAAAGCGGGCCTGACCGCCACCTTCAGCCCGAAATCGTCCGTGGACGACGCCGAACTGGCGGCCGCCTGGGAGCTCATCGCCCACCACGACGGTCATCAGCTGTTGCCGCGGACCATCCGCTATATCGAGGAACGCCGACGAAACCAGGACCGCTACACCGGCGCCATCGAGTCGCACCCCTCCCCCCTGGCCATCGTGTGGGGCGCCGATGACCCGATCGCCGTGGTGGAGATGGCCCGGAGGCTCAAAGAGGCCCGTCCCGACGCCTCCCTCGACATCCTCCGCGACGTCGGGCATTTCCCGATGATCGAGTCTCCCGGGGAATTCCAGGGGGTGGTTCTCCGGGCTCTGGGCTGAGGCTCCCGACCGGTTCCGGTCGTGATCGGCGCACGACGGGCGCCACGGTGTTCACGCCGCCGAGGCGCCGGGGACAGGACACTAGAACCGGTTCTATACTGCTCGGGTACGAGTGGACCGGTTCCTGGCGACCCATAGAACGGCGATGCCGACCGTCCGGTCAGAGGACCCTGCGAGGTCCGACGGATTCTCTGGGAGGTAGCGCAATGGCACAACCGGTGATCATCGAGGCGGTCCGCACGCCGATCGGCAAGCGCAATGGCTGGCTGTCAGGGTTCCACGCCGCCCAATTGCTCGGATCCGCCCAGGTCGAGCTGGTCAAGCGGGCCGGGATCGAGCCGTCCGCCGTCGAACAGGTCGTCGGTGGCTGCGTGACGCAGGCCGGCGAGCAGGCCTCCAACGTGACCCGGACCGCCTGGTTGACCGAGGGCCTGCCCTACGAGGTGGCCGCCACAACCATCGACTGTCAGTGCGGCTCGGCCCAGCAGGCGAACCATTTCGTGGCCAACCTGATCAGCGCCGGAGCCATCGACGTCGGAATCGGCTGCGGTGTCGAGGCGATGAGCCGTGTCGGTCTGGGCGCCAACGCCTTCAACGGTCCGGGGAAATCCCGTCCCGAAGACTTCCCCTGGGACATGCCCGACCAGTTCGGTGCGGCCGAACGGATCGCCGAGAAATACGGGATCACCCGAGAAGACGTCGATGAGCTCGGGCTCCGGTCGCAACGTAACGCCGCCCGGGCCTGGGCCGAGGGCCGCTTCGATCGGGAGGTCTTCGCCATCGAGGCCCCGGTGATCGGAGCCGACGGCCCGACCGGTGATCGTCAGGTGGTCAACCGGGACCAGGGACTGCGCGAGACCACCGCCGAGGGTCTGGCCAAGCTCAAGCCCGTCCTTCCCGACGGGATGCACACGGCGGGCAACTCGTCGCAGATCTCCGACGGCGCCGCCGCCGTGCTGTGGATGTCGGAGGACCGGGCCAAGGCCGAGGGACTCCGTCCCCGGGCGCGGATCGTGGCCCAGGTGCTCCTGGGGTCCGATCCCTTTTACCACCTCGACGGACCGATCGCCTCCACCACCAAGGTCCTGGCCAAGGCGGGGATGACGATGGACGACATCGACATTTTCGAGGTCAACGAGGCTTTCGCCTCGGTCGTGTGCTCATGGGCCAAGGTCCACGGGGCCGATCCCGACAAGGTGAACGTCAACGGGGGCGCCATAGCCATCGGGCATCCCGTCGGCTCAACCGGTAGCCGTTTGATCACCACGGCCCTCCATGAATTGGAACGCCGTGACGGAAACCTGGCTCTGGTGGCCATGTGCTGCGGTGGCGCTCTGGCCACCGGCACCATCATCGAGCGCCTGTAGCTCCGGCGGCGGAAGCGGGAGGACTTTCAGTTGATCGGCACCGAGAACCTGACGTTCGAACGTCAGGGATCCACAGCCATCGTCACCATGAATCGGCCCGAGGCGAAGAACGCGCTCAGCGTGGCGATGCTCGTCGGCATGGTCGACGCCTGGACCGAGATCGACAGCAACGACGAGATCCGGTGTGCCATTCTCACAGGGGCCGGCGGGACCTTCTGTTCGGGGATGGACCTGAAGTCGATGTCCAGTCCGGAAGCGGAGAAGTACAAGCACCGACGGGAGGCCGACCCCGATCTCCACTGGAAGGCTCTCCTGCGCCACTACCAGCTCCGGAAGCCCCTGATCGCCGCCGTCGAAGGGTGGGCGGTCGCCGGTGGGACCGAGATTCTTCAGGCCACAGACATCCGGGTGGCGGGGCAGAGCGCGAAATTCGGTGTGTTCGAGGCGCGTCGTGGGCTCTTCCCCCTGGGGGGTTCCACCGTGCGACTGCGCCGGCAGATCCCCTACACGGTGGCCATGGACCTTCTCCTCACCGCCCGCGAGGTGGATGCCGACGAGGCCCAGCGGATCGGGCTGATCGGCCGTGTCGTCCCCGACGGCCAGGCCTTGAGCGAGGCGTTGAAGATCGCCGAGGTCATCGGCGCCAACGGGCCTCTCGCCGTCGAGGCGATCCTGAGGTCGGTCCGGGAGACCGAAGGCCTCTCGGAGGTCGACGGGCTGAAGGTGGAGCTCGAGATCGGCTGGCCCGTCTTCGCCTCGGAGGACGCCGCCGAGGGACAGAAGGCCTTCGCCGAGAAACGTGTTCCCGTGTACAGGCGGCGATGACGCCTGAGGGGGAGCCGGGAGTCTCGGATTTCGGGATCTCCACGGGAGAGGTCGTCGTCCATGGTCCCGGCGCCGGAGAGGGGCCGAGGGACGACGACCCCCGATTCGAGTTGGCCGCCGAGGTACGTCGGATCACGTCCGCCATGGTCGGTCTGCCCTTGACCGACGCCCAGATCTCCGCCGCCACGGCTGTCGTGGCCGAGGTGGCCGACCGCTTGGAGCGCGCCGCCGAGACCGGGCGCCGGCCGCGCGCCCAACCCGACCCCGTCGGCGACGCCCAGGACTTTTTTCCCACCAGCCCGGTGATCGGCTTCGCCAATCCCGTGGCGCCACCCGTGGTCGTCGAGGCCGTGGACGGCGGGCTCGTGGGTTCGGCCTGGTTCGACTACCAGTACGAAGGACCACCGACGTGCGTCCACGGCGGGGTGATCGCCATGGTCTTCGACGAGATGCTCGGTGCGGCCAACATTCTCGCCGGGAACCCGGGGATGACCGGTACCCTGACGATCCGCTACCGCAAGCCCACACCGTTGCGGACGCCTCTACGTCTGGAGGCACGGTTCGTGAGTCGCGACGGGCGGAAGATCCTGACCACAGGGGCGATCTATCACGGTGACGTTCTCACGGCCGAGGCCGAGGGCCTCTTCATCGAGTTGGTGCCCCAGAGATTCATGAAGATCGTGGCCGAGAACTCCGACTCGCCTGAAGCACTCGAACAGGTTCGGGCCGACGCCCAGAGGCTCGGTCTGGCCGAGAGTTCGCCCGAGCCCGGCGGCGCCACCGCCGACTGCTGAAGCCGCCGTCGGCCACCCCCGTTCAGGGGACCTCGACGGGCTCCCCCGACACCTGGTGGCCGAGGGACGGAGTTCTCGGGGGCCCGGGAGGCGGTAATCGTCACTACCGGTGGTTTTCGGTTCAACACCGGCCCGACAATTGCCGATACCCGGGGCAGGCGCCCGACCGGTGCGCCGGGACGCGAGGACGACTCGGTTGGGCCTTGAACGACATGCTCGGGAGCGATCCTCCACCAGCCCGGGGAGCAGCCCGCCCGACTCCGGCACGCCGCCGACGGGTCCGACGAGGACGTCGACGATGCCACCGGCCACCGGGCCGGTGGCGTTGACCGACGAGGACGTCGTCGCCTTCCTCGGCCTGTCCACCGAGCTGTTCTGCGAGTTCGGGCCCGACGGCCAGCTCGCCTGGGCCAATTCCGCCACGGCGAGGGCGCTCGGGTACGGCGAGGACGAATTGCAGGCGATGCCCCTGGGCCATCTCGTCCACCCGGACGACATGGACGGCGTCCGGGCCATGTTCGCCGTGGGACCGACGGCCGGCGCCCCGGCGGCGGAGACCCGCTGGCGGCGCAAGGACGGGACGTGGCGGTGGCTGGAGTGGACCGCACGCCGATCGGCGGACACGGGAATGACCTACGGAGCCGCCCGTGACGTCACCGACCGGCACCTGGCCCGGGCCGCCGTCCGGTCGGGCCGCGCCCGCCTGCAGGCCATCGTTGACCACTCGCCGTCAGGGATCTTCGTGAAGGACCTGGAGGGTCGCTATGTCCTGGCCAGCGAGGCGTTCCTCGAACGCTTGGGGATGCGGCGCGAGGACGTCCTGGGCCGGACGGCGACGGAGATCTGGCCCGGCTACCTCGAGCAGCGTGAGGACGAAGACATCGAGGTTCTCGAGGGCAGCGGAGCCGTGACTCGAGATGTCGTCGTCGAGCTGGCCGACGGGCCCCACACGATGATGACGACGCGGTTCTCCCTCCGTGACACCGACGGACGGATCGTGGGAATGGCCGGGATCGGCACCGACGTCACGGACCGGACCGAGGTCGAGGGTGCGCTGGCCGAACGAGAGCGGCTCCTCGAGACGATCGTCCAGGCCTCGCCGGACATCGTCACCATTCTGGACGGCACCGGGCACGTCGCGCGAAGTGAGCCAGGCGTCAGCGCGGATCCTCGGTTACGAGATCGACGATCCCGTCCACGACGAGCTCGAGGCGCTCGTTCACCCCGACGACATCCCCACCATCTACCGGGAGTACGGTCGGCTTCTGACCCTCGAGAGCACCTGTCTCGATCTCCGCTACCGCGTGCGGCACGCCAAGGGTCACTGGGTCACGCTCGATTCACGCGGGCAGTCGATCGTGGGGGAGGACGGGCGTGCCGTCGGTGCCCTGGTGATGTCGCGTGACATCACCGAAGACCTGGTCTTCGAAGCCGAGCTGCTCAACGCCGTGGGGGTGGCCGAGCGCGCCAGCCTGGCCAAGAGCGAGTTCCTGTCGCGGATGAGCCACGAGCTGCGGACGCCACTCAACTCGGTCCTGGGCTTCGCCCAGTTGCTCGAGATGGACGACCTCCCGGATCAACAGGAACAGGCTGTCGGGCACATCCTGCGGGCGGGGAAGCATCTCCTGAACCTGATCGACGAGGTCCTGGACATCGCCCGGATCGAGTCCGGTCACCTCGAACTGACGGTCGACCCGGTCCTCGTCCTCGACGTGCTCGGTGACGCCGTGGACCTGGCCCGCCCGTTGGCCGAGCACCGCGACGTCAATCTGTCGGTGGACGCCACCTCGTGCCCGGCGGACACCTATGTCCTCGCCGACCGGCAGCGCTTGCTCCAGGTGCTGCTCAACCTCCTCTCCAACGCGACCAAGTACAACACCCGGACGGGCCGGGTCGACGTCTCGGTGCGCCGGACGGAGGACGGTCGGGCCGAGATCTCGGTCACCGACACCGGTCCCGGGATCCGATCCGAGGACATCGGTCGTGTCTTCGAACCGTTCGACCGGCTCGGAGCGGAGCACAGTGGCATCGAGGGGACGGGGGTGGGCCTCACCTTGTCGAAGCATCTGGTGGAGCGGATGGGCGGGGAGATCGCCGTGGAGTCGACCGTCGGAGTCGGTTCCACCTTCGTCGTCGCGCTCCCGCTCACGCCGGCACCGGACGAGTTCGAACCGATCGTCCCCCCGATGAAGGAGACACCGGTGCTACGAGGATCGCTCCGGATCCTCCATGTCGAGGACAATCTGGCCAACCTGGCCCTCGTCGAGCAGATCCTGGCACGGCACCAGGAGGTCGAGCTGATCGCCGCCACCTTGGGAGGACTGGCCCTGGAGTTGGCACGCCGTCATCACCCGGATGTGATCCTCCTCGACCTTCACCTCCCGGACATGTCGGGAATCGATGTCATCGGTCGGCTGAGGGACGATCCGACCACAACGGCGATACCGGTCGTCGTGGTTAGCGCCGACGCCACGGCCGAGCGGATCGAACGGCTCGATGCCGCCCGCGTGGCCGCCTATCTGACCAAGCCGATCGACGTACGCGAGCTGCTCCGGGTCATCGAAGCGGTGGCGAAGCCAGAGGGATCCGAATCGTGACCGCCACCCCGGGTCAGATCAGCAGGCGCGCCCGGGCCAAGCAGATGGCCTCTCTGGTCGAGTTCTCGACACAGATCCTGTGCATGCTCGACCTCGAGGGGACGATCGTCTGGTGCAACGAGTCGATGACCCGGGTGCTCGGATACGAGGCGGGCGGGCTGGTCGGGGTGGGGATCGGTTCTGTCGTCCATCCCGACGACTTCGGCGTGATCCGAGAGAACCGGGAGGCCTTGGCATCCGGGGCCGAGGTCTCGGGGGTCGAGGCGCGGTGCCGGTACCGGGACGGGTCCTGGCGTGCTCTGGAATGGACGGTGCGGGCCGACGTCGCCCGTGGGTTGGTCTACAGCGCCGGGCGCGACGTCACCGAGTACCGGGAGACCGATGCGGCCCTGCGCGACGACGAAGCCCGGTTGCGGGCCATCCTCGAGTACTCGCCGTCGTCCATCTTCGTGAAGGATCTCCAGGGTCGCTATCTGATCGTCAACCGGCAGTGGTCATGGATGACGGGGATCCCGGCGGACGACGTCATCGGAGCGACCGCCGACGTGAGCTGGCCGACCGAGGCGGCGGCGATCGCCGAGCAGGAGCGGATCCTCCTGGCCACCGGTGTCCCCCAGGTCTCCGACGAGCGGATGAACACCAGGGTGGGTGCCCGCGATTTCAGGGTCTCGCGCTTCTTGCTGTTCGACGGGGACGGATCGCCCTACGCCATGGGGGGCATCGCCACCGACATCTCGGCCCGCACCGAGGCCGAAAGGACTCTCGCCGGGCGGGAGCGTCTGTTGGTGACGGTCCTCCAGGCCAGCCCCGACATCATCACCCTCCTCGACGCCGATGGGACGGTCCGGCAGGTGAGCGAGGCCGACCAGGGCGTGCTGGGACGGCACTACGCCGGGGTCACCGAGTCCGATCTGGTGGCCCGGGTCCATCCCGACGACGTCGAACGTGTCGTCGACGCCTTCAGCCGGATGGCGGTTGGAGGCGTCACCAACGTCCAGGCACGTTTTCGGGTCCAGCACACCGACGGGCACTGGGTGACGCTCGACTGTCGTGGCCAGGGCCTGGTCGACGAGAGCGGCGCCTTTGCCGGCGCCGTGGTCGTGTCGCGCGACATGACAGCCAGGATCATGTCCGAACAACGGTTGCGTGATGCCCGGGAAGCAGCCGAGCGGGCCAGCCGGACGAAGAGCGAATTCCTGTCCCGGATGAGCCATGAGCTCCGGACGCCGCTCAATTCGATCCTGGGCTTCGCCCAGCTCCTGCAGATGGACGAGCTTCCCGACGAGCAGTCCGAAGCGGTGGATCACATCCTGAGGGCAGGACGCCATCTGCTGGACCTGATCGACGAGGTGCTGGACATCGCCCGGATCGAGTCGGGTCATCTCGAGCTGATGATGACGGCGGTGTCGGTTCCCGACATCGTGAACGACGCCGTGGAGCTGACCCGGCACATGGCGGAGAGCGCCGGGGTGAATGTCCAGCTGGCCATCGATCCCCGCAGTGATATCCGGATCAACGCCGACCGGCAGCGGTTGCTCCAGGTTCTCCTCAACCTCCTGTCCAACGCCGTGAAGTACAACCGTCCCGGCGGCCGGGTGGACGTGACCTGTGACGCCGGCTCTGCGGATCGGGTGCGCCTGGTGGTGGCCGACAACGGTCGGGGGATCCGCCCCGAGGATGTGGACCGTGTCTTCGTCCCATTCGATCGTCTGGGTGCCGAACAGTTGGAGGTGGAAGGGACCGGAGTGGGTCTGGCCCTGTCCCAGCATCTGGTCCATCGGATGGGCGGACAGATCGGATTCGAGTCGGTGCCCGACGTCGGCAGCACGTTCTTCATCGAGCTGGCCACGGCTACCGAGGCACTGGAGGTGCGTCCCGATGCCGGCCTGGCGCTCGGATGGTCCGAAGGCGACGGGGTGGCCGAGGGATCGTTCCGGGTCTTGCTCATGGAGGACGATGTGGCCAACCTCGACCTGGTCGAGCGGGTGCTGTCGCGGCGCCAGGGAGTCGAGCTCATGGCCGCCATGCACGGTGAGCTCGGCATCGAACTGGCCCGGGAGCACCTTCCCGATCTGATCCTGGTGGACCTCCACCTTCCCGACATGCCCGGGACGACGGTGCTCGACCGGCTCGGGGAGGATGCGGCCACCGCCGCCATTCCCGTGGCCGTGGTGGGGAGCGATGCCGCCGCCCACGAGGTACGTCGACTCCTCGGTCGGGGAGTGGTCGGTTTCCTCACCAAGCCGTTCGATGTCCGCGCCTTGCTCTCGCTCGTCGACGCCGTGAGGGCCGCCCGGGTCGGTTGAGATTCCCCCCGGGGAGACGTCTTTTG
This sequence comes from uncultured Acidimicrobiaceae bacterium, assembly GCA_963800065.1. GTDB lineage: Bacteria > Actinomycetota > Acidimicrobiia > Acidimicrobiales > UBA8190 > CAWJFJ01. The sequence goes on along the minus strand of CAWCZO010000011.1, from coordinate 555,618 downwards.
TAGCCTGGCGTTCATGGACCCGTTCGACGAACCGACATGACCACCGTCGAGCGCCACGGAGCGGTGGCGGTCCTGCGGCTCGACCACGGCAAGGTGCACGCCCTCGACGACGTGCTGTTGGACGAGCTGGCCGACCGTCTCGACGAGGTCGAGCGCTCCGATGCCCGGGCCGTCGTCCTGACGGCGGCGGGGCGGGTCTTCTCGGCCGGGGTGGATCTGCAAAAGGTGCTGGCCGGCGGCACCGAATACCTCGAAGAGATGATGCCCGTGCTCATCTCCGTCTTCCTGCGGCTGTTCGCTTACCCGCTGCCCGTCGTTGCCGCCGTCAACGGACCGGCCGTCGCCGGAGGCTGCATCCTGGCTTGCGCCTGTGATCGGCGGATCCTGGTCGAGGGGGGCCGCATCGGTGCCTCCGAGTTGCTCGTCGGCGTCCCCTTTCCGGTGTCGGCGCTGGAGATCCTGCGTTGGGCGTGCGGCGACCGCACCGAGGAGGTGGTCCTGACCGGGAAGCTCTACGGGTCCGACGAGGCCATGTCGGTCGGGTTGGCGCACGAGATCGTCCCCCCCGAAGGCCTCCTCGAGCGGGCCCTGGCGGTGGCCGGCGATCTCGGTGCCGTGGCCCCTGAGGCCTTCCGCCTGGCCAAGGCCCAGTTGCGGCGTCCAGCGATCGAACGGATCGACGTCGACGCGCCCCTCGTCGATCCCGCCGTCCGCGCCCTGTGGGCGTCACCGGAGACGACGGCGTCGATCACGGCCCAGGTGGACCGGATGTCCGCCCGTCGGGACCCGTAGCCCGGAGCGGCGCGCCCCGCGCCCCGTCAGGCGACGGTCGGTTTGTTCGGGCGACCGGCGGTCGGTAACCGAGGACCCTGAAGGCGTCGCCCATTCCCGCAGCGGGGCCGAGGACGAGACAGAATGCGCCGTAGACGGGGTCCGCCTGCATGATCAGGTAGATGCCACCAGCCAAGCCGAAGACGCCGAAGACGAGCACAGAAGCCACAGCCCTGGCCCTCGTGCTCTTCGACGCGCTGCCCCACAAGAGAGACCCGCTCGTATCGCCGTTCACCAGGGATCTATCGGAATCCCGTGGATGAAAGTTGAACCCTCCATGAAGGGCGAGACGACATCCCGTCCCCATGGAAATCCGATCGAGCCAAACCTCGGATCCACCGGTGAACCATCGGAGTAGATAGCTGCATTCACTGTCAACTAGTCAATTATTGCGAGGCAGCCGTGGTCTCGATGGTCCAGGACCAGCGAATTGAGACGTCTGATGGGCAAAGGCGGATGGCGCGCCTTAGAGATCGTCACCCGCCCCAGTAGACTTGAGATTCCGTTGCGCATCCGTGCCATAGGTGGGAAATCATGTTCTCCGGCCTCCAGACGAGACGTCACAGATCTCGGGTAGGAGTCGTTTGCTCAGCTGTGGCCATCATCATCACCATGGTTTGTCCGTTCATTTCCCCTCTTCCGAGCTATGCAGAGGGGGGAGCTTTACTGCCGAATCTCGTCGATCCATCGGCTGGCCAGCCCAGGGATTCCTCCTGCCCTCCGAACCAGTCCGACTTCTGCGTGACAGTGGACATCTACGGCAATGCCCTCATGTACAACGGCACGAACTGGACGGCGCCAAGGAACGTCGTTCCGGCCGGTCTTTTCGGTAGCGAGATGTACGTGTCATGCCCCAGTGCCAGTTTTTGCGCAGTCGTGAGTGACGAAGGTTATGCCACGACCTATAACGGGGTGAACTGGTCGTTGCCGTTACCTCTTCCCGCTGAGGTCACCGGCTTGGCTTGCGCTTCATCGACATTTTGCGTGGCCACGGTCGCTCACGACGTTATCTACTTCAATGGTACTGATTGGTCGAGTTCCGCCACCATTGACGCCGCTGATTTCCTCCAGCAGGTTTCCTGCCCATCGACGACTTTTTGCATGGCCACAGATAACGTCGGTAACGCCTTTGCCTACGACGGCATCAGTTGGTCGACACCCACGAGCATCGACCCCTCGGTAGATTTAACGACTCTGTCGTGCGCGTCTGCCGATTTCTGTATGGCTTTGGATGGTCTTGACAACAACGACCGATACGTCACGTATGACGGCATCGCCTGGTCGGCGCCGACGGCTATGAGCACAAGCGAACAGCTCTTCTTTTATCTCTCCGTATCGTGTACCTCCAGTGAGTTCTGCGCAGCCGTGAGTGCCGTCGGAAACGTCGTCACCTATGACGGTGGAACTTGGTCTTCGGCGAGAGTCATCGATCCGGGGTTTCCTGGCACCTACCCGGGTCTCGGCGGGGTGGCGTGTGCCACCGCGAGCATGTGCGTCGCCGTCGACCAAGACGGGAACGCGTTTTCCTTTGATGGGTCATCGTGGTCTCCGCCGAACAATGTCGATCCCATAGTGGGCAACCTCACCGACGTGTCGTGTGCCACAATCGACTTCTGTATGGCGGTCGACACCTTCGGCCATGCCCTTACGTATAACGGTTCGATCTGGTCAGCGCCGAAGGAGATCGACCCGACGCCCTTCATGTCGGGTAACGATTTGCTCGGAGTTTCATGCGCTCCCGGCAACCACATCTTCTGCGTCGCAGTGGACAACGCTGGCCAGTCACTCACCTATAACGGGTCCGTGTGGGCGTCCCCCATAGCTGACAATGGTATGTGGTACGTGTCCTGCCCGACGACGAACTTCTGCGCCGCGATCGGTGGAGGGGACTCCGCGGGAGAGGCGAGCGAGTACAACGGTACGAGCTGGTCAGCACCCACACCGGTACCCAGTGGTACCGACGGGGTGTCGTGTGCGAGCGACGCTTTCTGCATGGCCCCTGATGGAAACGCCGTCATGACGTATAGCGGTACGGGTTGGTCGGGACCGACGACCATTGACTCGACCGACACTTTCGTGGCCGTGACCTGTTCCACCGTGAGCTTTTGTATGGCTACTGACAACGATGGAAACGCGTTCACGTACAACGGAGTGGGCTGGACGACGCCGGTGGTGGTTGACAGCGGCAGATTTTTCTACGGATTGGCATGTTCCGGTGTCTCGTTTTGCGAGGCCGTCGACGACTACGGCGATTCGTTCACCTATGACGGGTCCTCCTGGTCGGGGCCCACCGTAATGGATCCCAATGCCTTCGGTGCCAACTTGTCATGTCCGAGCACGGGATTCTGCGTGGCAGTAGACAGGTCAGGCAGTATCTTCACTGAAACTCCCAACATAGGACCCACGCCGACTGTTACTTCGGTGAGCCCGAACCAGGAAACGACACCGGGTAGCATGATCACGATCTCGGGCACCGGCTTCTCGACGACGTCAGGGGCGACCGTGATCGACTTCGGGGCGGCCAACCCGGCCACCGGTGTCTCCTGTTCCTCGAGCACAACCTGCACGGCGACGGCACCGCCAGGGACGGGAACGGTCGACGTCTCGGTCACAGTTCAGGGTCGGACTTCGCCGCTCAACACCCCGTCGGATCAGTTCACCTATGTGTCGATGCAGATCACAACGCCGTCGCTTCCAGCCGGTGCGCGACGAGTGGCATACAGGGTGGCTGTTTCCGCTGTCGGTGGTAATCGGCCCTACAAATGGTTCGTGATCTCGGGTGAGCCGCCGTCCGGTCTGCGACTTACGTCGACCGGTGTTTTGAAAGGCAAGCCCAGGGTCCGTGGGACGTTCACGTTCACGGTGAAGGTCGTCGATCACGGTAAGCATCCTCAGACGCACGAGAGCGCCACTGAGTCCTATTCGATGGTGATCAGTTAGCCCCGCCACTTTTGTGGGCCTGATGAACGAGGTCAACTTCGGTCGTTACACGCACATGCAGGAGACGACCAAGAGAATCATTTGCTCCCACCATCTCCTCCGGTACACGTCCCGAGCCAGGTGGTACCGTACCGGGGTCTTCGTTGTCGCCGCCCCGATGAGGACTCGGGTGCCCGAGAACCAGGAGTCGCGTATGAAGGCCGAGGGTAGGACGATCCGGACTTCGCATCACGGTCTTGCCGAGGCGCTTCTCTGCATGTTGGTTGTCGCCGCCGCCCTGATGGCCGGGGGGCCGGCCGCCGCCCGCGGGCTGCCCGCCAAGATCCACGAACCCCTGTCCCACTCCTACCACTTCGATGCTCCGACTTCAGCGGCGGTGGTCGGCGCCGACCTCTTCGTGACCAATGGGGCCAACAACTCCGTGACCGAGGTCAAAGCCTCCAATGGATCCTACGTCGCCACGGTTTCCGGGAAGCGCTACGGCTTCCGTGCCCCCGCCGCTGTCGTTGCGGTCGGCCATGACCTTTTCGTGGCCAACAGTGGCGACAACTCCGTGACCGAGTTCAAAGCGGCCGACCGCAAGCACGTTCGCACCATCAGCGGGCCGAGCTACGGTTTCGCCGACCCCATCGCCCTTGCCTCATCCGGTCAAGACCTTTTCGTGCTCAACGGCGCAGGATCAATCACCGAGGTCGCCACCGGAAGCGGCGCATTGATCGGCTCGGCGTCGGGTGCGACGTTCGGGTTTGACGACCCGACCGGCCTGGCCATCGCCGATGGGGATGTCTTCGTCGCCAACAGTGGCGCCGACACCGTCACGGTGATCGACGCCGAGGACCTGATGTTCGTGGCGTCCCTGTCGGGACTGACGTTTGCGTTCAGCACGCCGATCGGTCTCGCATTCGACGGTACCAACATGTGGGTAACCAACCAGGGCGACGAGTCGGTGACCGAATTCTCGCCGATCACACGGGATGAATTGAACGTCCTCGTGAGTTCGAACCTGCCGATGGTCGGACCCATCGCCTATGGCAACGGCTACGTGTTCGCCGTCAGTCCTCCGGGCTCGTCCCCCATGGTGACTCAGATCACCCCGGCACCGGCGTCGGTGAATTGGATGATGTGCAATACGAACGGACCCTATCTGTTCAACAATCCGCAGGCATTGGTGGTGGCCGGGGCCAACCTCTGGGTTGTCAACCAGGGAGGCAATTCCCTCACCGAGATGGACACTGTCACCGGCGCCCTGATCCGCACCGTCGCTTGAACGGTTGGCACCCGGCGCGCCGGCCCGGTTGGCGTCGGCCTGAAGTCCCACGTTGTCAGGACGGTAGTGCGGCGATCCCGTCAATCTCGACGAGCTGGTCCTGGTACCCGAGCATGGACACGCCGAGGAGCGTACTCGGCGGACGATTCGGAGCCAGGCCGTTGGCGATCACCTCCCACACGCGCAAGAGATCATCCCGGTCGCCGACGACGTAGATCGTGGTGCGGACCAGATGTTCAGGACCTGCCTCATGGAGACGGAGAACGGCCTTCAGGTTCTCCAGGGCGGCGGTGGCTTGTACTTCGGGATCGCCCGGTCCGATCAGACCGCCCTCTTCGTCGAGCGGGCATGCCCCGGCGCTGAACAAGATGGCGCCCGGCGGGGCGACAGCGGCGTAGGCATAGGGCACTCCTCCGAAGAGGCGACGTGATTCAGGTCTCGTCTCATCCGTCACCCGAACAGCCTGTACGTTCCGGACGCTCCCCGCACGCCGGCCCCGAGGCTGGGCCCGGGCCGCTCTGACCGGGCCGACTATTCGCCGTGCGGCCGTGAACTTAACCGCCAGGTGGGCCGCGGGTCGGAGCCCAACCGGACGAACTCCGCCTGACGGGCGACTAGACATTCCACATCGGTTGACGAGAGAGGACGGAGGACGATGGCCGACGAACCGCTGGCGGTCGGGCTCGTGGGGTGCGGAATGATCGGGCAGATCCACGCCGACGGATTGCGCAAGCTGGCCGAGGACGGCGAGATCGCCACCGTGGCCGCCGCCGATCCGTCCGCCGAGGCCCGGGACGCCGTCCAGAGGAACTGCCCCTTCGGGCGGATGAGCGCCGACCCTCTCGACGTGATCTCCGACCCAGCGGTCGAGGCTGTCATGATCACGTCGCCCACGGCCAGCCACCTCGACCTGGTGCGGGCCACACTGGACGTCGGTAAGCCCCTCTTCTGCGAGAAGCCCCTGGCGCCGACGTTCGGCGATGTCCGCACCGTGTGCGCCGCCGTTTCCTCGTCGGGTGTGACGGCGCAGGTCGGTTTCCATTCCCGGTTCCACCCGATCATGAACCGGTTGAAGAGGACCGTCGTGAGCGGCGAGCTCGGTCAGCCCATGGGCTACATGCTGCGTGACGATCAGTATTGGCCGACGGGCGATGTCGTGCCGGGCCACAGCTCCTGGCGGTCGGACCGGGCGCAGGCGGGCGGGGGTGCCCTTCTCGAGCATTCGATCCACAGCGCCGACATCGTGTCCTGGCTGTTCGGACCGGCGGTCCGGGTGTACGCGCGCAGCCGGGCCGTCTTCGGTTACGACGTGGAGGATGTCGCCGCCGTGACGGTCGAGCACGAGTCGGGGGTGGTGGGGACCATTCTCACCATCTTCAACGGAGTGCGCGGACGCGAGGAGCGCCGGTTCGAGGTCTTCTTCGAGCGTGGGGCGGTGGAGGCGACGACGGACTTCATCGTCGGTGCCGCCGAGGACGGCTATCTCGTTCAGGAGCCCGATATCGAGGCGCAACGTCTCGACCTGGCCGTGATGAGGGAAGAGCAATTCGCCGCCCTCGGGATCGGACGACGCGACTTCGTCTTCTACACCTATCCCGCTGACCGGCATTGGGTGGGAGCGGTTCGAGCGGGCGAGACGGTGGTTCCCGGCTTCGACGACGCCCTGCGTGCCCACAGCCTGGTCGAAGGAGCATACCGTTCGGCCGCCACCGGTGAGGCCGTCGAGATCGGAGACGATTTCTCGTGAACCCGCCGCCGCCCGTCGACCGGTGAGCGACCATACGTGTGACGTGGCCGTGGTCGGTGGTGGTCTGGTGGGGACCGCGCTGGCCTATGAGCTGGTGGCCCTGGGCGCCGATGTCGTCCTGGTGGACGGACGCCATCCCGGCCGGGCCAGCGATGCGGGAGCCGGCATCCTGTCGCCGGAGACCACCTGGAAACCCGACGAGGGGTGGTTCTCGTTCGGCCGGGCCGCCGCCGGCCACTACCGGACACTGGTCGATCGTCTGACAGCCGATGGGGCCGCCGACACGGGATTCGCCGAGTGCGGACTGCTCCTGGTGGCTCTCGATGCGGACGTGGACGACTGGTTCGCCACATGCGCCGACCTGGCTCTCGGTCGCTCCCCGGACATCGTCCGCGAGGTGACCCCGGACCACGCCGGCGCCCTCTTCCCGCCCCTCGGCCGGGTCCGGCGGGCCCTGCACAACCCGGTGGCGGCGCGGGTGGACGGTCGTCTGATGACGGCGGCCATGCTCGACGGGGCCGAACGACGGGGCTTGCGACGGTGGGAAGCGACCGTGAGCGGACTCCGCGCTGCTCACGGTCGTGTCGTGGCCATCGAGACGGACGCCGGCGAGCTCTCGTGCGGGGCCGTAGCCGTGGCCGGCGGGGCATGGTCGGCGACGCTCGGGCGTCAGCTGGAGGTGCCGATCCCGGTCCATCCGGTCAAGGGACAGATCGTCCACATCCAGCTCCCGCCGGCCGATGACGGCACCGCCGTCGACAGCGGAGGCTGGCCGATCGTCGAGCCCGTGTTCAACCACTACCTCGTGGCCTGGCCCGGGGGCCGGGTGGCCTGTGGCGGGACGTTCGAAGATGCCGGCTTCGACACCCGCCCGACGATCGCCGGCCTCGAGCAGCTGCTGCGCGCCTGTCTGCTCATCGCTCCCGGACTGGCCGGGGCGGGCGTGGTGGATGTCCGCGTCGGCCTACGGCCCGTCTCGGCCGATGATCTCCCTGTCCTCGGCCCGGTGCCCGGCTGGGACAACGTCCACCTGGCCACGGGACACGGGGCGGATGGTCTCCTGCTCGGTCCTTACAGCGCCGTCCTGGTGGCGCGAGGCATACAGGGGGAGCCGGTCCCGGAGGAGCTGCGTCCCTTCAGCGTCTCCCGATTCGGGGCGTGAGGTCACTGGGAGGAGCCGACGCCCGAGACCCCGGCCAGCAGCTCACGTACGCACACGGCCTGCTGGGCGGCGCTGGGCGGGTTGCCGTAGCTCGAGCCGCGTCCTTCGGCACACAACTTGATCTGGGTCTCGGCCGACGAGTGACTGAGAATCGACGGCGCCCCTGATCCGCCGCCACCGGCGCCGGCGCTGCCACTCCCGCTCCCCGCCCCGTTCCCGAAGACGTTGAGGCTGAAGACGAGGAGGATGGCCACCAGGAGCAAGCTCGCCGCCATGGCCACCAGGCCGGCGGTGGACGAGAACCCGTCCTGGTCAGAAGCGGGCCTGCTGCGGTGGCCGGGGTTCACGTGTCTCATGGGAACCTCCTTTCCCGGGCGCCACGTACCCTCGTCGACGATCCCTGCTCCCTTGTCGGAGGCGGTGGGCGTCCACTTCCGTTGTCGGCGGGCGGACGAGACTCCTGAAGCGCACCGGCGAGACGCCGCCGGGCTCCGGTCAGAACCAGGTCGAGCACCAGGGGGTGACGGCCGAGTGGAACAGGGCGTCGGCTCGCGCCAGCGCCCCGCTCGAGTGCTCGTCGACGCGGCCGGCGCCGGCCAGGGCCAGCACCGAGATCCCACCCAGGTAGACCGATCCCAGGGCGTCGACGGGAAAGGTCAGATCGGCCGTGGCGGCGGTCGGGGTACAGGTGGCACCGGCCGGACCCCCGTCGAGAGCGAACCGGCCGCCGGCGATCCCCAGGGGATCGGTGACCTCGAGAACGAGGTGACCCTCGGTCGGATAGCGACGGGCCGAGAGGGCGGCGGCGACGTCGAGGAGGCGGACCCAGATGAAGTCGAACCGGCCCGTCTGGCGCAGCGACCGGCCGTCGCGGAGCAACCAGACGAGGGGTTCGTGGATGGATCTGTTCCCGGCCTCGACCCGCGTCGTCAGGTCGACCTCGCAGCAGTAGCGCCACAGCCGGAGGTAGGCGTCCGGAGTGGCGGTGACCAACTCGATGATGGAGAGGGCGCCTTTGGGCCGCATGTGGTCCCATTCCTGGGTGGCCGTGTAGCGGACGTAGCCCTGGACCTCGCCGTCGGGAGCGCGATAGACGGCCTGGTAGCCCTTCACCGGCGTGGTCCCGGGCACCTCGACCTGGTGGAGGGTCTGGTCCCACCACCGCTCTGTTCGGCCGATGGCGCCCGGTTGCCCGGCGCGGACGCGCTCGTAGACCGGTGGCCCCTCATATCGGAGGGTGGCGAGGTCGACGAGCTCGACGCTGCCGGTTCCGGGCCGGAGGAATTGGGCCGTCCGCGTGTCGACCGCGTAGGTGGCGGCGTCGACGGCGGCGCCGTAGCCGAACTGGCCGTAGATGGGGTATTCCGAGGCGATGAGGATGCCGACCGGCTCCCCCCGCTCGGCCGACGCCCGGAGGTCGGCGGTGATCATCCGGGTGAGCAGTCCGCGACGCCTGTGGGTGGGCGCCACTGTGACGTTGGTGAGGGCAGCGGAGGGCACCTCGGCCGGCCCTGGCACCGTGAGGGGGGTGGGGAAGGAGCGCAGTGTTCCGACCACTCGGGACCCGTCGAAGGCGCCCCAGGTCCGGGTCAGGTCCATGTCGGCCAGGCGGTACTCGCCCTCGCCGTCGGCCGGATGGGAGAGGAAGCCGGTGGCCATGCAGGCGATCCATCCGTCGATCTCCGAGGACTCGATGGTGCGGACGGTCAGCTCCTGGTCCCGGTCAGATGTGGCCATGGTCGGCGCTCAGACGGCGCGCTCGCGTCCTTCCCAGTACGGGTCGCGGAGCTTGCGCTTGTAGAGCTTCCCGTTGGGGTCCCGGGGCAGGTCGTGGGTGAAGTCGATCGTCTTGGGGGTCTTGAACTTGGCCAGCCGGCCTTCGCACCAGGCCAGGATCTCGGCGGCCAGCTCCGGTGTGCCTTCGACGCCGTCGACGGGCTCGATGACGGCCTTCACCTGCTCGCCCCAGTCGTCGTCGGGGATCCCGAAGACGGCGGCGTCGACCACCTTGGGATGCGAGAGGAGGACGTTCTCGATCTCGGCCGGGTAGATGTTTGCGCCCCCCGAGATGATCATGTCGATCTTGCGGTCGGAGAGGAAGAGGAAGCCGTCGTCGTCGAGGTAGCCGACGTCGCCGACGGTGAAGAACTTCCCGATGCGGTTCTTCTCGGTCTTCTCCTTGTCCTTGTGGTACTCGAAGTTGGCGCCCCCGGCCATGGCCATGTAGACGGTGCCGATCTGGTTGGGACCGAGACGGTTGCCGTCGTCGTCGAAGATGGCGATCTCCGAGATGGGCCAGGCCTTGCCGACCGTCCCCGGCTTGGCGAGCCACTCCTCGGTGTTGACGATGGTGCCGCCGCCCTCGGAGGCGGCGTAGTACTCGTCGATGACGGGACCCCACCAGGCGATCATGGCGTGCTTGGTGTCGATGGGGCAGGGGGCCGCCGCGTGGATCATGTGGCGGAGCGAGGAGAGGTCGTAGCGGTTGCGCGTCTCCTCGGGGAGGGCCAGGAGGCGGTGGAACTGGGTGGGGACCATGTGGGAGTGGGTGACCCGGTAGCGCTCGATCAGCTCGAGCATGGCCTCACCCGTCCACTTGTCCATGAGGACCACGGTGTGGCCCATGTGGATGGCCGCTCCCGAGAAGCGGAGGACGGCGGTGTGGTAGAGCGGTGAGCCGACGATGTGGACGTTGTCGTCGCGCGACTGGATGCCGAAGAGAAGGAGGAGCCCGCCGAGTCCGATGGCGGCGTCGTCGGGATTGGCCCCCGACAACTCCCGTCGGACCCCCTTGGGGTTGCCGGTGGTGCCCGAGGTGTAGTTCATGGTGTCGCCCAGGCTGCGGTTCTTGGGGAGGTCGGTCTTCTGGTTCTCGCGCATCTCGGTGTAGGAGGCGAATCCGCCGATGTCGCCGACGGCCAGGCACCGGCTGGCCGGGATCTCGGCTTCCTCCACCGCCAGCTGGCACGCCTCGGCGAAGCGCTCGTGTCCGATGAAGACCTGGGCTTCGGAGTCGGTGATGATGTAGGCGATCTCGGGCGCCACCAGGTGGTGGTTGATGGGAACGATGTACCAGCCCGCCTGGAGGGCGGCGAGATAGATCTCGAAGACCTCGACGCAGTTGGGGAGGACGAAGGCGATCGTGTCGCCCGGGCGGAGCCCGAGGGCCCGCAGGCCGTGGACGACCTGGTTGGCCCGGCCCAGGAGCTCGCCCGCCTTCAGCTCGGTGCCGTCGGGGCCGACGAGGGCGAGGTGCTCCGGCTCCTCTTGCGCCATCGCCCAGAATCCGAAGTCGGCCACCTGTGTCTCCCCCTCGCGTGGCCGGGACCCGACGACGTCGCCCGACGGTCCGGCCCGGCTCAGGAGCACCGGACTGGCGCTCGACTGCCGACCGACGCTAGAACGTGTTCTCGCAGGCGTCAAGCCGCCTGCCCCGGTCGGCGCGTCGCAAAATGCGCCGTTGGCCGGTGCCCGGGCAGACACCCAGCGAGATCACCGGAGGATGGATGGTGGCAGGGTTCCTCGACGGCAAGGCCGTGGTCATCACCGGAGCCGGAGGCGGGATCGGCCGGGCCTGCGCCTTGGCCTGTGCCGCGGAGGGCGCCAAGGTGGTGGTGGCCGACATCGGTGTCGGGCTCGCCGGTGAAGACCCGACCAGCGCCGTGGCCGACGCCGTGGTGAAGGAGATCGAGGCGGCCGGCGGTGAGGCGGTGGCCGTCGCCGAGGACGTGAGCACGATGGCCGGCGGTGAGCGGATCGTGAATGCCGCCGTGGAGCGGTGGGGGCGAATCGACGGTGTGGTGGCGGTGGCCGGGATCCTGCGGGAGCGGATGCTCTTCAACATGTCCGAGGACGAGTGGGATGCCGTGATCGCCACCCACCTGAAGGGCCACTTCACCGTGTTCCGGCACGCGGCCGCCATCATGCGCAAGCAGGAGTCGGGCTCGCTGATCGGTTTCACGTCGGGTGCCTACGTGGGCAGCGTGGCCCAGGCCAACTACTCGGCGGCCAAGGGTGGGATCGTCTCTCTGGTTCGGTCGGCAGCCGTGGGCCTCTACCGCTACGGCGTGCGGGCCAACGCCATCGCCCCCATCGCCCGGACCCGGATGTCGGCCAACGTTCCCTCGGGGCTGGCCGAGAACGGGGACCCCGAGGACGTCGCCCCCCTCGTCGTCTATCTGTTGTCCGATCAGGCCCAGGACGTGACCGGCCAGGTGTATACGGCCGTCGGTTCACGGATCGCCGTCTGGAACCAGCCCGTCGAGGTGCGCGAGATGACGACAGAGGGTCGTTGGACGCCCCAGGAGATCGCCGCCCGGTTCGGCGAGGTCGGGGTGGAGCGGATGGGGATGATCGACAGGATCGAGCAGATGCGCAAGGCGGCCGCCTCGGGCGAGACGCCGAACGCCTAGCGCCGAGAGCGCTCGGAGGAGAGGGCCGTGCGCTTCAGCTACGCCGAGTCGATGACCGACCCGTCGTTCTACGTGCCGCTGGCCCGGGCGGCCGAGGAGGCGGGCTACGACTCCTTCATCGTCCCCGACTCCATCGCCTATCCGGAGCACTCCGACGCCACCTATCCGTTCAATCCCGACGGGACGCGGGAGTTCCTGGAGGACAAACCGTTCCTCGAGCCCTTCTCGCTCATCCCCGCCCTGGGCGCGGTGACGGAGACGATCCGCTTCGTCACCTTCGTGATCAAGCTCCCCATCCGCCACCCGGTGCTGGTGGCGAAGCAGGTGGCCTCGGTGGCCGTGCTCACCGGGAACCGGCTCGGACTGGGAGTGGGGACGAGCCCGTGGCCCGAGGACTACACCTTGCTCGACGTGCCGTGGGCCGGGCGCGGGGTCCGGATGGACGAGTCGATCGCTGTCATCAGGGGTCTCCTGGCCGGTGGCTACGCCGAGTACCACGGGAAGGTCTACGAGGTACCCGCCGTGAAGATGGCGCCGGTCCCGTCCGAGCCCGTCCCCATCCTCGTCGGCGGCCACGGCGAAGCCGCCCTGCGCCGGGCCGCCTACAGCGGGGACGGGTGGATGCACGGTGGCGGTGCCCCGGAGGCTCTGCCGGGGTTGCTCGAGCGGCTGGGCCAGCTGCGGGCCGAGGCCGGTCGGGTCGACGAGCCGTTCGAGACGCATGTGATCTCCCTCGACGCCTACAGCGTCGACGGGGTCCGTCGGCTCGAGGAACAGGGGGTCACCGACGTGATCGTCGGGTTCCGGTGGCCGTACACGGTGGGGCCCGACACCGAACCGCTCCAGGTGAAGATAGACAACCTGCGGCGGTTCGCCGACACGGTGATCGCCGGGTCCCGCGCCGCGCCGTGAGAGGACCGGAACAGAGAAGAGCAGACCGACGAGCGAGAGGGGATCAAAATGGGTGCAGCACGCGACGCCGCCAAGCAGTCGATGGCTCTGACCGAGGCACGGGATCGCGACGGGTGGCTGGCCCTCTTCGCCGACGATGCCGTCGTCGAGGACCCGGTGGGCCCGTCGCTGTTCGACCCCGACGCCAAGGGGCATAGGGGCAAGGAGGCCATCACCGCCTTCTACGACAACGTGATCTCGACGAGCGAGAAGATCGAGTTCACCATCCGGGACTCCTATGAATGCGGCTCCGAGGTGGCCAACGTCGGCCAGATCCGGATCACGCTCCCCGGCAACCAGGTCGGGATCGTCCCCATCGTGAACATCTACAAGGTGAACGAGGCGGGGGAGCTCGTGGCCCTGCGTTCGTTCTGGGAGGCCGACAAGCTCTCGTTCAGCCAGGGCTAGCCCTCGGTTCCAGGGTTCCCCCGACGGGGCGTGACCGATCCGGGCCGTACGTGGGTGCCTGGCGGTGGGAGAAAGGTCTTTCGGCCCTACGCCGGGGTCGGAGTCGATGTCGACAGGGATCCGTGGGACTTCTTGAAGAGCGCTCTCCCCACCGGGAGCGCCGGAGACGGCCTTTCGTGGTGGGAGCGGTGGTGGCCGGGGGGATGACCCTCGTCTTCCTTCTCTGGATCGTCTTCGATCTCGGTGGCGCCCACGTGACTCTCGAGGTGGACGACCTCGGCCAACTGGTTGCCGCCTGGTGCGCCACCGCCGTATGCGGTGCCGCCGCTCTCCGGGGTGTTCCCGGCCGGGTCACCTGGGCCCTCTTGGCCGTGTCGAGTTTCGCTTGGGGCGTCGGGGAGGTCGTCTGGTGCTACTTCGCCCTCGTCAGGAACGTCCCTGTCCCCTTTCCCTCGTTGGCCGACGTGGGATTCCTGGCTGCCGTGCCGTTCGCCTTCGCCGGTCTCCTGCTCTACCCGATGGGACGTCGGCGACGCGGTGCGCACCTGCAGGAGGTTCTCGACGGCTGCATCATCGCCACGTCACTGCTGTTCGCCAGTTGGGCCACCATTCTCGGCCCCCTCTACCGATCCCACCAGGGGGGCGTGCTGAAGCAAGTCATCTCACTGGCGTACCCGGTGAGTGACGTGGTCATGGTCTCGCTCGTGATCATCCTGATCGCACGAGCGGGGCGGACGGGACGGATACGCCTGGGATTGGTGATGGCCGGGGTGATCGCCTTCGCCGTGTCCGACAGTGCCTTCTCCTATCTGACGGAGGTGAACAGCTACAACGGGGGGAACTTCCTGGACACCGGTTGGGTGGCGGGTTACCTCTTGATCGCTCTGGGAGCCCTGTGGGCGATGACGGCGCCAGCACCGGAGATCTCCGACGCCGAGGAGTCGACGATCTCTCTGGTCGCTCCGTACGCGCCTGTGCTGGTGGTGCTGGCCGTGACGGCCGTCGATCTGCTGCGCGGTCGCCACCTCGAGACCGTGTCGTGGCTCATGGTCTTCGCCCTGGTCGTGCTCGTTCTCGGTCGGGAGCTTTTGCGGCTTCTGGAGAGGATGCCGGGGCGGCCCTCCTGGGGCGCTGACCTGTCGTGAGCGGACTCCCCCCCGGGGCGGCGCCGTCCGGCGGACCCCCGGTGCGTCTCGTGAGCCCCCATACCGGTCTGCCCGTTCGGAGGGTCACGGCGACGCGTACCCAGAGCGGCAGGCGGGTCACCGCCTGGATCGTCCGCTCGATCATGGCCGCCACCACCGTGTTCGCCTTTCTCGACCTCGTCCTCCTGGCCTCGGGCGGACATCACTAGCCCGAGCGGGCGCCGGAAGTTACCACCCGGTACCTGCGAATTCGGCACCCGGGCGCGTCATGATGGGGTTCGGGACCAGACGGAGGTGCGATCGATGACGACGTTTCCGGTGACCACCCGAGCGAACGAATCAGCGGAGCCGGTGTACGTCGAGGACGACATCGAGTCCGAGTTGTTCTCGTCCACGCGGGAAGCCGGTGTCACCTGCTTTGCCTTCGGGGAGGACGGCTTCGACGGGGACGACGACTGAGGGGACGTCCGGACGCCACCATCCGGGGTGTCGCTCTCGATATCCGATACTTACGGGATCGCCAGATATCCAGTGGAGTCGAGCCCGGCGTCTCTCAAGCGTCCCTGGTCGCCATTCTCCACGCGCCCAAGACCGTCCAGACCACCAACCAGGCCGCGATCACTGCGACCGCGATGGCCGTCGACTCCGGCACCAAGTACGACGAGTCTCGAAGGCCAGCGGGTCCGTTCGCGACCACGTAGTTGAGACCAATCCCGGCGGGTTCGAAATGGGCCACAGCCAGTTCGATGACCAGGGGCCGCTGAAGGTTGACGAGGTGGGGAAACTTCGTCGACAGTAAGAGCGGTCGGAAGATGATCTCGTACACGATCATCAGGATGATCGGAACCAGTCGCTGTCCCAGGAGAGAGGCGAACCCGAGACCGAAGACGCAGGCGATGATCACTTCGAGCTCGAGCCAGAGTCCCGCCCTGATCATCAGGCTGAAGGGCGGTGAGTTGTAGGTCACGGCGTAGGTCGGGAAGTTCTGCTCGGCCTGGCGCTCGGCCAGCGTCCTGGACAGCGGGGTGTTTGGCTCGGGTTCGTTCTCCGGGCACGGCCCGTTGTAGGGGAAGTCGCAGATGATCAGATCCGGATGATCGGCGGCCCAGGTTTCGTATCCATGGAGGGACAGACCCAGGGGCACGGTGGTGCCCTGGAAGTCGAAACCGGACGGGGCGGAGAAGGCGCAGACCGCGCAGATGACGGTGAATGCGACGGCCACCATGGGGATGATGATGGCCAAGCCGGCCGGGATGCGGGCCAGGAAGAGCGCCACTCTCGAGCGCCCGGTCACCACCTGCTGCGTGAACATCCCGTCGGCGAGGTCGGAGCAACCTGCGGTGGCTCCCAAGGTCATGGCGGCGATGAACCCGAAGATGTAGAGCACGCCGGCGGTGAGGGTGGCGAATACCTCGAACCCACCGGCCGGTCCGTACGAGTGCGGCAGGAAGGCGTGAAGCAAGAGCCGGATGACGAGGAAGAGTGTCGGGAACCCTATCGTCAATGTGATCAGGGTGATCATCAGTCCACGGCGCTTGCGCAGCTCGGTGATCCTGGCTGCGATCATGGCGCCGGTGGGGATCCATGAGCCTCGGTCGTCATAGCCCGGATCAACCGTTGCCGGAGCCGGTGTCCCGACGTCGGGCGCGGTCACGACTCGAGGTCGCCTGATCGCCCGGTCAACTTCCGGGATGACGGCTGAGCCTCTGAGTCCGGCTTCGACGTGTCATCGGCCACCTCACCCAGGCTTTCACAGCGGTGCCCGATACCGCCGCCTTCCTGCCCTCCCACCGGAGAGGGTCGGCAAGGACCCGGTGAAGGATGCTGTCCCAGGCGGGATCACCCGGATTGGAGGGTCTTGCGCATCTGTACTGCTGTCTCCTGGTAGCCGAGCGAGGAGTAGAGAGTTCGCGCCACGTGGTTGTGCCCAAAGACGTTCAGCCCGATCGTCGAGGCCCCATGCCTGCGGGCGAGCATTTCAGCGAGGAACATGGCCTCACGCCCGTAACCGCGACCGTGGAACTCCTCGTCGATCACGACGTCCCAGATCCACCACCGCTCTGGGTCAGTACCAGCCGGCCCGAGCCAGAGGTAGCCGATGTGCTGCGACGAAGAGACCAGGTGCCCGATGAGCTGACCAGGGGCCGGCGAGCCGTCAGGAAACAGGCGCTCGACGGAAGCATTGGCATTGGCTTCGGCCTCCGCCAGCGAATCTCCGGCCTCCACTCGCTCCTTGACGTAATTGACGAGCGTGTTCTCGAGCCAGACGTCGAGCGCCGAGCGCGGGAAAGGCTCAAAGGTAAGCGCGTCGGACATGCACGATTGTCGCGGATTCGTCGGTCATCCACCCGCTCGGCCACCCACGAAATGACGGCCAGCCCGGGAACTCCGGCAACCGGCGAATCGTCATAATGAGCATGGCCTTCAAGACGCGTCCTTCCTGGCAAGCGGTGAGCGTCGTGGTGGCTGGCATGGCCTTGACTGGATGCGGACACGGTCATCTGGCTTCGTCAGCTACGACCTCCCCCGCAGCTGCTACGTCCCCGGCGCCAGTGCGTGGCGTGGTCACTGGTGTAGCGACCCCATGTCATCCCCAAGCCTCGACGATTGCCGAACTCGCCGGCATTCCCGTCGTCGTCACTCTCGGCTCAGGTGGCAGGTCCGTAGCGACTCAGACCGTGACGGGTAGGCACATCTACAGGTTCGTCGTTGCTCCCGGTGCCTACTCGGTGTCGTCTTCTGCAGCGGGGACTTCCCCGCAATCTGCAGATGTCGATGCCGGTGAAGTGCTCCGGGTGGACCTCTTGTCAGACTGCATCTAGTCGTGCCGAGTGGTATCGATCCCCACTACCGGTGGCGGGTCGCTACGAACTGTCAGGAGCACTGCCCGGTCGGAGGATGAGGAGTCGACGGTAAGCTTCCCCACCGTGCCAAAGATGGACATGGTAGCTGTCCAGAAAATACTGACCGAGACCGATGCGTCCTACGACGTGGAGGCTGTCACCGAGTCGGGAGTGTGCCTCCGGCTACCGGCTTCCAAGGCTCATATCCGTCCCGGAGGTACCGTCTCCGGGCCCGCGCTGATGGCTCTGGCCGACGCCGTCGCCTGGTGCGCTGTCCTCGCCCAGATCGGACCTGTTGTGTCGGCCGTATCGACGAGCCTTCACATCGACTTTCTTCGTCGACCCCAGCCCATCGACGTGATGGCGGAGGGAACCGTCATCAAACTCGGGAAGACGTTGGTGGTAATCGACGTTGCGATGCGGACCTCTGGAGCCGAGGAGCTCGTGGCGAAGGCTCAGGTCACGTATGCCCTCCCGCCCGAGCATCGGAGCTAGCGGCAACGTTGCCTGATGCGGCACTAAGAGGACGTGACGTCAGCGAGAAGTTGGGGACCGTCGTGGCGCGGGCTGTTCACCTCGGTGGAAACAGGGTGACGGAGAAGGGTGCCGGCCGGCGCCGGGAGGAGCATGGCGCGAAGCGCGGCGATGTCACCGGAACGGCGGTCGAGCCAGGTGTCGATGACGTCGCCGTCGAGGATGACGGGCATCCGGTCGTGGACCTCGACCATGTCGGGGCCGGCCTCGGTGGTGATGATGGTGCAGGTCCGCAGAAGCGTCTCGGGATCGGGATCGGGGGAGCGGGACTTGTCCCACCACGTCTCGTAGAGACCGGCGAAGGTGAGGGGCCGGCCGTCTGAACGGTGGAAGTAGTAGGGCACCTTCCTCTTGGGTTCGGCATTGTCGGGGACTCGCCACTCGTAGAAGCCGTCCACCACGATCAGGCAGCGGTGGGAGGCGAAGGCCGAGCGGTAGGCCGGCGTCTTGGTCACCGTCTCGGCCCGGGCGTTGATCATCTTGTTGCCCATGCGGACGTCCTTGGCCCAGTGGGGGACGAGACCCCAGCGGAACTGGTCGAGGAGCCTGACGGTGTCATCGCCACGGGTGCCGTCGTCGGTGAGGGGGCGTGACTCGACGACGGCGTAGAGACGGTGCGTCGGGGGGACGTTCCAGCTCGGCGCGCCGTCGGGATCCACGCCCTGGGCCAGCTGGACCTCGAGGAGTCGGGCCAGTTGCGACGGGGGGGTATGGAGATCGACGCGTCCGCACATACGGCGGTGAGCCTATGGGCGGGAGCTGGTGGCGCCACTCGCCGGCGCGCCACGGCGGAGCGCGGCACGCAGCTCCTCGCTCAGCCGGCGGGCCTCGGCCAGGTCGGCATCGGTGCAGGGGTCGGAGGCGTAGCTGGCCTGCGCCGCCAGAGCGGCCAGGGCCCGGTACGCCTCGAGGGCCCGCCCGGCGGGGGCGTCGGATCCCGGTGCTGCTCCGGGATCGGGACCGAAGACCGAGGCGACCGTCGGTCCGGAGGAGCGGGCCACCAGGCGGGCGGCGTGCTCCTCGAGGGTCTCGGACTCCCGGCGTCCGAGGCCGGTCCGGGCCAGGACCGAGGCGGCCTGTTCCCAGCGCGCCAGGATCTCCGTCCCCGGTGCCGTCATGCGGGCGAAGCGGCGCCGCCGCAGGCGGGGGCGACGACGGCGCCACAACCACGGCCCGGCCACCGAGGCGGTGACAATGACCACAGCGGCACCGAGGGCGATGAGGACGACCGCCCCCCAGGCCGCATGGTGCGGTGCCGAGATCGCCGGCGCCGAGGTCGGGCCCAGACCCTTGGTGCCCGCCGGCGCCTTGATGCCGACGCCCTGGAGGCGTTTGTCGGAGAGGGTGGTGGAGGTGATGGTGATGGGGCGCGACGACGGGGTGGTCGTCTTCGCACCGTTCTCCACGCCGGCACCGAGGGCCTCGTCCGTGGTGGCCGGGGTGGGCTCGAAGGACACCCATCCCGCCGCCGGGCCCAGGTAGACCTGGGGCCACGAGTGGGCGTCGGCTCCGGCCACGGCGTAGGTGTCGCGTTTGGTGGTCGAGCCGGTGGTGAAGCCGATGGCCAGGCGGGTGGGGAGTCCGTCGATGCGGGCCAGGACGCCGTAGGCGCCGGCGAACTGTTGACAGAAGCCGGCCCTGGTGCTGAAGAGGAAGGAGGAGAGGGCGTCGCGGCCGCTCACCGGGGGGGGGGTGAGGGTGTAGCGGAATTTCTTCCCCACGGTGAAGTAGCGGACGAGGGCCGTGGCCTCGGCCGCCGGTCCCCTGGCGTGGGCCACGATCTGGTGGGCCAGGCGGATGACGGCCGGCGCGACCGGCGGCAGCGCCAGGTAGGGCTGGAGATCGGCGGCGGGGGCCGAGGCGTCGAGGGCGGCCACCGACGTCTCCGCTGAGAGGTCGGCTGCCGAGGGGAGGCGCGCGGTGGCGTCGTAGGTGAGGTCGGCCGGGTTGGCGAACGGCTGGATCACGCCGATCCCGGGCTCGACCTGGACCGAGTTCGCCCGGCTGACCGACACCGTGGAGGGCGGGACGGGGAGGAGGTTGCTGCGGAGATTGCCGATGGAGATGCCCACGGTGAAGGTTTTGGTGGCCGCCGGCTCGGTGAGGACGGGGAGGGCGATGGGGACCAACTGCGGCGCGTCCTCGGCGGCCGCCTTGGTGGCCGGGTCGGGGCGCCAGGCCGTCCCGTCGAAGCGCGTCAAGGTGGCCACCTGCCAGTAGGTGGGGGTGCGGGTGAAGGCGGTGAACATGGTCAGGTTGCTCTGGGCCGTGAGGACGGCGCGGATGTTGTCGATGAGGTTCAGGGCGCCCACACCGGCGACGTCGCCACCGCTTCCCCCCGGTACTCCCGGTCCCGATCCGTTCCCGGCGCCGTGGGAGAACGGGATGGCGTCGAGTTTGAGCCCGGCCAGCCCCGGACTGGCGGCCACCGGGACGACGACGGCGACCGCCCCCATGGCCAGCGCCGCCGCCGTCCCCGACCGCCAGGAGAGGCGGCGCCGGGCCACGTCGGGGCGGTCGGCGAGGGTCAGGAAGACCAGAGCTGTGGCCAGATAGAGCGCCGTTCCGGTGACACGGTCGATGTCGGAGCTGAGGAGAGCCGTGTAACAGAAGAGGCCGAAGGTGGGGAAGAGGGCGACGAGGGGCCGCCGGGCCCCCGGTGGCCGGATCTCCTGCCAGGTCCAGAGGGTGCGGGCGAAGACAGCGGCCAGGCCGGCGCCGGCGGCCAGGCAGAGGACCACCCCGGAGGTGGCCGGGACCGGCGTGGGGTGGGAGCGGATGACGGTGCCGGCGTCGCTGAAGCGGCGGAGGAGGACCCGGATCGTGGTGGAGGTGGGGATCCCGATCCGCGTGGCCGCCGGTAGGAGGGTCCAGATGGCCACCAGGGCGACGGCCAGAATCCCCCCCACCGAGGGGATGGGGTCGGGCATCCGCAGGGAGCGGACGAGCGAGACGACGACGTGGCCGGCGATGACGCAGGCGGCGATGGGGAGAAGGACATGGGTGCTGCCCGGCGTCCGGGCCAGCCGGGCGGCACCCAGACCGGCGGCCAGGGCCACGGCCAGCAGACTGGCGTCGGCGACGAGGTCGGCCCCGAGACGGCGCGGCTGGCTCACCGGACCACCTCCACGGAGGCCCGTCGCTGGAGGACCTCGGGGAGCGCGCTCGAGGCACCGGCATCGGTGGTCACGAGGACCATGCCCTCGTCGCCGACCCCGGCGGCGGCCCAGACGGCGCTGCCGGAGGTGCGCCCCGTCCAGCGGAGAGCCGACGAGGTGGGGGGGTTGGTGGGCCCGAGGAGGGCCAGGGCCCGAACGAGCGCCTGGCGGCCGGCGGTACCGGCCGGAAGCTCGAGGCGTTCGCCGGCGGAGGTGCAGAGCTCGACGGAGACGCCGTCGGCCAGGGCGCGGGCCCCGAGGGCGGCGGTGCGGGCGATGGCCGCCTCGAAGGAGGAGTCGCCGTGGGACGAGGGCCGGAGGTCGACGAGCAGGGCCAGTCGGCCCGATTCGGGGGCCGTGAAGTCGCGGATGACGAGCTCGCCGGTGCGGGCCAAGGCCGGCCAGTGGAGCCGAGTGAGGCGGTCGCCGGGGACATAGGGGCGCAGGGACGAGAGGTCGTCACCGGCCACCGATGCCGACGGCGCCGCGCCGGGACGAGCGTCAGAGGGGCGGCCCGAGACGACGATGTGGGCGGGGAGGCGGGCCGCCTGAGTCAGGTCGGGGACGGGGCAGACGATCATGTGCGCCGACGGGCCCGCCGCTGCCTGCGACGCGAAGAGGCGGAAGGGGTCTTCGCACCAGATGCCGACGGGGTGGAGGGTGACGACGCCGCGGACGGAGGTGGGAACGGGGATGCGGACGGTGGTGTCCGTGCCCGGGGGGAGATCGGGGAGGGGGACCGACCAGGCCAGGGCGTGGGAGAGGGCGACCAGGGGGTTGCCGTCGGTGGCGCCGGTCAGGGGAGCGTCGGCTGTCGCCGGCCGGGCCCCGAGACCGGGATAGGAAACCGTCCAGTGGCGGGCCGGAGCCTCGATCCGGACCGACGGAATGGTGGAGCGACCCGAATTGGTGACGTGGAGTTCCATTGTCGCCGGGTGGCCGATGGAGACCTCCATGGTCGGGACGAGGAGCTCCAGGCGTAGTGAGCGGCGCGCCGTGCGGGAGCGCCAGAAGACCGAGATCGCCCCCAGGACGAGGAGGACGCCGAGGGCGATGGCCACCATGATGAATTCCTCGACGCCGTAACCGAGGCCGACGACGGCGAGGGCGCCGGCGCCGGTGGAGAGGACGAGTCCCCGGAACGAGACCACCGGACGAGACCGAACCGCGCCGGACGGGACCGGGCTAGCGGCTGGCGCCGACCGGGACCGGCAGCCGGGAGAGGATGTCGGTGACAGTGGCCGACGTGGTGGCGCCGGCCAGCTCGGCCGCCGGGTGGGCCTGGAGGCGATGGGCCAGGGTGGGCTCGGCCACCAGCTTGACGTCGTCCGGGGTCACGTAGCTACGGCCCTGGGTGACGGCGATGGCCGACGCCGCCCGGACGACGGAGAGCGCGGCGCGCGGGGAGGCGCCGACCAGGAGATCGGGATGGTGGCGAGTCGTGTGGACGATGTCGAGGACGTATCCCCTCACCTCCGGGCCCAGAAAGGTGGAGTCCACGGCGGCGGCGAAGGCGGCCAGGAACTCCGGGCTCCCGACGGGGGAGAGGTCTTCGGGTGAAGGACGTGTTCCCGCCGAGGAGAGAAGGAGGTCCTCGGTCTCGCGGTCGGGGTAGCCGAGGTCGAGGCGGAGGAGGAAGCGGTCGCGCTGGCTGTGGGGGAGGGGGAAGGTCCCGGCCGCGTCGAAGGGGTTCTGGGTGGCGATGACCATGAAGGGTCGGGGGAGGGGATGGGAGATGCCGTCGGCCGAGACCTGGCGCTCCTCCATCGCCTCGAGGAGGGCGGACTGGGCCTTCGGGGAGGCGCGGTTGAGCTCGTCGGCCAGGAGGACGTTGGTGAAGACGGGTCCGGGCCGGAAGGCGAGGACACCGGTGTCGCGGTCGAAGACCACGGCCCCGGTGACGTCGGCGGGAAGGAGGTCGGCGGTGAGCTGGACACGGCCGAAGCCGAGACCGAGGGAGCGGGCCAGGGCCTTGGCCAGGGTGGTCTTCCCGACGCCCGGGTGGTCCTCGACGAGGAGGTGGCCTTCGGCCATGAGACAGCAGAGCGACAGCCGGACGGTGAGGTCCTTCCCGAGGTAGGAGGAGCGGACGTTGGCCACCACCGCTTCGAAGGTGCGGGCCAGATCGGCGATCGTCCCGTGGCCATCGGCTGCCACCGAGCCGAGGTCGAGAGATCTGTCTTCCACACCCGTCTCTACGTCAACGGCCGTCAATTGGTTCACTTGCGGCCCCCCCTCCCCACCCTCACCCGGGATCATGGACCGAGCCTACGCGGTTCCCCCGTCCCTGAGCGGGCGTAGGTGAGCGTCCCTGTGACCCATTCGCCCGGGACGCCCTGGTAGCAAGGGGTGACGCAAGGTTTCCGCGAGAAACTCAGCTAGCTGGTTGACGCACTCTTCGGACGTGGACCGACCTCTCACAGCATCAAACGTCCACGACTCGACGTCTCGGTCGTTGCGGGAAGCGGCACCAGGGGGAAGGAACCCGTCGGGGCTGTCTCCCGCCGACCGGGGCCGACGGTCAATGGTGAACAAAGCTTCCATTGAGCGAAACGTTGAACGCTTCATATGGTCATGGCCCGTGCCCTCCGGCCCGTCGATGTGGAAGCGGTGGAGTCGGTTATTCGTGAAGCGCTGCTGCTGTTTGAGCGTGCCGCCGGCTCTCACAGCGTGTTGAAGGCGGAAAAGCAGGAAGTGACGAAGACATGTCCAATCGGATAAGAGGCGTTGGGGTCCTGCTCCTGCTCTTCGTGCTGGCCGGGTGGTCCGCCGCTGCGTATGCGGGGAACGCGACAGGGTCCGACGGGGGAGACACCGCCCGAGTCGGTGTCACGAGCGCCTCCTCATCGCCGGGATCGTCAAGGACACCAGCCGCCCCCTACCGGGACGGCGGCGCTTCAGGACCGTCGTGCATCTATGTCCCGGTAGAGCTGGCTGCTTCGGCCGGATTCGATCTCGCACCCGGAGGACCGACTCCGGGCGCGTGGTATTTCTTGAAGTGTGGCGGTCCAGCCGGGATTGACGAGGTCGACTGGGTGCCGACCGAGGCGAGTGCGGCCACGCCTGCTGCGGTGATCGCCCACACCCCTACTGCTGCCGCTGAGCAAGCGGCGGCGTCCATTCGACTGCCATCGCCTTCAATCCAGATCAACCCCGTGGCGTTCAGTTTGGTCAACCTTCCTACGTGGCTCGCCATCAACCCAGATATATGGCGCGTGGACCAGGCGACGGCGACCGCCGGTGGAGTCACCGCCACCGCGGTGGCGACACCGGAGAGTGTGAGCTGGAACATGGGCGACGGCGGAGTGGTCCAGTGCAACGGTCCCGGGACTCATTTCAATCCGAATCTCGCTGCGGATCTGCAATCCCCTTCGTGTTCCTACACCTACCGTCGCTCCTCGGAAAGCGAGCCAAGTAGCGACGGAGATCCAAACGACGGTGCCTTCACAGTGACCGCCACAGTGACGTGGAAGGTCACGTGGACTGCAGTGGGTGCTGACGGCGGTGGCATCCTTCCGTCTTTGCACACAGCCACCACAACGACCGTCCGTGTGGAGCAGATCGAGTCCGTCGGGGTCGCACAGTGACCGCATCCGGGAACTGAGATTCGATTATGTCGACGACGCTCACACGCCCAGTGGTGGATCGTGGGAACCGTGCCCCGGGGCTTCGACTCGATCCCAAGGGACGTCGCCGACGGCCCGTACTCGCAGTCGGATCTCTGGCCCTCGTCGTCGCGTCTCTCGCGATCTTCGTCAGCGTATATCTGGGAGGAGGCGACCTCCTTCTTCGACGTGGTGTGCTGGCGCGAACTGGCTGAGAACGTTGCACTGAGTCTCGTCAAGGGAGCGAGAGTCATCGTTGCGGGACGTCTCGAACAGCATTCGTGGGAAAACGAGGCGGGCGAGCGGAGGAGCCGTGTGGAGTTGACGGCCGACGAGGTGGGCCCCTCGTTGCGGTTCGCGACGGCGGAGATCTCGCGCACCGAGCGTCGCACGCCCGATCAAGCAGATCCCTCGGGCCACTCCGACCTGTCCGCCGACGCAGAGGCTGCCAGGGCTTGACCGACACATAGCCCGGGTCCGCGAAGCCATCGGAATCGCGGACCCGGGTTGGTCGGTCATTGCCTTAGCCCCTGCACTCCCGAGGAGCGACGATGTTCTTCGTAGCTGTGCTCACGTTCTTTGGTACGTCCTCGATGTCGAGCGCGGTCGGGGAAGCGGGGTCCTCAGCGCTGAGGACACTAATGGTCTTACCAACGTGGCTCATGACCGGATCCATTGTCTGGTCGGAAGTCGCCGTGGCCGGCGGGATCGCATTTCTACTGATTTGTGTCGTGGCGGCAAAGCGAGTCCCGGTTCGGGCAGCCATGACGGTCCATCGTGGACCCCACCGACGCCGGCTCCGACGAACGAGAGCGCAATGACAATCCGACCTAGACGGTGCTCTACGACGGTGCGTTTTGCGAATTCGGTCGTATTGACAAAACGCGAAGCATTTGAAGCGTGTGAGGTCTGTGCCGAGGTGGAGCGGGCACTCTTGCGTGCCGGACGCGCAGTGGAGGCAGCGCGAGCCGCTGCGCTCTTCGAGCTATTCGAAAATCGCTTGGTCATTAACTGAGATGGAATCCACCTTACGGGCATCGAGCTGGTCAGAGTCCGTCGAAGTCCGGCGGCGGGCGCCACTCCCAAGCCCCCGGATGTCCGTCGAGCGTCCACTTCTCGTAGGTCACGAGGTCATGGTGCCACCGGCAGATCCGCACGAGGTTCTCGAGTGTCGTCGGCCCGCCATCGGCGAATGCGATGAGGTGATGGACCTCGAGGAGGTGGTCGCTCTCACACCGCGGCACGGCACAAACGGGATCCCGTTCCTCGAGGGCGGTCAGGAGGTGGGCGGGCACGGTCCGTCCCAGGTGGCAGACACTGTGTACGTCGACACCGTCGATCATCACGATCTTCACGAACGAATCGCCGAGCATCCGCGTGGCCGTGGCCAGAGAGACAGGTCCCACGCCGGGGATCTCACAGACCTCGCCGCAGTGGCCTTCGCCCTGTTCGAGTTCGCCCCGTCGCAGCGCAGCCAGGTCCACTCGCAGGATCACATGGGGCCGGGCGATCCCGGTGCCGTTCCCGCACACGGCGTCGTCGGCCAGGGAGACGAGCCCGTCAGCGCAGTAGGCACTCATCGATTCGTGGAGTCCGGCTTCTCGAGCCTGGTCGAAGTAGTACCCCGCCTTGGCCCGGACGGCCTCGAGGATCCGAGCACCGTCGGCTGGAGTCAGTCTGGCCTCGATTCGGAGGGCCCCGTCGGGATCGCAGTAATGCCGGAAGAACCGGCTCTTTCGGATGGCGTTCTCGCGGCCAACCTCATCGTTCTCCCAGGAGGCGAGGGATTTCGTCCTGCGGCACCGGGTCCGCAGACCCTTCAGGCCCGAGCGGGCCGCTGCCTCGATCAGCTCCCCTTCGGCTCCGGGATGGACGGTGGCGGCCGAGGCGATCTCCTTCACCTGTTCGGCTGAGAATTCACCCCGCTTCAAGCAGGCGGCCGTCTCGGGCAGATCGCCCAGCTGGCGGGCCGTTTCGAGCACACCGATGGCCTTGCCCTCGGTAGTCCCCGTCTTTTCGGCCAGGTAGGTGGCCGCCGACCTGTGGCCCTCCTGGCGCCATATAAAGGTGTCGTCGACCTTGGGGGCAACCAACATCTGCATGGCAACCGCCAACCGTTCGAGCTTGGCCCCGAACTCAAGGACCTCCGTCGCCTGGAACCCCGTCATCGCATCCACATTGAGCCCTGTCAACCAGTTCCGTTGGGCGTGCATGTGGTTGCGCATGTCCTCGAGGGTCTCGGGCACCGGGGGCTCCCTCACGGAGTTCAGCGTTCCATGAGGGTGTATCAGTCGACATGGAAGAACGTGCCCAACCAGTTGCAGCAGGAAAACGGAAAACCGGACGGAGGTTGGCGGATCCGACCGGATCTGGGCTCATGGTCCCGCTCGGATGGATCCCGGCCAGGTGAATTCCGGGCCCGTCTTCGACCGACTACCGTTTTCCCGACCGAGCCGCCTCGTCGCGGCGGATCTGCCTCGTCGTCGGAAAGGATCAAAGTTCCATGTCTCGTCTTCGCAACTGGGCGCCGGTGGTCCTGTCGGCATCGGCCCTGGGGCTGGCCGGGTGCGGCAGCTCTCCGACCACGCCCACGACCGCCACCACGGCTACCACGGCGGCTTCCTCCACCACCACCTCGAGCGTCGCTGCTGCTGGATCATCCGGGATCGCCTCCATTCCGGCGCCGGACCGTTCGCCGGCCGGGTCGGCCGGGACGGCGCCCACCGTCGTCGTCCCTCCGGGCGCTCCCCCCACCCAGCTCGAGAGCGCCGACCTGATCGTGGGGACGGGAGCGGCGGCCGCCGCCGGTGACAACATCACTGTTCAATACGTGCTCGCCACCTACTCGGCGCGGAAGGTCATCCAGTCATCCTGGACCGGCCAGCCCTTCCAGTTCACATTGGGAGAGGGACAGGTCATCCCCGGATGGGACAAGGGGGTGGTGGGCATGAAGGTCGGTGGCCGCCGCGAACTCATCATCCCCCCGAGCCTGGGCTACGGCGACCAGTCGCAGGGGCCCGGTATCGCCGCGAACGACACCCTGGTCTTCGTCGTGGATCTCCTGAAGATCGGCTGACCGGCGACCGTAGGGCGGATGGGGCTGACTTCGCCCGAAAGTCCAGGTGGGAGGCTCGGGGCTCGCCGAGGTTCCCGCCTGTCGCGACCACGGGCCGTCCTCGGGGCCGGAAGGGCCGGGGGCAGAGCCTGACCGGTCGGGGCGGAGCGGGCGGCACGGCGGATCCGGCGGTAGATTCCGATACTGCCAGCGGGAGTCCTGGGCGTTACGCCATGCAAGGCGACTCATAGAGTCCGTCGAAATGGGGGGTGTGGCCATGACCGGATCGGCACGTCCTTGTGGTTCGAGTGGGACGCCCGTCTACGGAGTTTCCAAGAGCCCGGCGGCACTGGCCTCGGTGGTCCTGATGGCCATCGTCGTCCTGTTGGTACCGGCCGCCGCCAACGCCGCACAGACGGCCGTGGCCATGGGCCACCTGGCTCGGGTCGGCAGCCTTTCCCGAGTAACCGGGCCGGCCGGTACGACGTCCGCTGGTCCTGAGTTGCGGTCCACCGCTCCCCGTCTGAGCAACTGGGCCGGCTACGTCGCAGACGGCTCGTCCGGTGAGTTCGACTCCGTGTCGGCCGACTGGACCATCCCCGAGGTCTCCTGCACGGCAGCGAGCGCCCTGTTCGGAACGTGGGTCGGACTGGACGGTTCAGGAGACGACACCGTCGAACAGACCGGTGACCGCACGGTGTGCGACGCCACCAGTGGGACCCCCTGCGCCTCCGATCCCAGCAATACCCCCTGCGAGTTCGCCTGGTACGAGATGTACCCGAGCGGTCTGGTCAGCTATGACGAGCCGATCTCCGAAGGTGACGAGATGTCGGCCTCGGTGAGCTATTCGGCCACGACGTTCACCTTGATCATCTCTGACATCACACAAGGATGGATCGAGACGTCACCACCTCAGTCCTTGTCAAGGGCCAAGCGGAAGACCTGCGAAGCGATTGTGGAGTCACACTCGGACCCGATACCGGCGTTTCAGGCACTCGATTTCACCGACGTCCTGTGCAACGGCGAACCTCTCCAGACCTTCAATCCAGGTTCGACGTGCACCGAGGGAAGCGGGAACGTCATCTACTGTCCGGGTCCGATCCAGAACCAAGAAGACTTTTCCATCGCCCCTCCTCAACCGGTTCAGATCTCGACGACATCTCTTCCGGGCGCCAACGTGGGAGTCCGCTACGGCACCCAGCTCCAGGCGACCGGCGGCATCGCCCCTTACAGGTGGAAGGTCTCCGGAAGACTCCCGAAGGGGCTCAAACTCGATCACGACACCGGATCGATCTCCGGAACACCGACCGCCAAAGCCACGACTGAGACCTTTGAGGTGACGGTGACCGACAAGAGTCACCCGAAGCAATCGGCGAACGCCACGTTCACCATCACCGTGGGTTGAAGCCGGCGGACCGCAGCACCCCGACGACGCCTCTTCGAAACGACGACAACGGTCGACCGAAGGCCTAGGGTTTGACAGTGGACAATTCTCAGGAGACAGCCCAGCCACAGACACCGGAGGCGATCTTCTCGGCCGACGACGACCTCTCCGTCCTGTGGGTCAAGGCCTACCAGGGGGAGGTCTCGGGCGAGATCGTCTTCGGGGGTTTCGGGGCCTCGGCGCAAGACCCCGAACATCGCCGGAAGATGGAGGTCCTCCGCCTGCTCGAGGCCCGGACGAGGGAGGCCTGCGTCCCGGCCATGATCCGCAACGGTCTCCCGACGGACCCCGACCCGCAGACGGTGGAAGAGGCCGAGACACTGGTCGAGGTGGTCGCCCCTCTGGCCTGGAGCGATTTCATGGGCGCCTTCGAGGCCATCACCACCCAGTTCCTCGCCCTCTACCGCCGGATCGGCGAGATCTCCGCCGCCGACAAGGTCGAGTCGGATCTCCTGGTGGCCCACGAGGAGGCCCTCCGTGAATTCGCCCGGCGGGAGCTCGCCGGACGGACCGACGACTCCCTGGCCCTCATCGAGGCGCTCTCCCACATGAGCTGATCCGGTCCCCGGCAGGGCCGGGGAGTTTCAGGGCGGCGCCGGCGCTCAGCTACCGGTGTGGCGGTGCAGCTGCTCGTGTTCGTGATGATCGTGGGGCTGGACCCAGGTCGCCTGCTTCATCAGGACCAGACACTCTTTGCAGATGGCGCGCTTCTTCAGCTTCTCGATGCGGTTCTCGATCTCGATCTTCGAGCCCTCGGGGCAACCCAGAAAGACATGGAAGACGGGCTGATCTTCCTCCCCCTTGTCGTAGTACACGGGCATCGTCCGCCCCCTCTCACTCTTGGGGATTCCGAACGCTACCGCCGCCGGCCCCGGGAATCGGGGACCGCCGGTGACGTGGAATATCCGGCCGTCAGTCCCGATGGGCGAGGACGCCCTCGACCGAACCGAGCAGCGCCCGCCCGGTGACGGGGGTGGGCAGGACGCGACTCCCCTCGATCAGTTCCGCCCACCGGGTGAACTCCCGCCGGGAGGCCTGGACGACCAGGGGGGTCTCCGGGTACTCGGACTTGATGGCCCCGACGATCTTCCGGCAGGGCTCGTTGTCGATCCCGAGCGCCGAGACGACCACGTCGGCGTTCTCGACCAGCTCGCAGTGCCCGGTGGCCAACAGCGGGCACCGGCCCCCGACGTGACCTCCGGGGCCGGGGCACCACTGCGCCTCGTAGCCGTTGTCGGTCAGGAGCTGCCAGTAGGAGAAGGCGTCGGCCCCGTCGGCGCCCTCGATCAGGACACGCGTCCCCCGGGGCTCCGCCGCCGGTGTCCCCGACCGGGCTTCCCAACCGCGGGCCAGGTCCTTCCCGAGCAGCTTCCGGCGCAACCTCATGCGAGTACCCCTTTCAAACCCGACCGGGTCGTCTACCACCCACTGTGTGCTCGCGACCACGCCCCCACCAGGGGCCTTTGGTCCCTTTCGACGTCGGTGCGCCCAACCTCCGCCCAACGTCACCCAGAGATTCCTGCGCCGGTCAGCTCGTCGGCTTCTCCGGCTCGAACTCCAGCGAGAGCGAGTTCATGCAGTACCGCTGGCCGGTCGGGGCGGGACCGTCGGGGAAGACGTGGCCGAGGTGGGAATCGCAGCGGGCGCAGGTGACCTCGGTCCGGCGCATCCCGAAGGTCCGGTCCTCGTGCTCCGTCACGACCCCGTCGCGTAGCGCCCGGGTGAACGAGGGCCAGCCGCTGCCCGACTCGAACTTGTCGTCGGTCCGGAAGAGCTCGGCCCCGCAGGCGGCGCAACGGAAGAGCCCCGGGTCGTGGACGTCGAGGAGCGCCCCCGACCAGGCCGGCTCGGTCCCCTTCTCCCGGAGGACGTGGTAGCGGTCGGTCCCCAGCTGGGCCCGCCACTCGTCCTCGGTCTTCACCACTTCTGGCTTCACGGTCTCGGGCGTCACGGCAGCCTCCTCTGTGCTCGGGGTGGTTCTGGAAAAGGATCTCGGTAGCAGACGCACGAGAAGGAAAACACCTGCTCCCGCCCCCCTGTTCCCGCCGGGAAGGGCAATTCGACCCCTTTGGTATCGTCGCCGATCGATGGACCTCCGCGACAGCCCCGAGGACGCCGCCTTTCGGCGCGAGGCCCGGACCTGGCTGGAGAAGAGCCTGGTCGGTCCCTTCGCCGACGCCCGCGGTCTCGGACCGCGTCGGCTCGG
The DNA here is from genome assembly GCA_963800065.1 of uncultured Acidimicrobiaceae bacterium. GTDB lineage: Bacteria > Actinomycetota > Acidimicrobiia > Acidimicrobiales > UBA8190 > CAWJFJ01. The sequence continues at coordinate 523,910 of CAWCZO010000011.1, read as the reverse complement.
AACACGAGGGCCGTGAGATCCGGACGGCCTGGGAGAGGACCCTCGGGGCCGACGGCTGGACCTGCGTCGGCTGGCCCACCGAGTGGGGCGGCCGGGGCGCGTCGATCTCCCAGCAGGTGATCTGGAACGAGGAGTACTCCCGGGCCGACGCCCCCGCCCGGGTGGGGGTGATGGGGGAGGGCCTGATCGGCCCCACCCTGATCGCCTACGGGACCGAGGCCCAGAAGCGCCGATTCCTGGAGCCCATCGCCAGCGGGCGGGAGCTCTGGTGCCAGGGCTACTCCGAGCCCGACGCCGGCTCGGACCTGGCCAACGTCCAGACGAAGGCGCTCCGTGACGGCGACGAATGGGTGATCACCGGCCAGAAGGTCTGGACCTCGTATGCCCAGTGGTCCGACTGGTGCTTCTTGGTGGCCCGGACCGATCCCGACCGGCCCCGGCACAGAGGACTCTCCTATCTCCTCGTCCCCATGGACCAACCGGGGATCGAGATCCGGCCGATCAGGCAGATCACGGGGACGGCCGAGTTCAACGAGGTCTTCTTCGACGGGGCCCGGACGACGGCCGATCTGGTGGTCGGTGAGGTGAACGACGGCTGGCGGGTGGCGCTGGCCACCCTGGCCTTCGAGCGCGGGGTGGGGCTCCTGGGCGACATCGTCCACTTCCACAAGCAGCTCGACGGAGTCCTCGAGAGGGCCAGGAAGAACGGCCGGTCGGCCGACCCCGTCCTCCGGCAACGGCTGGCCGAGTCCTACGTCCGGCTCTTCATCCTCCGGCTGAACACCCTCCGGTCGCTCACCGGCGTCGAGGGACCCGTCGCCCCTCCCGAGGCCTCGATCTCGAAGTTGTTCTGGGCCACCTGGCACCGCGACCTGGGCGAGCTGGCCATGGACGTCCTCGGGACCGATTCCACCGTGGCCGAGGCCCCACCATACGAATTGTCGGAGACCCAGAAGATCTTCCTCTTCTCTCGGGCCGACACCATCTACGGGGGCTCCAACGAGATCCAGCACAACGTCATCGGCGAACGGGTCCTCGGTCTCCCCCCCGAGCCCAAGGTCCCGGCGTGAGCGCCACCGGTACGGGCCCGCCAGGCCCGCCCGGTCCGCCGGACCCGCCGGCGGGTCACGGGCTGCTCCAGGGGAAGGTCGTCGTCGTCACGGCGGCGGCGGGGACGGGGATCGGTTTCGCCACCGCCACCCGTTGCGCCGAGGAGGGTGCCACCGTCGTCGTCTCCGACGCCCACGCCCGGCGCCTCGAGGAGGCGGCCGCCCGGTTGGGCGAGATCACGGGGACCCGGCCCCTGGCCGTTGCCTGCAACGTCACCGACGAGGCGGACGTCCTCGGTCTCTACGACGCCGCCGTCACCGAGCACGGCCGGATCGACGTCGCCGTCAACAACGCCGGCCTCGGCGGCTCTGTCCCGATCGTGGAGATGACCGACGAGCAGTGGGGGACGGTCCTCGACGTCACCCTGACGGGAACCTTCCGTTGCGTCCGCGCCGCCATGCGCCACATGATCCCCCGGGGGTCCGGGGTGATCGTCAACAACGCCTCGGTCCTCGGCTGGCGGGCCCAGAAGGAGCAGGCCCACTACGCGGCGGCCAAGGCCGGGGTGATGGCCCTCACCCGGACCGCCGCCGCCGAGGGGGCCGAAGCGGGGATCCGGGTGAACGCCGTCTCGCCCTCCCTGGCGCTCCATCCCTTTCTCAACCGGGTCATGTCCGACGAGGCCCTCGAGGAGCTCCGGTCGCGCGGAGCTCTTCGGCCGCGGGGCCGAGACCTGGGAGGTGGCCAACGTCATCGTCTTCCTGGCGTCGGACTACTCCTCCTACATGTCCGGCGAGGTTCTCTCCGTCTCCTCCCAGCACCCGTGACCCAGCACCCGTGACCCAGCACCCGTGAGCCAGGCACCGATGGAGGAGGACCCGCGCGGCGATCTGGCCTACACCTCGGTCCCCGGGCTCGTCGCCGCCGCCGCGGCGCGTTTCGGTGACGCCGAGGCCCTCGTCGACGGGGGGCTCCGTCTGTCCTTCTCCGGGCTCGAGGCCGAGGCCCTCCGGGTCACGGCGGCGGCCATGGCGGCCGGGATCACCCCCGGCGACCGGGTGGCCATCTGGGCGCCGAACATGGCCGAGTGGGTCCTCGCCGCCCTCGGGCTCCTGGGCGCCGGGGCCGTCCTCGTCCCCCTGAACACCCGCTTCAAGGGTCCCGAGGCCGCCTACGTCCTGAAGCGGTCGGGGGCCAAGGCGTTGTTCAGCGTCCGGGGCTTCCTGGGGATCGACTACCCGTCCCTCCTCGAGGACGAGGACGTCCCCGACCTGGAACGGATCGTCCTGCTTCGCGATGACGACGAGGGCACCTTCTCCGAGCCGACGCGCACCGACGAGGTCCCCATCTTCGGCTGGCACGAATTCCTGGCCGGGGCCGAGGGCGTGGTCGAGGGCGAGGGGGCACTGGTCGGCATCCGGGTCGACGAGCACGAGGTGATGGCGGCCTGGCGGGCCGTGCGCCCCGACGACCTCTCCGACATCATCTTCACCTCCGGGACGACGGGCCGGCCCAAGGGGGCCATGACGACGCACGCCCAGACCCTGCGGACGTTCGCCACCTGGGCGTCGGTGGTGGGACTGGCCGAGCGCGACCGCTACCTGATCGTCAACCCCTTCTTCCACACCTTCGGCTACAAGGCCGGGATCGTCGCCTGCCTCCTGGCCGGCGCCACCATCGTCCCCGAGCCCGTCTTCGACGTCGACCGGGTCCTCGAGAAGGTGGCGGCCGAGAGGATCACCATGCTCCCCGGCCCTCCCACCCTCTACCAGTCGATCCTCGACCATCCCCGGCGTTCGGACTACGACCTCTCCTCGCTCCGGCTGGCTGTGACCGGGGCGGCGGCGGTTCCCGTCGAGCTCATCCTCCGGATGCGCTCCGAGCTGACCTTCTCCACCGTCCTCACCGCCTACGGCCTCACCGAGTCCACCGGGGTCGTCACCATGTGCCGCCGGGGGGACGACCCCGACGTGATCTCCCACACCTCGGGCCGGGCCATCCCCGACCTCGAGGTCCGGATCGTCGGCGAGAACGGTGCCGAGGTCCCCCGGGGGGAGCCGGGGGAGATCGTCGTCCGCGGCTACACGGTCGTCACCGGTTACTTCGAGGACCCCGAGGCCACGGCGGCGGCCATCGACCCCGACGGCTGGCTCCACACCGGGGACATCGGCGTGATGGACGACGCCGGGAACGTCACCATCACCGACCGGTTGAAGGACATGTTCATCGTCGGTGGCTTCAACGCCTACCCGGCCGAGATCGAGGGGACCCTTCTCCGCCATCCCGGTGTCTCCCAGGTGGCCGTGGTCGGAGTCCCCGATCCCCGGATGGGCGAGGTCGGCTGCGCCTTCGTCGTCCCCCGACCCGACACCGACCCCGAAGCTCTGCGGGCCGACCTCTCCTCGTGGGCTCGGGACCAGATGGCCAACTACAAGGTCCCCCGGACGGTCGAGATCGTGGACGCCCTCCCCCTGAACGCCTCGGGAAAAGTCTTGAAGACCGAGCTCCGGGCCCGCGTCGCCGGGAGAGGTGACCGGTGAGCGACACCGGCAGGGCCGACGCCGACGGCGCCGACCACCCCCGCGGCCCCGACGTCTGGAGCGCCGACGAGGGCGGGGCGGGAAATGCCTACGGACCCGACGGTCCCGGTCTCGGGATGCCCTCGGGCTTCTCCACTTCCATCGGGATGCACATGGAGGAGGTCTCCGGGAGCCGGGTCCGGGGGTGGGTCGACGTCGGCCCCAGCCATCTGCAGCCCGGGTCGATCGTCCACGGCGGTGTCTACGCCGCCATCGTCGAGGAGGCCGGATCCTACGGCGCCTCCTACGCCGTTCGTGACCGCGGCCAGCGGGTGGTGGGGGTGAGCAACACGACGAACTTCATCCGTTCCGTCTCCGACGGACGGATCATGGTGGAGGCGGTCCCCGTCCAGCAGGGCCGGACCCAGCAGTTCTGGGAGGTCCGGATGACGCGGGCCGCCGACGGGGTCCTCGTCGCCCTCGGTCATCTCCGCCTCCAGAACCTCGAGCCCCGTCCCTGACGGATACCCTGGGCCCGATGAGAGGGATCGTCTACACCGGCGGGGACGCCAAGGTCACCGACAAGCTGGAGATCGCCGAGCCGGGGCCCAGGGAGGTGAAGGTCAAGATCGCCGCCGCCGGCGTCTGCCACTCCGACCTCTCGGTCCTGAACGGGACCATCCCCTGGAAGGAGCCCTCGGTCCTCGGCCACGAGGGGGCCGGCGTGGTCGAGGCGGTGGGCTCGGCCGTCACCTCGGTGAAGCCCGGCGACCACGTCGTGGTGGCCACCCTGGCCTCCTGCGGGATGTGCCGGGCCTGCAACACCGGCCACCCCACCCTCTGCATCAAGACCCTCGGGAACGTCTCCACCCCGTTCACCTACGAGGGGCAACCGGCGTCGAACTTCGCCGCCGCCTCGGTCTTCGCCGAGTACACGATCATCTCCGAGGTCCAGGCCGTCCGGATCTCCAAGGACGTCCCCTTCACCTCGGCTTCGCTCATCGGCTGCGGTGTCCTCACCGGGATCGGCTCCGTCTTCAACCGGGCCAATGTCTCGCCGGGGGAGACGGCGGCGGTCTTCGGCGTGGGCGGGATCGGGCTGAACGTGATCCAGGCGCTCCGCGTCCAGGGGGCCTCCCGGATCATCGCCGTCGACACCATGGCCTCCAAGGAGGCCCTGGCCCGCCAGTTCGGCGCCACCCACTTCGTCGACGCCGCGACGACGGACTCCGTCGAGGAGATCCGCAAGATCGTCCCCCACGGCCCCCAGTCGGTGTCGAAGGCCCTGGGGCCCGGCGGGGTGACATGGTCCTTCGAATGTGTCGGCCATCCGGCCGTTCTGAGGAACGCCGTCGACGCCCTCGACTGGGGGGGGAACGCCATCGCCATCGGTGTCCCCCCGCGCGGCTCGGAGGTCTCCATCGACATCAACAACCTGGCCTACGTCGACCGCGGCCTTCTCGGATGCCGCTACGGATCGTCGCGTCCGCACCACGACATCCCCCTGATGGTGGAGATGTACCTCGACGGCCGGATCATGCTCGACGAGCTGGTGACCGAGACGCGCCCGCTGGAGGGATTCCGGGAGATCATCGAGGACATGGAAGCGGGGAAGCTGGCGCGAGGTGTCCTCACCCTGTAGCTCGTAACACGACAACTAGCGTTCGGGCCCGTGGCCCTCCCCGCTCGATGGACGGGAACCGTCTCGGTGAGCCTGACCGCCGTCGTCCTGGTCGCCGTCCTCCAGGGATGCGGCGGTCCCCCCGGTCCCTCGGCCACCATCGGCCGGTACCTCTCGGCGTGGTCGGACGGCGATTACGGCGCCATGGCGTCACTGGTGGTCCGGCCCCCACCCGACTTCGTCGCCTTCAACCGGCGGATCGCCGACGAACTCGATCTCGAGCGCGCCGTCTACCGGGCCGGGCCGGTGACGGAATCGGGGTCCGGGGCCACCGTGGCGGTGACCGGCCACCTCGTCGTCACCCCGTTCGGTCCTCTCGACGTCCGGACCGGACTGCGACTGACCGAGGCCGACGGCTCCTGGCGCGTCCTGTGGTCGCCCCGGTCGATCATCCCCACCCTCGGGCCCGGCGACGCCGTCTCCACCACCGTCTCGTGGCCGGCGCGCGCCGCCGTCCTCGGTGCCGCCGGCGCCCCCCTCACGGTGGAGGCCCCCATGGTGACGGTGGGGATCGAGGGGAGCCGGATCACGGGAGTCCCCGCCGTCACGGCGGCGCTGGCCCAGGCCGGGGCGACGGCCGCCGAGGTGAGCGCCGCCCTGGCCACCGCCACCGCCCACCCCCTCTGGTTCGTCCCCGTCGTCGAGATCCCCGAGGCCCGCTACCAGGTCCTCAAACCGGTCATCTACCCGGTACCGGGCACCGTCTTCCGGACCTCCTCGGCGCGGACGGCGATCACGCCCGGACTGGCCGCCCACGTGGTGGGTTCGGTCGGCCCCGTCACGGCCCAGGAGCTCCGGAGCCTGGGACCGCCATACCAGGCCGGCGACACGGTGGGGCAGACGGGGATCGAACAGGCCTATGAACGCCAGCTGGCCGGACGCCCCGGCGGCCGCATCGCGGTGGTGGACGCCGCCGGTGTCCCGGTGGCCACCGTGGCCCGCTTCGCGGCGCGTCCCGGATCGCCGGTCCGCACCACCCTCGACCCCACCGTCCAGCGGGCGGCCGAGGCGGCGCTGAGCGGTGAGAGCAAGCCGGCCGCGCTGGTGGCCATCGATCCCTCGACCGGGGGCGTCCTGGCGTCGGTCTCGGTGCCGTCCTCCGACGCCTTCGACAACGCCCTGGCCGGTTCCTTCCCGCCCGGGTCGACGTTCAAGGTGGTGACCTCGGCCGATCTCATCGAACACGGGGCGTCGCCGGCCAGCCCGGCCAGCTGCCCACCCTCGATCACGGTGGGGGGAGAGGTCTTCCACAACTTCGAGGGGGAGACCCAGGCGTCGCTGACCCTGGAGGATGCCTTCGCCGAATCGTGCAACGCGGCGTTCATCGGTTTGGCCGTGACCCTGCCCGATCAGAGCTTCCCCACCGCCGCCGCCCAGTTCGGGATCGGGGCGACGCTCCACATCGGTCTGGCCGCCTTCGGCGGGAACGTCCCCACTCCGGACTCCGACGCCGAGCGCGCGGCGACGTCCATCGGTCAGGCCGACGTCCTCGTCTCCCCGCTCGCCATGGCCATGGCCGCCGCCGCCGTGGCGTCGGGGAGCCTCCACCTGCCCCGCCTGGTGGTGGGCGCCGGGGATGACGGCGCACGCGCCACGGCGCTCGATCCGACCGTCGTCTCCGATCTGCGGACGATGATGGCGGCCGTCGTGGACTCACCCCAGGGAACGGCGGCCGGGGCCGGCCTCCCGGCCGGCACCGTGGGCAAGACGGGGACGGCCGAGTTCGGGACGGCCAACCCGCCCCAGACCGACGCCTGGTTCATCGGCTACCGGGGCAACCTGGCCTTCGCCGTCGTGGTGGAGGGCGGCGGGATCGGCGGCGCCGTCGCCGCCCCCCTGGCGGCGACGTTCCTCGACGGCGCCGGGGCGTCGTGACCGGCGACGACCCGGTCACCGACGAGACCGGTCACGGCGGCCGTCGCCGCGCCGTCAAGCGGTGGTGGGTCTTCTGGCAGTCCCCCCACGACCAACCGGGGTGGGCGCGGCCGGCGCTGTTGGCGGTGGCCGCCCTGGCCGCCCTCTCCTACGCCTGGGGACTCGACAACGCCACCCTCGAGCCCTACTACGGCGCCGCCGCCCGGAGCATGTCGACGAGCTGGCACAACTTCTTCTTCGGTGCCTTCGACCCCGACGGGACGGTCACCGTCGACAAGCTCCCCGGGGCGTTGTGGCTCCAGGCCCTGTCGCTACGCGCCTTCGAGGTCAACACCTGGGCCTTCGTCATGCCCCAGGTGGTCGAAGGGATCCTCACCGTCCTGGTCCTCTTCCGGGCCGTCCGTCGCCTGGCCGGTCCCGTCGCCGGCATCGTCGCCGCCCTGGTCCTGGCGGCCAGCCCGGTGACCGTTCTGCTCAACCGGGGGAACATCTCCGACTCCCTCCTGATCCTCCTCCTCGTCCTGGCCGCCGACGCCACCTCGCGGGCCATCACGACGGGCCGGCTCCGTTCACTGCTCTTGGCCGGTCTCTGGGTGGGTCTGGCCTTCCAGGCCAAGATGACCCAGGCGTGGTTGGTCCTGCCCGGGTTGTGGCTGGCCTACCTCATCGCCTCCCCGGCGCGCGGTCGCCGGACGGTCCACGTGGTCCTGGCCACCGCCGCCACCGCCGTGGTCTCGTTGAGCTGGATGCTGGTGGTGACCGCCGTCCCCGCCCACGACCGGCCCTACGTCGACGGAAGCACCGACGACTCGGTCTTCAGCCAGGTCTTCGAGTACAACGGCCTGGCCCGCTTCTCCCATCCGAGCCGCTACGAGACCAGCGTCGGTCCTCTGGCACCGTTCCTCGAGGTCGGCGTGGACGAGGGGACGCTCCTCAACTCCTCGACGGCCACCGTCGGTCGGAGCTGGCACCGCCTCCTGGCCGGGCCGCTCGGTCGTGACACCGGTTGGCTCCTCCCGGCGGCGCTCCTGGCCGGCGGCACCGTCATCGTGGCCCGACGTCGACGACGGCGGACCGATCCCGTCCGCGCCTGTTGCGTCCTGTGGGGGACCTGGCTCCTCGTCCACATCGTCGCCTTCAGCGACGGGGTCTACCTGAACTCGTACTACACGGCCGCTCTCTCCCCCGCCATCGCCGCTCTCTGCGGGGTCGGGCTGTCGGCCGCCTTCAGGAGGGGATGGCGGGGGCGCGTCGTGGTGACCGTGGCGGTGACCGTCACGGCCGCCTACGCCGTCTACCTCATCCCCACCGGGACGGGGGTCGGTCCCTGGCTCGTTCCCGCCGTCATCGCCGCCGCCGTCGTCGCCGACGGCGTCCTCCTCGTCTCGATCGGGCGCCGGGGGAGTGTCGGGCGGGTCGGGTCGGTGGCCCTGGTGGCGGCGGCACTGGCCATGCTCCTCGTCCCCTCGGTGGCCTCGGCCACCGTCGTCGCCGACGGTCGCGGACCGTTCGACACCCCGTTCGAGCCGGCCTCGGTGGCCGCCGTGACGGGGGTCGACGCGCACCGGGCCCAGGACGCCGCCGCCCACGTGGACCGGACCCTCGAGCGGTTCGCCCGCACGGCGCGGACACCCATGCTCTTCGTCACCGACACGTCGGGGGTGGCCTCCGGCTACATCCTCGCCAGCGGGCGGGAGGTCCTCCCCATCGGGGGGTTCACGGGGGCCATCCCCTCGCCGACGCTGGAGCAGATCAAGTTCGACATCGCCTTCGGCCAGGTCCGTCTGGCCATCGTCCCCGTGGTCCCGCCCGGCCACGACCCCCGGATCGTCTGGATCCGGACCCACTGCCGGCAGGTCCGGATCGACCCCCCGACGGCGGTCCGCTTCGGGGTCTACGACTGCCACAACACGGTCTGAGTCACGTCGACGGCTAGGTTCGGTGTCCGACCACCCCCCAACCCGAGGAGGACCGATGCCGGTCACGTTCGACGAGGTCGTGGAGAAGGTCACCGCCGCCAAACGGCAGATCGACGCCGACGGAGACGCCTCGCCCGTCCTGGTGGCCGTCGTCGGTGAGTTCCACGCCAAGGTGGCGAAGGCGCAGAAGCACGCCACCGACGGGGTACCGGGTCGCGACGCGGTGGTGGAGCTGGAGCAGGCCGGCGACAGCGCCAAGGTGGCGGCCGAAGCCGACGACGGGGTGTCGGGTGACGCCCGCGGTTCGGTCCTCGCCGCCCACCTGGCCATCTGCAAGTTGAAGGCGGGCGCCTGAGCGGAGGCCTCGTCGCCAGCGCCGCCGAACTCTCACCATCAACGCGTCACTACTCTGCGTGAATCACCAAAATTGGGGTTTCGGCCGCCACCGGCCGAATTTGAAACTCACCCGTCACATTCCGGGCAATCCGGGCGGGCCTCCGGTGAACGACGCGTTCGCAGTGGCCTGCCCCGACCGAGCGGGGGAGACCACCGTGCGCAGAGCGCAACTGTTCAAAGCAGGGCGAAAGAACCTGGCCGCCATGGCGTTTCTCCTGGCGGCGACCAGCGCGATCACCGTTGTCATGGGGATCGCCCTCCCCACGGTGGCGGGGGCGGCGAGCACCTGGTTCGGACCGGACGCCATCGCTCCCACCACCCTGGACGGGGTGTCCTGCGTACCCAGTACCACCTTCTGCGTGGCGACCGACGACAATGGCGACGTCTACACCTATAACGGCACCTCGTGGTCACCGGGCACCAATATCGACCCGGGGAACATCGTGTTCTCCATTTCGTGTCCCACGTCGTCGTTCTGTGCCGTCACCGACGGCGAGGGAAACGTCATCACCTACAACGGGACGTCCTGGTCCTCGCCCGACGATATCGACGGCTCCAACACCCTGCCGGCGGTGTCGTGCTCCGATCCCTCGTTCTGCGTGGCCGTCGACGAGGACGGCAACGTGTTCAGTTACGACGGGACATCATGGTCGTCAGCGACGAACATCGACGGCACCAACAACTTCGTGGCCGTCTCCTGTGCCAGTTCGGCCCTGTGTGTGGCCTCTGACGGAGAGGGCAACACGTTCCTGTACAACGGCTCGACCTGGACCTCGCAAGGAGCCCTGGTGGGGGCGGGCGACTTCCTCACGGCGGAGTCGTGTCCGACCACGTCGTTCTGCATGGCCGTGACGGCGGCGGCGGAGGCGCTCACCTACAACGGGACATCGTGGTCGGCTCCGACGACCATCGAATCCGGCTTCGACAACGACCTCGAGGCGGTGTCGTGCGCCACGACGTCATCCTGTTTCGCCGTCGACGGCCTCGGAAACGTCATCGGCTACAGCGGCGGGACATGGGGATCGCCGACCACTCTGAGCTACGACTCCCAACTCGACTCGGTCTCCTGTGCAACGACGACCTTCTGCGCCGCCGCCGACAATATCGGCGAGGCCTTCCTCTACCAACCGATCGTCGGATTCCAGATCACCACGGTCGCCGTCACCCCGGCGTTCAGGAAGCACAAGTACCACTTCACGCTCCAGGCGACCGGGGCGCCCACGCCCTACACGTGGAAATCCACCGGTCACCTCCCCAAGGGGATCAAGCTCAACAAGTCGACGGGCGTTCTCTCGGGCAAGGCCAAGGCCACGGGGACCTACACGTTCACGGCGGAGGTGACCGCTCACGGCGGGTCGCCGACGACGTCCAAGACCTTCACCATGTTCGTCAATCCCTGAGCGTGCGTGGCGCTCGCCAGGTGATGCGGTCGCAGTTTCCGGGCGTCAGTACCTGGGCGTCAGGACAATCCGCTCGGTCGGTCCGGCGGGATCGTTCCAGATCGACTCCACATCGGCCAGCGGTCGGGCGACCACATCGATCGAGAACGACCCCTTGTCGATCTCGGCCGCCAGCGGTGGGAGGGCGGCCAGGATGCCGGCCGTACTGACCGATCCCTGCCCGCTGCCGAGGAAGTGGATGTTCGCCTGACGCAGAGCAGCGGACGGCAGGCTCACGGTGGGCCCGGCGACGGCTCCGATCTGGACCCAAGAGATCAGTCGGGCCCGGTCCCGGTGTCCCATCAGCACGGGCATGATCGCCGACTCGGCCGGTCCGCCCCAGAGATAGTCGAGAACCACATCGACCTCCCCCGCCTTGGCCTTCAGGTGGCGGGCCACCAGCTCGGGGTCAGCGGCCAGGTCGATGGTGTCGTCGGCGCCGAGCCCGCCCAATGCCGCCAGCCGGTCCGCTCCCCGACCGGCCGCCACCACAGCGGCCGCCCCGAGATGCTTGGCGATCTGAATGGCCAGCTGACCGGCCGAGCCGGTGGCGCCGAGTATCAACACCGACTGTCCGGAACTGAAGCCGACTCTCTCCCGCAGAGCGATCCAGGAGGACATCGCCGGATTCATGGCTGCCGCCAGGAGGATCGGGTCCGCACCGGAGGGAAGGGGGATGCTGCGGCGTGAGTCGATGACGGTGTGCTCGGCCATCGCTCCGTAGGTGGTGTCCAGAAGGACGAAGTAGACCAGTGATCCGTCGCGGCGGCGACCGACGCCGTCGATGCCGGGAATGAGCGGGAGCTCGTCGGTGGAGCTGTAGTGCGATCCCCGGGCCTGTGAACGGACACGAGGGTGCAGACCGGAGGCCAGCACGTCGATCAACTCCTCGTCTTCACCCGACGGGACGGGTGCGACGAACGATTCATAGCGGGGTGGCTCGTCGAACCGGCGGACAACGGCGGCGTGCATCGGACGGTCCCTTCGACACGGTGGTGGTTCGGCCATAGGGTGGTTCGGCCATAGGGTGGTTCGGCCATTTACTTTGTGCAACCAATCATATACTTGGTTATACAAAGTGATCCAGCTAGGATGACGCCATGGTGACCAAGCGGGACGCTCTGCGGACCTCGGAACTGGTGGACTGCCTGGTCCAACTGAGCTTTGTCGTCCATGATGTCCTGGCCCGGGCCTCGGCCGAACACGATCTCTCGGTGACCCAGCTCCGGTTGCTCGGGATACTCCGGGACCGCACCCCGCCCATGACGGCGATCGCCGACCATCTCGGGCTCGACCGTTCGTCGGTGACGGGACTCGTCGACCGCGCTGAACGGCGGGGACTCGTCTCGCGCTCCACATCGACGCAAGACGCTCGGGTGACGATCGTGAGTGCCACCCCGACGGGATTGGCGGTGGGCCGACAGCTGGCGGCGATGGTCACGGCCGAGATCGAGGCGCTGGTGGGCCACGTTCCCCGGACGGGACGGGAATGCATCGTCCGAGTGGCCGTGTCCGTTCTGGACGCGCAGGCCGAGCGGAGGCTCGCCACAACCCCTCGTTAGCCGGTATCCACCGTGGGTAACGTACACAGCGGAAGGGTCGCTTCGAGGTAACCCCGGAAGGGAGGGCCCCGTGGGCACGCAGGAGGAGCAGGTGGCGCGCCTCGTCTGGCAGTACGGCGAGCCGATCCACGCTGTGCTCTTCTTCGCTCCGGAGACGCGGGCGGCAACGGACGGGCTCGGCCTCAAGGGTGGCTGGATGAGCTACTTCGGCTGCCGTGCCGCACCCCTGGGTGCCGTGCCGGCGGCCGTGGTGACGTCGATCTTCTACGGCTTTCACCACCGACGGGTCGAGCGCGCCATCCCCGACGCGTGGGCCTGCGCCGAGCCACGACAGCTCATCGATGCCCGACTATCGGCCATGGACGCCGCCCTCGCTCGGCTTCTGGGAGAGGCGATCGACGGGCCCGACCTCCGGCGGGCCGCATCGCTCGCCACGGCCGCCGTCGACTCGGCCGACTTCTCGGGCCGACCCCTCGGAGCGGCGAACGCCGCTCTCGCCGATCCGGGTGCGCCCCACCTGCAGCTCTGGCAGGCCCTCGGTGCGATGCGTGAGCACCGCGGCGACGGCCATGTCACGTGCCTGGTGGCCAACCAGGTCGACCCGTGCGAGTCGCTCGTCATGCAGGCGGCCACGGGACGCTCCGAGCGGGAGAGCCTCCGTACCAACCGTGGCTGGTCCGAAGAGGAGTGGCGAACGGCGGTCATGCGTCTTCGGGAGCGGGAATGGCTCGACGAGGACGAGCATCCCACGGCGACGGGCACCGAGGCCCGCGACGGCATCGAAGCGGCCACCGACCGCTTGGCGGCACCCCTCGTGGCCACCCTCGGCACCCGGGCCGTCGAACTGGTGGAGGCGATGCGTCCGCTCGCCCAACGGATCATGGCCGCCGGCGAGGTGCCGAAGCTGAACAACATGGGCCTGCCGTGGCCGAGTCGGTAAAAGCCGCGCCAACCGGCCCTGCGTGAGGACCGTCGCCCCACCTAGCCGTCGTTTTCGGCTCAGTCCCGAAGGGTCTCACCGCTGCGGACGTCGATCAGTCCTTCACCAGCGCGTGAGAAAAGCGAGGTCGCCGACGGCTACGTCACCTTGAACGGAGCCTTCGAGACGACGTCGCCCGAGTTGGCGACGAGGGTGATGCTTCCCGTGACAGCGGTCGAGGGGACGATGACCACCACTTTGCCGCTGCTCGCCGAATGAATCGGTGCCTGTACACCCCCGATGACCACCGAGGTGGCGCCGCTGAGGTTCTTGCCCTTGATGGTCACCTTGGTCCCGGGCGCCCCCTGGGTGGGCGAGAACTTCTTCACGACCATGGTGGGCCCGCCTGTCCAGAAGCGGGGATCGTTGGCCGGGGAGAGGAAGGTGGCGACCACGCTGTCGCCTGATTCCTTCAGCGACTCCAGGCACGGAGGTACCGGCGTGGCTGCACAGTCCCCGAGAAAGCGGTTGGTCGACGAACCGTTCACCTCGAAGCAGACCTTCACGCCCTTGGTGCTCGGCTCGCCGGCCACCGTGTCGGTGACGGTCAACGCCTCGTCGGAGTTGAACCCCGTGGTGGACAGGGCGGAGACGGGGGTCAGGTAGTCGTAGTGGGCCCCGCAGCTCATGAGGCCGGTGTTCACCGCCAGACTCATCGACGCCGCCCCGCTTTCCCCCGATGTGCCCGTGGCCGACACCGTGGTCGGGTCGGGGCTGCTCTCGGTGGCGGTGCAGCCGGGATTGCAGTTCGGGACGTCGGGGGCCTGATCCGCGGTGTAGGTGAACTCGTCGGCCGGGTTGATCTGGCTGGTCCCCGTCGGTCCCGTCACGGTCACGGCCACGGGGCCGGACGTGCCGAACGGCGAGGACACCGTGAGGGAGCTGTCACTGTGGACGGTGATCCCGGTGGCCGGGAATCCCCCGAAGGACACCGACGTGGCCCCGGTGAAGCCCGTACCGGTGATGGTCACCGGCGTGTGGACGGTGGTGAGGCCGGTGGGAGGGAAGACGCCACTGACCTGGGGGGCGTTGTCCTCGACGGCGCCCATGTCACAGTCGCCGCCCTGCGGACGGGCCACACCGCGCTGGTCCAGCCCCGGGCACAGCGTGACGCCGTTGCCGGTGGTCCCCGACGGGATCTGGCCGATGACGGGGCTGGTGGGCGCCGGCTCCTGCGTCTCGGTCGGGCCCCCGTGGTCCTCCAGGACGCCGAGGAGGGGGTCCGTGTGGGTCAGGCTGTGGGCAGCGACGGAGAAGCCGCACGTCCCGTCGCCGTTGTCGTTGTACCCGTTGTCGGTCAGCGACCCGCTGGTCATGGCACAGTCGCTGGCACTGTTGTCACCGACGATGCTGCCGGCCACGGACAGGCCGAAGAGGACACCTTCGATCCCGTCGGTGTTGCCGGCGATCGTGCTCTGCGTGACGTTGGTCCCGCTGCTGGGGTCGACCGAGTTCACCCCCACGCTGTTGCCGGAGATTGTCGAGTCGGTGATGGTCACGTCCGCTGTCGGCCCTTCGACGGTCACGCCGTCGGTGCTGTTCGTGATGGTGCTGTCGGTGATGTTGATCGTGGCGGCGTAGTCGGCCCCGACGGCGGTGCCCGAGAGCCCGTCCAGGGTGAGCTGATCGAGGTTGAACCCACTGCGGTTCGCCTGGAAGATGGGCGCGGACGGCGTCGTGGGCTCCACGATCGTCCCCGACGAGGGGTCGAGCGCGTTCGACCCCCGGAATGTGAGAACGCCCTGCTCGAAGAGGGAGACGGCGGCGGTGAAGGTCCCCGGCCCGATGTCGACGGTGTCACCGCTGGCGGCCTGGGACACGGCGTAGGTGATTGTGGCGCACGGCGACGTCGAGGTGGTGCAGTTTCCGGTGTCCCTGCCGCCGATGGCGACGTAGAGAGTCGCCGGGCCGGCCGATGCGCTCGGCACCGAGACCACCTGCTGGGCTGCACCCGCCCCGACCAGCACCAGCAACGCCGTGCCGACCCTGACCCGCGACCGGAGAAGAATCCGCCTCATCGTCACCCCCCGGCCGGCCGTGAGCGGCCACAGCCCATTCCGCCTGCAAGGGTAGACCCACTCCGTGGGCCTCTGCCCGTGGGGCCGAGCGGGAGCCCAGCGCCGCGCCGCCGCGTCGCCGACCCGGCTACCCCCAGCCCTGGTCGAGCGCGAAGCCGGTCGTCTCCGGTTCAGTCCCGAAGGGTCTGACCGATACGGACGTCGATCAGTTTCTTCACCAGTGCACGAGAAAGCGGTGCATCGACGGGGAAGTGGAGCGCCCCCTTCGTCGTCTCGAATCCGGCCACCTCGTCATGCAGTTCCGACAGGACCGATCCGCTGTGGGGCAGGTAACTGAGATGGTTCTTGAACGCCGCGAATCCGGCGATCACCTTGCCCCCGAGTCTGAAGGCCGGCATCCGATACGAGATGCCCTGTTCGGCGTGGGGGACGATGTCCAGGATGGTCCGTCTCAGTTCGCTCAACGTCGAGCGCTTGGGTTCCTCCAGCGCCGCCAGGTAGGCGTCGATCTCTTCCGCCGGCACGTCCCCAGTGTCGACGAGACCCACCAACCGGTCAAGGCGCCACCGTCGGGGCCGAAGACGGCTACCGGTCGGACCGGGGCACGTTGGTCAGGATCTCATCGGCGACTCCGAACGCGGGCGTCCGGAGGGCGTCGTCGACCAGGGCCAGGCACGACCCCGAGGTGCTGCACGACACGGCGGCGACGCTCCGGCCGATCTCACCCGTGGGCGGGGATGGGAGCGCCTCCGTCTGCCAGTGACGGCCGCCGTCACCGGTGGCCAGGAAGCTCGGCCCGGTGGTGTCGGGCCCGTTGGCGGGTATCAGGCAGTCGTCGACCGAAGGGCACCTGATCGAACCCAGCTCCCCGATCTCGGGCAGGGGCAGTCCGGTCGCTGCCAGCGGCGACCAGCGACGTCCCCCGTCGTCACTGGCCAGGACGTCATAGGGACTCGTCAGGCCCGGTCCGGGATCGGCGAGCATCCGGCACGTCGACCTGACGCACGAGATGCTGAGGGTGCCCGGACCGACGAGAGACGTCCGGTGGGTGATCTTCCACGACCGGCCCCCGTCGCCACTCACCAGGGCGACCGACGTGTCGCCCTGCACGACGTAGTCACCACCGGTGGTGACGATCTGCGCCTCGTCGCCGGTGGCGTCGCAGACCGTCGCCGTGGGGCACGTGAGCGAGCCGCCGGCGTCCGAGGCGAGCTCGAAGCGGACGGTCGGCGCCCCCGGGGGCAGTGAGGACCGCTCCCAGCGGCGGCCGCCGTCGTCGGTGGTGAGGACGGTGGTCGGGTAGTAGCGGTCGAAGCCCGCCTGGGGGTTGGGCAGCGGGTCGGAACCGCGGAGCCAGGCGAAGGCCACGCAGTGGGCCGGCGTCGGGCACGAGAGATCGGTGACGAGGCCGAAGGCCGAGGGGAGATAGTGGACGGTCCACCGCCGACCGCCGTCGTCGGTGGTGAGCACGGCCGCCCGACCCGAGAAGTCCGGTGTGTCGGCGGTGTCGAATCCCTCGTCGGCCCCCACGACGCAAGTCCGCGGACCCCGGCAGGAGAACGCCGAGGAGAGCCACGTGTGGGCGGGCAAGGTGAGAGACCGCCAGGTCGTCCCCGAGTCCGTGGTCCGGTAGGCGGCCGAGGTCGAGGTGGACGCCGCCGGCAGAGAGACCGAGTTGGCCGCCACGTAGCACGTCGAGATCGACCCCGGGGGACAGGTGATCGTGTCCGGTGCCCCGAAGTTCGAGACGTTCGGAGGGGCGAAGACCCGTGACCACCGTCCGCCGGTGGTCACCCGCCATGTGGCGTGGGTCGGATGGGCGGTGACGCCGCTGTGGCCGCCGGGGGCGGTGCTCCGGGGGCCGTAGAGGACGGCGAGGACGACGGCGGCGGCCACCGCCACGGCGGCGACGACGACGGCCACCAGATGCCGCTCCCCGTGTGGCGGGAGACGGAGGAGCGTGGCCCGGCGCCGGCCGGCGGTGAAGGGGGGGACGACGACCTGGTCACTCACGTGGCGGACGAAGTCGTCGAGGAGCCGGCCGGTCGGATCGGGACGTCGGTCGTCATCCACGGGGGGCCTCCTCCACGCCGAGCGAGCGCTGCAGGGCCTCACGGCCGCGGAAGAGCCACGACTTGACCGTGCCCTCGGGTGCGTTCATCTCCCGGGCCACCTCGGCCACCGTCAGACCGACCACGTGATGGAGCAGGAGCGCGTGGCGGTGCCTGACCGGGATGGCCGCCAGTGCTCTGCCCACCTCGTGGCGGGTCACCGGGTCGTCCTCGCCGACGGCAGGTTCCCGGTCGTCGAGGGGCTGGAGCCGTCGGAGACGCCGCCAGCGGCTGATGGCCATGTTGATGGCCACCCGTCGGACCCACGCTTCGGGGTTCTCATAGGAGCCCACCGATCCCCACCGTTTCCAGAGCCGGCCGAAGGCCTCCTGGACAGCCTCCTCGGCCGCCCCACGGTCGGCGGTCACGACCGTCACCTGCCCGACGAGGCGGGCGAAGGACGAGGCGTAGAGGTCGGTGAAATTCGTCGTAGGCACTCAAGCGTCCTCGATCTGCCGTCCTGCGGCCATACCGCATGGGTCACACACGCCCGGGAAGGCCCGCCGGTTGCAGTCCCCATCGGAATTCTCCTCCACCGCGGGCCACGATTCCGGACCCGACGCCGACGATCCCGGTGACCCCGGGCGGAGGGATCATGGCGGTGGCATTGTGAGGGGATGATCACGGCGTCCCACGCCATCATCTACGCCGACGATGCCGAGAGGGCCCGGTCCTTCTTCCGCGACGTCCTCGGGTTGGCCTTCGTCGACGCCCACGACGGCTGGCTCATCTTCAAGCTCCCGCCGGCCGAGCTGGGCATCCATCCCGCCGGTCCGGCGGGGGACCCGGGAAGCGGAGCGCCGAGCGGGCACCACGAGCTGTACCTGATGTGCGACGACATCGAGAAGACCGTCGCCGATCTCATGGCCCAGGGCGTCGAATTCACCACGCCGATCGAGAGCCAGGGCTTCGGACTGCTCGTCCGGCTGCGCGTCCCCGGCGCCGGGGAGATCGGCCTCTATCAGCCGAGGCATCCCACCGCCTACGACATCGAAGGGTGAGTGACCCGTGCCCGTCGGTTCGACGCTCCACTACGAGGGGATAAGCCCGAAGGCCTACGAGCACCCGGCGGACCGGGCCGCCACCGCCGCCCTGCGGTCCATCCCGCTCATGGACCAGCTGATCAAGCGGCTCTGCGACCTCGGCCACGAGCGGCGGCTCCGACAGTTACTGCTCGGGAACGCCGTCCGGATCGGCGACGACCAGCTCGTCGAACTCTGGGCCAGCTACCGGCACTGTGCCGAGGTCCTCGACCTCGAGTTCACGCCCGATCTCTACGTGACCCAGACACCACTGGTGAACGCCATGACGGTGGGGGCCCGCAACCCCGTGGTCATCGTCTACTCGTCCCTCGTCGGCTCCTACGAATCGGCCGAGACCCAGGCCGTCCTGGCCCACGAGCTGGGTCACGTCCTGTCGGAGCACTACACGTACACGACGGCTCTGATCATCATCTCCCAGGTCATCCAGGGGGTCATCCCCCGCTCGCTGCTGGCCGGGCTCCCTTTGCGCGCCCTCTACCTGTCCCTTCTGGAATGGTCGAGGATGGCGGAGCTGTCGTGTGACCGGGCCGCCGCTCTCGTCCTCGGGGACCCCGTGCCGGTCTGTCACATGCTCATGCGGATGGCCGGTGGGGCGTTGCCCGGCATGAACCTCGACGCCTTCGTCCGTCAGGCCACCGAGTACGAGGAGGAGGACGATCTCTACGCCCGCCACGCCCGCTTCCGGGAGGAGCTGGGCCGGACCCATCCGTTCGCCGTCCGACGGGTGCGCCAGCTGGTGGCCTGGGTGAGCGAAGGAGACTTCGATCGCATCCGGTCCGGTCAGTACATCCGCCGGGGCCAGGAGCCGCCGGCCTCGGCTGAGTTCGACGCCGCCGTCACGCACTACGGCGACCGGTTCGTGGCCATGGTCGACCGGATGGGTGGCGGGGTGCAACGGGTCGCCGACCAGATCAGCGACTGGCTCCGGTCCCGCCCGGGTGCCAACGCCGGCACCGGGGAGCCCGACGAGGGCTGGGGTGACGACGATGACGCCGATGACGCCGAGTGACGGTATCCGGCCGACCGCCGCCTAGCGCGGGAACCGGCGAGGTCACCGGTGCTCGGTTCGTGGCACATCTTCTTCTCCACCCAGGCCGACGTCGACGCGGCGCTGACCGGTCTGGTCTTCGTGGCCCTCTCGATAAACCTGAAGCAGATCCTCACCCTGCCGGGACTGGCCGATCGCGCCGGTGAAGCCCTGCTGCTGCTTCTCCTCCCCGTCCTCGTGGGGTTGGCCGGCGTTCTCCCCCAGACCAGCATCCGCGCCTTCGGCGGTGAGGTCCTGGGCCTCGGACTGGTGGAAATGGCGACGGTGTCACTGATCCTGGTGGCCGGGCGCAAGGCCGTCTCGTCCCGTCCGACATACGAGTTCCTGATACGGGCCGCCGCGGCGGGATCCGCCGTCCTCATGACCGTGATCGCCGGTGGGCTGCTGGTCGCCGGCCGTCCCGGCGGGCTGTGGTGGCAGGCCATCGGCACCGGGTTCTGCATCGCCGCCGGCGTCGCCGACGCCTGGGTCCTGCTGGTCGAGATCCTCCGCTAGGTCTTCCGCTAGACCTGTCGGGTGGTCCCGGCCCCGGTCGTCCGTCCGCGGACCGACGCTGATCTCGAGAGATGCGTGGCCATCGCCTCCCTCGTCCACGACCTCGACGGGTACCCTCCGTACCTCCCGACCGATCTCCGGGGGTTCCTGGCCTGGCCCGACGCCTACGGGGCGTGGGTCGTCGAGACGGCCGGAGAAATCGTCGGTCACGTGGCGCTCCACCGGGGAAGCTCCTCCCCCGCCGTCCGCGCCCTGGCCGGCCGGGCACCGTCTCCGCCGGTGGACCGGCTGGGGGTCGTGGCCCGGCTGTTCGTCGATCCGTCGGCGCGCCGGGCCGGCGTGGGGGAGAGGCTCCTCGAGACGGCGTCGCGGGAGGCGGTGGCCCGGGGGTTGTGGCCCGTCCTCGACGTCGCCACCCAACTGCGGGGGGCGATCCGGCTGTACGAAAGGTGCGGCTGGTCCCGGGCCGGTGAGGTCACGGTCGACCTCCGTCGGGGCTTCACCCTCGACGAGTTCGTCTACCTGGGGCCCCTCGGGCCCGGGGAGGACCCCGCTCCCGGGCCCTAGGGCGGGGAGGTCTCCAGGACTACGATGGGTAGGACCAATGTTCTCCGTCACCATCGACCGTTCGGAGCCTGTCGCCCTCCACGATCAGGTGGCCGCCGAGATCCGTCGGGCCATCGCCGAGGGGGAGGCCGGACCCGGGGAGCGGCTGCCCCTGGTGAAGGACATCGCCGCCGTCCTGGGGGTGAACAAGAACACCGTCCTGCGGGCCGTCCACATTCTGCGCGACGAGGGACTGCTCGAATTCCGCCGCGGGCGGGGGATCACGGTGACCGGCACGCCCGAACGCGGCGCCGTGCTGAAGCAGGTGCGGGAGCTGGTGGAGTTCGCCCGGCGCCAGGGCTACCGGGCCGAGGACGTGATCGCCATGATCGAGGGCCTCAGGTGAGCGCCGGTGGCCGCGGCGGGTTGAGGCGCGGCCTGGTGATCTCGAAGAAGCCGGGCTCCCGGGCGATCACGGCGACGGCGTCCCACAGGCGGACGGCACCGTCGCCGGTGGGGGCGGGCGCCATCACCGGTCCCTTGAAGCCGTAGGGCGGATCGGCGTCCACCACGATCGTCGGCGTCTGGGTCTTGGGCCCACCGAAGGCGTAGGCGACGTCCATGGCCTCGACGATGGGTGCATCCCACTTCTCCTCGTCGGCGGCCCGGAGGAGATCGGGTTCGAGGCTGGCTCCGGCCAGACAGATCGACAGGAGGGTGTCGTCGTGGGGGGAGCGGTCGACGAAGAAGCGCCGACCCCATTCGGAGTAGAGCGCGTCGACCGCCTCTTCGCCGGCCCGGGCCCGCGCCGCCTCGAAGATCCTGAGCATCCGGTGGGAGAGGGCGTGGGCGGCGATGGCGACGTCGCGCCGATCCTCCGGGACGGTGGGGGCCACGCCGTAGTCGTCGCGGATCTCGAGGCAGTACGACCGCCAGGTGAGCGCCAGCTCCCGCTCCGGAGCCACCTCCTTCACCCAGCGCGACGTGATCCACGCCCACGGGCAACTGGGATCGACGAACACCTCGACACCGGTCATGGACCCCACGGTAGCGACCGACCGGCGCCGGGAGGGCCTCGGCCGTGAGGGCCTCCGCGGCCCGGGACCAGGGCCGATGCCGGGGGGTTGCGCCCGGGCCGTGTCGAACATATGTTCGATCCCCATGGACCGCTTCTACGAGCTGGAGAACTGGCGGCGATCTCTGGTGATGCTCCCCCCGGGATCGTTGGCCTTGGACCGGGAGGACGCCGTCGCCCTGATCGCCGAGTTGCAGGAGGCCGAGGGACGGCTGCGTGGCCTTCGCGCGACGCGCTGAAGCTGCTCCTGCCGATGGACGGCGATTGACCGGAGGCGATCCGTCCGGGCAGTGTTCGCCCATGGCAAGGGGAGGCGCCGGAGCGGACGGCGCCGATGGTGGCGCCGGAGGCGGGGGTGGGGCCCGACCGACCCTCCACGTGGTGCGACCCGACGAATCGACGCCGGCCGACGAGATGACGATGGCCAGGGCCTGGCTCACCCACCTCCGGGAGAGTGCCATCTACAAGCTCGAGGACCTCGACGACGAGCAGCTGCGATGGAAACCGGCGGCCGGCGCCAACTCCCTCGGCGCCATCGTCGTGCACCTCGGCTACTGCGAGAGGCTCTGGGTGCGGGTCATCTTCGCCGGAGAGACGATGGAGGTGTCGTGGAGGGAGCGGATGTTCGTGGTGCCCGAGGGGTGGTCGACGGTCGACGTCGTCTCGTTCTACCGGGCGGAGACGGCCGCCGCCGACGCCGTCCTCGACGCGGCGGGGTCGTTCGACCTTCCGTCGCGCGGCGAGATACGTCCGACGACCCTGCGGTGGGCGGTGACCCACCTGATCGAGGAGACGGCCCGGCACGCGGGCCACATGGACATCACCCGGGAGCTCCTCGACGGTCGGACCGGTCGCTGACGCGCCCCGGGCCCCGACGCGCCCGAGGCCCGGACGCGCCCGAGGCCCGGACGCGCCGAGAGGCGCCCCGGAAGGCGCCTCTCGGCGATAGATGTTGCTGGAAAAAAGGCACTGAACTCTCCGTACGACGCCGGGTGGGACGATGTCCCGGCTAGATCGTTCAGCGGGTAACTGGCTGGGATTCGCCAGGTGGTCCAGCGAGCCGCCTCAGCGGCCAGCCACCTCCAGGGTCCCCGGTTTATGACTGCTCAGTTGGACCACCTCCTTTCTCTGGTGCATCCATGGTAGCCACAAGCCGGATCGCTTCCGGTGCCGCTGGACGAGTCGGGCCCGGACCAGGGAAGACGACCGCCGGGGGCCGGCGCCGAGGGGCCGAGGCGGCCGACGGGGCGGCCGGGTCGTGTCCGGAGGGGCCGATTCATTAGATAGCCTAATAGTGTGGCTTCCGAACGACATGGCCGGAGCAAGCCGGGATCCGTGCCTGTTACCCCCGTCCCGGCGGCCCCGGCCGCCATCGGCCGGACCGCCGCCTGGTTGGCCAAACAGGTCGAGCTGGCCCTCGTCTCGGCCGATCTGTCCCTGCCCCAGTACCGGATCCTGGGACTCCTGACCGAGGGGTCGGCGGTGTCGTCGGCCCTGGCCGAGAGGCTGGCCGTCCGTCCTCCGAGCATCACCGCCGTGGTCGACGGGTTGGTCGGCCGCGGCCTGGTCGAGCGCCGTCACGCCGAGGACGACCGCCGGCGGGTGGCGCACGTGCTCACCGCCAAGGGTGAGAAGCTGCTGGCCACCGCCAACGAGGCGGTCGACTCCCGGCTCGCCGGTATCGCCGGGAGCCTCGAGAGCCCGGAGCTCACGGCCCGGGCGCTCGAGGGACTCGAGCTGTGGCGCCACGCCATGGCCGCCTATCACAACACCACTTCCCGGAACGCCAGCCCCCAGAACGGCACATCGCAGACAACGGCGGTACCCCAGTGAAGACAGTTCCGGACCTGGCCGGACGCCGGGGGAGCGTCCCCGAGTCCGACGAGACGGGGGGACGGTTCGTCCCCGGTCCCGAACCGGCGCGCTACGACGCGCCGAAGGCGACGATCGACCCGGACAAGAGCAAGACGTGGCTGCGACGGGCCATGCCGATCTTGAAGTCGCACCGGAGGATCTTCATCGTCTCGCTGGTGCTGTCGTTCGTGGGCCTCGTCCTGCAGGTGCAGATCCCGAAGCTCCTGAGCGACGCCATCGACAATTCCATCGAGCCGGCACTGGCGCACCACCAGGGCGTTCCGCTGCACTTCTACGTGCTGTGGATCGTGGGGTTGGCCGTGGCCGGCGTGGTGTCGGGCTACATCTCCCGGCTGTACCTGTTCCAGACGGCCTACCGGATCGAATTCGATCTCCGGAACATCATCTACGAGCACCTGACCAAGATGTCGTTCCCCTTCTACGACCGGGTCCAGTCCGGTCAGCTGATCAGCCGGGCGAACTCCGACATCAGGTCGGTGCAGATGTACATGACGTTCGCCCCCATGATCCTGGTCCAGTGCAGCATCGCCCTGGTGGCCTTCGGGTTCATGCTGTGGATCAACGTTCCCTTGGCCTTCGTGGCCATGATCACGATGCCGTTCGTCTACCTGACCGGTGTGAAGATGCGGAAGTCGATGTTCCCGGTGTCGTGGATCATCCAGTCCCGGTTGGCCGAGGTGGCCACCGTGGTCGACGAGAACATCAACGGCGTGCGGGTGGTGAAGTCCTTCGCCGCCGAGCAGCAGCAGCTGCGGTCCCTGGCCAAGGCGGCCGAGAAGGTGCGGTGGGGCTACGTGAAGGACGCCGATCTGCGGGCCCGGTGGACGCCGACCATCCAGAACCTGCCCCAGCTGGGATTGGCCCTGGTGCTGCTGGTCGGTGGCTACATGGTGATCCACGGCCACCTCCAGATCGGGTCGATCGTGGCCTTCTACTCCTACCTGCTGATGATGCAGGCGCCGTTCATGATGCTGGGGATGATCATCATGATGGGCCAGCGCGCGGCGGCGTCGGCCGATCGGATCTACGAGATCCTCGACGAGCAGCCGACCATCGTGGACCGGCCCGGGGCCGTCGATCTCGTGCACTGCGAGGGAGACGTCAACTTCGCCGCCGTCGACTTCGCCTACGGCGGCGAAGACGCCCCGCTCGTCCTGTCGGACTTCGACCTCCACCTGCGGCCGGGGGAGACCGTGGCCCTGGTGGGCCGGACGGGGGTGGGGAAGTCCACCGTGGCCCGGCTGCTCACCCGCTTCTACGACGTGACCGCCGGCGCCGTCGAGATCGACGGTCACGACGTGCGTGACCTGACCCTGGCCAGCCTGCGCTCGCACATCGGGATCGTGCTCGACGAGCCCTTCCTCTTCTCGATCTCCATAAAGGACAACATCTCCTACGGGCGGCCCACGGCCACCATGGAGGAGATCGAGGCGGCGGCGCGAGCGGCGGGGGCCGACGAGTTCATCGGTGACCTGCCCGAGGGATACGAGACGGTGGTGGGCGAGCGCGGGTACACGCTCTCCGGGGGCCAGCGCCAGCGGATCGCCATCGCCCGGACGCTGCTCGTGAATCCGCCCATCCTGGTGCTCGACGATGCCACCAGTGCCATCGACGTCCAGGTCGAGCAGCAGATCCACGGCGCCCTGCGGGTCCTCATGGAGGGGCGGACGACGTTGATCATCGCCCACCGGCTGTCCACCATCAGCCTGGCCGACCGCGTCGTGCTCATGGACGGGGGCGCCATCGTGGCCGACGGGACCCACGCCGAGCTCCTGGCCAGCACGCCGCTGTACGCCGAGATCCTGGCCCAGGCCGAGGAGCTCGACACGGGGACCGAGGACGAGGGGTCGGACTGATGGGCTTCGGTGGCGGTTGGGGTGGCGGCGGTGGTGTCGGAGCGGGGCCGCCCGGCGCGCCGGTGGCCGGGCTGCCCTTCGGCGGGATCCCGTCGGAGCTCCAGGCCGGCGTCGACGCGCTGCTGGCCGACGAGCCCGAAGAGAGAGGGTCCGACCTCGTCTTCACGCAGCAGCCGGGCCCCGACGACGGCGCCCAGTTGACCCTGTGGCGCCTGATGGCCCGCTATCCGCGCATGCTCGTGACATCCGGCGTGCTCATCGTGGTGTTGAGCGTGGCGCTCCAGGTCGGCCCCAAGCTGACCGAGATCGCCATCAACGACGGGCTGAAGGGGGCGAACCCGAGGACGGGGCACTTCCACTTCGACATCGTGGTGTGGATGGCCGTCGCCTACCTGGCCTGTACGACGATCGGGGCGTTGTGCCAGCGGTCGCAGGTCAAGGTGACGGGCCGGCTGGCGGCCGGAGTGATGAACGATCTCCGGATCAAGATCTTCACCCACCTGCAGCGGTTGTCGCTCGACTTCTTCACGGCCGAGAAGGCCGGCGTGATCATGACGCGGATGACGAGCGACATCGAGAACCTGCAGCAGCTGCTCCAGGACGGCTTGGCCCAGTTCGCCATCCAGGGGCTCACGATGGTCGTGATCTCGGTCTTCCTGTTCACGACGAACGTGAAGTTGGCCTTCATCACCCTGGTCCTCGTGGTCCCCATCCTGACGGCGATGTCTGTGTGGTTCCACCGGCGCTCGGAGGTGGGCTACGACAGGGTTCGCGACGGGATCGCCAACGTGATGGCCGACCTGTCCGAGAGCCTCCACGGGGTACGGATCGTGACGGCCCACAACCGTCAGCGCCGCAACGTCGTCCACCACCGCAACGTCGTCGGCCAGTACCGCGACGCCAACAACTACACGGCCTTCATCAACTCCGTCTACGGGCCGGGGACACAGCTGATCGGGGTGCTCGGCCAGGCCGTCCTGCTGGCCATCGGCGGCGACATGGTGCTGCACCACACCCTGACCATCGGCGCCCTGGTCGAGTTCTTCCTGTACCTGAACCGGTTCTTCGCCCCCATCCAGCTCCTGGTCCAGCAGTACAACACGTACCAGCAGGGCCAGGCCTCGGTGCTGAAGTTGCGGACCCTGCTGGAGACCGAGCCGGACGTGACCGAAGCGCCGGACGCCACCGAGCTCCCCCCGATCACGGGTGAGATCGTCTTCGACAAGGTGGCCTTCGGCTACGACCCGGACGTCCCCGTCATCCACGGGGTGAGCCTGAAGATCGAACCGGGGGAGACGGTGGCCTTCGTCGGGCCGACGGGAGCGGGGAAGTCGACGCTGGCCAAGCTGATCGTGCGTTTCTACGACCCCACCGAGGGGCGCGTCCTCATCGACGGGCACGACCTGGAGTCGGTCACCCTGGGGTCGTTGCGGCGCCAGCTCGGGGTGGTGCCCCAGGAACCGTTCCTCTTCGCCGGGACCATCCGCGACAACATCGCTTTCGCCCGGCCCGACGCCACCGACGAGGAGGTGGAGGAAGCGGTGCGGACGGTCGGCCTGACCGATCTCATCGAGAGGATGCCCAACGGGGTCGACACGATCGTCCACGAGAGGGGCCAGTCGCTGTCGTCGGGGGAGCGGCAGCTCATCGCCCTGGCCCGGGCCTTCCTGGCCCATCCCCGGGTCCTCGTCCTCGACGAGGCCACATCCAACCTCGACCTCCAGTCGGAGACGAAGATCGAGGCGGCCCTGGACATCCTCCTCGAGGAGCGGACCGCCGTGCTCATCGCCCACCGGCTGTCGACGGCCATGAAGGCCGACCGGATCGTGGTGGTCGACGAAGGGAGGATCATCGAGGTGGGCACCCACGACGAGCTGGTGGCGACGCGGCGGCCGCTACGCCGAGATGTACGCCACCTGGTCGAGCCAGTCCCACGCCATGTGAGCTCGGGGTCCCCCGATACCTTGCGCGTCCCTCGCCCCACCGTGGCAGAGTCGGTGAGGGGGAAGACGTCGGGGAGGGACGAGATGGGGACGTGGGACCGCGCCGAGCTCCAGGCCGCACACGACCGCTTTCTGGCCGCGGCCAACGAGTCGGCGGCCAAGGGTGACTGGCGGCCGTGGGCCGAGATGTTCACCGAGGACGCCGAGTACATCGAGCACCACTACGGCCGGTTCCACGGACGGGCCGAGATCCTGGCCTGGATATCGAAGACGATGGCGGAGTGGCCCAACAGCGAGATGACGATGTTCCCGCACGACTGGTGCGTGTGCGACGAGGAGGGCGGCCGGTGGATCTGCCAGATCGAGAACCGGTTCAACGACCCCGGCGACGGCGTCGTCTACCAGGCCCCCAACATCACCATCCTCACCTACGCCGGTGCGATGCAGTTCTCCTGTGAGGAGGACGTCTACAACCCGGCCACCTTCGGCCCCGTGGTGAAGGCGTGGATGGAGGCGTCAAAGGCGCACGGAGCCGATTGAAGTACAGAGCCGGTTGAAGAACGGAGCCGGCTGAAGAACGGAGCCGGCTGAAAGACGCCGAACTCAGCGGGCGTCGAGTGAACCGTCGGGATCGGCCTGCCATCCCGAGAGGAGCAGGCGCCCGAGGCGGTCGCACGACCAGCGGAGCGGTCCGTCGTCGTCCAGGATGGCCTCGAGGACGGCCGCCGCCGCCGTGGCGGGCGGAGTGATGAACTCGTCCACACCCTTGCGGCCCTCGTGCATGGACTCGGCCATGGCCTCGTAGCCGGGGCAGCCGGCCGCCTCGGGACGGCGGTCGGAGTTGGCCAGCATGTCGGTGTCGACGGGGCCGGGCATGATCTCGACGACGCGGATGCCGAACTGGCCCACCTCGGCGCGCAGCGACTCACCCATCGTCTCGACGGCCGCCTTCGACGCCCGGTAGACGCTGTAGAAGGGGACGGACATGGCCAGGGACGCCGAGGTGATGTTGCAGATCACGCCTCCGCCCCCGGCCCGCATGAGGGGGATGGCCCGCCGGGTCACCTCGATGAGCCCGAAGACGTTCGTCTCGAAGACGTGCCGCCAGTCCTCCATACCGATGGCTTCGACGGGCAGGTAGTCGGTCTCGGTGGCGGCGTTGTTGACGAGGACGCGGAGCCCGTCGGGCAGGATGATGGACCCGGGCTCGGTGACGTCGAGACGCATCACGGTGACACTCCCGGCCCCGCCGGCCACCTCGTCGGGCAGGGAGGTGCCGTCGGCCGGGATCCGCATGGTGGCGAAGACGTCGAAGCCGGCCCGGGCCAGGGTGACGGCGATGGCCCGACCGAACCCCCGGCTGGCCCCGGTGACCACGGCGATACCTCGAGCCTCCATCATGTCCCTCCGGGTTGTCGGTGCCCCTTCGAGCCGTCCGTGGCCGAGACAGTATGCGGCGCGCCCGAAAAGGCGGGGACCTTCACGGTGCTGTCGGTCGACAGCACCGACGGTGTTGTCATCGCTACACGTTGTCACGACAGCGTGGCCCATTCCCCAATATCGACGATGGTGTCGGATCACTTTCCCTCCTACGGTCAGTGACCGAGGAGACACCCAGGGAACGAGGGGGGAATCCATGCGGGTGGCAACCGGGGCGGTGGCCCTCACCGCTGTCGCCAGCCTCTGTCTCTTCGGCCTGTCCGGGCCGGCCTCGGCCTCGACGAACGCGGTGGGCTCGCCGGCGTGGTGCGCCCACCACCCCCACTCGAAGCTGGCCGCCTGTAAGAGCGGTGGTGGCGGCACCGGGGGAGCGCCACCGCCTCCCCCCGCCATCACGGTGACGGTGGCCCCCAACGGCTCCAGCTCCCTGGTGGAGACCGGTCAGTCCGAGATCCACGCCGTGGTGGAGGCGGAGACGTCGCCCGCCTTCGCCGACGACACCGTCGACATCAACTCCCAGCAGCTGGCCAACTCCTGCGGGGGAGCCATTTTGTTCGGCTCGCTCCAGCCCACCGCCGTCTACACCGCGGATTCGGTGGACGTGGCCCTGGACGCCGACGGCAACGCCACGGTCAGCCTCTACGGCCTCGACTGCGCCCCCGGGGCCGACCTCATCGAGGCCGACCTGGTGGCCGCCCCCTACTACACGGCCCTGGGGACGATCACCGTCGGTCCCCCCAACGTGACCGCCCCCGGGATCACCGGCGTCCCGTCTGACGAGGTGGAGACGGGCAACACCGGCCCGAGCGGGACCTCGGACGTCTACGCCGTCTTCTACGTCGAGACCGACCCCGTCTACGCCGACCAGCCCGTGACCATCGACTCCCCCCAGCTCTTCGACCGCTGCCTGGGGGGGATCACCTGGATCTCGGGAACGGCCTCCTCGGCCACCTTCTCCGACACCGGGATCCTGGACAACGACGGCAACGCCGTCTTCGCCTTCACCGGTGCCGGCTGCGCCCCGGGGACCTCCACCGTGATCGGCGACATCGACGCCGGCATCCACAGCTCCTACCCGACCACCTACACCATCGACGCCCCCACCCCCACCATCTGAGCCAGGAGAGACCATGACCAGCACCGCCGACCCGAGGACGTCGAGCCGACGCTTCCGGTTGCTGGCCGTGGCCACCCTCGTCCTCGGTGTCCTGGTGGTGGCCGGCACCACCGGGGCCACCGCCGGAGCGGCGCCGTCGGCGGCGACATCCCCCCTCACGGCCGAACCGGCCGCCCCCGGGGTGGCGTCGATCAGCGCCGGCTACAACTTCGCCTGCGGGGTGGAGACGTCCGGGGACGTGGCCTGTTGGGGCTTCAACGGCTCAGGCCAGTCCTCCCCGCCGTCGGGCACTTTCACCCAGGTGAGTGCCGGCTACAACTTCGCCTGCGGGGTGGAGACGTCCGGGGACGTGGCCTGTTGGGGCTTCAACGGCTCAGGCCAGTCCTCCCCGCCGTCGGGCACTTTCACCCAGGTGAGTGCCGGCTACAACTGGGCCTGCGGGGTGGAGACGTCCGGGGACGTGGCCTGCTGGGGGAACAACGGCGCGGGCCAGTCCTCCCCGCCGTCGGGCACCTTCTCCCAGGTCAGCGCGAGCGGGTTCGGTGCCTTCACCTGCGGGGTGGAGACGTCCGGGGACGTGGCCTGCTGGGGGGACAACGGCGCGGGCCAGTCCTCCCCGCCGTCGGGCACCTTCTCCCAGGTGAGTGCCGGCTACGACTTCACCTGCGGGGTGGAGACGTCCGGGGACGTGGCCTGCTGGGGGGACAACGGCGCGGGCCAGTCCTCCCCGCCGTCGGGCACCTTCTCCCAGGTGAGCGCCGGCTACAACTTCACCTGCGGGGTGGAGACGTCCGGGGACGTGGCCTGTTGGGGGTTCAACGGCTCCGGCCAGTCCTCCCCGCCGTCGAACACGTTCACTCAGGTGAGCGCCGGTTACAACTTCGCCTGTGGGGTGGAGACCGACGGAGAGGCAACGTGCTGGGGGGACAACGGCGCCGGCGAGTCCTCGCCGCCCTTGATCAATTTCGGGCACGCCCAGGTGAGCGCCGGAGTCGACTTCGCCTGCGGGGTGGAGACCGACGGGGACCTGGCGTGCTGGGGATTAGACGTCGACGGCTCAACCGCCCCGCCATCGGGCACCTTCACCCAGGTGAGCGCCGGAGGTGCCTTCGCCTGCGGGGTGAAAACAGACGGGACCTTGGCGTGCTGGGGGGTCAACACCGAAGGCCAGTCCTCTCCACCGTCGGGAACGTTCACCCAGGTGAGCGCCGGCAACGCATACGCCTGCGGGATCCGGACCGACGGGACCCTGGCGTGCTGGGGGTTCAACTTCGACGCAGAGACCACCCCGCCGGCGGGCACTTTCACCGATGTGAGCGCCGGCTTCGGCTTCCCGTGCGCGGTGGCAACCGACGGGACCCTGGCGTGCTGGGGCGATGACACCTTCTTGGATTCCCCAACGCCGACAGGCACCTTTACCCAGGTGAGCGCCGGCGACCAGTTCGGTTGTGCGCTCGAGACCGACGGGCAGCTGGTGTGCTGGGGGAACGACATCGCCGGCGCCACCTCGCCGCCGTCGGGCACCTTCACCCAGGTGAGTGCCGCCCCCGACTTTGCCTGCGCGGTGGCAACCGACGGGACCCTGGCGTGCTGGGGGAACAACCCGCTCAATAATGACCGCCCGCCCTCAGGCACCTTCAGCCAGGTGAGCAGTGGCGGAGACCTTGACACAAGTGAGTACGGCTGCGCCGTGGAATCCGGCGGAGGCGTCGTGTGTTGGGGGGACGATGTGTTCAACCAGTCGTCCCCGCCCGAGCTCGTGGTCCCGGTCCCCATCACGGTGATGGTGTCGGGATCGCAGACCGACGGCAC
This sequence comes from uncultured Acidimicrobiaceae bacterium, assembly GCA_963800065.1. Lineage (GTDB taxonomy): Bacteria > Actinomycetota > Acidimicrobiia > Acidimicrobiales > UBA8190 > CAWJFJ01. Next base: position 492,111 of record CAWCZO010000011.1, on the reverse strand, counting down.
CGTGCCGGTCTTCACCGAGACCAACAATGCGCCGGCGGGGGTGACGGTGGGCGTCGGCACGCTCGCCTGCACCGAGGTGGAGCCGTCCACCACCATCTCCCCGGCCCTGGGTGTCGGTGACGACACGGTGGTCGGCGCCACCTGCACGGGGGCCACGTTGTCGGATACGACCGACTACTTCCTTCAGTACGAAGGGGTGACGAACGGCTACGTGGTGAGCGCCCCCACCATCACGCTGTCGCCCACGTCGTTGCCGTCGGCCACGGCCGAGTCCCTCTACACCCAGCAACTCTCGGCCAGCGGAGGGCTCGGTCCCTACACCTTCAGCGTCACCTCGGGCCCGCTCCCCTCGTGGCTCACGTTGAGCAGCGCCGGGAAGCTGTCGGGCACGGCCCCGACGACGACACCGGTCTCCTTCACCGTCGCGGCCACCGACTCCGAGGGCTTCACCGGGAGCCAGGCCTACACCCTGTCGGTGTCCGCCCCCACCATCACCGTGTCGCCCAGTCCACCGCTGGCCAACGCCACCTGGGAGAGCCCCTACACCCCGGTGACGTTCTCGGCCAGCGGTGGGGTCGGTCCCTACCTTCTCGATTTGTTGGGTCCTCTTCCCACCGGTATGTCCTTCCACGCCGGCGTCCTCTCGGGGACTCCGACCGACAAGTCCCAGATCGGCCAGACCTTCGTCTTTACGGTGATGGCCACCGATCGCGGGGATTTCACGGGGAACAGGGTCTACAGCATCAAGCTCGTCTCCCCCTGCGGGGCCGGGCTCACCCCCTACTTCCTGTCGGCCACCTCGCACACGGGGAACTTCACCGGGCTCTTCTGCGTGAACGGCTCGGGGTCAGGCACCTACGCCCAGAGCGGCGGGGCCCACGGGACGGGGACGGTGACCATCTCGGACGGCACCACCCGGATCACCGCCTTCGGCACCGACCTGGCGCTGGTGGGTGACGTGAACGCCTGGTCGAGCACGTTCACCGAGACGGCGCCGGCTCCCGAAAAAGCCGGGACCTTCACCTTCTCGTAGGCGGCCCTGCCGTCCGTCCCGATGAGATCGAGTTGAGGGATCAACCGTTCTCCAGAAGGACGCGACGACACCATCGCAGAAGCTTCTCGTCGTCGACGGCGGACGACCAGAAGGCGGCCAGCCAGCGACGGGCCGGTTCGAACCACTGGTGGAGCCCGGTCGCCCGCAACCAGCTCATGGCCACGTCGACGTCCGTATCCCTGACGGGGTCCGTGATGTCCGGTGACACCAGGTAGACGGCGGCCGCCAGGGGGTCGAGCCGCCGGTCGCCGGCCAGACTCGTCGAGCCGATGTCGATGACGGCGGTGATCCGGGTCCCGTCGGTCAACACGTTGCCGGCGAAGGCATCGAGGTGGACGAAGGACGGACCCGTCGGCTCCGGGAGCCCGTCGGCCAGTGCGTCGGCGTCGACGGACGAGAAGTCGCTCGTCGACCGGGCCAGATTGGCGGCCGCCCGCTCGACCAGATAGGCGCGCCACGTCGAGGTGGTGATGGCCCCGTCGCCGATGAGGTCGCCGTAGGTCAGGCGCCGTTCGAGAGAGAGGTCACCCAGCGCGTCCGCCGCCTCCAGGTAGCGCTCGACGAGGTCCTTTCGTGCCGGCCCTTCGGAGGACCTCAGCTCGTCGAGGACGGACCGTCCGGGCAGGCGACGCTCGACGGCGAAGGCGCGACCGTCCATCTCACCGACCTCGAGGACGTCGGGCAAGGCGAAGGGAGCTCCGGCCCGGCCCAACTCGGCCACCAGAGCTCGACGCCGGACGATGTCTTCGATGCGACCGCCGGGTTGGAGGATCCGTACGACGCGGTCGTCGCCGAGCGCGAAGACCCAGGCTTCGCCGCCGTGACCCAGTAGATCGTCGGCCGTGACGGCGAATTGTCGCATGACGGAGACGACGCCGGCATCCTCGGGGACGGCCACACGGACAGTCTGACCGAAGGTGAAATCAACTGGTCGTCGCAACACCTCGACTTTGGAGGTGGCAGATGGCGACAATGCGAGAGCGTCAGCGGGCAGCCCAGCTCTATCGAGGGCAGATCCCGTCACCGGGACGGCCAACGATCGCCTGGCGTCAAGACCGGGTCAGGTTCTGGGCGGCGATCGCTCGCGGCCTGAAGACCGACGACGCGGGCGTGGAGGCGGGCGTCTCATCCCCCGTGGCCTACCGGTGGTTCCGTCACGCTGGCGGTGTGAATCCCTGCCTTCCCCAGACAGTGACGGGCCGCTACTTGTCGTTCTCGGAGCGTGAGGACATCGCCATCTGGCGTGCACAGAAGCTCGGTGTGCGAGAGATCGCGCGGCGGTTGAACCGAAGCCCCTCGACGATTTCGAGAGAGCTCCGCCGCAATGCCTCGACTCGCACCTTTCGTCTCGAGTACAAGGCCTCAACGGCTCAGTGGCATGCCGAGCGCCGTGCACGCAGACCCAAGGTGGCCAAGATGGTTACCAACGAGTCCCTGCGCGACTACGTCCAGGAGCGATTGTCCGGCGTGAAGAGAACAGCCGATGGCCGCCTCGTCGGCCCGCCTGGTCCAAAGTGGAACGGGAAGGGCAAGCCCCATCGGGCCGATCGCCGCTGGGTGAAGGGCTGGAGTCCCGAACAGATCTCCAAGCGGCTGAAGGTCGATTTCCCCGATGATGAGTCCATGCGGGTCAGCCCCGAGGCGATCTACCAGGCGCTCTACGTCCAAGGCCGAGGGGCCCTCAAACGGGAGCTAGTGGCTTGCTTGCGGACCGGTCGGGCCTTGCGAGTGCCCCGCTCCCGGTCACAGCAGAAGGCCTGGGGCCACGTCACCCCTGAGGTGATGATCAGTGAGCGACCCGCCGAGGCAGACGATCGTGCCGTCCCCGGGCACTGGGAGGGAGACCTCATCATCGGACTGGAGCGCTCGGCCATCGGCACGGTGGTCGAACGGACCACGAGGTTCGCCATGCTGATCCATCTGCCTCGAGAAGAGGGCTATCGGCACAAGCACACCGTCAAGAACGGACCGGCACTCGCCGGTTACGGAGCGGTCACGATGAAAGACGCTCTCTCCGCCAAGATGACCACCCTCCCAGAGCAGCTCCGCCGATCCCTGACTTGGGACAGAGGCAAGGAGCTCTCTCAACATGCAGCGTTCAAAGTTGAGACCGGCATCCCGGTCTACTTCGCCGACCCACGCAGTCCTTGGCAACGCGGCAGCAACGAGAACACCAACGGACTCCTCCGTCAATACTTCCCCAAAGGCACTGACCTCTCGCGCTGGAACGCTGAAGAGATTGACGCAGTTGCAGAAATGCTCAACAGCCGACCCCGGAAGACTCTTGGTTGGAAGACACCGGCCGAAGCCTTCGACGAGCATGTACATTTGCTCCAGAAAGCCGGTGTTGCGACGATCGATTGAACTCAGTGAATGTCCTCAGGGGCCCGCCGGATCTCGCCGCATGAACCAGGTGGGAACACCGAGAATGGTCGTGGTCTCGACCACCTCGAAGCCGAGTCCGGTGTAGAAGCGGACGTTGCGCTCCTTGTCGGTCTCGAGCCATCCGATGCGTTTCTCGTTGTCGAACGTCGTACAGATCTCACGCATGATGGTCCCCCCGATGCCCCGGTCCTGGAATCCGGGCTCCACCCCGACCGGGCCGACATGCCAATGCTCGTCAGCGAGGTCGTGGGTGGCCCAGTGGGCCCAGAAGACCTGCACGCGCGAGGGATCGCCCAGTCCCGGCGTCGGTCGGTCCAGGACGTCGGCCGCCTTGGCGGCGAAGAAGGAACCGATGCATCCGCCCGGTGGCGAGACGGCGGCCACGGCGATCAGACAGGCGCCGCAGAACGCTCCGAGCTGCGGCGTGGGGAGGAACTTGAAGAGCATCGAGAACTCGGCGTAAGGAAGAGCCAGCCGGTCCATGGGGTCGTCGCCGTGGACGGCCAGCATCGTGGGTGCGTCGAGAAGGGCCCGAGCCGCCACGGCCGCCGCCGCCTGATGCTCGTCCGGTTCGAGATGACGGACCACGATGTCGGTCATGCCATCATCATGACCGGCCCGCGGCCGGGGTGCCCGGCCGCAGCGAAAGGACAGCCCATGTCGACGGACCACGAAGCCACCATCCGTTCCTTCTTCGACATCTGGGTGGAGAGGGATCCCGTACGCCTGACCGAGTTCTTCGCCGATGACGGTTCCTGGAGCGAGGCCAACCGTCCGGCGGCGGTGGGCCACGAGGCCATCGGGGCCGTCTTCGAGATGCAGACCTCGTTCGGATCCGAGTTCTCCTTCGAGTTCCGCAATCTGGCCGTCGTCGGCGACACCGTCTTCACCGAGCGTGTCGACCACTTCTCGCTGAACGACACCCCCATGACGGTCTACGTGGCGGGGGTGTTCGAATTCGGCTCCGACGGTCGGATCAGGGCCTGGCGTGACTACTACGACTGGGCCGATCTCGAGCGCCAGCTCCTGGCCGCCGGCGTGGACATGAGCGGCGCCTGAGCGACCTCGCCCGGCGCTCTCTCCGGACGCCCCTGTTACCATCGACCCTCTTATGACGGTGCGTCAGATCGGCGGGGGGCCGTCCACCGTGGTCGATGTCCTCCGGACGGCCGCGGTCGAGAATGCCCAGCTCGAAGCCTATGTCGAGGTAGCCGAGCCCGGGTCGGTGAGCGTGGTGCCGGCCGGGGCCGACGGCCGGCGGCGCCTGACCTTCGCCCAGTGGGACGCGGTGGCCGACGGGGTGGCCGGCCTCCTGGCGGCCCGGGGGGTGACCAAGGGCGATGTCGTCTGCCTCCTGCTCCCGTCGTCGATCGACTACGCCGTCTGCTACCAGGCGGCGGCGCGCCTCGGGGCCGTCACGACGGGCGTGAACCTCCGCCTGGGAGCCGACGAGCAGGCATCGATCACGTCCCGGACCTGTCCGGCGGTGACCGTCGTCGACACCGACCTGGTGGCCGGCTCCGCCGTCCCGCCCGGCGCCGGGCGGATCGTGGCGCGCTCGGATCTGGCCGACGCCGCCGAAGCAAGCGCCCCCCGCCTGCCCACCCTCGACGCCGGGGATCCGGTCACCGTGGTGTGGACGAGCGGCTCCACCGGGGTTCCCAAAGGGGCCGTCTTCGACCATCGCAACCTGGCCGCCGTGGCCGCCGGCACCGACGTCCTGTCGCATCCGGGCGACCGCCGGCTCTCTCCGTTGCCCTTCGCCCATGTCGGCTACATGACCCGTCCGTGGGACGAGATCGCCCACGGCGTCACCACCGTGATCACGCCCCAGCCGTGGTCGGCCGCCACCGCCATCGCTCTTCTCGCCGGCGAACGCGTCACCGTCGGGCAGGGCGTCCCCACCCAGTGGGCACTGATGCTGGCCCATCCCGATCTGGAGAAGGCCGACGTCTCGTCTCTGCGCATCGCCGGGACCGGCGCCTCCCGGGTCCCGCCCGAGCTGGTCCGGGCCATGCGGGAGCGGTTGGGCTGTCCGGTGGTGGTCCGTTACACCTCCACCGAGACGTCGCTCGGAACCGGTACCCGGCCCGGTGACCCCGACGACGTGGTCGCCACCACCGTGGGTCGCCCGGTGCCGGGCGTCGAGCTCGAGCTGGTGGACGAGGAGGGCCGGGCGCTGTCCACGGGCGACGTCGGTCGGGTGCGGCTGCGGTCGGGGGCGGTCATGCGCGGCTACGTCGGGAACCTCGGGGCCGGTGAGCTCATCGACGCCGCCGCCACCGCCGAGGTCCGCGACGAGGCCGGATGGATCACCACCGGCGACCTCGGCTGGGTGGGCGACGACGGCAACCTCCGGCTGGTGGGCCGGGTGGCGGAGATGTACATCCGGGGTGGCTACAACGTCTACCCGGCCGAGGTGGAGGCCGTCCTGGGCGGTCATCCCGGCGTCGCCGAGGTGGCCGTGGTGGGCGTGGCCGATCCCGTCCTGGGGGAGATCGGGGCGGCCGTCATCGTCCCCGCGGCCGGCGTGGAGCCACCCGATCTCGACGAGCTGCGGGTCCTCTGCGCCTCACGGCTGGCCGACTACAAGGCACCCGACCGGCTCGTCATCGTCGACCAATTGCCCCTGACGGCCATGGCCAAGGTAGACAAGCGGGCACTGAACGCAAAGGTGGGCCCATGACACAGAAGACCGATGCCGCCGGCGAGGCGGGCCCGGACGCCAAGAAGGCGGACCGACCCCCCGGCAACACGTGATCGTGGCCGGGGCCGAGCCCATCAAGCTCGGATCGATGCTCTTCACCCTGGTGGAGCCCCACCGGGGCCACGAAGTGGCCTACAACCGCTGGTACGAGCGGGACCACTTCTACGCCGGCTGCATGATCGGCCCCTACCAGTTCGCCGGGAAGCGGTTCGTGGCCACCGCCGCCATGAAGAACCTGCGCCATCCGGACTCCTCCGAGGTCACCGGTGAGCCCCATCGCGGGACATACCTGGGCGTCTACTGGGTGCTCGACGGCTACCACGACGTCTGGAACCGGTGGGCCGTCGACCAGGTGATGGCCCTCCACAAGGCGGGTCGGATGTTCAACGAGCGCGATCACATCCACACCCTGCTCTACCGCTACGCCTGGGAGCACCAACGCGACGCCGGCGGGCTCCCCGCCGAGCTGGCCCTGGACCACCCGAGCGCCGGCCTGGTGGCGGTGTTCACCGAGCGGGCCGACGACCTCCCGGCGGACGACTTCGAGGACTGGCAGCGCCGGGAGCACCTGCCGGCGCTTCTTCCGGGGACGGCGGCGCGCCTGGTGATCGCCGCCGACCCGCTCCCCCTGCTCATGGACGCACCCGGGGACGTCCCGCGCACCGAAGCCGACGACCGCCGCCAGATGACCCTCTGGTTCCTCGACACCGATCCGTCCCAGGCGTGGGAGTCCGTCATCACCGCCCACCGGACGGCCGTCGAGTCCTCGGGCCGGGGCCGGATCGTGGCCGCCCTGCCCTTCATCCCCACCATCCCCGGGACCGACACCTACACCGACATGCTCTGGACCGACACCGGGAGTCCATCGTGAGCACCCCCTACTACGGGCCCTCGGAAGGGCGCTTCGAGGGCCGGACGGTCATCGTCACCGGCGCCGGCTCGGGGATCGGGCGCGCCACCGCCGTCCGCATCGCCGCCGAGGGGGGAGCTGTGGCCTGTCTGGACGTGGCCGACGACAGTCTGAAGGAGACCGTGGAGTCGATCGTGAGCGCCGGCGGGAAGGCCGGGGGCTACCGGTGCGACGTCTCCGACGAGTCGTCGGTGAACGACACCGTCGGCCGGGCGGCGGCGGACCTCGGCCGGGTGAGCGTCCTGTGCAACGTGGCCGGCATCGGAACCTTCTCCCACACCGCCGAGATGCCCCTCGAACTCTGGCAGAAGATCCTGGCCGTCAACCTGACGGGGACCTTCCTCATGGCCAAGGCCGTCCTGCCCCCCATGCTCGAGGCCAAGGACGGGAGCATCGTCAACGTGGCCTCCAACGCCGGGTTGATGGGCTCGCCGTGGTCGGCGGCGTACTGCGCCTCGAAAGGTGGCGTCGTCCTCTTCACCAAGGCCCTGGCCGTCGAGTACGCCGGCCGTGGCGTCCGCGTCAACGCCGTCGCCCCCGGCGGCGTCGACACACCGCTCGTCTCCAACTTCTCGGTGCCCGAGGGTGGGGATCCCAAGATGCTCCACCGCATCATGAGTCGCATGGGCTTCTCGACACCGGAACAGATAGCCGCCGCCATCGCCTTCATCGGCTCCGACGAGTCCGCCTACACCACCGGCGCCGTCCTCTCCGTCGATGGTGGCCTCACCGCCTAGACCCGAGGTCGTCCTGAGCGTGGTGGCGCTCGACCACCCACGGGCGCGTGACCTCGAGAGCGCCTACCTCGCCGAGATGGTCGCCCGCTACGGCGGTCAACCGGGTCCCGTCCACGCTCAGGAGTTCGAACCCCCCGACGGCTGCTTCGCCCTGGCCTCCATCGGCGATGCCCCCGTCGGCTGCGGCGGTTACCGGCGCCTGGGCCCGGACGTGGCCGAGCTCAAGCGCATGTTCGTCGTCGCTCCCGCACGCGGTGGCGGCGTCGGCCGCCGCCTCCTCGTCTTCCTCGAGGAACGGGCCCGGGCCGCCGGCTACCGGGAGAGCCGGCTCGAGACCGGCTCCGAGCAACCCGAGGCCATCGCCCTCTACGTCTCGGCCGGCTACCGGCCCATCGACCCCTACGGAGAGTTCAAGGAGGACGCCCGGAGTCGCTGCTTCTCCCGGCCCCTCGGAGCCTGACTCACACGAGGGCCCGGGCCCGGTCGGCGTGGTCGAGGAGGAACGGGACCGTCCGGGCCCAGCACGAGACGGCTTCGCCGATGGGACGTCTGTTCATGACGGACCGCTCGGAGACGACGGCCCCCAGCAGGGCGGGTGCGATCCACGCGTACCGGGCGGCGATGGTGGCGCTCATACCCAGGTCGACGAGCCGGTCGGGGCCGGACCAGCCCGCCCGGCGCAGCCCGTCGACGTATCCGCGCCGGACCACGGCGAAGAGGTCGTCGAAGAGGGCCGGTTCGACATGGAAGTCCAGAACGGAATCGGTCACCAGGACTCCGGCATCCTCGCCCAGGGCACCGATCCCCACGAAGGCCCAGTCGATCAGCACGGTGTCCTCACCCACGGCGAAGAGATTGGCCGGATGGAGGTCGAAGTGGCAGACGGTCCGGGGCAGGCTCTCGAGGGCGTCGAGGAAAAGGTCCTGGTCAGCACGCATGCGGAGCAGGGGCCCGGCCAGGGCCCGGCTCAGGTTGTCCCGCACCAGCGGCCATGCCCAGGCGCTGTCGTCGCGCAGGAGCCCCATCTGCGCATCGCGCTGGGACAGGTAGTCCCGCAGCCAATGCCGCGTGAACCAGGGCTCGGACCGCAGAGGTCGCTGCCGGGCCAGGGCTCCCTGGGCGTGCCCGAGGTGGCGGGCGGCGCGCTCGTAGGGCGCGAGGCCCCACGACGTCCCCGACGTCCCCCGGCCGGCGTCCTCGAGCCACAGGGCCACGCCGCCGTCGGCCCGTTCGAAGATCCCGAGGCACTCGGGACCGCGCAGTCCACCCACGAACGACCCGGGCAGGCCCGACCGGTAGGCCAGGACCTCGCGTTTCCAGTAGTACCAGTGGGCCGGATCGGAGCTCGAGATCCAGTTGGGATGGCCGTCCCTGCCGTGGTGGACGAGCTTCAGCACGACCGACCACTGATCGCCGGTCACCCGCCAGATCCCGGCCGTGGCCGACGCCACCGGGTCGTACAGCTTCTTCGAACGCCACCGCCCCGGCGTCCTCGAGCCGGTCACCTTCTCGACCACCGCCGTCAGCTCGACCGGTTCCACGGTCGCCGCCGAGTCTTTCGAGGACGGCGATCCTTCCTCCTTCACCCCCGGCCGCTCAACATGCGCTGCTGCTCAACACACGTTGCCGCACGTCACAGGCGGCGTGGTGACGGCGCCCGGGTCATGAGCCCGTCCAGCAGGGCCTGTGTGGCGCGCGCCACGTCACTGACGGCCCGATCGAAGGTGGCCCGGTTGGCCTCCGACGGAACCCGGTAGCCGCTGATCTTGCGCACGTACTGCAAGGCGGCGGCGCTCACCTGCTCGTCGGTGGTCGGTTCGGGACCCCGGAGGGTCTGGATGCTTCGGCACATCCCACAACTCTATGAATCGAGCAGGGCCAGTGCCGATTCCGCCAGTTCCGACGGTGTGGTCCGGACCGCCCGGGCCCCGCGGGCCAGCAGGCCGTGGAGGTAGACGGCCAGGGTGAGAACCGATGTCCGCCGGTCGGCGCCGAGAAGGGGCACCGGCTCACTGCTCCGGTCGAGCCCCGAGGCGGCCAGGAGGGCCGAGCGCAGTTCCAGCATGGCGTCGCAGGCCTGGGCCAGATCGACGTCGCCGCGCACGATCCAGGCGCTGACCCCCAGGGGGATGGTGAGGTTCCCCGGGTCGAGGTCCTCGGAGATGATGCCGGCGACGCCCATGGCGGCTTCGCGCAGGAACGAAGGCGGGACCGGTTGCCGGGGGATTCTCGCCTGGAGGCTTCTCACCGTTTCAGTGTCGCAAGGGGGTGTATCGGCATGGTGGATACGTGCTCCGTCCCTGGTCAGAGTGCTGTCGGCGTAGGGCAGGGGTGCAAAGGCCTGGTTCTCGGGTATCGGGGCTGATTGACTGGAGGGTCACGGTCGACCTCAGGGTCCGGGCCGAAAGGAGCATCCCGTGGCGAGGGCTATCTGGACCGGGTCGTTGAGCTTCGGCCTGGTCAGCATCCCCGTCGGCCTGTATTCGGCCACGGAGGACAAGGCGATCCGATTCCATCAGTTCCAGGAGGGCACCACCGACCGGGTCCGCAACAAGCGCGTCAACGAGCGCACCGGCGAGGAGGTCGAGTACTCGCAGATCGTGAAGGGCTACGACATCGGCGGCGGGGAGTATGTGATCGTCACCCCCGAGGAACTCGAGGCCGTGGAGCCGGGACCGACCCGCACCATCGAGATCGTCGATTTCGTGGACCTCGAGTCCATCGACCCGATCTACTACAAGTCGACCTACTACCTCGCACCCCAGGGAAACGACGCCCAGCGGGCCTACGAGCTGTTGCGCCACGCCATGAGCGCCACCAAGAAGGTCGGGATCGCCACCCTGGTCATGCGCAGCAAGCAGCACCTGGTCGCCGTCCGGCCCGAGGAGAAGGTCCTCGCTCTGGAGACCATGTTCTTCCACGACGAGGTCCGTGATCCGGCACGCGAGATCGGCACCCTCCCGGGCGAACTCACCTTCAAGCCCCGCGAGATGGACACGGCCAAGCTCCTCATCGACTCGATGTCGGCGGAATGGAACGCCGACAACTACGCCGACACCTACCGCCAACGCGTCGAGGAGCTCATCGACCGCAAGCGCCAGGGCGAAGTCGTCGTCACCGGCGGCGACACCCGCCCGGCGGCCCCCGTCGTCGATCTCATGGACGCCCTCCAGGCCAGCGTGGAGGCGGCCCGTAACCACCGTCCCGGAAACGCCGACGTCTCGCCGCTGGTCCCCGCCTCCGGCCGCAAAGCCAAGAAGGCCACGGCGTCGTCCGCCGGCGCCTCGGGCGGAGGAGGCGGCACCGGCCGTCCGAAGTCGGGCGAGGACCTCTCGGCGCTCAGCAAGGCCGAGCTGGCCAAGCGGGCCGCCGCCCTCGGTATCGAGGGCCGGTCCAAGATGAGCAGGCCCGAGTTGGAGGCGGCGCTGTCCGCCGCCCGTGCATCGTCGGCGCCGTCGCGCCGCCGGAAAGCCTCCTAGGACACGGCGCTCCGAGGCGTCATCGGGTGGTTGCCATGACCGGCGCACCAACCCCATCCGTCACCCTCGCCGAACTGCTCGGCGGCGACCCCCAACCGCGGTTGGCCATCGACCTCGACACCATGGCCGTGGTCAGCGCCAACCGGCCGGTGTACGAGCTTCTCGGAATCGATCCCCGTTCCCTGGAAGGCACCTCCGTCACGGACATCGTCCTGCCCGCCGAGCGCCCGGCGGCGGAGGCCTCGGTACGGCTCCTGGCATCGGGAGCCATCGACGGCTACCGAGCCGTCCGTCACCTTCAGAAGGCCGACGGCAGTGAGCTGACGGCCAGTGTCTGGGCGCAGATGACGTCCGTCGACGGGAACAGACTCGGACTGGTCGCCATCGAGGCGGACGCCACCGGCCTTCCCTGGCTCCCGCTGGAAACGAGCGTCAAGATGGCCCTGGCCGTGACGGACCACCAGTGGGTGATCGAACACGCCAGTAGCGATACCGAGGCGATCCTCGGGCTCGGCCCCGAGGCCTACGAGGGCTCGTCCCTCTTGGCCCTCCTCCAGCCGGCCGACGTCCAGGGCTTCATGGGCGCCGTCGGACGCGTCGCCGCCGGAGGAGGTGCCGCCACACTGCGACTGCACTTCCGGACGGAAACAGGTCGATGGCAGGACGTCTACTGCGTGGTCGTGGCCATGTGCCGACATTCACCTCCCCGTCTCGGCCTGGCCCTCGCCCTGATCAGCGAGCCCGGTGGAGAGACGGCGTGTCGTCAAATCGCCGCACGGGGTGTCGACGCCCTCAATTGCATGGAGCAGTTCCAGTCACGTCTACCGCAGGGAAACCTCTCGATGAGACAGTGGGAGATACTCACCCGGCTCGTCCGTGGGCAGCGGGTACAGGAGATCGCCGACGCCTTGTACCTGAGTCCCAGCACGGTCCGGAACCACCTCACCGCCATCTACCGGAAGTTCGGTGTCCATTCGCAAGCGGAGCTCCTGGCCGCCCTCCTCAACGTCCCCGACTGACTGAAGAGCAAGTGACATCCGCCTAGCCGATCAGGACGATTGCCTAGGTGCGGCCCCGTCCGGGCTGGATAGATTCGTCGGGGTAGGTCTCGTTCCCCTCCCGATGGGCAAGAAAGGCACATGGATCTCCGCAGGCGAGTCTCCCGGGGCTCGGCGCCGTGAAAGCCCGATCCGTGATCTTCTTTGCCGAGGCGGATCAGATCGCCGACGTGAAGCGTCGCATCAACGAAGAGGTTCTGCCCCGTTTCTCGGACATCCCCGAGTTCCTCGGTTTCGTGGCCCTCCAATCCGAGGGAAGCCGACCGGAGGTCGTCGCCATGTCCTTCTGGAAAGAAGGGCTCGAACGATCGGAGGCGATCTCGGAGGAGTTCCGCGACGTCATCGAGCGTGTGACGGGGGCGGCCCTGGCCCGCAAGGAGTTCGACATCGTCAAGATCATGATGCGCGGCCCGAGCGGGGAGGTCTGCCTGGACCTGCCGGTCGGTGGCGACGCTGAACAGGGTGACGACGCCGGGCATCGTTGCCCGCTGGGCCATCGGCTGGTCGAGGGCCCAGCGATCGAGGTCCGGCCGCCGACTCCCGTCATGTTCTGCCCGACCTGCAACGCCCGGTACCGCCGCCAGCCCGACGGGACCTTCGTTCACATCTCGGAGCGCCCCGGCCATCAGGGTGGGGGTGTCGGCGACGCCCGGTCCGACCGTCCCAAATTTTGACAATACCTAGTCGGCTCGGTTCCGGGCATCATGGAAACAGCTGATCAAAGCTGATCAAGTAGCTGATGAAGTATCGGCGACAGGTATACGGGTAAGGCAGAGCGTGACGGATTACCGGTTACTCGAACGACGGTTTCGGACATCGGTCCCGGGACTTGAGCCGGGCTCCAGAATCTGTCGGGTCTGCCTCCGGATCCTGGTGGTGGAGCCCGAGTACATCGAGACGACGGCTCTCCACGTCTACGTCCGTTGCCCGCACTGCGACTGCTCGTTCCCCATCCGCCACAGCGACGTCGAGATCTTCCACGGGCGGTAGCGGCAGGGTCGTTCGACGCCGGCCGGCGGACGACCGCCCCGGTCAACCGGCGAACGGCTTGTCGGCGTACTCCTCGCGCAGCTTGTACTTGAGGATCTTGTTCAAGGTCTCGTTGCGTGGGAGGGCGTCGACGAGCTCGAGCTGCTCGGGGACCTTCTGAGCCATCAGACCGGCCGACGAGAGGTGCTCGACCATCTCCTCGAAGGTGAGGGGCTCGGCCCCCGGGGCCAGTTGGACCACGGCGCACACCCTCTCGCCGCGCTGGCGGTCGGCCAGGCCGATCACCGCCACGTCGCCCACCTTGGGATGCTCGTAGAGGAGATCCTCGATCTCCTTGGCCGAGATGTTCTCGCCCTTCCGGATGATGATGTCCTTCAGCCGACCGGTGAGAACGACGTGGCCGTCGGGCCGGATGTGCCCGACGTCGCCGGTGCGGAAGTACCCGTCCTCGTCGAAGGCCTCGGCCGTCATGACCGGGTCGGTATAGCCCTTGCACACCATGGGACCCTTCACCCTCACCTCGCCGTCGACCCCGGCTGGGGCGACCTCGCCATCGAGGGTCACGATCCGGACGTCGGCACCAAAGACAGGTTTGCCCACGGTGTTGGCCAGCTGCTCGTCGGTGTCGGTCAGCGATCCCATGCAGATCATCGGGATCTCGGTCATCCCGTACCCGTGGGCCACGGTGACGCCGATCTCGCGACCGACCTCGTAGAAGATCTCGGGCGGCATCGGCGCCCCGCCGCCGGACAGGCACTTCAGGGTGGGGATGATCTTGCTGCCCGGCTGCTTGCGTTGCTCGTTGAGATAGGCCTGGTAGAAGGCGGTGCTCCCGCCGGCCATGGTGACCCCGTGACGACCGAACACGCTGACGGCCAGGGCCGGCACGAACGACTCGAGCAGCACGGCGGGGAAGCCCAGGGCGAGGACCATGACCAGATAGTCGGGCCCGGCGATGTGGGCGAAGGGGAAGGCGATCGACCCGACGTCGTCCTCCGACATGTCGCAGGCGATGGCCAGGCCCCGCCCGCCGGTGACCAGCGTCATGTCGGTGTGGCGGACGCCCTTCGGGTCCGAGGTCGTGCCCGAGGTGTAGTAGATCCAGCGCTCCTCGTCGCCCGAGTCGGCAGCCGGAGCGGGCGGCAGGACGGCGGGGTCGCCTCCGGGGAGGTCGTCGTAGGCGACGACGACCGCCGGAGGCCGATCGAGCCCCCCTCCGATCTTCTCGGCCATGGCGACGTAGTCGACGTCCTTCCACACCCCAGGGACGAAGAAGAACGTCGCCCCGGTCTGACGGAGAGCGAAGGAGACCTCGCGCTCGCGGTAGATGTGGATGATCGGGTTCTGGACGGCACCGAGCCGGGCCAGGGCCATGGACAGGACCACCGTCTCGATCCGGCTGGGGAGCTGCCACGACACCACCGACCCGGGCCCGATCCCCATCCCCACCAGGCCGGCGGCCACCGTCTCACAACGCGCCGCGAACTGGCCGAAGGTGACCCGGCGGTCGTTCTCGTCGATCAGCATCGGACGGTCGGGCGACGCCGCGGCGCGCCGGGCCACGAGCTCCCACATCGACCCGACGTCGTAGATCGCCTCGCTCACGGTCCCACCCCCCTCCGTTGATCCGGACCGCCGGATGATACGGGGAGAGGCCCGGCTACGACAGCCGTTCCACGATCATGGCCATCCCCTGGCCCCCTCCCACGCACATCGACTCCAACCCCCAGATCTTGTCCTCGTCCTCCAGGGCGTTCAGCAGGGTCGTCATGATCCGGGCGCCGGTCATCCCGAAGGGGTGGCCGAGGGCGATGGAGCCGCCCTTCACATTGAGCTTGCCCCAGTCGATCCCCAGGTGCTTGGCCGACGGGATCACCTGGGCGGCGAAGGCCTCGTTGATCTCGACCAGGTCGATGTCGTCGATCGTCTTCCCGGCGCGCGCCAGTGTCTGCCGGCACGCCTCGATCGGTCCCAGCCCCATGATCTCGGGGTCGAGGGCCGACACCCCGCTGGCCACGATCCGGGCCAGCGGGGTGATCCCCAGCTGCTTGGCCCGGGTGGCGGACATCACCACGACGGCGGCCGCCCCGTCGTTCAGGGGACAGGCGTTGCCGGCGGTGACCGTCCCGCCCTCGCGGAAGACGGGCTTCAACTGGGCCAGACCCTCCACGGTGGTACCCGGCCGGGGACCGTCGTCCTTGGTCACCACGGTCCCGTCCCCGAGGGTCACGGGGATGATCTCGCGCTCGAAGAAGCCGTTCGTCTGGGACTCGACGGCCCGCTGCTGGCTGAGGGCGGCGAACTCGTCCATCT
The DNA here is from genome assembly GCA_963800065.1 of uncultured Acidimicrobiaceae bacterium. Taxonomy (GTDB): domain Bacteria; phylum Actinomycetota; class Acidimicrobiia; order Acidimicrobiales; family UBA8190; genus CAWJFJ01. The sequence goes on along the minus strand of CAWCZO010000011.1, from coordinate 476,478 downwards.
CCTGCCGTGTCACCTTCTCGTACTCGGCCACGTTCTCGGCCGTCTGGCCCATGGCGATGTAGACGTCGGGCACACCCTTTAGTGCCGTCCACGGTTCGGTGACCTTGGGGCGCGGGCCTTCGTCCGCTCCTCGGCCTCGGCGAAGGCCGGGTTGTGGGGACCGGTGTCCGACGCCCCGTACTGGAACCGGCTGACCGTCTCCACCCCGGCGGCCACGAAGACGTCACCCTCGCCGGCGCGGATGGCATGGGCCGCCATCCGGATGGTCTGGAGGGACGACGAGCAGTAGCGGTTGACGGTGACCCCGGGCACGTCCAGCCCGGCCAGCAGGGCGGCCACCCGCCCGACGTTGTAGCCGGCCTCCCCGGCCGGTTGGCCGCAGCCCACGATGAGGTCCTCGATCTGGGCGGGGTCGAGCTGGGGGACCTTGGCCAGGACCTCGGTGACGACGTGAGCCGCCAGGTCGTCGGGCCGGCACGTCACGAGCGAGCCCTTGTTGGCACGGCCGATCGGCGTGCGTCCGGTGGCGACGATGACGGCTTCGGGCATCAGGGGCTCCTCCTCGGTGGGGCGCCGCCCCGTCCGGGGCGCCGACGTTTCCACACGCTACGGGCGCACACACTACGGGGAGGCCGGTCGGTCCCGTGCCCGATCCCCTTCCGGCGGCGCCACCGTCCGCCACATCGCCAGGTGCGGCCCGATCTCCGGCAGCTCGAAGACCTCACCGCGGGGGACGAAACCGGCCCTTTCGTAGAGAGCCAGCGCCGGGGTCCGGGCGTTGCACCACAAGAACCCTCCCCCGTGGGCGGCCACGTGGCCGACGAGGAGGTCGAGCACCCGGCGGCCGAGCCCCCGGCCCCGCACCCGGGGGTCGGAGGCCATGCCCCGCAGCCGCCAGCTCCGGACCCGGTCGGCATCCCACGGCGGGGCTTCGGGCATGACCACCCCCACGGCCAGCACGACGAGGTCGCCACCGGAAGCCTGGTCCCGTCGCAGGGCGGCGGCGTGGGCGGCCCGGGGTCCGTCCTCACCCGGGTAGACGCAGTCGCGCACCGCCCGCCCCGGACGCAGGACCTCCTGACGCAGCGGCCACGTCGTCCAGGCGGGAACCAATTCCACGGCGATCCCCTCGTCCACGGCCCGGAGCGTAACGAGAAGACCGGAGCGTAACGAGAAGAGAGGAGAGTGTCACTCCTGGTGACAGCGGCGATGTGGCCGCCCGGGGGGTCGAAATGTAACCTGTTCCAACGTTCGACCCATGACCGAGGGGACGGCAATGGAGATCGGCTACACCGAGGAACAGCAGGCCCTGCGACGGGAGCTGCGTGACTACTACGCCAATCTCCTCACCCCCGAGGTCGAGGAGGAGCTGGCCCAGAGCCACGGCATCGGCCCCGGTCCCCGGCGGATCACCAAGCAGATGGCCAGCGACGGCTGGCTCGGCATCGGCTGGCCCAAGGAGTGGGGGGGTCAGGGCCGCTCCGCCATCGAGCAGTTCATCTTCTTCGACGAGTCGATGCGCAGCGGTGCCCCCGTCCCCATGCTGACCATCAACACGGTCGGCCCGACCATCATGAACTTCGGCAGCGAGGAGCAGAAACAGTTCTTCCTCCCCAAGATCCTGGCCGGGGAGATCCATTTCTGCATCGGCTACTCCGAGCCGAACGCCGGGACCGACCTCGCCGCCCTGCAGACACGCGCCGTGGTCGACGGCGACGAGCTCGTCATCAACGGGGCCAAGATCTTCACCAGCCTGGCCGGTGACGCCGACTACTGCTGGTTGGCGGTCCGCACCGATCCCGAAGCCGCCAAGCACAAGGGCATCTCCATGGTGATCGTCCCCATGGACACCCCCGGGGTGAGGGTCGTCCCCATGCACCTCCTGGGCGACCACAACATCAACTACACCTTCTGGGAGGACGTCCGGGTACCGGTCACCAACATCGTCGGCGGGATCAACAACGGCTGGTCCCTCATCACCAACCAGCTGAACCACGAACGGGTGACCCTGTGCTCGCCGGGGATCATCGAGCGGGCCCTCGGCGACGTCCGTGCTTGGGCCCAACAGACGAAGCTGGCCGACGGCCGCCGCGTCATCGACCAGGAGTGGGTCCGCCTCCACCTGGCCCGCGTCTACGCCAAGCTCGAATTCCTGAAGCTCATCAATTGGAAGGTGGCGTGGCAGGGGACCCAGGGCCGACTCGACGTGGCCGACGCCTCCAGCATCAAGGTCTTCGGCACCGAGTTCTACATGGAGGCCCTCCGCACCCTGTCCGAGGTGGTCGGCCAGGTCGGGTACCTGAAGCGCGGTTCACCCGGAGCTGTCCTCAAGGGCCGCCTCGAGAACTACTCGCGCAGCCTCATCATCCTGACCTTCGGCGGCGGCACCAACGAGATCCAACGCGATCTGATCGCCATCTTCGGCATGGGGATGCCCCGGTCACTGCGTTAGCCCTCGTCGCCCAGACTCCTTGGCCCCCCGGGGACCACGCAGAGCCAGGAAAGGACTTCGATCAATGGACTTCGCCTTCACCGAGGAGCAGGACGCCGTCCGCGAGCTCGCCGCCCGGATCCTGGGCGACCTCTCCACGCCCGAGCGCTTGAAGGAGGTCGAGGGAACCGAGGACCGGGTCGACCGCAAGCTCTGGGCCGAGCTCGGCTCGGCCGGTCTCCTCGGTGTGGCCCTGCCCGAGTCGTCCGGTGGTGCCGGGCTCGGCTTCCTGGCCGCCGCCATCGTGGCCGAAGAGGTGGGCCGCCACGCGGCGGCCGTTCCCTTCACCGCATCGGTGGTCCTCGGAGCCGGCCCCATCGCCCAGTTCGGTTCCGACCACCAGCAGCGGACGTGGCTCCCCGCCGCCGTGGCCGGTGACACCATCCTCACCGCCGCCCTGGTGGAACCGGGTGCCGATCCGTGGAAGCCCACCCTGAGCGCCACCTCGGAGGGCGAGGGATGGCGGCTCGACGGCGTGAAGGTCGAGGTCCCGGCGGGGATGATCGCCGATGCCGTCGTCGTTCCCGCCCGTACCGACGACGGTGCCGTGGCCCTCTTCGTCCTCGACCCCTCCGCCCCCGGGGTGACGCGTCGGCGCCAGGAGGCGACCAGCTGGCAGATCGAGGCCGAGATGGAACTCACCGGGGTGGCGGTCGGCCCCGAGGCCCTCCTCGTGGCCGGCGACGACGGCGCCGCCGCCCTCGAATGGCTCCTCGAACGCGCGGCGACGGCCTACTGCCTGGAGATCTCGGGAGCCTGCCAGGCGGCGGTGAAGCTGACGGCCGCCTACACGGTCGAACGCGAGCAGTTCGGCAAGCCCATCGCCACCTTCCAGGCCGTGGGCCAGCGCGCCGCCGACGCCTACATCGACACCGAGGGCGTCCACCTCACGGCCTGGCAGGCGGCCTGGCGCCTGTCCGAAGGCCTTCCGGCGGCCGCCGAGGTGGCGGTGGCCAAGTACTGGGCCGACGAGGGGGCGCAACGCGCCGTCCACGCCGCCCAGCATCTCCACGGCGGGGTGGGGGTCGACCGCGACTATCCCCTCCACCGCCACTTCCTGCGCACCAAACACCTGGCGCTCACCCTGGGCGGCACCACCCCGAGCCTGCTCCGGCTGGGTGATTACCTGGCCACCGAGCCGGCCTGACCAGGCTCCGCGACCGCTACACCGTCCTGGTGCTACACCGTCCTGGCTACCTACACGGTCCTGGGGCTGCCTACACGGTCCTGGGGCTGCCTACACGGTCCTGGGGCTGCCTACACGGTCCTGGGGCTGCCTACACGGTGCCGCCGCTGAAGGGCGGGGGCGGCTGCGTCGGAGCCTGCGGCGGGGGATAGGCACCGGGTGCCGGGGGGTAGCCACCCCCGCTGGGCGGGACGTAGCCACCGACGGGCGGTGACCACACCGGGGTGCCACCGGGTGGTGGACCGTAACCGACCCCCTGTTGGCGCTGGCTCGGCCAGGTGGAGAAGGCGAAAACCAGGAACATGATGAAGTTCACGAACGGGACCAGGCCGATGAGTATCCACCAACCCGAGTACCCGGCCTTGTTGAGGATCTTGACCCAGGCCACGATCGACACCACGGCGATCGCCAGATAGAAGATCAAGAGGATTCCGACCGCGGCCCCCGCACTTGCCACCATCGTGGACTCCTTTCTTTATTCCGCTTCCGTCTCGGCTTCGGTATCGGCCCGGTCAGCCGATGCTGTGGACGTCGGTTCCGTCGAGCTCCCTCACGAAGTCGGGACCGAACGCCTGTGACGGCGTGAGCGCCCCGGCCTCGACCTTCCCCGCCGTGAGCGACTGGGCGATCCGGACCACGGCATCGGCGGTGAGGTCGTAGCCGTTGAGTGTGGTGATCGTGCCCTGGACCCGCGTCCCGTTGCGGTCCGACACCTGGCCCCACAGCTGACCGTGACCTTTGGACCGGGCCTTGGCCGAGGGCCCGGGCAGCCGGCCCACCAGTCGCTTGAGCGTTGCCTGGGCGAGGGCGCTCCGCGTGGCGGGGCCCACCATCTGGGCCACCCCGCTGACGGCGCCCACCACCGCCGGCAGGGCGGCGTAGACGACGATGTCCCCGATCCCGGTGGAGTGGTACGCCGTGCTCACGTCGCCCCAGGCGATGGCGAAGACGGTGGCCTGGCCGTCGGCGAAGGTGACCTGGCGACGCCGCCGGTCGGAGGGGATCGGTCCGATCACCCCGCCGATCCGGGCCCGCCCGGGGGTGCCGAGTGACTCCATGGCCGTCTTGGCCGTGCCCGGCGAGACGCCGCCGCCCATCTTGATGGCGAGCTCGAGGCGTGTGGCCTCGGGCAGCGCCCGCGCCAGCATGGCGGCCAGGCAGTCGGACGGGACCACGTCGAATCCCGATCCGGGCAGGAGGGCGATCCCGGCCGCCCGGGCCTCGTCCCCCCGGGCCAGAACGGCCTCGAAGACGTCGATCTCCCCGGTGATGTCGAGGTAGTGGGTACCCGTGGCCAGGCAGGCGTCGACCATGGGACGGGACGTGGCCGAGAACGGTCCGGCGCAGTGGGCCACGGCCTCGATCCCCTCGAGGCCGCGCCGCAGGGCGGCGGGGTCGGAGAGGTCGACGGCCCGGTGCTCGAGCTCGAGGACCTCGCCCAGATCGCGCAGGCGACGTTCGTCGCGACCGGCCAGCACGGGGAGCTCGCCGCGCTCGGTGGCCAGGGCGGCCACCAGGCGACCGGTGTAGCCGTACGCGCCGTAGATCATCCACGTCATGTCGCCACCTCGAGGATCGGGACGCCGGACGCAACCCTAACCGGGCGAGGTGGTGGGCGATGAGACCCTCCGCCCCGGATCCCGCCAGGGCGGATCGGCCTCAGAGCAGCAACTCCGCCATCATCCGCAGCGTGGCGGCGTTGCCGGCGACCAGGAGGGAGGTGGCGATCGACTCCTGCCAGGCGGCCAGGTCGTCGACGATCTTGGCCCGGGGTCCGATCAGGGCGATCTTCTCCACCATGGCGGTGGGGACGGCGGCGGCGGCGTCCTCCTTGTGGCCGTCGAGGTAGAGATCCTGGATCTTGTGCGCCTCGCTCTCGAAGCCCATCCGGACGAACACGTCGAAGTGAAAGTTCATCTCCCGGGCGCCCATCCCGCCGATGTAGAGGGCGAGCATGGGCCGGTACAGGTCGGCGGCCTGCTCGATGTCGTCGTTCACCACCACGGGGCAGAAGGCGATCACCTCGAAGTCGTCCGCTCTCCGCCGGGCCGTGGGCCTGGCGAAGCCCTCGTCGAGGGCGTCTTTGAACTCACCCATGTGGTGGGGGGAGAAGAAGATGGGGAACCAGCCGTCGGCGATCTCGGCCGCCAGGGCCACGTTCTTCGGGCCCTCGGCGCCGAGGACGATGGGGATGTCGGCGCGTCGCGGGTTGACGATGGCCTTCAACGGCTTCCCCAGCCCCGTCCCACCCGGGTAGGGCAGGGGGTAGTGGGGCCCGTCGTTGGTGACGGGCGCCTCCCGGGCCAGCACCTGGCGGACGATCGAGACGTACTCGCGCGTCCGGGCCAGGGGCTTCGGGAAGGGTTGGCCGTACCACCCCTCGACCACCTGGGGACCCGACACCCCGAGGCCGAGCACGAAGCGGCCCTGCGACAGGTGGTCGAGTGTGAGGGCGGCCATGGCCATGGCCGTCGGTGTGCGAGCCGACAGCTGGCACAGGGCGGTGCCGAGCCGGACCCGACTGGTGGCCGCCCCCCACCAGGCCAACGGCGTCAGCGCGTCCGACCCGTAGGCCTCGGCCGTCCACACCGAGTCGTAGCCGAGCCGCTCGGCTTCGAGCGTCAGGGCGGCGGCGTCGGGGGGCGGTTGCGCTCCCCAGTACCCCAACTGCAGGCCCACCTTCAGCTTTCCCATGACCCCTCCTTGGCGACCGTGCTCTTGGCTCGTCGGTTCATCGCGCCTTCTCCATGACCTCTTCGGCGTAGCGGGCCGAGGCGTCGATGCGCGTCCGCAACTGGGCCTCGGGGGAGTCCGACGGGTCGACCTCGGCCACCATGGCCGGCGCGCTCAGCATGTCGGTGACGCCGTACTCCTCCTCGAACCTCCGGTACATCTCGACGTCGGGATTCGCCCACAGGGAAAGGTAGATGGCGAAAGGTTCCTCCTCGCGCCCGGCCCGCCGTCGCGCCTCGCGCAAGGCCAACAGGTGCTCGACGGCCTCGTCGGGGGTATACGCGCCGGCCGCCACCCAGCCGTCGCACAACTCGGCGGCCCGCCGCAGTGCGGGGGCGGAGTGGCCCCCGCAGATGATGGGAATGGGCGCCGTCGGCGACGGCTCCATCCGCAACGGGGGCAGGTCGTAGTGCGGCCCGTGGTACTCCACCCACCCACCGCTCCACAGCGCCCGGAGGGCCGGGATCATGTCGTCGAGCCGCTTGCCCCGGGTGGAGAAGTCCTGGCCGGTGGCGTCGAACTCCTCCTTGCACCATCCCACGCCGACACCGAGGTTGACCCTGTTCGACGAGAGCACCGCCGCCGTCCCCACCTGCTTGGCCACGGTGATGATGTCGCGGGCGGGGGCCACGTAGACACCGGTGGTGAAGCGGATCCGTGTGGTGATGGCCGCCATGGCCGAGATCACGCACCAGACGTCGGGCCATTCGACCTCGGCCTCCCAGCCCGGAGCACCGTCATCGGCCGTCGAGTACGTGTAGCGCGACTGGCGATGGCGGGGGGAGAACATGTGGTCCGAGATGTAGATCCCGTCGTACCCCTGCTCGTCAGCGGCCCGGGCCAGCGCCACCTGATGGTGGGTGGGCAGGAAGGTCACCGCCTGGTGAAAGCGCACGCCGCCCCCCGCTGCCCGTCCTCGTCCCGTGGCCGCCGGGGCGCGTCAGCGCCGGACGGGTGCGGCGGGCGAGAAGGCGATGGGGAGGTGCTTGACCCCGTTGATGAACGACGACTGCAGGCGCTGGAGGTCGCCGTCCTGATGCATGTCGGGCATGCGGTCGAGGAGGTGCTGGAACATCACCCGGATCTCCATCCGGGCCAGGTTGGCCCCCAGACAGAAATGGGGGCCGCCGCCGCCGAAAGCCATGTGCGGGTTCGGTGACCGCGACACGTCGAAGACCTGTGGGTTCTCGAAGACGTCCTCGTCGCGGTTGCCCGAGATGTGGAAGAAGACGACCTTCTCGTCGGCCCCGATCTTCTGGCCCCGCAGCTCGGTCGGCTTGGTGGTCTGCCGCCGGAAGTTCATCACCGGCGTGACATAGCGCAGCATCTCCTCCACCGCCTTCGGCATGAGGGACCGGTCGTCGCGCAGTTTCGCCCACTGCTCGGGATTCTGGAAGAAGGTGTACATGGCCCCCGAGATGAGGTTCCTCGTCGTCTCGTTCCCGGCCACGGTGAGAAGGAGGAAGAACAATTCGAGCTCGAGCTCGGAGAGCTGATCCCCGTCCAGCTCGACCTGGGTGAGGACGCTCATCAGGTCCTCGTGCGGATCCAACCGCTTCTTCGAGTACAGATCGGCGGCGTAAGCGTAAAGCTCCATGGCGGCCTGGGAGGCGAACTCGGGATCGTCCATCTCGAGCGCCCCGTCCTCGGCGTACTCGGAGTCGAGCCGGCCGATCATCCGGTTGGACCAGTCGAACATGTTGTGACGGTCCTCCTGGGGGACGCCCAACAGGTCGGCGATGACGACGAGCGGCAGCTCGGCGGCGATGTCGGTGACGAAGTCGGCCGCGCCCTTCTCGATGACGGCGTCGATGATGTCGTCGGCCGTCTGGTGGATCTTCTGCTCCAGCTGGGAGATCGTCCGTGGGGTGAAGCCCTTGTTCACGAGACGCCGGTACCGGGTGTGCAGCGGCGGGTCCATGTTGAGCATCATCAGCCGCTGCTGCTCGATCGCCTCCTCGGGCATGTCCCATATGAAGGTGGCCTTGCGGGCCGAGGAGTACGTCTCGTAGTCCCGGTTGACGGTCACGCAGTCGTCGTACTTGGTCACGCACCAGAAGCCGGGGCCGTCGGTCTCCTCGTGCCACCAGACGGGGGCGTTTCTCCGCAGGTAGGTGAACCACTCGTGGGGGACGCCGTGTACGAAGGTCTCAGCATCGGTGAGATCGATGTCCTTGAGCTCCATCCCGGTCCTCCCTAGAACGTGTTCCACTCATGATAGGCGGGGCCGTCCCCACCGTCACCCATCCAGCATGACCGGTGGCGCCGCGGCCGGCCGGTCTGCGATTGTCGGGGCCCCGGCCCCGACTGATATCGTCAAAAGTAGAACAAGTTATAGCGAGGCCGGGACCGGGTCGGCACCGGCCCGGACCGGCGAAACGGACGGGCGACCATGTTCCTGGAGGAGACCCCCGAGCAGCAGGCCCTGCGGCAGGAGCTGCGCGCCTACTTCCGGCAGCTCATGACCCCCGAGGTCCGGGCCGGGATCGGCGAGGCCGGCGAGGGCGGCGAACGGTGGCGCGACACCGTCCGCAAGATCGGGGCCGACGGCTGGCTGGGGGTGGGCTGGCCCAAGGAGTACGGCGGCCAGGGCCGGCCGGCCACCGACCAGTTCATCTTCTTCGTCGAGACCCGCCGGGCCGACGCCCCCTTCCCCTTCGTCACCGTCAACACCGTCGGGCCCACCATCATGCGCTACGGCACCGACGAGCAGAAGTCGTATTTCCTCCCCGGCATCCTGGCCGGAGACATCAACTTCGCCATCGGCTACACCGAACCCGAAGCCGGGACCGACCTGGCCTCGCTGCGGACCCGGGCCGTCCGCGACGGCGACGAGTACGTGGTCAACGGGGCCAAGATCTTCACCTCCGGGGCCGACATGGCCGACTACGTCTGGTTGGCCTGCCGGACGGACCCCGACGCGCCCAAGCACAAGGGCATCTCCATCCTCTGCGTCCGCACCGACTCACCAGGATTCTCCTGGTCCCCCATCGTCACCGTGGCCGGGGCCAAGACCACGGCCACCTACTACGCCGATGTCCGCGTCCCCGTCTCGGCCCGGGTGGGTGAGGAGAACGAGGGCTGGCGGATGATCACCACCCAGTTGAACCACGAGCGCGTGGGCCTGGCGGCGTGGAGCGGGTTCGCTTCGGCCCTGTGCGACGAGGTCATCGCCTGGGCGGCGCAGACCGCCACCGACGACGGCGGCGTCGTCCTCGACAAGCCCTGGGTGCAGGCCGACCTGGCCCGCTGCCGGGCCGAGCTCGACGCCATGTACCTCCTCAACTGGCGGATGGCCACCGCCGTGGCGGCCGAGAAGCTGAACCCGGCCGACTCCTCGTCGGTGAAGATCTTCGGCGTCGAACGCTCCATCGAGATCTACCGTCGCCTTCTCGGCATCGTCGGGGCGGCGGGGTACCAGACGCCCGATTCCCCCGGGGCGACGCTGGCCGGCCGCCTCGAGCGCACGGCCCGGCACGCCCAGATCAACACCTTCGGCGGCGGGGTGAACGAGATCCAGCGCGAGATCGTGGCCATGGCCGGGCTGGGGATGAAGCGGGCCGCCCGGTGAGCGCCGTCGCCGCCTCCGGCCCGGCCCACGACCCCGTCGACGACGGGGGGTACCTAGCCCGGCTGAAGGCCTTCGAAGGACGCACGGTGGGGGCGCCCACCGAGGGACCCGACACCGTCAACCAGGCCATGATCCGCCACTGGGTCGAGGCCATGGGTGACGAGAACCCCGTCTACACCGACGAGCAGACGGCCCGGGCCAACGGCTTTCCCGGGGTCATCGCCCCGCCGACCATGCTCCAGTCCTGGATCATGCGCGGCTACAAGGCCACGGCCGAACTGGCCGAAGCCCGCGCCGCCGGGCGGTCCACGCCGGGGGGCGGTCCGGCCGACGAGCTCATGGCCGTCCTCGACGAAGGAGGCTTCACCTCGGTGGTGGCCACCAACTGCGAACAGCAGTACCGCCGCCCCCTCGTCCTCGGGGACCGCGTGAGCGTCACCTCCTCCATCGAATCGGTCTCTCCCGAGAAGCAGACCGGGCTGGGGGTGGGCCACTTCGTCACCACCCTCCTGACCTTCACCGACCAGTCCGGGGAACCGGTGGCCGACATGCGCTTCCGGATCCTCAAGTTCCGACCGGGGACGGGCAAGGCGTCGTCGTGACCAACGGGACCGCACCCCGGGCGCTCCGGCCCCGGCCGGCCATCACCGAGGACAACGCTTTCTTCTTCGAGGGGGCCGTCCAGAACCAGCTCCTCATCCAACGGTGCCGGTCCTGCGGCACCTTGCGCCATCCCCCCCGTCCGGCCTGCTCGGTCTGCCGCTCCTTCGAGTGGGACACCATCACCTCGGCCGGCCGCGGCAGCGTCTACAGCTACGTCGTCGTCCACCACCCCCAGGTGCCGGCGTTCGACTACCCGCTCCCCATCGCCGTCGTCGAGCTCGACGAGGGGACCCGCCTGGTGGCCGATCTGGTGGGGGTGGCTCCCGAGGCCGTCCGCATCGGGATGCCGGTGGCGATCGAATTCGTCGTCGTCGACGACGAGCTCACCCTTCCCATGTTCCGACCGACCTGACGAGGGACTCTCCGTGGACTTCACCTTCACCGAGGAGCAGGAGGCGGTCGCCGAGACGGCGGCCGGCGTCTTCGACGGCATGGTCACCCCCGCCCGGGTGGCCGAGATCGAGCGCACTCCCGACCGTGTCGACGACGACCTCTGGGCCGCCCTGGCCCGCTCCAACCTGCTCGGCCTGGCCGTCCCCGAAGAACAGGGGGGGTCAGGCCTCGGGCTCACCGAGGTCTGCCTCGTCCTCGAGCAGCAGGGCCGGGCAGTGGCCCCGGTCCCCCTCTGGGCCACCACCGTCCTTGGCGCCATCCCCCTGGCCCGGTGGGGTACCCCCGATCAGAAGCACCGGTGGCTCCCCGGCGTGGTCTCGGGGGAGGTCCGCCTGACGGCGGCGCTGACCGAGGCGGCGGCCAGCGTCACCGGCCGCCCGGCCGTCCGAGCCGTCGCCGGCGGCGACGGCTGGTCGCTCCACGGCACCGCCGGCGCCGTCCCCCAGGCGCACCTGGCTGCCCGGGTCCTCGTCCCCGCCGTCACCGACGACGGGGTCATCGTGGCCCTCGTCGATCCGACCGGGCCCGGCTCCACCCTGGAGCGGGTGACGACCACCGACCGCCAGGTCCATCCCCATCTCCATCTCGACGGGGCCGTCGTCGGCCACGCCGACGTGATGGCCGGCCCGGACGACGGGGCGGCGGCGGTGACCTGGATGCTCGAGCGCGCCCGGGTGGGGCTCTGCGCGCTGCAGCTCGGTGTGACCGAGGAGGCCATCCGCCGGGCCGCCGCCTACCTGAACGAACGCCACCAGTTCGGCCGTCCCCTCTCGACGTTCCAGGGGACCATGCTCCGGGCGGCCGACGCCTACATCGACTCCGAGGCCATCCGCGTCACCCTGTGGTCGGCGGCGTGGCGCATCGACACCGGCCGGCCCGCCACCGATGCCGTGGCCACGGCCGCCTGGTGGGCCTCGGAGGCGGGCCAGCGCGTCGTCCACGCCACCCAGCACCTCCACGGCGGGATGGGGGCCGACATCGAGTACCCCATCCACCGCTACTTCCTCTGGGGCAAACAGATCGAGCTGATGCTCGAGGGGCCCAGCGCGCAGCTGGCCCGGATGGGCGCGGCCCTGGCGGCGCAGAACCGGCAGCCGGCCCCGGCGGCGGGCCAGGGAGCGGACCGTTGACCGCCATCACCCCCACCACCCGTCACGCCGACGACGTGAAGTTGGGCGACGAGCTCCCCGAGCTCCGCATCCCCCTCACCCGCACCGTCATCGTGGCCAGCGCCATCGCCTCGCGTGACTACCAGGACGTCCACCACGATCCGGCTCTGGCCGTCGAGCGCGGCTCGCAGGACATCTTCATGAACATCCTCTCCACCAACGGCTTCGTCGGTCGCTACGTCACCGACTGGACCGGTCCGGCGGCCGTCATAGAGAAGGTGGCCATCCGCCTCGGCGCGCCCAACTACCCGGGGGACACCATGGTCTTCTCGGGCCGGGTGACCTCAGTCGAGATTCCCGACGGGCGTCACGACGGACGGGGCCTGATCGAGATCGCCGTCCGCGGCGCCAACAGCCGCGGCGACCACGTCACGGGAACGGTCAGCGTGGCCCTCCCGTTGCGCTCCGGGGCGAGCCCCCTCACCGGACCGGTGCCGTGAGCGCCAGGACAGCGCGTCGCCACGCCTTCGCCGGCACCACGGCCGTCAGCGGCATCGGCGCCACCGAGTTCTCCAAGCAGTCGGGCCGCAGCGAACTGCGGCTGGCCACCGAAGCGGTGGCCGCCGCCCTCGACGACGCCGGTCTGGCGCCGGCCGACGTCGACGGCATGGTGACCTTCTCGGCCGACACCAACCCCGAGATCGAGGTGGCCCGCACCCTCGGCTTCGGCGACCTCACCTTCTTCTCCCGCATCCACTACGGCGGCGGTGCCGCCTGCGCCATCGTCCACCAGGCGGCCATGGCCGTCTCGTCCGGCGTGGCCGACGTCGTCGTCTGCTACCGGGCCTTCAACGAGCGCTCCGGACACCGCTTCGGCACCGGCGTCCAGGGCCGACCGCCGGCCCCCAACGCCGAGAACGCCCACTTCGCCTGGTACGCACCGGCCGGCCTACTCACCCCGGCGTCCTGGGTGGCCATGTTCGCCCAGCGCTATCTCCACGCCACGGGGGCGACGACCGAGGACTTCGGGCGCGTGGCCGTGGCGGACCGGGCCCACGCGGCCACCAACCCGCGCGCCTGGTTCTACGAGAAGCCCATCACCTTGGAGGACCACCAGGCGTCGCGCTGGATCGTCGAGCCGCTCCGTCTCCTCGACTGCTGCCAGGAGTCCGACGGCGGCCAGGCCCTCGTCATCACGAGCCTGGAGAGGGCGCGTGATCTGCGCCAGCCGCCGGCGGTCATCAACGCCGCCGCCCAGGGGGCCGGCGCCCAGCAGGACATGATGACCTCCTACTACCGCGACGACATGACGCGGCTCCCCGAGATGGGGGTGGTGGCGAGCCAGTTGTGGGAGACCTCGGGACTCGGTCCGGGCGACATGCAGGGTGCGATCCTCTACGACCATTTCACCCCCTTCGTCCTCAACCAACTGGAGGAGCTCGGCTTCTGCGCCTTCGGCGAGGCCAAGGAGTTCGTCCGCGACGGGAACCTCCTCATGGGCGGTCTCCTGCCCACCAACACCCACGGCGGCCAGCTGGGTGAGGCCTACATCCACGGCACCAACGGCATCGCCGAAGGCGTCCGCCAGGTCCGGACCACGGCGGTGAACCAGATCCCGGGCCTCGAGCACATCGTGGTGACGGCGGGAACCGGCGTCCCCACGAGCGGCCTCATCCTCGGCGTCGACCGCTGAGTGCGCCGTGACGACGCCGGCGTCACCGGGTAGCGCCCCCCTCACGGCGGCGGTCTTCCACGAGCTCGTCGACGAGCTGGCCAACCTCGAAGGACGGCTCCAGCAGTCGGAGGTCCCCCTCGACGAGACGTCGGTCCTCGAGGGCTACAAGTGGATCTTCTCCATCCTGGCCGTCGGGCTCGACGCCCAGGTCTGGGCGGACAAGGACCGGCCCCGGTTCGTCGACATCGTCGGTCCCTACCGGAAGTGGGGGGGTGACAACGCCGACGCCTTCTACCAGTACGCCCCGATCGACCCCACCCGCACCTACCGGGTCCGGGGCCTCATCGGGGACGCCGTCTACCTCTCCCTCACCGTCTACGGAGGACCCGACGACGGCCGCTACTCGGAGCGCATCGTGGGGACGGTCAACCACCGGATCCTCGACATCGCCGACGACGGCTCCTTCGAGATCGTCCTGAGCCCCGAACCCCACGACGGGGCCTGGATCAAGCTCGAGCCCGACGCCGTCTGCGCCATCACCCGGGACTATCTCGTCGACCCCGTCGTGGGCCGCCGGGTGCAGTGGCGGATCGACGCCGTCGACCCGCCGCCCACACGGCGCGAGACCGACGCCGATCTGGCCCGCCGTTTCCGGGCCGCCCTCACGTGGCTGCGCGACCAGGCCGCCATCGTCCCCATCCCCCTCGGCGAGCCCAACACCGTCGACGAGCCCTACCCGGTCCCGAGCCGGACCTTCGGCTGGGCAGCCGGGGACGCCGCCTACGCCATGGGCAGCTACGAGTTGGCCGACGACGAGGTCCTGGTCCTCGAGGGTCGCTCGCCGGAGTGCGCCTTCTGGAACGTCTGTCTCTGGAACCAGTTCCTCCACACCTACGACTACGCCTACGAACGTGTCACCCTGAACGGCGGCCAGGTGGTCTACGAGCCCGACGGCTCGTGGCGGTTGATGGTGGCCCCCACCGACCCGGGCCACCCCAACTGGATCTCCACGGCGGGACATCACCGCGGGCGGATCTGGTTCCGCTGGTTCCTCCCCGACGAGACGCCGCCCCGGCCCTCAGCGCGGGTGACGAGGCTCTCGGACCCGGACCTCTCGTGATCCGCCCGGCGCCCGTCGTCCTCGACGATCTGGCGGCGCCCCGATTCACCCCCGAGATCGCCCAGCTCCGTCTGGCCATGACCGAGATGGCACCGGCGTGCCCGCTCGACGCCGACGCCATCTGCGGGTCGGCGCGCGCCCAGACGGGCCTCGACGACGCCGGCGACGAGAGCTTTTTCCACCGCCTGGAGATCCTCTGTTAGGCGCTGCGGACCGAGGCGGGCCTGAGCCCCCCGGGCGTCGTCTCCTGGCACAGCCAGTTGGTCCAGATGATCAAGAACCGGCTGTTGATCCAGGACCTCCTCACCCGGAACCCCGAGATCCACGACATCGCGATCACGCGGCCCATCATCATCGCCGGCCTCCCGCGGACGGGGACCACGCATCTCCACAACCTCATGAGTGCCGATCCAGCGCTCCGCTCACTGCCCTACTGGGAGAGCCTGGAGCCGGTCCTCCCCGAGTCCGAGCGCCCGCCCCCCGGCGCACCCGATCCCCGGTTGGCGCGCACCGCCCTCGCCGTCGACGTGGCCAATCAGACGATGCCCTATTTCGAGCGGATGCACGAGATGACCGTCGACCACGTCCACGAGGAGATCCAGCTCCTGGCCATCGACGTCTCGACCATGCTCTTCGAGACCCTCTCGCTCGTCCCCACCTGGCGCGACTTCTACCGCGGCACCGACCAGACACCGTCGTACCGGTACCTCCGGACTGTCCTCAAGGTCCTCCAGTGGCTGCGCGGCGGGACCCGGTGGGTTCTCAAGTCACCTCAGCACCTCGAGCAGTTCGGCCCCCTGCGGACCACCTTCCCCGACGCCACCTTCGTGGTCACCCACCGCGACCCTGTGGCGGTGACGATCTCCATGGCCACCATGATCGCCTACACCGCCCGCATGCACACCGCCCGTGTCGATCCCCTCGCCGTCGGCCGCTACTGGTCAGCGAGGGCCGAGGATCTCTTCCGCGCCTGCGCCGAGGACCGTCACCTCCTCCCCGACGCCCGGACCGTCGATGTCCTCTTCGACGAGTTCTTGGCCGATGACGTCGCCATGGTGGAGCGGATCTACGACGTGGCCGGCCAGCCCTTCACCGACGGCGCCCGCCGGGCCGTCACCGACTTCCGGTCCACCCACCGACGGGGGCGCCACGGGACGGTCGTCTACCAACCCGGGGTCCTCGGCATCGACCCGGCCGAGCGCCGCCGGGCCCTCTCGTTCTACGGGGACCGCTTCGGGGTGAGCAGCGACGGGGGCTGAGCACGAAGGGTCCGGGCCGAGGCCGGACGGGCCCCGGGTCGATGTAGCGTTGTCTGGGTGATCGAGGCCGAGACCGACGGAGCGTCGACGACCGCCACCACCACCGAGCCGGACCCGGTCCCCGAGAAGCGGGGCCGGATGAGGCCCGTGGTGGGCTGGGCCATCACCATCGCGGCGGCGCTGCTCATCAGCACCGGGACCAGGGCCTACGCCGTCCAGTCCTTCTTCATCCCCACGCCGTCGATGACGCCCACCCTGATGCCCGGGGACCGGATCCTGGTGGACAAGCTGAGCTCCACCATCCACCGGGGCGACATCATCGTCTTCAAGAACCCGCCGGCCGACAGCGGCGGCCCCCCCACCCTGGTGAAGCGGGTCATCGGACTCCCCGGGGAGAGGATCTCGTCGATCGGCAACCAGGTCCTGATCAACGGCAAGTCCATCGCCGAGCCCTGGCTGCCGAAGCTCGTCGGCGAATGCACGGAGGCGAGTGAGCACATCCCGCCGACCAAGATCGCGCCGAACCACTACTTCGTCATGGGCGACTGTCGCGGTGACTCCGATGACAGCCGCTACTGGGGTACCGTCCCGGCCGGCAACATCATCGGAAAGGTCGACGTCATCATCTGGCGCAACGGCCACCCCTGGATCCACTGGTTCTGATCCACGTTCCTTCTCCACCCGAGGTCCTTCAGTCCGTGGACAGGATCACCTTCTCCAGAAGCGATCGGTGGCGGAGCATCCACGATGCGCTGCGAGCGCGCCAGGTGACGGCCCACAACACGGGGTAACCCGACTCGTCCACGGCACCGGACTCCGGCGTCACCCGGCCGAGAACCGCCTCGTCGCGAGCCGAATGGACGGCGAACTCGATCATCATGTCGACGAAGCCCCGTCGTCTTCCGGCGGCGTATCCGTAGCCGTCCAGGACGAGCCGGAGCTGGCGGGCGCGGTCTTGCGGACCGCCCAGCCCGTTGCGCTCGCTGACATCGTCGTCGTGGAGCTGGGCATTCAACCACGCCGTGTGGGCCAGGTCCCAGGCGGCGTCGACGGGGCCGGCGAACTCCCAATCGACAAAGGCGACGGGGAGACCGTCCCGGGCGATGACGTTCCACGGGCCGAGATCGCAGTGGCTGATCACCGGGTCCGACCCGGGGAGCTCCCGTCCGAACCACGGCTGCCAGACGGAGTCTTGGGGTTCCTGGAAAGTGGACGCCGCATCGTGGAGCTGCCGTAGGAGCCGCCCCACCTCGGCGGCCCCGTCGTCGCTCCAGGGACGGGGTTGGGGGGACTCTCCGGGAACGAAGGTCAGCATCTCCCGCCCGTCGGCGGCGAAGCCGCTTCCGACCACTCTCGGAGCGGCGGTGAATCCGACCTCCTCCAAGTGGCGCAGCAGGGCAAGCGTGGTGGGGCTCCAGGGACCCGCCCTCCTGTGCACCACACCGTCGCGCAGGCGAGCGTTCGACCGGCGCTGTCCGCTTCCGCCGACCGAAAGAACCGTCTCCGAACCCGTCCCGTCCCGACCGGAGCCCTGATCCCGCTGGCGTTCGTGCGGCTGGCCGCGGTTCGGCTGCCGTTCGTCCACTTCCTGCCCGGAGGGTCGGGGGCTCGGCACGGTCCTCATTGTGGTCGACCGGGAAGGCGACCGATGCGTGGGCACCGGTCCCCGGCGGCGTTAGCGTGGTCCATGGACGACGTTCGTCAGGCCCGGCGAGAGGACCGGGCGGCGGTGACGACAGCAGCAGCCGCCGCCTTTGCCCACGATCCGGCCTGGTCGTTCCTCCTGGGAGACGACTACGACCGGCTCGCTCCCCACTTCGCCGGTGCCCTCTTCGACGGGAGGGTCGGTTCCGGAGACGTCTGGGTCATCGGCCAATCAGCGGCGGTCGCCATGTGGGAGCCCCCGGCCGGCGACACCGCGCCGTCGGCGCGGTCCGAGAAGGGGTGGGGCGCCTACCGCGCCCGGGCCGGCGAGTCGGCCTGGCGGCGATTGATGGAATACGAACGTGCCGTCGGTGCGGCCCGGCCGGGCACGCCGTACTGGTACCTGGGGGTCTTGGCCACCCACCCGGACCGACAGCGAGAAGGTCTGGCCTCCCTCGTCATCGCCCCCATCCTGGAGAGAGCCGACGTCCACGGTGTCGCCTGCTGCCTGGAGACGTCGACGGCCGCCAACCGGGCCTTCTACGAGCGCCGCGGTTTCACCGAGGCCACCGACGTCCTCATCGCCTCGGGACCACCGACGTGGTGGCTACGGCGCCCTCCCCGGGGACCCTCGTAGCCCGTCGTCCCCGTCGTCCCCGATCACGATCTCGACCTCGTCACCGTCGACGAGACCGAGGGTCTCTCTCAGGTTCACGGGGGCGGCGACCTCCACCACGTCACGACCGTGGTGCCCCGTCCCCGCCTCGTTCTGGTCGGTCCGCACGATGAACCCCGGTACGTCGCCGATTCGGCACGGGACCAGGTTCATCCCGACGCGGCCGCCGTAGTGATGCGGTTCCAGACGCAGAGGACGAGATGGCAAGCGGTATTCCTCGTCCATGGCCACGTTCAGGCTCCCGGGGAAGAGCCGGATGCCGGTGACCTCCTGGTAGAGATCGGCGTATTCGGTCATCCAGCGGGCCAGGTCCCCCCGCCCGCTCGTCACCCGTCCCCGGAGGTATCGCACGGAAGAGGAGCTCTTCCCCGGTCGACCCTCGTGATGGAGCCAGGCCGACACTTCCGGTGGCGCCAGGAGCTCGACACGACGACGGTAGTGGGCCAGCTCGGCAGGCGAGAGCACCTCCCGGCCGGCCCCCGACGTCCCCCGGCGGAAGAAGCTCCGGCGGTCCTTCAAGATGTCGGCCGGATCGGGAGCGACGGACCCGGCGTGCGCACGCATCTCCTCGAACCCGGCCGCCTCCACGATCACGGGCCACGCGGCCTCGGGCACGGCCATGCCGAGCCGGGCCGCCAGAGCGCGCATGGTTCCCTCGAGGTCGGACGAGAGGTCGTCGTAATGGACGAGCATGATGTTCGGTCGGTGACGACGTCCCCAGGCGTCGGTGGCGTGCCACACCACCCCGGGCAGCGAGTCCATCTGCCGGTGCGGGGGTGGTTCCCAGTCGATCCACCCGAGCAGCCACTCGTGCAGCGACGGGCGGGGGGCGGGCCGCTCGACGGGGTCGGGTTGTCCGGTGAGCTCCCGGAGCCTGGCGCGGTCGATGTTGTCACCTTGGTGGTAGAGCGAGACGGCCATGTCCAGCGGATCCCGGCCCACGACGATGTAGGTGGCGCGCCAGTCCTCCGGCACCCCGTCGAGCGGCGTGTGGGTCTTGATGATCCGCCGGTGCTCCTGGGCCGACAGCCGGGCCATGATCTCGTGGCGTGGTGTGCCGAGCCAGTCGAGCCAGGGCGAGAGCCGTCCGAGCGGCTCCGGCAGCTCAGGGGTCTGGAACACGAGGAGGGCGCAGATCATCTGCATCCACGTCGTCCCGCTCTTCGACCGGGTGCTGATCACGATGTCGCCGTCACGGAACTCGAAGCCCCGCCACCGGGCGCTGTCCTCATCCTCCGAGCGGTACCGGACGAGGTCGGCCTCCGACACGCGATGATCGTAGTCTCCCGATCCCCACCGCCTCCCCGATCACCGACAGGACGACCATGGCCGACGTCTCATCCCGATCCGAACTCTTCGCCTTCGCCGACGCTTTCATCGAAAGAAGCGCCGCCCTCAATCCCATAGCGGCGACGGACTACGGCATCGACCGTTACGACGACCAGCTCACCGACTTCTCACTGGCCAAGGCGGCCGAGACGACGGACTTCCTCCGGTCGTCGCTGGCCGCGCTCGGTGCCATCACCACCACCGACGAGATCGACCGGATCGGCAAGCAGGTGATGGCCGAGCGGTTGACCGCCACCCTGGGGCTCGAGGAGTCGGGCGAGACGAGGCGCACGTTCTCGGTGCTGGCCTCGCCGGCGTCGCGAATCAGGCAGGTCTTCGATCTTCAGCCGGCGCGGAGCCCCGAGCACGCCGACCGGATCAGGTCCCGCCTGGCGGCGGTGGGCGGCGCCCTCGAGAGTTGGCGCAGCGCGCTCGACGAGGACTCCGGCGGGGGCCTGGTGGCCGCCCGCCGCCAGGCGCTCGGTGTGGCCGATCAACTCGACACCTACGGCGGCGGGGCCTTCAGCGGTGTGGCCCGGCGCGCGGCGCTGCGCTGCGGAGTGGATGCCGACTCCTCGGGTCTGGTCGCCGCCGCCTCCGGCGCCGACCGGGCCTGCTCGGAGCTGGCCGCATGGCTGCGGACCGTCTACGCCCGGCGCGCCGGGGAAGAAGATGCCGTCGGCGCCGAGCGTTACCGGTCGTGGGCCACCTACTTCACCGGTGCCGAGCTCGATCTGACCGAGATCTACCACTGGGGATGGGCGGACCTCCAGCGCATCAACGGTCGCATGTGGGAGATCGCCGCCCACGTGGCCCCCGGGGCTCGCACCCTCACCGAGGTGGCGGCCCGGCTCGACGCCGACGAGAACCGTGCCGTCCACGGGGCCGAGGTCCTCCTGGCGCGGCTCCGGGGTCTCACCGAGAGCGCCGTCGACATGCTCGACGGCGTCCATTTCGACATCGACGGGCGCATCCGCTTCTGCGACGCCCGGCTGGCCCCCGAGGGTTCGGCGGCGGCGCCGTACTACATCGCACCGAGCGAGGATCTGAGCCGCCCGGGGACCACCTGGTTCCCCACGTTGGGCCACGACCGGTTCCCCCTGTGGCGACTGGTCTCCACCTGGTATCACGAGTCGGTCCCCGGTCATCACCTTCAGTGCGCCACCGCCATCCTGAGCCGCCAGCGGCAGTCCCGGTTCCAGCGTCTCGAGGGCTTCATCTCCGGTTACGGCGAGGGATGGGCCCTCTACGCCGAGCGGCTCATGGAGGAGTTGGGGGCCTTCACCGATCGGGGCGACGAGATGGGCTACCTGTCGTGCCAGGCCCTCCGCGCGGCGCGGATCGTGGTCGACATCGGCATGCATCTGGCCCTGGCGGCCCCCTCCGACATCGGTGTCCTGGCCGATCTGGGCGACGTCGCCGGTCGCCGGTGGGATCCCGAGATGGCCGTCGCCCTCCTCCAGGAGAGAGCCATCGAACCCCCGGACATGGCCGTCTCCGAAGTGGACCGATACCTGGGCGTGCCCGGACAGGCCATCTCCTACAAGGTGGGGGAGCGGGTCTGGCTCGAGGCCCGCCAGGATGCCCGGCGCCGGCTCGGACCGGCCTTCGACCTGAAGGCCTGGCACGCCCACGCCCTGGCCCTCGGGCCCATGGGGCTCGACCCGTTCAGGAGGGAGATGTCGGCCTTCGCGGGCTGAGATAAGTAACTGGACAGTTATATGAGTTGAAAGTTATATTAGGAGGGTGGTGGCCACCTTCGACGTCCTGGCCGAACCGCACCGGCGGCAGATCCTCGACCTCCTGGTGACGGCGGACCGTCCCGTGGGTGAGCTCGTGGACGCCCTGACCGTGAGTCAACCGGCCGTCTCCAAGCACTTGCGGGTCCTGCGTCAGGCCGGCCTGGTGGAGGTCCGCACCGACGGGCAGCGCCGGATCTACCGGATCCGGACGGAGCCGCTGCGGGCCGTGGACGAATGGCTCCGGCCCTTCCGGGCCCTGTGGGCGTCGCGCCTCGATGCTCTCGACGACCACCTCCGGACCATGGACGACCACGAGAGCGAGCCCGGGACCTGAGACGTGGACCCCTCCGACGAAGACATCCACACCGTGGCCGACGCCGACTTCGGAGTGCTCGAACGTCAGGGGGGCCGGGCCGTGGTCCGGTTCACGCGGCTCCTGCCGCACCCACAGCAGTTGGTCTGGCGGGCGCTGACCGAACCCGACCACCTGGCGGCCTGGTTCCCCACCACCATCGAGGGCGAACGGCGGGCGGGTGCCCCGTTGCAATTCGGGTTCCGGGACATGGAGGCACCGCCCTTCGATGGCGAGATGGTCACGTTCGACCCGCCGAGGGTGATGGAGCTGCGATGGGGGGACGAGACGCTGCGCTTCGAGCTGGCGACTCACGAAGACGGATGCACGCTCGTCTTCACAGCCGGCTTCGACGAGATCGGTAAAGTGGCCCGGGACGGGGCCGGATGGCATTCCACCCTGGACCTGCTCACCTGGGCGGTCGGAGAGCAGGCCGCTCCGTGGTCGGCGCCCGACCGGTGGAGAGACGTGCGCGACGACTACATCGAGCGCTTCGGACCCGAGGCCTCGACCATCGGACCGCCCGAGGAATGGGAACGCCGGCACGGCTCGGACGGCTCGCCGGCCTGACCAGGGGCGGCGTCAGCTCTGGCCCAGGACGGTGAGGGCCTTGGTCACGGCCGGCTGGCTGCACCACGAGGAGCTGGTGCGTCCCACCACCGAGCAGATGGCGGCCGTCAGATAGTTGGCCGTTCCCACGATGGCCTGGGTCACCGGATCCTGGGGATTCGTCAACCGGGCGGCGATCTCGGCCTGGTCGAGACCGGCCAGGACGGTGGGGTCGTAGCTCGGGCTCATGACGAACACCGAATTCCCGATGTCGAGGAACGGGAAGCCCTCGGGATCGTCGTACCTGGCCCACAGACTCGACTCGAGGGGGGTGAGGGGCTGCAGCGTCGTGTGCGTCCCGAGCCCGTCGGTGTCGTTCGACACGTGCTCGACCGTGTCGAGGACCAGGTCGGGACTGGAGTAGCTCGAGCCGTAGAACGAGAAGGTGGCCGTGCCGGGGTCGGTGTCCCACGGCGAGGATGTCGTCTCCGACAGGCCGCTGAAGGTCCCGAAGCGACTGAATGCCATGACGATGGCCCACCGCTCGGCGGCACAGTACGGGCAGAACTCTCCTCCGACGAACACCGCCGCCGGCTTCCCCCCGATCGTGAGAGGCGGTTGTCCCGTCCGCACGCTCGGTGCGGTCACCATGGAGGTGGCGGGGAGACCGACGGCGTTGGCCACCCGGGTCGTCACCCCCGTCACGGCGTCCACCACGGCGGCCGAGGCCGGTACCCGGACCGGAGCCGCCGGCTGTCCGGGAATCGTCGTCTTTCCGGGAATCGTCGTCGGTGACGACAGGCCCTTGACGGGAGGCTTGCCGCCGGGACCCCCGGAGATGGCGGCGATGACGACCAGGGCCACCACGACGGCCACCACCAGGGCGACGCTGCCGAAGGCCATCGTCGTCGAGAACCGACGGGGCGGGGCCGGGATGCGGGCCCGGCCCGCGGGCGCCATCTCCGCCCGGATGCCGTGACCGCCGATCCAGCCGAAGATGAACAGCGCCCGGCGACGCCGGAGTTGGGCGCTGCGCTGCTTGGCCCGGTGCAGCAGTCCTTCCACCGTGGCCGGGTCGAGAGGCTCAAAGCCCGACGTGTCCAAGATCTTCCTCCTTGAAGTCGTTTCCCATGAGGACGCGCAGCGCGGCCAGCCCGCGGTGCAGGTGGGTCTTCACCGTTCCCTGGTCGATGCCCAGGGCCAGGCCGACGTCTCTTTCGGACAGATCGGCGAGGTACCGCAGGACGACCGCTTGGCGTTGCCGGGTGGGCAGACGACGAAGGGCGGCGACCAGCGCCTGTCGAAGGGCCACAGAATCGGCGGCGTCGCCGGCGGTGGTGGCGGCGGGCAGAGGCGCCGACTTGGGGAGGTGGCGCAGAGCTTCGTGGGTGGCCACCCGCAGGACCCAGGCGTCGCGCCACGGGAGGGCGCCCACGCGCTTCCAATGCAGATGGGCCCGGGCCAGAGCCTCGACGGCGGCATCCTCGGCCGACGCCCGCTCTCCGGTCACCCGCCGGGCCACGGCCACGGCGCGGGGCAGGACCTGCCGGAAGAAATCGTCGTAACCGCCGTCCACCATCACCTAAGTAAAGGGTGGAGAGGCGCCGATCGGTTGACAAGGACCGGAAAAAAACCGGGCCCGCGTCTCGGTGCGGGTCCGGGACGCGCCCGACGACGCCGAGGTGGCACGCTGTCTGACGGTGGGACGCGTGGACGGCAAGGTGGCCATGGTGACGGGTGGCGCCGGCGGTATCGGGGAGGCGACGGCCCGGGCCCTGGCCGAGGAGGGAGCCTCGGTGGCCGTGGTCGACATCGACGGCGCCCGGGCGGCCGACGTCGCCGGGGCCATCGAGGCGTCGGGGGCGGCGGCGGTCGCCGTGCAGGCCGATCTGGCCGAGGAATCCGGGGTGGTCGCCGCCATCGAGTCGACGGTCACCCGTTTCGGGCGCCTCGACGTCCTCCACAACAACGCCGCCCTGACGGACTCCGACTTCCTGTCGCGTGACACCCAGGTGACCGAACTGGCCTTGGAGGTCTGGGAGAGGACGCTGGCCGTCAACCTGCGCAGCCAGATGCTGACCTGCAAGCACGCCGTCCCCGAGATGGTGCGCAACGGTGGGGGCTCCATCGTCAACATGTCGTCGGGGGCGTCACTCAAAGGAGACCGGACGCGCACCTCGTACGGCGTCTCCAAGGCGGGGGTCAACGCGCTGACGATGTACGTGGCCGCCAGCCACGGCAAGCAGGGCGTCCGTGTCAACACGATCGTCCCCGGGCTCATCATCACCGACGCCGTCCGGGCCCATCTCACCGAGGGCATGCTGAGAGTTCTGGGGCGGTCGACCCTCACCCCATATCTGGGTCAGCCCCGTGACATCGCCGAGCTCGTCGTCTTCCTGGCCTCCGACGAGTCGCGCTACATCACCGGACAGATGATCACCATCGACGGCGGGATGTCGGCCCACGTCGGCAACTTCGGGCAGGACGAGAGATGAGACCGGGAAGGGGGACGGACGGCGGCCGACGGTCCCCGGGACGATCGATCAGGTCGGACCGAGGACGTAGGAACCCGAGACGGGGTGGTGGTACCAGCCGCTCGAGGCCTGGGTCCCACCGTCGACATGGATGGTCTGCCCCGTGACGTAGCTGGACAGGTCACCGGCGAGGAAGACGGCGGCCCCCGCCATCTCGTCGACGTGGCCGGGGCGCCCCATGGGGACGGTGTGGCCGAAGCGCTTCTCGGACCCCGGGGGGGCCACCGAGGCCATGCCCTCGGTCAAGGTGATGTCGGGAGCCAGGGCGTTCACCCTGATGCCGTGCTCGGCCAACTCGAGTGCCGCCGTCTTGGTGAAGTTGATCACCCCGGCCTTGGCCGCGGCGTAGGCGGCGTACCCCGGTGCCGCCCGGACCCCCTCGATCGAGGTCACGTTGATGATGCTGCCGCCGGTCCCGTTGGCCACCATGGTCCGGGCCACGCGCTGGGTGCAGAGGAGGACGTGCTTGAGGTTGGCCCGGTAGAGGGCGTCCCAGCCGTTCTCGGACGTCTCCAGAATGGGCGATATGAAGACGCCGCCGGCGTTGTTCACCAGGATGCTCACCGCTCCGAGCTCGGTGGTGGTGCGGGCCAGGGCCTCGTCCACCTCGGCCGATTGGCGGACGTCGGTGGTGATTCCGAGGCCACCGACCTCGGCGGCGGCGGCGGCGGCCGTCTCGGCGTCGCGCTCCCAGATCGCCACCGAGGCGCCGAAAGCGGCAAGGCCACGGGCGATACCCCGGCCGATACCGGCTCCACCGCCGGTCACGACGGCCACCCTGTCGGTGAGCAGCACGGATGAGGGGTCCATGGACATGTCGTCGCCAGCCTAGATAGTTTCGAGTGACAGCGATAACGGAAGACACCAGCCGAGAGCAGGTAGGCATGCCCAGGATAGAACCGATTCCGTTGGACGAGCTGGCCGAGGAGCCACGAAGGATCATCGAGGACGGAGTGGCCAACGGCACCTACGCCACCCCTGTTCCCCTTCAGATCTTCGCCTACCGGACGGCGCAGATCCTCATGACCAACGCGGCGCGCGGCGCCTGGGGACAGAAGAGTCTGCTCGGGGGGCGGATCCTCGAGCTCATCCGGATCCGGAGCGCGCAGCTGGGCGAGTGCCAACCGTGCATGCAGTCACGCAAACACGACTCGATCACCGACGAGGACGTCGCCTGCCTGGTGGCTCCCGGCCATTCTGCGCTCACGGAGCAGGAACGGCTGGCCGTGGAGTTCCTCGACCTCCTCTCGGCCGACCACCACGCCATCGACGACGACGTCTATCGGGAGCTGGGCCGGGTCTTCACCGCCGCCCAGATCATCGAACTGGGCTTCACCTGCGCCAATGCCATGGGCCTCCACCGCTTCATCCACACCCTCGACGTCTTCGGCAGCAGTCCGCCGGTGATCGCCTACGACCCCGACCAGGTCGACACCGCCTACTCCGATCTTCCGGAGCAGGCGCCGGCATGAGCGAGACGGTCTTCGTCACCGGCGCCACCGGACTGGCGGGCGCCAACATCTGCAAGCTCCTGATCGAACGCGGCGACACCGTCCGGGCCCTGGCGCGCCACGGCGCCGACACCGGTCCGCTCCTCGCCATGGGGGTCGAGGTGGTCACCGGCGACATCACCCGGCCCGACGACGTCCGTGCGGCCGCCACCGGCGCCCAGTCGGCGATCCACTGCGCCGCGCTCCTAGGCGGGGCTAGCCAGAACCTCCCCGACTTCCAGGCCGTGAACGTGGAAGGGACGAGACACGTTCTTGACGTGGCCGAGGCCCTCGGGATGCGCCGGGTGGTCGCCGTGAGCACGGGCACGTTCTTCGACACGGCCGGAGGACTCGACCGCGAGGACGCGCCGGTCATGAAGGAGCCGAGCTCGGATCCGTACACGATCACCAAGATGGCGGCCTTCCAGGACGCCATGGCCCGCGCCGCCGCCGGCCAGGACGTGGTCACCGCCCACCCGGGAGCCATCTTCGGTCCCTCCCCGGTGGCCAGCAATGCGCTCGGCCGGACCAGCTTCAACCGGGTGTTCCTGTCCGCCCTGCGCCGCCGCATCGAGCGCTATCTGCGGTTCCCGGTGAGCTGGGTCTTCGCCGAGGACATCGCCCGGGGTTGCATCCTGGCGCTCGATCGGGGTGTCCCCGGTGAGCGTTACATGCTCGACGGCCGGCCCGAGGACGTGGTGAGCACGGCCGAGGCCTGCAACCGGATCTGCCGGCTGGCCGGCCTCGACCACCAGGTCGAGGATGTCGAACCGTCGGACGACCCCGAGCTGGCCCGTGTCTTCGGGCCGACCCTGGTGGCCATCGCCTTCAAGCTGGCATCGGCCCGTCCGCCGCGGTCCGACCTGACCGAAACGAAGACGTACAAGAGACTGGGATACGACCCCATCAGCCTCGACGAAGGTCTGGAGCCCACCATCGCGTGGCTGCGCGACATCGGCAAGATCGACTAGGGCCGCATCAGTAGACGTTTGCCTTCGACCGCCCGGCAGCAGGTGACGGCGACCGGCCTGAACGTGATTGGGTTGGCCCCCTCAGGGGCGTACGGAACCGGCATTGTCGAGCGTTCGGCCCGGTGCCAACATCTGAGACTGCATGGTGTTACCGATTGGCGATCCGGTGTCACGCCGACGGAGATACTCCCGATCGACCCATAGCCAGTCCAACGAGGGCACCGGTGTGGTGGCCCGCAGTTGGAACCAACACACCCTGAGCGGGCAATAGGTTTCATATGAGAGGGGAGGAAGCGCCGAATCGTGGCAGCGACGCTGAGTACCTCTTGAGGTCATTGTCCCAACCCCAAGAGTTCTCGGTCCTCTACGCCCGGCACTCCCCAGCTGTGTTTCGCTTTTTAGCTCGTCAAACGGACCGACAGGCAGCCGAAGACCTTCTCGCCGAGGTCTTCCTCACGGCGTTTCGAATCCGGGAGAGGTACGACAGGTCTGCACCCGATGCTCGGGCATGGCTCCTCGGGATCGCCGCCAACATGGCACGTCACCATCATCGGTCTGAGTCCAGATTCGTGAGACTGCGGCAGCGTGTCACTCGCCAGAACGATATGACATGCAGCGAGGATCTTCGTATCGAACAACGCCTTGACGCCGAGGCGACACGTCCCCAGGTAGGAGCCGCATTGACGGAACTCACTCCTTCCCACAGAGAAGTACTTCTCCTGTGCGCATTTGATCTCAACTACGAAGAGATGGCCAAGGCTCTCAATGTGCCCGTTGGCACCATTCGCTCACGACTCTCCCGTGCTCGGACTCAGACGAGGGAACTGCTCGGCTCGGACGGGAAATACCCATTGGTAGATGCTGAACAGTTGCCATTACAAAAGACCCCGAAAGCGGGTGAAGTTCATGGATGAGCTGACAATCGTCAAAGAGCTACTTGAAACGGACCCTGCTCCTGACGCAGCCACCGACAGACGTGTACTGGAATCGCTGATGTCGGAGTACCACCGAGATCCGGATCATGGCCTTCTGTCCACGACGGGGGGGTACCCGAAGCGTTCCAGAGAGCCGCTGACGCGAGTTGGGAAGTCCCGCACGACTCCCGGTCAGAGGCTTGGACTCTCGGCAGCGGCGGCCATCATCTTGATAGTGATTGGTCTAGCTGCGACTGGTTCATTTGGCCCTGGTGGAAGGCAGGTTGCCACCAAGACCGGTTCGCATGGTCGACCGAGGGCTTTCAACCGGCAGAAGATGGTGTCGGCCGTGCTCACGGCAAACCAGGATGAGATTCTCTCTCAAACGACAGAGTTTGTTGATCCAAGCGGTCAGGTTGTCGATGCCAACCGAGTGTTGGTGGACAACAGCAGTGGAGACGCCGTAGTCGAGACGCTGTCCTCGTCCGGTAGCCCCGATGATGCGCTCGTTTTCAATTCTGGATCAGTGACCCACATTGATTATGCGAAGCAGGTCTGGTGGACCGTCAGTCGTGGAACCACCGCAGGGTCACTTACCCTTCAGGATCCGGAGTCAACAACGTCGGGCATCCAGTCACTGGTGTCCTCGGGTCAATTGACGGTGGCTTCGACAAGTGCCGACTTGAATGGTCAGCCGGCCATTGAACTCGTTGGCCGCGGCGCTAGTCCGATACCCGGATCGAGCCTTACGCTGTGGGTCAGCCAAGCGACGCACTTGCCGATTCGGGCTATCGGTGTTCAGAGTGATGGTTCCAAGCAAATTACGTCCTATCAATGGCTAGATCGGAACGAGCAAAATCGTGCATTGGTAACCGCTACGCCTCCGTCTGGGTTCACGCAGTTGAGCGGACCGCCCGCCGGAGAGGTGCCGGCGTCCCCGTTGGGCTAGGAAGGTCACGACCCAAACCGTGCCAGTCCGGTCGAGCGGGAGGGAATCCGGTACTCGGGATAGCGACCACGGTGAGAGGGCTCGGTGGCCGTCACGCCGGTGACCAGCGAAACCATTGGCATTTTGGGAGACAATGGGGGCGGAGGTGGGTATGCGTCGTCACTCGTGGTGGGCTGTTGCCTCCGTGTTCGCCCTGGCCGTCTCAAGCTGTAGTAGCCCGTCAGCCACGGTCCAGATACACCTCAGCACCGTGCGGGCGGAAGCCGGGCAACCGATCAACGGGACGCTCGTAGTCAACAATCCACAGTCTGCTTTTTTTTTAACACCGAAGGGATGCGTACCACCGTTTGTTGTCATCCTTACGAGGGGACATTTCCGGAACGACGTGGTGATCCCCCTCGCTTGTTCCGAGCGCTCGGTCCAAGTCTCACACGGGACGACCCGGCTTCCATTCACGGTGACCACTTCGTACAACAGTTGCCTTGGTTCCGGTGGCTATGGCGACGACGGAACTCCCCACTGCTTGCCGACCGGCGGAGACCCGCCACTTCCGACTGGGTCGTACAAGGCCGTCCTGGAGTGGTTCACCAGAGTGCCGCTGCCAACCCCGACGCCAGTTCCAATTGACTTGAAGTAGGGGCCGGTTCGGGGCCCTGGATCTAGCCGTGCCTCGGACCTCCTGGATGTCATTTGACGAACCGGCCGTCGCCCAGGGCCATGTCGCACATAATCGCAACGCAGAGAGATGTCGGATGTCCGAGCGGATCGCAGTGGGAGCGACGCCGTTTCACAGTGCCACCGCAGCCGCATGTTATTGAGGAACTCCCTCAAGATATTACTTCTCACTTGACGCTGGCGGCTCGGTGACATTGGACGTGGGTTGGGAGAACTGGTGTGCTAGTTCGCCAGGATCTCTCTGAGTTTCCACCCTGGACCGGGTGACCTCGATCGGCCCGGGTGTTTGCCACTCGCCCTGGGGCGGTGACCGCTCCGGCCCCCCCTTTTGTAGACTCGATGGGTGATGGACAGCTACGCACCGACATCACCGGTCACGACCCCCACCCTTTCCGAGGAGCCCACCGAGAAGCGCCGCCGATTCCGGCATTTAATCGGGTGGATCATGACGATCGTTGTGGCCCTCCTCATCAGTACCGGCACCCGGGCCTATGCCGTCCAGTCCTATTCCATCCCCAGCTCCTCGATGACGCCCACCTTGATGCCCGGCGACCGGATCCTGGTCGACAAGCTGAGCTCCACCATCCACCGGGGCGACATCGTCGTCTTCAAGAACCCGCCGGGCGACAGCGGCGGTCCCCCCACCCTCGTCAAGCGCGTGATCGGGCTCCCGGGGGAAACCATCTCGTCGGTGGGCACCACCGTGCTCATCAACGGCAGACCCCTGGCCGAGCCCTGGTTGCCGCGTCTGGCGGGGATTTGCACCGAGGCTAGCGAGCACATTCCCACCACCAAGATCGCCCCTGACCACTACTTCATGATGGGCGACTGTCGTGGCGATTCTGATGACAGTCGCTATTGGGGCACGGTCCCCGCCTCCGACATCGTGGGCAAGGTCGACGTCATCGTTTGGCGCCACAACCATCCCTGGATCCACTGGTTCTAGAGGTCCAGTCGTGAGCAGGCCCGCAGCGGGTCGAAGTCACGCTTATTCGGGGACCCGAGCTTTCACCGTGGTCATCTCGGAGGTCATTTCACAGACGGGGTGACCTGGATCCGCGGCGCCACGGATCGGCTCTGATCCAAATCATTGTTTCGGCAGCGAGCCGCCGAACAATGTGTGCCACCGCCTAGCCCACCTTTCCCTACGGGCTCTCTGCCGCATTTTTCGCTGAAATGGTGTCTCGTAGATCATGCCGCCCGGGGGTCCGGAAGAGATGATGCCTTCGGCCATCGGGTTGTTCAGCACGGCGCCTCGGTCCAGAGCGACATCTGCGTAGGATCCGAGGCTAGGCGAGGGCCCGGTATCCGCATCGTCGGCACGGCGGAAATCCCTGCCGAGCGCACTCGCTACAACCGGTGCGCGTACAAGCGGATTCGACGGGGGTTTATCTGGCGGTACATCGTTTGCCTCTGTCCCAGCATCTCGCACGAGGCTTGTTGGTTTGCCCCCAGACATCCAACGCTGCTCGTGGAGTCCATAGGGATCGAGATACCAACCCTCGATTGTTTGATCGCCCATACCTCCCCCGAAGTGTTCCCAAGCACCATATCAGATGCATCAAGACAAATCGAGAAGGTCCATGGGGCCCTAACTCGAGGAATCAGCCAGCAAGCCACCCTGGATCCGGCACGACCGGCTGATCCGTCCTTAGGCCGAACTACGGCCCCCATCGATGCTCAGAACAGCGCCCGTTATCGAGCGCGCCTGGTCGCTCATCAGGTAGACCGCGAGCGCGGCGACCTCCGCGGTATTCACCAGCTGGCCCGACGGAACCCCTTGAAGTCCCCGTTCGATGTAACCCGGAATGTTGCTGGTCATGGGTGTTTCGGTCAGGCCTGGTGCAATCACGTTCACACGGGTCCCCCGGGGCGCGAGTTCAAGGGCCAGAGTCCGAACGAGGGCGTGTACTCCTGCCTTGGCTGCTGAGTACGCCAAGAGCCCGAGCCCGGGCCGAATAGCGAGTGATGAGCCAGTTGCGAGAAGAACGCCTCCTTGGGGGACGAAGTGCTTGAGGGCGGCTCGGAATGTGAGGAGTACCCCAGTCAGATTCACCGCTAAGACGCGATTCCATTCATCAAGGCTGAGATCCAAAACAGTGGCAGGCGGAAACAGAACTCCGGCATTGGCATGGGCGACACTGAAGACGCCCAACTCGTTCGCCAGTGCCGCAACTGCGCTTGACAGCGCGTCTGCGTCTGACACGTCTGCAGCTCTGGCGGCCGCCCGGGAACCGATGGCACCGACCTCTTGGACCAAGGAATCCAGGGCCGACGGATCGAGGCCGATCGCCGCCACTCGTGCACCTTCCTCGGCCGCCCGGAGGGCCGTCTGCCGCCCGATTCCGGTTTCGGCTCCGGTGATGAGCACGACTCGTCCAGCGAGCTTGCCGGGCGGTGAGTCAGCCACGGTAACCGCCTGCCGTCCTGGCGATGAAAGCCATGTGGGATGGGCCGCTGGTCTGTGCCCACGCGAGAATGGGACTCATGGCAGCAATCTTGTCATAGGCCATTCAGCCCGGAGCGCCTTCAGAAAGCCCGATATAGAGAGCGATGCATCTTCGCGCGCGACATTAGGGTGGGGCATATCCTCCGGGTCGAGCCGTTCCTTGAGCCTCCCAACCCTTCGTTGAAGATCAACGTGGACTTCAGGCCACCGGTTGGGGTCCTAGAGACGAGCGCTCGCTTCGGGCAACCGTCATGCATTCGTCTACGCCGCGGGCGTTTCCTTCCCTCTCTACTTCATGACCGGGATGGCGGCCTATGGCGCGATGTACGCCGCCATCGGACCCGGTGCCCGTCTCGCGCGCGACCGCGCTCGGGGCTGGACCCGCCAGTTGCGGATCACGCCACTGCGGGTCCGCACCGACTACCTCGCGAAGACTCTCGCCGCCTACCTCGTGGCGCTGCCCGCGCTCGCTTTAGTCTTCCTGGCCGGCGCAACGCTTGGGGTGCGCCTCAATGTGGCGCAGTGGTTAGAGATGAGCGGCCTACTTCTTGTTGGCTTGGTGCCGTTCGTCTTGATGGGCCTCATCTTGGGTCACCTGTTCGCGACGGACGCCCTCGTGCCAGTCATGGGCTGGCTCGTCGTCTTCTTCGCCCTCTTCGGGGGCGCGTTTGGGAGCTTGTTCAACAGCGGAGCGATGCTGACCGTCGTCAAGCTGCTGCCCTCCTACTGGCTCGTGCATGCCGGCGCTGCCGCGCTCCTCCACGGGGACTGGCCGGCAGAGGCATGGATCGTCGTCGCAGTCTGGACCTTGTGCCTGATCCCTCTTGCCGCTCTCGCCTACCGGCATGACACCGCAATCGTCTGAGGTCGTCGAGCTATGACCTCGCCCCTCATCAATTCGGAGGGCTGAAGCAGACGCGCTGCCCCTACCTACGGGGTTCGGCCCCCTGGGTTGAGCCTGTAGCGAAGATGTAGTGGTAATCGCCAAGTCGGATGATCCCGGACGGGTCGACCGGATGGGACCTAGAAGGGCACGATCTTCTGGTTCCACCTGATGCACATCCGAGTCAGGGTGATTTGCGGTCCCTGCCCCGCCCGAGGCACTCCGGAGCGATGTCAACGGTCGTTCACCCACGGGCGTGAGAAGATCGTGATGGTGCGCCCATCCGTCATTCCTGCCGTGACAATCTCCGCCCTGGCGGTACTGGCGGCTTGCGGGACTGACTCGCATTCCACTGACGCATCGAAGTCCGTATCTACTACTACGGTCGCCCCGTCCATCAGCACGACCACGACTGTCGTTACTTCGACCACGACGACTACGACAGTCCCCTTCGAGTTTCAGTCTGTTGACTGGGACGACGTCGAAGTCCCCGGCGCCGTCTGCGATGCATCGCAACCGATTCAGATGAGTAAGGGCAACGCCACGATTCCCACACCTGCCGGGGTGAACGCAGGCACACCTCAGGTGGACGTCTCTGAATGGTCATCCGTCGTGTACGGGAACCTCTACGGTACTGGCCAGAACGTCGCTGCATTGAATGTCTTTTGTGCAAACACGGGCGGCACGGCCGACGGGCAGGTCCAGGACTCCTGGGTGATTTTCGCCGACACGGCAGGGACCCTGCAGACGCTCACGACTCTCACGCCGCAGCAACCCTCAACCCCCGGTTTTCATGTTCCAATTTTCGATTACGACCCGGGAGGAATAGAGATTCAGCCTGGGCAGATCACGGTGAAGGAGGCCTGGTATGGGCCGAGTGATATGACGTGTTGTCCGACCGGCCAAGCTACGACGGTATGGGCGTTTAGCGGGGGTGCATTCACGCCGAGTACCACTGTTCAGGCCTATCCGAAGGGCACTTGAGGGTCCGGCAAGGCGAGGTACTGAAAGCACCCCACCTTGCCTGGGCTCGGTTCGATGGCGGGCTGGGATAGCGCATTCGGGGATCCCGTGCGGTCGCCTGGCCCCCTGTCACCGGCTGATATCGACCCTCTTCTGTATCGGGTCTTCGTCAGACTGACGATACAGGTCTTGTCACTTTCAGTAGTCTCTGTTGTGAAGGGACGGCGGCAATGACAGCTTTCGCCAACGGCGACACAATGCTCATTCGGCCCGGCCACCACCGACTGCGGCGCACCTTGGTCTGTGTGGCGATCCTGGTTGGGCTGAGCGCATGCCTGATAGCCGTTGTCCGGGTTCTCGATACTGGAGTGAGGGTCGTGGGTGGCGCTGCTGCGCAGGCGAGTCTCTGGTCCGGCGCTTACAACGCAGCCTATGTATCGAATGTCGCCCAATCAGAGGGAATCGCCATGGGCTCTGTGACGGTTGCGCAGATGCAGCAGCGATATCCTGCGGAGCGATGGCTCCCTGCTTCCGTTGCATCTACAGGGGTGAATGACGTGAGTATGGACGTGACGGGAGATCATGTGGTGACCGCCAGCGAGGTCTCGGGCCATGGTCCTCCCTGCTTCTACGGGCTTGACGTTGGGTCCGCCAATGATCCGGTCATTGCCACCGACGGTCTGTCCGGCGTCGGTGTCTATTCGACAATCCGGCAGGGGTCCGCCTGTGAAGCCAGTCTCGCACCGACATCAGGATGGGCGAAGGTGACTAGGCAGTGACTTACGAGACGCCCGAGTTTCCATTTCGCCTATGCGCCGACTGGTCCGGTCGGTGTCGTCGACGCTGGAATGAAGGGGGCCGATCCTCCAACACCGCACCCGCGAGGACCTCAGTCGACATCCGCCCGATCCCGGCTGACGTCAGGGCGGTGGCGACGGGGCATAGCGCACGGTATTCGGACACTGCCCGTCAACCCCTGACAGCACCGGAGCGAGCCAATGCGGGTGATACCGACATCACCGGCAGGTCGTAGCGGACGCATCAGGGTGCCAACCTTGAGCAAGTAATCAGCCCGGAGGGACAGTAGTAGCTGGACTCCCTTGTCGCCTTGCCCTGTCACTTCTAGCCTTCCTCAGATAATGGCCAAGACAGTTGACGGAGCAAATGCACCGCTCGAAACGGCCCGACTCCGGTTGCGGCAGATGCGACTGGAAGACGTCGACCCACTACTCAAGGTTTTTGGTGACGCCGACGCCATGCGGTTCTATCCCTCGGCCTTCACGCTGGAGCAAATGACGGCTTGGATTGACTGGAACCTCCGTAACTACGAGGATCATGGGTATGGCCTGTGGGCACTGGTGCTGAAAGAGACGGACGAAGTCATAGGGGATTGCGGGCTGACCTGGCAGCGCGTCGGCTACGGGCATGGGCGTGAGCTTGAGGCCGGTTGGCACATCCGGCGAGACCTTTGGAATCGTGGTCTCGCCACTGAAGCCGGACTCTGTGTCCGCGACTACGCCCGTGACGTCATACAGCGGGAACGGCTAATCGCGATCATCGGAAAAGAAAATGTTCCCTCGCAGTCGGTCGCACGCAAGCTGGGCATGTCACTCGAACGCGTTGATTCCTTGGACGGCAAGGAGAGGCTCATCTTTGCGCTTCAGTTCTAGGGAAACGTGCTTCGCTAGCCAAGTGGAGGACGGTTCCGTGCACGCATAATTGCCGATGGGGCGGCCCGCACCACCATGAGGGATTCGCCGGGCTGACGGAGTCTCTCAGCTCGCTACGAAGGCCAACAGCTCCTCGGCGAAGCGGCGACGCTCTCGGGTGACGAGCGAGATATGCCCCCCAAGGACCTCGACCAATACTGATCCGGCGATCGCCTCGTGCAGTTCACGCGCCATGGCGAGGTGCGTGATGTGGTCACGCCGGCCATGAAGGATGAGGGTGGGAACGGCGATCTCACCCAAGCGGGCGGTGGCGTCGTAGGCAGCGGACGCCCGGCGTTGGCACTCCCAGGCCCACCGGGGCTGCCTGTCGCCGGGCGTCGGGAGCCGGCTCAACACCTCCAGTGCCAGCCACCGGCGGCTGAGGATGCGGCTCGGCGGCGTGTTGGCACTGGTGGCGGCTAGGACCAGCCGGTGCACGCGCGGCGGATGGTCAAGCGCGAGGCTCAAGGCGATGCGCCCACCCATGGAGTAGCCGACCACGACCGCGCTCTCGATCCCGAGCACGTCGAGAAGCCCTTCCGCGTCGTTGGCCATCTGCTCGACGGTGTAGGGGCCAGGCGGTTTGTCGCTCCGTCCTCCACCACGGGGGTCAAACGCGATCACCTGACACGTGCCGGCGAGCGGTCCGACGACCCCGCCGAAGAGACGCGTGTCGGCTCCGAGCCCGGGGACGAGCAGCAGTGCCGGGCCGGTGCCGTGGACCTCGTAGTACAGCTCGATGCCGTTGACGCTCGCCCGACCCATGGGTGTCCAGTGTGTCTCGCCCCGCACCGCACGGAGGTGACAGCCCGAAGGCGCTCAGAATCGGGATCCCGGCAAGCCTTTGTGTTCATCCGTGTTGGGTGCGCTCCAGCGGACACGGATCGCCGAACCATATGGCTGCCCGTTCGGGATCACGGTCGTTCAGCAACTGGTCATCCCGCCAGGTTGACACATGTCGATAACGGAATATATTGGATGGGTCCCCCGCTCTTCCACGACATCGGATGTCTTCAACGCCATTGCCGAGGCGCACCGTCGCGAGGTCCTGGACGCGTTGATCGAGGGCGAGAAGGCAGTCGGGGCCATTGTGAACGAACTCTCGATGTCCCAGCCTCAAGTTTCAAAACACCTACGGGTGCTCAGTGAGGTGGGACTCGTCAGGTGCCGGGCGGAGGGTCGCCGCCGGCTGTACCGCCTGGAACCGGAGCACCTCCGGCCGCTGCACGACTGGGTAGCCAAGTACGAGCAGGCCATGAACGACCGAATGGATCGGTTGGACGACTACCTACAGGAACTACAACAACGAGGAGAGCGGCAGTGACACCTCATCGGCATGGGTCGGCAGTCATCGAATTTCCGAACGATCTCGAGATTGTCATCACTCGAGAGTTCGAAGCCCCGATCGAATTCGTCTTCGACGTAATGACGGAGCCGGAGCATGTGAGCAGATGGTTTGCTCCATTTGAACACGAGATGACGGTGTGCTCGATCGACCTGCGGGTCGGGGGGAACTACCACATGGTGTTCGTCACGGAAGACGGAACCGAATGCTCCTTTCGTGGAACCTACCTGGAGCTCGAGCCGCCGACTCGGACGGTCGAGACGTGGCGGTTCGAAGGTTGGCCGGATGCGGAGGCCGTCGAGACGGTAGAGCTGCACGAGACCGACGGAGTGACGAAGATGACGCACAAGCTGGCGTTCCGCGACACGGCCGGCCGTGACCACATGACCACGACCGATGGCTCCGAAGACAGCTTCGACAAGATGGAGGATTACCTGAGATCGCTTCTCGATCCAAAGAGAACGGTCTTGGGTAGTTGAGGTTCGAGTCCTGCAAATAGCTGGTCGGAACGGTCGGGGATGTCGAGGTCGGTCGGGGTCGGGGGCCGGCCGGCCGTCGGCGGTTTGGGGGATCGGTAACCGGTGTGGCCTCGGGGGAGTGCGGTCACCCGCCACCCTGGATCAGGCGTTATGTCGAGCCCCCCGGGAGACCCACGAGGGCGCTAGTCCCACATGGGCAACTCTGACAACACAGCTCATGCTCAGAGGTTGTCCCAGGCCCTTATTCATCAAACGTGACGATATGCACGCAGGGTGTGGCGGACGACGATAGATGGAAGGGCCAAGTGGTCGCTGGTCGGCGTTTGCTGGCTCGGACGGAGGCTCAAATGACGGGACTGCAGAGGACTCTCCTTGGCCTGAGCGCCGGGGTCATGGGTCTATCGGTCTCGTGGGGCGTCGTCGCAGTCGCTCCCGCTTCGGCCCGTATCCCGCTGGGCACGGGAGCGATCTGGTGTGGACCGATTCCAACGACGATCAAGTTCGACCCGGCGTGGAGCGATACGGGAACGGGGAACGTGACCGCCAAGGTGTCGTTTGTGGTCAAGGGGGAGTGCAGGATAGGCGGCACTCCACCGGCCAACCCGATCCCCAACGTGGTCACCGGCCGGGGCAAGTTCACATTCCCCAACGGGACGTGCACCTCCTCCAATACGACCATGGTGTTGGTGCACGGTAACTTGAAGGTCACCTACAGCCCGAGCCTGAGGCCCACTTACCTGATTCCGGATAAGCAAGAGGGTGTCGATATCGGAACCGGAGACATGGGGACCCCGATCACGGGCTTCCTCGACGGCGGGGTGGTCGTGAAGGGCTCGTATTCCTCGCCTTCAAGGGTCGGTGGCATCAATTTCGATGCGTGGACGTTCACCGGGAACTGCGCTGCAGGCATTTCCGAGGTCGTCACCACGGGTGGAGGATTCTTGACCGAGTGACGGTTGCCGGGCGAGAGTGGGGAACTCCGTCGTCGTTCGAGGATCGAAGCTCCACCATCGGGTCCGTGCGTCGGGCTACGCCCAATGTTCCAGACCTTGGTCGGGCTCAATGGTGGGGGCGGCCCGGATAGCGCAAGCTCGGCGGTACCGATTGCCCTTTGTGGCGTCCCGCACCTTTGGGATCTCACGGGACGATCGACCCTCGTCCAGGCGAGGACCATCCTGGACGGCGTGATACCGGACCCCGATGGCCCGCCCGTCACTCGCCGGGTGCTTGGTCCACATTGGCAACTCTGACAACACACGTCACACTGGGCGATTGTCCCTGGTCCTCGTTCATCAACCGTGACGATGTTCACGCAATCTGTGGCAAGACACGATGGTGATGGGTCCACATCATCGGACTGACCCATCGACACACCCAGGGAAGTCATCGTGAATATTCGCCGTCGTCCTGTTCGCTTCGTGGCCATGGCCGTCGTGGTGTGCCTGCCCCTGCTG
Source organism: uncultured Acidimicrobiaceae bacterium (assembly GCA_963800065.1). GTDB lineage: Bacteria > Actinomycetota > Acidimicrobiia > Acidimicrobiales > UBA8190 > CAWJFJ01. The sequence goes on along the minus strand of CAWCZO010000011.1, from coordinate 437,171 downwards.
GCGACGTCAGGGGTGGCCTCGGCCAAGGCGGCCAAGGGCTGCCACAAGACCCACAGCTGCAGGAGCGGGACGGGGGTGGGTGGGGGCTCGGGAGCGCCGCCGGCCACCCCGACCATGGTCGTGACCGCCGACCCCGACCCGTTGGTGGAGACCGGCATGTCCTCCGTCAACATAGTCGTTCAGGTGGAGACCAGCCCGTCGTTCGCTGGCGACGAGGTCGAGATCTCGTCGTCCCAGCTGATCGATTCGTGCGGATACGTGTACTTCCAGACGGTGCAACCGGCACCTGGTGCAGTTGCGTATGACAACACCTTTTACACGACGGACTCTCCGATTGAGGTGACGCTGGACAACGACGGCAACGTCACCCTCGTCATCAACGGAACCGAATGTGCCCCTGGCCCGGACCTCATCGACGCCAGTCTGGTGGCCGCTCCGTACTACACGGCCATCACGACCGTTGTTGCCGAACCTCCCAATGTCACCGCTCCGGGCGTCACGGACTATCCCAATCCCGAGGTGGAGACGGGAGAGGACATGACCTCTGTCGGCGGTTGCTGCGGGGAGTGTGGAGAGGAAGAAGAAGAATGCGGGCCGGAGACGATCGACGGATCGGACGTCTACGCCGTCTTCTACGTGGAGACGAACCCCGTCTACGCCGAGCTGCCGGTGGAGATCAGTGACACCCAGCTGCAGGACAGCTGCGGCGGGGGCTTCGACTGGTACACCGGGGACTACAACGAAATCATCACCACGTCACCGCCCGAAGAGACACTCGATAACGACGGCAATGCCGTCTTTGTCTTCTTCGGTACTTCGTGTGCCCCGACAACCTCCGAGGTAGTGGCCGACGTCGACGCTGGATCGCACCCGACCTATACCACGACCTTCACGGTCCTTCCGCCGGCGGTAACCATCTGAGGCTTGCTCAGGAGCGCCCAGATCCGGCCGTTCCGACCGGTCGCAGAGTCGTTACCATCGGTTCCGTGCTCGCTTTCAGCCATCAACACCGGCTATCGGGGGCGGCCGCCCGCGTGCCGGCTGGTCAACCGACGTAGCGACAGAACCACCACGGCCAGGACGAAGCCGACAAGAGCCCCGAGGACCATTCCAAAGACGATCCAGTTCCACTGAGACGGAGAGTTGATGCAAGCCTCCTTGCCTGCAGGTCCTTCGCAGTACGTCCCTCCTCCCCAGTGCACCGTCATGTGGATCCAAAGCACACCAAGAGCCGCGAATACCAATGTCGAGGCCGCGACGATCAGTCTTCGCCCGCTCGCGTGGCCCACCTTTCCCTCACGTCGTCATCGTCTCACCTCTGACCAGCGCTCTGGCGTCGCACTGGTCTCCCACCACGCAGGGCCTGACACTCACTCGGTATACCGGGCGGGGCTGGGTGGGCCGGTTCGAACGAGGCGTTGCCTGATGGCGTACGAGGGCGGGATCGACTCGTTCAGAGGGAGGGGTCCGCCCCGTCGACCGTCGGTCATCCGGGGGTCCGGGTGACGGCCAGAAGGTGAGCGCTCAGTCCGAGGAGGGTGGGCTCGCTCTCGACGGCGCGTGCAGCGTGGAGGATGGCCTCCCTCCCCCTTGCGCTGTCCCAGGCGTCCGAGAGGTGACCCAACCAGCCGGCCAGACCCTCCACTCCGACCAGGTCGACCACCGAGAGACCCACCGCTTCCAGCTCCCGGCGCAGTGCGTCGGGATGGTGGAAATAGGCCGTGGTGAACCACTCCGGTCGTTCGTCGGGGTTCCGGTGCTGGCCGTCGGCCAGGTCCTGATCGGCGATCCGTCGGAAGGCGGGATCGAACAGGAAGCCACGGGCGAGGCCGTCGAAGAGGGAGGCGAACCGGCTGATGGCGGCCACCGCCAGCAGACCACCGGGACCGGCGACCCGGATCGCCTCCCGCAGGGCCCGGTGGCGGTCGGCTCCGTCGTTCAGGTGATAGAGGGGACCGAGGAGGAGGACGACGTCGAATGAGCAGTCGGCCAGGTCCAGGTTCCGGGCGTCGCCGAGATCGGCCGTGACGCCCAGAGAGCCCAGTTCGCTTCGCACCATCTCGACATGGCGGGGGGCCAGATCGACGACGTGGACGCGGTAGCCGTCGCCGGCCAGCCATGACGCGTGGACGCCCGTCGCTCCTCCGACGTCCAGGACGCGCGCCGGAGGCGGCGGCAGGTGCCGGCGCAGGATCTCCTGGGTCCGGACCAGTTCGAGCTGGTCCAGACCGACGGCCAGGCGCTGCTCCTCCCGGATCATCCGGTAGTGCCGGAGAACGGCCTCGGCTTCGTCCATGGGCAAACCATACGGGCGCGCCACGAGGCCGGAGGCGGAGCGCTCCCGGTCCGGTCGCTGTTGACACCGGGCATGGTCCTAGTCATAGTGGTCCCATATCCGGGCGCAGCGCAACGAGCGGCGCAACGAGAGGCCCCATGCCCGTCACCGACGTCACCACAGTCCCGACCGCCGCCGACGACGGCTCCGAGGCCGCACGCGCCCTGTTCGAAGAGGCACGGCAGCGGCGCCGGCGGCGCCGTCTGTGGTTGGCCGCCGCCCTCGTCGTCCTCGCCGGATCGGTGGCGGGGTGGCTGGTCATCACGGGGTCGGGCGGCACGACCCCACCGAGGAAGACGGCCACCGCCGGTCGCGCCGGTGGCGTCCGCAGCATCCGTTCGCTGACGTTCACCGGGAACTTCTCTCCCCAGCAGGTCGTGTCCGAGTCCGGGAGGATCTGGTTGGTGGGCTCGACCGGACCGGGTTACGGGAGATGCGCCATCGAGGAGGTCGATCCCTCCACCCTCCGGAGGCAGGTGTTCGCCCTCCCGGCCTGCGGAAGCTACGTCGCCGTCGGCGACGGGCGGATCTTCCTGGCCGACGGGATCTTCACGGGGGCCACCGACACCACCGCGTTCCACATCGAGAGTTTCGACACCGCCACGCACACCGGCACGGTGATGGCGCCGGTCGACATCGCCTCGACGGGAACCGGCTACGCCCACATGGCCATGGCTTACGCCGGGGGGTCGCTGTGGCTGAACCCCTGGAGCGACGAGGTGCTCCAGATCTCACCGTCGACGGGGGCGGTGGTGCGGACGATCACCGGGACGCCCGTCTCCGAAGGCGGCCATCCGCTGGTGGTGGGCGGTCCGGGCGGCCTCTGGTTGGCCGGCGGGGCCAGCAGCCCACTGATCCTCGACCGGCTCGGTCCCCGATCGACCACCCCCGCCGTCGTGTTCAAGGGGTCCGGCCCCCACTCCGTCCTGTGGCTCTCGACCGTCGGCGACCGGGTGTGGGCGGAGGTCGGAACCTATGTCGACGGTGGTCGCCGCGTCGTGACGCGACTGGTCGCCTTCGACTCGTCGGGACGGAAGGTTCTCGAGACGTCTCCCGAGGACGCCGGCGATCTGCCGGTCGTCGGTTCGGCCGGACAGTTGTGGTCCGTCGGGGACGGCACCCGCTGCGACGGTCCCCAGAGCCTCTGGCGGATCGACGGCCGGACCGGTAAGTCGGTGAAGGTCGGCACCTTGTCATCGCCTGTCGCCCCCTGCCTGGTGGCGGCCGGAGGTTCCGAGCTGGCCGCCGTGGGGGACGGTGTGTTCGTCCTCGACCCGACGAGCACGGGGGGCGGTCCCGGCTCGGTGCTGTATCGGATAACGGCCTAGACGAACTTCGACGTCGGCGAGCCGGCCGGTATCGTTGGACCGGTCAGAGAGGGACCATGTTCAACTGGCCGACGGGAAGCCGACCTCGGCGGAACCGTTCCTGGTACACCTTCGGGGCCTCCGTCGTCGCCGCCGTGGCCACGATCGGCGTGCTGCTCGTGGTCGTCTCGCACCGGGACTCCGGTCTCCCCAAGGCCGGAGACTGCCCGTCCTCGTCGCTGGTCAACAGGGTGCTGGGGACGAAGGTGGCTGCCCCGACGGCGGTGAGCGAGAGTGATCTTCTCGGATGCTTCTACCAAGAGGGTGCCGACGAAGAGGCCGTGTCGGTGAGCTTCGCCGTGGCCACGTCGTCCGACCGGCCCTGTCGCCGGCGTCCCGCCATCGAGGTGTCCGACGACCGGGCCTGCGACGTCACCGGGACGCCGGGGACCAGCCGATCGGGCGCGTCGCTGGTGGTCGAGGCGGGCGAGCTCCAGGACCAATTCACCTCCGCCCTCCCACAGACCCGTCTGACCCGTCTGGAGGCGCTCGCCGAAAAGGTCCTGGCCGAACCGGCACCTCCGGTGCACGGCGGGGACGCTTTCCCGGTGCCCCGGGTGGGGTGGGGGCGATCTAGCATCGCGCGATGACGATCGACAACGACGAGGATCTGGCCGGACTCGAGCGCGCCGGCCATGTCGTGGCCGAAGCTCGTGACGCCATGCTGAGGGCGGTGGAGCCCGGCGTCACCACCGGCGAGCTCGACGCCGTCGGACGCGACGTCTTTCGTCGTCACGGTGCCCGCTCGGCTCCACGGGTCAGCTACGACTTCCCGGGGTCCACCTGCATCAGCGTGAACGACGAAGCCGCCCACGGAATCCCCTCCATCGTGAGGGTCCTCCGGCGCGGCGACGTGGTGAACGTCGACGTCTCTGCCGAGCTCGACGGGTATTTCGCCGACACCGGGGCCAGCGCACCGGTGGGTGAGGTGTCGGCTGTGGCGTCGGAGCTGTTGGAGGCCACCCGTCTGGCGCAGGGTGAGGCCATGGGTGCGGCCCGTGCCGGACGCACCCTGCGTGACGTGGGACGGGCGGTTGAGCTTCGGGCCCGCCGGAGTGGGTTCTCGGTGGTGAAGAACCTCTACGGTCACGGGATCGGTCGGGCTCTGCACGAGGCCCCGTCGGTCCCCAGCTTCGACGACGGTCAACGCCTGGTCCTGTGGGAGGGGCTCGTCCTGGCCGTCGAACCGTTCCTCTCGACGAGCGCCGACCGGGTCGTCGACCATCCCGACGGGTGGACCCTGCGCACCTCCGACGGGAGCCTGGTGGCGCAGTACGAGCACACCATGGTGGTGACGCGGGGGGCGCCACTGGTGCTCACCGCCGCCTGACCATCCCCGGGCGGGGGGGATTCTGCGGATTGTTGCCCGCAGAGAGCTAACCCGGGCCCCTCGGGAAAGGACCACCATGGTGTGGTGGCCGAGAGACCGGACGGGGACCCCGAGGGTGGATGGGACAGGGTGCTGGTCGAAAGAGCCCGGACCGGTGACCGCGAGGCCTTCGGGACACTCGTGGCCAGGCACCAGTCCGTGGTCAGGGGGGTCTGCCGTCGCATGGTGACAGAGCCGGCGACCGTGGAGGACATCGTCCAGGAGGCCACCGTCGCCGCCTGGTTGAATCTCGACTACCTGCGGAGGCCGGAGAGGTTCGTGTCCTGGTGGTGCGGGATCGTTCTCAACCACGCCCGCCGTCACCTGGCCGAGGGCTCGCCGGCCACCGGGCCCTGAACACCGAATGGGGATCCGAGGTACTCGACGACGGCGGGTCCGGCCCCGAGGACCATCTCGAGAGAGAGGAGGTCTCGGATCGGGTGCGGACCGCCGTGGCCGCCCTGCCCCCCAGCCAGAGGAGCGCCGCCTACCGCTTCTACCTTCAGGGCCTCACCTACCGGGAGGCGGCCGATGAGCTCGGCATCTCGGTCAACGCTCTGAAGGCCCGACTCCACCAAGGGCGTAGAGCGTTGCGTCAAACACTGCATGACCTCGGTCCGAGGGAGGCCGCCATGTCCGACACAGAAGAGTTCGTTCCGGTCGAGATCGTCGATGTCCGCCAAGCGCCGTCACCCGAGCGTCCCGACGACGTCCCCCATCTCGTCCTCTTGAAGGCGATGGACTCCGAGCGCTACCTGCCCATCTTCATCGGGGCGGCCGAAGGCAGCGCGCTGGCCCTGAACCTGGAGGGCGAGGAGATGCCCCGGCCCCTGACCCACCAGCTGACCACCCGCCTGGTGGCCGGAGCGGGCGGCCGGATCACCGGCGTCTCGATCACCCGGCTGGTCGAGGTGACGTTCTACGCCACCATCACACTGGGCATCCCGGGAGGAGCCACGGAAATCGACGCACGGCCGAGCGACGCGCTCAACCTGGCCGCACTGACCGGTGCCCCGATCACCGTGGAGGCGTCTCTGCTGGTCGAGGTGGATGAGGCCGCCAAGACGGCGTGGAGCGGTCTCCCGGGGCGGGTCCGGACCGTCGAACAGCTCCGCCAACGTCACGACGAGCAGATGGAGATGGCCATGGAGCTTCACCATGAGAGGAGCCGGAAGACGGCGGGCGGGGCCGCCTCGTAGATCGCCGTCAGCAGCCGACCAAGCCGTCGACCGATCCCGGATGAGATCGGCATGGCGTTGTGCCGAGAGTATTCCTCGTTCCAGATCACCTGCTGGGAGATGGACGCCCCCGGCTTCGAGTCGGAGTCGACCGAGAGCTGACGGCTCCGGGTCGCTCAGCGCTCCGATCTCAGGGGACGGGAGGTGGCTGCGTCAGCGTCGGCGTCGGTGCGGAGATCGTGAAGTCGGTGCCGAAGGTGTCGTGGGTCCCACCCACCAGGTCACCGACAACGGTCGAGGTCCCGGGGGCACAGGAGATGCCCTCGAAGGTGAAGACGGCGTTGCCGTCGTTGTCGAGGGTGGTGGTGGCACCGGTGGCGGTGCCGGTCCCACCGTTCCCGGCCGCCCAGGTCTCGCCACCCAGGCAGCGGTTCTGGAGCTGGGCCGAGGAGATCTCGACCGGGGTCTCGGCGTAAACGGGGTTGTCCTCGAAGTAGAAGACGGCGTAGACGTTGGAGCCGGTCTTCGTTCCGTCGCCCACCTCGACCTCGGGGTTCGGGAACGCCGTGAGACCGGCCGGAGTCACGTTCGGCGGCAGAGCCTGGATGGTCGTGGTGGCGGTGTAATAGGGCGCCGCCACCAGGTCGGCCTCGAGCAGGCTGGAACCGGGGGCACAGTCTTCCCCGTCGAGGTCGATGGTGGCGTTGCCGTCGTTGTCGAGAGTCACGGTGGCGGGGTCGCCGATGCTCTGCGAGAGAAAGGTGCCTTGGTTCTCGTCGTAGTCGACGCCGTCACAGGAGTCGTCGAACTGCTGGGAGTAGATGACAACGGAATCGCCGGCGAACGTGGGCTGGGCCTCCACCTGGATGACGGTGTTGACCTCCGATTCCCCCGTCTCGATGACCGGGTTGGGGGTGGCCGTGACCTGGATCTCGGTCACCGGCGGAGGACTGCCGGTCCCACCACCAGACGTCGTGCTGCATGCCGGGGTCTTCTTGGCCGCCTTGGGGTGGGCCGTACACCACTTGGCCGTGCCCTTAGGAGCAGCCGTTGCCACCCCGGCCAGGCCGATCAGGGGCATGCTGACCACGACGGCTAAGGCGATGACCCGGCGAGAACCACGGAATACGTTCACTCGTTGCTCTCCCAGTGGTTGAAACTCACAAAATTCTCAGTACAGGCAGTCTGACAACTACGGGGAGTGGTTCACATCGTCACGGTTGACGAACCTTTGTTCCGACCGGTGAGCCCGCCACTGGGCAACCGTCAGCGATTCCGGATCGCCACCCCCCAGGAGTCGAGGGCCCCCGGCGCATTGCCGGCGGGATCCCTCGACCCCCGTAGGGCGGCGACCCTGTCCCTGCCACCCGTCTCCCGGGAGCCCTTGTCTGGGCGATTAGCCGACTAGGCGATGGTCGGTCTCGGTGAGTTGTCCTAGGCGATGCTCGGTGTCGGCGAGTTGACGGTGAAGGTGGTGGCGTCGGTATCGTGGGTCCCGGCCTCGAGGTCGGCCGCCACCGTCGAGGCGCCGGGGGCACAGGGATGCCCTGGAACACGGAGACGGCGTTGCGCAGACCGTTGTCGTCCAGGTCGTGGTCGGCGGTCGTCCGTCGGCTGGCGTCACACTCGGTCCCCCACGCCGCCCGGTCCGCCTCCCAGTCGGCATCGTCGAGGGGAACGAGGTCGCTGTCGAGGACGGCGGGTCGTACCAGATGGGTGTCTCCGGTTGGCCGAGGAGGACGCGGCGGAACCAGTTCCGCTCGACCTCGGCCATATGACGGAGAAGGCCGTGGAGCGACAGGGCGGAGGTGGGGATGGGTCGGCTCTTGCGAGCGGCGTCGTCGAGGCCCTCGCACTTGATGAGCAGGGTGGTGCGGAGGTGGTCGAGCCACGCCTCGAGCATGGGTCGTTCATCGAGGAGGAACGGTGGATCCTGTCGGCGGGGGTCCTTCAGGTCGTCGACCACGGCGTCCTCCTGTCTGCGGGCTGGTTGGCCGACATCACTATCACGGTGTCGGCACGGTGCGTCCGGCCACGGCGCTGTCCAGCACCGCGATGTCGGCCGGCTCGAGCCTCCGGTACTGCGGGACGGGGCCCCGGTCGGGCCACCACCAGACGGGATCGGGGCAGCGCCACCGCTCGGCCCGCAGCGCCCGGGTGAGGATCTTGGAGGTGGCCGTGGTGGGGAGCGCCTCGGCCACGCGGACGAAGCGGGGTATCCACTTCGTCCCCATGTCGGTTTGGGCCGAGAGGAAGGCCCCGAAGGCGTCGGGGTCGAAGAGGGCCCCCGGTCGCAGCTGGAGGGCGGCCATCACCTGATCGCCGGTGACGGGGTCAGGGACGGCGTAGACGGCGGCCAGGACGACGTCGGGGTGACGGGCGAGGATGCGGCTCACGGGGGCGGCGGCGAAGTTCTCGCCGTCCACGCGCAACCAGTCGTCGGAACGGCCGGCGAAGTAGAAGAAGCCCCGATCGTCGCGGTAGGCGAGGTCGCCGGTCCAGTACCAGCCGTTGCGCAAGCGGGCCCGTTCGGCGTCGTCGTTGTCCCAGTACCCCTCGAAGCCGGCTCCCCCGGACTTGGAGACGAGCTCGCCCACGGCGTCGTCGGCGTTGGTGAGCCGACCGTCGGAATCGAACCGGGCGATGGCACACTCGTCGCCGGTGGTGGGGTCGATGACCACGGTGTCCTCCGGGGCGCGGCCCAGGGCGCCGGGGGGCGTGTCGGGTGTGCGCTGGACGGTGGCTCCGCCCTCGGTGGAGCCGTAGGAGTCGATGACGCGGCAACCGAAGCGTCGGGAGAAGCGGTCCAGGTCGTTCTCGGCCCCTTCGTTGCCGAAGACCCGCGACAGGGTGTTGTCGGCGTCGTCGGCCCGCTCGGGGGTGGCCAGGATGTGGGAGAGCGGCTTCCCGACGTAGTTGAAGTAGGTGACACCGTGGCGACGGACGTCGGGGAGGAACCCGGACGCCGAGAACCGTCCGCCGGTGGGCAGCGCCAGCGTGGCTCCCGAGGACAGCGTCGGGCTCCACCCGGCCATGAGGGCGTTGGAATGGAAGAGGGGCATGGCCACGTAGCAGACGTCGTCGGGGGTGATCTGGAAGAGCTGGGTCACCGCCGCCCCGATGCGGGCCAGGCGGCCCTGGGTGCAGCGGCACGCCTTGGGGGCGCCGGAGGTGCCCGAGGTGAAGATGAGATAGCCGAGGGTGCTCTCGTCCACCGCCACCGACGCCGGGTCGAAGAGGCCACCGGATCCGTCCAGGGCCGGGTGCCGGTCGGGGTCGTCGACCACCAGGACGCCGGTGTTCGTCCCCGAGACGGTGCCGAGGGCCCCGCCCAGATCGAGTCCGTCGACGAGGGGGAGATGGCCACGGTCGGTCACGAGCAGCTGGCACCGGGTGTGGGCCAGGTCGCGGGCCAGATCGGGGCCGCGGTGGGTGGGATTGGCCCCGACGACGACGGCCCCGGTCAGCGCGGCGGCTCCCAGCCAGAAGGCGAACTCGGGGACGTTGTCGAGGAGGAGAGCGACGTGGAACGGACCCGGCGAACGGTGGGCGACCAGCCACGCCGCCCGGGCCCGCGACGCCTCGACCACCTGGCCCCAGGTCCAGGACTCGTCGCCCGCCACCAGACCCGGATTGGCGTCACCGGTGCGGGCGAGGAGGTTGTCGGCGATGGTGTCCATGGAGCCCTCCGGCGTCGTCATCCCAGGTCAACGGCGTGTGGTGTTCCCGGCGGCCCGGGGACCGGGGCCCCCGGCAATAGTGGAACACGTTGCACTTTTTCCTTCCGAATGGTACCGTCCCCGGCAAGCGAGAGGAGCTGCCCCATGGAGTTCGGGATCTTCAACGCCGTGTGCCTGACGCCGAAATTCCGCGCCGAGCACGGTGCCAACGCTGAGCACCGACGGATCATGGACGAGCTCGCCTACATCAGGGCCGCCGACAAGGCCGGGTTCAAGTACTCGTGGGCGTCGGAGCACCATTTCCTCACCGAATACTCGCACCTCTCGGCCAGCGAGTCCTTCCTGGCCTTCGCCGCCGCCCAGACCAAGAACATCCACCTCGGTTCGGGCATCTTCAACCTCACCCCGCCCGTCAACCACCCGGCCCGGATCGCCGAGCGGGTGGCCATGCTCGACCACCTCTCCGAGGGTCGCTTCGAGTTCGGGACCGGGCGGGGGTCGTCGACCACCGAGCAGAAGGGCTTCGGGATCGAGGACGGGGAGCTCACCCGGGAGATGGTGGCGGAGACGCTTCCGCAGATCGTGCGGATGTGGAAGGAGGAGAACTACTCCTACGACGGCCGCTTCTTCTCCATGCCCGAGCGAAACGTCCTGCCCAAGCCCTACACGAACCCGCACCCGCCCCTGTGGGTGGCGGCCGGCAGCCCCGGGACGTTCGAGCTGGCGGCCCGGCAGGGCCTCGGGGTCCTCTGCTTCGCCTTCGGCCCGCCGGAGGGGTTCATCCCGCTCATCGAGAAGTACAAGAAGGACATCAAGAACGCCGAGCCGATCGGTGACTATGTCAACGACAACGTCATGATCACCACCCAGATGCTGTGCCTGGAGGACGGCGGGAAGGCCCGGGAGGCCTTCGCCCAGATGGACGGCGGGTACTACGTGAGCCTCGTGTTCCGCTATCTCGACACCTTCCCCCGGCCGCCGGGGATCCCCGAATGGCCGCAGACCATCCCCGACCAGACGCCCGAGCAGATCAACAAGAGCATCGAGAGCCGGTCGATCGCCATCGGTGACCCCGACGAGGTGACCCAGACGATCAAACGGTTCGAGGAGACCGGAGCCGACCAGCTGGCCTTCGGGATGCTCTCGTCGGCCATGCCCATCGAGACGTGCGAGGAGGCGGTGGCCACCTTCGGCAAGCACGTTCTGCCGCAGTTCGACAAGGACCCCGTGCACAGCACGACCCGGCAGCGAGAGGCGCAGATCGGCTCCTGAACTGGGCCGCCGCCGGCGGCCGGACCCCGGGCGGGGGCGTTCGGAGGGGGTCGTCGGTCCCGGCATGTGACGCCCGCGTCACGTACCCTTGCTGGCAGCCACACGCGTGAACTCGCGAGGTGGGCTCCGGCGTCGTTGTCACCGGCGGGTCCTCGCCAGTGCCGGCGCTCGGTCGGGCCGCCGCCCCTGTGCCACCCTCGGCCCCCCCGGGGTCGGCGCAGCGGGCGGTGGTTCGCGTCAGGGGCCGAAGGCGCCGATGATGTCGTCGACGGAGGCCATGGTGGCCACCAGCGCCAGGGTGTGGCGCCGGATGTCGTCGGCGAAGGCGGCCGGGATGCCGGCGACGGCGTCGGTGGCCACCACCACCCGGTAGCCGAGATTGACGGCCTCGATGGCCAGTCCGATGATGCCGAGGTTGAGCGAGACACCGGTGGCCACCACCGTCGTGACGCCCAGGGCGCGAAGCGTCGGGTCCAGCGTGGTCCCGGCGAAAGGGGAGACGCCGTGACGACGGTGCGAGACGAGGTCGCCCGGCTCCGCCCCCAGGGCGGGGACGAGGTCCACGGCGGCGGTGCCTTCGAGGAGGTGCTCGGGACGGCGCAGCAGGGTGGCGATGAGGGGGGCGTTGGGCGGCGAGCCGGCCCGGTCGGCCCGGAAGCCGGCCGTGCAGTGGACGACGGGGATCCCCGCCCGCCGCGCCGCGCGGCGGCGAGCCGTGCCGCGGCGGCGATGACGCCGGTACGGTCGACCTCGTCGGCCAGAGCGGGAAAACTCGAGAGGTCGCCCACGACGCCCCGTTGCAGCTCCATGGTCACCACGGCGGCCCAACCCGGGCCGACCAGGTCGGAGAGCTCGACGGGCATGTCGTCAGGTGGAGCCGGCCTCCGTGGTGACGATGGCGTTCGCCCACGGATAGTCGGGTTTCCCGCTCGGGGAACGTTCGATCTTGTCGACCACGTGGAGCTGGCGGGGCACCTTGTAACCGGCGACGTGGTCCCGGCAGTGCTCCTGGACGGATTCGAGGGACGGTGCCGCGTGCCCCGGACGGGGCTCCACGATGGCGGCGACGCGCTGGCCGAAGCGCTCGTCGGGGGCGCCCACGACGATGGCGTCCATGACGTCGGGGTGCGAGCGGACGACGGCTTCGACCTCCTCGGGGAAGATCTTCTCCCCGCCGGAGTTGATGCAGATCGAACCCCGGCCGAGGAGAGTGACCGAGCCGTCGGTCTCGACGGTGGCGAAGTCCCCGGGCATGACGAAGCGCTTGCCCTTGACGTTGATGAAGACCTCGGCCGTCTTCTTGGGGTCGTTGTAGTAGCCGACGGGGATGTTGCCCGAGCGGGCGATCTTCCCGACCACGCCCGAACCGGGGGCGACGAGGTTGAGCGAATCGTCGAAAACCACCGTCTCGCCCAGCGAGGTCACCGTGGGTCCGCTCCTCATGGCCGTCTCGCCCCGTTTCACGTGGGTGATCCCGTTGTTGCCGGACTCGGACGAGCCGACGGCGTCGGTCATGACGAGGTTGGGGAAATGGCGGAAGAACTCGTCCTTGACCGAAGGCGAGAACAGCGCCGCCGTGGACGTGAAGCCGATGAGTGAGGAGAGGTCGTAGGAGGTGCCGGCCTCGTCGAGAGCTTCGATGAGGGGCTTGCCCATGGCGTCGCCGGTGATCATCACCATGTTGACCTTCTCGCGCTCGACCAGGGACCACACCTCGTGGGGATCGAACTTGGCCACCAGGATGACCCGGTTGCCGGTGAAGCTCTGTCCCATGACGCCCCACTGGGTGGCGCCGTGCATCAGAGGGGCGATGGGAAGGAAGGTGAGCGGTCCGCCGGCCGCCAGGCCCTTCTCCACCATCTGCTCGGGCCGTTCCATGCGCGTCCCCGTCATGGCGTCGATCCCGCCGCCCAGGGCGAAGAAGACGTCCTCATGGCGCCAGACCACGCCCTTGGGCATGCCGGTGGTGCCGCCGGTGTAGAGGATGTAGATGTCGTCACCGGAACGACGGCCGAAATCGCGTTCGGGGGAGGCGGCTTCGAGGGCCGCCTCGAAGTCGACGGCGTCGGGACAGGGATCGGGCTCCTGGCTATCGTCGTCGATGACGATGACGTGGCGCAGGGCCGGCAACTCGGGCAGGAGGGCGGCCACCCGGGGTGAGAACTGGCGCTGGTGGACCAGGGCCACGAGATCGGCGTTGGTGAAGAGGTAGCGCAGCTCGTCGTGGACGTAGCGGTAGTTGATGTTGACCCAGACGGCCCGGAGCTTGAAGACGGCCCAGGCCGTGGTCACCCACTCGGTGCTGTTCAGGGCGTAGATGCCGACGTGCTCCCCCTTCCGGACCCCCTGAGCGGCCAGGTGGTGGGCCAGACGGTTGGCCCGGTCCTCCATCTGGGCGTAGGTGAGGCGACGGCCCTCGGCGACGATGTACTCACGGTCCCCGAAGGCGTCGACGGCGGCCTCGAAGAGGTCGGCCAGGTTGAATTCCATCCCCGACAAACTAGAACAAGTTTCTATACGGCCGGAAAAGGGCGGGCCGGGGGGCGGGGGTCAGGGACGGAAGCGGACGTCAGGTCGGATCCGGTGAGGCCAGGTGGAGGCGCTCGCGCTCGTCGGCCAGGGCTGCGGTCACCGTGGAGGCGATGCCGGGCCCGTCGAGACCGAGCTCGGACAGGATGAGGTCGGGCTTTCCCTGGGCGATGTACGAGCGGGGGACCCCCAGGATGCGGACGGGGGGCAGGGGGCGGTCGGTACCGGGGAGGCAGCGCATGGCGTCGAGGAGGAAGGTCCCCGCACCCCCCACGCGGATGCCGTCCTCCACGGTCACCACCAGCCCGTGGGCGGCGGCGTCCATCAGCATCTCGGGATCGGGCGGCGACACCACGCGGACGTCCCAGACGGTGGCGTCGACGCCGTCGGCGGCGAGCTTGGCCGCCGCTTCCTCGGCCGCCTCCACCAGCTTGCCCACGGCCAGGATGCAGACGGTCCCGTCGCCGCGATGGACCCGGCGCGCCGAGAGTCCGCGGCCGACGCCCTCGGGTCCCACCTGGCGCGACGGCGTCTTCGGGAAGCGCACCACCGAGGGGCCGTCGAGGGTCAGCGCCGTGTCGAGCATGGGCCCCACCTCGGCGGCCGACGACGGGGCGAAGACGGTCATGCCCGGTATGGCCAGCGTCAGGGAGAGGTCGAGGATGCCGTGGTGGCTGGGGCCGTCGTCACCGGTGATCCCGGCCCTGTCGAGCACGAAGACCACGGGCAGGCGGTGAAGTCCCACGTCCAGGTTGGCCTGGTCGAAGGCGCGGCTGAAGAAGGTGGAGTAGACGGCCACCACCGGGCGTAGTCCGGCCATGGCCATTCCGGCCGCCGCCGTCACGGCGTGCTGCTCGGCGATCCCGACGTCGAGGAAGCGCTCCGGGTACTTGGCCTCGAAGGGGATGAGGCCGGTGGGGCCCGGCATGGCGGCCGTGATGGCCACCACGTCCTCGCTGCGGTCGGCGGCGGCCACCAGGGCGCGGGTGAAGGCGTCGGTGTAGGACAAGGGGGCCACGGTGTTCGGAGGCTGGACCTTGTAGTCGTGCAGGCGCTGGACCTCGTCCTCCTCGGCCGGACCGTAGCCGCACCCCTTCTGGGTGAGGACGTGGACGACGATGGGCCCGTCCCATTCGGCGGCGTTGGCCAGCGCCTGCTCCATGCCGGCGATGTCATGGCCGTCGATGGGACCGGCGTAGCGGACCCCGAGGGCCTCGAAGAAGCGGTGGGGGGTGACCACCTCGCGGACGGCGATGGCCAGACCGTGGACGCCGGAGTAGGCCAGTCCACCGAGACCGGGGATCCGTCGCAGGAGGAGCCGGACCCGCTCGCGGGCGTGGACGTAGGAGGGGTTGAGCCGCAGATGGGTCAGGCCGGACGAGAGCTTGCGAGACCGTCGGTGCGTACGAACGGCCGTTGTCGTTGAGAACGATGACGACCCGGCTGCCGGCGTGACCGAGGTTGTTGAGCGCTTCGTAGGCCATGCCGCCGGTGAGGGCGCCGTCGCCCAGGACGGCCACGACGCGTCGTTCGTCCTCACCGTGGAGGTGGAACCCCGTGGCGATGCCGTGGGCGTAGCTGAGGGCGGTGGAGGCGTGGCTGTTCTCCACCCAGTCGTGGGCGGACTCGGCGCGCGACGGGTAACCGGAGAGGCCGCCCGCTTGCTTCAAGGAGGCGAAGTCACCTCGGCGGCCGGTGACGAGCTTGTGGACGTAGGCCTGATGGCCCGTGTCCCAGAGGATGACGTCACGCGGCGAGTCGAAGACCCGGTGCAGGGCCAGGGTGAGCTCCACGACGCCGAGGTTCGAGCCCAGGTGACCGCCGGTGGTGGTGACGGTCTCGACGATGAAGGAGCGGATCTCCGCGGACAACTGGTCGAGTTGCTCGGGCGACAGCTTGCGCAGGTCGGCGGGTTCGTGGATGTCGTCGAGGAGCATGGGCATCGGTGGCGTCGTCGGGGGCGCGGGATGCCCCGAGCAGTCACGCTACCGCGGACGGACGAGCGGGGATCAGCGCCAGGACCACGGCGGCGGTGCCGGCCAGGCCCGCCAGCAGGAACAGACCGGTGCTCAGACCGGCGGCGTCGGCCACCCAGCCGACCACGGCGGGACCGGCCACCCACCCGACGTATCCGGCCGCCGTGAGGGCGCCCACCAGGGCGGCGGGGGTGACGGCGTCACCCTGGGCACTGGCGGCGCCGGGACCCGGGGAGCCGACCGGGGTCGAGGCCAGGGCCACGGTGGAGGCCACGGCCATGACGAGCGGCCAGCACAGGGAGATGCCCCCGGCGGCGAGGGCCAGCCCGATGGCGGCCGTCGCCGCGTGATCGGCGCCCGCCTCGATGGCCAGGCCACCGGCGGCCACGGCGGCACCGATGACGAGACCCCAACGCGGTCCGATGCGACCGATACGGCCCCCCGCCCCGCCCCGCGTCGACACGGCGATGGCCTGACCGATGCAGTAGGCGCCCGCCCCCAGAAGGACCCCGGCGGCGAGATGGGTCCTCAGGTAGAGCACGCCCCATGTGTCGATACCACCCTCGACCATGGCGGTGAGGGCGAACACCGTGGCCAGCACCACGAGGTGCTGCGACCGGATGGCGGCCACCGAGCGCAGCCACCCCGAACGCGCCTTGGGCGCAGCGCTGAGTGAGCCGCCGCCGCTCGACGTACCGCCACTCGACGTACCGCCGCTCGAGATACCGCCGGGCGACGCACCGCCGGCGGCGGCTGCGGCGCCGTGATCGACGGACCCGGGCAGCCACGCCGTCCGGGTGCGGACCGCCAGGGCGAGGCCGCCCACGCCCACCGCCGCCCACGCCCACCGCCACGACAACCCGGCCCGCAGGAGGCCGCCGGCCGCCGCCGCTCCGATGAGAGCGCCCGCGTTGAAGAGGGCGTGGAAGCGCATCATCCGTCCGGCGTCCCCGGCCACACCGGCGGCCGCCGCCGCGTTCATGGCCATGTCCACCAGACCCGCCGTCATCATGCTCAGGACGAAGGTGACGACGAAGGCCGCACCCCGGGCCACACCGGCGGTGGCCACCAGGACCACACCCCAACCCACCAACGTCCGGCTGAGGAAGCGGGCCGTGCCCCAGCGTTCGGCCAGCCCGCCGCTGCCGGCGGCGGCCAATCCCCCGGCGCCGATCGATGCCGAGAGGAGGAGACCGAGGCGCCCGGCCGAGAGGTGGAGGCTGCGCTCGATGTTGGTCGCCGCCACGGCCCAGGTGCCCCAGAAGATCCCGAAGGCGACGAAGGTGGCGCGCACGGGTCGAAGCGTCTGGCCCATGGAGTGAGCTTCGCACGGCCCCCGCCGGATCCCACCGGAGCACCGGCGCCGCCGGACGGCCGAAGGAGGTCAGCGGTGGCCGGGTATCGAGCGCGGCGGGCGGCTGACGCGGCAGAATGCCATCGTCCAGACGGCCGCCGGCGTGGTCCGGCCATCGAGGGGGAGAGCGTGATGCAGGCGAACGTCAACGGCACGACCATGCCGGTGCTGGAGATGCTCCTCGACCCGGGCGAGGCGCTCGTCTCGACCCATGGGGACCTGTCGTGGATGACGGCCAACATGCAGATGACGCAGACGGCCAACACGGGCGGCGGCGGCGGCCTCATGGCCGGTCTGAAGCGGGCCGTCGGGGGAGGGGGGATCTTCCTGACCCGCTACGAGGCCGTCGGGGGCCAGGGGATGATCACCTTCGCCAGCAAGCTGCCGGGGCGCATCCTCCCCATCCAGATCGCCCCGGGTCAGGGCTACCTGGTGCATCGGCACGGATGGATGTGCGGGACACCGGGAATCACCCCCACGATCGGTCTCCAGCAGACCTTCAAGGGCGGCCTGTGGGGCGGGGACGGCTTCATCCTCCAGCGGCTCGAAGGGGAGGGCCAGGCCTGGGTGGAGCTGTCCGGCGAGATCGTGACCTACGAGCTGGTGGCGGGCCAGAGCCTGCTCGTCCACCCGGGACACGTCGGCATGTTCCAGGACTGCGTGAACTTCCAGGTGATCCGGCTCAAGGGCATCGCCAACCGCTACATGGGTGCCGACGGGCACCATCTGGTCTCGCTCACCGGCCCCGGGAACATCTGGCTGCAGAGCATGCCGCTGCCGGTCCTTGCCCAGGCCTTGTCGGAGTACCTCGGCGGTGACGAGCACCGCGGCGACGCCGTGGGCAGCGGGATGGTCGGCGGCGTGCTCGGTGGCGTCCTCGGCCGAGGGGTCTGACGGCGCTCTCGGGATCTCCGCCCGTGTGACGGTCAGCGGGCCTTGGCCAGGAAGCCCTCGATGTCGACGACGACCCTGGTGACGCGGCCCGCACCCACCAGACCGGCGGCGTCGGTGGCGCTGACGGTGAAGATGAGCCGTCGACCCTCCACCTTCTCGAGGATGGCCTCGGCCGTGACCCGCGAGCCCACCCGGACCGGGGCCAGGTGGTCGAACTGGACGCGGACCCCGACGCTGGTACGCCCCTCTCCCAGGGTTCCCGCCACGGCGTCGACCGTCGCCTCCTCGCACAGGGAGATCAGTCGGGGGGTGGCCAGGACGTCCACGTCCCCCGAGCCCAGGGCGACGGCGGTGTCCTGATCGCCGACCACGAGGGAGGCGCCACCGCTGCGGCCGGGGTCGAGGGTCACGGCGGTACGATACGAAAGACGGGCGCCCCCGGCCAGCACGGTCGATGAGGACCCGCCAGCCGGATCGCCGTCGGCAAGGACGGGCCGCGTCGACCGTCGGGCACGGTCCCGGCGGCCAGCGGGGGCGACCGGCCCCGAGACATCGGTGCCGGGCGCGACCGGTTCCGAGAAAGGAAGCGCCGGTGAGCGACGCATCGTCAGGGACGGCACTGCTCGTCGACAGGGTCGTGGTCGAGCGGGTGCTCGACTCCGCCCTGCGCCGGGGGGGCGAATTCGCCGAGGTCTTCGTCGAGGACCGCCGGGCCACGTCGGCCTCGCTCGACGACGGCCGGGTGGAGGAGTTGTCATCGGGCCGGGACCGGGGCGCCGGGGTGCGGGTCGTGGTGGGAGAGACCACCGGCTACGCCCACACCGCCGACCTGAGCGAGGCCGGCCTGCTGGCGGCGGCCGAGGCGGCGGCGGCGGTGGCCCGCGACGCCAACGGGACCCGGACGGTGGCACTGTCGCCCTCCGAGCCGACACGACCCTACGACGTCACCATCTTCCCCGAGGACGTGGAGAAGAGGAGAAAGATCGAACTGCTGGCCCGCGCCGACGACGCGGCCCGGTCGGCGGGCTCGGCCGTGACCCAGGTCTCGGCCGGCTACGGCGACAGCCGGCGGCGGATCCTGGTGGCCAACAGTGACGGGGTGCTGGTGGCCGACGATCAGGTCCGCTCGCGCTTCTCGGTGTCGTGTGTGGCGGTGGGCGACACCGGTATGCAGACCGGCTACGAGACGGCGGCCTTCACCGTCGGTTTCGAGCTGTTCGACACCGTCGACGTGGAGGAGGTGGCCGGGGCTGCCGCCCGGCGGGCCCTGACCAAGCTGTCGGCTCGGCCGGCCCCCAGCGGGGAAGTGCCCATCGTCCTGGCCTCGGGCAGCGGCGGGATCCTGTTCCACGAGGCGTGCGGCCACGGCCTGGAAGCCGACCATATCGCCAAGGACGCCTCGGTCTACGTGGGTCAGGTGGGGGCCCAGGTGGCGAGCCCCCTGGTGACGCTGGTGGACGACGGGACCATCGGACGCGAGTGGGGGACCTTCGCCGTCGATGACGAGGGCCACGCGGCCCGGCGCAACGTCCTCATCGAGAACGGGGTCCTGACCGAGTACATGTGGGACTACCTGCGGGCCCGCCAGGAGGGTCGGCAGTCGTCGGGAAACGGCCGGCGACAGAGCTACCGCGACCTGCCCATGGTGCGGATGACGAACACGTTCCTCATCGACGGTGACGCCGACCCCGACGAGTTGCTGGCCCAGACCCCGACCGGTGTCTACGTGGCCAAGCTCGGCGGCGGCCAGGTCAACACCACGACGGGGGACTTCGTCTTCGGTACCGTGGAGGCCTACCTCATCGAGAACGGCCGTCTCACCGAGCCGCTGCGCGACGCCAATCTGATCGGAAACGGGCCCGAGGTGCTGCGCCGGATCGACGCCGTGGCCAATGACTTCGCCACGTCGCCCGGTACGTGCGGCAAGGACGGGCAGAGTGTTCCGGTGGGAACGGGCCAGCCCACACTGCGCATCACGGGCGTGACGATCGGAGGAACGGCCGGTGACTGACACCTCGACGCGCCGGGAGGCGGCGTCGGTCGACGATCTCCTGAGCCTGGTCTCCCGTGTCGCCGACCAGGCCCGCCCGGGCGAGGAGCTCGAGGTGTACGCCTCGCGCGGGGTTGAGACCGACGTGCGCGCCTACGACGGTGAGATCGAGCAGCTGTCGTCGGCGGCATCGGCGGGGGTGGGGATCAGGGTGGTGGCCGGCCAGCGCCAAGGGTTCGCCTACGCCGGCACCCTCGACGAGGAGGCCATCGTCGAGACCCTGGCCGAAGCGCGTGACAACGCCACCTTCGCCACCGTCGACGAGAATCTCGGCCTGGCCCGCCCCGACGACGTGGCGCCGGCATCGCTCGACCTGTGGGACGACACCCTGAGCTCGCTCCCGACCAGCGCCAAGGTCGAGATGGCCCTGGAGCTCGAACGGCGGGTGCGGGGCGGGGACCCCCGGGTGCGCCAGGTCGACGCCGCCGACTACGGGGACATGGCGGCCGAAGCGGCCATCGCCACCTCGACCGGCATCACGGCGACGGCCCGACGCACGATCTGCAGTCTGTCGGTTTCCGCCATCGCCGGCGAAGGAACCGACAGCCAGACGGGCGTGGGCTTCAGCGCCGGACGCGGTCCCGCCGATCTCGACGCCGACCGGGCGGCGACGGACGCCATCGTGCGGGCCACGCGGATGCTGGGGGCCACCAAGGTGAAGTCGGGTCGTTGCGTGGTGGTGCTCGACTCCCGGGTCACGTCCACGTTGTTGTCCGTGATCTCCTCGGCTCTGTCGGGCGAGGCGGTGACCAAGGGTCGCTCGATCTTCGCCGACCGGATCGGTGAGGAGGTGGCCTGCCCACTGGTGACCCTTGTCGACGACCCCACCGACCCCCGTGCCTTCGGCGCCTCCACCCATGATGCCGAGGGACTCGCCTGCCGCCGCAACGTCCTCATCGACGGCGGGATCCTGCGTCGCTTCGTCTTCGATACCACCGCCGCCCGCCGGGCCGGGACGGTGTCGACGGCCTCGGCCGTGCGGGGCGGCTACGCCACCACGCCGGTAGCCGGGTGCCGCGCCCTCCTGCTGGCCCCGGGATCGCTCGATGCCGACGAGATCCTCAACCAGGTGGGCGAGGGTTTCTTCGTCCAATCGGTGACGGGAGTGCACTCCGGGGTCAATCCGGTGAGCGGGGACTTCTCGGTGGGGGCGGAGGGGCTGATGATCCGGGGTGGAGTGTTGGCCGAGCCGGTGCGCGAAGGAACGATCGCATCGACGTTGCAGCGCATGTTGCAGTCGATCGTCCACGTCGGCGGTGACGTCGAGTGGCTCCCGGGCCTGGCCGCCGGACAGACCCTGGCCGTCGACGGCATGGTCCTGAGCGGCGAGTAGGAAAGCCCCGAAACACCCGTCGTCGTGGCGGGCGACGAGGCAGCCGCTAGGAAGCGGCGGCCGACGACCCCGACTTGCCCGAGGCTCCCTCCGACTTCCCCGACGAGGATCCGGACTTCGGAGGGGCGCCCTTGTCGCCCGACGAGGAGTCAGACGATCCCGCGGAGGTCTTCTCCTTCGACGAAGCGGAGCCGTCCTTGGACGAACCCGACGCCTCGGACGGTGTCGTCGCCTTCGACTCCTTCGACTCCTTCGACGACGCCGACTCCTTGGCCGCGGTGCGGCTGTCGTTCTTGTAGAAGCCGGGCCCCTTGAACATGACCCCGATGGACCCGAAGACCTTGCGGAGAGGACCGCCGCAGGCCGGGCAGGTGGTCAGGGGGTCGTCGCGAAAGGACTGGACGACCTCGACGTGCTCGCCACAGGACGTGCACGCGTATTCGTATGTCGGCATCCGTCCCGACCCTTTCCGTGATTGGCACTCTCGCCCTCTGAGTGCCAAGTCTACCGTCGGAGTTGTGACTCGGTCGCGCCAACGGCCCACATGACGAATCCCTGGTCACGTAGAATGTCGGGGTGCACGATCGCGGCCTGACCCACCTCGACCCTCTGGGGGGGGCCCGGATGGTGGACGTCACACCGAAGGAGCAGACCCATCGTCGGGCTCTGGCGAGGTGCCGGGTGATGATGGCCCCGGAGACCACGGCCAAGGTCGCCAGCAACGCCATCACCAAAGGTGACGTTCTGGGCACGGCCCGTATCGCCGGTATCCAGGCGGCGAAGAAGACCCCGGACCTGATTCCGATGTGCCACCCCCTGCTGGTGGGGTCCGTCCATGTGAACTTCACCATCGGGGACGACTTCGTCGAGGTGGAGGCCCAGGTCGAAACCGTCGACCGGACCGGCGTGGAGATGGAGGCGTTGACGGCGTGTGCCACCGCCGCGCTGACGATCTACGACATGTGCAAGTCAGCGGACCGCTCCATGAGCATCGGCGAGCTCGCCCTGTGGGAGAAGACGGGCGGCAGCACCGGCACCTGGCGGCGGCCGGCTCTTTAGGTCAGCGACCGTTCAGAACGTCGGCGACCGGTCGGCCCGGTCACCGGTCGGTCAGCGCAGCCGAAAACGCCGGCGACGCCCCTTGGCCATGATCGTGACGTCCTCGGCCAGCATGGTCGGCCCGTCGTCGATCGGTTCGGCCACCGTTGCCGGGGGCGCGGCGGAGAGTATCTCGGTCACCATGGACGCAGCCGAGTCGCCCGGCTCGGGCGGCTGGAGGACTCCGTCGGCGCTGGCCCCGAGATGTGCCGCCGTGGTGGATGGGGGCGCGGGGAACGGAGACACCGGGTCGGGAGGTGGGGACCCCCCCGAGACGAACGGAGCCGGGGTCCCGGTGACCGGTCCGAGAGGTGAGCGGCGCGGCTCGACGGGGTGAGGTGGAGCGCCGAGGGAGTCGGGCGGAACAGTGGGCCCGGCGCCGGCCGGAGGGTTGATCGGCGGCGCCGGGACGCTGCGCCCGGACGGTGGAACCAGGGACGTGGCGGGTGCTGGGCCCGGCGGAGGAGCGGGTGCTGGGCCCGGCGGAGGAGCGGGTGCTGGGCCTGGCGGAGGGGCGGGCGGACGGCGCAGAGAGGCAGGGCCGGCGACGGGATTGGGCCGTGGTGCGGCGGGCGACGGTGCGGCCGAGGGGGGCGGCGGCGGTGCGGCCGAGGGTGGCGGCGTGCCGAGCGAGCGCCGAGGGTCGAGCGTGGGCGACGTGGTCCGTGGCGTGGTCATCGGCGGTTGCCCCGTGGGCGGTCCCGGTACCGGGGGGACGGCCTGACGCGGACGGGGTTGCGGTGGCATCGGAACGGACGGGGTGGTGGTCGTGGTCGCCGCCACCGGCGTGGACGGTCGTGGCGAGGGCGGAGGAATGTGGCGGCCAGGGGGCGTCGCGCTCATGGCGGCGCTCGACGGTGCCGGTGCGCTTGCCGGTGCGCTTGTTGGTGCGCTTGTCGGTGCGCTTGTTGGTGCCGATGCCGGTGCCGACGACGACGGCGGTGGCGGTGGCGGGGTGCCGAACTCAGCGCCCAGCAAGGAGTTCAGGGCGGCCGCGCCCTCCGATGCCTGGACGACCCGCAGGGGCGGGTTCGGACTGGAAGGGCCGTCGCCGAATTCGGCGGACAGGAGAGCGTCGATGGCCGCCGGGGTGAGATCGGGGACGATGGCCGGGGTGGACATCGTGGGTGCCTCGCGGGCCAATCCTCGCGCCACGTGTCGACCACGGGGCCACGATCCGCTGGAGACGGTCTGGCGCGACTCCTTGCGACTCTCGTCGGGAACCGGTGCGACGTAGAAGCGTGGCGAGGTGACCTGTCCGGTGGTGGCCATGTCGGGAGCCGGCGACGCCGGTGCGAAGACGTCGGCGTCGAGAAGGGAGTCGAGCTTGCGTTGGGTGGTGGCGGCATCGTCCGTGTCGGTGCCGAGGTCGGCGACGTGTGGCTGGGCCGGCGGACCCGCCGCCAGCGGGACGCGTTGTGCCGTTCGGGGGAGTGACGTCGCCTCCCCGCCGAGAGCCGCTTGCGGGTTGACGGAGAGTGCGTCGCACACGATCACGCCGAGGCTCTCGATGGCCCGGGCCAATCTGAGCTGACCCTCCTGCACTTCGTTGAGGCGTTCGATGATCTCGTGCCAGAGATCGGCCGAGGACAGGGCCGCGGAGCGAACGAGATCGGAGCTGGACTCCGTCCCCTCCGGTTGGCGACTCTCCATCGTCATGCCCGGCCCCTCCCGTTTCCGCCCCTGCGACCGGACTCTGAGCTGATCGCCGGAGCAGGCACGCGATCATCGACCGGGACCGGCGGCCAACCGCAGCCGGACAGCTTCTACATCGGACCGTCGGCGCCAAGTATTGAGAGAATCCGCCCGATCAGTTCCTATTTTTTGGCCATCACCGCCTGGAGTGGGCTCAGGCTCGGGCTGCGCTCCGGAGCTCGTCGAGCGAGAGCTCGCCCGTCGCCTCGCCGCCGCACTGCGTGCAGTGTTCGACATGGCGCCACGACCGCAGCAGCCGTGTCCCCTCCGGGTTCAGCAGGACCACGAAGGACTCCGAGACCGGATCGATGTCCAGGCCGAAGTAGGGCCGCCACCCGGTGGAGGCCGGGTGATTGTCCAGGTGGAGGCCCTTCAGAACCCGGCGGAATCGCATCCGGTCGGTGTCAAAAAGCCAGGTGCTGTGGCAGGACTCCAGAACGAGGGGTTCCATGGGTGCGATCTTTACCCCCAAAACTGACGAAAACGGCACAGCAGTGTTGCGGTTCCATGACGATCACGGACCCTGTGAGACTATCGCCACGAGGCGTCCCGTTCCTCCTCTCCGAAGGTGGGGGGAGTGGTTTCCGCAGCACAATCCGTGTTTCGGGTCACCACACCACGGTCCGGACCGAGCCGGTTCCACCGGTGATCGGCCCCCTGCCGCCGGGGCGTCGTCGGGGCCGGATCCCGTCGGCACCCCGGTGCCGCACCGGGAGGGCGATTCCGAGGACGACGGTCCGAACCCCGACCCCGGACAGAGCTCAGGGCCCGTCACGGCGCCGAGGCGACGGACGCCGACGGCCTCCACACCGCCGACCACGCCGTCGCCGCGTCGGCCGTCTCGGCACCCGGCTGTGGTCGAATCACGAGGACCCGCTGTCGACAATGTTTCGTCACGGCCCTTGCGGTCGGGTCCCGTCCACGCAGTCGCACCCCCGTTCCGTCACGGATTCGAGTGGCCACATGGCGTGTGCATTCAGTCACGAAAACGGTCGTTTAACTTTCCCGGTGTCGTACACTGGGTCGGCATGGACCTGGACGACTTCAACCGACTGCTGCAGGTTCTCTGCGACCTCGACGGTTCGGACCTTCACGTCAAGGCGGGCTCGTCGCCCCGGGTACGTGTGGACGGGCACCTGCGCACACTCGATGACGAGCCCCGTCTGAGTGCCGAGGAAGCGCGACTGCTGGCCGAGGCCATCATGCTTCCCAACATCTGCGAGATCTTCACCGAGAAGCACGAGGCCGACTTCGCCTACAGCGTGCCCGGCGTGGGCCGGTTCCGCATCAACGCCTTCTACCAGCGTGGTTCGGTGGCGCTGGCCGTGCGACGTGTCCGCACCAGCGCGTCCACCATCGGGGAGCTGGCACTCCCCGAAGTGGTGCGACGCCTGGCCGAGGAGCAGCGTGGTCTCGTCCTGGTGACGGGACCGACCGGCTCGGGGAAGACCACCACTCTGGCGGCCATGATCAATCACATCAACGAGACACGTTCGTGCCACGTCATCACCGTCGAGGACCCCATCGAGTACCTCCACACCGATGCCAACGCCACCATCGACCAGCGAGAGGTCGGATTCGACACCGAGTCGTTCACCAGCGCCATGCGGGTGGTTCTCCGCCAGGACCCCGATGTCATCCTCGTCGGGGAGATGCGCGACCCGGAGACGGTGTTCACGGCCCTGACGGCGGCCGAGACCGGGCACCTCGTCTTCTCGACCCTGCACACCACCACGGCGACGGAGACGGTCAACCGGATCGTCGATTTCTTCCCGCCCCACCAGCACCGTCAGATCCGTTTGAGCCTGGCCAGCGCTTTGACCGGCACCATCTGCCAGAGGTTGATCCCCCGGGCGGACGGGAAGGGCAGGATCCCCGCCCTCGAGGTCATGGTCGTGAACGGCCGTATCCAACAGGCGATCGCCGACCCGCTCTTGACGTCGGAGATCGACCAGATCATCGCCGACGGCGAGTACTACGGCATGCAGACCTTCGACCAGGCCCTGGTGCACCTCCTGGCCAACAACGACATCGACCTGCGCGAAGCCATGAACGCCGCCTCCAACCCGCACGACCTGAAGGTGATGCTCGAACGTCTGGGCATCGTTCCGACCGGGCGCGGATTCGTGAGCGCGCTGGCCCCCTGAGCCGGCCTCTTCAGGTACCGGCCCCCGCCCCTGCGGCCACGGCCACCACCGTCGCCACCACCACCCCGGCGGCCAGGGCCAGGCCCAGAACACCCCTCCCCCGACCCGACGATGGGGACCGAGGCCCCGGCCGGACTCCCCGGGCGGCCAGAAATACGAGGGCGGCGCCGGCCAGCCCCTCTGCCGCGTAGGCCGGTCCGAGCCAGCCCAGGGCGGCGCCCACCGGGAGCAGAACGGGTGCGGCTGTCGACCACCCCGACCCTTCGACCGAGTGGGTGCGGCGGCGGATGAGGGCGACGAGGACAGCAGCCACGACCACCCCGGCCACCAGCCCGACGACGTGGGCCCAACGGCGGTCGACCGCCCCGGCGGCCACGAGAAAGGCGAAGGCGATGGCCGTGCCGATCACGGCGACGGAGAGCGTGGGTGCCAACCCGTCGCGTTCGATGGCGACGAGGGCGACCAGGGTGGCAGCCAGGACGCAATATCCGGCCACCCCCCAGTGGGGACCGAAACCCCACGCGACGGCGGCGAAGACGATCCCGGTGGACAGCTCCACCAGGGGGTAGCGGACCGAGATCGGGTGGCGGCACTGCCGGCAGCGCCCGCGGAGCACCACCCACGAGAGGACGGGGATGTTGTCGTACGGTCGGACGCGGGTTTCGCAGTGGGGGCAGAACGAGGGGGGCGCGACCACCGAGAGGCCGCGGGGCACCCGGTAGACGACGACGTTCAGGAAGGATCCGACGATCACGCCGGCCACGGCGGCGAAGACGGTGACCTCTCCCCGTCCGACGACGGTGGTGGCCAGGGTCGTGGTGCCGGTCCCGGTCAACCACGCGGCACCGGCCGTGACCAGGGAGGATGTCATTCGGTGCGCACGAGGCCCATTCGGGCGGCCACGGTACCACCACCGCCCCCCGGAACCCTGCCTGGCCGGGCACGGGTCTCGGGAGATCGCCGTTCAATCTGGACTCGGTTCGTGCCGATGGTGCGTGCATGGGCGACGCGGCAGCCGGTCGGCTCCTCGCGAGCGATCACAACTTGGAGTTTGTCGATCTCGATCGATACAGCATCGACGCCAGTGCGGCGCGCCTGCTCCCGGTGTCCGTGGCCCGGCACCACCACGTCGTCCCCATCGGCCGCAAATTCGGGGCCCCGGTGGTGGCCATCTCCGATCCGACCGACGTCGTCGCCCTCGACACGCTGCGAGCCACGATGGGACGGGAATTCGTCGCCGTGGTGGCTCCCGAGGAACAGATCGAGGCGTGCCTGGATCGGGTCTACCGCACCGAGGGACCGTCGGCCCCGTTGGGACCGACGGGGGCCCCCGACGGTGCCGGCGTCAGCGCCGCCAACGGTGCCGGAGCCCCGCCCGTCCCGCCATGGCCCGCCGACGAACTCCCTCAGGCGGGTCCGGCGTCGGTGGAGACACCGCCGGCCGGTGCCGCCGTCGACGACCCCTCCGCGGGCGTGTGGGAGCCGCCCTTCGACACGGTGTTCGAGCCGGCCGCCGCTCCCCCGGATCCGGCCGAGGTGCGATCCCCTTCCGTCGCCATCGGTTACGAGCAGATGGCCACCGCCGCCGGCGCTCAGACGGCGGCGGCGCAGAGTCCGCGTCTGACGACGACCGAAGGCACCGACCACGAAGTCAGTTCGCCCGAAGAGCTCATGCACTTCCCGCCCCTGGCGCGCGTCCTCGTCGAGGGGGGCCGGGTGGATGTGGCGACCATGCGCGACGTCCTGGCCGAGCGGGAGCGGACAGGGCAGGCGGTGGCGCGCATCCTCACCGTCAGGGGGCTGGTCAACGAAGCCGACCTGATGTGGGGGATGGCCCAGGAGATGGGTCTCGAATTCGTCGACCTGGACCTGCAGAACACGGACTTCGCCGCCGCCTACCACCTGCCCGAAGCCACTGCCCGCCATCACAACGTCCTCGTCTTCGGCAACCGTGACGGGGTTCTCCTCGTCGCCACCTCGAACCCCACCGACGTGTTCGCCATGGACGACCTGCGGACCATCATCGGGCGGACCTTCATCACCGTGGTGGCCACCCGGTCCCAGATCAGCACCTACATCGACCGGGCGTACCACCAGGGCGGCGACGCCTCCGAGGTGGCCCAGTCGGTGGCGTCGGACTTCGACGACACCATGGACGACGACCTGGGCAACCTCCAAGCCGTGGTGGACGACGCCCCCATCGTCCGGTATGTGAACCTCCTCGTCCTCCAGGCACTCAACGAGCGGGCCTCGGACATCCACGTCGAGCCCACCGGTGAGAACCTGCGAATCCGCTACCGGATCGACGGCGTCTTGCACGACATCTCGACCGCCCCACGGGCCATCGCCGCCGCCGTGACCACCCGCCTGAAGGTCATGTCGGACATGAACATCGCCGAGCACCGGCTCCCGCAGGACGGCCGGATCTCGTTGACCGTGGGCAGCCGCTCCATCGACCTCCGCATCGCCACTCTCCCCACCATCTACGGGGAGAAGGTGGTCATGCGGGTCCTCGACAAGTCGAACATCGTTCTGGGCTTCGAGGATCTCGGCTTCGACGACGACCTGCTCGAGATCTACCGGGGGATCTACACCAAGCCCTACGGCACCATTCTCGTCACCGGACCGACGGGTTCGGGAAAGACGACCACGCTCTACGCCACCCTGGCTGCCCTCAACGCGCCGGAGAAGAACATCATCACCGTCGAGGACCCCGTGGAGCTGCGTCTGAAAGGGATCAATCAGGTCCAGCTCAACATCAAGGCGGGCCTGACGTTCGCCTCCGCTCTGAAGTCGATCCTGCGTTCGGACCCCGACATCGTGCTCGTGGGTGAGATCCGTGACCGGGAGACGGCCATGATCTCGATCGAGGCGGCTCTGACCGGTCACCTCGTCCTCGCCACCCTGCACACCAACGACTCGGCCAGCACGCCGATGCGTCTGGTGGAAATGGGGATGGAGCCGTTCCTGGTGACCTCGGCGCTGACGGCGGCCCTGGCCCAGCGCCTGGCCCGCCGCCTCTGCGTGCACTGCCGCGAGGCCTACGAACCGACGGAGGCCGAGATCGTGGCCGCCGGATGGACCCCCGAGGAGCTCTTCGCCGACAAGCCGAACCCGGTGCTCTACAAGGCGATCGGGTGCTCGGCCTGTTCTACCACCGGGTATCTGGGCCGGAAGGCCCTACTCGAACTGCTCGTCGTCTCCGAGGGGATCGAGCACCTGATCATCGAAGGAGGAACGGCCGATGACATCCACAGGCTCGCCGTCGACCAGGGCATGGTGACCCTGCGCCAGAGCGGACTGCGCAAGGCGCTCGAGGGTGAGACAACCCTCGAGGAAGTATTGCGGGTGGTGGCATGAGCCCCTCCGCCACGACACGGGTCGAATGGGCGCGCAAGCTCACCCAGGCGCTGGTGGCCGGGGGGTACGTCCGCGAAGCCGACGTCACGCCGCTCTTCGACGAGGCCAGCGCCGGCGGTTCGTCGTTCACGGCGCTGGTGATCGGACGCGCCGTGGCGTCTCCCGAGGTCACCCTGGGGGTTCTGTCCCAGATCTCGCAACTGCCCGTCGCCGACCTCGTCAACAACCCACCCGAGCCCGGCGCCGTCCAGGCCTTCATGACCGCCGCCGGCCCGGACTACGGAGCGGTGGGCTACCGCATCGACGGGCAGCGGCTCATGGTGGCGTACGCCGATCCGCCCGACATCGACGACCTGCGGGCCCTGTCGGGGATCCTCGGCTACGAGATCGTGCCCGTGCTCGGCGACCCCATGGCCATCGAGGCGATCCTGGGCGCCGCCCAGCCCGGAGGGTCGACCAACGGGGCGCAGCCGACGGCGTCGGCGCCCGCCGTCACCGGGACCTCTGAGCCGGTGGGCGTGGAGATCCCGGAGCCGACGGGGTCGGTGTCGTCGGTCACGTCGGAACCGACCATGCCCATGCACCTCGACGACCTGCTGCGCTACGCCTCCAACGTGGGGGCGTCCGACCTGCACCTGACGTCGGGTATGCCCGGGTGCATCAGGCTCCACGGTGCCATCCGCCCCATCGAGGGGTGTCCGCAGCTGGACAACGAGACCATCCGGGAGATGATCTTCGGCGTCCTGACCCAGGCGCTGCGGGAGAAGTTCGAGGCCGAGAAGGAGCTGGACACGTCGCACTCCATCCCCGGGGTGGGGCGGTTCCGGTTGAACGTGTTCCAACAGCGCGGCACGGTGGCCGGCGTCCTGCGTGCCATCCCGCACGAGATCCCAGCCTTCGAGACCCTGGGCATCCCCGAATCTGTTCGCATGTTCACCGAGCTCCGGCAGGGGCTGGTGCTGGTCACGGGTCCGACCGGGTCGGGTAAGTCGACGACCCTGGCGTCGCTCATCGACATCATCAACAGGAACAAGCCGTTGCACATCGTGACCGTCGAGGACCCCATCGAGTTCCTCCACAACCACAAGCGGTCGATCGTCAATCAGAGAGAGCTCGGTCAGGACACCATGTCCTTCGCCGAGGCGTTGCGGCGTGTCCTGCGTGAGGACCCGGACGTGATCCTCGTCGGAGAAATGCGTGACCTGGAGACGATCTCCATGGCGTTGACGGCGGCCGAGACCGGTCACCTGGTGTTCGGCACCCTGCACACCCAGGACGCGCCCCAGACGATCGACCGTGTCATCGACGTGTTCCCGACAACGCAACAGGAGCAGGTGAGGACCATGCTGGCCGGCGCCCTCGAAGGAGTGGTCACCCAGCAGCTGGTGCCCGACGCCGCCGGGACCGGGCGCGCCGCCTGTTGTGAGGTGATGGTCTGCACGTCGGCCATCCGCAACCTGGTGCGGAGCGCCAAGACCCACCAGATCTATTCATTGATGCAGACGGGAAGCCAGTACGGCATGTCCACGATGGACCAGGGCCTCGCCCGACTGGTGAAGGAGGGGCGCATCAGCGAAGGCGTCGCTCTCGACCGCTGCCGCAACGAAGAAGACCTCCGCAGTCACCTCAATTCGTAGGAGCCGGCCATGGCACTCACATTCGACTACAAGGTCCGGGACCGTACCGGGAACCTCGTGCAGGGACAGCTCGAGGGCGACAGCCTCGCCCTCGTGGTGGGGAAGCTTCGCGAGATGGGTTACATGCCCGTCGCCGTCACCCCCAAGTCCGGTGTCAACGTGCACCGGGAGATCACCATCCCCGGTCTGACCAACCGGGTCAAGCTGGCCGAGACCGCCGTGGCCACCCGACAACTGGCCACCATGGTCGACTCGGGTCTGTCGGTGGTGCGCGCTCTCAGTCTCCTGGCGGTGCAGACGCAGAACAAGGAGCTGGCCCGGGTCCTGAGCGAAGTCCTCCAGGAGGTCGAGCGGGGCTCGTCGTTGTCGGCCGCCGTGGCCAAATTCCCCAAGATCTTCAACACCCTCTTCGTCACCATGGTCCAGGCCGGAGAGGCCGGCGGGAACCTGGACTCGGTCCTTCTCGACCTGTCCGCCACCATGGAGAAGCAGGCACAGCTGAACCGCAAGATCCGCTCGGCCATGACCTACCCGGCCGTCGTCCTGTCGGTGATGGTGATCATCTTCCTGGCCCTACTGATCTTCATCGTCCCGGTCTTCTCGAAGCTCTTCAAGTCATTGGGGGCCAAGCTGCCCCTCCCGACGCAGATCATGATCGACACCTCGAAAGTCGTCCTCAGTCCGTGGGCCGTCTTGCTGGTCGCCATCCTCATCACCGGCGTGGTGCTGCTGCGCAAGTGGATCAAGACCGATACCGGACGTCACAAATGGGATGCCTTCAAGCTGCGGCCGCCCATCTTCGGGGAGCTGATCCACAACGTCTCTCTGGCCCGCTTCTCGCACACCCTGGCCTCCCTCGTCCAGTCCGGGGTGCCCATCATGGCGTCGCTCGACATCGTGGCCGAAACGGCCGGGAACCGGATCGTCGGCGACGCCCTGTTGGACGCCAAGGCCGGTGTGCGCGAAGGACGGGCTCTGGCCGACACCCTGCGTGAGCACGTTGAGATCATCCCCCCGCTGGTGACGCAGATGATCGAGGTCGGCGAGCAGACCGGTGCCCTCGACACGATGCTGCGAAAAGTGGGGGAGTTCTTCGACCAAGAGGTCGAGGGCACGGTCAACAACCTCACCGCCATGCTCGAGCCCATCCTCACCGTTGTCATGGGGGCCATGGTCGGCATCATGGTCGTGAGCATGTACCTGCCGATGTTCGACTACATCAAGCACGTCCCGACGCAATGAGCCGGGACCCCGCCGGGCGACGCCGTCCGGTACCGAGAGGGAGAGTGGCATGCAGCAGGTCGTAGGACTTGACATAGGAACCAGCGCCGTCCGGGCCGCCGAGCTCGAGTTCGGGTCCGGACCCCCCAAGCTGGTCGCCTTCGGACAGGTCGGGCTCCCTCCGGAGGCCATCGTCGACGGCGAGGTCAAGGACGTCCCGGTGGTGGCCGACGCCATACGCCGCCTGTGGAACAACGGGCGCTTCATCTCCGACTCCGTCGTGGTGGGGATCGCCGGGCTGCGGGTCATCACCCGTGAGCTCGATCTCCCCTGGGTCCCCGACGACGAGGTCGAGAGTGCGGTGCGGTTCCAGTCCGAGGAGGTCATTCCCTTCCCGCCGGACAAGACGATCCTGTCGACCCAGGTGCTGGGGGACAACAAAGCCGAGGACGGTACCGTCACCCGACGGGTGCTCGTGGCCGCCGCCCACCGGGAGCTCGTCGACGGTGTCGTCGCCGCCGTGGAGCAGGCCGGCCTGAACGTCCAGGGGGTCGACCTCGTCTCCTCCGCCCTCGTCCGGGCCCTGGCCGACAGCGCCAATCCCACCACCGAGCCCGAGGCGATCGTCTCCGTCGGTGCCGGGCTGACCGTCGTCGTCGTCCATCAGGAGGGACGTCCCCAATTCGTCCGGACCATCGGGACCGGCGGGAGCGAGGCGACAGCGGCCATCGCCGCCGCCCTCGACCTTCCGCTCGCCGATGCGGAGGGCATCAAGCTCCGACTCGGAGACGGGTCGGCCCAGTCCCAGGCGGCCGAGCATGCCGTGCAGGAGAGCATCCAGGGGCTGGTGGGCGAGATCCGCAGCTCCATCCAGTACTTCGCCTCTCTCCAGGGCCGCGCCCCCATCGTCCGCGTCCTGCTCACCGGCGGCGGCTCCCTCCTGCGTGGTTTCATCCCGCAGCTCCAGGCCCAGGTCCGCATTCCGGTGAATGCGATCTCGCCGCTGGCGCGCCTGGACGTGTCGGCTCTCGACCTGCAGCCCGACCAGGCGGCATCGATCGACCCCGTGTTGGCCGCTCCCATCGGCCTGGCTCTTCCTGAGCCCAACCCGTCGGTCCGGAACTTCAACCTGGTTCCCCCCGAGGTGCTGCAACGGCTGTTCCTGCGCAAGGTCCAGCACTACGCCGTCATGGCCGCCGTCGTCGTCGGCGTGGCGCTGGTGGGTTTCGGCGCCTTGAACTTTCTCCGGGTCCATGACGCCGAGAACAGCGTCAACGCCTTGACCACCAGCGTGGGCGCACTCAACGCCCAGATCCCCACCTACGACAAGGTGGTGGCGGCCAACGAAGAGCTGCAGACCTCCAAGGGGCAGGTGAGCCAGATCACCGTCTCCGCCGTTGACTGGGCCGCCGTGGTGGCCGAGTTGAGCAAGGCGACGCCCACGGGCTTGAGCCTGACCTCCTTCGCCGGCACGGCACAACCGCCGGCCACGACGACGGCTCCCACCGGGGCCACCGGGACGTCGTCGACGGCCACCACGACGACCACCGTTCCGACGTCGACACCGACGCCGGCGGCGGGGGGGCGGCCGGGACCATCCCCACGGGCGCCGTCGGAACCATCTCCGTGGACGTGGGCGGGACGTTCCCCGGCGTGGCCCACTTCTCCCCGGTGGCCGAGTGGATCGACGACATCACCAACACGGTCATGTTCGACCCACCCGGGGTGAGTGCCGTCACCAATGCCCCGTCGGGCTCCGGTACCGCCGTCGACTTCCAGTCCACCCTGTCGCTCACCAGTGGCGCCACTCTGGCCAAGAACGGAAAGTACTGATGGAACAGCTGAAGCGCTTCCGCGTCCCCGTCCTCACCGGCGTGGGCACCCTCATCGTTGCTCTGGTGCTCTACGCCGCCTGGATCTCTCCCGAAGGGAGTCATCTGGCGAAGCTCCAGACCCAGAAGACCGAGCTCCAGGCCCAGCAGACCTCCCTGCAGCTCAAGATCGCCACCCTGAAGCGGGAGAAGACACAGTTCGGAGCCAGCTGCCAGCAGCTCACGACCGATCTCAACGAGATACCCGGCACCCCGAGCGTCGACGTCTTCCTGCAACAGGTGACGCATCTGGCCGTGACGAGCGGTGACCCCAACACCCCGAGCATCGGCGTCACCGAGGCCGCGGCAACGCCCACCGCCGGCG
The DNA here is from genome assembly GCA_963800065.1 of uncultured Acidimicrobiaceae bacterium. Lineage (GTDB taxonomy): Bacteria > Actinomycetota > Acidimicrobiia > Acidimicrobiales > UBA8190 > CAWJFJ01. Next base: position 402,480 of record CAWCZO010000011.1, on the reverse strand, counting down.
TGACGCCGATCGGCGTGTCGTTGACCCTGTCGGGGACGTACGGACAGATGACGGCGTTCCTCCAGGGTCTCGATACGTTCCCCCGGCTGTTCACCGTGACGGGGATCACGGTGACCGGTGGCGCCGTCGCCACCGGGGGCCAGGCCGTGGCGCCGTCGACGACCGGCTACTCCCTGAACATGAGCGGCGACATCTTCTACAGCACGGGCCAGAAGAACGTCTGCAGTTCCTCGGGAGCCACCGTCACGTAGCGTCCCCGCCCGCCCGCCCGCTCCTGACCGGCGAGGCCGGTCCAGCGGGTCGCGCCCGGTCATCCGCCGCCCAGTGGCGCCTGTGCCCGCCCCCGGATCCCGGTCCGAGCGTGTTGTGCGGGCTGTGGCTGACCAGGGCTCAAGCCGTACCGGCGTCCTGCCGATGGGGAGGCGATAGCCATTGCCTATGTAGGAGGATGTCATGTTCCAGTCCGTGCTACGCGCCCTGCGCGATGCGCAGAACGCTGAGCTCGAGGGTGGGGGGACCGCTGAGGCTGGTTTCACCCTGATCGAGCTCATGGTGGTCCTGCTCATCATCGCCATTCTGCTCGCCATCGCCATTCCGACCTTCCTCGGGGTGACGAGCTCGGCCAACGACCGCGCCGCCCAGTCCAACCTGACCAACGGGCTCACCGAGGCGTCGGCCGTCTACCAGTCCAACGGCCAGACCTACTCGGGGATCCAGGCGGCGGTGGCGGCTTCGGCACCGGAGTTCACCTGGGAAGCGGCCGCAACCGCTCCGACGGCCGGGTCCAACCAGCTCAGCATCGGCTCCTTCGACTCCGCCAGCGCCACGGACCAGCAGGCCGTGGTCATCGCCGCGCTGAGTAAGACCAACACCTGTTGGTGGGTGGCTCAGCTGGTGGCGACGCCTGCGACCGTGGCCGGGACGGGCTTCATCCGGGCCGCCGCCGGCCACGCCGGTGCTCAGGAGGTCGGCGGTGTCAACATCGCGACCGCCGGGACGTACTACGCCAAGTCGACACCCAACGACGCGGCCAACTGCTACGCCAGCTACATCGAGACCCCGGCCACGGGCTTCAACTGGGGCTCCAGTTACGGAGCGGCCCCGGCCAACACCTGATCGTAAGACTCGTCCCGGCATCTGTCGGGCGAGCTGAACGTGAGTCTCGCGGCCCCCGCTTCGGCGGGGGCCGCGAGACGCGTCAGGGCCGTGACGACGACGGCTGGTCATGGTGTCCGGCATCGGTGAGACGTCACGTCTCGGAGCACCTCCGCCCCCTACAGCGGCCCGCCGTCGTGCTTGCGGCCCGGCAGATGCTCGGTCCGCGTGGCCAACATGGTGAGGGCCCGGTGGACGCCGGCCCGGGTGTCGGCGGGGTCGATCACCTCGTCGACGAAGCCCCGTTCGGCCGCCACCCACGGCGTGAGGAACTCCTCGGCGTAGGTCGCCTCCAGTCGTCTGAGCTCCTCGGCGCCGGCACCTCGGTGGAGGATCTGGACCGCACCTCGCTCGCCCATGACGGCGATCTGGGCCGAGGGCCAGGCCAGGCAGACGTCGTTCCCGATGCCCTTGGAATCCATGACGATGTAGGCGCCGCCGTAGGCCTTGCGTAGGACCAGACAGACCCGGGGCACCGTGGCTTCGGCGTAGGCGAAGGCCAGCTCGGCCCCGTGGCGGATCATCCCCCGCCATTCGAGATCCTTTCCGGGCAGGAATCCCGGCGTGTCCACCAGGGTGACGATGGGGATGTTGAAGGCATCGCAGAAGCGCACGAAACGGGCGCCCTTCTGCGAGGCCGGGATATCGAGGGTCCCGGCCAGGGAGCGGGGTTGGTTGGCCACCACCCCCACGGGCATGCCCCCCACGCTGGTCAGTGCCGTCACGAGCTGGGGGGCCCACATGGGGCGGACCTCGAGGATCTCGCCGTCGTCGGCGATGGCGCCGACCACGGCCCGCACGTCGTAGGAGGCGGTGCTCGACGCCGGGATCATCTGGCGCAGCTCCGGCACGGGACGCTGCGGTGGGTCGTCGGTGGCGCGACGTGGCGGTTCGGTGTCGGTGTGATCGGGAAGGTAACCGAGCAGGGCGCCGACGAGGTCGAGGACGTCGGAATGGTCGGGGGCCAGGAGCGCGCAGAGGCCGCTGGCCGTGGCGTGCATGGCCGAACCACCGAGCTCGTGCAGGGACACGCGGATCCCGGTGAACCCCTCCACGGCGTCGGGTCCCGACAGAAAGGCGAAGGCGTCGAGCGTCATCACCGAGAGGTCGGCCAGTCCGAGGAGCAGCGCCGGGCCCGAGACCGCCGGTCCGGTGGCGGCGGCCAGCACGGGGACCCGTCCCGAGCAGGCGACGACGGCCGCCGCCGCCTCCCCCCAACCGTGCAGGGCGGCGATTCCGTCATTGACGTCGGACCCCGACGACGACATCACGACGACGAGGGGGAGATGCAGGTCGAGGGCCATCCGGGCGGCGTCGGCGATGGTGGCGCCGTCGGCGCCGGTGAGCGCCCCGCGATGGTGGCCGGAGATTGACTGGGCCACCACCACGGTCCGACCGTCGAGCTGGCGGACGCCGCTTCGGACGGTGCCCGGGACTCGGGCCCGCAGGGGGACGGTCGACGAGATCTCCGACGCCGCCGAGGGGACCCGGGCGCCCCCGCCCCCCTCGGATGCGGCCGGCGGGGGGCGGAGGTCGGCGCCGGTGAGGGGGGGATGGGGCACTTCACCCAATGGTAGGGATGGCGGCGGCCCGTGTGCCACGATCTGTGGCGAAGAGGGAGGGGTCGAGATGCGGGCGTGCGTCATGCGGGAGCACCGGCTGGTCACCGACGACGTGGCCGATCCCCGCCCCGGTCCGGGTCAGGTCCTGGTGCGGATCCGGGCATGCGGGATCTGCGGGTCCGACCTCCATTTCCTTCGTCACGCCGAGACGATGGCGGCGATGACCGACGAGCTGCTCCCGTCCATGGGTGAGCTCGGTGGCCTGGCCACCATGCAGATCGACCTGTCGCGCGACATCATCATGGGCCACGAGTTCTGCGGGGAGGTGCTCGAGTTGGGGCCCGACACGGTGGGACCACCGGCCGGCGCCCTGGTGGTATCGGTCCCCGTCCTGCTGTCGTCGGGGGGCGTGCACCAGCTGGCCTACAACAACGACTACCCCGGTGGTTACGCCGAGTACATGCTGTTGACAGCCCCTCTGATGCTCGAGGTCCCGAACGGTCTGGACTTCCGAAGCGCCGCCCTCACCGAACCATTGGCCGTCGGGATGCACGCCGTGGCCAAGTCGAAGGTGACGCCGGCCGACGCGGCCGTGGTGGTGGGATGCGGTCCCGTGGGGCTGGCGGTGATAGCCGGGCTCCGCCTGGCCGGCGTGGAGATGATCGTGGCCGCCGACCTCTCGCCCGTCCGTCGGGACCTGGCCGTGAAGATGGGAGCGACCGAGGCCGTGGACCCGGGGCGCGAACCGGTGGTGGAGGCGTGGCGCCGACTCGACGGGCGCCGGCCCGTCGTGGCCTTCGAAGCGGTGGGTGTCCCCGGCATGCTCCAACAGCTCCTGCGCGACGTCCCTCCGGGCACCCGGATCACCGTGGTGGGCGTCTGCATGGAGGCCGACGAGGTGGTGCCCTTCTTCGCCATCGCCAAGGAGCTGTCCATCCAATTCGCCCTGGCCTATTCGACCGACGAGTTCGCCGGAGCGCTGCGCGCCATCGCCGAAGGAGACGTCGACGTGGTCCCCATGGTCACGGGAACGGTGCCACTGGACGGCGTGGTCGGTGCCTTCGAATCGTTGGCCCGACCCGACGAGCAGGTGAAGATCCTGGTGGAGCCGGCTTCGACGTGACGGATGGTCCCGGGCGCCGCCGCCCGTTCGGGCGCGCCTGGCCGTGGATCAAATTCACCGGTGGGCTGGCCCTGGCCGCGCTGGCGCTGTGGGCGGTGGCCGGCCGGAGCGGCGAGCTGTCCGGTGCATCGCACTACCTGGACCATCTCCGCTGGCAATGGATCCTGGCGGCCTCGGCCGCCGAATTGGGTTCGTTCATCGCCTTCGCCCTCGTCCAGCGCCGCCTGCTGTGGGCCGGCGGCGTGGAGATGTCGCTCGGCCGGGCCACGGCGGTGACGTTGGCGTCGACCGCCATCGCCAACTCCATGCCCGCCGGCCCGCTCGTCTCGTCGGTGTTCGCCTTCCGCCAGTACCGCCGCCGCGGGGCCGACAGCGCCCTGGCCGGATGGACGCTGGGCGCCGTCTTCGTGAGTGCGGCCGTGACCCTGGCCGTGGTGGCCGCCGCCGGGGTGGCCATCGCCGGGGCCCAAGGGGTCGGGCTCGATCTCATCGGCGTCACCGCCGGGGTCCTGGTCGCCGCTCTCGTTCTGGGGGCGCTGTTCGTCCAGCGACGCGCCCTGGTGTGGGTCGTGACGGTCGTCATCGCCACCAGCCGGCGGAGGCTCAAATGGCCCCGGGGCGACGTCGGGACGCGGATCGACACCTTCGTCGTGCGGTTGACGGCCGTCACCCTGACCGCCCGGGGGGTGGCCGTGGTGGCCGGCTGGGGCCTGGCCAACTGGATCCTCGACTGCGGGTGTCTGGCCCTGTCGTTCCTGGCCGTGGGCGTCGGTGTCCCGTGGCGGGGTCTGCTCCTGGCCTACGGTGCCGGGCAGTTGGCCGCCAATCTGCCCATCACGCCCGGCGGCCTGGGCGTGGTGGAGGGCAGCCTCACCATCGCCCTGGTGGCATTCGGGGGATCGGAGCCCTCGACGGTGGCGGCCGTTCTGCTCTACCGGATCCTGAGCTTCTGGATCGAATTACCGACGGGTTGGGGGACATGGGCGGCCCTGGTCTGGTCCGACCGACGCGCCGGGAGGGTCGGCGAGGTCTCGCCGGCACCGGCACCGGCACCGGTGAAGGTCATCCGGTGAGGGGGGATCGAGGGATGAGGACGTGGTGTCGACGGTGGCGTCGGACGACGGCTACGGCCGTGATGTTGGTCGGGGCGCTGGGAGTGTCGACACTGTCGGGATGCACGTCGGCACGTAACACCCTGGGGACCAATGCCAGCCCGTGCTTCCAGGCCCTGGCCGTCGCCGAGGATGCGGTGAAGGGTCGGGGCACCTTCGCCGGCGTCCGTCTCCTCTCGTTCACCAAGATCGGCTCCGACGCCCATGTCCTGGCCGTCCTTTCCGCCCGTGCCGGGACGACCGTGCACGACGTGTGCGCCGTCTCGTACAAGGGATCGTTCACCGTCGACCAGGTCGAGCGCCCCCTGGGTCCGATTCCGACCGGTGGCGTCGGCCACTACGCCATCGTCATCGTCTCCAAGCCGCAGAACCGCCTCCTGGGTACCGTCGTCCGCCTGACCCAACCGTTGCGTTTCGGCCACCCCGTCTGACCGGGAGAGCGGCTACGGCCCCGACGCGTCCCCGGGGAGCTCCGAGGTCGGGGGGGCCGGCGTCCATCCCGGGCCTTGGGTCCCCGGCACGGTGCCCGCACGGGGTATGGCCGGGACGCGCCCGGCCCGCCGTCGCGGCCCCCGTCTCTCGCGCCGCTCGGCCCGGAGGAGTTGTCGTTCGACCTCGGCCCACGTGAGGACGGTGGTTTCCGAGCCGGTGTCCTGACGCGCCGCCCGCGTGAGAGCGACATAGGCGACGCTCCAGAGCACGGGCAAGGTGGCCACCTTGGCCATCACCCCGGCCAGTTGCTGGTCGCCCACGGCCGACAGGCCGATGGCGGCGTGGGCGTGGGCGAAGGCGGGGTACAGCGGGTGGCGGGCGAAGACGTAGATGACCGACGGGAAGCCGGGGACGACCGACTGCACGAACAGATAGGCGGCCAGTCCCACGGGGGAGGGTCGGCTGGCTCCGGGAATGTGCCGCAATACCGGACCCCACAGCACCGCCCCCCCGAAGAGGAGGGCGACGTCGACCACACCCCGCACCGTGGCCGACGAGGCCTGGGCGGCGACGACGGGTGTGAGCAGGGTGCCGACGGCGATGACGGTGAAGACGACCACGGCCACCACCGGGCGCGTGATGACCTCGAGGGCTCTGTCGATCGCAGCCGGCCGCGTCAGGGCGGCGATGAGCGGCGCCGGCAACGCCAGCAGAAGCAACGGCGCGGCGGCGAGGATCAGCAGGAGGCGCTGGACGAGCAGGGCGGTGAGAGACCAATGGGCGGCCAGGTCCGCCACCGGCCACGTGAGGGCCACGGCCAGGGAACCAAGGCCTCCGGCCAGGCACCACCACTGACGGCGCGTCGGTGCCGCACCCGGTTGCGACGTCCGCGCCGCCCGACGGACGGCGACGGCATAGGCCACGCCCACGGCGGCGACGGCGAGCCAGGCCACGAGATGCAGATGGAAGGAGTAGGGGCCGGTCACGGGGTGGCCACCCGACGGCGACGGGGGCAGGGCCGCCTACGCTGGCCCCGATGGTGGACCGGCTCGAGCGTCTGACGGACCTGGTGCTCGTGCTTCTGCGCGACGATCGCCCGAAGCCGCTGCGTGAGATCGCCGCCGAGGTCCCCGGTTACCCGGCCGAGGGCGAGGCGCGGCGACAGGCGTTCGAGCGGGACAAGCGGACGCTGCGCGACGGCGGCGTCGATGTGAGCGCGGTGCCCATCGAGGGCCGGGAGCAGGTCGGCTATCTCATCCGACCCGATGATTTCTATCTCCCCGACCTGGACCTGGCACCGGACGAGCAGGCGGCACTGAACCTTGCCGTGGCCGGGGTCCACCTCGGCGATCCTAGTGGCCGGGATGCGCTGTGGCGCCTGGGACTGCCGGCCACGGCGGGTGTTCAGCCCTTCGCCGATCTGACGGCGTTGCCGGCGCTGCCGGTGCTCTACGACGCCGTCCGCCGGCGGGCCACCGTGACCTTCGACTACCGGGGCGACGCCCGCCACGTGGCGCCCGCCCTCCTGCGCTTCCGCGGCGGCTGGTGGTACCTGGTCGGCTACGACCTCGACAAGGTGGCCTCCCGAACGTTCCGGGTGGACAGGATGGACGGTGCACCGACCGTCGGATCACCGGGCTCGGCCGTGGTGCCCGACGACTTCGACCCCGGTGCCGCTCTCCCCGAGGAACCGTGGCGGATGGGGGAGGAGGAGGTGGTCCGTGTCGACGTCCTCGTCGACAGTGGACTGGCCCCTCTGGTGGTGGCCGAGGTGGGCGACTCGACCGTGCACAGCAGGCGCGACGACGGGGCGGTGGTGGTCCGACTCGAGGTGACGAACATCGGCGCCCTGCGGTCATGGGTCCTCGAGTTGGGCGAGCACGCCGAGGTGCTGGCGCCCGACAGCGTCCGGGCCGACATGATCACCTGGCTCGAGGCCACGGCCGGCGGCCCCGCCATACCGGTGGTCGGCTGAATGCCGGCCCGCGCCGACGCCGGTCACCGGCTGCACCGCCTCCTCGCCGTCCTGACCTGGTTGGCCCGCCAGGGGCGGGCGCCGGTGGCGGAGCTGGCCGAGCGCTTCGGCATCGGACCCGACGAGCTGATCGCCGACCTGGAGCTGGCCGCCTGTTGCGGCCTGCCCCCCTACACGCCGGACCAATTGATGGAGATCATGGTCGACGAGGAGGAGGTGGTGGCCAACCTCGGTCCGGAGTTGGCCCGTCCCCGCCGGCTCACTGCCGCCGAGGGCTTCGCGCTGGCCACCGCGGCACGTGCCATCGAGGCGGTCCCCGGCGCCGATCCCCACGGATCCCTGGCCCGCGGGCTGGACAAGCTCGAGGCCGTCCTCGGCCACCGGGACCGGTTGCGGATCGATCTCGGGGAGCCGCCCCATCTGGCCGAGCTCCGTCGGGCGGTGGAGGCCCACGAGCAGATCGAGCTCGGCTACTACTCGGTGTCGAGTGACGAGGAATCGGTCCGGGTCGTCGACCCCCTGAGTGTCGTGGCCCTCGACGGGCGCTGGTATCTCGATGGGTACTGCCACCGCGCCGGCGACCGGCGTCGCTTTCGTGTCGACCGCGTCCTGTCGGTGCGAGCCACCGGGGAGACAGCACCGTCCGGCCCCCCCGGCGCGTCGCCCGGAGAGGTCTCCGACCACCGCGCCGGGGAGGTGGGGGAGGCGGCCTTCGTCCCGGGACCCGACGCCCTGGTGGCCCGGGTGGCGGTCGACGACGCCGGCCTGTGGCTGACCGACACCGCTCCCACCCTGGGGGTGGAGCCGCTTCCCGACGGCCGCACCGTGGTCCGCCTGGCTGTGGCCAGCACGGTGTGGTTCGACCGGCTCCTGCTCCGTCTCGGCCCGCACGGAGAGGTCCTCGACCCGCCCGAGCTGGCCGACTCGGGGCGCCGGGCGGCACAGCGTCTGCTCGCCCGTTACCGGCCGCCGGCCCCCGGAGGGACGGGCTGACCAGATAGGTCAGAGGAACGGAGCCGCCCGTGCCATCGGTTCGGGTCAGGCCTTGTAGACGTCGGTCGTCCCCACAAAGGTATTGGTGCCGGGGGCGCCGACGACGACCGTCTCACCCGACACCGCCACCGAATCGCCGAACCAGTCCTGTGCGGTCTTCGCCGGGTTCGAAAAGGTGGCAGGCAGGGCGCCGACCGGTGCACCGAACATTGCCGTCATTGGGTGCTTCCTGCATCTAAGCCACGCATCCTCGAACAACAGTGCCACCCGCCAACGTTGCAGAGTAGAGCCAAAGGGCCCAACCGTAGACGTGACGAGTGTTGGTTCAGAACGTCGACCGGATGAGGATCAGGCCAACGATGACGACGATTGCCAAAATCCATTGGCCGCGGACGAGCGGCATCGTGTTGCCCACGCGTGGCGTTTTCGACCGTGAGATTCGGACCTTCTCCTCTAGGCGTGTCTCCGGGTCGTCCGTAGGATCAGCGTGATCTCAACGGTCAAGGGAGGCAACATGCGACGACTTGTGCTCGCGACGACCGTCTTGGTGGCAATGGCAACTTTCGGCCTCGGAGGTCCGGCGCAAGCGGCGTCGTCGGCACCGGCCCCGGGGGCCACGCCGTCCGCCATGGGGGCCAGAATCCGGTCGGATAGCCAGTGGACCTTGTACATTCCCGATTGGCTCGCCACGGGATGCACGATCATCTCGTTCGAAGGCCGTCAGTTCTACGACAACCTGGCGGACGCCGGAATATGGCGGCAGAACAACTCATCGGTCGTGCTGGTGGTCAAGATCGCGGGCGCACCAACGCCGTTCGCGCTCGGCCGAGGAAAGTACTACGGGAGATTCCACAAGAACTCGGGTGACTACTTCGGGAACTTCAGAGGCCGGCATGTCGGAGGGGCACCGGGCAAGTTGGTTCCCGGCGCGAATCCCGACTGCGGGCCGTAGTTCTCCTCATCCGAGGGCATCAGTGCGGCTCACCGGCGCCGCTCCCACCCCGGGGACAAGCCCGAGCTGGCCGCCATGGGACACCGGGCGGCACAGCGTCTGCTCGCCCGTCACCGGCCGGCGGAGAGTCCTGACCGGGCCAGGTTCCCGGCAACGTCGCTGCGAGGTGTCCTCCGCACCATGGTCGGCGTGCTGCGGGTGTCGAAGGTCCGGGCCGGGGGCGCCGACTACTACCTCGGGGTGGCGGCCGGTTCGGGCACCGGGATCGAGGCGGCAGGCCGGTGGATGGGCGCGGGGACGCCCGAGCTGCGGCTCTCCGGCGTGGTGGAGGGAGCCGACCTCGAAGCCGTCCTGGCCGGGGAGGACCCCGGCACCGGACAGGTCCTGGGGACGGCCCGGCGTCAGGTCACGGTGGCCGGGTTCGACATGACCTTCTCGGCGCCCAAGTCGGTCAGCCTGCTCCACGCGCTGGGCGATAGCGAGGTCGGCGACGCCGTGAGCGCCGGCCACGCCGGGGCCGTGGAGGCGGCGATGTCCTACGTCGGACGCCACGCCCTGGCCGTCCGCCGCCGCCCGGTGACGCTCCCGGTGCCCGTCCCCACCACAGTGACCGGCGTGGCCGCCGCCGGCTTCGTCCACCGCACCAGCCGCGCCCTCGATCCCCATCTCCACACCGGGAGAGAGGGGGGAACGCACGCCGGCGACGACGAAGGGGCCGCGCAGGGCCCCGAGGACGGGGGCACCAAGGCCGGACGGGAGGGCCCAAGGACGGGGCGCCGGGGCAGGGCGCCGGGGGCCAGAGGACGGGCCGGAGGGGCCCGGAGGGCCCGCACACAGCCAGCCAGCCGAGGGGACGGGAGAGGAGGGGGACGGGAGGAGGAGGCGGTTCGGGGGGAGGCGGAAGAGGCGAGGACGAACTGGGGCCGCTTCCCGTCTGTGGACTGATATCTGCTCTTGGCCGGCGGCCAACCGGATTCTTCTACATTCGAGCTTCGGCCAGATCCCCGCCGACGGCGGTGCACGCCGAGGCGGAGGTACACGAGACACTTGACAAGGGACCTACGGGCAGGTTGGCCTGGACACTCCAGCTGGTCCCGTTCCAAATCTCGGTCAGGTCTTCCGGCAAATCGGCGCTGTTGTAGTAGTTCCCGACGGCGGTGCACGCCGTGGACGAGGTGCACGAGACGCCCGTTAGGGCGCTGCTTAGCCAGCCGGGAGGGCTGGGTACGTACTGGACACTCCAGCTGGTCCCATTCCGGGTCTCGACCAACGCACCGATGCCACCGACACTATTCTCGTACTCCCCGACGGCGGTGCACGCCGTGGCCGAAGTGCACGAGACGCCCGATAGGTAGCTCATCGAACCGGCGGGATTCGGGGGAAACTCCACCTTCCATTTCTTCGACCCGGTCCGAATCTCGGCCAACGGGCTGACGTCACCAGCACCGGTCTCGTGTTCCCCGACGGCGGTGCACGCCGTTGCCGAAGTGCACGAGACGCCCGATAGGTAGCTCGTCGAACCGGCGGGATTCGGGGGAAACTCGACCTTCCACTTCTTCTTCCCGTTCCAGACCTCGGCCAGGGCCATAGGGGGCTCATTGGGGGGGACATATCCCCCGACAGCGGTGCACGTCGTGGCTGAGGTACACGACACGCTCGTCAGGTTGCTGCTCCGCCAACCGGTAGGTGTGGGTGTCGACTCGACGGACCACCTCGTCCCGTTCCAGTTCTCGGCCAGGGTCCCGTCGACGCCGGCTCTGAGTGTGTCAGCAGGCCCCAGATACACCGGCTTCTCGTACTCCCCGACGGCGGTGCACGCTGTGGGCGAGGTGCACGAAACGCCCGACAGCGTACTGATATACGTAAAAATGGGGGGATTTCGGGTTGGTTGGACCGACCAGGTCGTCCCGTTCCGGACCTCGGCCAAGGCCGCCCCAACGTTGGAGGGGGAGGTGAAGTCCCCGACAGCGGTGCACGCCGCGGACGAGGTGCACGAGACGCCCGACAGTGTGTATCCGCTGGCGCCGGAGGGGCCGACGGTGGATTGGGCGGACCACGGGCACAGGGCAGCGAGCGCGGTCGCGAGGCCATCGAAGTTGGGCGAACCGAGCCCCGTGGCCATGTCGTACCCGGGCGTAGCAGGGTAAGCGAGATCGGAGCCCCCGAAGCCACCATCGAGGTTCGTATCCGTGAAGCTACTGTTCCCCGATGTTATGTCGTTCAGCGCGCTAGAATACCCCGGTCCTCCGGCGATCTGGTACAAGGCGGGGTTGAGGAAGCCAACCGGTCCACAGGACGAATCGGAGTCGATCACGGCTGTCCCCGCCGCCCACAGCGGTGCCGCCGCGCTCGTACCGGCAATGTGGCGCCACTCCCCATTCCAATAGATGGCATAAGGGGAATTGTCCGCATCGGCGTCGGCCGACACGTCGGGGACCTCTCGGCAATCGCCAGCACCCGTCGCCAGAGGACTCCCCGCACACGGAGAAGGGGACGAATCTGAATTGGTCACGTTCAAACTTGCTGGGGCGTCGGCCTGATACGTGGGCATCGACCACTCTTGGGAGACACCGCCACCGGAGGCACCTCCGCACGTCACCCCGTTAGTTGCGGGACAGGTCGTTGCATAGTCGGTGGCACAATTGGCCGACTGATCTTGGCAGTTGTTCCAGGTTGTCTCAGACGGTGGCGGACCAAGCGTTTCGATGGTGGTGCCACCCACGCCGGTTACATAGGGCTGACTGGACGGATCGCTCACGGCGACGTCCGCATCGCCGGCATAGCCATTACTTACGTTGTCACAACCTGCCGAACCATCGTCGCCACTTGCGGCGAACACGCTCTGTCCCTGCATAGCTGCCTGCATAAACAGCGTGCTCTCCATTTGAATCTCGGAGAGACCGATATATGGCTCACAGAGATATAGGGAGGTGGAAATGACGTTGGCAAAATCATCCGATATTGCTTGACTGTAGACGTCATAGATGTTGGTGCCTTCGTAGACGAGGATCGATGCCTCGGGAGCCAGACCAATCACGTCCTCGATGTCGAGGGCGGCCTCACCGATACCTGGGCCACTTCCACATTCACTCGTGACTGGCACCGGCTGACAACTAATCGGGACGTTTGTCCCGTAACACGCCTGGTACTGCTGGATGTCGGTTGCACTGTACGACTCCAGCTCGATGAGCCCGACGGTCTCCCCCTGTCCGAAATCACCCGCTCCATAGAGAGGGGAGAGATCGTAGGCAGAAGCCAAGTCGTCTGCTGTGTAGGTCGACGGTAACGGGCCCGTTTCGCCTGAAGGGTCTGGGGCGCAAGGCTGGGGACCACCGGTCACTATCTGGGGCGAAACGCGATGTGCGTTAATCACAGAGGTCGAGGTCAAACTGTCTCCAGGCTGGACACGGTAGAGGTCGTCCAGCCCTATGATTCCTTGCACGTATTGGGAGACAGAGTCCGGCAGCTTCGGGGGCAGTGTGTTTGCGTAAGCCACTCGACCGGTGGCCAGCCGGTATTGCTCAAAGTGAATCGACAGTGCACGAGCCAGTTGTTTTGCCGTGTCGGATACGGGGATGGCGAGACCATCGGCATCAACAGGACCGGGGCGCAAGCCGGACCGTCGGAGCGCCCCCACGACAGCGTTGATTGTCGACGGTGTCGGACCGAAAAGACCACGAAATGATCCACGGGCGATGTAGTGACGGTAGCTTGAGGTACCAGGTGTCGATACCTCCGCCGCTGCCTGTTCGAGGGCAGCAGGGTCACGAGGCTGGAGACCTACCTCGACATGGAGCAAGACGGTGTTCGGGAGCTCTCCTATCGCCACGGCATTACTCGGCACCGAAGGCGCCATTCCAACCGCCGTCAGGGTAAGGGCGACTCCTGCGGTGGCCGGTGGACCAGCGGACGCTATTGAGCCACTCTGGATGATCAACGCCAGGACCATGACCAGCGACAGGGTCAACCATCGAAGCCAACGTTTATGTGCCTTGGCCATAGCCCCACCTTCGATACCGCCGACGCAAGAGCTGCGAAAAAAACATACTCGGCATTTCTGGACAACGCCTCTGGCCCAATCCCCACCGGGTGCGACGGAAGTCTTCCCTGCATTCCTGAAGGCTGGGACCTGGGATATGACTTGGTACAACGGGTGCTTCGGGAGGAAGGATTCAGCTTCACCAGGGGACGTCGGCCGGCCAAGGCGGCCCAGAAGGCAGGGCGGCGGTCAGCCCGGTAGCGGTCCTGGTCGAGCCGTCACACCCGGCCCGTAGCGTGCGCGGGCATGTCGACGTCAGAGGCGACCCGTTTGGCTCGTCAGGTGGTGGCCGATCTCGGGCCAGCCGACGACGCCACGAAGCGGCTGGGGGCGGTCCTGCTTCTCTTGGCCGACGAGGTGGGTCGGTTGGGCGCAGTGTTGGACAGGCTCAGCCGGCACGCCCGGTAACAGGTGTTCTGGCATGGGGCGGCTTGGCCGAGCCAGCACCTAACAGGGCGACCTGGACCCGGCAAAAGCGGTGACCGGGCGGCCTGGCTGACGCTCTTGAGCGGTCCACCGTCGTCACAGTCCTGGCGGAGTCCAGATCTCTGAGCGGAAACCGGTCCGCCCCGTTACCATTTCCCCGAAGCGGTGATGGCGGCAACGGCTGCCCAGAAGGAGGCGGGGCGACATGACTTTTCCACCATTCCTACGTCGGTCGAGGCCACAATTAGTCCTGGAGTCTGAGCCAGAGGCGAACGGTTCGTCCGGCAATCGACGTGACATGTTCAAGATGCTCGGGGCAGGTGTCGTCGGAGCGGTGGGAGCCAGCATGCTTGACGCAGGCTCTGCCTCGGCAGACAGTGCCGTTCTGGCCGGTGAGACGAATACGGCGACCAGTACCACCGAGATCACGACGAGCAGCGGGAGCGGTCTATACGGCGTGAGCGTCGGTGCGAGCGGCTTTCTCGAAGCGACCGGTGCGACAGCAGGGGTCATAGGCGACAGCAACACCAACACTGGCATCTACGGATTCTCGAGCGCCGCCAATGGAATTAACGGGTTTACCTCGTCGGACGGTGGCGTGGGCGTCTGTGGTGAAGATTTCAGCTCCCAAAGTGGGGGGGTCGGCACGTCGGGATCATCAAATTACGGCGTCGGCGTCTACGGCGTAAGCGCCGAAGTGAGCGGGATTGAGTCGTCGCCATTGGCAGGAGTGGTAGGCGACAGCAACACCAACGCTGGCGTCATGGGACTGGCGAGCGATAGTAACGGTGTAGTGGGAATTACGACCAGGAACGGCTGGGGTGCCGTCTTCGGTAACGACCAGAGTTCTGCTGGCGGATACGGCGTCCAGGGATGGTCGAACAATGGAACCGGTGTCCAGGGTGCAGGAAGCGCCGATGGCTACGGGGTTCAGGCTCAGGGCGGCAAGGCACAGCTTTGCCTCGTTCCGGGCAGCACGGCAGGTCATCCAACCAGCGGCAGGCATCTCATGGGCGAGCTTTACATGGGCAACACGGGAGAACTCTGGCTCTGCACCAAGGCCGGTACGCCGGGCACGTGGAAGAAGCTCACTGACTAGCGCCGACGACGACCAGGCGGGGAGGCGCGTTAGGTCCGATAATCGGGGCTACCGGTCGTAGGTCAAGATCCACACGGCCCCTGGGCGTGGCCCACCGATGGTGCTGCTAGGTGCGCCCCCGATCGGCAGGCGACCCGGTCCCATAACGACTTCGTTGATACGCATTACCATCGAACCGTGGTGGAGCCGCCTGGACAGTTGTCACCCGATGGCCGGTGGCGATGGGATGGTCAGACGTGGAATCCGACGGACTTCCAGCCGCCCGTAGCGCGCCCAAACCGCCGGATCACCTTTGTGGTCGTCGGTGGGCTGCTTGTAGCCGTTGGCTTCGTCGGTGGGGTGCTTGCCACCGTCGTCGCATCATGGGTCAATTCGGTGTGCAACGACAACACGGCGGCCGTGAACGCTCATCGGCAAGCGTTACGGCTAGACGTTCTATTCATTTGGCTCATGGCCACATGTGTTCCAGGAGCGCTCGCAGTTGCAGCAAAGAGAAGGCACCGACGCGTCTGGCCATGGGTAGCGTTTGCCGGAATGCTCCTGCTCATCGCCGTGGCTATGATGCTGTCCATCCAGCCTGCCAAGTGGTGCCTCTATTGACGATCCGAGGTGTCGGAGAACCGGGCACTAGCACATAGGTTCCGTTCCTGACCGGGGTCGGGCGCAACGGGCCAGGGTCGGCCCAGGGAGCGCATACTTGACGCTATGAGTGCGGGCCTCCTTCCGTGCTCACTGGAGTAAGACTCCTTACGAGCTGGATCCTGACGGTCCGCTCAAGGTCCTCTCGAGGACGAGCAGCGCCAATGTTCGTGAGATTGGTTAGATCGGCCGGGCGAGTCCGAGGTATCCCCGTGTGCGCCTGAGGCGCCGAATATTTGAGTGAGACAGCCCGGCTTCCGCATTCGACGTCGTGCGTCCCGATCGGGACCGAATGGGTGGTTGCGAGACCAACTCCGTCGAGACTTCGCTCCTCCAAAATGATGCGCCGGTCTTCGCCGGCGTCAAGGTCGTTCGTCCTCGCGCGCTCCGGGCGCTCCGGGCGCTCCGGGCGCTCCACCGTGACCCCGTCTGCGGTCCGACGCGAGTCCTCTACCAGGAACTCCGTTCAACTGCACTCTCTCTTGACACCGGACCTTCTCATGGGCGGGGATACCGACCAGCGACAGGTTGCCAAGCGACCGGAAGTCGTTGATTAGGAATAGGACCGCGATCACTCATATCGGGCCCGCCTGACGAACCGATTCAACCACTATGGCCAGCCGATCAATCTCGTCGGCCAGGAGCAGGAGGACGGCACCCAACCGCTTGCTAGCGCCAGCGATTTAGATAGTTCATCGGCCAGGAGAGGCGTTTGATTCCGATCTACCGTAGTGTTCACAGACGGGGGTTGGGCTATGTCTGACGTAAGTGGTGGACCTGGCTGGTGGATTGCATCCGACGGGAAGTGGTACCGACCTGAGCAACACCCTGACTATCGACCACCGGCCGTGCCAACGCCTCCACCCATCCCTCCGCCAACTCAACCGCCACCGCTCACGCCTCCCACGACCCAGGTGCCTGGCATACCGCCAACGGCGACCATGCCAACAAGCCCCGCGGGTCCACGCCCACCGACGCCACCCGGAGCCGGATCACCGATACCGCCATCGCAGCCTCCATCCAAACGGCCGCTTTACAAGGCGTGGTGGGTCTGGTTGATCGTCGCCTTCGTCGTCCTCGCCGCCATTGGCGCAGCCACGGGCGGCGGAAGGAAGAAGTTGGCGAGCGACACGATGAGCACCACCACCACCACGCTCGCTACACCGACGACTGCGCCACCGACGACCGCACCACCGACGACTGCTGCGCCGACGACTGCGCCACCGACGACTGCGCCACCGACAACGTCACCACCGACGACCGCTCCTCCAGCGCCGACAGTCCCCAGCCTGACGCAGCAACAGCAGAGCGCAGTGGCGTCAGCCAAGCAGTATCTGAGTCTGGGTGAGGGCTTTTCGCAGCAGGGCCTCATCGACCAACTAGACTCGCCGGATGGTAGTGGATACTCGGTCAACGATGCGACCGTCGCCGTCGACAGCCTCAACGAGAACTGGAACGCCCAGGCTCTCCTCTCGGCTAAGAGCTATCTCAAGACTCAGCCCTTCTCATGCAACGACCTGATTAACCAACTGGACTCGCCGGACGGTGGCGAGTTCACAGTTGCTCAGGCTACCTATGGAGCGACGCAAGCAGGAGACTGCTAGCCGACAAACGGCGACTCCAACAGCACCTGGCTGACCTACCTGTACCAGAAGGTCCGGGCGGTTGCAGTGGAGGACGGGGCCAGGGCGCACGGTAGTCGGGGATCCCGCCCACCCCTCATATCAGCCGAGTGTCCTTGAGCAGTCGCGTCACGGGATCAAGGGAAGCATCGGAAACTTACAAAGTTCGGTTACGGCCATTTGCGATCCGACGAAGATTTCAGACGAACAGTCCAATCTCAATGGCGAGGAAACGGCCAGCAACGACGTTGACGGCCAGTAATACTCGGACCTCGACAACGTCCTTGATGCCATTTGTCCGTCCAGTAGCTAATCGGCTTGCTCCTCACACCCGGTCATTGTCCTCCGCCACCTACGCCGTCCTCGGGGAGCGACCATGATGCGAGTGGAGACACGGGCAGATGGATGACCTTCACAGCCGTAAGCCTGACCCAGGTCACCCCCACCACAGCCAGCGGGCGGCTTGCCCTCACTCGTAAGGACCTGTCACTTTCATTCCCGCCAGGAGATCTCAATGCGCCTGACGTCGAAGACTCTCCCGATCTTGCCGACGCTGCGAATGGTGATCCGATGGGTGAGCGCATCGACGATTGAGCGCCTCCTGGCCGGAGAGAAGTTGACCCACTTCTCTCGGAGGTGGGCGGAATTGCCAACGAAGCCGTCGAGGGCGGTCGAGTGAGTGAGGCAGCTCAATTGACTAGCGGCTTCTGCGATGCGGATCGCAATAGGCGCTCTGGCTGCCAACCATTCGGAGACTGTTATTTCCCCTCGGCCACGGAGGTCAGCTGTGCAGGTCAGCATTGCGTTGTCTTCGTCGATCCCCTTTTGCAACTCCTCGATGGGGGCTTCGTCGCCGAGTGCGGTCGCTAGCTGGCCGTAGAGGCCCTCGGTGTCGAGGCGGGTGAGAACAGCGTCATAGACGAACGCTTCCAGGTGGTCGGCGCTGATGCAGATGCGCCCACAGCCGAGGAAGCCGGGACGCTTCAGGCATCGGTAGGTTCTCTCGCCGTCCCTACGAGGCGCCCCCACCATCTTCGCTCCGCATACGCCACAGTCGAGGGTGCGGGTCAGGTAGTAACGTCGAGGACTGCGGTTATTGGTTCGTCGCGCTGGGTCGCCCATGATGGTGCGCAGCCGGGTGGTTTCGGCAGGGGTGAGAATTGCTGGCCAGCTGCCCTTGGCCACGATCTCACCCAGGTACTCGACCTGGGCGCTGACGCGTCCAGACATCAGAATGCGTCGCATCGTGTTCATGTTCCACGCTGCCTTGCCGGACGTGGTGGGTACGCCTCGCTCTTCGAGGTCGCGACAGATGGATCGTAGGGAGTCTCCGGCAAGGATGCGCTCAGCCGCCTCCCGGATAACGGCAGCCTCCTTCGGGATCTTACGGGTGTGCGCTCGGTTGTAGCCGTACGCACGACCATGAGACTTGCGGATCCCGTTGTTCGCCTGCTCCCGACGCTGACTCTTGATGCGACGGCTCTTGTCCTCCGACTCCTTGCGGGCAAAGACAGCGACCACGCGGGCCATAGCCCTGCCGTCTGAGGTGGAGAGGTCGTAATCGCCGCCCGAGACTGTGCGCACATCGGCGCCGCTCGAATCGATCAGAATGATGAATTGTTCAAGCTCGATCATGTGACGATGCAGGCGATCCAGATGGAAGGTGATGACTCCATCCCTGGCACCGGTCTTCACGTCTTCACACATGCGTCGGTACGCGGGGCGGACCTTGGCCCGGTAGGCGCTGATGTCATTGTCCTCATAGATCTCGGCCACTGTGTGCCCATGGCTCGCTGCGTAGGTCTCGCACTCGGCGATCTGGCGACGAACGCCGGCAGCTTTGCCACTGGAGTCGTTCGAGATACGGGCGTAGATGGCGGCTGCCTTCACCAATCAGACGCTCGCACAGACGGGAGCACTTCCGTCGGATGGTCGATCGAAAAGATCGAATTCAGGCTCTTGTCTGAATGGTGCTGGCATTCAGCGTCAACAGGACGGCAGCTCGATGCCAGCCATCGAAGCCAGAGCAGGCCAATGCTCGGGCTTAGGTATTTGCAGCCCCCGGGAGTGGCGGAGCGTCGCCACGAGGTGACGTCCCTCCTCCTCGAGCGGGGACCCGACCGCCGGCGGGGCACGACGACCGGGCCGACCGGGATCGAGGGCGCCGAGCTCTCCGCTCTCCTGGCCGGCCGCGGCATCGGTCTGGACCGGTCGCGACAGAGAGATCCCGAGGTCGGGTTCGGCCTCGGCTAGAGAGTCGGCGGGACGATGGGGCCGGCGTCCTCGTAGCCCTGGCGGACACCCTGGCCGGCGCGGCGGGTGAGCTGGTCCGGCTCGTAGAGCATCCAGTAGGCGTTGCGGGCGTGCTTGCGGGCCCGGTCCACGCAGACGGCGGCCAGACGGGCGGGATCATCCTCTTCGTTCTCGTGGACGAAGACCTCGAGGACGTGGGTGCCGGTGAGGAGTTGGGCCAGCATGATCCCCTGGGAGGCCTCGTGGGCGCAGACCTGGTCGATGGCGGCGCGGCCCGGCATGGCGAGGGCCACGACGATGGCGCAGCCATCTTCGGTGATGAGCTTCTTGCACGCCACCCCGAGGTCCTTGAATCCGGGCACCGTCCGGCGCCGTATCTCGAAGCGGTCGCCGTAGAGGGGGCACTGCTTCAGCTCGTCGACGGCCTCGGCGCCCATGTCGTAGCGGGCGAACATGGTGTCGGCCACCCCGATACGGTCCACGCGATGATTGTGGCATGACCGGCGTCACCCTGCGCGCCGCCGTCGCCACCGATGGCCCGGCCATCACCGACGTCTTCCTGGCCGCCCGTCGGGGGATGACCTATCTCCCGGTCCTCCACACCGACGACGAGACGGCCCGGTTCGTCTCCGACCTGGTGGCGACGGCCCGGGTGGAGGTGGCGGAGTGTGACGGGGTGATCATCGGTTTCGCCGTCGTCCGGGGGTCGTGGCTCGAGCACCTGAACGTCCACCCGCGGGCCCAGGGCGCCGGGGTGGGGAGCCGGCTCATCGAGTGGGCCGAGGAGATCTCGCCGACGGGGCTCGACCTCTGGGTCTTCCAGCGCAACACCGGGGCCCGCGCCCTCTACGCCTCCCGGGGATGGCGCGACGTGGCCTTCACCGAGGGCGACAACGAAGAGGGACAGCCCGATGCCCACATGCGGTGGGAACCGACCGGCTGACGGGGCGGTGAAGAGCCTGTCCAGCTGCGATTTCTCCCCGGCGGTCAACAATCGGCGCCGCTGTGTCGATCCCTCGGGCAGAGGGTCGATCCCCGAGGGATCGACACGGAGGAGCCGAGGATGAGCGACGTGTGGCAGGGTCCGGGCTGGTGGATCGCCTCGGACGGAAAGTGGTACCCGCCCGAGCTGCATCCCTACCTCGCCGGTCCCGTCCCACCTCCGCAGTGGGGGTCACCGGAGCCGGGCTCCGTCACCGCGGCCGGACCGGCGCCCGGAGGAGAGCCGTCGCCGCGCCGGGGCCGGCGGGCGGTGATCGTCGCCGTCGTCGCCGTGGCCGCCGTGGCCCTCGGGGCCACCGTCCTGGCCGTCTCGGCGCCCAACCCGTCGACGGTTCCGGGCAACGGTCACAGCGCCACCCCGTACATCGCGCCGCTGACCGGATTCGCCGGATACCACTGGCTCGGTGACGTCTCCCAGATCAGCGCCCAGTGGCGGGTCCCCGTCATCTCGGCCAAGACGACGGTCGGTCACGCCTCGACGTGGATCGGGGCCCAGAACGACGACGGCGGTCCCCCCTTCATCCAGGTGGGTGTGACCGAGGACAAGTACGGTCCCGGTGACACCGACTACGAGGCCTTCTGGAGCGACACGGCGGCCTCCTTCCATCCGCAACCGCTCGGCACCGTCGGACCGGGCGACCTGGTGGCGGCCTCCATGGTCCGCAACGGAAGCGGGTGGTCGGTGACCCTCGACGACCGGACGAGCACGGTGTCGGTCACCAAGGAGATCCCCTACGGGGTGGAGGGGTCGTTCTCGGCCGGGGAGTGGACGCAGGAGGACCCGACCGACAGCGCCCAGGCGTCGGTGGACCTGCCCTACCCCCAGACGTCGACGGTCGCCTTCCAGAGCCTGCGGGTGGACGGTCGGCCGCCGGTGCTCGATCTGGCCGACGGCCAGACCCTCTCCGCCGCCGACGGGATCATCCTGGTCCCCAGTGCCGTCCACGACGACGGCTTCGTCCTGGCCGAACCGACCGGTGTGGCCGCCCAGTACCTGGACGACGCGGCCAAGTTGGATGCGGCCACGGCCCGGTACAGCGTGGAGTTGGCCTCCTGGGACACCACCTCGTTGGCCACCAGGACGCTCGAGATCCGGACCCTCTCGGCCGCCTACCAGACCAACGCCGACGAGCTCGCCGCCCAGCAGTGGCCCGCTGCGGCGCGCCCCGACATCTCTCTCCTGGCGGAGCAGCTCCGCCGTGTGGTCGGCGATCTCGGGGCCTGGACGAGAGCGGGACTCGAGACCGGAGGGACGGCGTTCGAAACCCTGCGGACCGATCAGGTGATCGCCCCCACGGCCGACAAGGTCCGGGCCGACCTGGGTTTGCCACCGGCCTGACGGGACCGGTCACCGGGTCACCGCCACCGAGAAACCGCCGGGCTAGCCGGCGACGGTGACCGTCCCGTGTTGACGGCAGAGGGCCCGGAATCCGCCCGGCGTCACCGTGACGGTCATCCGCCGGCCGCAGTGGGGGCAGAAGCGGGGAGGGTCGAGTGGGCGACGGCAGCCGCCGCAGACGCCCGACGGCCGCCCGCACCCGGTACAGAAGGTGGGGGACACCGGTGGCGACACGGGCCCGGGAGGGGGACCGCTCAGAGGGCGCCGGTGAGCGCACCCACCGGCATCTTGAGGTCGGCCAGCATCCGGATGTCCTCCTCGGAGGACCGACCGAGCGTGGTGAGGTAGTTCCCGACGATGAGGGCGTTGATGCCCGACGTCATCCCCATGGCCTGGAGGTCGCGCAGAGTCACCTCGCGCCCGCCGGCGTAGCGGAGGATGACCCCGGGGAGCGCCAGACGGAAGAGGGCGATCCAGCGGATCGCCTCCCAGGCGCCGACCACGGGGAGATCGGCGAAGGGGGTCCCGGGTCGGGGGTTCAGGAAGTTGACGGGGACCTCGGTGGGACCGAGGGCGCGTAGCTGGAGGAGAAGCTCGACCCGTTGGGCGGCGCTCTCGCCCATTCCCACCAGAGCGCCGCAGCAGAGCTCCATCCCGTGGTCGGCCACCAGCCGGCACGTCTCGGCCCGTTCGTCCCAGGTGTGGGTGGTGACCACCCGGCCGAAGAACGACCGGGCCGTCTCCAGATTGTGGTTGTAGCGGTGGACGCCACTGGCGGCCAGCTCCCGGGCCTGGTCGTCGGTGAGGATCCCGGCCGAGACGGCGACGTTCAGGCCCGTCTCCCGGCGGACCAGGGGGACGAGCTCGAGGATCCGGTCGAGGATGCGCCGGTCGGGACCGCGCACGGCCAGGACGAGGCAGAACTCCGTCGCCCCCACCGCCTTGACCTCGGCCGCGGCGGCCAGGACCTCGGCCGTGTCGAGGAACGGGGTGGCCTTCACCGGCGTCTCGAAGCGCGACGACTGGGCGCAGAAGTGACAGTCCTCGGGGCAGCCCCCCGTCTTGGCCGAGAGGATCCCCTCCACCTCGACCTCGGGCCCGCACCAGGCCAGGCGGACCTCGTGGGCCAACGACGCCAGTGCCGTCACCGACTCGTCGGGGACCACGGCCAGAGCGGCCAACTCGTCGGCCCCCAGGGGGCGATGGTCGTCGAGAAGGGTCCCGGCGGCGGCGGCGATCAGCCGGCGGGCCCCCGACCGGTCGGTCGGGTGGGGGAGGACCACGGGGCAGGCCTCGACGGGCGCCCGTAGGGAGACGGTGCTACGCGTGGGGGTCACAGAGGCGTCGCCGGGCATCGGCACACGGTAGTGGGCGCCGGCTGCGAGGAGGCAAACGACGATGGGCTGGGACTTCGAGACCGAGCCGGAGTACGAGGCCAAGCTGGTGTGGGCGCGGGCCTTCGTGGACGAGGAGATCCTCCCCCTCGAGACCCTGGATCTCCGCACCGGCGACCTGGCCTGGGTGATGCGGCCGCTCCAGGAGGAGGTGAGACGGCAGGGGATGTGGGCCGCCCACCTCCCGCCGGAGCTGGGTGGGATGGGTTTCGGCCAGGTCCGGCTGGGCCTGCTCCACGAGATCCTGGGCCGCTCCTTCCTGGCCCCGCTCGTCTTCGGCAACAACGCGCCGGACTCGGGCAACGCCGAGCTCCTGGCCATCGGGATCGAGCAGTCCGGTCGTCAGGACCACCGTGAGAGATGGTTGCAGCCGCTGCTCGACGGGACGCTACGCAGCGCCTTCTCCATGACCGAGCCCGGGGCGGGGGCCGACCCCACCCTCATCCGGACGACCGCCGTCCGCGACGGCGAGGAGTGGGTGATCAACGGCCACAAGTGGTTCACCTCCAACGGGAGCGTGGCCGACTTCCTGATCGTGATGTGCGTGACCAACCCGGATGTCCATCCGTACCAGGGGTGCTCGATGATCGTGGTCCCGACGGGCGTCCCCGGGGTCGACGTCGTCCGCGACGTCCCCACCATGGAGGACCCCACCCCGCACTTCGGGAAGATCGGGGCCCACTCCGAGATCGTCTACCGCGACGTCCGGGTCCCGGTGGACAACCTCGTCGGCAACGAGGGGGAGGGGTTCCGTCTGGCCCAGATGCGGCTGGGGCCGGGACGGATCCACCACTGCATGCGCTGGCTGGGCCAGTCACGGCGCGCCTTCGACATGCTCTGCGAGCGGGCCGTCTCGCGCTATCTCCACGGATCCCTTCTGTCCGAGAAGCAGATGGTCCAGTCCTGGGTGGCCGACTCCATGGCCGAGATGACCGCCGCCCGGCTGATGACCCTCCAGGCGGCGTGGAAGATGGACCGCGACGGACCGGCGGCGGCGCGCGTGGAGATCGCCATGATCAAGTACTACGGCGCCGGCGTCCTCTACAACGTCATCGACCGGGCCATCCAGGCCCACGGTTCGCTGGGCTTCTCCACCGACCTCCCCCTCGAACACATGTACCGCGCGGCGCGGGCGGCGCGCATCTACGACGGCCCCGACGAGGTCCACAAGGTCACCGTGGCCCGCCAGGTCCTGAAGGGCTACGCCCCCACCGACGTCCCCACCGAGCACGTCCCCACCAGGCGGGCGGCCGCCCGGGAGAAGTTCGCCGACCTCCTCGTCGAGGTGACATCCAACGACTGAGGGCGCCGACGACGCCGACGACGGAGGGCGCCGACGACCGAGAGCTCAGCGCGAACGGCGGAAGACGAGCTCGGCCCGCCGGACGCCGGCGATCACCGACGAGCCCGAGCGCTCGACCTCCCCGGCGGACTCCACCGCGTCGAAGCGGTCGAGGAGCTCCTCCAGGACGATCCGGCCCTCGAGCCGGGCCAGGGCCGCCCCCAGGCAGAAGTGGTTTCCGAATCCGAAGGCGACGTGGGGGTTCGGGTGACGACCGATGTCGAAGGTGGCGCTGGTCGGACCGAAGACGTCCTCGTCCCGGTTGGCCGAGGCGTAGACCATGAGGACGGGCTCGCCCTCGGCGATGGTCACCCCGGAGAGCTCCGTCCGGCGGGTGGCCGTCCGCATGAACGAGACCACCGGGGTGGTCCATCGCAGCATCTCCTCGACGGCGCCGGGGAGAAGGCCGCGGTCGTCGACCAGGCGCTCCCACTGGCCCGGTGCCTCGGCGAAGGCCACCAGGCCGCCGGAGAGGAGGTTCCGGGTCGTCTCGTTCCCGGCCACCAGGAGCTGGACCAGGAACATGGCCAACTCGGCGTCGGAGAGCCGGTCCCCGTCGATCTCGGCCCGGGCCAACTCGGTGAGGACGTCATGGCGGGGGTGGGTGCGCCGCTGTTCGGTGAGGTCGATGAGGAAGGTGATCATCTCGCCCTGGAGCCGGTTGCGGCGCTCCTCGGGCCAGTCGGTGGCGCCGGGAATCACGGCCTCGGACCACTCGTAGAAGCGTTCCCAGTCCGCCACCGGGAGCCCCATGATCTCGCTGATCACCTGGAGGGGCAGCGGGACCGAGAGCAGGGGGACCACGTCGACGGCGCGCCCTTCGTCGAGCCTCCCGACGAGGTCCCGGGCCCGGGCCCGGACGGCCGGCTCCAGGGCCCGGACCACCGAGGGCTTGAAGCCCGGTTGGACGAGGCGGCGGTAGCGGGTGTGGGCCGGCGGGTCGGTGTGCATCATGGTGGGCGGTGACTCGTAGGTCACCCCGATCTCGTCGACCAGGATCCCCCGGCGGGCGCAGAACGTCTCGTGGTCGAAACCGATGGCACTCACGTCGGCGTGTTTGGTGACGGCCCAGAAGCCGCGCTCCTCGTTCCAGGCCACCGGGGCCTCGGCCCGCAGACGGGTGAAGAGCGGGTGCGGATCGGTGGCGTAGAGGCCGGCCTCGACCACGCCCGCCGCCAGCTCGGTCCCCGGGCGCGACCGGTCGGTGGCCATGGCCCTCACCCTACGGGTGTGCCGCCGGCGGCGGGTCGGCGAAGTGCGGCGCCCTGCGTTCGGCCAGGGCGGCCACCCCCTCGGCGAAGTCGGCCCCCTTCATCATCACCTCGAGGCGGGCGGCGGAGTCGTCGACGGAAGTGGCGGCGTCACGGTGGAGGTCGAGGTACATCTGGATCTTGGTGGCGGCCAACGAGGCCGGCGAGATCCCGGTGGCCAGGGTCCGGGCATAGTCGTAGGTGGCCTCCAGGAGTTCCTCGGGCTCCTCGACGCGGTTGACGAGCCCGAAGGCGGCCGCCTCCTCGGCCAGGACCACCCGGCTGGAGAGCAGGAGATCTGCGGCCCGGGTCAGCCCGATAAGGCGGGGCAGGAGCCACGAGAGGCCGTACTCGGCCGGGAGCCCGAGCCGGCCGTGGGCGGTGGTGAGCTTGGCCCCGGCGGCGGCGAAGCGGAGGTCGCAGTAACAGGCGAGGGCGAATCCGACCCCGGCGGCGGCGCCGTTGACGGCGGCGATGACGGGCTTGGCGATCCCGAAGTGGTAGGCGAAGTCGGCGTCGAACTCGGGCCGGACCCCGTAGCCGGGCCGGGCCAGATCGGGCCCGGTGCCGGCGTCGTAGCCGCCCCTCTCGACGTGGCCTTCGAGGGCCCGGGTGTCGGCGCCGGCGCAGAATCCCCGGCCGGCCCCGGTGACGACGATGACGCGGACGCCGGGGTCGCCGGCGGCCCGGGCCAGGAGGGCCCGGTACTCGGTGTGCATCCGCCCCGTCCAGGCGTTGAGCCGCTCGGGGCGGACCAGGGTGATGGTGGCCACGGCGTCGGCCACCCCGTACCGGGTGACCTTCAGGTCGGCGAGCTCCACGGCCCCCTTCCTAGTCCCGGTTGTGGCGCTGTTGTGCCCGATCGGCTCAAGTCCCCCGCCCCCGTGCCGATCGTCTACTCGGACAGCCTCTGTCCCAAACCCCAGACTCCATAATCCCCAGAGTCCGAGAGCCCCCACCCCAGGGTGGGGGCTTCTCGCGTCCGTGGCTTAGGCTTCAGGCGCTGTGGACGCACGACCGGAGGATCGCGTTCCGAGGACGCCCGAGGTGGTGGCGGCCACCCCCGCCGACCTCGCCGGCGTGACCGACGCCCTGGCCGAGGCCTTCTGGGACGATCCCGTGATGTCGTGGATCCTGCGTGAGGAGGGCAGCCGGTCGCGCCGCCTGGCCCGGCTCTTCGGCATCCAGCTCCGGGGCCACTACCTCCCCCTGGGAACGGTCTGGACCACCCCCGCCACCGCCGGGGCCGCCCTGTGGGCCCCGCCCGGCCACGCCATCATCCCGCCGACGACGATGCTCCGGTACCTGCCCGACATGATCCGGGCCCTCGGTCGTCACTCGCTGCGGGCCGTCCGGACCCTCAATCACGTGGAGCGCCAGCATCCGAAGGAGGCGCACTGGTATCTCGGGGTGTTGGGGACGCGCCCGGCGGCCCAGGGCAAGGGGATCGGTTCCGCTCTGCAGCATCCGAAGGAGGCGCACTGGTATCTCGGGGTGTTGGGGACGCGCCCGGCGGCCCAGGGCAAGGGGATCGGTTCCGCTCTGCTCGCCCCCGTTCTCGACCGCTGTGACGAAGCGGGGATCCCGGCGTACCTGGAGTCCTCGAAGCACGCCAACCTCGCCTTCTACGGCCGCCACGGCTTCGAGGTGACGGGCGAGATCGAGTTGCCCTTCGGCGGTCCCACGGTGTGGCCCATGTGGAGGAACCCCCGGGCCCGTTGAGGACGGCACCGCCATGACCTCCGACGGACCACCGGGCGACGGACGGCGCCCTTCGCTCGGTGCCCTCGATCCGACCGCCCCCACACCGCTCGGGCGCCGGAGCATCCTCCGGCGCGTGGTGGCCGAGCCGGTCACCGCCCTCATGATCCAGCGCGCCCTCGTCATGGACGTGGCCCACCCCCAGGTAGCCGCCGGCGTGGAGGACCACAGCCAATTCCGGAGCCGGCCCTGGCGCCGGGCCCTGGTCACGGTGGACGCCGCCCTCCGCCTCGTCTTCGGCCCGTCGGAGACGGCGCGCGCCGCTGCCCGGCAGATCTACGCCACCCACGACCACATCAACGGGATCCTGCCCCGGGCGGCGGGACCGCTGGCCACGACGGCCTACACGGCCCACGACACATCGCTGCTCGTCTGGGTCTGGGCCACGCTGGTCGATTCGGCCGAGCTCTCCTACAGGCGCTGGGTGGGCCCGCTGTCGCCGTCGGACGGCGAGGCCTACTACGCCGACATGGTGGCCTTCGGCCGGTTCCTCGGTATCCCGGCCGAACTGCTCCCCGGCGACCGGCCGGCGTTCGCCGCCTATCTCGACACCATGTTGGACGGTGACCTCCTCGGCGCCGGTGAGCAGGGCCGGGCCCTGGCCCGGCAGATCCTGTGGTTCGAGCACCCGAGCGTGCCGCCGCCCATGGTGCGGGTCGGCCGCGTCCTGGCCGTCACCACCCTCGACCCGCGCCTGCGAGGGCGCCTCGATCTCGAGCTCGGCCCCGACGACGCCCGCTTCGCCGCCCGTGTCGACGAGTTCCTGGGCACCTACTACCGGCGTCTCCCCCGGGCGCGCGCCGGCCTCCCCATGTTGTACGTCCTCCTGCGCCGCCCCACCGTCGGTCTGTCGAAGCGCGCCCGGTCACTGCTTCACCCGCTCTGACCGTTCGCCGGTCCTGATCCGCAGGACGGCCACCGTGGCGGCCACGAGGACGCCGACCCGCACCTCGGCCAGGCCCTCGATGGTGTGTCGCGCCACCTCCTCCCCGTCGCCGTGCCAGGCGACGAGGATGGTGAAGATCCCCACCGCGCCGAGCACCACGGCCGCCTGCCAGCCGCGGTCGCGCCATGTCCCGGTCACGGTGGCCGCCACCGCCGCCACCACCGTCATGGGGAGCATCCACCACCACGCCGGCCACAGCAGGGTCGTCACGGGTGAATCGACGCGGTTCGTCGCCGCGTAGAAGGTGAGATCGCCGTTGGCGAAGTTGAAGGCCCGCTCCGGTCGCTCGAGCGGCTCGGTGACCAGGTAGAGGGGATGGGTGACGAGCCACAGAAGATAGGCGGCCTCCCCCCTGGTCACCATCCAGTGCTCGAGGGTGACGAAACGGGGACCGACGAGCTGCTCGGACCCCACCACCTTGGCGGCGCCGGGGCTCGGGGGGGCCGAGCGGGAGGCCGCCTGGTCGATCCACCGCGCCTCGGGCATCCCGTGGTCGGCGAGCCAGGCGACGCGTGCGGGGAAGGGGAAGAAACGGACGTAGAGAACGTCCTCCAGGTTCTGTTGCGATCGACCGGTGTGGACGACGGTCCACCCGGTGGCCCCGGCGCCGACGAGGAGGCTGAGGGCGAGGACACCGATCCGGCGCGTCGAGCTACCGTCGGGACCGGGCGACCGTCGGTCACGGCGGGCCCGGACGAGGGCCACGACACCGACCCCGAGGCCGAGCAGGGCCACCGTCCACACCTGGGCGTCGCGGGCGGCGGCGAAGGCCACGGCGGCGCCGGCCACGGCCGCCACCCGAGGCCAGGTGATCCGGCGGGCCGCCAGGATGGTGGAGGCCATCAGGACGGCGAGGAGGCTCAGGGAGAGCGACTCCGAGAGAACGGACCGGTTCCACAAGGTGATCGGTGTCGACGTGGCGAAGGCCAGGACGATCCAGGAGGCGGCGACGCGGCGCCAACCGGAGGGGACGAGCCGGCCGACGACGAAGGCGAGCAGTCCCCAGGCGGCCACGGCGAAGGTCGACTGGAGAGCGGTGAACGCCAGTGTGGAGTCCACCATCTTGAGGACCAGGGGGACGAGGGGTGGGCGTTGGCCGGCCCAGAAGCCCGTGCTCCACAGGGGATGCCCGGCCACGACGGCGTAGGAGGTGGTGTCGGACCAGACGAGGGCGGGGGCCACGGTGCCCTGCCAGAAGACGTACCAGGCGAACCCGCACCAACCGGCGAACGTCACCAGGGAGGTGACGACCTCTCGACGATCGGCGAAAGCGACCGGCACCGTCGTCTCCGTGACCGCCACGGTCGACGAGGCTACGGCAGCGGTTCTACCCCCGCTTCCAGAGGTCGGAGAAGACGTATCCCGAGTTCCGCAAGGGTGTCACCTCGGCCACCGGCAGGGCCGGACCGGCCGACCTCTCGATACCGGATTCCTCCCAATAGGCGTCGGAGATCGGACCGGAACTCACGGCATCGGCCGCCGTCGCCCCCGTGAAGGTGATCTTCTTGTAATCGGCCAGTGGGAACCAGGTGGTCGTTCCGAAGTGCGAGGGGGACTCGGCGATCCACTCGGCCGAGGAACGGGGACAGGCGTAGCCGACGGGACACGACTCCACCTCGGTCTCCGTGTCCGAGTGGGCCGGGGTCAGGTCCGTGACGGTGATGAGGTACTGGTCCGTCGTGGCCGAGTAGACGACGTCGGCGTAGATCTGGTCGCCGGCGCTGACGGGGAACATCGGTTGGACGGCGTCCGAGGGGAACATCTCGTAGAAGGCGCTGTAGTGGGGGACGCCGTTCACGCACTGGGCGGAGGTCCCACCCTGTTCGACCGAACGGTCGACGGGGGGCTCATCGGAGGGCCACCCGTCGAAGCCGACCCAGAAGAGGGTCCAGGCGTTGCGCTCCGGACAGGTGACGGCCGGCTCGGTCCACTCGGCACTGACCTGGGTGAAGGGACCGGCATCGCCGTACTCGGGAAAGGCGACGTAACCGGACCAGTTGGGAGAGGTGGTCACACCGGGCGCCACCTGGGGGACGTCCCGGGGCCCCGATCCGAGAGCCGGCGCCCGGCGGAGGTGGACCTTGGTGTGGGCCGGCGCGGCCCCGGCGGTGAGGGGTTTGGCCATCACGAAGACGACGGCGGCCAGGAGGATGGCGATGCAGAGAAGGACCGTCGGGCCCCAGCCCCGCTCACGGCGTGGGGCGGCGTCGCCCCTCGCCGTCCTCATCGCACACCACACGTCACGGCAGACCACACGTCGCACCGACTCCCCAGAGGGTGGATTCTCCGTGCCTGGCGCCGGAGCGGACCCTGTCCCAATCACACTGAGCGGGCGGCGCCAATGCCCTCCCTCCGCCCGACCAACAGTCGGCCAAATCAGGCACGCCGGAGCCGGGGCGGCGGTCTACCGTGGGCCGGTGGCGGCCCGGACCGAATGGGAGGACGAGGCCGGGAACTGGATCCGGTGGGCCCGGACACCGGGACACGACGCCTACTGGTCCTACCGTCGGCCCTTCTTCGAGTCGGTCGTCCCCCCACCGGGGACCCTGACCGTCGAGATGGGCTGTGGGGAGGGCCGGGTCAGTCGGGACCTGCGCCGGCGCGGTCATCGGACGCTGGGCCTGGACCTGTCACCGACGTTGATCGACCACGCCGTGGACGCCGACCCCGACGGGGCCTACGTGCAGGCCGACGCCTCCGCGCTGCCCCTGGCCGACGCCAGCTGTGACACCGTCGTCGCCTACAACTCGCTGATGGACATCGCCGAGATGGAGATGGCCGTGGCCGAGGCGGGGCGCGTCCTGGTGGCCGGCGGGTACTTCTGCGTCTGCATCACCCATCCGATGGCCAACACCGGTCGGTTCGACGGCCCCGGACCGGACGCCTCCTTCATGGTCACGGGGACCTACTTCGGCCGCCGGCGTTTCGAAGCCGTCGAGGCGCGCGACGGACTCACGATGAACTTCTGCGGATGGAGCTACGCCCTCGAGGACTACTCCCGGGCGTTGGAGCGGGCCGGTTTCCTGATCGACATCATCCGCGAGCCCGTCCCCGACGCGCCGACAGCGCCGCTGGCCCGGTGGAGGCGTGTCCCTCTGTTCCTCCACATCAGGGCGGTCAGACCGTGAACCGGTCCGTGCGCGTGGGCCCGACCTCGGGTCAGTCGTTCACCACGATCGTGTCCGCCACCTTGTCGTGCAGGCACTGGCGGTTGGCGTCCCAGAGACACCACAGCGGATCGATGAACCCCAACCAGCCGAAGGCGGCCGAGAGCCAGTAGATCGCCCCACGCCCGAAGGCCCGTCCCCAGCCGACGGAACCGCCGTCGACGCGCACCGGCCGGAGGTGCAACCACATCTTGCCCAGGGTGCGACCGTATCGGGCGGTGGCCACCGTCTCGTAGACCACGGCCAGGAGGCCGTTGACGACGATGGCCCCCAGGACGGCCAGGTAGATCCAGACGATCCCCGGCGTCGGCACCCGGGCGTCGGGGTTGTCGGGATTGGTGACCGGGAAGAGGGGACCGGCGTGAGGGGCCACCACGGCGACGGCCACGGCCACCAGTGCGGCCAGGACGGGCATCATGACGAGCCCGTCGAGAAAGCGGGCCCCGAGTCGCCGCCCCGGATCGGCCAGCGCGCCCGGCCCGCCCGCCGGTCGTCCGAGCTCCGCCCCCTTCCAGGGCGGGCCGCCCCACTGATATCCCCCGACGGGGGCCCAGTCCGGCGGGGGCGGCCAGCGGTGACCGGTCCAGTTCCCACCGTCGAAGTAGCGCTGCCCGCCCGAGCCGTCGGGATCGGGGTACCAGCCGGCGGGCGCTGTCATGTCCTCCATTAGAGTCCGGGGCGGAAAAGCCGGGAAGCCTGGTCGGCGACGTCAACGGTCCGCGGAAGGGGAGCCGACGTGACCATCGCCGCATTTCTGGCCGGAGCCGTCGTCAGCCTGGGAACCAGTTGGGTCCTCGTCACCAGGCTGGAGCGGCTGGGGGAACGCCTCGGATTCTCCGAAGCCGTCCTCGGCCTGCTGGCCGCCCTGGCCGCCGACACCCCGGAGATCACGTCGGCCGTCACCGCCCTCGTCCACCACCAGGGGTCGGTGGGGTCCGGGGTCGTGATCGGGTCGAACGTGTTCAATCTGGCCGCTCTCCTCGGCCTCGGCGCCGTGGTGGCCGGACGCATCGTCCTGCACCGCAAGGTCGTGGTCCTCGGTGGAGCCGTGGCGTCCTTGGGTGGCCATCGTCTGTGCGGTGTCCGTCGTGGGCCTCGTCCCCGCCGGACCGGGCCTCGCTCTGGTCCTCACCGTCCTGGTGCCGTACGTCGTCCTGCTGGCCGCCGGTCACCGATGCCCGGTGCCGTTCCGGTTGCCGCCACGGCCCCTGGCCTGGCTGACCGCCGCCGTCGCCGAGGAGGAGAGCGAGCTGGCCCTGGCCATCCGCCCGCGCCCCGGGACGCGTGGCGACGCCGCCACGGCCGCCGTGGCCCTGGTGGCCATCGTGGGGTCGAGCGTGGTGATGGAGAGGGCGGCGTCGTCGATCGGTCGGGCCGACCGGATCGCCGGCATCGTGGTGGGAGGTCTGGTCCTCGCCGCCGTGACGAGCCTCCCCAATGCCGTGGCCGGGGTCTACCTGGCCGGCCGCGGTCGCGGGGCGGCCATGCTCAGCACACCTTGAGCAGCAACACGTTCAACGTGGTCCTCGGCCTTCTCCTACCCGCCACCGTCGTCGGATTGGCCGGACCGACGGGTCGCGAGACCCTCATCGTGGTGTGGTACGGCGTCCTGACCGTGGTGACGCTGGCCTTCGCCTACGGCGGACGAGGCCTCCGCCGCTGGCACGGATTGTTCATCGTCGCCGCCTACGCCGGTTTCGTGGCGACGCTGCTGGCCATGTCCTGAGGGGGCCGGACCAGGGCTTCGACCCGGTTCCGTGGCAGAGCCCACGACGACATGGGTACAGTGACCCCGGCGGCGCAAAATCGTCGCCCGCTGTCGCTCAGGGGAAGTCCGGTCAAAGTCCGGCGCTGGCCCGCAACCGTAGACGGGGACCTGTCCCCGTGAGCCGGGATACCTGCCGATGGTGGCTCCTATCAACCGTCGTGAGGCACGGTGACTGGGACCCGACCGGGCGCCAGGTGTGCGCCTCCCGGGCCTCGGAACCCGGGAGAGGAAGCACCATGTCGTCATCCGTTCGGCGGGCATCCGCCGCCAGCCTGTTGATCCTGTCGTTGGGACTGGGCGCGACCATGGGGGCGTGGCCGGCGTCGGCGGCGCCGGCCCCGGCATCGTCACCCGGTGCGGCGCAGGTGGGCGCCGGCTGGATCGGGCGCCAATTCAGCGCCGGGGGCTACATCATCACCGACGGGGTCGCCGATCCCAGTTCCACCGTTCAGGCCGTCCTGGCCTTCGCCGCCTCGGGAGTGGGCGGCCAGAAGGCGAAGGCGGCCATCACGTGGCTGAAGAAGCACTTCGAGTCGTACGTCAGCCCGGGCGGTGTGGACAGCCCCGGGGCGCTCGCCTATGTGATCCTGGCGGCGCAGGCCATGGGTGAGAATCCGGAGAAGTTCGGCGGGACGAACGCGGCGCACGATCTGGTGACCCGCCTGATGGACACGCAACGGACGACGGGACCCGACGCCGGGCTGTTCGGTTCTGCGGACCCGACCTATGACGGGGCCTTTCGTCAGGGCCTCGCGCTGATGGCTCTGGCCAACGCCGGGTCCTCCGATCCGGCGGGAGTGACGTGGCTCCAGGACCAGCAGTGCAGCGACGGCGGCTGGGAGGCGTACCGATCGGATCTGGGGACGCCGTGCCCGGCACCCGACCCCGACACCTTCACCGGGCCCGACACCAATTCGACGTCCCTGGCCGTGGAGGGGCTGGTGGCGCAGAAGGCGTTGGATTCCACGGAGAACGCCGACGTCACCGCCTTCTTCGAGTCGGCGCAGAACTCCGACGGGGGCTTCGGGCTCATCGGTACCTCCAGCCAGTCGCCGGACCCGGACTCCACCGGAGAGGTCATCCAGGCCCTGGTGGCCCTGGGTCAGCTCACCAACGCCCGGTTCACCCAGAGCGGGGGAACGCCGGCGTCGGCGCTCGAGACCTTCCAGCTGGGGTGTTCCGCCAAGGCCTCCCAGCGCGGTGCGTACGTCTTCCCCGGTGAGAACGGCCCGAACTTGATCGCCACCTTGCAGGCCGTCCCCGGTGCAGCCGAGGTGGCGTTCCCGCTGACGAAGCAGACGCTCCAGCGCGGTCTGCCCAAGTTGACGTGTCCCGCGTCCTGAGGTCGTCGGCGTTGGCGTCACCTCGGCCGGGACGACCGGTGAGACCATGGCCGGCCGTCGTCGCTCTCTCGGTGGTGGGAGCGACGGCCGGCCTGGCCCTGTCCATCGGCACCGCTCCGGTCGCCGGCGCCGACCCCATCGGCGACTGCAGCACCACGACGGGGGTGATCGTCGCCGTCGACTTCACCCACTGGGGCGGAAATGTCGAACGCGGTTGCGACGCCACCATCACCACCGGATACCACGCCCTGCATGCGGCGGGGTTCACGACGGCCGGCGACACCCAGGACGGGCCCGGATTCATCTGTCGCATCGACGACAAACCACCTCCGTCCGAGGACGCCTGCGTGACGACGCCACCGCCGGACGCCTACTGGTCGTACTGGCACGCCGACGTCGGGCAGGACACGTGGACCTACAGCCAGCTGGGCGCCATGGACTACCAACCCCCGCCGGGCAGCGTGGACGCCTGGACGTTCGGGTCGACCGACATCGGCCCCGACGGGCAGCCCACCTTCCCACCGAGCTCGGTGCGGGCCACCAACGGTTCGGGGACGACGACGACCGAAGCGCCGACCACCACCGTTCCGACGAGCACGGTCCCGACCGGCCCGGCCCCCACCAGCACGGCCCCGACGGGCCCGCCCGGTTCGGTTGGTCCGCCGGGGCCGTCCACGGCCGGTGCCGGGAAGGGGCCGTCCTCCGCCACCGGCACCTCCCCGCCGCCGACGGGCACGGGGACGACCGGGGCCGGACCACGGGCCGTCTCATCGGCCCCGGGTACCGAGCCGACCACGACCGCCGCTGATGGAGCGCCACCGGCCCGGTCCGGTGGGCGGGCCGTCCCCAAGATCGTCGACGCCGCCCCGGTCGCTTCCGACCGGCAGGCGGCCGGATCACCGGTACCGCTCCTCGTCGGTGCCGGTGTCGTCGTGGCCCTGGCCGCGGCGGCCGCCGCGGTGGCGTGGCGGCGCCGGCGGATCAGCTGACCGGTGTCCCTCGGTCGGCGGCGCGCCGGGACCGTCCGGGGGCAGCGCATTCCCCGGACCCTCCACCCGGTGGCATGGTGGACGTGGGCCCTGGGGTTGGCGGTGGCGGTCAGCCACACCACCAATCCCATCCTCTTGTTCCTGGTCCTCGGCGTCCTGGCTCTGGCGGTGGCCAATCGCCGGAGTGACGCGCCGTGGGCCCGGGCCTTCAAGTACTACCTCCTCCTGGCCCTCACCGTCGTCGCCATCCGCGTCGTCTTCCGGACGGTCTTCGGTGGGGACGTCGACACGCAGGGCGCCACGGTGCTGTTCCGCCTGCCCCAGATCCCCCTGCCGTCGTGGGCGGCCGGGTTGCAGCTCGGGGGTCCCGTCACCCTCGAGGGCACCATCGGGGCGCTCGACGACGGACTGAGACTGGGAACGCTGCTGTGCTGTCTGGGGGCGGCCAACACGTTGGCCAATCCGAAGAGGGCGCTGCGTGTCCTGCCGGGTGCCCTGTACGAGCTCGGGGTGGCGGTGGTGGTGTCGCTGAGCGTGGCCCCGCAATTGGTGGAGAGCGTCCAGAGGGTCAGACGGGCCCGCAAGCTGCGCGGCGGTGCCACCGGTGGCTTCCACGCCCTGCGGGGCATCGCCATTCCGGTGCTCGAAGATGCCCTGGAGCGGTCCCTCCGACTGGCGGCGGCCATGGACTCACGCGGCTACGGGCGGACGGGGACGGCATCGGCCAGGACCCGGCGGATCACCGGAGTGCTCATGATCGCGGGGATGTGCGGTCTGTGCATCGGCGCCTACGGCCTCCTCGACGGCTCGGCCCTCGGTTCGGGCACCATCCCCGCTGTGGTCGGCGGAACCGTCTGCTGCTGTCTCGGCCTGATCCTCGGTGGGCGCCAGGTCCACCGCAGCCAGTACCGGCCCGATCCCTGGAAGGCGCCGGAATGGGCGGTCGCCGTGTGTGGGATCGTCCCCGCCGTCGTTCTCATGGCGGGCGTCGGGTTCAGCACGGTCAGCCTCAACCCGTCGACCGATCCACTCATGTGGCCGACCTTGCCCGTGGTCCCCGTCCTGGCCATCCTGGTCGCCGTCGCCGCCGCCTTCGCCGCCCCACCGCCGGGGCGACCGGTGCCGACGGTCACGACGTCGACCGGTACGTCTGCCGCCCGCCCGGCCCGTCCCGCCGGCCGGCTCCCGTCGCGGCCCGCCGGAGTGTCGACGTGATCGAGTTCGAGCACGTGAGCGTCACCTACGCCGAGGCAGAGGCCCCGGTCCTGCGTGACGTCGATCTCCGTATCGAAGAGGGAGAGCTGGCCCTGGTGGTGGGCCGGACCGGTGTCGGGAAGTCGACGCTGCTGGCGGCCATCAACGGTCTGGTCCCGCACTTCACGGGCGGGACCCTCTCGGGTCGCGTCGCCGTCGACGGCCGCCAGACGCGGACGCATCCACCGCGCCAACTGGCCGACGCCGTGGGTGTGGTGGGCCAGGATCCACTGGCCGGGTTCGTGACGGACACGGTGGAAGAGGAGCTCGCTTATGTCATGGAGCAGCTGGCCGTCGCCCCGGACGTCATGCGGAAGCGGGTGGAGGAGACCCTCGACCTCCTCGGCGTGGCCGACCTTCGCAAGCGGGCCCTCCACGCCCTCTCCGGAGGCCAACAACAGAGGGTGGCCATCGGGTCGGTTCTCACCGCCCATCCGCGGATCCTGGTTCTCGACGAACCGACATCGGCTCTGGACCCGACCGCCGCCGAGGAGGTGCTGGCCGCCGTCACCCGCCTGGTCCACGATCTGGGGGTCACCGTGGTCCTGGCCGAACACCGGCTCGAGAGGGTGGTCCAGTACGCCGACAGGATCATCGAGGTCCGCCCGGACGGATCGGTCCGGTCCGGCCCTCCGGCCGAGATGCTGGCGTCCACCGAGGTCGCCCCCCCGGTCGTCGAGCTCGGCCGTCTGGCCGGGTGGGACCCGCTTCCGACGTCGGTCCGCGACGCCCGCCGCCGGGCCGGGGCTCTCCGCCAGAGCATGGCCGGCCGGGTCATCGCCGCACCGCCGCGGTCGGTGGCGCGCCGACCCACGGGGACCATCCTGACGGCTCGAAAGGTCGTCGTACGCTACGGGCCGATAGTGGCCGTCGGCGGCGTCGACCTCGAGCTCTGCGGTGGGGAGGTGATGGCGCTCATGGGCCGGAACGGCTCGGGGAAGTCCTCACTACTGTGGGCGCTCCAGGGCTCGGGGGAACGGCACGCCGGCACCGTCGACGTCGGTGGCGTCGATCCGTTCTCGGTCCCGGCCGCCGCCGCCCGCCGCCTGGTCGGCCTGGTGCCCCAGACCCCGGCCGATCTCCTTTACCTCGACAGCGTGGCCCAGGAGTGCGACCAGGCCGACCGTGAATCGGCGGGTGCGGTCCACGAAGGGGCCCGGTCCCTGCTGGATCGTCTGGCACCGGGCATCTCCGACGTCACCCACCCGCGCGATCTCTCCGAAGGTCAACGACTCTCCCTCGTCCTCGCCCTCCAATTGACCGCCGCCCCGAGCGTCGTCCTCCTGGACGAACCGACCCGTGGTCTCGACTACCGGGCCAAACGGGCCTTGATCGACATTATCGACCTCCTGGCCTCCGAAGGGCGGGCCATCGTGATCTCGACGCACGACGTGGAGTTCGTGGCCGCCGCCGCCGACCGGGTCGTGGTCATGGCGGAAGGCGAGATCGTGGCCGACGGTCGAACGGCAGATGTGATCGGGGCCTCGCCGGCCTTCGCCCCTCAGGTGGCGAAGATCATGGCTCCCTTGCCCTACCTCACGGTGGACCAGGTCCGGGTGGTCCTCGGGGAGGTGTCGACATCATGAGGGCGGCCGTCGCCATTCGCGTCGGGATGCGGTCGCGGATCACCATCGTCATGGCGTCGTTCCTGGGATTCGTGGCCTTCCTGTGGCCTTTCGTGGTCGCTCCCGGGACCTTCGGTGACAACGCCATGGCTCCCCTGATGTTCGGGGTCCTCCTGGTCCTCGTGCTGGCCGTCGTCTTCGCCGAGATCGCCGATGGCGGGATCGACGCCAAGGCCATCGCCATGCTCGGGGTCCTGTCGGCCATCGGGGCGGCGTTGCGCCCATTGGGTGCCGGAACGGCGGGGATCGAGACGGTCTTCTTCACGCTGGTCATCGCCGGACGGGTCTTCGGCGCCGGTTTCGGCTTCACGCTGGGGTGCACGACGCTGTTCGCCTCCGCACTCATCACCGGCGGTGTGGGGCCGTGGATGCCCTACCAGATGTTCGGATGCGCCTGGGTGGGGCTCTTCGCCGGACTCCTCCCGCCGGCCAGGGGGAAGTGGGAGGTCCTGATGCTGGCCGCTTACGGTGCGATGTCGGCGTATGCCTTCGGCTTCATGCTGAACCTGTCGTTCTGGCCCTTCGCCCTGGACCCCCACAGCACGGTCGCCTATCTCCCCGGCGCCGCCCTCGCCGCCAACGTGCATCGCTACCTGGTCTTCGACGCCACCACCTCGTTCGGGTGGGATACCGGTCGGGCCATCACGAACTTCGTCGTCATCGTCCTGGTCGGTCCGGCCATGCTGGCCACCTTCCGCCGTGCCTCCCGGAAGGCCGCCTTCGAGGCGCCCATCGTGTTCGAGGGTTCGGACTACGCGCCCGGTCCGGCACCGAGGACGTACTGAACGGCGCTCAGGAGCTCCTGCGGCGAGACGGGCTTGCGGAGGTATCGCACCACCTTGACCCCGAGGCGCTGGCGCTCCTCGGCGTTCAAGGAGAAGGCCGAATGGACCACGACCGGGGGTAACTCGGTCAGCGATTCGATGAGTGTCACCCCGTCGAGCTTCGGCATCCGAACGTCCAGGAGGACCATGCCGTAGCGGTTGTCCCGGAGGAGGCCGAAGGCAACGGCACCGTCTTCCGCCTCGACCACGCTGAATCCGGACGTCTGGAGGACGTCGCACATCGAACGGCGCACGTCCGCCTCGTCGTCGACGATGAGGACGTCGGCATCCAGGGTGCGCCCTGCCGTGCTCATCGCCGTGCCATCTCAGGGCTGGACTCCACGGGGAGCCGTATGGTGACGACGGCGCCACCGGTCTGCTCGTTGCGCAGGGAGACGTCGCCACCATGAGCCTCGACGATGCGGGACACGATGGCCAGACCGAGCCCGGTCCCACTGGCCTTGGTGGTGAAGAACGGGTCGAAGACCCGTTCCAGCGCGGTGGCATCGACGCCGCTCCCCGAGTCGGCGATGGTGAGGACGACGTGGCCGTCTTCGGTCCACCCGTGGATGCGCAGAGTCCCCCCGTCGGGCATGGCCTGGAAGCCGTTCACGATCAGGTTGGCGAGGACCTGGGTGAACTGGTCGCTGTCGGCTCGGAGAACGAGGGGGGGAATCTCCACCGTCACCTCGATCCCGGGAGGTGGGGGAGTGGTCTCGAGCACCTCGTTCACGACCACCCCGAGGTCGATCGGCGCCCTGTTCGGCTCGCGCTGGCGGACGAAGGCCGTCAGGTTGTCGGCCAGGGTGGAGGCTCTCGTCGTCTGTCTCTCGGCCATCACCAGGAGCCGATCGACGTCCGGTGTGATGGCGTCGCCGAGGGTGTGGCGGACCATGAAATGGGCGTTGATGACCGCCGCCAGGGGATTGCGCAATTCATGTCCGATGGTGGACGCCATCTCCCCGAGGGCCGACAACCTCTCGCCCCGCATAAGGGCGGCGTGGGAGGCGTCCAGCTCGGCCGTGCGCTGGGCCACCAGATCGGTGGCGTAGCGCTGGCGCCGGACCAGAGCCTCGACGGTGCTGCCGATGGCCAGGGCCAGGAGCAGGCCGACACCGAGGATGATGTAGGGGGCGGCGTTGGGAAAGCCGCCGGCCAGGGGACTCCTGGCCAAGGCCACCAGCCACCACTTGGTGGATCCCACGGTCACAGAGGCTTCAGCCGTCGGGCCCACGAGGGGCAACGATCGGGTGTTGGCCAGGACGAGCTGATCCGTCCTCGGTCTGGGCGATGCGTACACGGCGGCCCGGAGGACGCGAAACGGCTCTCCTTGTGTCGCCGTGATGGCGAGGAAGGGGCTGATGGCCAATTGCTCGAATATGGCCGTGCCCGCCGGGACCAGGGGCGCACCGACGGCGAAGCCGAATGTCGTCGTCCTCCCGTCGTAGCGAACGGGGCCGGCGGTGAGACCGGCCCCCGCCTTCTCGAGGGTCGCCTCCACCGCCGGCCCGGGGGACCGCCCGACGACGAATCCCTTTCCCACGACAGCGGTGACGACGAACCCGGCGCTGGTCTTGCGGGCCAGGATCACCGTGGCCGGGGTCTGCGCCACCTGCCTCGCCTGCGCCTTGAACGCGGCCGGCGATCCGTTGGTCAAGGTCACGCCCGAGGCGAGGGCCTCGAGCGGGGCGCCCACGGTGGAGACGAGCGACGACACGTACTCCGCCGCCTGGGTGGTGTCGCTCTTCAGAAGGGCCTGGTTCTGGCTGGCCACACTGCGGTCGGTGAGGACGAAGCCCAAGACCGTCGCCGCTGCGACGACGAGGGTGATCGACACCGTGAGAGGCGAGGGTCGCCAGCCGCCCCGCTTCATTGTGCCTCCCCGGTCATCTGTGACCTCGTTCGCCTGTGCTTCCGATTCTCCACCGGGTCAACGTGCTCGTCAACGATGCCGGCCGGGTCCTCCGGCCTGGTGCGCCGGCGGCACAGGCTATGTCGGGTGGACGCACGATGGGCCAGCGAGATCGCCGCTGGCGACCGCTCCCGGTATACGTGGAATCACCTGTCCCGACCCACGTGGAATCACCTTGATGCCCTTCGCCCCCCGAGCGGCGTGAGCGTCCGGTGAAGGGCCCGGGCTAGCGGGTGTGGGGCCGGGGCTTTTCCGAGACAGGACCGTTGGTCAAGACGAACCGGACCAGTTCCGTCCGTGATTCCAGATCGAGCTTGGTGAAGACGTGGTTGATGTGTCCCTCCACGGTGCGCGTGCTCACCCCCAGGCGGATGGCGATCGCCTTGTTGGACAGTCCGTCGGCCACCAGGGCGACGACTTCCTGCTCTCTGAGGGTGAGGCGGGGTGTTCCCGTTCCTTCGGTCACTTTGTTGGCGGTGGCCAGGCGGGTCGACACCGCGGGATCGAATACCGTCGTCCCGGTCCCGACGGCACGCACGGCGTTGATGAGCTCATGGCGCGGCATGGTCTTCAACAGGTAGCCCGCCACTCCGGCTTCGAAGGAGCGGCGGATGAAGGCGTCGTCGTCGTAGGCCGAGAGGATCACCACCTTCGTCTCAGGATGATCGGTGGCCAGTTGACGGGCCAGGTCGAGTCCGTCACGCCCGGCCAGTTGGATGTCGACGAGGGCGAGGTCAGGTCGACGTTCGTCGATCAGCGCCAGTGCGGCGTCCCATGTTCCCGCCTCGCCCACCACGACGATGTCGTCCGTGGTCTCGAGCACCTGCCTCGTCCCGGCGCGCAGAACCTCGTGATCGTCGACGACAACCACCCGCAGGCGCCCGTCGCCCCCGTGGTCCTCGGATCCCCCGCTATCGCCGGACACGTACCAAATCTACAACGACGGCCCCGACGGGCCCGGCCATGGATCTCACCCCCTTCCTATCTCGGTCGTGGCCGCCCCGACGCGGATTGGCTCAGAATTGGCTCCCCGGAGAGCCGCTGTTGGCCGGCGTCCCTCACGCTGTCTCTCATGTCGACGCGACCGACGGATCCACCTCAGGACTCCGGAGAGACGGGGATGAAACGATTCGTGCCCGGTGTCGATTCCTACCTGGGAGAGGGAGTGCCCCCGTCGTTGATGCGATTCTCGGATCCCACCCCGGACACCGAGACCGGCTCGCGTCCCTCCGCCATCGGGGAGATCGACCTCATCGCCGAGAATGCCACCTCGTTGAGTGAGAAGTTCCGCAACCTCTGCTACTGGCGGCAGGTCGTGAACGCCGAGAACAACTGACGCGTCGGGGCCGACCCTCCGACCCCACGGCATCGGCCCGGGGCCGGAAGATCTCCATCGGGGTGCCCGTGTGCCGCCCGACGTTCCCCGGCCGAATCCGCCCGACGCCTTCCCGGCCTCGGTTGTCAACCTCGCCGGCCCCTCCTTCGTGGAAGGAGCATGCCGTGGCGCCGTCCCGTGAGCCTCGCCGTTGCCGGCGCTTCCCGCCGGAGGCCACTGCGGTACCTGGCTCCCGGCGTGGGCGCCGCCGCCGGTGCCCTCACCGTGGCGGCCGTCGTCTCGGCGGTGGGCGGTCACCCGCTGGCGGCCAACGGGGGTACCGTCACCCGTCCCTCCCCGGCGTCGGCTCGTCACCAAAGCACGACCACGACGACGGCGCCAGGCCCCGCCTTCCCCGCTCTCGACCCCTCGACGACGGCGCCGTTGCGGGTCCTCGAGATCGGTGATTCGCTCGGGATCGATCTCGGGGACCAGCTGCAGTCCCAACTCGATGCGACCGGAGTGGCCCGCACGACGATGGCGTCGGTGGGTGACTCGGGTCTGTCGAACGCCTGGTTCTACGACTGGCCGGCGCACCTCGCCACTCTGCTGGCCACGGATCGGCCCCAGGTCGTCGTGGTCTTCCTCGGGGCCAACGACGATCAGGGCCTCGATGTCGCCGGCGTCGCCGCCGAACCCGGGACCCCCGCCTGGGCCACCGCCTACGCCCAGCGTGTCGACGACGTGTTGCAGGAGTCGACGGGCGCCGGTGCCCGGGTGGTGTGGGTCGGGATGCCCCCCATGGCCGATCCCGATCTGAATGCGGCCATGGGACGGGAGGACGTGATCTACCAGCGTGAGACGGAGAGATTCCCCGGGACGCTGTACGTCTCTTCCGGCCCC
This sequence comes from uncultured Acidimicrobiaceae bacterium, assembly GCA_963800065.1. GTDB lineage: Bacteria > Actinomycetota > Acidimicrobiia > Acidimicrobiales > UBA8190 > CAWJFJ01. Next base: position 358,964 of record CAWCZO010000011.1, on the reverse strand, counting down.
GTCCTCGGGGACGCGGCGGGTCCCTACGAAGCGTTCGGGCCCGATCCGTCGGCGGGGCAGGTCGCACTGCGGACCCCGGACGGTGTCCACCTCACGCCGGCCGGAGCCGGGTTGCTGGCCCGCACCGTGATCGACGCCATCGATCGGCGGTGGCAGCTGCGCGTGGGGGAGCCGCCGGCGGCGTCCCTCCCCACCGTTGCAGTCCCCTGAGTCCCCGCCGCCCGGCGTCAGCGCTCGGGACAGATGTCGGGCCGATGACAGCTCTCGCCGGTCCAGGTCCCCCCCGTCACCGTGGCCGTGCTGCCGGGATGGGCGGAGCCGACCAGTCCGAAGCCCTTGACCACGTCGTCGGAGAACGTTATGTGGCTTCCCTGATCGATGCTGTAGACGGATTCATGGACATCGTCATGGGTGTAACCGGCGATCACGGTGCTGTTCTGCACGTTCAGATCGGTGGCTCCCTCGAGCTGGAAGCAGCTCACGTAGTCGGACGCCCCACAGCGGAGCGAATCGTTCGAGAAGGTGATCGCTCCCACGTCCGGCTTCCCGCTGGTGTTGTCCACCATCACGACATCACCACTGGAGGTGCCGTCCATCGTGCAGTGCGAAAAGGTGATCGGTCCCGTGGTCCCGCCTCCGGACGTGACGGCGATGAGACCGGAGAACGTGCACCGGTCCACCGTGACGTTCCGGGCGCCTTCACCAGCGGCCTGGTCGGCTTCGGCATCGAACGGATCGAAGGCGACCGTGCCGATGGTCACGTTGGTGAGGGAGGCGCCGTTGACCGATGCCAGGGTGATCCCCTGGCGGCCGCAGACGGTGCCGGTGAACCCGTCGACCGTGAGATCCCTGACCGGCGCGATGATGCCGTCGTCACCAGTGCCCGACCGCAGGGGCGCGAGGGTCAGGCAGTCACCGAAGACGTGAGCCACCTTCACGTTGGACACGGTGAGTCGGGTGGTGCCCTGGGTCTCGATGCCACCGTTGAAGGCGAGGCTCCGTTCGTAGCCGCCCTTGTTGACGCCGACGATGCTGAGGTTCTCTACGGTGATGTTCGTCCCGCCGATGATGTTGAAGGCGGGACGGCCGTTGCCGACTCCACCGCCGTAGGCCTTCCCCGACGAGGTGTTGGGGTCATCCCAGATACCGCCGGTGAAGGTCACATCGGAGCAGTCGTTGAGGATGACGGGCTTGGTGAGGGTCACGGTGCCGGTGGAGGTGATCGTCTGTCCGTTGCTGATCGGTCCCAGGGGCGAGGTTCCGCATGTGGGAGGACGTGAGGTGACGGTGGCCTTGGAGACTCCGATGCCGCGTCCTGTCGGAGTCGCCTCCACGCCCGCCTGAGGAACCACGGTCGTCGAAGGACCGGACGGGGTCGCGGTCTGTGTCGGCCTGGTCGGAGCGCTTGTCGTCGTGGTCGTGGATTTCGGGGCGCTTGTCGTCGTGGTCGTGGATTTCGGTGCGCTCGTTGTGCTGGTCGTCGTCGGTGCCGCCGCGGCCGTGGTCGTGCCCGTGGGGCCCTTCTTCTTGGTGGGCGGCTTCGTCGTCGTGGTGGTGGTGCTCGTCGTGCCCGTGGTGTTCGGCCCCGCCTGTGTCCCCGTGGCCCGTGTGGGGGCCACGGTCGTGGTGGTCGGGACGGCGACGGGTACCGTGGTGACCGGCGATTTGCCCCCCTTGGGGGCAGCTGCGGCTGCCGTCGTGCCCGTCACGCCCACGACCCCGATCGTGAAGACGCAGGTGAACAGTGCGATCCCTGGCCCGGGGGTGTGCCACCCGCGCTTGGGATCACTCATAGTGATATTAGTCGGCACTATGCGTGGTTATCTGTAACGGGTGTTGCCGTCGGCAGAAGAGGTGGCAGCCGATGCCTTCCTTGAGCGGACGAGCCGGGGGACAGGCCGGTGGACTCGTGCTCGTCCGGTCCGGCCGCCATGGCCAGCGTGGTCCGGCTATACGACCTTCGAGATCTCGGCCGGCGCGGCGATGTGGACGTCCCTTCGCGCCCACCCCTCACGCCCTCGGATCGACGCGCCGTGCGATACGTAATCCGACGCACCATGCGATACGAAATCCGCGGTGTAACCGACCTGACGATGGTGATTCCATCGTCAGGGCTCGTCCTGCCGGCATGAACCATTGTGTCCAAACGACCGACCCTTGGATTTCGATGTGGGACCGGGATATTCTCGACTCCGTGCTCGGGAGCAGGAGAATGGAGATGGGCAGCGCGATGGTGAGGTGATGCAGCGATGGCCGGAACGACCGTGTTCCGGCGGCGAGCACGCACGGGGCGGCCGTAGGGGGGTGATGAGGCGTGCGGACATGGGGACCGAGCGGGGCGGGGTCGGTCATCCGCCGTGCGCAAGCAGCGTCGGCCTACGCGCGGCGCACGGGTTGCGCGGTGGACGAGGCGGACGAGGTCGTCGGCCGACACCTGTCGCGACGACACTTCCTGATGGGAGCGGGAGTGGCTGCCACGATGGCGGTACTGCCCGGCAGTCTGGCATCACCAGCCGCTGCGGCGGCGCGTCGCCAGGCGAGGCGCAGCGACCGAGCCCAACCCAGTGTCGTCATCGTCGGAGCCGGGATCGCCGGGCTCGGGTGTGCCTACAGCTTGTGGCGCCAGTACGGAATCACGGCCGATATCTATGAGTACAACACCATTCCCGGTGGGCGGATCAGGACGCTGCGGGGATACTTCGACGACGGGCAGATCGTTGAGGAGCACGCCGAATTCATCAATCCCGAGCACACGCAGACGCTGGCCCTGGCCAAGAGCTTCGGACTCGCTCTGGACAACACCGACAAGTATCCCTCGGGGATAAACCCGAACCAGGAGACCATGCGTTTCGGTGGTCAGTCGTGGCCCCAGGCCCAGCTCACCAAGGACTGGCACGACTGGGCGTGGAAGCTCTTCCACGAGGCCGCCTTCACGACCGCCCCCTGGCCCACGCTGTACAACCAATACGCCCCCGGGGGCCTGAAATTCGATCAGATGTCCGTCACCGAGTGGATCGACGCCTACATCCCCGGCGGCGTCGCCTCCGACTTCGGTGCCCTGTGCGTCTCCGCCGTGCTCGATGAGTTCGGTGGTCCAGCTGATGAGAATTCGGCGCTCAACCTCGTCTACCTGTTGGGCCAGGACGACACCACGGCCAACAACTTCCAGCCCCGCAAGACCCCGGCGCTCGGGGGGGCCAACGAGAAATGGCACATCCACGGCGGAAACGACCAGCTGATCTACGGGCTCATCGAGCGGCTACCCACCGGGGTGGTCAACCTGGATCAGAAGTTGGTGGCCCTACGCACGGGCAGCAACGGCGGGTACGTCTGCACGTTCGAGAGCGGCACCGCCACCCAGGACGTCGACGCCGACCACGTCGTGCTGGCCTTGCCCTTCACGACGCTCCGACTGGTCGATCTCGACGGTGTCTCCGACATCATCTCGCCCCTCCACCTACGTGCCATCAACGAGGAGCCGCTCGGGACCAACTCCAAGTTCTTCGCCCAGTTCACGTCCCGGGTGTGGAACGCCGAGGACGCGACAGGAAACGCCTACTGCGGAGGTGTCGTCCAAGGAGCGTGGGACCCCACCGTCTACCAACCCGGCCAGGCCGGCATCCTGGCCGCCCTGCCCGGCGGGGACATGGGGTCGGAATGGGGCACCCGCTTCGGCCTGACGTCTTACCTGGGACAACCCCCCCAGGCCATGGTGCAGGCCTACCTCCACCAGTACAACCAGCTCTTCCCCGGTGCCGAAGGGGCCTTCAACGGCCAGTCCTACTACGTCTGGTCACCCGGTGATCCGCACACCCTGGGCGCGTACTCCTACCTGAAGGTGGGTCAGTACACCGGGTTCAACGGCATCCAGGGACAGCGCGAGGAGAACCTCCACTTCGCCGGGGAGCAGACGTCGATCAATTTCCAGGGCTACATCGAGGGCGGGTTGCGCAGCGGATACCGGTGCGCAACCGAGGTGGTGGGCCGAGGCTGACGCGACAGGCCGGGGTTGGCAGGGCGTAACACCAATCGCCAGCTGATCGGTCATAGAATCCCCATCCAGAGCCGGAACAGGCAGGTCCCAAGTCGGCATGTCCCACACTCCGATCACAGGTTTCGACTTGCCCGCACGCGGCGAGCAGGTCACCATCACCTTCCCCAACTCGAATTCCGGTTCGGTTCAGACCCACGTGCTCGAGCACATCGCCCAACCCCGGGCCAGCCTCCTCTTGGCCGCACCGCTGCTCGATGGTGAGGTAACGGTGGTCGCCCAGGGCGAAGCCATCCTCATGCGATGGCAGTCGCGAAACAAGGAGCACAGCCTTCCCGGAACCTTCGACAGCCTTGTGGATACCGGTGTCGCTGCATGGCGGGTCGGTGTCGGGCAAGTCGAAGGGGCGGAAATGGTCGGACAGAGCGATCCTGTCGAGGAGGCCGGATCGGCCGAAGCGAAAAATCGACGCCGCCATGTTCGTGTGCCCATGCGGGGTCGCATGGATGTCATCACCGGAGGGCGAAAACTGAGAGTCGAGACAATCGACATCAGTGAGAGCGGCGTGAGGTGCCGATGGCGTGGCGACCGTTTTTGGGCCCCCTCGAGATCCTCCTCCGTGATCGTCTCCCTCGAGATCGGCTCCGGTCGGCCCGTCACTCTCACGGGTTCCGTCGTATGGGTACGATCCGGTGATCGGGGAGTGGAATTCAGCATTGCCTTCACTCATCTCAACGAGAGTCCCAAGACGATCCAATTGCTTCGTCGTTACGTCGTGGCGCTGGACCGAAATCAACTTCATCGAAGTCAAAGTCAGTAGCGCCCGGAGTTAGGGGGGCGCGCTGTGTTTCGGTGCCGTGCCCCCGGCCTTGTCGCCTTAGAAAACTCAGGTCAGCGCCTTGACGACGGTCAGGACGCCGGTAGCCAAGAGGAGCACGTCCACGGCGACGACGAAGTGCCCGGTGGCCATGCGCCCCCCGATCCAGGAGCCGGCGGCGATGCCGAAGACGCAGGGCAGGAGCGAGACAGCGGCATACTCCAGGTCATATGCGCTGACGAGCCCGGCGGCGGCGAGCAGGGGGAGACCGACGACGTTGGAGACGAGGAAGACCGACGAGATGGTCGCCCGGAACCGATCGTCACTGAATCCGCTGCGGCGAAGTTCGTAGACCAAGGGAGGTCCGTTGGTGGCCAGAGCCGTGTTCAGCACCCCACTGATCACGCCGGTCGTGAGCGTGGTCAGTCGGCGAGAGCGTGCCGGCCGGGGGCGACCGACGCGGGTCTGGACGATGATCCACGTGGCCGCCGTGACGATGGTCACTCCCAACACCAGACGCAGAACTCCCGCCGAGACGAGGCGCAAGACAACCACCCCGACGGGCGCACCGATGAGGACGCCCGCTCCCAGTTGCCGGACCGTCGACCACTCCGTATCACGGTGGAGGCGCAGGGTCAGCCAGGCGCACGTGAGAGTTCCGTTGAGGAAGACGATGATGACGGCGCTCTTGGTCGGCACGACGAAGGCCAGAAGCGGCACGGCCAAGAGCGCGAAACCGAACCCCACGGCCCGCTGCAGCGCGGCGGAGGCAAAGACGATTCCGGCGACAGCGCCGACCGACCCCGAAGTGATGGCCGCGCTCACTCCGGCCTGTCCTCCTCCAAGCCTGAATCATGGCAGATGGTACGAGGGCGCCCGAACCCATATCACTGATGCGACAACACCAGGGGAACTCCAGCCACCTCGGCGGCGTCTGATCATGCGTGGAGGGGTCTGTATGAGGAGAGGCTGGGGTCGGTTCGGATTGGCAGTGTTTCTCGTCGGAGCACTCGGGCTGGCATCGTCGGGTTGCTCCTCGTCGAATGGGACGATTGATGGTGTGTTCTACGGGATGGGAAAGTCCGTGACAGCGGGCGGTGGTGTTCCGTCGTCGGGGTCCATCGCCGTCACCGGCACCCATGCGACCTATCGGACCGCGGCACGAAGCGACGGCGAATTCGTCGTTGGCGTCCCTGCCGGAAGCTACCGGATCACCGGTCGAGACATTGGCCAAACCGGGGGTCTCCCCGGATGCGGGAGTCGGATCGTCCACGTCTCTCCGGGGCAGATCACCCACGTCTCGGTAACCTGCGTCTTTCATTAGGACCTGGGGCGTCCGACGTCTACGAGGTAATCCGAGGCCACCCATCCTGCTCCCCTTCTCAATGGCTTCTGACGGCATCCGAGGAGGCCAGCACGGTGAGACCGCCGCCCGAGTCCGGGTGACACAGGCCCTCTAGACGTCGGTCAGGAGCGCCGCAGGACGTACTTGGCGGTCATGCCGTCGGCCGAGTACTCAGCCGACTCCATTGTAAACCCGCATCTCACGGCCATGGGCTCGATGATCCACGTGAACGTCGAGTGCTCGTCCCGCACGTGCTCCTCGAGCTCCGCTCGGCTCCAGTCAGTGTCCACGTGTGAACCCCCGGTGGCGCACCATTTCTCAATTCGATGAACTGCTTCGGACGGTTGGAAGTTGAAGACCACGTCCCAGAGCCTGAAGATTCCGCCGGGTCGGAGGATGGCGTGAATGCGATCGAAGGCGAGCGCCTTCCAGAAGTCGGGCAGATGATGAAGTGCGGCGCGGGAGTAGACAAGGTCGACTGGCGCATCGAGGTGCTGGTATGTCAAGAAACCTGCCCGTACGAGTTCGACATTGTCGATGCGAGCGGACCGGAGCTTTGTGCTGAGGCGCTCATGCATCACTCCTGACACATCAACAGCGACCACCCGGGCGCACCGTGACGAGACGGCAATCGTGAACTGCCCTGTGCCGCTCCCGAACTCTACGACCGTCGATGAGGAGTCGAGGCCGAGGCCATGGCAAAGCTCCACCTCCCTTTCGGCATCAGCGTCCTCCTTGTCGTCGTAGCGGGCAACGTGGGCGGCGTCGATGTTCTCTCGGCCCGCCGAACCGAGCTCGTCCAGGAGCCAGCCCGGAGCCGGATGTGTGTCTTCGCCGGATGGCATGGACACATGCTGCCAGGTCGTCCGCCTTCCTTCCCACACCAAGGGCCCACCAAGGGATTTGAAAGGTCGTGCCGGCCCCGAGCGCGGCAAAAGAGAGCCTCCGGCACAACAAGGGCGACCCATCTGAGCATCCGTGGCAGCGCATCCGGGATATGTGCCGGCGTACCCCGCCGGGGCAGTCCCGAGGTGTCCGCCTGGCGAACCTCCTGCTGGCGACGACCTGAGCCGTATTCGCGGTCAAGACGAATAGCGGTCGGGTGCCAGTCGACACCGACTTGGTGAAGGCGTGTGTACCCGGCAAAAGCGGTCGGGTCCAACTTCAACCGGGATGACGGTACTGAACGCGCTCGTTAGGCGACGCCTTCCCGGGAACGCACGGACGACGGCGGCGGTGCGGTTGGAAACCTGTAGCCGGCTGTAGATGTTCTCCAGATGCGTCCGAACGGTCCCCTCGGACAGCCCGAGCTGGCGGGCGATCTGGGTGTTTGTGCGCCCGCCAGCGATCAGGTGCAGTAAGTCCCACTGGCGAGGGGTGAGGTCAGGGACAGGGCTCCGTCGGCGCTCTGCATCGTGGTAGGCCTGCTGAAGGTGGGGGCGCAGCAGGTTGAGGAGCGCTCTGTCGCGCTCGGAGAAGTCAGGACCCGATGCGCGGAGAAAGAAGAGCCGAACGGACCGTCCCGGCATCGGGCCCTGGTGTCTCGGACAAACACATCTGAATGTGGTTGTCGAGTCCCTGCGGCCGCATGATGTCGCGGTAGAAGGCCGAGGTATGCCACTGTCCAACCGAGTAGAAGTCATCTCTGCAGGTGACATATTATCCCTGCGTAGAGCCACAATCGGGCCGATTTTAAGGGTCGGTGAGTGGGCCAAGATTCGCTGCGAGATGGACCGGCCGGCCCGTTCCGATGCTATCCGACGAAGGCTTGGTCCACGAGGCCCTCCGGCAGATGTGGTCTCACACCGGAAGCCCGAACTCGACCCCTTCCGGCGCACCTCGTCGACAGCAATCGGCATGTCCATGGCCGAGCACCGAAACTGTCAAGGATCACCTCCGCCCGATATCGCTCCGAGCGCTAGTCGACGCCAGCGCCTCACGTCGGAGCTGAACCTCGGAACCAACCATGGATCGTCGATACCCTGCAGCTTCCCCCGGCAGGACTTGACGGCTCGTCGATGTCTTAGCGCTCGATTACCAAATCCGTTATCGCGTCGATCCCCGCGACTTTGGCCGTTAATTCGGGACTGAGGCCATAGCGTTCACCGATCGCGGCCGGGGTTGTGTAGCTGAGCTTCGTCTGACCTCCATCTGTCCAGACAAGAACCTTGAGCGGTAGGTCAAGTGCGGCTAGAGGCACCGCGTCCATTATGGGGGTTCCGGCTTGCGGGCTACCGAATATAACGAGCTTGGTGTCCCGTAGCTTAAGGTCAACCACGCGCGCCTCGCCGCTGTGGTCGACCACGGCAAAGACCTTCATTCCTCGAGCGGCCACAGTGGCCGATAGACGGGCGACGGTCTCCTCGACCGTCCAGGGACTCGACTTGGTCGTCGTCAGCCGCGGCAATTGGTGGTTCAGCCGTCTTGCCTGTTGACATATCGTTTCCTTCGGTCGTTTGAATGGTGGCTTAGTGTCCAAGATGTCCAAATCAACCTCGGGCATCATCAGTCAAATGTCTCTCATCTCGTCCCTCGAGGCACGGTGATCCGGCTGACCGCCACAGGCACCTGAGGTATCGCCACGGGTTGCTGGGTGCATGTCGCCACCGCAAACCGACCGGGATTGCCGGTGGTCGAGCGGCCCGCAGGTATGGACCGTCTGTCGACGGCCATCCGGAATCTTCCGACCAGATGATATGAGCGCGGCTTCCAGATCCGACGCAGTGGGATCGAACACGTTCATCCCGGCCAGATGGATGGCCCGGTGGAGCAATACCGGGCCCCGTTGTGAGCAACTCCCAAGCCCCCGATATAGATGCCTCACCCACGTGGGCCACTAAGGACGGCCTAATTCGGACCTTACTCACGACCGCTGTGGGCGTGCTGTAGAAGCTCCGTGTTAGAAGTGATGCTCACTCGGCCGGTGAGACCCTATTCCAGAAGTCGGTGAACTCGATGGTATCGAAGAACGCCACAGCCTCGATGACCCTGCCATCGTGCAGCGTGAGGTACCAGGTGTAGGTGTTGAAATAGGGTTGACCGTCTTTGGCCGTTGCGGCCGCATCGAAGAAGGCGATGACGGTGTCACCGTCGGCGTAGAGGGCGCGGACATTTGGGACGAGCGGAGTGGACATCCTTGCGTTGAACGGATCGATGACTGCGTCCATAAACTCTTGCCGGCTGCCGTACCTCCGGGACACCGGGCTGTTACCGACGATCGTCCAGGTGGCATCCTCACTGAGAAGATTGAAGACCCCGCCGGTCCCTGCCACCCACTCGTCAAAGGCCTCCCGAATGATCGCCTTATTCTTAGCGAGTTGACCAACATCGATCACTTGTGAATCTGTGGCGGACATGATGGTTTCCCTCCGTAGTTGACTGGTCGTCGAACCTCGCTATGGTCTGCTGGATATCTCGACGGGGTTGGCTGCAGCTGAGACAAGTGGCGACCGACTAACGCCGGCGAGCCCACTCTCCGCAGCGGGCTCCCGGTCGACCTGTGGTGTCACTTCAGGGGTTGACAGCGCCCAGGAGGCGATCTCATCTCGGCGGGCCCACCACACATCGGGTCGCAGCTTTGCCCAGGTGAAGAATCGATCGAGAACCCGAGTGCGGGAGGCGTGACCTGAGATCCGGTCATGGAGAGCGATCGACATCATCCGGCGTCGTGTGTCCCCCCCATAGAGCTGGTCGAACTCGTCTCGGAGCTGGCGTTCGTAATCGTCGGGCGAGAACCCGGCGAAGTCGAACGATGCGATGTCGTTCAGGTTCACCGTGTATGGCACCGTCACGAACGGCCCGCCCGGCAACTGCTGGATGAACGGTTCATCAGCTGAGAGGTCGTCGATGTGATAGGTGAACCCAAGCTGCTGCAGCAGTTCAAGGGTATGGACGCTCCCACGAATCCAGTAGGTGTTATAGCCCAGAGGCGTCGTGCCGGTGGCGCGTTCGATGCTCGCTACGCCATCGGTGATCCAGGACCTCTCTGCTTCCGGATCGAGAAGGTATTGATTCTCCCACCGCCGACCATGTGCGCCAGCTTCGTGACCGCGACGAACGATCTCGCGTGCGAGTTCAGGGTGCTTGTCGACGGCCTCTCCGATCATGAAGGACGTGCCCTTCAGGTCGTGTTTGTCAAACAGCTTTAGCATCCGCGGGATGCCCTCACGGATCCCATAGTCGTAGAATGAGTTCTGGGTTAGGTCCGGATATCCTTCGGCGACGGGCTCTGATATTGGACCAGGCGCTCCACTTATCGGCTGTCCGCCCGCCTCGAACTGCATGGAGACGGTGACGGCGAGTCGTGCGCTGTTCGGCCAGAAACCGGTAGACATGACGTACTCGTCCTTTCCTTTCGAGCCAAGGTCCGCGTCATGACTGCGTATCGGCACGAGCGGCTGGACACATCAGTCGCCCAACCCGATCCCTGGGAGCCATGAACCGTGGAAACCAAACGGCACCCGGTAGGGCAGGTGGATCGTTGCCACAGGCGGCGACTCGAAGGCGGTGGCATCGAGCAGCACCACGTCACTCGCCTGACGCTGGGCGTCGAACACGACGCTTACCACCCAGCCGGCGTCCTCACCGGAGTCGTCTCGAGTCGGTATGAAGACAGGCTCTGAGGCGCCGTTACCATGGCCCACGTCGTGGTGTTCGACCGTTCCTTTGACCACATCATGTTTCCTGAGGCCGCCGAGGCCGACGGTGCTGGCATTGATCTGGGCGTCGGTGGTGTATCCGTAGCGGTGCCTCCGGCCCCGGTAACCGTCGTTGATGCGGGGAAAATCCTGAGCCGCGTCGTCCAGTGTCTCGCGCCGGATATGGCTCGCCGCGGTGTCGATGGTCCAGCGTTCGAGGGTAGGTGGCGACGAGGCCCCCGTCCCGTAGAGATCGGTCAGGAACATGTCCGGGTACACCACTACATCGAGAACGACGTTGCCGTCGGCGTCATCGAAGGCGTTGAGATCGTGAAAGACGTAGCAAGGCTCGATGTCGATCCACATGATAGGGGCAGATTCCCCCACCCGGGACATGATTCCGACGCGCGCACCATGTTCGGGTCGCCAGGTGAAGGGCATCGGTTGGCGACCGACGAGGTCCAGTTCGAACACGAGGGGGAGATCAAGCCACACGACACGTGTGGCCGTCACACTGAAGGTGTGCATGAGAACGGGCCGGGGGATGTCGATGGCCGAGGTCCGCACGAGGGAACCGTTGGGATCGAGGACGTGGTACCGGAGAAAGGGCTCGGTAAACATGTCGTAACCGAAGGCCAGCATCTCCTGCGTCGACGGGTCGATCTTCGGGTGTGCGGTAAAAGGGGACGCGAGACGGCCACCCAAATCTGAGGCCCCGATGGTCGACAGATCGGGACGTACTTGTGTGGGCAGACTTGACTCGACGAGTGCGTAGATCCGCCCGGCGTGGGCCACGACGCTGGTGTTGGCCACCGAGTGAATGCCGTTCACCTCGGGAGGACCGGCTGGGGCGGGCTCGCCTAGTGCGGCACAGGCCGCCGCCGTCCGCACCCAGCGATTGCGGTGCCGGGCGCGACCTCCAGACAGCTCCACGCCGTGGAGCATCCCGTCGCCCAGGAACCAGTGGTACGCGGTGAGGTCGGGGTCGAGCACCGGATTCGGCCCGTTGCGCAGAAGCAGACCGCCGATCTCGGGCGGGATCGCCCCCGTGACTGGGAGATCACTGACATCGTGCTCCTCCCGGACCGGGGCAAAGTTCCCGGCGAGGTACGGATTACTGGTGAACCGGGACGTGGTCATGGTCATGGCGCTGTCCTTTCGGTTTGGACTGACGACCTCGAGAGGAGCCGGCCATCAGCTATGAGGACCACAGTGCGGGCGAGGATCGTGGCGACGAAGACAGTGACCACCACGAGAACTGTGATGGCGTAGGCGGTTGCACCCGGTGGCTTCTTGAGGGCGATCCACACCAGAGCATCGGTGGCGGCGGCGGCCATGGAGAAGGTGAAGGCCCAGAACCCGGGGCCGAAGGGCAGCCGGGCGTACAAGGGCAGCAGACGGAGCTGAACGAGTGCCATGAGGACGGCGTAGCCTCCGAGGGCGCAGGCGAAGCCGTTCGTGACTCCGCCGTCGATAGCGAAGTAAGCGATGCCGGCTACAGCAGGAGGCGCGAGCTCTATCGCCATGGTCGGAAGCAGCGGCGGGGGCAGCATCGGTCGGACGAGCAGTCGGCCGAGGAGCATGGAACCGATGAGGAACCAGCACACGAGGCCGATACCAAACGACGCCTCGGCGATGAGGTGAAGGTCGACCTGGGCGGAGCTGTAGGCGCCGATCAAGCCCCCGGCTACGGTGGGGAGGAAATGGCCGGGATGAAGCGAGTCCTGCTCAAGGTCGCCGACGATCCACTGTCCCGTCAGCCATCCCCCAACTGCGACGGTCATAAGCAGGAAGACGATCACCAGATCGCGTCCGGCACCCAAGGCATACCTACCGAGAGCGGCGGCCAGGAGCATTCCGGTGATTGCCGGCAAGGCCACGAAAGGCGAGAGAACAAGGTCTCGCAGGTCCTGTTGTATCCGTTTGGGTCCCTGAGACCCGTAGGCCCCGACCAACAGGACTAGAACCAGGGCGGACAGGATGTTAATCGCATCCGGCACCACCTCCGGGGTCCCGAGCGTTGCTCCCGCTGCATGCCAGGTTTCTCCGAGTCCGGTTAGCCCAAATGGAATAGCGAACAGGTTCGGCGGCAGTCGCAATCTTTGAGCCGCGGTGGCTGGTTCCGCCTCACGTCCATGTTCTCCCGAGTGAGACTGGGAGGCTTCCGTGTTTGAAAGCATTGTCGTCACGGCTTACTCCGAAGGTCGTATCGGTGCGCATCGGCTCCTAGGTCCGTTGTCCCTGCTCAAGACCCAGGACATGGCTGCGTTGACGGAGGGAGCCATGTCCGCCCTGCCCGACCACAACCGAGGCTCTCGCTGTTTGATGACGGCGCAATTGAAGGACACCGATACGGGCAAGGCCTTGTCCGAACGCCATGAGGACGAAAGCCGTGGTCCAGATTCTGGCCCCGGTGATGTCGTGATGAGCGGAGAAAGTAGACACGGCGTGGGCACCCGAGTGGTAGCTGTAGTAGGCAAACCCGAATCGGAATCCCATGCCTAGCACCCAGGTGATCACGGAGACTGCGGTGGCCCGTGAGATCACGGAGCCCTGCTCCCCTTGCCACACCTTGTCAGCCAACCCGCTCCCAGCGCCGAGAACGAGACCGATCACGGTCAGGACCACGATCAGGGCGACGTCATTGCCGCCGACCGTGAAAGGTCGGAGGTAGACGACTCCAGCCACGGCCAGAAGAGCCAACGGGAGGAGAGCCGAACGAGGGGTCAGATGACGAGCGCGGACTTGGCGGAAAATGACAGCGATAAGAAGGATGTCGATGACATAGTCGGTGACGCTCATGACCTGGCTCCTTTGCCCGACGGCATTGCACTCAACCCGGTGCCCTTCAGCCCTTGGGCTGTTGGGGAACGCTTGGCCCCTGGTCGGCTCAATTTGCGGCTGATACTCACTTCATGGTGAGGCAGAACCCGTCGCCGTAGCTTCGGTCAAATGACTCTGGTGTCCGATCGAAGGACCGGTCGTACCTACATCGGGTCTTTCGGCAACGGACGCAGTTCCGCCGTCGCAGCTCCGGACCGCGCACTCGCCCCTAGGGCTCAGTGATGCCACATATCGCCCCTTGGTCGTGAGCCAGACCTCACTCAATCGGGCCAGGTTGTCACGTGCGGCGGTGACTGAATCAGTGCCTGCCCGGCGGGGCGTGTCGGAGCCTGAGGACGAGGGTCGACCTACAGCGACCGGCCCAGCAGGTATTCCTTAGGCCAGAGGCGAGGTGCCGGGGTAGCTGGCATCAAGGACTCGGATGAGAAGATTCAGGGGTGAGGTTGCTGGCGGCGAGCGCGTCGCGCAAGGCCGCTCGCGACCTGATGCCAAGCTTCGGAAACACCCGGTAAAGATGAGCTCCTACGGTTCGAGGAGAGAGGAACAGCCGGGCGCCGATCTCTTTGTTCGAAAGGCCGGCCGCCGCTAAGGAGGCGATCTCTAATTCTTGCGGTGTCAGTTTCGCCTCAGCACGAGCGCCAGACCTGGTGACGCCAGTAGCCCGGAGTTCATTGGTCGCCCTGATTTCCCAGGCTTTCGCGCCCAGCCGTCGGAAGACCTCGGCGGAGGCACTGAGCGGCATCCTGGCCGCCTTGTTGGACCGCATGCGCCTCAAGCACTCGCCGTAAGCAAGCTGGACCCTGGCCACGTCGAAAGACCAGCGTCCGATCCCAGGAACAGCAAGGGCGGCGTTGAATATGTCGGAGGCGGCCTCCTCGTCCGAGACGACGGCTTCGCATGCCTTCACCATCATGTTCAACCGGGCCGAGATCATCCCGATGTTGGATTTCTGCATAGCATGAACGTGTTCCCTGGCTTCCTTGATGCGTCCAGTTTTTGCTGCAGATTCAACGAGGTCGAAGCCCACTTGGTGGGCGAGGACTGCATGAGAGGTAATGGCACCAGGTTGCGTGACGAAGGTCGCCTGTTGATACGCCTCCTCGTAGTCCCCATTCCCAAGAGCAGCGAGAGAAAGCGCCTTGTGCACGTAAGTGGAAATGATTCCAACCTGCCGAGGCGTACCCCAGTTCACCAGTTCGTCGGTCAACTGTTTCAGTGTGTCAGTCTCACCACGACCGGCAGCGATAAACATGGCGGTGGACCGGAAACCCCATTCATTGAACCGAGATCCACTGGCTTGGCAAAGCTGTATTCCTTCGTCGTTCAGTGCGACAGCGTTGTCCCAGTCCCCACGCTCGTAGGAATCAGAAGCAAGAAGCATCAGAGCCAAGATCGCGTTACCCACTGCATCATTGTTCGCCGCGTCTCGGGAGACCCGCCCAAGTGCACCGCGACACTCGTGCATTCGATCAACAAACCGTCCCGCTGAGGAAATCATGATGACACGCAGAGGATCTGGCTCGTGGTCCAGATTCCTGATGGCACCATCGAGATCAACCAACGTGTCCCGGGACATCCTTGCCGGATCGGCCATACCGGCTGCGTACAAGCGTATTTCTAGAGGCAACGACGGAATCAGGCTCTTTGTGATTTTGTGAAACTCTTCCCACAGCTCGAGCCGTTGGCTGAGAAAGCACAGATGGGCCAGAGCTGACACGGCGGCGGTCACAGACAGGTCGTTCGAGTCAAGGGTCTCAGCCCGAGACTGCAACGCGCCGAGGACGAGGCGATGAGCGGTCTCGACGTCGCCGTCGCCGTCCACCAGCACTATGGCTCCAGCGGCGGCAAAGAGCAGCGATCCACTTTTGTCCAAGCCGGCGTGACGGGCGTCGTCCAGTAGCGAGGAGACCGGACCAGCCTGCTGGATACCCAGTGTTCCGATGTACGCGGCCTGTGCCAAGCGGCGGCTGCGGTCGGCACCATCGGGGCTCAGATCGGCAGATTTGACCAAGGTGCCAATCGCACCGACAGGGTCACCTCGTCGCAACATCAGATCAGCGGCACTCTCAAGGCACGAGGCTGCCTCTTCATCCGGTCCAACAGCGGCCTCGCCGAGATGCCAGGCCCGTCGCTCAACCTGGTCCATCAGAAGTGGCGCCAACACCCGGTGACAGCGACGCCGATCGGCGCTGGCTGCGCCCTCGATCACCGCCGCTCGGATGAGGGGATGGCGAAACGCCAGGTGACCGGCGCTGAGGTCGATGTGGACCAGACCAGCTTGCTCTGCGGCGGCAAGGGTGTTGACGGCCAGACTCGCTCCACCAGCTGCCTGCATAACGCGTAGGTCGCCCGTGCCCTCCACGGCAGCGAGTAGCAAGGCGTCCTGCGTCGGGCGAGGTAACGCGACGATCTGAGACTCGAACAGTGCTTGTATTCGGTGACTCAACGGTAGATCCCTCGGAAGGGGGCGGGCGGCCGTGCGTTGCGAACTGCTCAGTCCGCGTGGTAGCTCCAAAAGAGCGAGAGGGTTGCCTTGCGCCTCGGTGAAAACCCTCTCACGCACACGGCCTACGAGGTCAGGAAAGGCAGCATCGAGAAGCTCTCTCGCTGGCTCAGGCTCAAGCACTCCAATTTGTTCTTCTGGCAGCCCACTGCGGTCGAGATAAGTCTCACTCCAAGAGCGGGTGGCCGTGATCAGGCCGATCGGCGATCCCGCTAGGCGGCGAGCCAGGAACCCGAGGACTGTGGCCGTCGACCGATCGAGCCACTGCACGTCGTCGACAATCAATACCAGTGGTCGCTCCGTCGCTGCTAAGCGCAGCAGCATGAGAGCTGCCATTCCGACGACGAGGACGTCGGCAGGCTCGCCATCGGAAAGTCCCAAGGCGACGTTGAGTGCGTTCCGATGAAGGGGAGCTAACTCGACAATGCGCCCAGAGAGTGGAAGCAGAACCTGGTTGAGGCCAGAGAAAGCGATTCCGGCTTCGAACTCAACGCCAGCGGCCCGTAGGACCAGAGCTCCGAGCGCGGATGCGGTCACTTCCGCAGCATCCAACAGTGCCGTCTTGCCAACTCCCGGATCCCCCGAGAGGAGGAGCATCTCACCGTCCATGATTGCCCGCTCGACCACTTCGGCGAGCAACTGGAGTTCCCGGTCCCGGCCTATCAGCCGGGGTGCGATGCTTTTCACAATTCATCCACGAATGACGCAGCGCCACCGCCCGAATGGGTCGCCAGCCGCCCATCGGCCGCATGGCTATACGAAACGATTCTGTCGTACGTCATTCATCAATCCCTGAGTCGCCTCAATCAGATGATTTTCTCACCTCGCCGAGCCTTTCGCTCGTTGGCCTTTCATGCGGCTCGGGCAAGCTTGGGTTTCGACCGATTGACGAGGACGACCGGTATCAGCGGCTTCGAAAGTCCTCAGGGCCATGGCAGACCGAGCGAGAATGCCGGTATGAGTCTGGTTCCAGGGGACGACATGACCTACGGGACCGTCCGGGATCGCTCTCGGCCAGCGGATACGGCTCGCCTGCATCTTGTTCGTGATCGAGAACGTCCTTGAATTAAGACCGGCATGTTGTCCCAACAATCGAGCTCGATGAAACTGGCTGGTGCCTCATCTTTAGTTCCGATAGAGCTTGCTTAGGTCGAGGTCAGGTTCGCAGCGCCTTTCCAAGTTGGCGTCGCGATTCGATGTTCAGTTTGCGATAGACCTTCCGGAGGTGGTAGTCGATCGTTGCCGAGGAGAGAAACAGCGTTGCGGCGATTTCAGAATTCGTTTGCCCTTCGGCGGCTAGCGAGGCGACACGGCGTTCTTGAGGAGTGAGATCGGCTGTTCTGTCGACCGCCCGAGGACGGACTCGCTCTCCGGTGGCCAGAAGCTCTGCCTCAGCCCGCTTCGCGAAATCCTTGGCCCCCATCGTGACGAAGAATTCGTGGGCTAGACGCAGTTGCTCGCGGGCATCAACCCGCCGGTTCTCCCGACGGAGCCATTCTCCATAGAGAAGTCGGGCGTAAGCGAGATCCCGGGTCACCAGGGTCTGGCTGAGATGCGCCAGCGCCGACTTGTACATCTGCTCGGCTTCGGAACCAACGGACAGAAGGGCTCGGGATTGAGCCGCGAGGCCCAACGCCCAAGGGTTCCCGCTCGCCTTCGCCCTCTCGTCGAGCCTTAGCAGGAGGGACGTGGCCAGTTCTTGTTCGTTTGATCGCGTTGCCGCTTCGATCGCCAACGGAAGCGTTTGCGACGTGAACCCGAACGGGCTCTGCGTGTGCACGTACTCGGTTGCCTCGAGTGCCTGTCGGTATTGACCTGCTCCGAGGTGCAGAATGGCGAGAGCGTGGTAGCCCTGGAACACCGGGATGGCGACACTGAATGCGGTATTGAGTTCGATCAGTTGAGCCGCATAGGTCCTCGTCGGCTCCTCGTCCCCAGCCCATGCACGAGCCTCTGCACTCATAGGGGGGTACAGTTCATCTGCAGCTGGAAGACCGGTAACAGCCGCCACATCCAAGGCCTCTTCGTACGCGCGCGCTTGCGCTAAGCAGATCCCCGGCGCGGAGATCGCTTTCGGCGAGCGCAAACAGATTGAAAAGGAGGACGACCAACGCACCGTTCTCGCGAGCTGATCGGTCGCAGCGCTCGGCCCACGCCTGGTACGTGCGATCGTCGAGAAGCTCATTGGCCACCGCAATCCCGAACACCGACCACCGGGCTATTTGGTCGTGGGTGACCGTTCCCTCTCTCAGGAGTTCTGCCGCCAGACGGTAGCGTGGAAATGCGATTTCGGGGCCCTCTAAGACCAACTGCGATGTCCCGTCAAGAAGGTGGTCTTCGAGGCTTACCCCTGGCCCTGCTGGTGTCGTTGAGTTGGCCACGCGGGCGATATCGCTTGCCGCGATTTCTGAGAAGTGGACGGAGATCGCAAAGGCGGCGAAGGCGTCGAGAAGAACGTCGCGAGCTCGGGCGTTATCCAACGGAAGAAAGAGGCGCGCTGCTTCCAGCATCCGTCGAGGGGCCACACCTGGTTGGCCGGTTACGATACTCAGCTGGGCCCCTAGCTGGGCTGCTTCTGCGATCGCGCGCGGGTCGGAGAGGTGCAGCTCCGCCTGCTCGAGAAGGGACATCGCCTGGTTGACGTCGCCGGCATTCATAGCGGCGGCAGCTGCACCCAAGAGGCGAACCGCTTTGAGTCCAAGGGGCTCCGTGAGTTCGGCGGCCTGAATGAGCAACGAAGCTTCCGCCGCGTGACCGCCTCGGGCTCTCGCGATCTGTGAGGTCTCTTCGAGTTGAGATGCCAACCGCGCGTCGGGGCCGGTGGCGCCGAGAACGACATGACGAGCCCAACGGTCGGGATGAGACGCCCGCGGTACCAGATCCGCGAACGTGCGATGGACCTCACGGCGGAGATCTGGATCGGCGCGAGCGTATACCGCAGCACGGATCAGCGGGTGGCGAAAGGTGATATGGGGACCGGGCAGAATCAACCCTTCATGCTCGGCCTCCGTCTCCGATGCCGGGCTGCAGCCGAGGGCCCGGGTTGCGGCTCGGACGAGTGCGCGGTCTCCACTAACGTCGGCCGCAACTGCGAGCAGGAACAGCTGGGCGTCGGAGGAGAGCGCGTCGATCTGAGTATCAAAATGCTCCCTCAAGCGGCGGGCGACGGGCATCGGCTCGGCGAGGGCATCGATGAGATTGGATTGGGTTTTGGTCAGCGTGGTCCCGAGTTCCCAGAGTGCGAGAGGACAGCCACTGGTTTCGGTGGCGATGCGTTCGGCGATCTGCTCGGACACGGGCTGGTCGGCCACAATTCGGAGAAGCTCTTTCGCTGCGTCATTGGGCAGACCGGTGACCTCGAGCGCCGGAATACCAGCGAGTTCGCCCGGAATATCGAGAGTTGTCCGATGCCCAAAGAGAAGGGCGATCCCCTCGGCCTGAAGACGGCGCGCCACAAACGCCAGTGCTTGAAGTGACTCCATATCGATCCACTGGGCATCATCGATGACGCAGAGGAGACCGACCTTCGAGCTTTCGACGGAGAGCAGGGTCAGAGCACCAAGTGCAACCATGAATCGGTCGGGTGGACCCCCCTCGATGAGACCGAACGCCGACTGGAGCGCCATTCGTTGGGGTTTTGGAATTAGATCAACTTGGTGCACGAAGGGCAGCAGCAGGCGCTGGAGCGCGGCAAAGCCGAAGGATCGCTCGGTTTCCACCCCAGATATGTGTGCAACTTGAAGTTCCGTTGAAGAGGCCGCATATTCGAGCAACGCCGACTTCCCCATCCCCGCCTCGCCATACACGACAAGCGCTCCGCTTGTTCCCTTGCTGGCTGAGTCGAGCAGACTGTCTAGGACGCCCCTCTCACCGATCCGATCCAGGAAGATCGCACCTGAGAGCATTGCTGATCTCCTCTCGGCGGAAAGGACCGCAACCTCGGACTCGGACAGGGCAGGTTGGACGATTGATTGCACGGCCGGAGAGGCGATTATTGTCGACCCGACGAACAGCGTCGACTGGCCTGGGGTGTCGACCCGATCGGCAGCCGTGAGTCGCCCTCGGAGCACCCGGTGGCCGAACGTTCTGGTTCTTGGCGTGTCGCATCGGCAACTAATCGAGCCGCTACGCGAGTGCAGTCGACCACCATTATGCGCGCGAGCATCGCAACTCAGGGTGGCCCGTTGGCTGATCGCCTTGCACGATGCCCGAGATGGCCCAACCCGTAGAGAGGCTGGAGGCTCCGTCGAGGCCGGCCACCATGTGACAGGTGACCGGCAGGCTCGATTCCACGCTCAGGGTTCACCCAGCCGGCTCCGGCTCCTGACTACGCGCGATCCGGGTTTTCGGACTACGAGTGCCTCGTGGGGCGAACGGGACCTCTGAAGCGGATACTGCTCATTGACTCGTAGAGAAAGATGTCGAGAGAGGAGACGATCATGAGTCGAATTCGAAACGTTGTCCTTGTGCACGGAGGGTTCGTGGATGGTTCCGGATGGAAGGGCGTCTATGACCTCTTGCGAGAGGAGGGTTACAACGTCAGTGTGGTTCAGAACCCAACGTTGTCTCTTGAGGATGACGTGGCGGTGACGAAGCGGGCCTTGAGTGCGCAGGACGGCCCCACGGTGCTGGTTGGACACTCCTATGGCGGAGCCGTCATAAGCGAAGCCGGCACCCACGACAACGTGGCTGCCCTCGTGTACATCACGGCTTTTGCTCTCGACAAGGGCGAATCGGTCAACACCCTGATCGCAGATCCGCCTCCGGGAGCGCCGGTTCCCCCGATCCTCCCGCCCCAGGATGGATTCCTGTTCCTCGACCGGGAAAAATTCCCCGAAGCCTTTGCTGGGGATCTCCCCCGCAAGGAGGCCGAGTTCCTGGCCGATTCCCAGGTTCCCTGGGGCGTCGTCGCCCTGAGCGGCGCGGTGACCGACCCGGCCTGGAGGACCAAGCCGAGTTGGTATCTCGTCGTCACCGAGGACCACATGATCCCGGCTCCCGCACAGCGGATGATGTCGGAGAGGGCCGGCTCCACCGTGGTCGAGGTTCCCGGCAGCCATGCAATCTATGTGTCGCAGCCCTCTGCCGTGGCCTCGCTCATCATGCAGGCAACGAACGCCTGACTCCACATTTGCGAGGAGACGGGCCATTCACGGCACGATGAACCTTTTCACCTGAAAAGCATATGAGGACGGCGGCGACCGGCAGGAGACGTCCTGCCGGCCGCCGCTTGTGGCCTGAGGATGTCCCTCGTTAGTGGCCTAGGGCAGTCCATCAGGAGGCGAGAAACTGGTCGGGTGTCACCCCTCGTTGCCTACACCAACACAATCAGGGAGACGGGACGCGCCCGCATCCCTTGGGGCTCACAGGGAGTCGGGGAAGGCGTGCATCTCGGCCAGAAAGCGCTCGGGCTGTTCGTCGTGGACGAAGTGGCTGGCCCCGTGCACCACGTCGATGTGGGCGTGAGGGTTGCTGATACGAAAACGTCCTTCGTCGGCGTCGGTGAAGGCGGCGCCTAGAGACGGGTCGGCCCGCAGCACCCTGACGGTGCAGGCCAAAGGGCCGTCGGGTTGGGCGCCGTCGAGCCCTGAGCCGTCAGCCACAGGGGCGAACACCTCGGGGTCGATAGTGGCCAGACTTTGGGCCCGCGCCGGGTGCCGCGGGGCCCGAGGACCTCGGCGAACGACCCGGTACCGTTGGGGCTCGGGGCGACGCGCAAGAGGGCCTCGTGGTCGTCGACGCCGGCGTGGCGTGCCTGCATGTCGAGTGTCACCTGCCGCAGCATGACGAAGAAGGACCGGCTCGACATAGGACGACCCGGTGCCGTGTCTGGCAAATATCACCCGAAGTCGGCACCGACAACGGCCTCCACCAGCTCGTTCCATCCCGGCTCGTCCTCGGGACGGTGTTCCGGAGCTAGGTGGCGACGCACGAAGAGCGCCACCACTGCGCTCTTCTGGGCGTCGGCTCCCGTGACAGCCTCCGTGAGAAGGCACGATGCCTGGATGACGCGGGTGAGGTGGTCGAGGTGGCGACGAAAATGGGTGGCAGCGTATTCGGGGTCCGCAAGTGAGCGTCGCAGGCGGGGTTCAAGCGCATCCAGCGCGGCGGTGACGAGCGCGCCGTCGTGTTCGCCGGCTGTGGCCAGCTCGCCCCGGGCCCAGGCCAGCACCTGGTCGACGAGGCCGAGACGAGTGCAGTCTCGGTACACCTGGGCACACAGCACGTTGTGGGTGCCCTCCCAGCTCTCGAACACGACGGCATCGCGATAGAGGCGAGGAAGCGGGGAGAAGTCTTCGATCGTGCCGTTGCCGCCGAGCACCTCGATCCCGCGGTGCACGACATCAGTGGCCGTGATCGAGGTGAGGTACTTGTTGGCGTTGACGAGGAACCGGTAAACGGCAACCTCCGGCTCGGAAGCCTGGCCGCCATTGAGGTGGTCGAGCAGCCCGGTGAGCGCCATCGTCGAGGCCAGCGCGGCCTGCTCTTCGACCTTCATCACCGCCAACTGCTCACGCACAGCTGGGAACGACCCGACGGCCTGCCCGAACGCCTGACGGTGACGCGCGAAGGTCGAGGCCTCCAGATAGGCACGGCGCATGAGACCGGTCGAGCCCACGGCGTTTAGCCACCGGGAGGTGTTGAGCAGCTCCTCCACGGCGACATGGAACCCTTCCTCGACGCCACCGATGGGCCAGCCCAGGGCGCCTTCGAAATCGATCTCTGCCGAAGCAAGACAGCGCGTGCCGAGCTTGTCCTTTAACCTCCGGATGCGAAAGCCGTTGGGGGTGACGTCGTCGAGGCTCCGGGGCACGAGAAAGCATCCCAGCCCGCTGGTTCCCTGACTGGCGCCGTCGGGGCGGGCGGTCACGGCGAAGAGGTCGGCATCGGCCACCGAGCAGAACCACTTCTCGCCGGTGATCCGCCATGCGCCGGGCTCGGCCGGGTCAGGCACGGCACGCGCCACGTTGGTGCCTACGTCGGAGCCCCCCTGGACCTCGGTGAGGAATTGCGATCCCCGCAGGCAGCGGTCGTAGTCGACCTCGAAGAGGTTGGACAGGTAACGCACTTTGAGTTCGGGCGAACCCCGGCGCTCGACCGCCCGCGCCAGACCGGCGGTGCACACGACCGGGCAGCTGTGGCCCCCTTCTCCTGCTTGTGCCAACAAGTAGAACAAGGCCGCTTGCTCGAAGGCGCCGCGGCCGCCCTGATTCACCGCCAGGATCCCCGACGCCCACACCGCTTGGCCGGCGCGCCGGTAGTCGGGGTGGAACTCGATCTGGTCGACCCGCCGGCCGATGCCGTCGTAGGGGACGTGGGCGGGCAGCTCGCGATGACGCTCGAGGGTCGCGACGGCGGGATCGATGACCTCGGCGACCGCACCGCCAAAGTCCTTGAGGCCGGGCTCCATGCCGGACGTACGCGTGGCGCCGGCCCGGATGTCGAGCACCGACCGCAGATTGGGTGTCGCCTCGTAGTAGTTGGTCGGACGCGATTCCATCCATCGGGCGAGGTCGTCGCGTCCCGGCTGCTCGGTCACAGCCCCATTCTGCTCCCCCACGGACCGGCCCGCCCATAGTCACGGCCGGAGGGATATCGCTCGGCGCGGGTCAGCAGGTCCTTTCTGACACCCCGAGCAATCCCGGCAGTAGCGCGCCATGCCCGTTAGCACATTGCACAAGGAGAACCGGGTGACTACTGGGCAGGGCCGAGCGAACTCGCTCGGCCCTGTTGCTCAAGGGTCTCGGGTTCGGATCGGATCCGCGGCCGGGGTAACAAAGATGGGACTTTCGCCTCTTTCCTGGCGCCGTCGCGGCTGTCACAATTATAATCTCGGACGAGATCCGAGCTTCGTCACAAAGACTGGTATTGGCGAAGGTGACAGTGAGCGTTTCTGAAGAGCGGCCCAGGGGGCCGTTCTTCTCATTTCACTGTATGTTCCGGGCCACCAGTGGTCCTGCTTGACGCAAGCACTGAGCAGAGATCGGCTCCGAACATTCAAGGAAGGTCGGGACCAAGTCCTCTACCGCCGGAGCGTGGCCTAGGTGACGCTGCAAGAGGACGATCCTGTCCGGTCGCGAAGAGATAGGGGTCCATATGGGCTCGGGGCAGGTATTTAGGGGCGCAGTAATCAAGGCTCAGGTTCCGGTGACATCGCGTCCCGAAGTGCTGCTGGAAGCGCCGGAGGGGGCTGAAGCGAGCGTGATATGGGGGCTCCTCGAAGACAGCGGCTACAAGGTGTCGTGGTGTCCCGGGCCCGAAGGCCCGCCATCGAGTTGGTGCCCGCTTCTGAGCGGTCATCGCTGCTCGCTGGTCGAATCCGCCGACGTCGTGGTGTCCGCGCTCGGGTTCCACGACTCGTCATGTCGACAAGTGCTCGAGGAACTGGGCCGACTGCACCCCGAAGCGGCAGTGATCGTGGAGACCCCCCCGTCGGAAGCCGTCCAGTGGGAGCCGTTGCTCGAAGGCCACCTGATGCTGCCCTTGCCACTCTCGGCGCGCGCTCTTCTCGAGGATGTCGAAGCGGCTCTCAGTTGAGCGTTGGTCAGGGTCGAACATACGGTGGGGAACCTGACGTTGTGGGAGTTCATCTGCCGCCATCAAGCTGGCGCAGTAATTGTCGATACCGGTCAAGGCGTGTATTTGCGTGGACCGTGATGTAAGTGCCGTGTGTGAGCGGTCTCCAATGACCGGCGGTGCTGGGCAAAGGCACCCTATATTCGCAGAAGGCCGACATCGATCGGACGTGACGACCAGCACGGCACCGGTCACGACGATGGGCGGCGAGAAGCACGTCTCGCAGGGCTACGCCGGCGTCCAGGCGGCGATGCAGCCCTGACCCGCGGCTGCCGCACGGCTGGTCGACGGAGTGCGCGGGAATCGGCTCCCGCGCGAGCCGCTCAGCTCGCGCGACGAGATGTCCGTAACCGCGCTCAGCGCCCTCGCGGAGCCGAGCCACCGGTCGGGCCGGAATTCGGTCATCCCCGGGGGGGTTCGAACATCGCACTTTGCTTCGGTCGGTTAGTGCCAACGAAAAAACGGCATTTACCAGGGAAAACGTTGTCATTCCGACAACATCCGTGGAGGCGATGGGACTCGAACCCACGAACCTCTTGACTGCCAGTCAAGCGCTCTACCAGCTGAGCTACGCCCCCGGGCAAGTCGGAACGATACCAGTCCCGTCGCGTCGTCCCCCGACTCTCCCTCAGCATTCCCCCCGGTCCTGGTCGGGGTCCACGGTCCCTCCCCGCCGTCGGCGGAGCCGACGTGCCTTTTCTCGGTGCTCCAGCCGACCGGGGACCGGTCGCGGCCAGGTCCGGCTCGCGCCGAGACGTCTCGTCGGTGGCGAGATCGCTGGGACGGCGCCCGGGCTCCGTAGAATCCAGCCATGGCGCGGGTCTACGACGTTCAGGAGATCGAGAGGAAATGGCAGCGGCGTTGGGCCGACGAGGGGTCCTACCAGGTCGATGCCGACGACCCCCGGCCTCCCCAGTACGTCCTGTGCATGTACCCGTACCCGAGTGGCCCGGCCCATCAGGGCCATGTCCGGAACTACACCTTCGGCGATCTCCTGGTCCGGCACCGGACGATGCAGGGATACGCCGTCCTGTCGCCCTTCGGGTTCGACTCGTTCGGCCTCCCGGCTGAGAACGCGGCGATCCGGACGGGGACCCACCCCCGCATCTTCACCGAGGAGCGCATCGCCGAACTGAAGTCCAGCGTCGTCTCCCTGGGTGCGGTCTACGACTGGCGGCGCGAGATCCGAAGCCATGACCCCTCCTATATGCGTTGGAACCAGGTCATCTTCCTCCGGCTCTTCGAAGCGGGCCTCGCCTATCGGGCCATGGCCCCCGTCAATTGGTGTCCGGGATGCCAGACGGTCCTGGCCAACGAGCAGGTCCTGGCCGACGGCACCTGCGAGCGGTCGGGCGATCTCGTGATCCAACGCGACCTCGAACAGTGGTTCTTCCGGATCACCTCCTACGCCGACGAGCTCCTCGCCGACCTCGACGCCCTCGACTGGCCGGAGCGGGTGAAGACGATGCAACGCAACTGGGTCGGCCGTTCCGAAGGTGTCGAGTTCGAGATGCCGGTGGTCGGAGAGCAGTCGGACCGTCGCACCCTGAAGGTGTTCACCACCCGACCTGACACGAGCTTCGGCATGACCTACGCCGTGCTGGCCCCTGAGCATCCCCTGGTCGATATCCTCACCACCGACGCCCAGCGTGTCGCCGTGGAGGAGGTTCGCGCCGCAGCGGCCCGGGTCACCGAGTACGAACGCACGTCGTTCGAGGCCGAGGGACAGGCCCTGGCCAAGAGGGGAGCCTTCACCGGAGGTCACGTCGTCAATCCGCTCACCGGCCGGGAGATACCGGTCTACGTGGCCGATTACGTTCTCATGCGCTACGGCACCGGTGCCATCATGGCCGTCCCGGCGGAGGACGAGCGCGACTGGGATTTCGCCCGTGCCCACGGCCTCCCGGTGGTGCGGACCACTCGCCCGCCGGACGGTTTCGACGGCGGGGCCTGGACGGGAGACGGACTCAAGGAGAACTCAGGGTTCCTCGACGGCCTGGACGTCGCCGCCGCCAAGGAGCGCGCCATCGAGTGGTTCGAGGCCGAAGGGATCGGACGGCGGACGGTGAACTACCGCCTGCGTGACTGGCTGGTCTCGCGCCAGCGGTTCTGGGGGTGCCCGATCCCCATCGTCTACTGCCCCGAGCACGGGGCGGTCGGTGTCCCCGAGGACCAACTACCGGTCCTGGCCCCGGACGACGTCGAGTTCCTCCCGACGGGGGAGTCTCCGCTCACCCGGCACCCGACGTTCCGCCATACCACCTGCCCCGTCTGTGGGGGCCCGGCCGAGCGGGAGACCGACACGATGGACACCTTCGTCGACTCGTCGTGGTACTTCCTGAGGTTCTGCGACCCGTGGTCTGAGGAACGCCCCTTCGATCCTGAGGTGGCCGCCCACTTCATGCCCGTCGACCAGTACATCGGCGGCATCGAGCACGCCATCCTCCACCTCCTCTACGCGCGCTTCTACACCCGGGCCCTGATCGACGTGGGCCTGGCCCCGGGAATTCCCCGCGAGCCCTTCCGTCGCCTCTTCACCCAAGGGATGATCCGGCTGGACCACAAGAAGATGTCCAAGTCCAAGGGGAATCTCATCGCGCCGACGAAGTACTTCGACTCCGTCGGCGCCGACGCGCTCGAGACTCTTCCATCTCTTCGCCGGTCCGCCGGGCGACGACATGGACTGGAGCGCCCAGACCGACGAGATCATCGAGGGCTGTGCCCGGTTCCTCGATCGCGTCTGGCGCCTCACCGTGGAGGGGGGCGGTGACACCTCTTGGCGCCAGGGTGAGCCCACACCCGCCGACCTGGAAATCACCCGATCCGTTCACCGCCTGATCGCCAAGGTCAGCGACGACATGGAGCGCTGGTCGTTCAACACCTCGGTCGCCGCCTGCATGGAATTCTCAAACGAACTGCAGCGATACCGGCGTGAGGAGTCCGGGCCCCACCGGCCCACCTACGATGCCGCCGCCGACGCCCTTCTCCTGATGTTGGCGCCGATGACCCCGCACGTGACGGCCGAGGCCTGGGAGCGGCGTCACGGCCCCGACGCCCGGCTCCACGCCCAGCCCTGGCCGTCGTACGACCCCGATCTGTCCCGGGCCGAGCGGGTGACCATGGTCGTTCAGGTCAACGGCAAGCTGAAGGACCGAGTCGACGTGACGCCGGACATCCCCGAGTCGGAGGCCATCGCCCTGGCCCTGGCCTCGCCCCGGGTGGTGGAGGTCCTCGACGGTAGCGAACCGTCCCGGATCGTCGCCCGCCCGCCCCGTCTGGTCAACATCGTCGTCTGACGTCTCCGCCGACGACGTCGGTCGGTTCGAACCTACGTGGCCCGGAAGCCGGCCAACATCTCCTGGACGCGCCGGTGGTCCATCCGGTAGGGGGCGTAGAAGCTGACCCTCGTGACCATGTCGCCGTAGCGGGCGAGAAGCTTGGCCGGGATCTCCCCGGGCTCACCGACTACGGCGAAGGCATCGACGATGTCATCGCTGATGAGTCCGGCCATCTGGACCCACTCGCCTCGCTTGGACAACACGTTGAGCTCCGAGTGCAGGTCGCCCCATCCGTGGAGGGCCAGGACCGGCTTGTAGGCGGGAGTAGAGCCGTAGAAGGCGAGTTGGGCTTTGACGCCCTCCACGGCCGCCGCCATCTCGGCGTCGTCGGTCCCCGTGACGATCATGGCCGGGTACGAAATCTGGAAGCCCTGACGGGAACGCCCCGACCGGGCCAGACCGCGCTCGAGGGCGGGGAGGGTGACCTCGCGCATGTAGCGCTCGGTGGTGAACCCGTGGGCGAGGAGGCCGTCCGCCACCTCGCCGGCCACCTCGGTCATCAATTCGCCGACGGCGGCCAGGAAGACCGGAGGGGCGCCGTAGGGGTTGGGCCCGGCATTGAAGAACGGGGTCATCAGCGTGTGCGTGTAGAACTCACCCCGGAAGGCCAGCTTGGTCCCGTCGTGCCACGCCGACCAGATGGCCCTCATGGCCTCGATGAACTCTCGCATCCGTGCCGCCGGGTGCGACCACGGCATCGAGTACCGCTTGGTGATGTGCGGCTTGATCTGCGAGCCGAGGCCGAGCAGGAATCGTCCCTTCGAGTACGTCTGCAGGTCGTTGGCCAACACGGCGGTCGTCATCGGGTTCCGGGCGAAGGCCACGGCGATGGCGGTACCCAGTTGGATTCGCTCGGTGTGCTCGGCGGCCAGAAGTAAGGGGAGGAACGGATCGTGCGCCGTCTCCGCGCACCAGAGACCGTCGAAGCCGTCCTCCTCGGCTCGCGTGGCCGAGGTGATGGCGTCGCTGGGATCGAAGCTGATTCCGCCGTCGATGAGCATCGCGGGCACCCTACCCGACAGCGGCGGCGCCGTTCGCCGGATCAGTCGCCCTCGGGCGTGGTCCCCTCACCCCGCTCACCGCGCTCGTTACGCAGGTAACGCTCGAGTTCGGCGGCCAACTCGTCCCCCGTCGGCAGCTGTCCGACATCGAGCGGGTTGCCTTCGGCGGTGTCCACGCTGTGTTCGAGTTGCCGCACCATGGCGGTGTGTTCGGAGCTCTTCGAGATCAGGTCGTCGACTTGGCGCAACGAGGCGTCGGCTGCCGTGTGCAGAGACGATGCGTCGACCGACAGACCGGCGACGGCCGCCAGTCCGTCGAGCAGCGCCGCACTGGCGGACGGGAACGCCATGCCCGACACGTAGTGCGGAACACGGGCCCACAGGCCGACGGCGGCGATATCGGCCGCCCCTAAAGCCAGCTCGAGAGCTCCCCACACACCGGACGGCACGTCGATCTCCCCCTGGACGATCCCGATCTGGGCGACCAGGTCGGCGGACGACGACGGCGCCGTGGCGGCCAGACGGACCGGGCGTGTGTGCGGGGCCGGGGCCGGAAAGGCGCCCAACCCGACCACCATCCGGACCCGTAGATGGCGGCACAGCCCGACGACGGAGTCGACGAAACTGGGCCAACGGAAGTCGGGTTCGGGGCCCACCAGGAAGCAGACCTCGGCGCCGGCCAGGTCCTGTCCCAGTCGCATCTGGATGACGGGCCAGGTGAGCCCTTCGTTGATCCCCCGCGATATGGACGACGGGGCGGCGGGCGCGTTGGTCGATCAGAGACTCGCCGTCGAAGGTGGCGACCAGCTCGGTCGGCCCCGCCGACAGCAGCGCCGAGATGGCGCCGTCGGCACCGAGACCGGCGTCCACCCAGCCCTCGAGGGCGACGACCAGCACGGCGCCGCCGGGGACGCGGTCCATATGGCGTTCGTACAGGGTCATGACCGACCACCCCGCTTCACGGGGCCTCCAGCGTGCCCTGCGCCATCTCGGCCAGACGCACGATGCTGCTGGCGAACCCTTCCACGCTGGAGCGGTCCCCGGCGGTGGCGCCCCCGACGTAGCGGGCGTACACACCCTGGAGGATGCAGGCCAGCTTCCAGTACCCGAAGGCGACATAGAAGTCGAGGCGCCCCAGGTTGCGTCCCGAGGCGTCGTGGTAACGCTGCCGGATCTCGGCGCGCCCGGGGAATCCCGGGACGGTGGTCGGTGTCACACCGAGAAGGGCCGCCTCGTCCCCGGCTTCGGTCCAATAGACCATCAGCAACCCGAGATCGGCGAGCGGGTCGCCGAGCGTGCAGATCTCCCAGTCGAGCACCGCCTTGACGGCGCCGTCGGGGCCGAGCACGGTGTTGTCGAGCCGGTAGTCGCCGTGGACGATGGCGGTGCCCACCTGGGGCGGTATGTCGGCGGCCAGACGGTCATGGACGACACCGATGATGGTAGCGGTATCGACGCCGTCCACCGCCGAATTGCGGAACTGCTCGTACCAGCGCCGGAGTTGGCGCTCGATGTACCCCTCGCGCTTGGCGAAGTCCCCCAACCCGACGGCGTCCACGTCGACGGCGTGGAGGGCGGCCAGTGTGTCGGCCATCGATTCCCCGGCACGATGTCGGGCACCGAGATCGAGTTCGCGCTCGGCCGTCTCGGCGTCGCGGACGATGTGACCTTCGACGAACTCCATCACATAGAAGGGTCGTCCGTTCACGCTCTCGTCCTCGCACAGACCGAAGGTGAGGGGTACGGGAACCGGGGTGGGGCCCAGCGCGCTGATCACCCTGTATTCACGGGTCATGTCGTGGGCGGTCGGAAGGACATGGCTCAGCGGAGGCCGACGCAGTGCGAACTGACGGCCGCCGGCATCGCTCACCCGGTACGTCAGGTTCGACCGGCCCCCGGCGATGAGCTCATAGCGAAGGGGGGGCTCGATCCCGGTGATGTTCTCGGTGAACCACTTCCCCACCCGCTCGGCATCGATCCCCTCGACGTCGTCGTGACCGAGGGTGGGCGGGGCGGCCATGGATGCACGCTATCTCCCGCGTCCGGGCGCGGTGTCGAGGAGCCGCCCCCACCGTGACGCCCCGGCACCGGCATGGGTGACGAGCCTCTTCCGGTATCGTCGGGCCGTGACCACTGTGACCGATGTCACCGATGCCAGCTTCGAGCGGGACGTCCTCGACCGGTCGGTCGACGTCCCCGTCATCGTCGATCTGTGGGCCCCGTGGTGCGGTCCGTGCCGCACGCTCGGGCCCATTCTGGAAAAAGCGGTCGAAGCGTCCGGCGGTGCCGTCGAGCTCGTCAAGGTCAATGTGGACGACAACCCCCGGGTGTCGACGGCGTTCAGTGTGCAGTCTATCCCGGCCGTCTTCGCCATCCGCGACCGGCAGATCGTCGATCATTTCATCGGAGCCCTTCCCGAACCACAGGTGGCCGAATTCATCGCCCGGCTGGCCCCGGCCCCGTCGGAAGCCGACGAGCTGGTCGCCGCCGGTGACGAGGCGTCGCTGCGACGGGCCCTCGAGCTCGAGCCCGACCATCCTGACGGTGTCGTGGCCCTGGCCCGGCTCCTGGTGACCGGCGGCCAGCCCTCGGAGGCCCTCGACCTCCTGAACCGGATTCCCGAGACGGCCGCGTCGCGCGTCGTCGCCGCCGAAGCGCGCCTGGCCGCCCAACAGGTCCAGGTCCCCGCCGACGGCGTCGACGTCCTCCTCGACGCGCTGCTGCCCCGGGTGAAGGACGACACCGACGCCCGCCAGGAATTCATCGATCTCCTGGAGACCCTCGGTCCCGACGATCCCCGCACGGCGCGCTACCGCAAGGCGCTGTCCGCCCAGCTCTTCTGATCCGGCCCCACCCGGCCCGGGCCGGCGGGGGAGGGGGAGGGTACCGAGAGCCATCACTGCCTGAGCACCGTCGTTGCTAGCCTCGCCGCTCGTGCGTCTGGTGCTCGGGGACCGTAGTTACGACCTGGGCACCCGGGCCCTCGTCATGGGCATCGTCAACCGGACCCCCGACTCCTTCTACGACCGCGGGGCGACGTTCTCGCTCGACGCCCTGCTCACCCGGGCGACGACGTTGGTCGCCGCCGGCGCCGATCTCATCGACGTGGGCGGCGTGAAGGCCGGTCCCGGCCCCGAGGTCACCGTGGACGAGGAGCTCGACCGGGTCATCCCGGCCATCGAAGCCCTCCACGCCCGGATGGACGTCCCGATCTCGGTCGACACCTGGCGGGCCTCGGTGGCCCGTTCCGCCTACCGGGCGGGGGCGGTCCTGGGCAACGACATCAGCGGATTCGCCGACCCCGACTACCTGCCGGCCGCCGCCGAGGCCGGCGCCGCCGTGGTGGCCACCCACATCCGTCTCGCTCCCCGGGTCCGTGATCCCGAACCCGCCTACGACGACGTGGTCGAGGTGGTCCGGACCTTCCTGGCCGACCGGGCCGCCCGGGCGGTGGCGGCCGGCATCGGCCCCGACCGGGTGATCCTGGACGCCGGGCTCGACCTCGGCAAGACGGCCGAGCAGTCGTTGACCCTCCTCCGCGGGTCCGCCGTCCTGGCCGCGCTGGGCCATCCCCTTCTGCTCTCCGCCTCCAACAAGACATTTCTGGGCGCCGTCCTGGACCTCGACATCGACCGCCGGGGGGAGGCGTCCCTGGCCGCCGCCGCCGTGGGGGTGTCTCTGGGCTGCCGGATCGTCCGTGTCCACGACGTGGCCGGCACCCGCCGCGTCTGCGACAGCCTGGCCGCCGTCCTGGAAGCGGCCTGACGATGGCCACCCGTCCCCCGACGAAGGACGTCCACGCCGGCGTCGGTGTCTATCTGGTCCGGGGGGACGATCCGTCGCTCGTGGGCCAGGCCGTCCACGAACTGCTCGACGTCCTGGTCGGAGAGCGCGAGGCGGCCACCGTGACCGAGGAGCACGGCGGTCCGGGCGCCCCCGATCTCGACGTCGGGATCATCGTGGACGCCCTCACCACACCCCCCTTCATCACCGATCGGCGTGTGGTGGTGGTCCGAGACGCCGGCCGGCTCGTCGCCGCCGACGCCGGACGGCTCATCGCCTGTCTCGACGACCCCATCCCCGACGTCGTTCTCGTCCTGGTGGCCGGCGGGGGGACCGTTCCGGCCGCCCTGGTGAAGGCGGTCGACCGGATCGGTACCGTGGTCGACACCGCCGTCGGGACCGGTCGGGCCCGTACCCAATGGCTGGTCGATCGACTCCGCGACGCGCCGGTCCACCTCGACGTCCGGGCCGCCACCCGACTGGGTGAGCACCTGGGGGGCGACCTGAGCCGGGTCCAGGGCCTCCTCGACACGCTGGCCGCCGCCTACGGACCAGGGGCGGCCGTCGGCTCCGAGCAGCTAGAGCCGTTCCTGGGCGAGGCCGGTCGGGTGGCCCCGTGGGACCTCACCGACGCCATCGACGCCGGAGACACGGCCTCCGCCCTGACGGCCCTGGGGCGGCTGCTCGGTCCGGGCGGGTCCCATCCCCTCGTCGTCCTCTCCATCCTGCACCGTCACTACCAGTCCATGCTCCGCCTCGACGGCGCCGGCGTGACGTCGGGTGAACAAGCGGCCGCCCTTCTCGGCACCCGGAGCGCCTTCCCCGCCCGCAAGGCTCTCGAGCAGGGTCGACGGATGGGGCCGGCGCGCCTGGGTCGGGCGGTGACGTTGTTGGCCGACGCCGACCTCGACGTCCGGGGCCGGACCGCTCTGTCCGACGCCACCGTCCTCGAAGTGCTGGTGGGGCGGCTCAGCCGGCTGGGCGGCGTCCGCGAGGCGGGCTCGGCGGCACGCGGTGGGGGACGGACCACATCCCGGCGGCGGGCCCCGTCGTAAGGACGGGACGCGCCCCGGAACCTACTTCTTGGCGGACGCCTTCTTGGCGGCGGGCTTCTTGGTGGCGGCGGGCTCGGCGCTCACCGGTTCCTCGGAACCGGCCCGAGCGGCGCGCCGCATGAGCCGCGACTTCCGGTTGGCCGCCTGGTTCTTGTGGATCACGCCCTGGGCGGCGGCCCTGTCGATGCGCTTCACGGCGGCCCGGATGGCCTCGACGGAGTCCTCGGTCCCCGTCTCGATGGCGCCCACCGCCGTCTTCGTGCGGGTGCGCATCTCCGAACGGACGGACTTGTTCTTCAGGCGCCGACGTTCGTTCTGGCGGTTCCGCTTGATCTGGCTCTTGATGTTGGCCACGTGACATTCTCGCTGTTCGAGGGGCAGGGAGCCGGCGCCCGGTGCGCTCGGTGGTTCAGACCATCAGGCGACGCCATCGGGTGTCACCGCGGGGACCCGAGCGTAGCAGGCACGTCCGGTCCGGTCGCCCCGGCCCCACTCCTGCGTCCGAACCCGGTCGGGATCGTGACCGGTCCGTCCGTCCCGCCGCCGCCGGTACGCTCCGGGGGCCGTGCTTGAGACCGACCGGATCCGCAATTTCTCCATCGTGAGCCATGTCGACCACGGCAAGTCGACCCTCTCGGACCGCATCCTCGAGCTGACCAACACGGTGGATCCCCGGCTCATGCGGGAGCAGTACCTCGACTCCATGGACATCGAGCGGGAGCGCGGCATCACCATCAAGGCCCAGAACGTCCGGGTCCGCTGGAAGGACCACGTCCTCCACCTCATCGACACGCCCGGTCACGTCGACTTCGGCTACGAGGTCTCCCGGTCGTTGGCGGCGTGCGAAGGGGCCGTCCTCCTCGTCGACGCCTCGCAGGGGATCCAGGCCCAGACTCTGGCCACCTGTTACCAGGCCATCGAGAACAACCTCGAGATCGTGGCCGCCCTGAACAAGATCGACCTACCGGCGGCCGATCCCGAGAGGTACGCCGGCGAGATCGAACGGGTCCTCGGCATCGACGCGGCGACCATCCTGCGCATCTCGGCCAAGACCGGTGACGGGGTGGACGCCCTTCTCGACGCCGTCGTGGAGCGCGTCCCGCCACCCACGGGGGATCCCGATGTCGCCCTGCGCGCCCTGATCTTCGACTCGGCCTACGACCAGTACCGCGGGGTGGTCAGCTCGGTACGGGTCATGGAAGGCGTCCTGCGCACGCGGTCGCGCATCCGTTACATGCAGGCGGGAACGGTCCAGGAGATCGAGGAGATCGGGGTGCGGACCCCCGACCCGACGCCGGTGGACGAACTGGGGCCGGGAGAGGTGGGGTACCTGATCTCGGGGATCAAGGACGTCGGACAGGCGCGGTCGGGC
Organism: uncultured Acidimicrobiaceae bacterium; assembly: GCA_963800065.1. Classification (GTDB taxonomy): domain Bacteria; phylum Actinomycetota; class Acidimicrobiia; order Acidimicrobiales; family UBA8190; genus CAWJFJ01. Next base: position 323,701 of record CAWCZO010000011.1, on the reverse strand, counting down.
GAGACGGTGACCGACGCCGTCCACCCCGCCGCCGAGGCCCTCCACGGCTACCGCGACCCCAAACCCATGGTCTTCTGCGGGTTGTATCCGGTGGACGGCGACGAGCTGACCGAATTGCGCGAGGCGCTCGACAGGTTGCGGCTGAACGACTCCAGCTTCACCTTCGAGCCGGAGTCGTCGGGGGCACTCGGCTTCGGCTTCCGCTGTGGCTTTCTCGGTCTTCTCCACATGGAGATCGTCCGCGAGCGGCTCGAGCGCGAGTTCAACCTCTCGCTCATCGCCACGGCACCGTCGGTGGCCTACGTGGCCCACTGCACCGACGGCACCGAGGTCCGCTTCGACAATCCCTCTGAGATGCCCGAGGCGAGCAAGCTCGATCACATCGACGAGCCGATGCTCCGGGCCACCCTCATCGTCCCCACCGAGTACATCGGCACCGTCATGGATCTCTGCCAGACGCGACGGGGGGAGCTCGACCGGATGGAGTACATCTCCTCGGAACGCGTCGAGCTTCTCTACCGGATTCCGCTCGGGGACGTCGTCATCGACTTCTTCGACCAGCTGAAGAGCCGCACCAAGGGCTACGCCAGCCTCGACTACGAGGCGGACGGCTACAAGACGGCGGCCCTGGTGAAGGTCGACCTTCTCATCAACCAGATTCCGGTCGACGCCTTCTCGACCGTCGTCCACAAGTCCCAGGCCGACATCTACGGCCGGAAGATGACGGAGAAGCTCCGCACCCTCATCCCCCGGCAACTCTTCGACGTCCCCATCCAGGCCGCCATCGGCGGACGGGTCATCGCCCGGGAGACGGTCAAGGCCAGGCGCAAGGACGTCCTGGCCAAGTGCTACGGCGGCGACATCACCCGCAAGCGCAAGCTCCTCGAGAAGCAGAAGGAGGGCAAGAAGAAGATGAAATCCATCGGCCGCGTCGAGGTCCCCCAGGAGGCCTTCGTCGCCGCTCTCCGTCTCGAGGACTGATCAGGGTCCCCAACCGTCAGGGTCCCCACGCGCTGTCCCCCGGCGTGGGGATCACCGTGGTGGGGAAATCGTCGGGGAACGCCCCCAGGGCCACGGCGATCTTCGAGAACCCCATGAAGAGGGCCAGGCCGGCGGTCAACTCGACCGTCCCCGCCGACCCGTAGTGCGCCAGCAGCGCCTCCCTGGTGTGGCCGCCGGGGCCCGTCCGGGGATCGACCAGGAAGGCGTCGGCCAGGCCGATGACGGCCTTGTGGGCGTCGGACAGCGCCGTGGCCTCGTATCCGTCATCCACCAGGTCGACCAGGTCCTCGGTCAGCCCGTCGCGGCGGGCACGGGCGAAGCGGACGTTCCGGCAGAACCGGCAGCCCGTCACCCGGGCATTGCGCAGGCGCGCCACCTCCTTCGACGGATGGTCCACGACACCGCCCGACCACAAGACGGCGTAGAGACGCTCGAAGGAGGCGAAGAGCTCCGGTCGGGCCGCGGCGAAGCCGCGGGCGGGGTCGTCGGGATCCCCGTCCCCGGCGACGGCCACCACCGGCGCCGATCGGTCGGGCTCTCCGACGTCGACGACGGTGACCCCGCCGGGGGTGTTCCCGGGAACAGCACCGATCCCGAGCACCAGGCGGAAGCGGGCGAAACCGTCGAAGGCGGCCACGGCCTGAGCCAGTCCGACCATCCGGGGGAAGCCCACGAGGGCGCGCAGCCGGGAGCGGTCGTCGGCCCCGATCCCCGACGGGTCGATCACGAACTGCTCGGCGAAGCCCAGACAGGCCCGCGTGGTGTCGTCGAAGAGGGTCGCCGTCGGCCATGTCGCAAGCGCCGCCACCTCCTCCTCGGACAGGCCCTCGTCCACGGCCGGACGGGAGCGGACCGCCGTCTCGGCGCCGCACCCGAGCAACTGGGCGACGCGCAGCCGGCAGAGTTCCACCACCACCGGGTCCATCACCGTCTCGTCCCACAAGCGGGCGTAGAAGTCCCGGTAGTGACGGAAGAGGTTCTCCCTCAGGCCCAAGAGGCGGGCGAATTCGCTCTCGCCGGCGGCGCCGGCGGCGGCGGCGCCGGGGATCCAGCCGGCCATCAGCCGATGACCGGGTGCTCCTCGGCCACGAAGAGCGGGGACCGGTCGTGGTCGATGAAGCGGGCCTCGTCACGAGCGAGATCGGCGGCCGCCGTGCGTCCCTCCTCGGTGGCGGCGCCGGCCACGAGGGCGTCGGCGTCGTCGAACCAGAGTTCGGCCACCCCGTCGTAGGCCTCCGGTGACCGGCGGGTGGCGGCCAGGAGGGCGTTGACCGGCCCCGACACGGTGTGCAGCTGCACGTAGCGGCGGATCCCCAGGGCCGATGCATGGCGGGCCACGAGGGGTCCGTGCTCCTGGCGCCAGTACCGGTGGAATTCCTCTTCGGAGATGTCGTGACGGCGGCGGAGGCAGAAGATCAGTTTCACCATGGGAGGACCCGACGTCCCGTCGGCCAGGAACCGGCGATTCGGTAACGGTACCAGCCACCTCCCGGCCCGCCGGGGGGACCGGTACCGTGGACCGGCATCGGCTTCACGACGGGTGACGAGGTGGGGATGAAGGACCGCGACTGTGAGGCGTTGATCATCGGAGCGGGCTACGCCGGACTGTCCGCCGCCCGCGAGCTGACACGGGCCGGGATAGACGTTCTCGTGGCCGAAGCCCGTGACCGCGTCGGCGGTCGCGTCTGGACGCGGTCGACGGCCACCGGCGCGCTGATCGACCACGGCGGGCAATGGATCGGTCCCGGTCAGGACCGGTTCCAGAAGTTGGCCGACGAGTTCGGCGCCGACACCTTCCCCACCTTCACCACGGGAGAAGGGGTGGAATGGCGAGACGGCAACCGGGCCACCTACGCCGGCCTCGTCCCCACGTCCGATCCCGCCGCCGCCGCCGACGGCATCGAGGCCATCTTCGAGCTGGACCTGGCCTCGGCGGAGATCCCCCTGGAGGCCCCCTGGGAGGCGCCCGACGCCCGGGCCCGTGACGAGCAGACCCTCGGGTCGTGGCTGGCCGGCTCCGTCGCCTCCGACGGGGCCAGGGCCGTCATCACGGCCGCCGTCAAGAGCATCTTCGGAACCGAGCCGGGCGAGCTCTCCCTGCTCTTCACCCTCTTCTACCTCCATTCCGGCGGGGGGCTCATGAACCTGGCCCGCACCACCAACGGCGCTCAGGAAAGGCGCTTCACCGCCGGCGCCCAGCAGTGCGCGCTGGCCATGGCCGAGGAGCTCGGCGAGCGCGTCCTGCTCTCGTCTCCCGTGGCCGGGGTGGACTACGGCCCCGACGGGGTCGTCGTGACCACGGCGCCCGGCGGCGCCGACGCGCTGCGCCTCCGGGCCCGGCGGGCCATCGTGGCCATGCCACCGGCGCTGTCGGTCCGCCTCCACTGGTCGCCCCCGTTGCCCGGTCGCCGTGACCAGCTGTCCATGCGGGCCCCCATGGGATCGGTCACCAAGATCCACGCCGTCTACGACCGCCCCTTCTGGCGGGACGACGGGCTGAACGGCCAGGTCGTCTCCGACGAGGGTGCCATCCGGGTCACCTTCGACGACTCACCGCCGGACGTCTCGCACGGGATCATCCTCGGCTTCGTGGCCGGATCGGAATGCCGCGCCCTCGACCGTGCCACGCCGTCGGAGCGAGCCGAGGCTGCCATCGCCGACCTCGTCCGGTATTTCGGCCCACAGGCGGCGACGCCCCTCGAGGTGGTGGAGCAGCACTGGCCGGCCGAGCCCTACACACGCGGCGGACCGGTGGCCGTCTTCTCCCCGGGCCTCCTCACCGATTTCGGACCGGCCCTGCGCGACCCGGTGGGGCCCGTCCACTGGGCCGGCACGGAGACGGCCACCGAGTGGTGCGGGTACATCGACGGGGCCCTCTCCTCGGGTGTCCGGGCCGCCGGCGAGGTCCTCGCCGCGCTGGGCCGCTGAACCGACCCGTGGCCGACCGGGACGAGATCGCCGAGGCCTACGCCGACTGGCGACTCCGTTGCAACGCCAACGAGCGGTTGCGCCGGATGCTGCGCGGCTGGGACCGGGTCGTCCATCTCGTCGCCGTCGACACCGGGGACCGGTTCACCGTTGTCGTCCGCGACCAGACGTTGGCCGAGCTCGCCGTGGGAGACGACACCGTGGCCGATCTCATCGTCACGGCCACCAGCGAGGACTTCACCGATCTCTTCTGGGGGGACCTCAACCCGTCGGAGAAGTACATGTCCGGCGAGATCACCCTGGCCGGCGCCCAGGAGGACGTCATGCGCCTCGACGCCATGTCGATGGTGGCGTTCCTGGACCAGTGACCGCCGCCGGTGACGGCGGCTCCGGCGTCGAACCCTCCGGTGCCGAACCCTCCGGTGCCGAACCCTCCGGTGCCGACCCCTCCGGCGTCGGGCCCTCCGCCGGCGGCGGCGGGGCCGTGCTGCGGCGGGCGCTCGGTCTGCGCACGGTGGTCTCGACCTCGGCCGGGCTCGCCTTCGCCGCCCTCGAGTACCTGGCGGCGGCCGGGCTGGTGGCCTACGTGGCGGGGGACTCGGCCTGGATCGCCGTGGGTACCGCCGCGCTCCTGGCCGTGGTGGCCTGGGGGTGCTTCAGCGAGCTGAACGGCATGTTCCCCACGGCGGCGGCCATCCGCCTCTACATGAAGCGGTCGATGGACGACCGCGTCGCCCTCGTCATCACCTTCACCTATCTGACGACCATCGTCCTCGTGATCGCCGCCGACGCCTTCATCGTCGGTTCGGCCCTGGCCCACGCCACGGGTCAGTCCCCGTGGGTGGCGGCGCCCATCATCGCCGTCCTCCTGGGGGCGGCGGTGGTCTCCAATCTGCGCGGCGTCAAGGTGGCCGGGGGCGTCCAGGACATCGCCACCTACTCGGTCCTCGCTCTCACCGTGGCGGTGGCCGTCACCGCCCTGGTCCGCAGTCAGCGGGGCCTGCGCTTCCCGCTCTCGCCGTTGCACGGCCACCATCCCGGCGACTTCCTCGAGGCCGTCGCCCTCGGCGTCTTCCTCTTCAGCGCCTTCGAGTGGGTGACGACGAGCGCCGAGGAGGTCCGCCGTCCGCCCGACGTCCACCGGGGCATGCTCATCGCCCTGGCCGTCCTGGCCGTGGTCTGCAGCCTGATCACGGTGGCCATGAGCCACGTCCTCGGCCACCACCAGCTCGTCTCGGCCTACCCCCAGCTCTTCCTGGGCCGCGCCGCCTTCGGTCAGGCCGGGTTGTGGCTCATGGCCGGCGTGACGGCGGCCACGGCGGTGAACACCTTCAACGGTGGATTCATCACCGCCTCGCGCTTCATCTACGCCACCGCCCGCGAAGGGAGCCTGCCGGCTCCCCTGGCCCGGCTGAACGACCGGGCCGTCCCCTGGGTGCCGATCGTGGTCCTCGGGGTGGCCTCCCTCGTCGTCTCCCTGGTGGTGGCCGCCACCGGCTCGTGGTCGGTCCTGGTGGCCGTGGGGGCCGCCCTGGAAGCCATGATCTACGCCGTGGCCGCCTTCTGCGTGGTCCGCCTGCGCGCCCGGCTCCCCGCCCAGGCCCGCCCCTTCCGGCTCCCCGCCCCCCGCCTCCTCGGGGGTGGCGCCATCGTGGTCTTCGGGGTCCTGGCCGCCGTGGCCAGCGTCTCCGTGGCCAACCGCTTCAGCCCCGTCCCCCTGGTCGTCATCGCCGGAGGGGCCGGATCGTCGGCCCTCTACGTCCTGGCCGTCCTCCCCCGGGTGAAGGCGGCCGACGAGGCCCGCCGAGCGGCCCGGGGCCGCCGCCGGCCGCCGCCCCGCCCGCCCCGGGCCCCGGCGGCCACCGGCGCCCCGGTGGACGACCCCGGGGGGTGACGGCCGCCCTCAAGGGCCCGGCCAGTGGGTCCGAGATAGCACTCGGTAGAATCGAGTGCCAGAACCGCCCATGGTCCCCAACCGCACAGCGCGCCCGGCGCGCCCAGCCCCCGGCCCCCCCGGCCCCCGCTCGCCCGAGGAGCAGGTGGCCGCCGCCGTCGCGCCGGAGGACGAGCTCGAGCCCCGGAAGGCGGCCATCTTGAACGCCGTCGTCTCGGAGTACATCGAGACGGCCGAGCCGGTCGGCTCCGCCCACATCACCGGGACCCCCGGGGTGGAGGTCTCGTCGGCCACCGTGCGCAGCGACATGGCGGCTCTCGAGCGCGACGGCTACCTGACCCAGCCCCACACCAGCGCCGGCCGGATCCCCACCGACAAGGGCTACCGGTTCTTCGTCGACACCCTGGGGACGCCGGGGACGCTCGGTCCCGTCCAGCGCCAGGAGGTCCGCCGGTTCTTCGCCCACGTCCACGGGGCCGTGGAGGACCTTCTCGGACACACGAGCGGCCTCCTGGCCAATCTGACCGACTACGCCGCGGTGGTGGTCGGCCCCACCCACGACACCGCCACCATCCGTTCCATCCAGCTCGTCGACCTCGGTCCCAACCTCGCCCTCCTGGTCGTCGTCCTCTCCGACGGCGCCGTCGAGAAGCGCGCCATCGAGATCACCGGCGACGTCGATGCCACCGTCCTGGCCGCTGCCGCCGCCCACATGACCGCCCACCTCCGTGGTCGGACGCTGGCCGATCCGGGCACCGTCCCCGACCGCGGCGACAACGCCTTCGACACGGCCGTGGCTCTCGGCACCCAGGCCCTCCGGGAGCTGGCGGCGGCCGACGAGCCCGAGCACGTCTTCGTCGGAGGCTCGTCGCGGATGGCCTCGGCCTTCGACGCCGTCGAGACGGTCCGCTCGGTGCTCTCCATCCTCGAACAGCAACTCGTCGTGGTGGAGCTGGTCGAGCACATCCTCGACCGGGGCCTCTCGGTGGCCATCGGCTCCGAGCACGGTTTCGAACCGCTGGCCTCCTGCGCGCTGGTCCTGGCCCCGGTCTCGGTGGACGGGGAGACGGCCGGCACCATCGGCGTGGTCGGCCCCACCCGGATGAACTATCCGCGGGCCCTGGCGGCGGTCCAGGTCGTCGGCGAGCGCCTGGGCCAGCGTCTCGGTTCGGCCCCGTCGGGTGAGGCTCCCGGTGGCGACCCCAAGGGCTCCGGCAGCCGGACGGGCGGGGGCGACCGTGCCCGCTGACTACTACGCCCTCCTCGGCATCACGCCCGGCGCCTCGGACGACGAGATCAAGCGCGCCTACCGGAACATGGCGCGTGAGCTCCACCCCGACACCACCGGTGGCGACGCCGAGGCGGAGGCACGGTTCAAGGAGGTCACGCGGGCCTACGAGGTCCTCCGCGATCCCGATCGCCGCGCCCGCTACGACCGTTTCGGCCCCGAGGGAGTCGACGGACGGGCGCCGGCCAACGGCGACTTCTTCGGCGGTGGACTGGGCGACATCTTCGACGCCTTCTTCGGTGGCGGGGTGCGCGGCACCGCCGGCACCGGAGGCCCCGTGCGCGGCGCCGATGCCGAGGTGGTGCTCGAACTGGGCTTCCGCGAAGCCGTCTTCGGCGCCCGGCACGACGTTCTCCTCGACGGCCTCGTCTCCTGCACCACCTGCGAGGGCAGCGGGGCCCGGGCCGGGACCACCGCCGTCCGCTGCCCCGACTGCCAGGGCACCGGCGAGCTGCGCCGGGTCCGCCAGTCGATCCTGGGCCAGGTCGTCACCGCCGCCCCCTGCCGCCGGTGCCAGGGCCTGGGCGAAGCGATCTCGAGCCCGTGCCCGGACTGCGCCGGCGACGGTCGCCGGGTCGAGAGCCGGACCTACTCGGTGGACGTCCCCGCCGGGGTCGACCACGGATCCACCCTGCGTTTGACCGGCCGCGGCCCGGCCGGGCCCCGAGGTGGTCCCGCCGGCGACCTCTACGTCCACCTGGCCGTCCACCCCGACACGCGCTTCCGGCGCGACGGCACCGACGTCCACGCCGACCTCCACGTCTCCATGGCCCAGGCGGCCCTCGGCTCCACCGTCGTCTTCGAGACGCTCGACGGGGACGAATCGCTCCCGGTCCCGGCCGGGACCCAGGGTGGACGGGTGATCAAGCTCCGGGGCCGGGGCGTCCCCCATGTCCGGGGCCGCGGGCGCGGCGATCTCCTCGTCCACGTCGTCGTCGACACGCCGACCGGCCTGACCAAGACCCAGGAGGAGCTCCTGCGCCGCCTGGCGGCCGAGCGGTCGGAGGAGATCTCGCCCCCCGACGAGGGCCTCATGGCGCGCCTGCGCTCCGCCTTCGGCTGATCCGGCGCCCTGGTGCCCGACGGGGCCCGTCATCCGGGGTCGGTGGGAACGGCCGCCATGGTCTACGTGGCCGACCTGGAGCGGCCCACCCCCGACGATGCCGACGCCCACCACCTGAGCCACGTCCTCAGGCTCCGGCCCGGGGAGCCGGTGGTGGCCGGCGACGGGCGGGGGAGCTGGCGGCTGGCCCGCTACCGGGGCACGGCCCGCCGGGCGGCGCCACCGGGGGACCAGCTGCTCGAGGTGGACGGGCCCGTCATCGTCGTGCCCCGGTCGAGCCCGCCGGTGACCATCGGCTTCGTCCCCGTGAAGGGCGACCGGCCCGAGTGGGTGGTCCAGAAACTGACCGAGGCCGGGGTGGACCGCATCGCCGTGCTCCGTTCGGCCCGGGCCGTGGTCCGGTGGGAGGGCGACCGCCAGGTCCGCTCCATGGAGCGCCTCCGGCGGGTGGCCCGGGAGGCGGCGGGGCAGAGCCGGTCCCCCTGGCTGCCCGAGGTCGTGGGGGTCCTCGACCTGGCCGACCTGGCCCGGGTGGTGGCACCGGCGCCTCTGGCCCTGGCCCACCCGGGGGGCGATCCACCGAGCGTGGCCATGCCCGCCATGGCGGTCGGGCCCGAGGGGGGCTGGGACGATTCCGAACTGGCCCCCGGAGGCTTCCCGGTGGTCGGTCTGGGCCCCGGAATCCTGCGCGCCGAGACGGCCGCCGTGGCCAGCGGCCTGCTGTTATGTGCCCTGCGCAACGGTCTGGTGGGGGAGGCCCGGCGGCCGCCGCCGGACCCCGAGGGGGCCCCGTAGCACGTCGGCAGGGCAATCACAACACGAGCGCAACGCGAAACGGTCCTTGCAATCACCACGCTGAGTGAGCAACACTGGCGGAGGTAGCAGTTTGCGGGCACACCCTGTGCACCCGCTGGACACCCCCGGGGGGTCCATGGGCGCGCGGGGGCTGTCGGGGGGTTGTCGTCGGGAGACAATTAGCAGCGCACGAACGCAAGCAGCGAGGATTCGATGGTCATGGTCAACCAGACGGTGGTACCCGACGAGGACGAGCAGGAGGAGACTGCCGCGCGGCATACGCACGGGCGGTCGGGTCGCGCCTGCGAGCCGTGCGCAAACAGATGCGCCTCTCCCTACAGGCCGTCGAGGCCATGTCGGATCAGGAGTTCAAGGCGTCGGTCCTGGGCGCCTACGAACGCGGTGAGCGCGCCATCTCGGTGCCCAGACTGCAACGCCTGGCCAAGCTCTACGACGTCCCTGTGGACCAGCTCCTCCCCCAGGACGACGACGCCAACCGTTGGGGCCCCGCCGGCGAGCGCGGCGACGGCAACGGCCACACCGAGAGCCCGGCGCGCGCCCGGCGCCAGCTGCGGCCCTGGGACGGTCACGAGAAGGTCACCATCGACCTCACCAAGCTGAACTCGGTGAGCGGTCCCGAACGAGATCTGCTGCGGCGGTTCCTCTCCATGATCCAGGTCCAGCGCCAGGACTTCAACGGTCGGATGATCACCATCCGCGCCGAGGATCTCCGGGCCATCGCCTGCCTCTTCGGGGTGACGCCCGACGCCATGAGCCGCCGCCTCGACGAACTGGGTCTGCGCGTCACCTCCTGAGATTCCCGGCGTCCAACCGTTCGCCTTTTCGTTCCGGCGCCCCGTCGCGCCCCGTCGCCGGGCCCCCCGTGGCGCCGGAAGGATCGTGGCCGCTGCGAGATATCATCGGAAGGCACAGATGGGCATGATGCCCTCGGTGGACGATGATCCCGGGAGCACGGTGGAAGAACAGATCCGTTGGATGAGCACCAAGGAGGCGGCGGAACACCTCGGGGTGACCCTGCGAAGCCTCTACCGGTTCATCGACGAGGGAATGGTGACCGCCTACAAGTTCGGCCGGGTGATCCGGTTGCAGCAAGGGGACGTGGAGCGGTTCATCGAGTCCTGCCGGATCGCCCCCGGGAGCCTCGAGCACCTCTACCCCGAGTTGAAGGGGTCCCGGGCCGGCGCCGGTGCCGGCGGGCCAGAGTGACCCGGTGAGCGACACCGCCGTGCCGGTGGACTGCATCTTCTGCCGCATCGTCTCCGGGGACCTCCCGGCCGAGATCGTCGACCGGTCGGATCACGCGGTGGCCTTCCGAGACCTGAATCCGCAGGCACCCGTCCACGTCCTCGTCATACCCCTCCGCCACATCGAGAACGCCGCCACCGTCGAACACGGCGACGGAGAAGTGATCGCCGACATGGTGGTCCTGGCCCAACGCCTGGCGCAGGATCAGGGGATCGCCGAGCGCGGTTACCGGCTCGTCTTCAACGTCGGTGAGGACGCCACCAACACCGTTCCCCATCTCCATCTCCACGTTCTCGGCGGACGCTCCATGACCTGGCCTCCCGGGTGAGCGCCACTCCCGTCAAGATCCTCGTACCCGGGAACCACCTCATGGTGGGACTGCTCGGAGAACGCGACGAGCTGCTCCGGCTGATCGAGGACGCCTTCCCCGACGTCCGTATCGTGGCGCGGGGCAACGAGATCAGCATCGGGGGCGAGGACGCCGAACGCGTCGGTCGTCTCTTCGACGAACTGGTCGTCCTGCTCGAGCAGGGTCAGCGCCTCGACGCCTCCGACGTGGGCCGGACCATCGTCATGGTGAAGGACGACGTCAGCCCGGCCGAGGTCCTCACCACCGAGGTCATGCGCTCGGCCCGGGGCCGGACGGTGCGGCCCAAGACGGCGGGTCAGAAGCGCTATACGGACGCCATCGCCCGCAACGTCGTCACCTTCGGCATCGGGCCGGCCGGGACGGGCAAGTCGTACCTGGCCGTGGCCTTGGGCGTCCAGGCGCTCCAGGCCCACGAGGTCGACCGGATCATCCTCACCCGACCGGCGGTGGAGGCCGGGGAGCGGCTCGGCTTCCTGCCCGGCGACATCATGGCCAAGGTCGACCCCTACCTGCGCCCCCTGTACGACGCGCTCTACGACCTCCTCGGACCCGAGGGGGCCCAGCGCCTCCTCGAGCGGGGGACCATCGAGGTCGCCCCCCTGGCCTTCATGCGGGGCCGCACCCTGAACCGCAGCTTCATCATCCTCGACGAGGCCCAGAACACGACGCCCGAACAGATGAAGATGTTCCTCACTCGGATCGGGTTCGGGTCGAAGGTGGTGGTCACCGGGGACGTCACCCAGATCGACGTCCCCGGCGGGCGCTCGGGGCTCCCGGGGCTCGAACACGTTCTGGGAGCGGTCCCCGACGTCTCCTTCGTCAACCTGACCCAACGCGACGTGGTCCGGGCCCGCATCGTGGCCGACATCGTGGCCGCCTACGAGAGCGCCACCGACGTGGGGACGTGGCGGGGACGCGCCGATGGTCGCTGACGTCTTCGCCGCCGACGAGCAGTCGGACCGGGCCGTCGACATCGGCCGCTTCGCCGAGCTGGCCCGCGCCGTCCTCGGCGCCCAGGGCGTGAAGGACGACATCGAAGTGTCGCTGCTCTTCGTGGACGAGCCGACCATCGCCGAGCTGCGCCAGAGGTTCCTGGGCCAGGCCGGACCCACCGACGTCCTGGCCTTTCCCATCGACGAGGAGCCCGAGCCGGGCGGACGCTCCCCCGACGAGGGGGGGACGGGCCCCGGCGCCGGTGCCCCGTACGAGGAGGACATGCCCGTCCTCCTCGGTGACGTGGTGGTCTGTCCGGCCGTGGCCGCCCGCAACGCCGCCGACCATGGCGTGTCGGTGGACGACGAACTGGCCCTGCTCGTCGTCCACGGCCTTCTCCACCTGCTGGGCATGGACCACGACGTCGACGAGGAAGCCGAGCGCATGGAGCGGCGCGAGCGAGAGCTGCTGGCCCGCTTCCACCGGGCGGTGGGGTAGACGGTCACCGTGTCCACCGTGTCCACCGTGTCCACCGTGTCCACCGTGTCCGCCGTGGCCGCCGCGTCGCGCTTTCGTTCCACCGACTGGATCCTCATCGCCGTGGTCCTTCTCCTCCTGGTGGTCTCCGCCGGTCTGGCGCTGGCCGAGACCAGCCTCGTCCGCATGAGCCGGACGAAGGCGATGGCGCTGCGCGACGACGGCCGCCGCGGGGCGGGATCCCTGATGCGCCTGGTCCAGGATCCCGAAGGGTTCCTGAACCCCGTCCTTCTCCTCGTCCTCATCAGCCAGCTGGTGACGGCCACCTTGGTGGGCATCCTGGCCGAGCGCTGGTTCGGCCCCGTCGGGGTGATCGCCGCCACCGTGTTCGAGGTGGTGGTGATCTTCGTCCTGGCCGAGGCCCTGCCCAAGAACTGGGCCGTCCAGAACCCCGAACGATCCGCCCTGCTGCTGGCCCCCATCGTGTCCGCCGTGGTGCGCTTCCCACCAATCCGGCTCGTCTCCCGGGGGTTGATCGGACTGGCCAACATGCTCCTCGGCCCCCGTGCCCGGCGCGTCGGGGTGAGCGAATCGGAACTCCTGGCCATGGCCGACGTGGCTCTGGAGGAGGACGTCATCGAGGGCCACGAACGCGAGCTCATCCATTCGATCATCGAATTCGGCGACACCGTCGTCCGCGAGGTCATGGTCCCCCGTCCCGACATGCGCACCCTGGACGGGGATCAATCGGTGTCCGAGGCCCTGGGGGTGGCCATCGAGGCGGGCCTCTCGAGGTTGCCCGTCCACGCCGGCAATGTCGACGACATCGTCGGTGTCGCCCACGCCAAGGACCTCATCCGCGCCGAGCGCGAAGGCCACGGCGACGAGCCCGTCCGGGACTTCGGCCGTCCCGCCCATTTCGTTCCCGAGACCAAACGCGTGGCCCGGCTCATGCGCGAGATGCAGGATCTCAAGTACCACCTGGCTGTGGTGGTCGACGAGTACGGCGGCACGGCCGGGGTGGTGACGCTGGAGGACCTGATCGAGGAACTGGTGGGGGAGATCGTCGACGAGTACGACGTCGAGGAGCCCCCGGTCCAGGCCCTCGACAACGGGAGCTTCTCCGTCTCGGCCCGCCTGGCCGTCGACGAGCTGAGCGAGCTCGTCGACACACAACTCCCCACCGGTGAATGGGACACCGTCGGGGGTCTGCTCTTCAACGAGCTGGGCCGGGTCCCCGTCGAAGGCGAATCGGTGGAGGTGGACGGACTCACCCTGGTGGCCGAGCGGGTGGAAGGCAATCGCGTGGGGAGGATCCGCATCGTCCCCCGGCCCACACCCCACCCACCGGCACCCGAGATCCGCGACGCCGCCGAACACCGGCCATGAGCACCGGGTGACCACCGACTCCCTGCGATCGGGATTCGTCACCGTGGTGGGCCGGCCCAACGTCGGGAAGTCCACCCTTATCAACCAGGTCCTGGGGACCAAGGTGACCATCACCTCGCCGCGCCCCAACACCACCAGGCGATCGGTCCGCGGCGTACTCCACCGCCCCGGCTACCAGGCCGTCTTCGTCGACACCCCGGGTCTGCACCGGCCCCGGACGGCGCTGGGCCGCCGTCTCAACGAGCAGATCGGCGAGGCCCTGGACGACATCGACGTGGTGGTTCCCGTCCTCGACGCCACGGCATCGATCGGACCCGGTGACCGGCTCGTCCTCCAACGGGCGGCGGCGGCGTCGCGTGCCGTCACCGCTGCCGGTGCGGGACCGGGGGACCTGTCGCGTCTGCTGGTCGTGGTGAACAAGACGGACCGGGCCTCGGCGGCCCAGGTCCTCCGACAGCTGACGGAGGCGCAGCGCATCCTGGACGACGACGGCGACGACGGCGAAGACGGTGGCGCGTCGGGACCGGTACCGGATCCGGGGGCGCAGTACTTCCCCTTGTCGGCGGCCGACGGCCGCGGTGTCGAACCACTGGTGACGGCCGTCCTCGACCTCCTGCCGGAAGGTCCGCCGTACTTCCCCGAGGAGATGACGAGTGATGTGGCGGAGGGTTTCTGGGTCGGCGAACTGGTACGGGAGCAGCTCCTGGCCACGGTCCGCGACGAACTTCCGCACTCCATCGCCTGCCGTGTCACCGAGTGGGAGTGGCCGCGCATCCGCGTCGAGATCCTGGTGGAGAGGGAGTCGCAGAAAGGCATCGTCATCGGACAGGGCGGTCTGGTCCTGAAGGCGGTGGGCAGCGCCGTGCGGGCCCAGCTCCCACCCGGTGCCTTCGTCGAGCTCTTCGTCCGCGTCGAGAAGCGGTGGCAGCAACGACCGGAGACCATCGAGCGCCTGGGCTACTGAGAAGGCGCCGCCCTCAGGTCGGCCCCCCGCTGCCGGCGGCGCCCTCTCGCCGTGACGGGGCGGCCCCGGCCGTCGACGCCTGGGCGATCGACCGCAGAAAGGCGATCGCCTCGGGACGCTTGGTGGTGAAGCGCATCGGGGGGAGGGCCTCGATCATGGTCCGGCGGTAGCCGGCCGTGGCCAGGCGCCGATCGAGGACGGCCACCACCCCGGTGTCGGTCGACGACCGGATGAGGCGACCGGCGCCCTGGGCCAGGAGCGTCGTGGCCCGGGGGAGATCGACGAGCCGGAAGGCGCCCTCACCGGCGCGTTCACGTCGCGCCTCGAGAAGAGGGTCGTCGGGGCGGGGGAAGGGCAGGCGGTCGATGGCCACCAGGCTCAGTGTCGCTCCCGGCACGTCCACCCCCTGCCAGAACGACATGGTGGCGAACAGGCACGACGACTCCTCGGAGGCGAACGCCTCGAGCAGCTTGGCCTTGGGCAGCTCGTTCTGGGCCAGCACCGTGAAGGGGAGCGTCGGGCGCAGTGCCCCGACGGCCGCCCCCATGGCCCGCCAACTGGTGAAGAGGGCGAGTGCCCGTCCGCCGGCGGCGGTGATCAAGGCCCCCAGCTCGTCGTGGAGGGCGCCCTCCGCCTCCGGCCGGCGGCGGTCGGGGAGATGGGCGGCGCAGTACAGCAGGGCCGATTCCCGGTAGGGGAAGGGACTGCCCACGTCGAGCCGGCGTGTCGTCCCCCGGGGCAGACCGAGGCGGTCCTCGACCAGCGGCGGCACCGTGGCCGAGGTGAGGACGGCGGTGACGGCGGGCCACAGGGCCTCGGCCAGCACGGGGCCGATCTCGACGGGAGCGCGGCGAAGGGTGACGTAGCGCCCGCCCGATCCTGATGCCTCCACCCAGGCCACGTGGTCGACGTCGGGTGTCCCGAGGGCGGTGAGGTCGTCGACCAGGTGGCCGGTGGCGAGCACGAGGCGCGTCCGCCGGGCGCCGGTGTCGGGGCCGCCGCCGGCGGGCGCCGCCGCCTGATCGAAGCTGGCCTGCTCCACCTTCTGGCGCTGGACGGCGCCGCTCAGGGCCAGGACCCGACCCCGGGCCAGGTCGAGGACCCGTCCGAGCTCGGCCGTGTGGTCGGCCCCGTCGCCCGTCGGCGCCCCGGCTGCCGTCTCGGCCCCGTTCCGGCCGGGGAGGAGCCGACGACCGATCAGGGGCCGCAGGGCCCGGTCGAGGCCGTCGGCGGCGTCGGCTACGGCGTCGGCCAGGGGGGCGTCTCCCGCGGCCAGAACGGTCCGGGCGGCGGCGGCCACGGCCCGCAGGCGGCCCGCCGTGAGCTCGATCCCGAGCCCGGCGGTCATGATGTCCTCCACGGCGTGGGCCTCGTCGAGGACGAGAACGTCGTGCTCGGGCAGGACGGCCCCGCCGCTCGCCACGTGGGTGGCGTAGAGATGGGTGTTCACCACCACCACGTCGGCCGTCGACGCCCGCGTCCGAGCCCACTCGGCGAAGCAGGTCGTCCCCGACGGGCACCGATAGGCCCCCGGGCACTCGCGCGCCGACACCGAGACGGCCGCCCACGCCCGGGGGTGCGGCTCGAAGTCGAGCTCGGCCCGGTCACCGGTGGCCGACGTGGCGGCCCACGCCATGAGGCTGCGGATCTGGCCGCCCAGGCGGCCGAGATCGCCGGGCTGTGTCTCGCCGTCGGAGCCGCCGAAGGCGTCGCCGCCTTCCTCGGTGACCGGGTCCGCGGTCTCCGGGTCCGCCGTCTCGGGACCGTCGGGGACGAAGAGGGCGGTATCGGTGGGCGCCGACCCGTCGGCGCCCCCACCGGCCATCTCGACCGCCCGCTGCCGGCACAGGTAGTTGGACCGGCCCTTCAGCACGGCGAACGAGAAGGGTGGACGCGAGCCGAGATGGGCGGCCAGGAACGGCAACTCCTTGGCCGCCAGTTGGTCCTGCAACGCCTTGGTGGCCGTCGCCACCACCACTCGGCGCCCGGACCGCACGGCGGGGAGGAGGTAGGCGAGCGACTTGCCCGTTCCCGTCCCCGCCTGGACGACGAGGTGGTGCTCCTCGTCGATGGCCGCGGCCACCGCCTCGGCCATGACCCGCTGCCCCGGTCGGTCCTCGCCGCCGCCGGGCAGGGCACGGGTCACGGAGGCCAGAGCGGCGGCGAGATCGGTGGGCGGCGCCACCCGCTCGACGGTAGCCCCGTTCGTGAACTCGGCCGCCGGCGGGCCGTCGGTGGACCATCCATGGCGGGCGCGCGTCGTGATCACGGCGTGACGAATGCGTCGCCGACGGCGGGAACGGCGGTGGCGCCCGCCGACTCTCGTCACGAGCACCGGCGGCGGGCTCTCGGCTACTGTTCCCGCCAACGTTCGGAGGGTCACGCAGGCCGAGCGCCGTTGTCGGTTGACGTCCGGTCTCCCGCAAGGGCACGTGCGTGGAGAAACGAGGCGATCTCATGGCGGAGGGCACGGTGAAGTGGTTCAACGCGACGAAGGGGTACGGATTCGTCACCCCTGACGACGGTTCGCCCGATGTGTTCGTGCACTTCTCGGCCATCGACGGCACCGGTTACCGCGAGCTCACCGAAGGCGAGCGGGTCGATTTCGAGTCGACGGCGGGCGCCAAGGGCCCGCAGGCCACCAAGGTCCGCAAGATCTAGCGGTCGGACCGAGCCGGGCCCGCGTGGGCCCCGGACCGCGCCGCCCGTCGCAACGCGCCACGGCGTCCCGCTGCGGCGCGTTGTCGCGTCGGCGGCGGTCCGTCCCGGGGTCCGGGCTCAGCCCGCCGGCGATCCGCCGCCCGGCGCGACCGAGCCGTTCCCGGTCGGTCCCGGCGCCCCCCCTTCGGGGACGGCCCCGAGGACCGAACGCAGCGCCTGGGCGGCGCCGAGGAGCCCGGCCGTCTCGACGGGCACCACCAGCTTGGTGTTCTCACTGGTGGCGATGCTCCTAATGCCGTCGAGCTGAAGAACGGCCAGCAGCTCGGGGGTGGGGTTGCCCTGGTGGATGGCGGCATAGACGGCGGCGATGGCGCCGGCGTGACCTTCTCCCAGGCGTATCTCGGCTTCCTTGTTGCCCTCGGCCCGGAGCACGACGGACTGCTTCTCGGCCTCGGCGGCCAGGATCACGGACTGCTTCTCGCCTTCGGCCCGAAGGACGTTGGCCTGCTTCTGGCCCTGGGCCGTGTTGATGGCCGCCTGCTGCTGACCTTCGGACTGCAAGATGGCGGCACGCTTCTGCTGGTCGGCCTCCTTCTGCAGGGCCATGGCGTCGACGATGTTCTGGGGCGGGACGATGTCGACGATCTCGATCCGGTTGAGCCGGACCCCCCATTTCTCCGTGGCCGACGCCATATGGGCCTGAAGCTCGGCGTTGATCCGCTGGCGCTCGCTCAGGGCCTCGTCCAGGGTCATCCCGCCGAAGACGGCCCGCAGGGCCGTCCGGGCCAGCTGGTCGACGGCCACGTGGTACTCGCTGATCTCGTACAGAGCGAGGCGGACGTCGACCACCTGACTGAAGATGGTGGCGTTGACGAGGACACTGACGTTGTCCTTGGTGATGACCGCCTGGAGGTCGCCCAGCCGCGGCTCCTCACGCATGTCGACCCGGACGATGGTGTCGACGAAAGGCACGAGGAAGGTCACTCCCGGATTCCGGATCGAGTTGAACTGCCCCAGCCGCTTCACCACGCCGACGAAGCCCTGCTGCACCAGTCGGACAGAACGGGACAGTACGAGGACCACGAGCACGATGACGACGAGGCCGACGACGATGCCTGTCGCCGTACCGCTGGCGCTGCTGGCGAACATGGGGACTCCTTCTCTTCGGGCGACCCTTCGGTCGACGCCGGCTCTTCGGACGACGCCGGCCGGCACTGGCGATGGCCCCGGGTCCGGGGCTACGAGGCGGTGACCACCAGTCGGGTCTTGTCGATGTCGATGACCTCGACCACCTGGCCCGGTTCACAGGGTTGGTCGTCGTAGGTGATGGCCGGCCAGTCCTCGCCCCGGGCATGGACACGACCGGCGACGTCGGTTCGGTCCAGGCGGTCCACGCGGTCGACGACGGTGGCACGCTGCCCCACCAGGGCGGCCACCCCCGATTTGAGGGCACCGCCCCGGCGGTGGCCGAAGGCGGACAGCAGGGGACGACGCAGCAGGAGCAAGCCACCCAGGGCCGTCACGGCGAACACGACGACCTGGAGCACGGGGGGACCACCGGCCGCCGAGACGATGGCGGCAGCCCCGGCCCCGGCGGCGGCGAAAAGGGCGAAGAAGGCGAGGTTGGTGACCTCGACGACGACGAAGACGACAGCCGCCACGAGCCACAGCCAGGCGCTCATGGTCGGTGCCCCCGGGAGCGCCGGTGACACCCGCTCTCTCCGAGGGAGGACGTCGTCACCGTCGTCACCGTCGTCACCGTCGTCACCGTCGGTCCGCTCATGGTGCCGAGCCCACCTGCCTTGTCGTGAATCTCCTGGTCCGACGCTATCCCACGGCGTCGACATGGCGGGCCCGGGGAGGAAGGCCGGGCGCCAGGAAGTAGGTTCAGGACGTGGTCCCCGACCCCTCGCCGCCGCCCCGAGGCGTCGATCTCACCGGTGTGCCGGCCCACGTGGCCTGTGTCATGGACGGAAACGGCCGGTGGGCCAGCCAGCGGGGGCTACCCCGGACGGCCGGCCACGCGGCGGGCGAAGAGGCTTTGCTCGACGCCATCGAGGGAGCCCTGGACATCGGGGTCCGCTGGCTCACCGTCTTCGCCTTCTCGACCGAGAACTGGCGCCGGCCCCGTGACGAGGTCCGCTACCTGATGGGGTTCAACGAGTCCCTCCTGGTCCGCCGGCGTGACGAGCTCCACGACAAGGGCGTCCGGATCCGGTTCGCCGGCCGGCGCGACTGGCGTGTCCCGCGCCGGGTGTTGCGACGGATGGACGAGTCCACCGAGCTCACCCGGTCGAACCGGGTCATGACCCTCACGATGGCCTTCAACTACGGGGGCCGGGCCGAGATCGTCGACGCCGTGCGGGCGTTGGTGGCCGAGGGCACCCCGGGGCAGCGGATCGACGAGAAGGCCATCCGAGCCCATCTCTACTTCCCCGACCAGCCCGATCCCGACCTGGTGGTCCGCACATCGGGGGAGTACCGGATCTCCAACTTCCTGCTGTGGGAGCTGGCGTATTCGGAGCTGGTGTTCACCGACGTCCTGTGGCCCGACTTCCGCCGAGAGCACCTCTTCGAGGCCATCGCCGAGTTTCAAAGACGTGAGCGTCGTTACGGGGGGGTCCGGGGGTGAGGGCGTTCGCCTGGGCCGGCGGCGTCATCATCGTGGCCGGGCTGGTGGTCCTGGCCGTGGCCGGGACCACCGGGGCCACCGCCGTCCTCGTCACCGGGGTGGCCCTGGTGGCGATGATCGCCCTGGGCGGCACCATGGGTGGGCGCCACACCCCGAACACGGCGCCCGTCCCCACCACCGTCCCGGGGCCGGCCGACCAGCCCGCCGCCGGAGACGGGCCCGCTGGTGAAGACGGGCCCGCCGGCGGAGAGGGCCCAGGTGCCGGCGCGGTCGGTCCGGCCGCCGACGCCGACGGTGGCGTCGTCGAGGCCGGTGGTGCCGACGGCGGCGACCGGGGAACAGCGACGCCGTGAGCCTCTACCGCGAGGACGGGATCGTCCTGCGGACGTTCCGACTAGGGGAGGCCGACCGGATCGTGACGTTCATGACGCGTGGCCGGGGCAAGGTCCGGGCCGTGGCCAAAGGGGTGCGCCGAACCCATTCGAAGTTCGGGGCCCGGCTCGAGCCGCTCAGCCACGTGACGATGATGTGCTGGCAGGGTCGGGAGCTCGACATCGTCAACCAGGCCGAGGTGCTCGAGTCGTTCCGGACGGTCCGTGAGGACCTGGGCCGCGTGGCCAAGGCCTACACGTTGCTCGAGGTGGTGGACCAGCTGGCCCAGGAGAGCCACGCCAACCCGAGGTTGTACGAGATGGTGGTGGGCGCACTGCGCGTCCTGGAGGAGCGTGACGCCCCCCTCCTCGTTCCCGCCTTCCTCCTCAAGGTGCTGGCCCTCGAGGGGTCGGCCCCCACCGTCGACGTGTGCGTCTCGTGCGGAGCGGTGGACGATCTCGTCGCCTTCGATCTCAACGAGGGAGGCGTGTTGTGCCGGTCGTGCCGGCGGGGACGCCCGCTGTCGCCCGACGCTCTGGAGCTGCTGCGCCGGATCCTGGGAGGCGGGCTCTCGTCGGCACTGCGCGAACCGGCCGGGGAGCTGGCCGACGAGCTCACCGAGCTGGCCACCGAGGCGACGGAGGTCCATCTCGACCGGCGCCTGCGCAGTGTCCGATCGAGCCCCACCGAGTAGCGAGGTGGACCGCCGGGGCCCCGACGGGCCCGACCGTGAGGCGTTCGGCGTCTACGTCCACGTCCCGTTCTGCTCGTCGCGTTGTGACTACTGCGCCTTCGCCACCTGGACCGACCGGGACCACCTGATGGAGCGCTACGCCGAGGCGTGCGTCACCGAGACGGGCCGGGCCCTCGACCACGAAAGCCTCCCCCCGGCCGACACCGTCTTCGTCGGCGGGGGCACGCCCTCGCGGCTGCCGGCCGATCTCCTGGCGGCGGTCCTCGACGCCGTCCCCCGGCGACCGGGAGCCGAGGTCACCGTGGAGTGCAATCCCGAGGACGCCTCGGCGCCGCTGTTCGAGGTGTGGCGCGCCGCCGGGGTGAACCGCCTCTCGTTCGGAGTCCAGTCGATGGTTCCCCACGTCCTGACCGGCCTGGGTCGGCACCACGATCCCGACTCGGTGGCCACAGCGGTGGCCCTCGCCGGTGCCGCCGGATTCAGGTCGGTGAACGTCGACCTCATCTTCGGCGGCGCCGGGGAGAGCGACGACGACTTCCGCCACAGTCTGGAGGCGGTTCTCCGTCTCGAGCCGTCGCCCGGACACGTGAGCGCCTACGCCCTCACCGTGGAGCCCGGCACCCCGCTGGCCGCCGACACCGCCCGCCATCCCGACGAGGATGTCCAGGCCCGCCGCTACGCCATGGCCGACGACGTGCTCGGCGCCGCCGGCTTCGAGTGGTACGAGGTGTCGAACTGGGCCCGCCCGGGCCAGAGCTGCCGTCACAACCGTCTCTACTGGGAACAGGGCGACTACCGCGGCATCGGGGCCGCCGCCCATTCACACCGAGGCGGGCGGCGGTGGTGGAACATCCGGACACCGGAGCGCTACATCGCCGCCGTGGCGGCGGGACGCCCGACGACGGCCGGCGAAGAGGTGCTGTCCGCCGACCACCGACTCTTCGAGAGCCTGGCCCTGGCCTTGCGGACGTCTGCCGGAGTGCCGGCGTCGGTGGTCCCGGACGACCCCGACCTCACCGGACTGATCGATCGCCGCGGGGCGCGGGCGGTGTTGACGGTGCGGGGCCGGCTGCTCGCCAACGAGGTGACGACCCGGCTCGTCCTCCCGGGGGCAACAGCGGCAGCCGGTATCCTGCGCCCATGACCGAGGAGCCCGGAGCGGACCAGCCCGACGACCTGATGGAGCGGGTGGTCAACCTGTGCAAGCGACGGGGCTTCATCTTCCCCTCGGCCGAGATCTACGGGGGGTTCCGCTCCACCTACGACTACGGCCCCCTGGGGGCACTGATGTTGCGCAACGTCAAGGACGAGTGGTGGCGGGCCATGGTGCAGCGGCGCGACGACGTGGTCGGGCTGGACGCCGCCGTCCTGTCGGCGCCGAGGATCTGGGAGGCGTCGGGCCACCTGAGCAATTTCACCGATCCCCTGGTCGACTGCCGTAGCTGCCACGAGCGCTGGCGGGCCGACAAGATCGATGGCACGTGCCCCAACTGCGGCTCGACCGACCTCACCGAGGCCCGGGCGTTCAACCTGATGTTCAAGACCTTCGCCGGTCCGGTGGAGGAGGATGCCACCGTCGCCTACCTCCGTCCCGAAACGGCACAGGGGATGTTCGTCAACTTCGTCAACGTCCTGCAGACGACCAGGAAGAAGCCGCCCTTCGGGATCGCCCAGGTGGGCAAGTCGTTCCGCAACGAGATCACGCCCCAGAACTTCGTCTTCCGGACCCGGGAGTTCGAACAGATGGAGATGGAGTTCTTCGTCCCCCCCGCCGACGCCCAGAAGTGGTTCGAGTACTGGCTCGACGAGCGGTTCCGGTGGTACCTCGACCTCGGCATCCCGACCGACAAGCTCCGCCTGCGCCACCACGACACCGACGAGCTGTCGCACTACTCAGCGGCCACGGCCGACGTCGAGTTCCTCTTCCCCTGGGGGTGGGACGAACTCGAAGGGATCGCCAACCGGACCGACTACGACCTGTTGGCCCACAGCGCGGCGTCGGGGGAGAAGCTCGAGTACTTCGACCAGGCCAGCGGCGAGCGCTACGTGCCGCACGTGATCGAGCCCGCCGCCGGGGCCACGCGGACGATGATGGCGTTCCTTCTCGCCGCCTACGACGAGGACGAGGTGGGAGGGGAGAAGAGGACGGTCCTGCATCTCAACCCGCGTCTGGCGCCCTACCAGGTGGCGGTGCTGCCGCTGTCCAAGAACGACACGCTGGTGCCCCTGTCGCGCCAGGTCCTCGGCCAGCTGCAACCGATCTGCATGTGCGACTTCGACGTGACCCAGTCGATCGGGAAGCGGTACCGGCGCCAGGACGAGGTGGGTACGCCCTTCTGTGTGACGGTGGACTTCGAGTCGCTCGAGGACGGGGCCGTGACTGTGCGCGAGCGCGACACGACCACACAGGTCAGGGTCCCCATCGAGACGCTGGCCGCCGAGATCGGCGGCCGCCTCGGCCGCTGACGCCGCACCGGCCGCCGACCAACCGCCGAGGTGGCGGCCGGTAGGCTCGGGGAGTTCCGCTCCACCCCTCAGGAGACCCCATGCCGTTCGTCTACGACTTCGACCACAAGCACCGTCGGCCACCGATGGAGATGAAGGATCTCCTCGGCGGAAAGGGCGCCAACCTGGCCGAGATGACGTCGGTACTGGACCTGCCCGTGCCCCACGGCTTCACCATCACCACCGATGCCTGCCGCGCCTACATGGACGGCGGCTGGCCCGAGGGCCTGACGGCCGAGGTGGCCCGGGCCCGGGCCCGACTCGAGAAGAAGATGGGGAAGTCTCTGGGCGAGAGCGGGGATCCCCTGCTCGTGAGCGTCCGGTCGGGGGCCAAGTTCTCGATGCCGGGCATGATGGACACCGTCTTGAATCTCGGGCTCAACGACGAGTCCGTGGCCGGCCTGGCCAAGCAGACCGACGACGAGCGCTTCGCCTTCGACTCGTACCGCCGCTTCGTGGCCATGTACGGGCGGATCGTGCTCGGGATCGACGGCGAGGAGTTCGATGCGCTTCTGGAGGCGGCCAAGGAGTTGGCCGGGACGATCTCCGATGCGGCCGTCCCCACCGAGCTGCTGCGTTACCTGGTCGATTCGTACAAGACCATTGTCGAACGCACCACCGAGGCTGCGTTCCCCCAGGACCCCGACGACCAGTTGCGCGGTGCCATCGAAGCCGTCTTCCAGTCCTGGAACGGTCCGCGCGCCATTGCCTACCGCGAACACGAGGGCATCGCCCACGACCTCGGGACGGCGGTTAACGTCCAGGCCATGGTGTTCGGCAACCGGGACGAACGGTCGGGGACCGGGGTGGGATTCACGCGCGATCCGGCCACCGGCAAGAAGGGCGAGTACGGCGACTTCCTGATCAACGCCCAGGGAGAGGACGTGGTGGCCGGCATCCGCAACACCGAGCCGCTCTCGGCATTGAAGAGATCGTTCCCCAAGATCCATGCCGAGCTGCTCGCCATCTTCGCCCGGCTGGAGGGTCACTACCGCGACATGTGCGACACAGAGTTCACCATCGAGCAGGACAAGCTGTGGATGCTGCAGACGCGGGTGGGCAAGCGGACCGGGAACGCCGCTCTGCGAATGGCCGTGGACATGACGAAGGATCCGGCCATCAGGCTGACCAAGGCGGAGGCCGTGCAGCGGGTCACGGCCGAGCACCTCGAGCACGTGCTCCATCCCCGTTTCGCCTCCGGTGGGCACACGGTCCTCACCACCGGCCTGGGCGCCTCGCCCGGGGCCGCCGTGGGGCGGGCCTATTTCACCGCCGACGAGGCGGCGGCGGCCGCCGCCGCCGGGGAGAAGGTCATCCTGGTGCGCAGCGAGACCTCCCCCGAGGACGTCCACGGGATGCTGGCCTCCGAAGGGATCCTGACGGCCCGCGGCGGCCTCGTCTCCCACGCCGCCGTGGTGGCCCGGGGCTGGGGGAAGCCGGCGGTGGTGGGCGCCGAGAAGCTCCGCATCGACGGCGCCTCGTTCAAGGTGGGCGGGGTGACGGTCTCCGAGGGCGACTGGCTCTCCATCGACGGCACGGCCGGCGACGTCATCCTCGGCCAGGTGCCCCTGTCGGCCCCTGAGCCCAGCCGTGAATTCGCCGTCGTCCTGGGGTGGGCCGACGAGATCCGGGCCGGACGGCTGGCCGTGCGGGCCAACGCCGACACCGGTCCCGACGCCGCCAACGCCCGCCGGCTGGGCGCCGAGGGGATCGGGCTGTGCCGGACCGAACACATGTTCATCGCCGAGGACCGCCTCCCGATCGTGCGGAGGATGATCCTGGCCTCGACGCCGGACGAAGAGGAGGCCGCCCTGGAGGAGCTGCGCGTCGCCCAACGCGCCGACTTCGTCGAGATCCTCGAAGCGATGAACGGGCTCCCGGTGACGGTCCGCCTCCTGGACCCGCCCCTGCACGAATTCCTGCCCCAGACCGGCGATCTGGCCATCAAGGACGCCACCGTCGGGCTCGACGACGAGGAACGCGCCCTGTACAACGCGGCCAAGGAATGGCACGAGTTCAACCCGATGCTCGGGACCCGGGGGGTGCGCCTGGGGGTTCTCAAGCCCGGTCTCTACGCCATGCAGGTCCGGGCCCTCATGGAGGCCGCCCTCGACCGTGTGGCTGCCGGGGGCCGGCCGGTCATCGAGATCATGATCCCGTTGACGGTGGGCCGGGAGGAGATGGCGTTGGCCCGGTCGTGGGTGGAGGCGGCGGTGAGCGCCGCATCCGCCCCCGCCGTACGGTCGGCCCGGACGGCCAAGACGGCCACCCGGGGACGCGCCGGGGCGAACAAGGTCGAGGTCCTCATCGGCACCATGATCGAGACACCTCGCGCCGCGTTGCGGGCGGGCGAGATCGCCGAGGTCGCAGAGTTCTTCTCTTTCGGCACCAACGACCTCACCCAGATGACGTTCGGGTTCAGCCGGGACGACGTCGAGGGTCGGATGATGGCCGCCTATCTCGAGAAGGGCCTGCTCCGGAACAATCCCTTCGAGACGATCGACGCCGCCGGTGTCGGGGAGCTGGTGCGGATGGGTGTCCAACGCGGACGCGCCACCCGGCCGTCGCTCAAGATCGGGGTGTGCGGCGAGCACGGCGGGGATCCCGAGTCGATCGCCCTCTTCGCCGATGCCGGTCTCGACTATGTGAGCTGCTCGCCGTTCCGCGTCCCCATCGCCCGCCTGTCGGCCGCCCAGGCGGTCCTGGCGGGGAACGAGACGCCGACCCCCTCTACCAGGAAGGCTGTCTCGGCCAAGAAGGCCGGGTCGGCGTAGGGCCTTCTCCCGATAGCGTCCTGGGCGTGGCCATACCGGAGGAGGACGTGGCCCGCGTCCGGGCGGCGACGGACATCGTCGCCCTGATCGGCGAGCACGCGGCGCTGAAACGTCAGGGCACGCGCTGGGTGGGGCTGTGTCCGTTCCACCAGGAGAAGTCGCCCTCCTTCAGCGTCAACGCCGAGGAGGGCCTCTACTACTGCTTCGGGTGCCAACGTTCGGGAGACGCCATCAGCTTCGTACGCGACGTCGAGCACGTGGACTTCGTGGAAGCGGTACGCCGTCTCGCTGATCGCTGCGGGGTGACCATCACCGAAGATGCGGCGGTGACGGCCGAGAGACAGCGGCGCAACCCGCTCTACGAGGCCATGACCAAGGCCGTCGACTTCTACCACCAACGACTGCTGGCCGCCCCCGACGGCGGCCCGGCCCGGGACTACCTGCGGTCGCGCGGATACGACGGTGACGTGGTCCGGGCCTTCAAACTGGGTTGGGCACCCGAGGGGTGGGATGCCCTTGCCAGTCACCTCAAGGTGTCCGAGAAGGTACTGACCGATTCCGGCCTGGGGTTCGTGAACCGTCGGGGACGGCGCCAGGACGCCTTCCGGGGCCGGGTCATCTTCCCCATCTTCGACCCCTCGGGCAAGGCCATCGCACTGGGCGGGAGGATCCTCCCGTCACGAGGTGCCGCCGCCGGAGCCGTCTCCGACGGGCCGAAGTACAAGAACTCCCAGGACGGTCCCATCTACTCCAAGCGGCGCACCCTCTACGGGCTCAACTGGGCCAAGGCCGATGTGGTGGCCAGTGGCGAAGTGATCGTCTGCGAGGGCTACACCGACGTCATCGCCTTCTTCACGGTGGGTCTGCGGCGGGCGGTGGCCACCTGCGGGACGGCGCTGGGCGAGGACCACTTCCGGGTGCTCGGAAACTTCGCCACCAGGGTGGTGCTGGCCTACGACGCCGACGCCGCCGGTGAGGCGGGAGCCACCCGCGTCTACGAATGGGAGCGCCATCACTCCGTCGACGTGGCGGTGGCGGCGCTGCCGGCCGGCTCCGACCCCGGTGACCTCGCTCGCACCGACCCCGAGGCGCTCAGGCGGGCCGTGGCGGATGCGCAGCCCTTCCTGCAGTTCCGCATCGAGCGGGTCCTCCAGGCCGCCGACCTCCGGACCAACGAAGGTCGGGCCAAGGCCGCCGAGGCGGCTCTCGCGGTGGTGGCCGACCACCCCAACGGACTGGTTCGCGACCAGTACCTGATGGTGGTGGCCGACCGGTGCCGGCTCGAGGCGGCCTCGCTGAGGGGACTCCTCGACGACCTCGTCCGCCGGGCCGCCGCCGGTGGGTCCACCGCCGAGCCCCGGTCCCGGCGCGACGCCTCGGGACGACGGCCCGAGGCGGTCACCGACGGTCCCCGGCGGGGCGTCCCGGCCGCGCCCGGCGGGCGGCCCGGGGCCGGCCCCCATCCGGGTCACGACGGCGAATGGCAGGGCCCCGGGCTCGAGGCACTGAAGCTCGTCGTCCACCAGCGAGATTCGGTGGTGGACAGACTTGATGCATTGTTGTTCTCCGACGGTCGCCAACGCGTCGCTTTCGAGAATCTGATGGCCGCCGCGGACCTGCACGAGGCAATTCGCCGCGTGGAGGATGATTCCCCTGAGGTGGCCGCCCTATTGCGCCGCCTGGCGGTTGAGGAACCGGCTCTGAGTGCCGATGGCGTGGTGATGCAACTGGTGAGGACGGCGTCAAAGCGGGCACTGGCCGACCTCGATGCCGAAGGACGGTTGTCACCCGACGCCTTTGCGCAGGTGGCGCGGGTGACGGCGCAGGTCCATTCCGATATCGAGGAATTGGACTCAGAGGACCGGGATGGGGCCATCAAAGCAGCGGACCGGTTGCTAGCCTGGCTAGTTGAAAGGGGCGAGGAGAGAGAATGAGTGAGGTTCACCCGCCGGCCGGTTCCGTACGGCCGGCACCGGAAGGTGTCGCCCTCGACGGATTCGAGCAATTGCTCGCCGTCGGGCGTCAGCGCGGGTATCTCACCCAGGACGACCTGATTCTGGTCCTCCAGGCGGTGGAGTTGTCGCACGACATCATCGAGGACGTCGTGGCCCGCGTGCGCACCGAAGGGATCGAGTACCTCGAGCAGGCCCGCGCCGGTGCGGCGCCGGTGGCTCTGGCCGAGGCCGTGGCTGTGGCCGTGGCCGAGGTCGTGGTGGATGGACTGCCCGGCGACGGTGCCACCGTGTCGGTCGACGTCGTCCTGACGGACATCCCGGAGGACGAGGAGGTCGTCGACGGTGACGCCAACGGCGTGGAAGGGGCGGGACCGCTCCAGAGGCTGAAGCGCAAGGCGTTCAAGCGCGAGCCGGCCGACGAGGTCATGGACAGGCAGCAGCCGCGTCCCGGCCGCGCCCGGGTGAGTTCCTACTCGTCGCCCGATCACGGTGGCGGGGCGGGGGCCGATCCCGTCCACACGTACCTCAAGGAGATCGGGAAGGTCCCCTTGCTCACCGGCGAGCTCGAAGTCGAGCTGGCCAAGCGCATCGAGGCGGGGACGGCGGCGGCGGAGGAGCTGGCCGCCCACGAGGAGGGCGCACACCGTCTGGCCCCCGACGAGCGCACCAAGGTGCAGCGACAGGTGCGGCGGGGTCAACAGGCCAAAGAGGCCCTCATCGAGGCCAACCTCCGGTTGGTGGTGTCGATCGCCAAGCGGTACCGCAACCGCGGGCTCGCCTTCCTCGATCTCATCCAGGAGGGCAATCTCGGCCTGATGCGGGCCGTCGAGAAGTTCGACTACACCAAGGGCTTCAAGTTCTCGACCTACGCGACGTGGTGGATCCGGCAGGCGATCACCCGGGCGCTGGCCGACCAGGGTCGCACCATCCGGATCCCGGTCCACATGGTGGAGACGATCAACAAGGTGGTGCGGGTCCAGCGACAGCTCCTGCAGGAGCTCGGCCGCGAGCCGACGGTCGAGGAGATCGCCAGCCGGGTGGAGTTCCCCATCGAGCGCGTCCGAGAGATCCAGCGCATCAATCAGGACACGGTGTCTCTCGAACAGCCCATGGGTGACGAAGAGGATTTCAGCCTCTCGGACCTGATCGAGGACCAGGGGGCCGAGGTCCCCGACGATGCCGCCACCCGCTCCATGCTCCACGAGGCGGTCCGCGACGCGCTGGCCGGGCTCCCCCGGCGTGAGCGCGAGGTGATGGAGTTGCGCTTCGGTCTCGAGGACGGCCGGGTGAGGACGCTCGAGGAGGTGGGCAAGGCGTTCGGCGTGACCCGCGAGCGAATCCGCCAGATCGAGGCCAAGACGCTGGCCAAGCTGCGTCATCCGAACTCGGCCCAGCCCCTCCGGGACTTTCTCGACGAGGCCTGAGCCCCGCCGCCATACCGGATCTTCGCTACTGCGCTGCTATCTTCGCGAGGCCGTCGCGGCGGCGTGATCCGGGGTAGCTCAATCGGCAGAGCAAGCGGCTGTTAACCGCTAGGTTGAGAGTTCGAGTCTCTCCCCCGGAGCGGGGCCCGATCCGACGGGCCGTGCAACCGGGTCTGTCGCCCACGAGACGCCAGAAGCGCCCGGTGAGGGGCCGTAGCTCAGTGGTCAGAGCAGGGGACTCATAATCCCTGGGTCGCAGGTTCGATCCCTGCCGGCCCCACGGACGGGAGTGGTGATGGACATCGAGGAGTTCTACGAGGCCGATGAACGCCGTCGGCGCTCGGAGGAAGTGGAGATAGGCACGGACTGGCACGATGCCGACGGTGCCCGCTACGAGCTGTCCTGGGTGGCCGACACGGGGGAGCTCTACGTCATGCGGGAGCCCACGGTGGCCATGAGCACGGATCCCTTCGGCGATCTGTACGAACCGTCCCTGCCGGCCAGCTCGTTGTCGGTCGCCGTGGTGGGCTGGATCGGTGACCGGGCCCGGGTGGAGCAGGTCCTCGAGGGGTGGCAGACGGCCATGGGGAACGCCGACAGCGTCTCGTGGCTGGCTGAGCGTCTGCGCCAGCAGGGCGTGCCCCGCCAGCCACCGGGCTGAACCGACCCGTGCCGTCGGTCCCGGGCCCCGCCCAGGACTAACATCGGAGAAAATCGAAACGAGTTCTACTCGGAGGAGGGGCCGTGAAGTCTTACGACCGGTTGTTCATCGGCGGCGAGTGGGTGTCCCCGGCGGGGACGGGAACGATCGACGTGATCAACCCCACCACGGAGGAGGTCATGGGCCGGGTCCCGGACGCCACCACGGCCGACATCGACCGGGCGGTGGCGGCGGCGCGGACCGCCTTCGACGAGGGACCGTGGCCCCGGATGACCCCCGCCGAGCGGGCCGCCATCCTCACCAAGGTGTCCGACGCCCTCAAGGCCGAGATGCAGCCCATGGCCGAGCTGATCACCTCGGAGATGGGGTCGCCGGTGGCGTGGGGAGCGATGGCCCAGGTCTTCGCGCCCACCATGATCTTCGACTACTACGTCGGCCTGGCCTCCACCTTCCAGTTCGACGAGGTTCGTCAGGGCCTCATGGGCGAGGTGCTGGTGGCCAAGGAGCCCGTGGGCGTCGTGGGGGCCATCAGCCCCTGGAACGTCCCGCTGTTCATCGCCGCCGCCAAGCTCGGTCCTTCGCTCGTCGCCGGTTGCACGGTGGTGTTCAAGCCCGCCCCCGAGACGCCCCTCGACGCCCTGCGCCTGGCCGAGCTGTTCGAAGAGGCCGGTCTGCCCCGGGGCGTCCTGAGCGTCGTTCCCGCCGGCCGCGAGGTGGGTGAGCATCTGGTCAGCCACCCCGGCCTCGACAAGGTCTCGTTCACCGGGTCGACCGTCGCCGGCAAGAAGATCGGCGCCATCTGCGGTGGCCAGCTCAAGCGGTTCAGCCTCGAGCTGGGCGGGAAGTCGGCGGCCATCCTCCTCGACGACGTCAACCTGGCCGAGGCACTGCCCATGCTGCTGCCCAACGCCATCATGAACAACGGAGAGGCATGCATCGCCCAGACCCGCATCCTCGCTCCCCGGGACCGTTACCAGGAGATCGTCGACGCCGTCGTCGAGAAGGTGTCGGCCATGAAGGTCGGCGATCCCCTCGACCCCACGGTCGAGGTCGGCCCCCTGGTGGCCGAGCGCCAGCGCGACCGGGTCGAAGGGTACTTCAAGATCGGTCAGGACGAGGGGGCCAAGATCGCCCTCGGTGGCGGTCGCCCCTCGAGCATGGACAAGGGTTGGTTCGTCGAGCCCACCGTCTTCGTGGACGTGGACAATTCGATGCGGATCGCCCAGGAGGAGATCTTCGGGCCGGTCCTGGCCGTCATCCCCTACGACGGCGGTGACGACGAGGCCGTCACCATCGCCAACGACTCCCACTACGGCCTGTGCGGGTCGGTCTGGACGGGGGATGCCGCCCGCGGGCTCAAGGTGGCCCGTGGGGTGCGGACCGGCACCTACATGCTGAACTCCCCGATCCCGGTCGACTTCTCCACGCCCTTCGGGGGGTACAAGGAGTCCGGCATGGGCCGGGAGTTCGGTCCCGACGGTCTCGAGCTCTTCCTGGAGAAGAAGTCGATCAACCTCCCCGCCGGTTTCTCCCCCCAGGTCTGAGCCCGGGGTCGGCCCGACCCCGGTCAGCCACCCGCCGCCGGTCCGGGCGGGACCGGCAGGGTGGTGTCCGGCAACCCCGGGATGGTGGTTCCGCCCGTCTGGGCCACGACACACTGCTGCTGTAGCGCCGGGACCAGGTCGGACTCCGGTAGACGCGAGTTCTCGGCCAAGGTGGCCATGAGCGCCTGCCACTGAGGCGCCTGACCGGCGGCCTCGGCGGCCAGGGGCGATGCCGTCTGGAGCTCGGAAACGGCCCGCGCACGATCCTCGGCGGCCACCTTGGCGTCGGTCACCCGCTCCGATGCGGCATAGAGCGCCAGAGAGATCTTGACGTCGTGGCACGCCTCACGGACGAGACCGAGAGCAGCACCGTTGGCACACCCGGCCAGGCTCAGACCGAGACCGAGGCTGATACCGACGGCCCCACAGCCGGCCAGGACCCGCCTGAGGCCCGGAGGGTCCGCCCGTGGGAACACCCATCGAGCGGACCCCGGGACCGTCATCCGTCAAGCCACCCCGGCGCGGCGTCGAGCAGGAACCGGCTGACGGCCAGGGAGCGGTCGAACACCTCGCACAGAAGCTCCTCGCCGCCGAGGATGCGGGCCAGGGACACCGGGTAGCGCGCCAGTATGGACAGTCGACGGTCGGGGGCGTCGGTGGCCGATGCGAACGAGTCGATGGCCGACACCTCGAGAGGTAGATCGATGCCACCCACCCCGGCCAGGTCGATGGCCAGGCGGAGAAGGTCGGGGCCGTGGGGGAGCGGCGGAAGGCCCCAGGTGAAGGTCAGGGGGAAGTGGAACTCGTCGGGGGGCTCCACGTCCTCGGGCAGATCGATCACGGCGTCTTCGAACGAGAGAAGGGTGCGGGGATCGACCTCGAGCGCCAGGTGGAGGTCGAGCGGTCCACCGCATCCCTCCTCGGGGTGGAGATCGACCTCCCAGACCTGACGCAGGGAGTAGGTCTCGACGAAGTGGCGCTCGTCATGGACGTGGAAGCCGTGGTCTACCGAATGGTCCTTCAGGTCGGCCACGTACCCGGCGACGTCGATGACGGCCACAATCGGGAGAGCCTACCGGGTGCGAACACCGGTCCGACCAGACTTCGGGGCCGACCGGTAGGGTCGGGAGGGTGGATGACGGATCGCTGCTGGCCATCTGCCACCGGGTCGCCGACGTCGTTCCGACGGCTATTGCGGGTGTCGAGGACTGGACAGCGCCGGGCGACCGTCCCGGTCAGTACGCCATCGATCTCGCCGCCGATCGAGCCGTGCTCGAAGTCCTCGACGGGAGCGGCCTGGGAGTGCTCTCCGAAGAGAGCGGGCTCCATCGCCCCGACTCGGAGCTCATGGCCGTGGTGGACCCGGTCGACGGCTCGACGAACGCCTCACGGGGGATCCCCTGGTACGCGACCAGTGTGTGCATTCTCGACGGCGCCGGTCCCCGCGTCGCCGTCGTAGCCAATCTGGCTACCGGCGTGCGCTACCACGCCGTCCGTGACGGGGGTGCATGGCGCGACACCACCCGCATCGCGGCGTCGGGTTGCACCGAGATGCGTCGTGCCGTTGTCGCCCTCAACGGGTACCCGCCCCGGCACCTCGGTTGGGCCCAATTCCGGGCCCTCGGCTCGGCGGCCCTGGAGATGTGTGCCGTGGCCGATGGCACGCTCGACGTCTTCTCCGTGGGTGGACGCGCCCATCTGGCGCCGTGGGACTACCTGGGAGCCCTGCTTCTATGCACCGAGGCCGGCGCGGTGGTGGCCGATCTCGACGGGCGCAAGCTCGTCACCACCGAGTTCTCCGCCCGCCGGTCCGTTGCCGCCGCCGCCACGCCGGCACTGATGGCCGAGCTGCAGCGGACGTCGCCTGTCGGGGACAGGTAGGGGACGCCCCGTGGCCAGTCGGCGTCGCGTCCGTCGAGTCGAGCAGCCGCGTCGAGCCCGCTTGTCGCACTGGCGGGCCGATGGCGAGGCCAAGACCCGCTACCGCTCCGAGCCCGATGCCAACAGGGCGTGCCTGCAGGCCCGGTTGGAACACGGTGTCGACCTGACTCCTTATCTGTGCGAATTCTGCGGAGGCTGGCATCTCGGCAACTCGTGACGATTCCCTTCTCTCGACGACCGACCGACGCCCATGGAATGTGGGCGAAGACGGGACGTCACCGCCGCCTGTTCCGGTGCGACACGCGCACCATTAGGCTCTACGCGCCGGGCGCTTAGCTCAGTTGGTCAGAGCAGCTGGCTTACAACCAGCAGGTCGGGGGTTCGAGTCCCTCAGCGCCCACCGACAGGGAACATTTGATATTCCGACAGATACTCACTCGATGTGACTTTCAGCGGGGAAGGGCCGATCACTCAGACCACCTGACTGCCCAGTTGCTCTGCAGATTGGCTGCGTGAGCGTGATCAAGCTACGAGACCATCTATGAGTCCGTCCGCTTACGCCCTCGACCTGACGGGCGCGAACTGCCTGAGGTTGTGAGGTGATCCCCCGATAGTGGTCCAGCCCGTGCGGGTCCGATGCTCCAAACTGGAGCGAGGAGGACCGCACAATGACCAAACGGCGGCGACACACGCCCGACCAGATCATCCGCAAGCTGGCCGAGGGCCACAAGCTCATGGCCGGCGGCTCCGACCTCGACGAGGTGTGCCGGCAGCTCGAGATCGCCGAGTCGACCTGGAACCGGTGGCTGGCCCAGTACGGGGGCATGAAGGCCAACGACGCCAAGCGCCTCAAGGAGCTGGAGATCGAGAACGCCCGGCTGAAGAAGCTCGTGGCCGAGGCCGAGCTCGACAAGGCGATGCTCAAGGAGCTGGCCGAGGGAAACTTCTAACCCCGAACCGTCGCCGCTGTGCAGTGGAGACGCTGCAGACGCGGTTCGGGGTCTCCGAGCGTCGAGCGTGCGCCGTCGTCGGCCAGCACCGCTCCACCCAGCGCCTGGTCGAACCGTCCCCCTCGGACGACGAGGTGGCCCTGCGGGCGTTTCTCCGGGCCTTCTCCATCACCCGGCCCCGGTGGGGCTGGCGCCGGGCAGCCAAGCAGGCCCGCCGGGAGGGCTGGCGGGTGAACGACAAGCGCATCCAGCGTTTATGGCGCTCTGAGGGCTTGAAGGTGCCCTATCGCAAGCGCAAGAAGCCGCTGCGAGGCATCGGCACGGCCGTGGGGGCTATGAGCCCCATCGCCCCCAACGCCCTGTGGGCCCTCGACTTCCAGTTCGACGTGACCGTGGACGGTCGCACTCTCAAGATGCTTAACATCGTCGACGAGTTCACCCGGGAGTGCCCGGCCATCGTCGTCGAGCGCAACATCGATGCCGACCGGGTGGTGGCCACCCTGGAGCGCCTGGCCCTCGAACGGGGAGCACCGGCCTTCGTGAGGTTCGACAACGGACCGGAGTTCATCGCTTACGCCGTGGCCGACTGGTGCCGGTTCAACGGCGTGAACTCGATCTTCATCGACCCCGGTTCACCCTGGCAGAACGCCTGGATCGAATCGTTCAACGGCCGGCTGCGAGACGAGTTGCTCAACGGCTGGCAGTTCGACAGCCTGTTGGAAGCGAAGGTCCTCATCGAGGACTGGCGCATCGACTACAACATCAACCGCCCCCACAGTGCCCACGGCGAGCTCACTCCGAGCGAATTCGCCCAAGCCTGGACCTACCGACACGAACCAGTGCCCGCATAGGACCTGGACCACTTATCGGGGACCCCTCAGTTACTCATGGCCAGAGTTCGGTACAGACGGCTCGGATCCCCCTTCGGAGCTGACCTGCCCCCGATTATGAGTCCACCAACTCTGGGAGTCCGGCTTCGTTGACGTGCCACCGCTCGGCGAACCTGGAGGGCGCCAAGTACCCGAGCGATGAGTGTGGCCTGTAGGTGTTGTAGTCGATCCGGAAGTCCTCGGCCAGGATCTGGGCCTCGAGCAGCGTCTCGAAGATCTCGCCGTCGAGGAGTTCGTCTCGGAGCTTGCCGTTGAACGACTCGATGAAGGGGTTCTCCCAGGGGCTGCCCGGTTCGATATAGCTCGTGCCGGCCCTGGAGAACCGGCACCAGTCGCGAAGAGCATGCGCGGTGAGCTCCGGACCGTTGTCCATTCGCAGCAGCTCGGGACGCCGTCCTGTCCGGGCCACGATCCGGTCGAGGGTCCTGACGGTGTGATCGGCGTCGATGGAACGGTCGACCTCGATGGCGAGGGCCTCCTTCGTGAACTCGTCGGTGATGGCCAGGACCTTCAACGTCCGCAGGTCCGCGGTCTGGTCGAACAGGAAGTCGA
Source organism: uncultured Acidimicrobiaceae bacterium (assembly GCA_963800065.1). GTDB lineage: Bacteria > Actinomycetota > Acidimicrobiia > Acidimicrobiales > UBA8190 > CAWJFJ01. The sequence goes on along the minus strand of CAWCZO010000011.1, from coordinate 287,837 downwards.
TGGCCCAGACGTGGTCGGGATGGGTGGCCCGCAACCGAGTGGCCGGCACCGTGGAGATGCCGACCCGGAAACGCTTCTTCGGGCGCCTGAGCACGCGAAGTCCCTCGTCACGGCACAGGCGCTGGATCCTCTTGTGGTTGACGCAGAAGCCCTCCTCTCGCAAGAGAGCGGTCATCCGGCGATACCCATAGCGGGGACGCTGCCGGGCCAGGGCCCGGAGCCGAGCCCGGATGCGCTCCTCTTCGTCGGGCACCGGTGGCGGTGGGCGTCTCTGGGTGGAACGGGGTTGGCCTAGAAGTCTGCAGGCCCGGCGCTCGGAGAACCCGTGTCTCTCTTGGATCATCTGAACCGCCCGACGGCGCCGTGCCGGGCTCAGAATTTTCCCTCAGCCACATCCTTCAAGGCCACGATGTCGAGGGCCTGGTCGGCCACAATTCGCTTCAGCCGGGTGTTCTCGTGCTCGAGCTCCTTCAGCCGCTTCACGTCGTCGGCCTGCATCGATCCGTATTGCTGGCGCCAACGGTGGTAGGTCTGTTCGGAGATCTCGAGGTGCCGGGCCACGGCGGCGATGTCGGCTCCTTCACCAAGCAGGCGATCGGCCTCGCGCAGCTTCCGAACGACCTGCTCGGGTGTATGACGTCGGTGTTTCACCTTGATCATCCTCCTTCCGCCCAACATGGTGGGCAAGAGGACTCTCGAAGGTGGTGGATCCGCTGGATGGGGTCAGGTCAGAGCCACTCCTAGGTCCATATAGGCGTTCGTCGCCTATCCCGAATGCGTTCGCGGTCTCCTTGGCGTCGAGGTACTCGTAGACATGGGTGATGAGCCCATCAGCAAGATGGAAGACGATGCACGCCTGGATCGTCAATGCGCGATCTCCCACTTGGCCGCGCACCACGTGACGCTGCACAGCACCACCGTCCCACGTCCTCCGTTCCAGGATCTCGTAGCGCATCCCCACCAATCGCTTAGTGAAGTACCGCAGAACTCCAAGACTCTGCTCCCGATTGATCGCCTGAGAAGTGACGTTGAGCCACACCTTCACATCCGGGTCATAGATTTGTTCGACGGCATCGATGTCGCCCGCCTCGATGGCGGCGAAGAATCGGTCGAGTACCGCAACAGCCGACGCCGTGCCTTCGTGTGCGATCATCTCCGGGCGTCGCGGAGCTTTTGTCTGGCATCTGGTTCGGAACCGACCTCCATGTAGTGCTCGGCGTCGAAGTCCTCTGGTGGATCGATCTCGACAACCGGCTCGGGGCGATCGTCCCATTCGAGCCGAAGAGCCCGACTGATCACCGCATGCTGGAGATACATGGCCGTCACGTAGGTGAGTTCGAGGAGCGCTTCGTCGGACAGCTGCGCCTGGAGGACGGCGAAAAGTTCGTCGCTCACCCGGCCGCCGTCAAAAGCGATGGCGTCTGCGTAGGCGAGTACGGCCCGCTCGACGAGGGTATAGGCATCTGATGCCGCCCAGGCAGGGATGTCGGCGATCTTGGTCGGATCGGCATGCAGACCCCGCAGCGATTGGACGTGTTGGGAGTAGACGAAGGTGCTGCCCACGGCCCAGCCGACCCTGGCTTGCGCCAGCTCCCGCAGCACGCCGTCCAATTTCCTCTCCGGGCTCCGATACAACACAAAGCCGGCTACCGCATGTTCCAGGACATCGGGCACCAGTGCGTATGTGGTCCACCAATCCCCCTGGCTTCCCGTGCTCGTCCCCTCGGCTGGATCGACGCCTTTGCCGAAAACGATGTCGTACATTCCCGTCACGATGGGATCGTTCGTCTCGGAGCGACCCACTTGCCGCAGGCGCGACACTCAGGCCTCCGGCACAGACGTCACGGCCGCGGTGTGTTTCGCAGTGGCCGGTTCGTGGGTGACATCGCCTTCCCCGAAGGACCTCGTCCACGCCGCCAGCTCGAGAAGGATGCCGTCAGGGTCCTGGAAGTACACCGAGCGAACAAACACTCCTGGATGCATCTCCTCAGACACCGTCCATTCGCTGTCATCGTGATTGACCACCACGGAGCAGTCCACGCCGTAGTCGACGAGCCGCTGCCGATAGGTCTCGATTTTCTCGGGGGCCACCTGGAAGGCGATGTGGTTCATCGATCCCACCGCCGACGTCGACTCTCCGTTGTCCGGCCGGGCGACGGGGGCGGCGACACCCGGCGCCGGACCGGGGGCGTCGGCAAACCAGAAGAAAGCGAGAGAATCCCCATTGCCGATGTCGAAGAAGAAATGCTGACCGATCCCGGCCGGAAGTTCGAGGGTCTTGATCAGCTTGAGCCCCAGGACAGTGGAATAGAACTCGACGGTCCGAGCCATGTCGCTGCACACCAGGGCAAGGTGACTGACCCCCTGCAGATCAAACGATTGCCCATCGTGAGGTTCCACGCTCACCCCCTGCATACACTTGTCCCACCAGGACCCACCCTTCCTGCCTATCTTGGCAGATACAGGTTCCCATTGCATACACTCGGACGCGATGTCCAACGTGCCTGGTCCCCTGTGCGGGCTCCGCGTCCTCGAGCTGGGGAGCCTCATCGCCGGTCCCTTTGGTGGCCAATTGCTGGGCGACTACGGAGCGGAGGTCATCAAGATCGAGGCGCCCGCCGGCGACCCGCTGCGGCGCTGGGGTGTCCTGCACGCCGGTGAATCGCTGTGGTGGACGAGCATCGCCCGCAACAAGCGATCGGTGGTGGTGGACCTGAACACCGAGGCCGGTGCCGGTGTCGTCAGGCGTCTGGCCCTCACCGCCGACATCGTCATCCAGAACTACCTTCCCGGACAGCTCGAGCGTTGGGGTCTGGGGTACCAGAGTCTGGCGGCCGAGAACCCCCGTCTGATCATGGTGCACATCTCGGGCTACGGCCGTACTGGCCCCAAGGCGGCGGAGTCGGGATTCGGGAGCATCGGTGAGGCAATGGGCGGGATTCGCCACACCACCGGTCCCGATGGCGGACCGTCGTGCCGGACCGGGATCAGCCTGGGCGACTCACTGGCCGCCATGTTCGCGGTGATAGGAGCCCTCGCCGCTGTCCACGAGCGAGCCACCAGTGGGAAGGGGCAGGAGGTCGACGTCGCCCTCTACGAGGCCGTGGCCGCCCTCATGGAGTCGAGCCTGGCCGATGCCGAGGTGTCCGGTGTCGTGCGGGGCCGCAGCGGCGGGGTTCTCGCCGGAGTGGCCCCTTCGAACGCCTATCCCACGACCGACGGCGCCGAGGTGCTCATCGCCGCCAATGCCGACGGGGTCTTCGCCCGTCTCTGTCAGGCCATGGATAAGCCGCAGCTGGCCGACGATCCCCGGTTCCACACGCACCAAGCCCGGGGCGACAACGCCGCCGAGCTCGACCGGCTCATCGCCACATGGACGTCGCAATTTTCGAGCAGTCACGTTCTCGGCGTCATGGCCGCCCACCGGGTACCCAGCGGACGGGTCTACTCGGCCATGGATGCCCTGGAGGACGAGCAGTACAGAGGGCGCGACATGATCGTCCGGATGACGGCGGGCAACGGACAGGTGGTACCCATGCCCGGGGTGGTCCCACGCTTCTCGCGCACGCCCGGATCCATCCGCTCCCCCGGCCCGGCGCTGGGCGCCGATACCGACGCCGTGCTCCAGTCGGTGGTCGGTCTCGGTGGGGATCAGATCGACCAGCTCAGGGCCGATCAGGTGATTCGGTGACTGGTTCCCGTCGCCGCCGGTGCCGGCAGGTCGAAGAGGGCGTCGATCGACGGGGAATCGCCCACGACGGCCAGCAGCTGGTCTCGTCCCTGCAGGACATGCTCGAGCACCAGGTTGGCGGCGCGAGCGGGCTCACCCGCCCTGATGGCCTCGAAGATGAGGCGGTGGAATTGGGCCGAACGCCGCATGGCAGGCAGGTTGTAGTGACGGAAAGCCTGGAACACGAGCGGATGGTCGACCGTGCGAATCAACGTCTGGGCCAGGCGGCCGTTGTGTGCTCCTTCGAGCATGATGGCGTGGAAGTCGTCGTTCAAGCGGAACACGGTACGGATGGCCTCGATGTCGTTGATATCCATGTTCCTCACCGCGGCGGCAAATGCCGCCTCGGCCGCGCCGAGGCGATCGATCTGTTCTGCCGTCGCCCGGCGGGCGGCCAGCTCACCGGCCAGAGCCTCCAACCGACCGCGCACCTCATAGAGATCGCCGATGTCCTCCGCCGTCAACGCCCGCACCGTCGCTCCGCGGTTGGGCAGCGAGTGGACCAGCCCCTCGGATTGCAGCATTCTGATCGCCTCACGGATCGGCGTCCGCGACAACTGCAGGTCGTCGGCCAAACGCGTCTCGACGATCCGCTCACCGGGTCGGTACACACCCTCGACGATTCCTTGGCGGATCTGCTGATACGCGCTCATGGCGTTCTCTCTGGGCATTTCTCGCATGATACCGGCCGGTGGCTTCCCCCTCCGTTGCGGTGGGCGTTGACCGACGAGCGAGCCGTCGATGGGCAGTAGCTCCTATCCGACCTCGAGCGAAGTGCGCGAGGTCGGACCGCGTGACGGACTCCAGAACGAACCTCCTATTCCCATCGGTGAGCGCGTCCGCCTCGTCGACGCTCTCGCCGCGACCGGGTTGAAGGCCATCGAAGTGGGATCCTTCGTGAGTCCGGGCGCTGTGCCATCCATGGCCGGCACCGATCAGGTGCTGCGCTCCATCACGCGACACAACGGAATCCGGTACCGGGTGCTCGTCCCCAATCTTCACGGCGCCCGGCTCGCCGTCGAGGCGGGCGTGGACGAGCTCGAAGTGGTGGTCAGCGTGTCGGCCACTCATAACGCGCGCAACCTCAAGATGTCGATCGACGACTCCGTGGAACAGATCGCGGCCATCGTGGCGCTGGCCCGGACCGCCCACATCCCCGTCGAGGCCATCGTCGCCACCGCCTTCGGCTGCCCGTACGAGGGATCAATCAGTCCAACCCGCACGAGGGATCTGACGAAGCGACTCCGGGGAGTCGGGGTGACCGCGTTCTCCTTTGCGGACACCACCGGCATGGCGGTGCCGCGATCGATCACCGATCTCATCGACGTCCTGGACGCCGGCCATATCGGGCCCTCAGATATCGCCCTCCACCTTCACAACACCCGAGGCACCGGATTGGCCAATCTGGTCGTCGCCGCCCAGCAGGGAGTCCGGCGATTTGATGCGTCCATCGGCGGCCTCGGTGGATGCCCGTTCGCCCCGGGTGCCACCGGCAACATCCCCACGGAAGACGCCGTCTACCTTCTCGATTCCCTCGGAGCCGACACCGGCATCGACCTCGACGCTCTCATCAAGATTTCGCTCGATCTCGAGGCCCTGATGGGTCGGACCTTACCCGGTCAGCTGATGCGGTCCGGCCGGGCATAGAGGCGCTCCGCCCTCTGTGCCGACGTACGAATACGCAATGGCGCCCACCCTGCCCTTCAATTTCGCCGCGTCGGTCACACCGGACGCGTCGGACGACCCGCTGCGTCACGCGGGAGTTCTGCACGCCGACTGAGTCCGGGAGGTCGACTCGACCCCCATCGGCACCGGCAGATGGCGCAGTCGGTAGCCCACAACCGCGAGACCGACCGGTATCGCCGCTCTTCTCTGGGTCGTGTTTCAATTCCCGACCAGGCGATACCGCCGGTTCTGCTCGGGGGAGGGACCAAGTCCGTCGGACCGAGCCGCCCGGAAATCGTCCGGGTCGGCGATACGGGGAGGGTCCGGCAGAGACCCACCCGCGACAAGCGGCATTTATCGGACGCCCTTGTCACACGATACTGAATTGTTCAGGATTGTTCAGGGCCAGGGCGATCGCACCCTGCGCGGTCAGTTGGCGTCCATCTTCGAAGGCAGTCGCGAAGGCCTGAGGTCCAATCCGAACCTTGAGGCGCTGACAGTCTGTTTCCGCGATCTTCGCTTCGAGGGGTTCAAGGACTCCTCCTTCGATCTGAAGCAACGATTGAGCGGCACCGTGCAGCGATGTGGCCCGCAACTCGTCACCTTCAGCTGTGGCGCATAAGGCGAGCCCAAAGATCGCCAAGGCAACCTGGGTCCGAGCACCAAGCTTGTTGGCGTGGAACAAGACATCCGTGAAGGAGCCCCTGGCGGCCTGGTGGTCCTCCTCAAGACACTCGACTACGCCCAAGTTGAACCCCAGGAGGGGGAAGCGACTGAAGTCGCCAATATCCTTGGCGATGGCGATGGCCTCCTCGAGGTGTGCTCGGGCGGCAGCCAAATCGCCATCTCCTATTTCATGGACCGACAAGTTATTGAGCACGATCCCCGTCCAACGTCGATCCCCGGCGACTCGGAACATCGATAATGCCTCGGCAAGATCGGCGCGCACCCCAGGCGGATCGTTCACCTGCAAAAGAACAGCCCGCATGGCCAGGGCGAAACCGGTGAGATCAGGATCACCGGTCGTACGTGCCAGCTCGACTGCCTCGTCCGCGCACCGGAAGATGGACGGAGACTGGTCCCCTTGTCGAAAGGCCGCGAAGACGACGGAACTCAGCAGGTCAGACGTGAGCCCGGGTTGTCCGATTTGGCGAGCGATGACGAGACCCTCCTCAGCCCTGAGGCGGCTTCTGGTCGTGAGTCCGGCGCGCACGTCGACCTCGGCCGCCGCCGCCAGGGCCTCAGCACGAAGGGATGTCGCCCCCTGGGACTCGCTGCGATTCAGGGCAGCGTCGAGGGTATCGACTGCTTCGCCTAGGGGACCCCGGATGTCCCAATACCGGCGAAGGGCGATGCCGAGCCGCAAGGCCTCGTCGGTCGCATCAGGGTCAGCGAGTAGATGTGCGGCGGCGGCTCGGAGGTTGTCGCGCTCGTGGTCGAGCCGGTCGAGCCACTCTGCCTGCTCCGGACCCTTGAGATGGGGAGCAGCCTCTTCGGCAAGAGCGAGAAAGGAGAGCGCGTACGAACGGCGGACGCCCTCGGTCTCGCCGCGCTCGGCAAGTTTCTCGTGCGCATATTGTCGGATGGTTTCGAGTAGCTGGTAACGCACCACCGAGCTAGGGGTGTCTGCTTGCATAAGGCTCTTGTCGACGAGCGACACGAGCAGATCGACGACCTCGACCGCCTCGATGTCCCTGCCGGCGCACACCACCTCGGCGCTGTTGAGGGTCAAACCGCCGGCGAAGACCGAGGACCGAGCCAGTACGGTTCGTTCGGGTTCGGTGAGCAGCTCATAGGACCAGTCGACCATGGCCCGCAGCGTCCGCTGGCGGGCGAGAGCGGTCCTGCTCCCTGAGGTGAGGAGTCGGAAACGGTCATCGAGCCTGGCCTCGATGTCGGCCGCAGAGAGGGCGCCCAGTCTCGCCGCCGCCAATTCGAGAGCCAGGGGGATGCCGTCGAGGCGACGGCAGATCGATACGACGGCGGCAGCGTTGGCCCCGTCGAGGGCAAAGGCGCGATCGCGGCCTGCCGCTCGGGCGACGAACAGCTGCATCGCCTCCGAGGCCCGCAGACCGTCGATGGCCTCTACCCCGTCGGGAGGCGGTAGTGAGAGCGATGGCACCCGGTACAGCTGCTCCCCGTCGATACCGAGGGGCTCCCTGCTCGTGGCCAGGATCGCAATACCCGGGCACGACTGTAAGATGCCCCCGGCCACCTTGGCGCACGCATCGATCAGGTGCTCGCAGTTGTCGAGCACCAGAAGCAGGTTCCGATCTCGGAGGACGTCGATCACGCTGTCGAGGACGGGGCGTCCCGGCTCGTCGCGCACCGACAGCACGGAGGCCAGCTCCCGGGGAACGAGGTCAGGGTCGGACAACGGCGCCAACTCCACGAGCCACACGCCGTTCCCGGATCCGTCGAGAAGGTCGGCGGCCAGCTGGACCGCCAAACGGGACTTGCCCACCCCGCCGGCGCCAGCGAGAGTGACAAGCCGGGACCTCTCTAGCAGGGCACGGACCTCATCCATCTCTGTCTTCCGACCCACGAAGCTGGTGACCTGCTGAGGGAGGTTGTTGCCGAGGTCAGGGTTATCCAGGGATCGCAGTGGCGGGAACCGCCAGTCGAAGCCCTCGGCCTGCAGTTGGTATACGTGTTCGGGTTGTCCGAGGTCCTTCAGGCGGTGCTCGCCGAGATCGACCAGTGCGACCCCGTCGGGTAGGGCACTCTGAACGCGTCCGGCCGTGGCCCCCGATAGCACGGTCTGACCACCGTGGGCGACGGCTTGCAAGCGGGCCGTGCGGTTGACCGTTGGCCCGAAGTAATCCCCATCGCGCTCGTCACAGAGCCCGGTGTGCAGCGCCATCCGCACCCGAAGCGTCAAGCCCTCTGGCCACGCTTCGGCAGCAAGCACCTGTTGCGCAACCAACGCCGCTTTGAGCGCGTCTGCAGCTTTGCCGAACGAGGCACAGAAGGCATCCCCGACGGTCTTGAACACGTAGCCCGACGCTCCCCCGATCGCCGATCGCAGAAGTTGGTCGTGACGGGCGAGAGCCACTCGCATGGCCTCAGGCTCCGTCTCCCACAGGCGCGTCGAGCCTTCGATGTCGGTGAACAGGAGGGTAACGTCGCCCGACGGCACGGCCACGCTCCTAGCCTCTCACGGAGGAATCCCAGACCGCCCGGTATCACCTCGGAATGAGGCCCACCATCCCCACAAGCCCGCTCCCTCCGAGCCTTGGGATACCCTGCGGAACCGGGTTGCCGCGGCCCAATGCAGCCCGAGACCGGCACCGAGACACCGTGGGGGTTCAGCAGGTGGCACGCATCCGATTCGAGGGGAAGATCGGCGACGACTGGCGCGACTCGGAGCCCTGGTGGCCATCGGTCCCCACCCCGCCGGAGGGCGCACCCAACGTGCTCCTAGTGGTACTCGACGACGTCGGTTTCGCGCAGCTCGGCTGCTACGGCTCGGACATCGAGACGCCGCACACCGACGCACTGGCGGCATTGGGTACTCGGCTCGCCAACTTCCACACGACGGCGCTGTGTTCCCCGACCCGCGCCTGCATCCTCACGGGGCGCAACCACCATCGGAGCGGCATGGGTCGGGTGGCCGACTTGGCGACCGGCTTCCCAGGCTACTGGGGCCGACCGCCTCGCGAGAACGGCTTCCTGTCCGAGATCCTGCGGGCCAACGGCTATGCGACGTACGCCGTCGGCAAGTGGCACTTGAGCCCCGAGGACGAGACGAACATGGCCAAGTCCCGCGCCACTTGGCCGCTCGGGCGGGGATTCGACCGTTGGTACGGTTTCCATGGAGGCGAGACCCACCAGTTCGTGCCCGCTCTGTACCACGACAACCACATCGTCCGCCCACCCCGGACTATCGAGGAGGGCTATCACCTCAGCGCCGACCTGGCCGACCGGGCCATCGAGTTCCTGGGCGACCTGCGCGCCGTCGACGACTCCCAACCGTTCTTCCTCTACTTCGCGACCGGGGCCTGCCACTCACCCCACCACGCCCCACCGGAGTGGATCGCCCGCTACCGGGGCCATTTCGCCCAGGGGTGGGACCACTGGCGCGAGGAGACCTTCGCGCGCCAGCAGACCCTCGGCCTGGTTCCCGAGGGCACCGTGCTCACGCCCCGGCCGCCGTGGGTGCCGAGCTGGGACTCGCTCGAGCCGCGTGAGCGAGAGCTGGCCGAGCGCTTCATGGAGTGCTTCGCTGCGTTCCTCTCCTATACCGACGCCCAACTCGGCCGGCTACTGGCCTTCCTCGACGACCTCGGCGAGTCCGACAACACGGTGGTGATCGTCGTGTCGGACAACGGCGCCAGCTCAGAAGGTGGCAGGGAGGGGACCATCAACGAGGGGCGGATGTCGAACTTCGAGACGCCGGGGCTCAAGGAGATGTACCGGCGGATCGACGAGATCGGTGGGCCGACGATCCACAACAACTACCCGTGGGGATGGACAATGGCGGGCAACACACCCTTCAAGCGATGGAAACGGGAGGTGCACGAGGGTGGCGTCGCCGATCCCTGCGTCGTCCGCCTCCCCTCTGCCAAATCAGGGGGTGCGCCCGGTGGAATCCGTCCCCAGTTCGCCCATGCCATCGACATCTTGCCTACGGTGCTCGAGCTCGCTGGAATCGAGCCACCAGAAGAGATCGACGGGATCGAGCAGTCACATCTGGACGGCATCAGCTTCGCGTACTTAATGGCCGAGGACGGAGGGGACGCCCCCGACCGTCACCGAACCCAGCATTTCGAGATGCTCGGCTCGCGCGCTATCTACCACGATGGGTGGAAGGCGGTCACCTATCATCCGGTGGGCCCTATCTACGACGACGGGCTACGGGCCAGTGCCCCGTGGGACGAAGACGTCTGGGAACTTTACCACGTGGCCAAGGACGTCTCCGAAGCCAGCAATCTCGCGGTCGCGTTCCCTGAGAAGTTGGCCGAACTGGTCGAGCTTTGGTGGGCCGAAGCGCGCCGAAACGACGTGCTGCCCCTCGACAACCGGGTCCTGGAGGCGGTGGCGCACAAGCACGACCGGCGCAAGCCCCAGGAGACCTACCGCTACTTTCAGGACGGTGCCCAGGTCCCCGAATGGGTCGCCGTCGACGTGCGCAACCGCTCCCACGTGATTTCCGTCACCTTCGAGATCCCTGACGGTGTGGTGCCCGACGGCACCCTCCTGGCGCTCGGCTGCGCGCTGGGTGGATGGTCCTTCCACGTACGGAATGGGCATCTCCGTTACGTCCACAACCTGCACGGGCGCAAGGTGTACGTCGTCGAGTCGGACGCCACCCTCTCCTCGGGACGTCACCAGGTGGAGATGCGCTTCGCCAAAGACGAGCTGTTCGGCGGGGTGGCGACCCTGGTCGCGGACGACGCTGAGGTCGGCCGCGGAACGGTCGACCGCTTCACTCCGGTGGCCTTCAACGAGGTGGGCATCGGCCTTACCTGCGGCTACGAATGGGGCCCGACGGTGGGTGACGACTACGCGGCGCCGTTCTCCTTTAACGGGACCATCGTACGGGCCGAGGTGAAGGCCACGGGCCCCGTCGTGCGGGACCCTGTGGCCGAGGTCGCTGCCATTCTGGCCGCACAGTGAGGTCCGCCATCGGTCGGCCGAAGTCGGTCGGCCTCCCCAAGGTTGTCAGCTTTGCCTCCCTCCGAAAATCAGGAGACAAACCTCGTAAACGTCTGATGCTCCTCGTGTTCCGGCAAGGCCGCAGCGGGAGTATCTTCACAGTTGACGGCCAAGTGTGCCGCGGAACTACCGCTCTGGGGCACACTGGTGCAATGAGAGATGGGTGACGTCTGCTCCCGCCTCAAGGGGCGAGGGTGAACGGCGGGTACCGATCGGTGAGGAAGCCGACATAGGCCTCGACGCGGAGGGCGTAGCGGTAGGAGCTGACCAGGAAGTCGCGGATCCGTTCCGGGTACTTGCCAGCGAGGAGTACGACGAACAAGCCGACGATTATGCCCAGGCACGAGGCTACGAATAGAGCGGCCAGAACGAAGTACTGAGGGATGGCGAGGAACCACTTGTAGAGGGGCTTCCACCGCTCGAGATGCTCGGGATAGGTCAGACGCAGCGACGTGTGGGAGTCCACGCCGCCGTCATCCGAGGAGAGATCGAAGTTGAACGGGGGGTAGTCCTCGTACATGAAAGAGGCGTAGCTCATGACTCGCCACTCGTAGCGGTAGGTCATGACGATGAGGTCGAAAACTGGCCGCTGGATGTGCTTGGTGAACAGCACCGTGAAGAAGCTGATCAGGGTCAGGACATGCCGGAGGGTCCGCAGCGCCCAGACGATCATCAGGTGCGGAACCGCCAGCAACCACTGCAGGAGGGGCCGCCACCGGGTGATGTGCTGGTCGGCGTGGAACTCCAGCTGGAGGGGCGAGGGGGCAGGCATGGACACGATGGCTCCTATGTCGATTAGGTGGAAGTAACGAGGGAAGAACGGAGATGGCACATCGGACCGAAGATGTCGATCAGCCCTCGATCTGGTGGGTAGTGAACCCCTTGGTGAAGAGCCAGAACGGCAGGATCAACTCGAAGAGGCCGCCGGGGACAAGAGCGAGCATCCCTGCTCCATGTGTCACGTCGATCACGTGGACCATGGCCAAGATGCTTCCGAGGATGAATACCGGGTAGCCGATGAGACCCAGCATGGCTAGGTTCCTCGGCACGATCCTCGATGTCAGCAAGGCAGATGACAGGACGAGCCCTGCGGCGCCAGAAACCGCGTAGACGGCAAGCAGGTATGCATCCCACCTCGCGTGGCTTGCCAAGAAGTACGCGCCCACGGCCACGAGTGTGAAGCACTCCGTCGCCCTCAGGACGAAGTAGGCCTGCGAGCGAATCGGTGTATGCGGCGTGAGGATTCGGCGTATCGCCGTCCCGTTTGCAACGACCGCCAGGCCGCAGCAGCCCAGAAGGAACACCCCGGCGATGAGGGCGTTGTGGGCGGTCGCGCTCGAAAAGGACGAGCGGATGAGGGCGTTACCGATCGCGAAGGTGAAAGTGGCAGCAAGGAAGCACAGCCCCACCAGGACCGCGGTCTTGCTCACGGCTTTCGTGGTTGGCGTCGGAGCGGCCATGACCGCCACGGGCGTGGCGGGTGTCTGCTGCATCGATCCGTCGAGTGCTGTGGTCGTCATGGTCGTCTCCATTCGTGGGTCACTTACGTTGTAAGTAATGTATACTTACGCCGTAAGGCTGTCAAGGGGCGTCGCATAGAGGTGGGGGATGGCCCCCACGACGGACCGCTACCTCACGGGGACGGACCATGGTGCTCACAGGCGGCCACGGGTGCAGCGTTCAGGTCGAGTGGCGGGCCCGGTCGAGGCCGTCGAGAATCAGGTCGAGCCCGAACTCAAACTCCTGGCCGTAGTCGTATCCGGGCTTCAAGACATGTTCGATGGTGAACTCGGTCAGGTGCGGGTACGCATCGGCGGGGACCTGCGCCATCATCATCTGCGCCACCTCGACCGTCTCCTCCTCGGTCTCACCCAGGGGCAACGTGGCCTCTTGAAGTGCGAAACCGTAGATGTAGCTGTCCAGGGCGGAGAAGGCGTGGGCGGCCATCAGGACCGAAAAGCCCCCTGCCCGGAGGCTCCCGATGACGGCGTTGTGATGGCGCAGCGTGGCGGGGCCGGGTGAGGTCCGCGTCGACATCAGCGCGATCGCCCACGGATGGCGCCGCAGCGCCTGCCGGGCGGACTGCGCCCGCTCACGCATGGCCGTCTTCCAGTCGGCCCCGCCCGCGGGCAGGTCGATCTCGCCGAAGACCAGGTCAACCATGCCGTCGAGGAGCTGGTCCTTGTTGGTCACGTGGTTGTACAGCGACATGGCCTCGACCCCGAGGGCTTCACCGAGCTTGCGCATACTGAGCGCCGCGATCCCGCTCTCGTCGGCGAAGGTGACGCCAGCGAGCAACACTCTCTCCCTGCTCAGAGGGATCCGGGACTTTGTCGCCGGCTTGGTCTTCGGAGCCATCTGGGTCCCTCCACATCTATCCCTTGACTTCCTTACGCCGTAAGCATACCATCGACTTACGACGTAAGCCGCTGACCTTCGGAGAGACCATGACCAGCCGCCATCACGGGCATGGGTGAGTTCGTGTTCGCGCTCTGGCTTGTCATCCGGGGGCGCCGCATCACCGTGAGCGACTCTGAATCCCACGCCAATTCGATTGGAGCAGCCCGATGACAGCGGAGAACGAAGCGACGAAGACCCAATGCTCGGCGACTCGACCGAGCCGACGGCCATGCACGCCGATGCCCGGATGATGAAGGCGATCGTCCAATACGAATACGGCTCCGCACCCGAAGACGTCCTCCGACTGGCGGAGATCGACCGGCCCGCTATCGGCGGCAACGAGGTCCTGGTCCATGTGCGTGCCGCCAGCGTGGATCGGGGCACCTGGCATCTGATGACTGGTCTGCCCAAGCTCATGCGCATCATGGGCTTCGGGTTCCGCCGACCCAAGGCGCCCAACCCGGGCCGGAGTCTGGCCGGCACCGTCGAGGCCGTCGGCCAAGACGTGACCGAATTCAAGCCAGGGGACGAGGTCTACGGCACCTGTGAAGGCTCCTTCGCCGAGTACGCCCGCACCCAAGTGGGACTGCTGGCCCGCAAGCCGACGAACCTCTCCTTCGAACAGGCGGCTTCTGTTCCCGTCTCCGGCACGACAGCGTTGCAGGGCGTTCGCGACCGGGCCCAGGTGCAAGCGGGGGAGAAGGTGCTGATCATCGGCGCCTCGGGCGGTGTGGGGACCTTCGCCATCCAGATCGCTAAGGCCTTCGGTGCCGAGGTTACCGGCGTGTGTAGCACGGAGAAGGCGGACCTGGTCCGCGCGCTCGGCGCCGATCACGTCGTTGATTACAAATGCGACGACTTCGCCGGCGGAGGTCAGCGATACGACGTCGTTCTCGACATCGGTGGCAACAGCCGGCTTTCACATCTCCGTCGAGCCCTTATCCCTGGCGGCAGGCTTGTCATCATCGGAGGCGAGACCGACGGAAGTTGGCTTGGGGGTTTTGACCGCCAGCTCCGGGCGATTATGTTGTCCCCGTTGGTAAGTCAGAAGCTGGGCATCCTCGGAGCGAAGGAAAACGCCGCGGACCTATCGGTCATCCGGGAGCTTCTCGAAACAGGGAAGGTCGCGCCCGCCGTTGACCGGACGTTCACGCTGAGCGAGGTCCCGGCGGCCATCCGGTATCTCCAAGAGGGCAAATCTCGAGGCAAGATCGTCATCACCGTGTGAGGCGATTGTTACGACTCGAGGTCATCGACAAATAGGCCAAGCATGGGACGCCTGTACGAGCGGGTTCTAACCTCATCCCGAACACAGCCGTGTATCCCGTCCTGAAGGCTAACCCAAGTTGGGAATCGTAGGAGTCTTGTAAAGCGCACATTTCCGGTCGGCCATACTCGGGTGCAAGGCTCGACCTTCAAGCATTCTCACAGATCGAATCCCTTTTCGAGACAGGCTATTGACTCGTCGAGCAACGTGACGACATTCCTTGTGGGGTCATCAACTATCGAAAACATGACGGCTATGGCGATTCCCACGACCGCTCCCGCAAGCGTGGAAACGCCGAGATCGCCGCGCCCTCGCCCGGTGCGCTCGGCGAGCACTTCGGCCAAAAGCTGCATGGCACCGGCGAACTGATCCAAGATCACCGCTCGCAGCTCCGGCACGGAGAGGCTGAGCTGCATCCGGTCCATCTGGTCAGTAACCTCTTGTGCTGAGAGCTGAGCAAATGTGTCCCGGAACGCACCACGCAGTGCCTGGATCGGGCTCAGTTCTGGTGGCTGCATCCGAAAGGCTTCGACCATGAGAGGGTCCACGTCGTCGAATAGGACGACATCGGCCTTGGTCGGGAAGTAGCGGAAGAAGGTACTTTCGGAGACTTCTGCCTCCTGGATTATCTGCTGCACGGTGGTCGCGTCATACCCCTGTTCCCGGAAGAGCCGGAGGGCATGAGATTGGATCGCCGATCGCGTCCTCACCTTCTTGCGTTCCCGCAGGCCCAAGGGCGCCTGTCCATCACGCGGCAACGGTCCGGTCCTCCGTTTCCGCAACAGCTGGCTCCGGGTTCGTGGAGGCATTGGCCCTCGGGAGGAAGAGCATGGTGAGCACGGCACCCAGCAGGGCGATGCCGGCGGATATCAGAAGTGCTCTGTCCATGCCATCAACGAATGCCGCTCGGACAGAAGCCAACAGCGCCGCCGAATGGAGCTGTCGGGCGACGGCCACACCGCCGAAGACGCTCTGACGCACCTCCGCCGCGGGCCCAGGCAGCCGGGAAAGGCTCAAGTGGGCGAGATACCCGGTGCTGAGCGCACTGCCCAGGATGGCCGTGCCCAACGGTGCCCCCGTCTTGTTGACGGCCTGAAGCACGGCCGAGCCGACCCCGCTGCGCTCTTCGGACAGTTCGACGAGGGCGGCCGATGCCGAGGTGGCCATGGCGATCCCCATCCCCAGGCCGAAGACGGCCATCCAGGCCAGGGTGAAGAACCCACTCGAGCTGACACTCGTCGTGGATCCGATGAACAGGCTCCCAGCCAGGAGCATGAAGCCGATGGTGACGACGATCTTGGCGCCGACGAGGTTGGCCAGCCGGGCGGCAAGACCCGCTCCCACCACGAGCCCACCGATCAGTGACAGGAGCCGCAGACCGGATCCGATCGGGTCGGTTCCGAGCACGCCCTGAAAGTACTGGGGCATGGTGAACAGGACGCCGAACATGGCGAGCACCGCCACGGCGGCCAGGATCACTCCCCAGGTGAACGAAGCCGATTGGAAAAGCGTCAGATCGAGCAGGGGCTGACCGCCCGGTCGACGGGTCAGGCGGCGTTCCCAGGCAAAGAAGCCAACGAGGATCACCAGGCCGGCGAAGATGAAGAGCAGAGAACCGTCGTTGCTCCAACCGTCCTGCCCGGCCTTGATGAGGCCGTACATCAATGAAACGAGGCCAGCGGCTGAAGCCGCCACCCCCACGGTGTCGAGAGCGGGACGCTCCGACGCTCGGGACTCAGGAATGAGAACAGCGCCGGCGGCCAAACCGATGACCGCCACCGGCACGTTGATCAAGAACACCCAGCCCCACCAGTAGTGCGTCAGGAGCCAGCCCCCGAGGATGGGCCCGAGCGGGAGGGCGAGGAAGTTGGCCGCCGACCACACGCCGACGGCCTTCGGCCGTTCTCCCTTGCTGAAGAGCACGGTCATGGCGGAGATGGCCATCACGATGATCCCGGCCCCGGCTATTCCCATGAGCACCCGGGCCGCCATGAATTCACCCACGGATGTCGAGTACCCGCATGCCGCTGATCCGAGTCCGAAGAACGCGAGGGATACGAGGAGGACCTTCTTGTGGCCGTACCGGTCACCCAATAGGCCGGCGGGGAGCATCGACGCCGCCAACAAGAGGAGATAGATCGACGAGAACCACTGGAGGTCTGATTCCGAGGCGTGGAGCGCTTTCGACAGCGTCGGAAGAGCCACGCTGAGCACGGTGCCGTCCAGGCCCACAGCCAGGACGGCCAAGCTCACGGCTCCAAGTGCCCACCACCTCCGGGTCCCGAGATCTTGAATAGCAGTAACTCCTTATTGAGGGTAACTATCAAATAACGGTAACACACAAATCGGCAGGGGATCGATTGCGTTTCCCGTTCCGATCACCGCCGATGAGCGATCTGGCGTGGCCTAAGTGAGGGGCCGTTGACGAGTCGGTTCTGATCTGTTGCATTCTTATCTATGTCAATAGATAAAGAGACCATTCCGGACGGTGAGGCTGACACTGCTCCGGATGACGCTGCCGACGGCGCTGGCCCGGCCATAGCACGCGCGCCGGGATCGGCGATCGAATTTCGGCTCGACCCCGCCTCTGGTGTGCCGACTCACCTGCAGCTTGTCCAGCAGGTGGAGCACGCACTGCGGCTCGGTTATCTCAGACCGGGCGACCAGCTGCCCAAGGTGCGAGATGTGGTCGCGTCGCTGGCCATCAACCCGAACACGGTCCTCAAGTCCTACCGCGAACTCGAGATCAAAGGCCTAACGACCGGCCGCCCGGGCCAGGGGTCCAGGCGTCGGTAACCCAGGTCGCACTTCCCGAGCTGACCGGACTGCGCCGCTCCGTGGTCACTTGGCTTAGAGCTGCCTACACGGCCGGGTTGGACGAGGACGGGATCGTGGCGCTGTTCACCAGCGTGTCGCGGGATTTTCGTGAGCGCCGCGGCAGCTCCCGCGACGGCGCGCCACTCAGCGAAACGGAGGGTGTCGCTTGAACGTCATCGAAGCCGCCGGCCTCGGAAAGCGCTACGGCAGCACGTGGGCCCTGCGCGAATGCTCGCTCGCGATCCCAGCCGGTCACGTGGCCGCGCTGGTCGGCCCGAATGGGTCGGGCAAGACCACGTTGTTGAGCCTGGCTGCCGGCCTAGCAGTGCCGTCCGCGGGCGGCGTCACCGCGTTGGCTTCGCCGTTCTGCTGGGAGCGCTGGCCGTGTACCTGTGGCTCCAAGGCCGCCAGATGCACCACGCTTACGGAATCGCCATCGGCTGCCATCCAGCCAGCTCGGGTGCCTGCGTGAATGCGGTCAACTACTTCACGAGCACCTACAACCTCACCGAGCGGAAGATCTCCCCGTTGCTGCTCCAAGCGGTCCCAGCGCTCATCGGGGCGTTCCTCGGGGCTCCGGTGCTGGCCCGCGAGTTGGAAACGGGCACCCTTTCGCTACGCCTGGACCCAGGGCTTCGGGCGGTGGCGCTGGACGCTCGCCAAGCTCGTGGCGCTCGGAGTTCTCGCCGCGGCTGCCGCTGAACTGTTCAGCCTGCTTTTCTCCTGGTATTACCAGCCCTTTATCGTTGACGGTCAGACCAACTCACTCGCGGCCTCCGTCTTCGACCTGCGCGGCGTCGCGTTCGCCTTCTGGACGCTGGTCGCCTTCGCCATCGGCGGCTTGGCCGGTGTACTCATCCGTCGCGTCGTGCCCGCGCTCGTTGCCACTCTGGCCACCTATGCCGGGCTAGTCTTTGTGGTCGGGGTGTTCTGCGTCAGCACTACTTGACGCCGTTGGTTGCCTGCCAACAAAGCCTGTCTGTCTCTTCCGCGTGGGTGACTGGGAACTGGGGGACGAAGGGTGGCCGGACCGTGTTCTCGTTCACGGGCGAGCCTCCGAACAACATCCTCGGGCTTTTCTGTCCTTCCGGAGTGACCGTCAAGCCGTCGACGGGACTCGTGGGGGGATTTGCGCAGTGTCTCAGCCAGCACGGCTACACGCTCTGGGCCAGCTACCAACCGGCCAGTCGGTTTCTGGCCCTTCCAGTTCATTGAAGGCCGCTGGCTGCTCGCGCTGTCAGTGCTGCTCATCGCCGCGACCGTGTTGGCTGGTCCGGCGGCGGGTGGCCTGAGGCGCAGAATTCGGCTGTCGGCACGATTCGAGCACGTCCAGTCGTCAGGCCAGCCCCGTTCGAATACGAGTGCCTACGGCCCATAAATTACATCTGCATAGTTCGGCGACAACGAACATTCCGTGCGCGCTTTCGCTTCGTTCACACAGCGGTCACGGACGTTCCTTGTAAAGCCGCTGCTGCTCGTCCGCTAACCGGGCCTGTTTTCTTGGGTGAGGCCCACGGGAACGGTTGGTCACCCCGTGGCGGGACAGGATTGCACTGACGCTAGAAGTACCCAAGAGTGCCGGCTGCTCGGATCGAGAGAGAGGCGATTCCGGACCCCCCGCCGCCACACTTGTTGGGCCCGTTGCCGTTGATATTGGCCAACGTCCTGTTGGTATTGATGGACTGGCTGGCCCCACCCGTTGTCGGAAACGAGCCGGTCACGACGCCGGAGCCGAACCGGAAGTTGACATACGGCGGGTCTGCAGCATTGCTCTCCGTAACACTCGGAAAAGTGACCCCGCTCGGGTTGATCCCACCTGGTGCCCAACTGATTCTCTCGGCGAACGACGGAGAGAAGGGGAAGACGCCGCCGCCAGCGAAGATAATCAGACAGTCGTTGGCCCCGGCTCCGCTGATGATTCCTCGGCCAGAGATCTTCCCGAGTGTCGGAGTAGGCGCGCCAGCGGCACAAGGCTTGGCGACGGCCTTAATCCCGACCGTTTCCGTCGTTGCCGATCCGCCATTCTTCAACCGCGGAGTGAATGTGAGTTTTCCCGTCCAATTATTCGCACAGGTCGTAATCCCGGTTCCGTTGACCCCATTCAGATGGGCGCCAGAAGCGACACCGACGGGGATAGCCACCACTGCCACCAGCGCCGCTGCGGTCATGAGAACGATTCTCCGAGTCATCTGGTGTCCTTTGCTCGCGCCATAGGATCGAATCGAATCGCAAATGTCTATCCTGATCCCGTCGTGTGAACAAGTGGGTCGCAGGTCGAACCCGTCATTCGTTGATCATGGCGACAGTTGACGCCACAACAGATGATTGAGACAAGCATTGACTACGGCCCGAGCGTGGCGCAGTCGAGCGAACCAACCGGGAGTCGTACCAGCCGCAGCGTCATTGAAGCACGCTCCCTAGACGCAAAGAAGCCTCCTCCGGTCGCCTATCGAGGATCCAAATCGCAGGTCAATGGCCTCATACGCGCGTTCCCGCCGGTCCGCAACAGCCGTCGTCTTCCGATCACAATCTGGAAGTCGCCGGTTCAATTGGATCAGCTCACTTTTGCGAGCGGATCCATTCGCTCATGGTCGAGGTCGGCAAGGAAGTGGAAAATGAATAGGCATGGAGTCTTCCCCGGTCCTTCCTCTGGGTCTGTACCCTTTTCGCCATGCCGGGCGAGGTCGCATCCGACCATAGCGAGTTGTGGGGCTATGTGACGTGGGGCATCTCGACCGTGGTGGTGGTGGTCACGGAATGCCTGGCAGCCTTCTCTGGCCACGTCCCCTGGCCAACGATCTCAGCGACGGTGGGCCACCTCGAATATGCGCATAGTTGGGTAGCTCTGATTGTGGTCGGCGTGATCGTCTGCGTTGCCTATCAGGTCATCCGGTACCCCTTAAGCGCGGCGACAGCTGACGA
This sequence comes from uncultured Acidimicrobiaceae bacterium, assembly GCA_963800065.1. Taxonomy (GTDB): domain Bacteria; phylum Actinomycetota; class Acidimicrobiia; order Acidimicrobiales; family UBA8190; genus CAWJFJ01. The sequence continues at coordinate 267,378 of CAWCZO010000011.1, read as the reverse complement.
GCAGGTGACGAAGGGCACCGTCAAACGCACGTCCCGTGGTCGGCTCAGAAGGACGGGTCCAAAGCAGGATGACCTTCCATGGTGGCTGATCTTGTTTGGCCTGCTAATCGTGGGACTGGGAAGCTTCGTCACCGCAGAATTCGACTCAGATCGGTTCGTCCTCGCTTATGTCATCTACGGTCTCATCGCACTGTTATTCGTCCTGATCCCGAGTGCCCTCGCCTTCTGGTGTGCCCGGGACGCCCCGTTTCCTACCTTCTACCGCACGCTCTCCGATCTCGAGATTCGGTGCCATGTGCTAGCCGTCACCGTGGTCATCGGACTCGTGATCCTGCTCATTCACCTTTCGCTGTACCCGTGGCCGAGTGTGTTCCATCAGCTCAAGGGTCCGACTACAAACAGTCCGTGAGTTGGCGGGTTCAAGCAAGTCTCAGGCAGCTGAACAATCACCGGCACCGTGCGTCGGCAAGTGTTGCGCGGCGAAAGAGACAACCGTTCGGGCCCACTTTCACTGAATATTGATCGACAGAAGCCCGTCGGTTCAGGGGCCATCTATGCTTGATCGATGCCAACGCCAGTAGGTCCGGTTCCCCCCGACCCGAATGATCCCGACCTGTGGGACTGGAACGCGATCGACAATGACGTTGGGTCGCGTCGGCGACCGTTACAGCTGATTGTTATCTCCATCATTGTGCTGGCCATGGTGCTTCTGCTGGTCGTCAACCTCCTGTAGATCCCATTACTAGTTGATCGGTTGGACAAGCCCAAGCAGCTTGAGTCAGTCGCCTCCGGTGGTCTCCCCGAACGAATCCCAGACCCCGTCTGACTCACTCCTTGGATCGAACGGCCCTTCATCGCTGTCGGCACGTCGTAGGTCGTCGGCATCGGACGTCCCATGCGGATCCGACTCGACCAAAGGACCGGTGAAGGGCTCATTCGGCGGTGGGTCTCGGCTCTCTCGCCCAGCGTCCCGGACGAGCGCTGTCGGATTCCCATCGGAGAACCAGCGATCAGTGTGGACGTCGTAAGGATCTCGGTACCAGCCCTCAGCGTGCATGCCTTCCAGAGTAACCGGGACGAATCGATCTGCTCGCTCTCCCACGTCATCGCATGTATTCATTTCGTAGGAGCCTCAACACCCCGATGCCCGGTCGACATCAAGGCGACTCCGGCGGTATCCAGTTCCAGTAACGGCTGCCAGGGCCTCGCTGAGAGTTACATCCCGCACCGGGCTGCGAGATGGATCCCCTCTTGAGTCCGTTCAGGACTACCTCCAGCTGGCATGCCATACTCGTCGACCGGCGCAGGGAGGTTCTCTGATGGCGTTGGGATCAGGGCTCGCCCACCTAGGCGGCTATCCGTTTGAGGTGCGTTACAGCGATGGATCTTCGGTACGGGCGCGGGCCACGGCCGATGTCGCCGCCGACGCCTACGTCTACTTCAGTCGTTTGTTTTCAGGAGTCGAGCCCGACATCGCCGTCATCGTGGCCGACGAGGCGGACTGGGAGAGTGGGCAGCCATACGGGCTGCCGTTCTTTGACGATGACGACGGTCAGATCCGTCCCGGCATCGTGGTTATGCCCGCCGGAAGTGGAGACTTCTGGATCGCAATGGGACAGGACCTTCACGAAGCGTCGCCGCGCGGTTATGCGAGATTGCTCGCGACATACTCCGACGGCGCAGGGGATTTGGATCTGCAGCCATTCTTCGACCTCGTCACGATCCATGAGCTCGGCCACGCATTCGAGATACTCGGGGATCTCAGGTTGCCGACCTTCTGGTTGGGCGAGATCTTCGCCAATCTGGCCCTCCACACATTCATCGCAACGAGGCGGCCGGAAAGCCTGGACACGCTTGAAGTGCTCTCCACCGTGGGAGCGCAGAGTCGGCGCCTTGACGCTCGGATGCGTGCCGAGGGTTACAGCACTTTGGAGGAGCTCGAAGCCCGCTACACGGGTGGCGATGACCCGATGAGCCCGCTGAACTACGTCTGGTACCAGTACCGGTGGCAGCGTCTGGCGGCAAAGATGTTCGACGCCGACGGTGAGGACGGATTGGTCCGCTTTTGGGATTGCTTTCACGCAACCGATCGCCTCGGCTCCGGCGGGGTCACGGCGGCGACGCTGGCCCCGCTCCTCAGGACCGAGGTGAGCGAGACCCTCGGCCGAGCAGTCCAAGATTGGCGATAGACGCTGTCGCGCCCGAGCCGGTTGCGGGAGATAGCTGGTTCCCACGATACCCGATCCCGTGATGGCCCCGGATCGGAACGGCAGTGTCGCGGGCGTTGATGCTCGGGCATAGCTTCGCATTTTCGCGTCGGATGACCGCTGCCGACGGTTTGACCGCTGTCGGCGTGAGTAAGGTGACCCGGGCGTTGAAGGAGGTGCCGGATGCCAGTTCCCGGTAGGGCGACATCATTGACGACAGTACTGATTCTCGTCCTCGTGACCGGCGCTGCCGCCGGCGGTTCGATAGTCACCGCCCCAGCGAGGTCCTCAGCGGTTGGTACGCCACCCGAATATTTGTACGGGAGTCATCGACTCCACTCTGTATCGTTGCCGCCGGCCGACATGTTCAACGACATCACCGTGGCACAAGGAAACCTGCGTTTGAGCGGTGAAGTCGCCTCCACTGCCTCAGCCAAGTCACCCACGTGCGTCTCCGCAACCGTGGACCCACGGACATTGGAACTCGGTTCGAGGATCGAAGCCGACTGCAATAATCCAGCAGTCGATGGAGAGACGGTCGGAATTGTTAATAGCTATATCCCGGATTCGAACAATGCGACCATCAGAATCGCCCATCTCGATCCCCAGACCGGTCAGACGTCCGTCGGTCCCGTGGTCATGACCTACGCCAGCTACTCCGATACTCGGCCAGTGATGGCCTACGGCAGCGGCCGGCTCTGGATCTATGACAATTCCACGATCGTCGACGGTGCCGAGACAGTCAACGTGTCACACCCGGGAACTGCCGAATTGCTTCAGGTGTCCACCTCTTCAGGTCAGATCGTGGACACCGTGTCCGTGCCCACGCTCTATCGCCCAATCATGGCTGCTGACAACGACGGGCTCTGGATCGGAAACTCGGTAGAAGGTGGAGTGTCGTCCGCCTTGTTTTATGTAGCACCAGGATCAGACAGGGCAATTGTGGCGGTTCCGAGCAGTAAGATCGTTGTTTGCTGGCTCCTCGGGAGTAAAGATGATCTCTGGGCCGGAATAGGACGTGAGAGATCCGGCTGCACCCACGAGACGATCTGGCGTCTCGACGGGACCGACTTCCGGCCCGTATTCACGGTCCCGGACCAGGGCTATCACCCGAACACGGTCATCGGGGATGAATCGGATGGACTGTGGACGTTGCAGTGGACTCATGCGCCCACTGGTGTCACCCCCACCCCCAGCCCGCAGGAGATCGTGAGCATCGACCCCGACACCGGCACCGAAAGGGTCGTGGCGACCCTGCCCCCCCTCGTCGTCCCCCTCACCGGAGAGTACGGGGGATTGGTCCAAGGGCAGGCAGTCGTTCTCGACGGGAGTCTGTATCTTCTGGAACCCCCGTTTGCAGAGAGTGAGCAAGACCTCGGTTACAGCACCTTGGTCAGGGTGAACCTCCGTTGAGCGCAACCAGATTCAATTTTCGATCACCTCCCCGGAATGGGTCTCGCGAATCGGTTCGGGCCGAAAGGGGGAGTGCCGAGGGGCCTCAGGAGGGTTCGACGGAGATGAACTTCATGATCGGCTGAGCCGTGAGATACCCTCGACGACATGAAGGTTGTAATCATGATTCCGTGCCTCAACGAGGAGCTAACCCTCCCGCTGGTCCTCGAGACCATTCCAAAGGAGATCGACGGCATCGACGAGATACAGGTGCTCATAATCGATGATGGATCGACGGACCAGACGGTCTCGGTCGCCAAACGGTTTGGCGTAACTGAGTTTGTCCACCATCCCCGAAACCGGGGCCTCGCACACTCTCTGCGCGACGGGATTCAACGGGGGCTCGAACTGGGCGCGGACATCTTGGTCCTGACCGACGGTGACAACCAGTATCCACAAGAGCGCATCCCGGACCTGATCCGCCCCATCATGGAAGGAGAGGCGGACACCGTCATCGCCGATCGCCAAGTTCAGACCATTGAGCACTTCTCTCCGATGAAGAAGTTCCTTCAGAAGTTCGGCACCGGGGTGATGAATCTGGCGGCGGGGACGAACCTGCCTGATGGAACCAGTGGATTCCGGGCTTACTCCAAGGAAGCGGCGATCAAACTCAACCTCATCGGGCGCTTCAATTTCGCCGCAGAGACGACAATCCAGGCGGCGAACAAGAGACTGGCATTGGCGACCATCAAGATCGAAACCAATCCCAAGACTCGTGAGTCACGGCTTTTCAAAAATTCCTGGGAACACGTGAGAAAAAGCATGGTGGCCATGCTCAACAGCTTCACGATGTACAGGCCGTACACGGTGTTCCTCAGCATCGGTGGATTGTTTTTTGTGCTCGGCGTGATACCCTTCGTTCACTACCTGTACCTGGTGCTCACGGTAAAGAATCCAAACGGGGCCCATCACCTGCAATCGCTGGTCATCGGGGCGGTGCTGTTGAATTTTTCGTTTATCTCAGTGACTCTGGGCATCGTCGCAAACCTCATTCGCATCAATCGGTCGCTACTCGAAGACACGTTGGAAGTCATCAAGCGCGACCTCTACAAGTGACCGTCGTCCATCCGGCCCCGTCAACCAGCGGCATTGAAGCACCTCACCGTTACGACGTTGGAGGAGCGAGCACGAACCAAGACCCTCACTGTATTGCAGAAGGACTCGCCCTGAACTGAAGACAGTTCCGCATGGATTCGATAGCGGCCTTTCGTCAGGACGAAACGAAACCGACGGCCTCTGGCAACGCTTTGAGTCGCTATCGTGCTGTCTCCTTCTTCGACCACAACCGTCCCCTGTCCTTCGGACACCTCGATGACCCTGAATCCACCGTACTGGAGTGAGAGTGTGCCAGTCTCGGGGCCCACCTTCGAGCCCGAAAGGGACAGAGCCAGCCCGCTACCCAATCCGGCCATGGAAGCGACCAAGGCGACTAGCCCCAACACCCGTCCACGCTTCGTCCATTTCGCCATGTATATTCTGACGCTTGAGCGGCCGGGCGGGTTCCCGATGAGCCACCGATACATGAGGCGACGCAAGCATCCCGATTGTCTAATCAGTGGTCAATCAACTCGTAGACCGCATGCACCGGCCAATGGTCCGACGCCGCCACATGACCTGCATAAACATGAGGACTCGACGCCGAAAGAGGTCGGGCATTCCTGTTCGCAACGATCCAATCCAGGACAAAGCTCGATGCAAATCCTGATCCCAGCAGACGATCAGGATAGGCGGGCATCGTTGGCGGGGGTATCTGATGCAACTTTGCCCAACAGCTGTCGAATCCCGCCAGAAGGAGGTGTGCCAGGGGGGCAAGGGAGTCGTTGTAGTCACCCAACAGGAATGCTGCCTCTCGGTCATCGACGAGTCGGCCAAGAGTTTCGATGATCTCTTTGATCTCCCTGACCCGGCTATTGCATCCCCCCTCTAACTCGCTGTGCAACCCAGCATCACTGAGATGGATGTCCCCGACGAACAGTGTGGTCGGCCGATCGACGACCTGGAGACGTGTCCAGAAGAGACGACGATCCGGATATGCCTCGATTCCGAATTCCTCAGCACCGTACTCAACGAGCTGGAAGAGATCGTGGTTCCACCAGATGTTGCCCTCTGTCATCCAGCCGATGAAGGGATCCTCTACACGTCCGTGATCCGAGAGGATGTCATCTAGAAGCTGTCGGGTCTCGAGGGTCAGCTCCTGTACGCAGAGCACGTCTGGTTGATACCGTTCAAAGAACAAGCGGATGGCAGGCTCTCGTTCAGGCCAGCGTTCAGTACCCCACAAATTGTACGTAACCATCGACAGTCTGACCGGAAACACCACGCGTCCAACCTCCTCCCGATTCCTCCACGGGTTCGACGCCGTGATCATACTGTCGCCGATCAGTGTTGGACTCCAAGTTGTGGGATCGTAAATCGCGGATCCCAAGGCGGGTCGGCGCTTCGATCCGTTCGGGGTGATGCCCAACAGCCGATCACGCTCGACACGGCGGAAACCTATCCTGCCATGACGCAGACGACGTCGGTAGTGACGGTGGTGTCCGTCCGGACTCGTATGGACCTCGAGCACGTATGTCCGGGAGTGAGGAGTTCGTAGGTTCCGGGAGAGGGCACGAAACGGTACTCGTGTCCCGGTGCAACATTCTCGTCGGCAACTACCCGTCCATGGCGCCCCGACCTCACCTCCACGGACATTGCGGTTGGTACGTATGACGGCCCCGTGGTCATGGCGGACGCCATGATCTCGGGCTGGGGAAAGCTAGCCCGCTCGGTAATCAAATGCCCCTGGAGAACTCCTGTCGGCCCGGGGCGAGGAACACTGCCACACGCCGCTAAGACGATTACCGCGACCATGGCTGCGGTGGCGTCGAGCGCGAGTTGACGCGTCGCCCTTGGACGCTGGTCGTCTGACTGAGTACCGTCGGCGCCGATGCACGCAAGAATAGTCAAAGAGGGCTCTGCTTGACTAGCGACAGGCCCATTTTGGCGCAAGTCCCTTCGACGTTGCTACAGCATTAGGTCAACGTGCTGGAACAGCTCAGGTTGACTGACCAAGGCGACATACGCCGTATTAATGGCGGAGATGACGTCGTTGCCACCGACGGCATGATGCACCCGCGCGATGCGCCGGCGCCACGCAACCTGAATCTCATAATTCGTGTAGTCAATACGTGGGTCGAGGTCGAGCGCAACCATATACAAGCACCGCTCTATCGGTGTGAGACGACGTGTTGATTCCAGCTTGGAGCGTGCCAGACTGGGTGCCATGGCGTACCTCCACTCGATTCTGGTGCTACCAGTAAGCCTCAAGTTCTTGTAGGGACGCCAGGTAGGCACGCTCGGCGTCTGTGAGTCCGGTGAACTCCGTCCCCATTCTGAGCCTGTTGTCGTTCGTCGACCCCACATGCCTCACCTGGGCCCGCATGTGAATGGCGAGGAGGAGGGAATCCCCCTTCACCTCCTCAACCAGGGTATTGACCAGCTCCAATGCGGCTCCAGCCGAGGAAATGTCCGTCACTCGGCAGTCTCGCCAAAGCTCGTGGGGGTCCTGGTCGAGCTTCATCACGCCGCGCCAGTCGACGACGAGACGAGGAATTAATCGTCTGAACTCATGTTCCATATCCGCTCCTCGGGGAGCTACGCCGTGCCTTTCAGACCTCCCGCTCGACTGTCGATATCGAGATAGATTGTCGGCACGCGGGAGGCGAGCAAAGAGGCGAGATTGTACGCAGGCGGGTAGGTACAAGTACCTGATGCGGGCTCGTTTCATTGTGACGGGGTTGTGGTGCGTTCGGGCCCACAAGGCTTTGGCTGCTGGCGAGATCGGCGGTCGCCGTCGGCCGTTTACGGCATGCGTAGTTAGACCCGAGTGTGATCCCCTCTCCGGGACCCACTCGGAGATGCCGATTCTCTTCATACCCCCCGCCGGTGAGAGCGACTCGTCGGAGCCGGACGCAAAACAGCGCGGAATCGAGGAAGAACCGTCCCGGTCTCCTGTTGAGTCGACTCCGCCGCCGCGATGATGAGTGAAGCTATGCCGGTAGTCGTCCCGCAACACCCGTCCTAGTGACCGTTCTTCGTGCAGCATGTCTCGGACAAGTGGCCCTGAGGGGTCCCCGATAAGTGGTCCAGGTCCTATGCGGGCACTGGTTCGTGTCGGTAGGTCCAGGCTCGGGCGAATTCGCTCGGAGTGAGCTCGCCGTGGGCACTGTGGGGGCGGTTGATGTTGTAGTCGATGCGCCAGTCCTCGATGAGGACCTTCGCTTCCAACAGGCTGTCGAACTGCCAGCCGTTGAGCAACTCGTCTCGCAGCCGGCCGTTGAACGATTCGATCCAGGCGTTCTGCCAGGGTGAACCGGGGTCGATGAAGATCGAGTTCACGCCGTTGAACCGGCACCAGTCGGCCACGGCGTAAGCGATGAACTCCGGTCCGTTGTCGAACCTCACGAAGGCCGGTGCTCCCCGTTCGAGGGCCAGGCGCTCCAGGGTGGCCACCACCCGGTCGGCATCGATGTTGCGCTCGACGACGATGGCCGGGCACTCCCGGGTGAACTCGTCGACGATGTTAAGCATCTTGAGAGTGCGACCGTCCACGGTCACGTCGAACTGGAAGTCGAGGGCCCACAGGGCGTTGGGGGCGATGGGGCTCATAGCCCCCACGGCCGTGCCGATGCCTCGCAGCGGCTTCTTGCGCTTGCGATAGGGCACCTTCAAGCCCTCAGAGCGCCATAAACGCTGGATGCGCTTGTCGTTCACCCGCCAGCCCTCCCGGCGGGCCTGCTTGGCTGCCCGGCGCCAGCCCCACCGGGGCCGGGTGATGGAGAAGGCCCGGAGAAACGCCCGCAGGGCCACCTCGTCGTCCGAGGGGGACGGTTCGACCAGGCGCTGGGTGGAGCGGTGCTGGCCGACGACGGCGCACGCTCGACGCTCGGAGACCCCGAACCGCGTCTGCAGCGTCTCCACTGCACAGCGGCGACGGTTCGGGGTTAGAAGTTTCCCTCGGCCAGCTCCTTGAGCATCGCCTTGTCGAGCTCGGCCTCGGCCACGAGCTTCTTCAGCCGGGCGTTCTCGATCTCCAGCTCCTTGAGGCGCTTGGCGTCGTTGGCCTTCATGCCCCCGTACTGGGCCAGCCACCGGTTCCAGGTCGACTCGGCGATCTCGAGCTGCCGGCACACCTCGTCGAGGTCGGAGCCGCCGGCCATGAGCTTGTGGCCCTCGGCCAGCTTGCGGATGATCTGGTCGGGCGTGTGTCGCCGCCGTTTGGTCATTGTGCGGTCCTCCTCGCTCCAGTTTGGAGCATCGGACCCGCACGGGCTGGACCACTATCGGGGGATCACCTCAGCCCGACCGGACTTCCTACCCCTCCAGCGCCACGACGTTATTGGCCGTACCCGAGAGGGCCACGAAGCCGGAACCGACTTCGACCGGCGTCAGTTTCTTTGATGTTCCCCCATTTCCCAGCTGACCGGCCGCGCCCTGACCCCACATCCATACGTCGCCTTGGGAGTCGATCGCCCCTGACTCGCTGCCCCCGGCCATGACGGTGACGAAGACGACCCCTGGTGGCACCTGGACGTCAACGGGGGAGTCCGAGTCGGCTGAGGTGTAACCCGTCCCGAGTTCGCCGTAGGTATTGGCACCCCATGATTCGATTGTCGGCGTCGCCCCGGCCGTGATGGCGAGGGTGTGCGGATTGTTCGATTGCAAGGAGCCGCCTGCGTACACCGCGGAGAATGTGCCCGGTACCTGCATGGCAGTGTCCTCGAAGGTGGCCGTACTCCCGATGCCGAGTTGACCAGCGGCGTTGTTGCCCCACATATAGAGCCTCCCACTCGCCGTGAGCGCCGCCGATGACCAGTTACCTGCCGAGATGGCGATCACCGGATCATTGTCAGGCAGGCCCTGGACGGCGACGGGAGTGTCGGACCTTTCGGTTGTGCCGTCTCCGAGCTGGCCATACGTATTCAGTCCGCAGGCTTCGACGGTTCCGGTCTCGGTGAGCCACAGAACGTGCTCCTGACCTCCCGCCACTGCGGTCACGGCTGGTAAACCGTGCAGAAGTTCAGGGGTCTTCCGGTTTCTCCCCGTGGTGCAAATCTCGCCGTCGGTGCTCTCCCCCCACGACCAACCCCGGTCGCTGGAGTCCACGGCGAAGCCTGCGTTCTTGGCGTCACCGATGGCTGCAATGGTTGTCCCCGAGGGGAAGTCCACTTTGACCGGTGAGTAGAACGAGCTCGACGTCGTACCGTCGCCGAGGTCGCCATCCGTTCCGTAACCCCAGGCGTACTCGGTCCCGCCCACAACGGCGAAGGTATCCCCGTTCGACGCCTGGATTTGCGATGCGTCCAGATCGACTGCGGTCGGCGTGTCGCTTATGGCGTGCGTCTGTGTCCCATTGGTCCACTGGCCCCAGTCGTCGATATTCGACGACTGGGCCGCCGCCACGACCGGAAGCTCGAGAACGATCAGAACGGCCAGCGCCACCGCCACCGTCCGCGCCTTGACCATGTTGGTGCCCCCCCTCAGGTGACCTTCGAACAAGAGCCTCGAGGTCCGCAGCCCCAGTCTGGCTCTCGCGACGCCTATTCGGCCAGCGAGCCGTCTGGCTCTCGCCTAGCCGGGGGGCGGGCGTCGATGCCGTGCGTGCCGGCAACGATGACGGTCAGCTCCCACCGCCCGAACTCACCGTCGACGGCAGGCACAACCACTGCGTCATCCATCTGGGTGGCCCCGACGCTGAGGCGCCTAGGGGAGCATCTCTTGACGCGTGGTGTTCACCACCCGGATACCGAACGTTCACCATGACGGCACGTTCCACGCCACGGTCGGGAGCCCCCACTCCCATCGAATCCGAGACGGCACCAAGGATGGTTGCACAGAGCATCCGTTTCGATGAAAGCGGCAGAGGGGGCGCCACGGGCCCGGTGGAACCCGGCCTCCAGGGCTCATCGGGACGGGCGGCGACTGCTTTCCCACCCCGTCCGGACCCGAGGATACGCCTCAGAGCTGCCGGGGCGATGGACCAAACATCCCAGGTCAGCAATGATATTCGGGTGGCTTGGGCCGACGAAGACCGTGAACAAGATGGCGAAGAGGCACCTTCGTCGGATCCCCTGGCTCGTCTTGACCTGGACGATCACCCGGACTTCCGTCAGCGAGCGGGTGACGTACAACGCGTTCGGTGCCTTCTCCGAGGATCCTTCGGTCCTTTCCCTCGACGTTTGACACGAGGAACGCTGGTGTTATCAGGGCAACGTGCCTTCTGGAGGCCAGCCCGGAGCTTTAACCACAAGACGTTTTCACTTGACGTCGCAGTCGAATCGGTGAATACACGTCCGGCCGACCACCGAGAGCCAAGTGTCAAGAATGCCGGGGAACAAGGACAGACCCTCATGCCGACTCCGATCGTTGTGACCTGCGCCACATCGTCCGGCTCTCTCGATATCGTGTTGTCGCCGAGGCACTTCGTAATCGTCGAGTCGTGTTTCAAAAAAATGATGATCTGAATATTTCCCGGTCCGACAGGCCAGCTCCCGTCGGTGCCGAGCCAACGCCGCCCGATACCGAGACAGCGAGTATCGGGCACGAGTGCTCAGCTTCTTTGTGCCATCGTCAGGCAGCATGGCGCAGCGACCCGTGATTTGATGGACTTCGTGCGGCATAAGGAACCTTCAAAGGAACAGCGATTCCCGCTCATCGAGCGCCACGGACGACAATGCCGATCGCGTTGGGGTGCAAGTGTCGTTGTCGCCATGCTCATCGTCGTCGCTGCCTGCGGACCCGTTGCGTCGGCACCGCGACACGGATCGAGGAATGGTTCCGAACCGCACGTGATCATCGACACCGATCTTTCTCTCTACTGGGACGATGCCACTGCCGTCGGGATCGCCAACGTCATGCAACAACGCGGCAAGGTCGAGATCCTTGGCGTGATGTCCGACATCCGGAATACTGTGGCGGTCGCCGCCATCGATGCCATCGATACCGCATACGGTCACAGCCGTATCCCTGTTGGCGCCGTCGCCGGTAGCGATGCCAACACCGTACCCAGCGGATATAGCGACGAATTGGCCAGGCGGCTTCCCCACGCCATTCGCAGCAGCGCCGAGGTTCCCGGCGCCGTTGCCCTCTACCGTCGCCTGCTCGCCAACCAACCCGACCACAGTGTCACCATCGTCGCAATCGGCGCTTACACCAATTTGGCTGGCTTGCTCAGGTCGAAGCCCGGACAGGGCAGTTCGCTCGATGGACGTCCACTGATCGCGGCCAAGGTACGGAAGCTCGTGGTCGAGGACGGCTTGTTCCCGGGCGGTGCTCCCGTGCCGTTCACCAACACCAAATACGACGTCGCCTCGGCACGCGCCGTAGTGAGTGGCGACAATTGGCCTACACCGATCGCATGGGTCGACGGCTCCACCGGTGTCAACACCAAAGTGGGCGGAATGCTCTGCGCCACCACACCGGAGAAAAATCCCATGCGCATCGTGTACGAGGCACTCTTCGGTTGCGGACCTCCGAAGGACGGTGATTGGGACGGGCCTACGATGCTCTATGCCATCGGCGGTCCCCAGCACGTCTTTTCTGTGTCGGGCCGGGGAGGCGCGGCTGTCATGAATGCACAGGGTGGGTTGTCCTGGGAGTCTGACTACCCTGGTCCCGATGAGGTCTACGTTCACGTGGTCGACCAACAGACCCTCAACCTGCGGATAGACGAGCTCCTCGGCGCTCGGTGACGCCAGCCCGGAGTGCCATGGGTGTCCGAGCGTGACCGTCGGGTCACGTGCGACGTGGACCGCTCGGGCCCACATCGAGGTCCCGATCGGGCGACGGGCGATCAAAGCAATGGCGGTATACCGACCATCTGGCGGAACTCGTCTGTCGAATTGGTCACGGGAAACGGCTCAAATGGAACCGGTAACGCCAGCCGCTCGCAGATCGGTTCCCAACCGTCTCCAAGGGTCCACTCGAGCAGCCGACCCGCCGGTACCCCCTTACGTACGCTCTCGTTGTGGCGAACATACGCATCCATCATTTCCGTTGGGTCGTCGAGCCGATCGCTGAACCGGGCCCGCAGGAGTTTGCGTACCGCGAGCATCCAAGGTGTGAGCTCGGGAGGCACGTGGTCGAACGACAAGAAGATGGTATTCGAGGCACTCCGATACCAATCTTCAGGGTCCCGGACCGATAAGAGCACGAGCGCGTCAGGGTTTGCCTCTGATATCTCCCGCCAGAATGAAGCGCCCGGCCAGTCAACGATCGTCTGATAGCGCTTCAGGACGGCCGCCCAGTCGACCGAGCGTCCTTCGATGGCGTCGATCCAAGCCGGGGCCTGGCTCGGATCTCCGAGTATCTCGACCATGTGGTGACAAGGTGCACCGAGGAGCTGCTCCAGTGCGATCTTTAGTGAGTGCGTTCCGGTCCGGCCGACTCCAGCACCGACGACTTTGAGTTCCATCTTTCCCCCTGACAACTGTCGCATTCGCCCCATGCCGGGATCACCGGTGGTCGATCCACGGATCATCGGACCCTGAGGTGGGTGATCGTGCCACAGATCGGGCTGAGGATCCCACCCACCCGGTACGGAATGACCACCGGGCTGGGAGCGGTGTTGCTGACGGAAGCCAGTCAACGAGGTAGCCGAGGCACTAGCTTTATCTGGTTGTGGGAGATACCACTGATGTGAGAGCCGCTCGAGCCACCACGACGAAGAAAAAGTCGTCCTCCATCGAACGCATTCAGCGCTTGGAGAAGCTGGAGCAAGAGCGCCTCGAAGAAATGGAACGAAAGGAGGAGCGCCGGCGCCAGGCGATCGCCGGATCGAAGCCGTCGGGCGGGCGCCACGACCTCGTCGACAGCATCGAGAGGGTCACGAAGTTGCCGATGGCTCTCTTGGGCGTCGCTTGGCTGGTCATCGCCATCATCGTTCTCACTACCGACGTCAATGGTTCAGCCTCGAGACTCCTTGTCGGCGTTCTCTTCGTGCTCTGGGCCATCGTGCTGGTGGAATACGTCGTGCGGCTGGTGGTCACCCCTGATACTCGGGGCTATATCAAGCGGCGGTGGGTGGAACCGGCGACGGTGGTGGTTCCGCCTCTCCAAGGCTGGCACTTCGTCGGCATGGAGAAGATGTCACTCCTCGTGCACGAAGGGGAGTTGCGGGTGGAGACCATCCTCAAGCACCACGGCCTCTTCCGAGTGCTCATAGCCGCCGCCGGCACCCTCCTGATCGGGGCGTGGCTGGTACTGCTGTTCGAGGAGAACGCCAAGGGAAGCAACATCCACGACTACCCCGATGCTCTTTGGTGGGCCATCGTCACCGTGACCACCGTCGGTTACGGGGACCGATTCCCCGTCACCGGAGGTGGGCGAACGGTGGCGGTGATCCTCATGCTGGTGGGGATTGGTCTCATCGGTGTGCTGACGGCGACCGTTGCATCGGTGTTCATCAAAGAGCACACCGACTCCACCAAAGAGGAGTTCAAGAAGGGACACGCCGATCTGGGTCAGCAACTGGCCGTGATCAGTGACCGGCTGGCCGACGTCGAGCGCCGGCTCGGTGCCACGCCGGCCGACGTCTCCGCCGTGGACGCGGCGGCAGACGCCGAGGCCGCGGCGAACGGGCCGGTTGATCCTGGGCCCTGAGCATCATCGTTCGCTTCGGCGACCCCATCAGAGACATCCCGAATCGATGACGAAGATGAGATCCCGTGTGATACTTCATCTCGGGTGGGTGAGGACAGGGCCGCTGAGTCAATGTTGTTCCGAAGAGTTGTCCAGGCGACGGTAATAGCGGAGAGGGTCGGGTGAACGCAATGAGACGGATGCTGATGGTGGGGTTGCTGGCCGTCGTAGTCGTTTTCTTGATAATCGTGGTGGTCTTCTGGACCGACTCGGCCCACTGGTTCTTGCGTTACACCGGTGCGGATGCCGAGTCGGGCACCTGGTACGGATTCTGGTCCGGCTTCGGTGGTGCGATTCCCGACTTTCTCATCCTGGGCAGCATCATCACGGTGTACCGACACCACAATTGCCACGTCAAAGGGTGTCTACGGCTGGGAAAGCCGGTCGAAGGCACGCCATATCTCGCGTGTCCTGCCCACCATCCGGCTCATGAAGGTAACAAGCGATCAGTGTCGGAGGAGATCATCAAGCTCGCTCACAAGGCCCACCTGGAGCATGAAGCGTCGTGAGTGCGGGACCGACGGAACGAAGGGGGAAGCATGGACGCCACCAGAATGCCGGGTCGGCGGTCGGGAAGCGATGACACGCTTCCGAGGGGCGGTCTGCGCCGTGCAATGATCGTTCCGGTCGCCGTCGTGGCACTGCTGGCCGCCGCGTGCGGGTCGCCGAAGACGGGCACGACCGCACCTACCACCACCAGTGTTTCCCGCACCTCCACGCCGAGTGGTGCGGCGTCGCCCGGTGTCACCAACTCCTCTGTCACCGTGGGGCAGGTCGACGACCTTACGGCGCCGCTGCCCGGTCTCTTCAAGGGGGCTGAGGACGGCACCGAGGCGTATTTCGACTACATCAACAGCATGGGCGGCGTGAACGGGCGCATGATCCACCTCGACGCCCAGGACAGTGCCTACAGCGAGGGCACCGTCGCCAACGTCACGGCGGCCCAGATCAGGAACGACTTCGCCCTGGTCGGCGGCTTCTCCCTCGACGATGCGGCCGAGGAGCCTCTGGTGAAGGCCGCCGGGATGCCCGACATCGCCTATCCACTGGACCCGGGTCTGGCGGACCTGCCTACCGCATACAGTCCCTCTCCCAACGTCGACAGTGATTCCCCGACCACGATCTTCAAGGTCCTGAGGAAGAAATTTCCGACGCAGGTCAAGCACGTGGGCATCCTGTGGGCGAACGCAACCTCCTCTACGGCCTTGGCCGAGCGCGCCTTCGAACGAGCGGCAAGGGCGGAAGGATTCAAGATCGTCTACGACGCAAGCTTCACACCCAGTCAGACGACGTTTCTGGCCAATGTCCTTACCATGAAGTCCGACGGCGTCCAGATGTTCTTCTCCCAACAGCTACCCGATTCATACGCCGAAACGGTGGCCAAGGAGATGAGTGAGCAGAACTTCCACCCCCTCAACGTGGAGGAGGACGCGTACACGTCGAACCTGGTGAAAGATGGCGGTGCTGCCGTCAACGGCATGTACATCTCGGTCGGATTCGCTCTCTACCTGGGGACGGACGCCAATCTGCCCGTCGTGAAGCTCTTCACCAAATGGATGAACAAGGCCGATCCGACGGCCAACTTCGAGCTGGAGGCGCTTTTCGGCTGGGCATCGGCCCAGCTCTTCGTTGACGGCCTGCGCCAGGCCGGATCGCCGCCCACCCGCGCCGGGCTCGAGGCGGCGTTGGACAAGGTCACCAGTTTCAACGCCGGGGGGTTGCTGGCGACCGGAGATCCGGCCCAGAACATCCCGTCGTCGTGCGTGCTCCTGGCCCAGATCCGCAACGGGGCGATCGTCCGGGTGGCGCCCTCGCCCAAGGTGGGATTCATCTGCATGCCCAACTCCCTCCTGCCGTCGCCCGGTTTCAAGCCGGAAGTCAGGCCGACCCCCTCGTAACGCCGAGGAGACTTGACCACCGAAGCCGGTCGGTCAGCGTCACAGGCTCACCCGGTCAGGTACCGGTCACCCCTCTGGCGAAGAAGGCGGATCCAACGGTCGTCAACCGAGCCACCGTCCACCGGACGCAACATCGTGTCCGCGTGCTGGCAGCGGGCTCCGTAGGTGCACAGGGCGAGGTTGGCGGCATCCAACAGCTCCCACTCGCCGGAGCTGAAGGCCTTGCCTCGGGCCAGCGCGTAGTCGTCGACGAACTCCCGCATCTGGCTCAGAGAGGGCAGCGGGTCAGGATCGCCGCCGGTCCAGTCGGCCGTGAATTGCGCCGCTGCATTCCCGACGACGACCGCTTCCGGCGCGGCGAAGACGGAGTCCCAATCGTAGATGGCCACGATCCGCGCCCCGGTGAAGCCGAGGTTCTCCAGCCGCCAGTCGAAGTGTCCCACGACCGGTGCGCCGCCGAGGTCCTGCAGGCGCCGGCGTGCCGACATGGCGAGGGCGTCAATCCACTCGGCGCCGCGGGCGGTGGCCTCGAAGTCGAGACGGACGTCGTGGGGCTCGGGCCACAGTGGAGCTCTGAGGGGACGGAGAACCAGAGGCGACCCTATGGACTCCACTCCGTCGAGGTCGGAGGCTGCTCTGACGAAGCGGTGGAGGCCGGCGGCGATCTCCTGCCGTACGGACGCATCGCCGGCATCGCCGCGGTGGCCGCCTCTCATCGCCTCCACCGTGCCGATTCCCCTTCCGAGCCGATGCGGTTCCACCAGTGGGTGGGGAGCCGGAAGTCCGGCCGCCGCCAGATGGGTCTGAAGACGTTGCACGGCACGCAGGCGCTCGACGGTGACGTTCCAGCGATGGATCTTGACGACCACCTCTGATCCGTCGACCAGGGCCAGGCCGGCGACGACCCCGACCCCGGGTCTGTAGAAGAGGGCGTGATCGACGGCAACCAACCGATCAGCGATGAAGGCCTGGATGCGCTGGGCGATGGCGACGGCGTCGCCCGTGTCGAAGATGGCACGTTCGAGCGACGGCTCCCAGGTATCGGAAGCCCGACCGATCAGCTCGGCCAGGGTATCCACGGCCGGACGGTTAGGGCTTCCCGAACGAATTGAGGGCGGCCAAGGCCGCTCCCCGGGCTCCGGCCATGTCAAGATCGGGAATGAGCGCGAAGGTCGCCGACGCCAGCTGCTCCTCGCGCAACGACGTGTTGTGGCGGACGCTCTCGATGAACCACTGGCCGAACCTGGGCGAGGCCTCGACGACGCCGCCGCCCACGAAGTATGCGCTCGGATCGAGGAAATTTCCGGCGATGGTGAAGAGCCGCCCCAGCGCCATGGCCTGTTGGCTGAAGATCTCGAGCGCCAGGGGGTCTCCGGCATCGCCGAGACGTCGGACGAGTTTGGCGGCTTCGCTCATCGACCCCGCTCGGGCCAACTCGTGGTCGGGGAACTGCGTCAGCCAGTAAGGCAGCAGGTTCCTTTCGATCCCCGTCAGGGAGGCCACGCTCTCGGCATCGGCCACGAATCCACACCGGCACCGGGGAACGGGCTGGCCGACCGCCAGCAGCCCCTCCATCGGTATGTGGACGTGACCCAGCTCGCCCGCCATTCCGGCGGCGCCGCGGATCACCTGCCCGGCCTCGATCACGCCGCCCCCCAGGCCCGTCCCCACGATGGCCGAGACCGAGGAGTTGAGCGCGGCGTCGGGTCCAAAATGGCTGTGATGGGCGTAGAGCGAGGCGGCGTTGCCGTCGTTGTTGTAGATGACGGGTACACCGAGGCGACCCTCGAGAACGCCGCGAAAATCGAACCCGTGCCAGGCCGGCTGGGAGAAGTTCGTGGCCCCTTTGGAGGAGATCACCCCGTCGGCGCTGGCCGGACCCGGCGTCCCCAGGCCGACGGCACGTACGGACTCCCTGGCCACCCCGGTCAGGCCGAGGACGTTGTCGAGGGCCTCGATCAGCGCGTTGACCGCCACCTCCGGCCCCTCCCGTACCCGGCTGGGGCTCTCGACGAGCCTGTCCACCAAGTAGCGCCCCGAGTCGTCGAGGACTGTCGCGCTGTTGCAGGTCCCGCCGTTGTCGAGGCCGACGACGACCCAGGAATTAGAAGTCAAGAGGAACGCTCCGAAGCCATGCCCGTGAGGAGACTACCAACGTACCCACCGGAGACGGCCCGGCCCTCTCGACGGCCCCGACGTCTCCAGCGGCCCGGCGGGGGTTAGCATCCATCTGAGCCGAGTGCCGGGGGGCTTGAAGGGGGCGGCCCGTGACAGTTCGTCTGAAGGGGCGAATTCACAGGGTGGCAGGGCTTCCGGCGTCTCACCGCGGCCACCGCCGGAGAGTGACCTCACCCCGGGCGCTTCTTCTCGTCATCTCGTCATGCGCGGTCGTCATTTTCGGTGGCGCGACGCCTGGGATGGCCGCCGGCAGACGGCCCGGGCCCCCGGTCAGAACGCGACCGTTCCATGCGGGGGCGGTGCACCCGTCCAGGATCGCCTATCAGTACAGCGCCCGCCCCGTGCTCCGGACGCCGCGCTCCCCGGGGGCCACCGGTCAGGTCACCGGATTGCTCTCCTCTCCCGGCGGACCCGAGCTCTACGACAGCTCCGGGCGCATGGTGATATTCCACGGGGTGGACGCCGTCTACAAACGCGCTCCCTTCGAGCTGTACCCTGACCCGGGGCGTCCCTGGAATTTCGGCCCGGCGGACGCGGCCCGGATCGCCAAGCTGGGCTTCAACGTGGTCCGACTGGGTATCGAATGGGAGGGCATCGAGCCCGGGTCAGGGCCGGCGAACTCGCCGTCCATATGCCGCCCCGGGCCGCCCGGAGATCCGCACGAATTCAACGCCTCGATCGCCCGTCGGTACCTGGCCAACATCGCCGAGACGGTCGACCTTCTGGGCCGCGACGGCATCTACACGCTTCTGGACATGCATCAGGACGTCTACAGCCGACTCTTCCTGGGAGAGGGAGCCCCCAGATGGGCCGTCTGTACGGATGACAAACGCATCGAACCGGTCGGTGGGCGATGGTCACGGAACTACGGAGATCCCACACTCGCCACCGCCGAGGAGCACTTCTGGGCCAACGACGTCATCGGTGACCTGCAGGGACAGTTCGACCTGGCCTGGAAGACGGTGGCCAGCTATTTCCGTGACGACCCCTGGATCCTGGGCTACGACCCGTACAACGAGCCCTTCGCCAGGGGGGTCACGCCGATCCAAGGAGCGGCCCTGGCCACTTCCTTGGAGTGCTTCTACACGGGCAGGGCCCATCCGACCGACCTGCCGGGCACGGACAAAAAGGTGTCGTGTCCGGCCACAGACCCCTCGGAGGGTCTCATCCCCACGATCGAAGCGGCCGATCCTCACCATCTGATCTTCATCGAACCGGACATCTATGCCCGACACGGCCGTCGCGCCGTCTTAGCGCCCATGAACTTTCCCCATCTCGTCTACAACTTTCACGTCTACTGCCCGCAACGATCGCCCGTCACCGGAAACCCGACCGATCTGGGAGCGTGCGCCAGACACGAACTGACCTCGATACTCAACAACGAGGAAGAGCGTGGCCGGCTCGCCTCCACCCGGCAACCCAGGGGCCCTGCGTGGTTCATGAGCGAATTCGGGGCCACCACCAGCGAACCTCTGGCGGCCACGCTGACCAAGGAGGCCGACGCCGTCGGCATTGACTGGTGCTACTACTCCTGGAAGTACTACGACGATCCGACAGGGAGTAGCTCAGAGGCTCTGGTGGTCGCCTCCGGTGGCTATTCGCCGATCGTGGGCGCCCTGTCGCGTACGTACCCTCAGGCGATCGCCGGTACGCCGTCGTCCGTGAGTTTCGACCCTCCGACCGGTGCCTTCGCCATGACGTATGCCCCGAAGAAGGTGGACGAACCGACGTCGATCTTCGTGGCGCAGAGCGTGCACTACCCCCACGGTTGGTGTGCCGCCGTCCTCGGGGGCACCATCGTGTCCCCACCCGGAGCTGCCCACCTGTTGGTGGAGCCCATCGGCCATCCTGACCGGGTATCGGTCTCGGTGACCGCCGGCCGCTGTCCCGCCATCCGCTGAATCACCTCTCGGTGACCGCCGATCGGGACGGGCGATCAGCTCGGCGGTGGCGCAGGAGCGGTCTTGCCGAACACGACCGTGAAGCCGTCCCCGGCCGCGTTCGGCCCGGACGGGATCGAGATGACCTTCCTGTGTTTCACCATCTTTCCGGCTTCAGAGCTGGTGAGCCCGGGAGGCGCGTCGTTGGCTGTCAGGTCTTCGAAGACGATGGGACTGTCGCGGGCCAGCGAGGCGATTCTCCCACCGACGGTGGGAGCCTCCTGGATCCATTCGGCCGACGACTGGGGTCCGGCGTAGGACCTCTCGGTCGTGAAGGACTTGTGCGTCGTCGTGTCGGCGATGGTGATCGTCCAGTCCGGCGAACCCTGGGTGATCGAGACCGTCATGACGTCGCCGGGGCGGACCGTGATCGACGGGATGAGAGTCTCGGGGGCGGGCAGGATCTCCCACCACGCGTCGTAGGAGGCGGTTCCGTCGATCCAATCCTGTTCCGTCCCGGCCTGGATGAGGTTGTCATCGCCACGGTCGAATCCGTCGATGCCCACCCAACTCGACGAGTACTGGGCCACCTTCTTGCCCAGTGGATTGCTCACCGACGGGACCGTCCAGCTCCCGGTCACGCTGGTGAAGGTGGCACAGTTCACGGCATAGCCCGACCAGTTGCTCGACTTCCACGGCTCATTGCAAGGCGTCGTCGCGCTGGACCCCCCGGGGCCGGGAACGGCGATTCGAGGGGCGTGGCTCTGTGACACCGCCGATGCCGGCTGCCCGACCGACGCCGCTTCCGGAGAGGCGGTCGCCGTGGTGGCCAACAACAGCGCGAAGAGACCGAACCCCCTCGTCGTGATCCGCCTCACGCCGCCCCCTGTCCACCATCTCCCCGTCGTCGGCACGAGGCCGAACGTGACAATGCTAACGCTCTCACCGTCGTTTGGGAATCAATGGCGATGGCCCCGAGATGAGATGATTTAGGCTCGCCCCATGGACGTCCTGGTCGTGGTGGGAGCCGACGCCGTGCCCGATCAACTCCTCGAGCGCGCCCGCCATGTCGTCCGGATACCGGAGGACGCTTTCGACCCCACCACCGTGGCCGAAGTCCGTGCCCGCATCCCGAGGGACGTCGGTGTCGTCGGACGTGACGGATCCCCGGCGGTCCTGGCGGCCGCCGTAGGACTCCATTCGGCCGGTCTACCGGTTACCCTGTACGCCGATCATGCCGGTGGAGTGGTCCCTTCGGGCGTGCGGTCGTTGCCCTTGACGGACTCCGGGCCGGCGATGGAGGTGTCCCACTCACTTCTCGACCTCATCGGGAAGACGCCATTGGTACGGCTCGACCGGGTGGGTCGTGACCTGTCGTGTCACCTCCTGGCCAAACTGGAATTCCTCAATCCCGGTGGGAGCGTGAAGGATCGTCCGGCCGTCGCCATGATCGAGGCGGCCGAACGCGCCGGGCTCCTCACCGCCGGCGGCACGATCGTCGAACCGACGTCGGGCAACACCGGGGTGGGCTTGGCCATCGTGGCGGCACGGAGGGGCTACCACTGCGTGTTCGTGATGCCCGACAAGATCGCACCGGAGAAGATCGATCTCCTGCGCGCCTACGGAGCCGAGGTGGTGGTCTGTCCCACGACCGTGGCCCCCGGGCACCCTGATTCCTACTACTCGGTATCGGATCGGCTGGCGGGCGAGATCCCCGGAGCCTTCAAGCCGGATCAATACGGGAACCCCGACAATCCTCGGGCCCACGAGACCTCGACGGGACCGGAGATCTGGCGCCAGACGGCAGGACGGGTCTCGCATTTCGTGGCCGGCATCGGGACCGGCGGAACGATCACGGGGGTCGGGCGTTACCTGAAGGCCCAGAACCCCGGTGTCCAGATCGTCGGCGCCGATCCCGAGGGCTCGGTGTACTCGGGCGGGAGCGGGCGGCCCTATCTGGTGGAAGGAATCGGAGAGGACTTCTGGCCCGACACCTACGATCAGAGCGTGGTCGACGCCGTCGTCATGGTGAGCGATCGCGACTCGTTCCTCACCGCCCGTCGCGTGACCCGCGAGGAGGGCATCCTGGTCGGCGGGTCAACGGGGACAGCCGTGTGGGCCGCCCTCCAGGTGGCACGACCGTTGGGGCCGGACGACGTCGTCGTCGTCCTCATTCCCGATTCCGGTCGCGGCTACCTGTCGAAGCTCTACAACGACGGATGGATGGCCGACTTCGGATTCCTTCGCTCCGGGGGACAATCGGTGGGCGAGGTGATCGCCCACAAGGGCGGAAACCTCCCGCCGCTCATCCACGTTCATCCCGATGATTCCGTTCGTGACGTCATCGCCATCCTGCGCGAGTTCGGTGTGTCGCAGGTTCCCGTGCTCAAGGTCGAACCGCCCGTCGTCGCCGCCGAGGTGCTGGGCTCGGTACAGGACCGTGATCTCCTCGAGGCCGCATTCCAGGACCACGAGCTTCTGACCCGGCCGGTGAGCGAGGTCACCGGGCCACCTCTACCCACCATCGGAGTGGGTGAGCCGGTGGAGATGGCCGTGTCGCGCATGGAGAACTTCGGTGCCGTCCTGGTGTTCGACGCCGGGCACCCGGTCGGCATCTTGACCCGGTCGGACGTTCTCGGCGCACTCGTCGGGCGCTCGACCACCTAGAGGCGACGACCGGAGGACGGCCATGGACACGCCCTCGCCACAAGCCGGTTTCGAGACCCGTGCCATCCACTCCGGGCAGGATCCCGACCCCGTCACCGGGTCGGTCGTTCCCGCCGTCCACCTGGCGACCACCTATCGGCAGCGCACCGTGGGTGGGGAACAGAAGTATGAGTACGCCCGCTCGGGGAACCCCAGCCGGTCCTCCCTGGAAGAGCAGATGGCCTCGCTGGAGGGGGCCCGGTCGGCCCATGCCTTCGCCAGCGGCCTGGCCGCCGAGGATGCGGTGCTCCGCGCCCTCGTCCGACCGGGCGATCACATGATCCTGCCCCTGGACGCCTACGGCGGGACATTTCGACTGGTCGACAGCGTCCACGAACCGGGAGGAGTCGACTACAGCACCGCCGACATCGGTGACCGGGGAAGTCTCGAGGACTCGTGGCGTGACCAGACGCGACTGGTCTGGGTCGAGACGCCCAGCAACCCCTCACTGTCCATCGTCGACATCGAGGCGACGGCCGCCTACGTCCATGCCAGAGGGGCCACCCTGGTGGTGGACAACACCTTCGCCACCCCCTTTCTGCAGAACCCCCTGGCCTTCGGGGCCGATGTCGTCGTGCACTCGACGACCAAGTACCTCGGCGGTCACTCCGACGCCGTCGGGGGCCTGGTCGTCCTGGACGACCCCGATGTCGCCGACCGGATCGCCTTCCTCCAGAACGCCACCGGCGCCGTCCCTGGTCCGTGGGACTGCTACCTGATCCAAAGGGGGGCGAAGACGCTCGCCGTCCGCATGGAG
The DNA here is from genome assembly GCA_963800065.1 of uncultured Acidimicrobiaceae bacterium. GTDB lineage: Bacteria > Actinomycetota > Acidimicrobiia > Acidimicrobiales > UBA8190 > CAWJFJ01. Next base: position 243,623 of record CAWCZO010000011.1, on the reverse strand, counting down.
CGCCACTGCGTCAACGCCCAGGCGGTGGCCGCCTTCCTGGACGCCCATGAACTCGTCGCCCGCACCTTCTACCCCGGTCTGGTCACCCACCCCGGCCACGCTGTCGCGGCGCGGCAGATGCGGGGGTTCGGGGGGATCGTCTCCTTCCTCCACGCCGGCGGTGAGGCCGACGCCCTGGCCATGGTGGCCCGGACGCACGTCTTTACCCTGGCCGAGTCGTTGGGAGCGGTCGAGTCACTCATCGAGCACCCGGGACGGATGACGCACGCCGTCCTGGCGCAATCGCCCTTGGCCGTCGATCCCCGGCTCGTCCGCCTGTCCGTCGGGATCGAGACCGTGGACGATCTCCTGGCGGACCTGGATCAGGCCCTGGGCGCTTGACGGCGTCGGAAGCCGCGCAGGCCGCTGTCCCGGAGAGGGGCTACCCGGGACAGCGCCCGCCTGCTGGCCGGCGTGCCACCCCTGCGGTCGTCGGGGGAACGAGGAGCGTCGCCACCGACAGTCTAACCCGGCGGGCCCCAAAACACAACTAAATCTATAGAAGTACTAGGCCCACGTCGGGACCCGGCCGGCGGCGGGCAGGGTGGGGCACCTCAGACGGCGGCCACGAACATCTGTTGGGTGATCCCCGGCCCGAGCGCCACCGCGGCGCCGTCGATCTCCAGGGTGACGGTCCCATCCGGTGCCCGCGACCGCACCAGCGCCGACCGACCGGGGATGCATCCGTGCTCACCGAGGTACTCGAGCGACGCCATGTCGAGCTCCACCTCCTCGGTGATCCTCTCGAGCCGGACCCGCCCGCCCGGTTCGATGTCGGCCAGGCTCACCTGGGGCGCCGGATCCTCGACGGGGTCGGCGCCCGGAATGGGATTGCCGTGGGGGCACGTACTCGGATTACCGAGCAGCGCCACCAGATGGGTCTCGACCTCGTCGGAGATCACGTGCTCCCATCGCCCGGCTTCGAGATGGGCCTTGTGCCACGGGAGACCGATGATGTCGACGAGCAACCGCTCGGCCAGACGGTGCTTGCGGATCACGCTGTCGGCCAAGGTACGACCCCGTTCGGTCAACACGATGACCCGACCACTGCGGCTGACGTACCCGTCGTCGGTCAGCCTCTCGAGCATCTCCGAGACCGAGGGAGCGGTCCGTCCCAGGCGCTGGGCGATCCGTGCCTGGATCACCGGTGTTCCCTCTTCGGTCAACGAGTGGATCGTCTCGAGGTACTCCTCGACCGGGGGGTGGAAGCCGTCCGTCACGGCGTCCATCCTACCGACCTCCCACCCGGGAAAGGTCGGTCGTCCATACCTCTGATTCACCAACCCCTTAGGAATCGATGACGGCTCGATTGACTAAAAGTCTTCGGGCACCCTAATATTTGTGCCCAGACTGCGACGCCGGCGCCGGCCCCAGGCCGGCCCGGGGCCCGTGACGGAGGAGACGAATGAGGACACCGGCCCGCAAGGGCGCCGTCGTGGCCCTGGCCTGCGGCCTGGTGGCCGTGATCCTGTCGGCCTGCGGTGGTGCGAAGGCGTCCTCCGAGCCGTCGATCACGCTGTACAACGGCCAGCACATCCAGACCACCACCTCGCTCGTGGCCGCCTTCGAGAAGCAGACGGGGATCCAGGTGAACGTCCGCAGCAACGACGAGGACGTCTTCGCCAACCAGATCGTCCAGGAGGGAGCGCGGTCTCCGGCCGACGTGATCTACACGGAGAATTCCCCGGCCCTCGAGTACCTCCAGGAGCGGGGTCTGTTGACCGCCGTCGACCCGTCCACCCTGTCGCACGTCCCTTCGAAGTACAACTCACCGAAGGGGGACTGGGTCGGAGTGACGGCGCGTGTCAGTGTCCTCATCTACAACACCACCCTGTTGAGGCCGGATCAGCTCCCGACGTCGGTGATGCAACTGGCGGACCCGAAGTGGCGGGGGAAGCTGGCCTTGGCGGCGGGTGAGACCGACTTCCAGCCGATCGTCACGTCGATCGTGAAGACTCATGGCAAAGCGGCCGCCCTGGCATGGCTCCAGGCAGTCAAGGTCAACGCCGGTGACCATGTCTATCCCGACAACGAGACGATCACCGACATGGTCAACCGGGGCCAGGCGGCCATCGGGATCATCAACCACTACTACTGGTACCGCCAGCGCTACGCCGTCGGTGCCGCCAACATGCACTCGGCCATCGCCTACTTTGCGCCCCATGATCCCGGCTACGTCATCGACGTGTCCGGCGCCGCCGTTCTCAAGTCGAGCCAGCACCAGCAGGAGGCCCAGCGTTTCCTGGCCTTCATGGTGAGCAAACAGGGGCAGGAGATCATCGCCCACAGCCAGAGCTATGAGTACCCGTTGGGATCGGGAGTGACGACGGCGCAGGGTCTCCGGCCCTTCGACACGCTGCAACCGGCGCCCATAAGCATCGCCCAGTTGGGTGACGGCTCGGCGGCGATCGCCCTCCTGCAGAAGGTTCAGCTCCTCTGATGCGGTCGTCCCGGTCGTGAGCGTCCAGGCCTCGACCGCCGCCGCACCGACGGTGACGCCGCCGGTGACGCCGCCGGTACCGGCGGCGCGCCGCCGGTACCCGAGGGCCCTGGTCGCCGGCAGCGTCCTCGTCGCCGGTGTCCTGGTCCTCCCCCTCGTCTTCCTGCTCCTCCAGGCGCACCAGGTGGGTTGGTCCCAATTGTCGATGTTGCTGTTCCGCCAGCTCACGGGGATGCTGCTGTGGAACACCGTCCGGTTGTGTGTGGTGGTCACGCTGGCGTCGGCGGCGATCGGCACGGCGGCGGCGTGGTTCGTCGAGATGACCGATCTCCCCGGGCGACGGGTCTGGGCCGTCCTCGTCGTCATCCCCGTGGCCATCCCCGATTTCGTGGTGAGCTTCGGTTGGGTCTCGATCGACCCGTCTCTGCACGGTTTCTCCGGGGCCACACTGGTCATGACCCTGGCCGTCTATCCACTCGTCTACCTGCCCGTGGCCGCCAGTTTCCGCGGTGCCGATCCGGGCCAGGTGGAGGTGGCACGCAGCCTCGGCCTCGGACGCACCCGGACCTTTCTCCGGGTCACCCTGGCCCAGGCGCGCTCGGCGGTGCTCGGCGGCTGCCTCTTGGTGTCGCTGGCGCTGCTGGCCGAGTACGGGGCCTTCGAGATTCTCCGCTACCAGACGTTCACCACCGAGATCTTCACCGAGTTCAACGTCGTCTTCGATCCGGCCGCCGCCTGCGGTCTGGCCCTCGTCCTCGTCCTGCTCGGTCTCGTCCTGCTCACGTCCGACGGTTTCGCCCGGGGCCGGGCCCGCACGAGCCGGTCGGGTCCCCAGGTGGCCCGGGTCCGCCCGCCGCACCGGCTCGGCGGTGCCACCGTTCCCGTCCTCGCCGGTTTCGCCCTCCTCGCCCTCCTGGCCCTGGGCGTCCCGGTGGGCGCACTCGTCTACTGGCTCTTCGAGGGCGGCCGGACGACACTGCCGGCCGCCGCTTCCCTCTCGTCGGCGGCGTGGCACAGCGCCGGCTACAGCGCCGCCGCCGCCGCGCTGGCCACGGTGGCGGCGCTCCCCGTGGCCCTTCTGTCGGTGCGCCACCCGGGGCGGCTCACGATGATCCTCGAGCGCAGCACCTTCCTCGTCCTGGCCCTGCCCGGCATCGTCATCGCCCTCTCCATCGTCTACTTCGCCGAGCACTACGCCCCGTCCCTCTACCAACGCAGCCCCCTGCTCGTCCTGGCCTACGCCATCTTGTTCTTCCCCCTGGCCCTGGTGGCCGTGCGGGCGTCGGTGGCCCAGGCACCGAGGGGACTCGAAGAGATGGCCCGGGCCCTCGGGTGCCCCCCGTGGACGGTTCTCTGGCGCGTGACGCTCCGGCTGGTCACGCCGGGGCTGGCCGCCGCCTTCTGCCTGGTCTTCCTCTCGGCCGTGACGGAGCTGACCTCGACCCTCATCCTCATCCCCACCGGGGCCCAGACACTGGCCACCCAGTTCTGGGCCTTCACGACGGCCCAGTCGTACGCGGCTGCGGCGCCGTACGCGACACTGATGGTGGTCATCGCCGTGATCCCCAGCTACCTCCTCGGCCGGTGGTTCAACCGACTCCCTGCGAAGGCCACCTCGCCGACATGACCCGACTGGCCGTGACCGATCTCCACAAGGCCTTCGGGAGCCAGTCCGTTCTCCGGGGGATCGGGCTCACCGTTCCCGAGGGCTCCCTGACGGCCATCCTGGGCCCGTCAGGGAGCGGGAAGACGACGTTGCTGCGGGTGCTGGCCGGCTTCGAGCGTTCCGATCGTGGTGTCATCACCCTGGGCGACCGGGTGGTGGAGGACGGACGCCACTACCTCCCACCAGAGGAGCGTGGCATCGGCTACGTCCCCCAGGAGGGCGCCCTCTTCCCTCACCTGACGGTGGAGAAGAACATCGCCTTCGGCCTGTCCCGGGGCCAACGTCGCGACGGGCGGATCGCCCGCCTGGCCGACATGGTGGGGCTGACGGACATGATCGACCACTATCCCCATCAGCTCTCCGGCGGCCAGCAGCAGCGGGTGGCGCTGGCGCGCGCCCTGGCCATCGATCCTGAAGTCGTCCTCCTCGACGAGCCGTTCTCCTCGCTCGACGCCGGGCTACGGGCCAGCGTCCGCGCCGACGTGCACAGGGTCCTGCGCGAGGCCGGGACCACGGCCGTGTTGGTCACCCACGATCAGGACGAGGCCCTCTCCATGGCCGACGTCGTGGCCGTCATCCGGGACGGTCGCATCGGCCAGACCGGTACCCCCCAGGAGCTCTACGAGCACCCGGTGGACCCGGCCATGGCCGAGTTCCTGGGCGATGCCAATCTGATCAACGGCTCGGTCGACAGCGACGTGGCGACGACGCCCCTCGGGACCTTTCCGCTGCGCCCGGGATCGGTCCGTGTGGCCCGCTCGACGTCGGCCGTGGTGATGGTGCGGCCCGAACAGGTGGAGATCCAGCCCGCCGGCAGCGGCCACGGACTGGCCGCCCGCGTCATCGAGTCACAGTTCCACGGTCACGACACGGTCATGCGGGTGGTTCCCGACCCCTCATCGGGCCTGGGGGAGATCGTGGCCCGGACCGACGGTGGACTGGCGCTGGCCACGGGCACCGAAGTGACGGTCAGTGCCCGCGGACCCGTTCTGGCCTGGCCCGACGATCCCGGCGACCGCTGACCTCACACGGACCGGGTCAGGTCCCCGCCTTCAGGCTCAGGGAGTGCCCGGGATCCCGGCGGGGATCGTCTCCACCGTGGCGCCGGCCGGGAGGGCGAAGTCGCTGGCCGGTGGCGAAGACGAGTAGCTCGTCAGCGCGAACGTGTTGTTGTTGGAGCTGACGTAGGCGAGAATCCCCTGCTTCGTGACGCAGTACCTGGCCGCGTTCCCCGCCCCGCTGATGTTGGCGCAGGTGGTGCTCTGCCCGGCGTAGCTCCCCGACGAGAACGACAGGTTGTAGCCCGCGGCGTGAGCACTGGCCTCGGCCTGGGCTTCCCGCAGACCGGCCAGGACGGTGGCCGGGCTGAAGACGGCGACGAGCGAAGCCAGGGGGTTCGACGTCCCCTCGGAGATGCAGGTCTCGGGGGTCGAGGAGGTGGAGCAGAAGTAGGTGGCCGTTCCGGTGTCGATCACGCTGCCGCCCTTCGACTCGAAGACCGACTTCGGCGGGCTCTGTTCTATCGTCACCGTCTGGGTCATCGACGCGTTGGTGATCGTGTAGACGGACTTGAAGGTGGCCTTCTCGGCCGTCTGGACCGACGAGGACAGCGCTTCGAGCTTGGACAGGGAGGTGGCTCCCGACGCCGCCGCGCTGGTCGTGGCGCTGCCCGTCCCCGTGGTCGAGGTCGTCGTCGTGGCCGCCGTCGGGGTCGAGCTGCCGCAGGCGGCCAGAACGGCTCCGAGAAGGACGAGGCCGGCGAGGACGGTGGCACCACGTGAGGCACGCACAAAGAGGGACGACGTCGGGGTCATGGGGTGTGCTCCTGCTCTCGATGGGTCCGCACGGACATAGCTGGCCGAAGTGTAGGGGTGGCGGTCGGCGCGGAGCGGGATGGTCGCCGCCACGCTGTTACCGTGAACGCCGGCGATCTGACGGCGGGGGAGGACATGGCGTACATGGTCGACACCATCGAGGTCGAGGCCCACTCCCTGGCGCCGTACCTCGATGCGGTGGAGCATCTGGGCGTGCCGGTCATGACCGATGCGGGCGCCACCCTGGTCTCCTGCGCCACCACTTCGGTGGCCGTCGACGTGGTCGTCGACGTCCAGATCGTCTGGTCTTTCGACGACCACGTCCAGTGGAACGTGATCCGCAAGAACCTCGTCCTCGACCCGCGCTGGTACCGCTACGCCGATCGTGTGGCCAGCCTGCGTACGGGGGGAACACGGCGCTTCTACTATCCGGTCGGCTTCTCGCCGCCGTGACCGGGCCCGGTCGTGCTCCGGCGCTTTGAGATCTACACCGTCGGGGAGGCCGCCCCCGAGGGCGGCGTCCGGGCCCTCGAGACGGCGCTGCGGCGATGCGGGGAATTCATCCCCGAGGTCCTCCACTCCCGGGTGGGGTGGAACCTCTCGGACGCTCCCGCCCAGCTGGTCTGGGAGCACGCCTTCGCCTCCCCCGGGACGTACCAGCGCTACATGGTCCACCAGTACCACGCCGACGTCCTCGATCGCTACCTCCTCCAGGACTCCCCCGAACGGGTGGTGGCCGACAACGCTCTGGGCGCCGGACTGGTCGGTTACGACTGCGACGGCCCGGTCTTCGGGCTCACCGGTGGTGTCCGGAGGCTCGTCCTCCTGCGCGTCGACCGGGCCGCCTCACCGACGGATGTCTCCCGTCTCGTGCAGACGCTCGGCGACGCACCGGCGGACGACGACCGGATGGTCCTGTCCGTCGTCGGCGCCAACACCTTGGGCCCGGCATGGTTCGACGGTGTGACCCCGATCACCGGGCGCCCCCGCTGGACCCATCTCTGGGAGCAGGGGTTCGCCTCCACCGGCGCTCTGGACGACTACCTCCACGGTGCCTCGCCGTTGGCCGACGTCGAGCGGCGCCGCTGGGACGGTTGGCGCGACGGCATCGTCGTGGGGGCCGTCAGCCTCCACTACGAGACGGCCGGGGCGGCGCCGTGACGCTCCCGTCGGCTCAGGGCGTCCAGGAGAAGGCCAGCGAGATGGTCCGGGGCAGGTCGAAGGTGAGGGAGAAGCTCGACGCCTCGAGGGCGGTGGCCACCGCGGCGGCGGCATCCCAGAACGCCTCGATGATGTTCCCGAATTTCTGCGGGATGCACCGCAACAGGGCCACGGCCCTCTTCAGGACCTCCCCGAATGTGGCCAGCGCCCCCATGGCCTTGTGCGGATTCTTCTTGGCCTTGCGGCCCCACCGGCGCAGGGCCCGGACGCCGTCCTTCGGATCGCGCACGAGCTCGTGGGCCAGCTTGGTGAGGGCCACGTCGGAGCTCCCGGCCACCACCACGGAGCCTTCGGCCGTCTTCAGGATCCGGCTCAGCGAGTCGGCGCTCATTCCCGGTTGGCTCCGCCCCGGCGTGGCCTTCTCCGCCGCCCGCTTTCCCGCTGTCTGCGCCCGGCCCCCGCGGGGCCGGGCGGTGGCCTCGAAGAGCTCGACGGGATCGGCCGCGACGAAGCGGTCGAATGCCTCTGAGAACTGACCCATTCTGTGGTTGCCCCCCGTCGCCGCGCTCGTCGTCGCGCTCGGCGGTCTGACTGCATCGGCTGAACCGCTCATTTTACCCACTCTCTGCGGCCGCTCCCAGGTGGCGCCGTCCCTCGTCCGGTCGGAGGTTGCGTGGTCGACCGCCGTCGTGTGCTAGGGATGCACGCGTGTCGCCAGGGGCCGGCCAGCAGCGAGGGGAACGCCGCTGGCCGGCGGGTCTCGTCGAGACGGTGCGCCAATCGGTGACCGGCCACTCGGCGTCCGACGCCCGGGAGGTCTCGTCCAGGACCCGTATCCTCGAGTCCCTGGCCCGCCTGCCCCGGCCCTTCGACGAGGAGGCCGACCTCGTCCACGTGACCGGATCGGCCGTCGTCGTGGGTCGGCGGGGAACGGTCCTCCATCGGCACAAGCGCCTGCACCGGTGGATGCAACCCGGCGGCCACATCGACCCCGAGGAGGGGCCCTGGGACGCCGCCCACCGTGAATCGGAGGAGGAGACCGGCCTCGTCCTCAGGCACCCTGACGACGGCCCCCGCCTCATCCACGTGGACGTCCACGACGCCGCCGAGGGTCACACCCATCTCGACCTCCGGTACCTCCTGTTGGCGCCGGACGAGGATCCGAGCCCGCCACCGGGCGAGAGCCCCGAGGCCCGGTGGTATTCCTGGGACGAGGCCGTTGCCGTCGCCGACGCCGCTCTGGTGGGAGCACTCGAGGTGGCCAGACGCCAGCCGGAGGCGTCTCCCGGTCCGCGCCACGGCGGAGAGAGTCCGGCCAACGACCATGACCCGGCCGACGACGACCGGGAGCGACGGTGACCGACGCAGAGGTGGGCGGCTCCGACGCCGACGTCACCCCGGTCCCGCCCGGCATCTTCGAGCGCCTCCTCGAGGTCCAGGACCACGACACCGCCATCGACCAGCTCCGCCACCGGAGGTCGTCTCTTCCCGAGCAGTCGGAGCTGGCCGGGGTGGAGGGCCGGCTGGCCGGCCTCGAGAGCGGGGCCGCCGAGGCCCAGGCGGCCCGCCATGAGCTCGGTGCCCGCCAAGCGGCCCTCGAGGAGCAGATCGAGGCGTCGCGATCTCGACGGACCGAGCTGGAACGGCGGATGTACGGCGGCCAGGTCTCGGCGGCCCGGGATCTCCAGGCCATGGATGACGAGGTCAAGCACCTGAAGCGGCACATCTCCGAACTGGAGGACCGCGAGATCGAGATCATGGAGGCGCTGGAGCCGATCGACGGTCACCTCGAGGCCGCCGAGACGCAGAGGGCCGCCCTGGGCGACGACCGGGACCGCCTCCGGGGGTCCATCGCCGAGGCGGTGGAGAGGATCGACGCCGACATCGCCTCGCAGGGCGAGGCCCGCCGGGTGGCGGCGGCCACCGTCCCCCCCGATCTGCTGGCCCGCTACGAACGACTGCGCACCACGTTGGCGGGGACGGGAGCGGCGCGACTGGTGGGGGGGTCGTGCAGCGGTTGTCATCTCGCCCTTCCGGCCATGGAGGTCGATCGCATCCGCAAGGCGCCACCCGACGAGGTGATCACCTGCGACCAGTGTGGTCGCATCCTGGTCAGGTGAGGGCCCGGCCGTGCTCATCCTGGTCCGTCACGGGGAGTCGGCGGCCAACGCCGGGGGTCTGCTCTCGGGGAGGGCGCCGTCGCCGCTCACCGGGCGCGGTCGGTCCCAGGTGGCGAACCTGTCGCCTTTTCTCGCCGGTGCGGGCCGTCTGATCAGCAGCCCTCTGGGGCGGGCCCGGGAGACGGCCGAGGCGCTCGGGTTGAACGTCCCCGTGGAGGTGGACGAGCGCTGGATCGAGGTCGACTACGGCGAGCTCGAGGGTGAGTCCCTCGGTGCCGTGCCTCGGGAGATGTGGGAGCGTTGGCGCTCCGATCCGGACTTCCGCCCGCCGGGCGGGGAGAGCCTGGCCGAGGTGGGGGCCCGGGTACGCGCCGCCTGCGACGAGCTCTTCGCCCACCCCGGATCGGGGGCCCGGGGCGACGCCGACGTCGTGGTGGTCAGCCACGTGTCGCCCATCAAGGCCGCCGTGGCCTGGGCCCTGGGCGCCGGCGACGGCATCGCCTGGAGGCTCCACCTTTCCACGGCGTCGCTCACCCGGGTGGCCTGGGGTGTCGACGGACCGGTTCTCCGGTCCTTCAACGACACCGGCGGGATCAGCGGGCCGGGGTCCGCCGCACGAAGTCGATGACGGCCCGGGCCAGCTCCGGTCCACTGTCCTCCTGGAGGAAGTGACCGGCACCTCTGATGGTCGGATGCGCCTGGCCGCCGGTCCCCGGGATCTCGGCCAGGAACAGGGCGTCGGCGCCGCCGGTGATGGGGTCGGCGTCGCTGAAGGCACAGAGGAAGGGTTTGTCGAAGGTCCGCAGCACGTCCCAGGCGCGCCGGTTGGCCTCGGTGGCGGGATCATCGGGCCGGGTGGGCACGAGCACGGGGAACTGACGCGCCCCCTCCTTGTAGGTCTCGTCCGGGAACGGGGCGTCGTAGGCGGCGATCACCTCGTCGGACGGCGACGAGGTGCAGCCACCGGCCACGATCCGGCCCACCGGGAGCTCGGGCACCTCCTGGGAGAACCGTTGCCAGGCCAGGAAGGCCTCCCCCATGTCCATGTCCCCCGTGGGCAGGCCGGTGTTGGCCGCCACCACCCGTCGGAAGCGGTCGGGGTGCTCGGCCACCAGCCTCAGCCCGATCAGACCGCCCCAGTCCTGGCCGACGAGGGTGACCTCGGCCAGGTCCAGCTCGTCGAACAGCGCCGCCCGCAGCCACTCGACATGGCGGGCGTAGGTGTACTCGCCGCGCTCGGCCGGCTTGTCGGAGCGTCCGAAGCCGACGAGATCGGGGGCCACGGTCCGCAGCCCCGCCTGTGTGAGCGCGGGGATCATCTTCCGGTAGAGGTAGCTCCACGACGGCTCCCCGTGCAGGAGGAGGACCGTCTCGTCGGCGCCGGCGGGTCCCTCGTCGACGTAGTGGACCCGCAGCCTCCCGTCGCCGTCGCCCGCCGGGACCTCGACGTAGTGCGGGGAGAAGTCGTAGCCGGGCAGGCCTCCGAACCTCTCGTCGGGAGTACGCAGGACCTTCATTGGTGACCTCCGGTCGGGGGTGGGAAGGCACCGCCTGAGAGGGCGGCCCGGGGATTACCGGACGTCCGGATAGCTACTGGACGTCCAGATAGAGGAAGCCCGACGCCTCGTCCCGGAAGGGGATCCCGGCGTCGCGCAGGGCGTCGCCCCAGTCGCCGTTGACCTCGGGGTCGTTCAGCTCCATCCCGTGGTCGGCCACCAGGCAGATGGCGGTCCGGTCCGACACCCCGGCGGCCTCCACCGCCGAAAGCAGCTCGCCCAAGCGGGCGTCGGTGTCGCGCACGGCCGCCCCGGCCACCTCGGAATGGGGCCCGCCCTCGTGGAAGGCGGAATCGGTGAGCGAGAAGCTCACCCAGGTGAACACGGGCGCCGGGTAGTCCACCTCCAGGTGGCGTCCGCCCCAGATGGCGGTGGCCTGGCGCAACGCCACCGAGTCGGCGAACGTCCCCCACCGGTAGTCCTCGCTCGATTCGGCGAACGGCGCCGTCGTGAACGGCGGGAGGACGGAGAGGTCGGGGAGCAGCTCCTCCGCCCTCCCCTGACGGAAGAGATCGAACGTCGAGTAGTCGGCACCGACGTCGGCGGGCTCGTTCACCGACACCGTCACCGCCCCGGGGCGCCGCCGCTTGACGGCCTGGTGGATGGTCTCCACCCCCGGCGTCAACCACCGCATGGCCTCCTGCCAGGTGGCGGGGGACTCGGTCACCACCTGTCGCCCGAGGGACCGGTCGTACCAGGCGTTGTGGAGGACCCCGTGGTGTCCGGGGTGGCAGCCGGTGAGCAGGCTGGTGTGGTTGGCCAGCGTCACCGTGGGCAACGACGCCATGGCCCCGTGCCGGAAAGCGGTGCCCCGGGCGATCAGGCGGGCCACGTGGGGCGCGGCCCCGGCCGCCGCCATCTCGTACAGCCGGTTGGGGTTGCACCCGTCGAGCAGGACGGTCACCACGTGATCGGGCGGCGGCACCGTCGTGTCGATCAGGTCGACGAGGGCGTCACCGTCCTGGTGGGCCAGGTAGGAGCCGGCCCGCGCCGTGCCTCCGGAGCCGACGGGACCGGGACGCACGCCGGCACCCGGCTCCATCCCGAGCAGGGCCAGCACGGTCGGCGCCACGTCGATCAGCCGGCAGTGTCGGTCGACCATCCCCAGGTGCCTGACCCCGGCCCCCGACAGGATGAACGGGGCCCGTGCCTGGACCACGCCCAGAGAGCCGTGCTCGCCCCGGTGCTCCTGCTGCTGGTGGGAGGCGGTGTGCAGGACGCACAGGTCGGGCGCGCACGGATGGTCGAAGATCTGGGCCACGTGCTCCCAGGCGAACGGGTAGCTGTTGGCCCGTCGATCGGGATGTCCGGCGGCCAGCTCGGCATCGAGGGAGGCGAAGCGGGCCGGGTCCTGGTCCCCCAGGGGGTCGCGGCCCTCGACGGCGTCGACCTCGAAAGCCCACCCGCTCTCCGTCGTCCGCCGGCGGAAGCGGACGGCCCCGTCGACGCTGCGGGCCTCGTAGACGTCGGGGGACGGCGAGCTCAGGACCATCTCGACGATCGGCTCGAGCCCGGGGTCCACCAGGACGGCCACCGCGGCGCGGCGTCGGTCCTCCAGGGTGGTGCCGTCAGGGTGTGACCGATAGGTACTCGACACCCCGGGAATGGTAGGCGCGGTCCCCGGGGTGTGCCCTCGGGAGCCTTGCCGTAGTGTCCCGGGCTGTGCGTGCCGTGGTCTGCCGTGAGCTCGGTTCCCTGGACCATGTCGTGATCGAGGAACGTCCCACCCCGGTGCCGGGCCCGGGCCAGGTCCTCGTGGACGTGCGTGCCATGGGGGTCAACTACGTCGACGGTCTGTTGTGCCAGGGCCGGTACCAGATGAAACCGGCCACCCCCTACGTGCCGGGGGGCGAGCTCTCCGGTGTGGTCGCCGCCGCCGGCGCCGAGGTCAGCCGCGTGGGCATCGGAGCCCGTGTCATGGCCATGACCGGCTTCGGCGCTTTCGCCGAGCAGGTGGTCGTGAACGGCGACTCCCTCGAGCCCGTTCCGGCCGGCCTCGGGTTCGGCCAGGCGGCGGCCTTCATCCAGAGCTACAGCACGGCGTGGTTCACGATGACCCGACGGACGACGGTCCACGAGGGCGAGTGGGTGCTCGTCCTCGGAGCCGGCGGAGGCATCGGGCTGGCCTCGGTGGACGTGGCCGTGGCTCTCGGGGCCCAGGTGATCGCCGCCGCCTCCAGCCCCGCGAGAATGGAGGCGGCACGGTCCATGGGAGCCGTCGCCACCATCGGCTACGAGGGCGAGGACCTGAAGACGACGGCCCGGGAGATCTCCGGTGGTGGCGTCGACCTGGTCATCGACCCCGTGGGGGGGCGTCACAGCGAGCCGGCGCTGCGGGCCATGGGAAAATTCGGCCGTCTCTGTGTCATCGGGTTCGCCTCGGGACCGATCGCCACCGTTCCGCTCAACCAGGTCCTGCTCAACAACCGCACCGTGATCGGTGTCGACTGGGGGGCGTGGGCCATGGACGACCCCGCCGGCAACCGGGAAGTCCTCGGAGAGCTGGTGGAGCTGGTGGAGGACGGTCGCCTCCATCCCACGGTGCCCGACGAACGGCCCCTCGACGACGTCGTGGCCGTGATGTCGGGTCTCCTCGACCGGTCGATCGCCGGCAAGGTCGTCCTGGTGCCCTGATCGGGCCGGGCAACCGTCTACGGGGCGTCGAACATGGCGCGAAACGAATGCAGCCGCCCGTCGGAGAAGCGGCGGTGCTCCTCGAAGATCCGCTCGTACCCGGTGTGCTCGATCATCCATCGGCCGTCGATCTTGACGTAGCGATCGTCGTAGAGCAGGGTCCCCACGATCTCGAAGTCCATGGCCCGCACCACCACGCGGTCCTCCAGATACCAGACCCCGGTGGCCGTGGTGGCACTGGTCAACTGGATCTCGGGGTGATGCCCGTTGTGCATGGTGACGATGTCACCGTTGCCGAGCGACTCCTCGAGGAAGGCCACGATGGCCTTCCGACCCCGGTACGAGAGATCGCCGGACTGGTACGACGTGGTGGCGTCCTCGGTCAGCAGTTCACCGAGCTCGGCGAAGCGCTTGGTGTCGAGCAGCCGGAAGTAGCGGTACTTCAGCTGACGGATGGCTTCGATCTCCTCGAGATCCACGTCTTTCCCCCGGGTCAGGGTGGTCCGGGCGCCGGTGGTGGCCAAACCGGCGGCGGCGACACCGTCAAAAGTCGTCCCGGCGACGAGTGTACCGACGACGGTGCGGGCGAGAATTTGGTGCTGCACCCGGTGGCCCGCTCCCCGGATGTCTCTCCGGGGGACGTTGCCGCCACGTTGACCTCCGGTTGATAGCCGCGGCGTAGCATCCGGACCATGAGAAAGAGGATCGTGGGCGGCGGAGTACTCATCGTGGCTCTGCTCGGTGCGGTCGGCGGGACGGTGGCCGCCCTCGGCCACGGATCCCCGGCGCACGGTCGCCACCTCCGGGCCCCGGCGACGGCCGTCACGCCACCGGCCACGGCGGCGGTGACATCGGTCACGGCCACGCCGACCCCGGCACCCACCACGGTGCCGCCCACCACGGTGCCGACGACAGCGACGGCGCCGTCCTCAGCGCCCGTATCGACGGCGGCAGCCTCGGCGGACCGGACCACCACGACCACCCTGGCGCCGGCCATCGGCGCTCCCGGCGGGTCGCGTTTCGGTCCGACGGGCTCACCCGCTCCCTAATCGTCCGTTCAGCGACGCGTCCCGGACCTCGGCGGTCGCGACGTCGGGGCGGCGCCCCACTGATACGTCTCCTTGTGGATCCGCAGGTAGATGTAGGTCTCCGTGGTCCGCACCCCTTCGATCTTGCGGATCTTCTCGTTGAGCAATTCGAGAAGCCCTTCGTCGTCCTCCACGACGACCTCGACGAGCATGTCGAGCGCCCCTGCGGTGATCACCACGTACTCGACCTCGTGGAGCTCGGCCACCGCCTCGGCCACCCGTCTGGTGTCCCCTTCGACCTTCAGCCCGATCATGGCCTGGCGGCTGAATCCGAGGACCCGGGGATCGGTGACGGCGACGATCTGCATCACGCCCGCGTCGATCAGCCTCTGCACGCGTTGGCGCACGGCCGCCTCGGAGAGCCCCACGACGGGAGCCATCTGCGTGTATGGCTTGCGACCGTCCCTCTGGAGCTCCTCGATGATCCGGCGGTCGATCTCGTCGAGCACCACCGGTTCGTCGGCCGTCATCGTCGTGCCCGGGGGTCGGTGGACGTGCGAACCTTGGAGCCACGACCACGGCCCCGCTCACCACGGACTACGCATCGACGCCCTACTGGTGGGACGGCGTCGACGCGCCTGCGTCCACGGCCACCCCTCTGCCCTCCGAGGCCGACGTGGCCGTCATCGGCGCCGGCTTCACGGGATTGGCCGCCGCCTGGGAGCTGGCCCGACGTCACCGCCAGGTCGTGGTGGTCGACAGCCACGAGATCGGTCGCGGGGCGAGTGCCCGCAACGGGGGCATGGTCCATCCGGGGGGCAAGCACGATCTGGCCACCATGCTGGCCATGCCCGCTGGGCGGGACATGTGGGACGACACGGTGGCCGCCTTCGAAGGCGTCGAGACCCTCGCCACAGAGCTCGACATCGCCTGTGACTGGCGCCGCTGTGGCCATCTCGAGTTGGCCGACCATCCCCGGCACGTCTCCCACCTCCGGTCGGTGGCCGACGCCTACGCCTCCGTCGGCGAGGATGCCCGGTTCGTGGCCGCCGACGAGCTGGGCGACCAGGTCGGGTCGCCCCGGTTCGCCGGCGGTCTCCTGGTGAGCCGTAGCGGTTCGGTGCACCCGGCCAAACTGGTCGAGGGTCTCGCCGGCGCCGCCCTGGTCGCCGGAGCACAGCTGCACGGTCACACCGAGGCGGTGGAGGTCACCCGGGACGGGGCCGGGTTCCACCTGCAGACGTCGCGGGGGGCGATCAGGGCCGGAGAGGTGATCGTGGCCACCGACGGGACCACGCGGCGCCGACCGGTGCCGTGGCTGGGCCGCCGCATTCTGGGGATCGGCAGCTTCATGATCGCCACCGAGCCGATCGACGCCGACCTCGCCGCCTCGGTCAGCCCCAGGGGGCGGATGCTCTTCGACACCAAGAACTTCCTCAACTACTGGCGACTGGCGCCCGACGGCACCCGCGTCCTGTTCGGGGGACGGACATCGTTCGCCCCCACCACCGTGGAGCAGGCCCGCGACCTCCTCTACGGCGCCCTGCAGGCCACGCACCCCCAACTGGCGGGGGTGCGCGTGGCGCGGGCGTGGGGAGGACTGGTGGGGCTCACCTTCGACCGCCTCCCGCACCTGGGGCGCCATCCCCGGACCGGTGTCGTCTACGCGCTGGGCTACTGCGGCACCGGGGTGGCGCTGTCCACCCATTTCGGTCGGGCCATCGGGCGTTGGCTGTGCGCCGACGGGGTCCTGCCCGCCTTCGCCGACCGCCGCTGGCCTGTCGTCCCCCCCCCGGCGCACGTGCCGTGGCT
Organism: uncultured Acidimicrobiaceae bacterium; assembly: GCA_963800065.1. Classification (GTDB taxonomy): domain Bacteria; phylum Actinomycetota; class Acidimicrobiia; order Acidimicrobiales; family UBA8190; genus CAWJFJ01. The sequence continues at coordinate 227,353 of CAWCZO010000011.1, read as the reverse complement.
CCTGCCCGTGGCCGGATGGTGGTACCAGGCGCGCGACGCCCTCGGGCTCTGACCGACGCCACCGACCGGTGCCGTCACCCGAGCGCGGTTGGCGACGAGCGTCCACTCAACCGGCGACGGTGACGCAGAACTCGCTGAACACGTCGACGTAGCGGTCGATGTGACTGTCGTCGTGCTGGACCGAGAGGGTCCACTGCTCCTCGTTGCCCGGCGTCATGAAGATCCCGCGATTCACGGCCCACGCCCACGACGCGTCGAACAGGTCGGCGTTGGTCTCGAGGAAACTGCGGTAGTCCACCAGTGGCTCGGGGCGGTAGGAGACACAGCCCTTGCACCCGAGGTCGATCACGTGGGCGGGGATGTGTGAGCCCGTGATGGCTCGCTGGCAGCCTTCGGCCAGGCGCGATCCGATCCGTTTGAAATGTTCATAGGCGTCCGGCGTGAGGACCTCGGTGAGAGCGGCCAGCCCGGCCGCCGCCACCAGGGGGTTGCCGTTGAACGTCCCCTGCTGGGCCACCCCGGCGCCGATGGCGTCCATGAGTTCGGCCCGTCCTCCGAACGCTCCACCGGGGGCACCCCCGGTGATCGACTTGGCGAAGCAGGCCAGGTCGGGTTGGACGCCGAATCGCTCGATGGCACCGCCGGCGGCGATCGTGGCCCCACACTTGACCTCGTCGAAGATGAGGACGACACCGTGCTTCGTGCACAGCTCGCGCAGCCCCTCCAGGTAACCGGGGCGGGGGAGGACGATGCCGATGTTCATCATCACTGGCTCGATGATGAAGCAGGCCAGGTCATGGGCCCGTTCGGTGAACAACCTCTCGACGGCGGGGAGGTCGTTGAAGGGGATGGCCAGCGTCCAGTCTCCCATCTCCGCCGGGATGCCCTTCGACGCCGGGAGGTGGTCGGTCCGGGCGCCCTCGGCCGTCGTCGCCACCAGATCGAGACCGGGTGTGACGGAGAACATGACCGAATCATGATGGCCGTGGTAGGAGCCCTCGATCTTGCAGATCACGTCCTTCCCGGTGAAGGCCCGCGCCACGCGGATGGCGTCCATGGTGGCCTCGGTGCCCGAGTTGGTGAAACGGACACGTTCGAGCCGGAACCGCCGGCACAATTCCTCGGCCAGGGCCACGGCCGGTTCCGTCGTCACGGCGAAGTGTGTGCCGCTCCGCGCCGCCCGGTCGATGGCCTCGACCATCTTGGGGTGGGCGTGGCCCACGGCCATGGCCCCGAAACCGTTGTGGAAGTCGAAGTACGAACCCCCGTCGACGTCCCACACCTCGGCCCCGCGGCCGTGCGACAGGTAGATGGGATAGGGGTCGGCGGCCTGGAAGGAGGAGGTCACGCCGAGGGGCATCGTCTTGCTGGCCCGTTCGAAAAGGGCCCGGGACGCCGGCGTCCGCTCGAACAGGGCGGCCATCTCGGTGGCGAAGAGCTCGCGGGCCCTGGCCGTGATCCGCTCGGTGTCTGTCCCGGTGTCTGTCCCGGCGTCTGCGCCTGATGGGGCCATCGTCTCGTCCTTTTCCGTCACCACTTGACCATGACGTGCTTCGGTTCCGTGTACGCCTCGATGGCGTACATCGACATGTCCTTTCCGTAGCCCGACTGCTTGAAGCCGCCGTGGGGCATCTCGGACACGAGGGGGATGTGGTCGTTGATCCAGACGGTGCCGAACCGCAACAGGGCACCGGCCCGCATGGCCTTGCCGATGTCGGTCGTCCACACGCTGGCGGCCAGTCCGTAGTCGACGCCGTTGGCCATGGCGATGGCCCCGTCCTCGGAGGCCATCCGCTGCACCGAGACGACGGGACCGAAGACCTCCCGTTGCACGATCTCGTCGGCCTGTCCCACGCCGTAGATGACGGACGGCTCGTAGAACCAGCCGGCCCGGTCGATGGGGCGGCCGCCGGTCGCCACCTTGGCGCCGCCGGCCACGGCGCGGTCCACGAAGCCGACCACCCTTTCACGCTGGCGCGACGAGACCAGGGGCCCGAGCTCGGTCGCTTCGTCACCAGGGTCGCCCACGGGGATGCTGCGGGCCGCTCCGGTGAGGGCGTCGACCACGCTGTCGTGGATGGCCGGGCCGGCGATGAGGCGGCAGGCGGCGGTGCAGTCCTGTCCGGCGTTCACGAATCCGGCCAGCTTCACCCCCTCGACCACGGCGTCGAGGTCGGCGTCGTCGAAGATGATGACCGGTGCCTTGCCGCCGAGCTCGAGATGGACCCGCTTCAGCGTCCGGCTGGCCGCTTCGGCGATGGCCCTCCCGGTGGGCACCGAGCCGGTGAGCGACACCATGTCGATGCCGGGGTGCTCGACCAGGGCGGCGCCGACCTCCCCGGCGCCGGTCACCACGTTGAAGAGGCCCTCGGGCAGGACCGGAGCGAGCAGCTCGGCCAACTTGAGCGTGGTGAGCGGAGTCAGCTCGCTGGCCTTGAGGACCACCGGGCAGCCGGCGGCCAGAGCGGGACCGAGCTTCCAGACGGCCATCATGAGCGGGTAGTTCCACGGCGCGATCGACGCCACCACGCCCACCGGGTCGCGGCGGAGCATCGAGGTGTATCCGCTGAGGTACTCGCCGGCCGCCCGTCCTTCGAGCAGGCGGGCGGCGCCGGCGAAGAACCGCAGATTGTCGACGGCGAAGCCGATCTCCTCGGGCATCGCGCTGATGGGCTTGCCGACGTTTCGTGACTCCAGGATGCTCAGCTCGTCGGCGTTGTCCTCGATCACCTGGGCGATGGCCAGCAGGGCTGCGCTGCGCTCGGCCGGCGACGTTCCCGCCCAGCCGGAGAACGCCTCGGTGGCGGCGGCCACGGCGGCGTCGATGTCGTCGGGGGTGGCGGCGGCGACCTCGGCCATCACCTCGGTGGTGGCCGGATCGATCACGGCGTGGGCCTGGCCCCCGGCGGGGCGGAACGCCCCCCCGATGAAGTTCCCGAGCGTGACGTCGACCCCGGCGACGGTCGTCATGGCTCCTCCTCCGAACCCCTGTGGACCAAAGCCATCCTGACCGCGCTCGCGCGCCTTCGCAACCGAATCGGTGGTCATGACCCGATCAGACCGACGAAGTTGCTTGTCAGACTGAAAATCTTCTGCGAATATGCTCGCACGCGGGCGGAGGCGTCGAGGGAGGCGGGGATTCCATGACGATCACGACGGGAGATGTCGGCGTGTCCTCGGTACCCGAGGACGCCGTCGGGAAGGGTCTCAAGGTCGGAGCGCTCGGGATGATCTCGAGCCTGGTGATCGGGGTGGCGTCCACCGCTCCCGCCTACAGCCTGGCCGCCACCCTCGGCTTCGTGGCGGCCTACGTCGGCATCTATTCGCCGGCGGTCATGCTGCTGGCCTTCGTCCCCATGCTGTTCATCGCCGCCGCCTACTACTACCTGAACCGGGCCGACCCGGACTGCGGCACCACCTTCACCTGGGTGACCCGGGCCATCGGGCCGAGAACGGGCTGGCTGGCGGGCTGGGGCATCCTCGTCACCGATCTGGTGGTCATGCCCAACCTGGCCTCGATCGCCGGCGTATATACCTTCTCGCTCTTCGGCGCCCACGGGATCGCCGCCGACAGCTCGGGATTCTGGGTCACCTTCGTCGGCGTGGTCTGGCTCGTCGTCATGACGGCCATCTGCTACGTCGGGATCGAGCTCTCGGCCCGGACCCAGGTGTGCCTGCTCGGCGCCGAGATCATCATCCTCTTCGTCTTCGCCATCGTGGCCCTGGCCAAGGTCTACAGCGGTCATCCGGCCCACAGCATCCGCCCGTCGATCGAGTGGCTCAACCCCCTCAACGTCCATCCCATCGGGGCCCTGACGGCCGGGATGCTCCTGGCCGTCTTCATCTACTGGGGTTGGGACACCGCCGTGACCGTGAACGAGGAGGCCAAGGACACGAGGCGTACCCCGGGTCGTGCCGCGCTGTGGTCCACCCTGGTGCTGCTCCTCATCTACGTCGTCGTGACCGCCGCCGCCCAGTCCGTCCACGGCGTCAACTTCCTCACCAACAGCAACAACATCGGTGACGTCCTGAACGCCCTCGGCTCGGCGGTGTTCGGATCACCGTGGAACAAGCTGCTCATCATCTGCGTGCTCACCTCGGCCTCGTCGTCGACGCAGACCACCATCCTCCCGGCGGCGCGTTCGTCGCTGTCGATGGCCGTGCACAAGGCGTTTCCCAAGCGTTTCGCCGACATCCACCCCAAGTACCTGTCGCCCGGGTTCTCCACACTCATGTTCGGGGCCATCTCGGTCGTCTGGTACGTGGGGCTCGACCTGCTCAGCCCCGGCGACATCCTGGCCAACTCCATCGAGGCGCTCGGCTTCGGAATTGCCTTCTATTACGGGATGACGGGCTTTGCCTGCGTCTTCTACTACCGCAAGCACCTGCTCAAGAGCTTCAAGAACTTCATCTTCATCGGCCTGGCGCCGTTCCTCGGGGCCGCCATCCTCACCGTCCTCTTCGTCATCGCCATCTTCTACTACTCGGACCCGGTGAACTCGGCCTCCGGCACCCAGGCCTGGTTCCCCTTCATCCACTTCAACTTCACCTTCCTCCATCAGCACTTCTATGTGAAGAAGGGCCTCGGCCCGCCGCTCGTCCTCGGTGTCGGATTCCTGCTGATCGGAGTGCCCCTCATGTTGATCTGGAAGATCCGGAACAAGTCGTTCTTCGAGCGCGACCGCGAGGTGGCCGAGACAGTCGACTCGCCGGCGCCGCCGCTCACTCCCGGCGTCAACGCGGTGCACGACTGATGGCCGGCGACATCATCCTCGGCTACGACGGCTCCGACGGCTCGAAAGCCGCCCTCGGCGTCGCCGTCAGTGTGGCCCGCGCCTTCGACGCCCCCCTGAGCATCGTGTTCGGCTACGAACCCAATCCCATGGGGGGCGAGACGGCCGACTACAAGGACAAACTCGAGAAGATCGGCCAGGACATGCTGGCCACGGCTCTGGCCGATGCCAAGAAGCTCGACGCCGGGGTGCGGGCCGAGGTCCTGGTGGTGCCCATGCGGCCCGTCGAGTCGCTCCTCGAGGCGGCCGTCGAACGCCAGGCCCGGGTCATCGTGGTGGGGGGGACCGGTGAGCGCCCCATCGTGGGGGCGATTCTCGGCTCGGTGCCGCACAAGCTGCTGCACCGCTCCGAGGTCCCCGTCCTCGTGGTCCCCGCCGGCGCAGGCTGACGACAGCCGGCTACGGGGTACGGCCGACCACGTCGCCGGATCTCGAGCGGTGTCGTCCGATCCCACGTAGAGAAACCGCCATTCCACCACCGCGGTCGACCGGGTCGGCGAGTAATGTCCGCGTGGCGTCTGGTCCGAGGCCATGTCGTCCCCGGCCACGTCGTCCCCGGCGCAGGAGGAGAGTGACGTGACCCAGACCGACACTCCCCGCACCATCGCCCAGGAGCGTCGTCTGGTCACCGACGTCCCCGGTCCGCGCTCGCGGGCGCTGCACGCCCGCCGGGCCGGCGCCGTGGCCGTGGGTGTGAGCACGAGCTTCCCGGTGTACATCGAGGCCGGCTCCGGGGCCGTCCTCGTCGACGTGGACGGCAACTCCCTCATCGACCTGGGTTCGGGGATCGCCGTCACCGGCGTCGGTCACGCCGCCGACTCGGTGGTGGCGGCGGTGCGGGAGCAGGTGGGACGGTTCAGCCATACGTGCTTCATGGTCACGCCCTACGAGGGGTACATAGCGGTCTGCGAGGAGCTCAACACGCTCACACCGGGCGACGCGCCCAAAGTCTCGGCGCTGTTCAACTCGGGGGCCGAGGCCGTGGAGAACGCCGTCAAGATCGCCCGTCACGCCACCGGACGCCAAGCCGTCGTCGTCTTCGACCACGCCTACCACGGCCGGACCAACCTCACCATGGCCCTCACGGCCAAGGACATGCCCTACAAGCACGGCTTCGGTCCGTTCGCCCCCGAGGTCTACCGGGTCCCGGTGTCGTACCCGTTCCGCGACCCCGATGCCATGACGGGCCAGGACGCCGCCGACCGGGCCACGGAACTGATCGAGACCCAGGTGGGCGCCGACAACGTGGCCTGCGTGCTGATCGAGCCCATCCAGGGGGAGGGTGGTTTCATCGTGCCCGCCCCCGGATTCCTCGAAGCGGTGGCGTCGTGGTGCGCGGCGAACGGTGTCCTCTTCGTGGCCGACGAGATCCAGACCGGTTTCTGCCGGACGGGGGACTGGTTCGCCTGTGACCACCACGGGATCGTTCCCGATCTGGTGACGACGGCCAAGGGGATCGCCGGCGGCCTGCCCCTGGCCGCCGTCACCGGGCGGGCCGAGATCATGAACGCCGTCCACGTGGGCGGTCTCGGCGGTACCTACGGAGGCAACCCCGTGGCCTGCAGTTCGGCCCTGGCCGCCATCGCCCTCATGCGCCAGCGTGATCTGGCCGGTGCCGCCCGGCGGATCGGCGACATCGTGCTCGACCGGTTGCGCTCTCTGCAGTCCGCCCACGGCGCCATCGGCGACGTCCGCGGCCGCGGTGCCATGTGCGCCTTCGAGATCGTGCGACCGGGAACGACGACGCCCGACCCCGAGATCACAGGATCCATCGCCCGGGCCTGTCACGGCGCCGGTGTCGTCGTCCTCACCTGTGGCACCTCCGGCAACGTCCTGCGCCTGCTCCCCCCTCTGGTGATCGGCGAGGAGCTGCTGCTGGAAGGGCTCGACGTCCTGACCGAGTCCGTCGAGAAGGTGCTCGACGGCCGGTAGCGACCCGCAGGACGACCTGCTCAAAACAGGACCGCCGTGACCGAGGGAGACATCTCCATCGACGACCCGCGAGCCGAGGACGTTCTCGAACTCCTGGGGCGGCACCTCGCCTTCGCCCGCTCGCACAGTCCACGGCGCGACGTCCATGCCCTCGATGTCGACGGACTCCTCGACCCGGCCGTGACGTTCTCCACCTTCCGCCTCCATGGTGAGCTCCTGGGCGTCGGAGCCCTGAAGCAGCTCGACGGGTGGCACGGTGAGCTGAAGTCCATGCACACTCTCGAAGCGGCGCGACGGCGCGGTGTCGGGCGCGCCATGGTGGACCATCTCATCGGCGTGGCCCGGGCGCGGGGATATCGCCGGCTGAGTCTCGAGACCGGATCCATGGCCGCCTTCGATCCGGCGCGATCGCTCTACGCCGCCGCCGGATTCGAATCGTGCGGGCCGTTCGGTGACTACCAACCCAGTCCCAACAGCACCTTCATGCGACTCGACCTGGGCACCGGGCCCCGGCAAGGGGCAAGCTATGACGATGCCCCCTGACCCCGCCGTCCGCCACGTCGTCGTCCTGGCGCCCATGCCCCTCGAGATGCACGCCATCGTGACCGCCTTCGGGCTCAGTCCCTCGAGCGACGGCAAGGGCGCACCGTGGACGGGCCGGGTCGGTCGTTCGGACGTGACGGCCGTACACATCGGAATGGGACCACCGCTGACCCGGGTGGCCATGTCCCGCTTGTTCGACGAGTCCGTACCCGGCCACCGTGGCGTCGACCACGTGATGATCGCCGGCATCTGCGGGGGTCTCGACCCCGACATAGAGGTCGGCACCCTGATCAATCCCGAGGTCATCATCGAGTACTCGAGCGGCGCCACCTACCGGCACACCCCCCCTGGCCACGCCCCCCGGGCGGGCAAGCTCATGACCACGGAAGAGGCGACACTCGACCACGGGTTGAGCGAACGGTTCCGGGAAGAGGGATGCCTCGGAGTGGACATGGAGTCGTCCGCCGTCGCCGAGGTGTGCGAGGCCCAGGGCTGCCCGTGGTCCGTGTACCGGTGCATCGGCGACCGCTTCTTCGACGGTCTGCTCGACCAGAGGATCGTGGCGGCGACGAACCCCGACGGCTCGGGCAACATGGCCGAGATCGAGCGCCTCCTCGCCGCCGAGCCCGAACTGGCGGTGAAGCTCGAGCGCCTGAGCAGAGATACCACCATGGCCGCCCGACTGGCGGCCGAGTCCGCTGTCCGCGGTTGTCTCGCCCTCGACGGCTGAGCAGGCGCACACACGCGCTTCGAGGGCCGGTTGTCAGGGATCACCCCGACGGCTAGATTGGCGACCCATTGTGTCTCGCTCCCGGTTCACCCCGACGGCGGGGTCAAACGCAGGAGCGCGTGGTCGGTGCCTGGTCTTTGCCGGCCTTCTCACGAGCCTCCTCGTCACGGCATCGCTCATCGTGGTGCGCGCCCCGACACCCGCCTCCGCCGATCAGGTCACTGATCTCAAGGCACAGGCGCGGCACATCGCACAGGAGCTGATCCAGGAGCAACTGCAGATCGGCGCCTATCAGCAGCAGTACTCGGTGGCGTCCGAGAAGGTGGCGGTCGATGCCCGCACCGTCCTCCAGGTCGGGCAGCAGATAAGCGGGGAGAAGCGCCGTATCGACGACGAGACGCGCGTGGTGCGGAATCTGGCCATCGTCTCCTACATGGACGCCGGGAACAATTTGTCCGGTTCGGATGCGGTGTTCACCGGCAACATGGAGAGAGTCGAGTTGGCGAACGAGTACATCTCGCTGTCGGCCGGGAACATCGACACGGCACTGGACCGGCTCCACGCCACGCAACGGACCCTTGAAGTGCACCTGGCCACCCTCCAGCAGGCCGAGACCGAGGACCGGTCGGAGCAGGCGCAGCAGGCCGGCGACCTGGCCGGCGCCGTCGGCACCGAGAACCAGATGGAGTCGGAGCAGGCTCGGGTCACGGGGCAACTGGCCACGGTGGTGGCCGACCAGGCCGCCGCCCGGGCGGCGGCGGCGGCCGCTGCGGTGGCTGCCGCCCGGAAGGCGGCGAGCGAGGCGTCGTCGACCGGGACAGCGTCGCCCGGGACAGCGTCGCCCGGGACGGTGTCGACCGGGACAGCGTCGACGGCCACGGTGGCAGCGCCCGGAACGGTCTCGGACCCCGCTCTCAATCCGTACCTCCAGTGCGTCGTCCAGGAGGAGTCGGGCGGCAACTACGGCGCCGTGTCCCCCAACGGGCAGTACATGGGCGCATTCCAGTTCAGCCAGGCCACGTGGAACCTGGCGGCGCCGATCGCCGGACTCCCGGGCCTCGTGGGGGTGCCTCCGAACGTGGCCTCCAAAGCCGAGCAGGACACCGTGGCCGTCGCCCTCTACGCCCTGGACGGGCAGCGACCGTGGCTGGGCGACCGCTGTAACTCGTAGCACCCGGTGCTCACGCCACCGCGTGGGAAGCCGGGGTCAGTGACTGGGGACGGCCGGCCGATCGGTGTCGGCCCCGGATGCTCGTTCCGGAGGCGACGCCCCGGCCGACCCCTCCACCGGTGCCGACGCCGCGCCCCGTGACGCCGCCGCCTTCTTCTCCGCCGCCGCCTTCTTCTCCGGCGGTGCCGCCTCCACCGGTGCCGCCTCCACCGGTGCCGCCTCCGGCGGTGCCGACGCCGTGCGTACCACTTCTCTCAACTCCTCGCCGTCGATCGTCTCGCGTTCGAGGAGAAGGGCGATCACGGCGTCGAGGGCGGCGCGGTTCTCGGTCAAGACGGCCGTGGCCCGCTGCTCGGCCTCACCGAGGAGCCGGCTCACCTCCTCGTCGATGACCTGTTGGGTGCCCTCGGAGTACTGGCGGCTCTGGAACTGCTGCTGGCCGTCGAGATAGCCGGGCCCGTCGGAGCTGAAGCCGATGGGTCCGAGACGCGGCGACAGACCCCAGTCCCGCACCATGTGGATGGCCAGCCCGGTGGCGCCGGCCAGATCGTTGGACGCCCCGGTGGAGGCCTCGCCGAGGACCAGGATCTCCGAGGCCCGGCCGCCCAGGCGGACATCGAGGGAGGCGAGGAGGTAGCTCTCGGAGTAGAGGTGCCGTTCGTCGGCCGGGAGCTGCTCGGTGACGCCGAGGGCGCGTCCGGCCGGGAGGATCGTGATCTTGGCCACCGGGTCGGCGTGATCGGAGAGGAGGGCCACCAGTGCATGGCCGGCTTCGTGGACGGCCACCGACCGCTTCTCGTCGGGAAGGAGGGCGTTGGACGCCTCGCGCCGGCCGAGGAGGATCCGGTCGCGTGCTTCGTCGAGGTCGTGGGACGTGATCACGTCGCGGTCGTGGCGGACGGCGACGATGGCCGCCTCGTTCAGGAGGTTGGCCAGATCCGCACCCGAGAAGCCCGGGGTGGCACGGGAGACCGCCCCGAAGTCGACGTCGGGACCCATCTGCTTGTCACGGGCGTGGACGGACAGGATGGCCGTCCGCTCGGCCTGATTGGGCAGGGGTATCTCGACCTGCCGATCGAAACGACCCGGCCGCAGGAGAGCGGGGTCGAGGACCTCGGGCCGGTTGGTGGCGGCCATGATCACGACACCGGTCGACGGATCGAAGCCGTCCATCTCGGAGAGGAGCTGGTTGAGGGTCTGCTCCCGCTCGTCGTTGGAGACGATCGATCCGCCCCGGCGCTGGCCGATGGCGTCGATCTCGTCGATGAAGACGATGGAGGGGGCCCGCTTGCGGGCCTCGGCGAAGAGGTCACGGACCGCGCTTGGCCCCCACCCCCACGAACATCTCGACGAAGCTCGAACCGGTGAGGGCCAGGAAGGGGACCTCGGCCTCGCCGGCCACGGCCCGGGCCATCAACGTCTTGCCACTGCCCGGCGGACCGACCATGAGGACACCTCTGGGTCCGATGGCGCCGGCCCGTGTGTAGCGCTCGGGCCGTTTCAGGAAGTCGACGACCTCGGCCACCTCGCGCTTGGCCCCGTCGTAGCCGGCGACGTCGGAGAAGCGGGTGACGGGCCGGTCCTCGTCGTAGAGCTTGGCCTTCGATCCGCCGATCCCCATGATCCCGCCCTGCAACTGCCGGCGGGTGCTGCGGCCGATCCAGACGAAGATGGCGACGAAGAAGAGCAGGGGGAGGATGTCCTCCAGGAGGGTGAGAAGGGTGCTCGACGACGACCCCACCCCCGTGATGGCGACGCCGTCGGCCTTGAGGAGGGGGGCGAGCTGATCGTCGGTCAGGGCCGTGGGGATCTGGCTGGTGTAGGCCTCGCCCCCTTTGAGCGTCCCCGTGACGGCGCCGGTGGGATTGATGGAGGCGGTCTTGATCTGGTGCGACTTCACCCGGCTCAGGAACTGCGAGTAGTCCAGGCTCTTCGTCGGTGTGCTCTTGACGGACGGGGCGAAGAGGAGAAGGAGAGTGACCACGACGCCGGCCAGGAGCAGCCACGAGCGCCACTTGGGTGGCGGAGGAGGCGCCGGCGCCGGGGGCCGGTCGGGCCCGGGACCCGGTTTGGCGGCATTCGTGCGGTGTCTGGCCGAGATGGAGATGGTGGTGCCTCCTGAACCGTTAACCCCGTCGCCCCCGGAGAGGTGCGTGCCAGGCAGCCTAACGGTCCGGGCGGGCCACCGGTCCGGCGGTGACGGGCCCGACCTTGGCGACCCCACCCGACCGGACCGGCACGCCCCGCACCGCCCGGACGTTCATTCCCCGGGCTCTCCGCCGCGTGCGGGCGGGCTATTTCTTGGGGGTGCGCGGTTGCGGGAACGGGGTCGTTCCGGCCGGGCAGGTGAAGCCGGACGTGGTCGAGACGGTCACGGCCCCGGTGTTGCGGCCACTCGTGTAGGTACCCCCGTTGTCGGTGATGCAGTCGTCGGTGAACGAGACCGGGTCGGCGGAACCCACGGACCACAGCGTCGTGTGGGCCTGGTAGCTGCCGTTGGCCATGGTGGTCACGACGTTGCTGATGGTGGTCCCCGCCGGCGTCTTGTGGACGTCGAAACAGGGATACGGGGAGTTCGTCTGGGCGCAGGCCACGTTGGCGCCGTCGATGGTGAGGGCGGTGGTGTCCGACTTGTCGAGGAGGTCCGGTGCCACGTTGCCGGTCTCCGTCCAGTCGTTGATCACCACCGGGCCGGTGACGTTGTCCAGCTCCACGAAGCTGTCCGTGGTCAGCCCGTTGAAGGTGACGGCCTTGATGGGTGTGTTGGGGCTGTCGGCCTCCATGTCGACGGCGCAGTAGCCCGTCCCCGTCATCGAGGCGTCGTCGATGGTGAGATCGTCGACTCCGACGGGGGCGATCCCGCACCGTCCGGTGTGGTTGGTGACCACGTTCTCGACGAGACCGGTGGTATTGCCGTGGTCGCCCGAGGTGGGCCCGGCCAGGAAGGGCGCCAGGTGCAGCCCGTCTCCCCACGTGTTCTTCGTCGTGACGCCCGAGATGGTGAGGTCCTGCACACCGTCGGTCCGGATCCCCGCCGCATTGGCCATGTCGGCCCGGAGACCGCCACCGGGATAGGTACCTTCGATGACGAGGTTCTGGAGGGTGTCGTCGGCCGGATCGAGGGGGGAGCTGCTGTAGGCGTTCGCCCCCTTCAGGTACAGCGTCGGCGTCCCGCCGTAGACGATGTGCTTGGGCCGCTCGGCGTTGTAGAAATTCCCGTTCTCGATGGTGAAGTCCTGGGCGCCGGCGATGCTCAGGCCCTTGTCCACCTCGTAGCTCTGGCCCTCGAGGTCCCACACGACGGGTTCGGTGTTGGCGTCGAGGTTCAGGCCGTTCAGCCACCGCTGGAGGCACGCCGACTCGTCGGTGCTGGCCAGTGGCGTCCCGCCGTCCTGGGCGATGGAGTTACACGGGGCGCTCACGTCGGTGGGACCCGTCTGGGCCCCCGCCGGCAGACCCCCCAGTTCGAGGGCCGTGGTCGTGATCAGGAGTACGGACGCGAGAGCGAAGAGAAGGCGCCTCATGGAAACCCCCCTAGCCGAGGAAAGAAGTCGGTTCTGTCCCGTAGCAACGCTGGTGGGGCTCGGAACGTTGCGGCGTCTCACCGCCCGGCGGCCGAGAGCGCCTTGATCTCGTGGCCCTCGAGCTCGATCCCGGCGGCACCGACGTTCTCCTCGAGGTGGCCGACCGTCCCCGTCCCCGGGATGGGGAGGATGGAGGGCGAGCGGGCCAGCAACCAGGCCAGGACGACCTGACGCGGCGTGGAATGGTGGGTCTTGGCGATCCCGGCGGCCACACCGTCGTTCTCGATGTCCAGGATGGGCGCCCAGGGCAGGAAGGCCAGCCGTTCCTGCTCGCAGAGGTCGACCATCGACTCCGAGGTCCGGTCGGAGACGTTGTAGCGGTTCTGGACCGAGACGATCGGTGTCAGGCGCTGGGCACGGTGGAGCTCGGTCTCGGTGACGTTGCAGACGCCGATGTGACGGATCTTCCCCTCGTCCTTGAGCGCCACGATGGCGCCGATGGACTCCTCGATGGGGACCTTCGGGTCGGGCCGGTGGAACTGGTAGAGCGGGATCCGGTCGATCTTGAGACGGGCCAGGCTCCCCTCGCAGGCCCGGCGGAGGTGCTCGGGGCGCCCGTCGGCGTCCCACCGGTTGGGTCCCGCCCGGGTCAGTCCCCCCTTGGTGGCGATGACGAGGTCGTCGGGGTACGGGTGGAGCGCCTCGGCGATCAGGATCTCGCTCACGTCAGGCCCATAGGCGTCGGCCGTGTCGATGAAATTGACCCCCAGCTCGACGGCCCGGCGCAGGACGGCCTTGGCCACATCGCCGTCGGGCGGGTCACCCCAGATCCCGTTCCCGGTGATCCGCATGGCGCCGAAGCCCAGGCGGTTGACGGTGAGATCCCCGCCGACGTCGATGGTTCCGGCTCGGGCGGCGTCGTTCTCCGTAGTGGGGCTCATCGGTGCTCTCCCTTCGTCCGTCTGACGAGGACCCTACGCGGACCGTGTCCCCGGTGGTGCCGCACCGGGGGGACCCTGCATTCAGGCGCCGGCGGTCCCGGCCAGGGTGTCGGAGAGCCGGTGGCCGAGCTCCCGGTAGAGGGTGTCGTTCGGACTGGTCCGGCGCCAGACCAGTCCGATGGTCCGGGTGGGTGCCGGATCGGCGAAGGGCCGGGTGGTGAGCCCGGTCCCGGGCCGGGCCTCGAGGGCCACGGCGCTGGCCGGGAGGAGGGTGACGCCCAGTCCGGTGGCCACCATCTGGCACAGGGTGGGCATCCCCGTGGCCTGCATCTCGGCCGCCTCGGTGCCCACCAGCCGGCACACCGAGAGGGCCTGGTCCCGGAGGCAGTGACCCTCCTCCAGGAGGATCACGGGGAGACCGGCCACGACGCTCAGGGCCAGCGGCTCCGACCCGGCCAACCGGTGGCCTTCGGGGAGGGCCAGGACGAAGGGGTCCTCGGCCAGGGCGAAAGAGACGAGATCGTCCCCGGCCACGGGGAGGGCCAGCAGACCGAGGTCGAGCCCGCCGTCGCGCAGCATCCTGAGGATCTCCGCCGTCTTCAATTCGTGGAGGTGCAGCTCGACGTGGGGATGGGCGGCGGTGAGGACGGGGAGCAGTCCCGGCAGGAGGTACGGCGCCATGGTGGGGATGACCCCCAGGGCGAGGGGTCCCCGGAGCCCGGCCGGGTCGAGGTGGGCGGCGGCCACCAGCTCGTCCATGTCCCGAAGCACCCCCCGGGCCCGTTCGATCACCGCCGTCCCCACGGTGGTGGGCAGGACCTGGCGGTTGCCCCGCTCGAAGAGGGTGACCCCGAGGCGCCGCTCGAGCTCCCGGATCTGGGCGCTCAAGGCGGGCTGGCTGACGAAGCAGGCCTCGGCGGCCCGGCCGAAGTGGCGGTGGTCCTCCACCGCCACCAGGTAGGTGAGCTGCTGCAGGCTGGGTCGGTCCATAATGAGATCTTATCGTCTAGATCGTTTCATACTCTTGGACTTATGAGGGAGTCGGGTCCAGAGTGGGAGGATGACGACGAAGAGAACCCTCACCACCGAGTCGGGCGCCCCCGTGGCCGACAACCAACGGTCGCAGACGGCCGGCCCGTCGGGCCCGGTGCTGCTCCAGGACCAGCACCTCATCGAGAAGCTGGCCCGGTTCAACCGGGAGCGGATCCCGGAGCGGATCGTCCACGCCCGCGGCTCGGGCGCCTACGGCACCTTCGAGGTCACCGCCGACGTGACCGCCTTCACGCGGGCGCGCTTTCTGGCCCGGGTGGGCCAGCGGACCGAGACGTTCGTCCGCTTCTCCACCGTGGCCGGCAGCAAGGGCGCGCCCGAGGCGGTGCGCGACCCACGGGGATTCGCCGTGAAGTTCTACACCGAGGACGGGAACTACGACCTGGTGGGGAACAACACGCCCATCTTCTTCATCCGCGACCCGCTCAAATTCCCGGACTTCATCCACTCCCAGAAACCCGACCCCTTCACCAACCGGCAGGAGCCCGACAACGTCTGGGACTTCTTCTCCCTCTCGCCCGAGGCCACCCACATGTTCACCTGGCTCTTCGGCGACCGCGGGATCCCGGCGTCGTACCGGCACATGAACGGCTACGGCTCCCACACCTACCAGTGGCGAAACGCCGAGGGGAGGAGCGTCTGGGTCAAGTACCACTGGCGCTGCGATCAGGACGTCCGCGGCCTGACCGGTGAGGAGGCGGTCGAGCTGGCCGGACTCAACCCCGAGTCGCACCAGGACGACCTGGTCACCGCCATCGAGACGGGGGACCTCCCGTCGTGGACCCTCAAGGTCCAGATCATGCCCGAGGCCGACGCCGCCCGCTACCGGATCAACCCGTTCGACCTCACCAAGGTCTGGCCCCACGGCGACTATCCCCTCGTCGAGGTGGGCCGGATGACCCTCGACCGGAACGCCGACAACTACTTCGCCGAGGTCGAGCAGGCGGCGTTCGATCCGGGCAACTTCGTCCCCGGGATCGGACCCAGTCCCGACAAGATGCTCCAGGGGCGCCTCTTCGCCTACGGTGACGCCCACCGCTACCGGCTGGGGATCAACCACACCCAGCTCCCCGTGAACACCCCCCACGCCGCGCCGGTGGCCAACTACGGCCGCGACGGCGCCATGCGCTTCGACGACAACGCCAAGCGGGCCAAGAACTACGAGCCCAACTCCTTCGACGGCCCCGTCCAGTCCGACGATCCTCTCTACGGTGGGCTGGAGGCGACGGGGATGTCGGGACCGTACCCGTGGGACGACCGCCGGTCCGACGACTTCAGCCAGGCCGGGGCCATGTACCGGATGATCCCCGAGGACTCCAGGCAGAGGCTGGTCGAGGCCATCGCCGACGGGTTGTCGCAGGTCTCGAAGGACGAGATCATCGAG
Organism: uncultured Acidimicrobiaceae bacterium; assembly: GCA_963800065.1. GTDB lineage: Bacteria > Actinomycetota > Acidimicrobiia > Acidimicrobiales > UBA8190 > CAWJFJ01. The sequence goes on along the minus strand of CAWCZO010000011.1, from coordinate 211,285 downwards.
CGCTCGCTGTCCCACTTCCGCGCCGCCGACCCGGACTACGGAGCACGGCTGGAGCAGGCGGTGAAGGCGCGGCGCGGCTAGGGCCGGACCTCGCCGTTGAGGACCAGCGGGACGAGGGGGACGGCGGCGGCGTCGGCGCCGAAGTCGGGATCGACGCAGAGGATGTGCCCGCCTCCGGGCCAGGAGAAATCACTGTGACGCTTCCGCTCGTCGGTCGAGGCGCGGGCCGTGGTCCGGCGGGGCAGTCCCGGGGCCCAGGTGCCGCTCTCCCATCGCCTCGGACTGGAGTGACCGTGGACCTGGGTGAACGGGAGCGGCTCCATGTCCCATGACTGGAGCAGCTCGCGCGGCGAGGCCCAGGCCACGCCGACCGGGAGCCGCGGCTTCACCCCCAGCATCTCCCCGGCGGCGAAGGCCAGGCCGGGGTCGACGGCCAGCTCCCGGTTGAGGGTCGCCGCCGTGGCGGCGGGGTCGTCCGGACGTCCGATGGCCAGCCACTTCTGGCGGGTCAGCCCGGCGTGGGTCACGAGGACGGGCCCGTACTCCACCGTGTCGAGGGCGACGGCCAGCCGGGCCTGAGCGCTGTCCACCCACCGGCGGAGCTCGGCGCGCAGCGTCTCGGTCAGCGACTCGTGCCAGAACTCGGGACCCCCGAGTCCTTCCTGGGCCTCGTGATGGCCGATGAGCTGGATCCAGTGACCGGGGGATCCGGTCATCATCTTGTCCACCAGGCCCACCACGCCGGCGCTGTCGGGTCCCCGGTGGACGAGATCGCCCACCTGGACGATGACGAGGTCGTCGGGGACGGTCCCGGTGATGGTGTCGGCCCCGATGTCGCGCAGGCAACGGCGCAGCATCCAGGCGTGACCACCGACGTCGCCGATGATGGCGATCCGGTGCGGTGGCGGGAGCGACGGCACCGACGAAGCGTAGGGGGCCCGGCTCTAGGGGAGCAGCAGCGTGGCCAACCGTCGGCCGGTGACGGCGAGGCCGACGACCCCCATGACGGCCAGGTAGGCGACGTGGCCGAGGATCGACCACGAGAACAATCCGGCGTCGAGACCGCGGACCATGGCCACCCCCTGATAGAGGGGCGTGCAGCGGACGAGGAGCTGGAGCCACGCCGGGTAGACCGTGAGCGGGTAGAAGGTGGCCGAGAAGAGGAACAGGGGGATGATGGCCAGGGAGACCTTGTCGAAGTCCTGCCAGCTCCGCATGTAGGAGGTGGCCGCCATCCCCACGGAGGCGAAGGCGAAGCTCATCAGGAGGGCGGCGGGGAAGCAGAGGGCCGCCCACGGAGTGAGGACGTAGCCGAAGCCGGTCATGGCCGTGAGGAAGGCGGCCGAGTAGATCGAGCCGCGCAGCAGCGCCCAGGAGAGCTCGCCCAGCGCGATGTCGGTGGGGGCCATCGGGGTGGAGAGCATGGCGTCGTAGGTCTTGGCGATCTTCAGTTTGAAGAAGATGTTGAAGGTGGAGTCGAAGACGGCCCCGTTCATGGCCGACGAGGCCAGGAGGCCGGGGGCCACGAAGGCGGTGTAGGCGACGGTGTGGCCACCGAGGGGGAGGGGGCCGACGAGGTGGTTGAGGCCGATGCCGATGGAGAGGAGGTAGAAGAACGGTTCGAAGAAGCCGGAGACGAAGAAGATCCACTGGCGGCGGTAGACGAGGATGTTGCGCTCGACGATGCGTCGGGACCGGCGCCCACCGAGGAGGAACGACGGGGTGATCCGCAGGGCGACGGCGGCCGAAGCGGTCACGTGACGAGCCTCCGTCGGAAGGTCCGGCCCGCCACCACGGATCCGAGGACGGTCAGGAGTGCCAGATAGACGGCATGGACGACGTCGGGCCCGGCCGCCAACTGGCCCAGGGTGAGGTCCCGGCACAGGGCCACCCCGTGGTAGAGCGGTGTGGCTTCGGCCACGGCCTGGAGCCATCCCGGCAACTGGGTGACGGGGAAGAAGGTCCCCGAGAAGAGGAAGAGAGGGATCAGACCGAACCGGTAGAGAGCGGCGAAGGCGACGTCGTTGGTCTGGGTGGCGGCGAAGGCGGCGATGGGTGCGGCGAAGGCCATCCCGGTGAGGACGCCGGCCGGAACGGCCAGGAGGGCGAAGGGGGAGTGGACGGTGCCGAAGAGGGCCATGATGCCCAGGTAGATCGCCGTCACCCCGAGCAGTCGCAGGGCGATCCAGGCCAGGTGGCCGATGAGGACGTCGATGGCGCCGAGCGGCGTGGCCAGCATGGCGAAGTAGGTCCGGACCCATTTGATGGCCCCCATCACCGGATACATGGCTTCGTTGCCGCCGATCTGCATGGCCGTGGCGGCCAGGAGCCCGGGGGCCAGGAAATCGATGTAGGTCACCTTGTCGACGAGGTGGGCGTGACGGTTCACCAGGGTCCCCAGTCCGACGCCCATGGCCGAGAGGTAGAGGACCGGGTAGAGGAAGCTGGTGGTGACCGAACCCCGCCACGTGGTCTTGTACTGGTACATCCAGTAGCCGAGGGCGCGGGCCCAGAGCGGTGTGGCCGGTCGCCACCTCCCGGTGGAGAGCGGGGCACGGGCTTCCGGAACCGCCGGGCGCAGCTCGGAAGGGGCGGTCATTCGACCAGTGTCCGGCCCGTCAACCGGAGGAAGACGTCCTCCAGGGTGGACCGCCGGACCAGGGTCCCGTCGGGGTGGAGACCCCGTCGGTGGACCTCGGCCAGAGTGCCGTCACCGTCGTCGGAATAGAGAAGGAGGCGGTCGGGAAGGACCTCGAGCCGCTCCACCACCCCGTCCAGCTGCTTGGCCACGTCGTCGTAGGTGTCGGGGGCGAAGCGGAGCTCCACCACCTCACGGGTCGAGTGTCGGGCGATGAGGGCCGAGGGGGTGTCCTCGGCGGCGAAGCGGCCGCCGTCCATGACGGCCAGGCGGTCGCAGAGCTGTTCGGCCTCGTCCATGTAGTGGGTGGTGATGACCAGGGTGACCCCCTGGAGCTTGAGGCGGTAGAGACGGTCCCAGAGGAGGTGGCGCGCCTGGGGGTCGAGTCCCGTGGTCGGCTCGTCGAGGATGAGGAGCTCCGGTTCCGAGACGAGGGCCCGGGCGATCGTCAGTCGCCGTTTCATCCCGCCCGAGAGAGGCTCGACCTTGTCGTGGGCGCGGTCGGAGAGCTGGGAGAACTCGAGGAGGTTCTCGGCGCGCTGGCGGATCACCTTCTTGGGGAGGTCGAAGTAGCGCCCGTAGATCATGAGGTTGTCGAGGACGGTGAGCTCGAGGTCGAGGGTGTCCTCCTGGGGGACGAGACCGATCCGGCTGCGGATCATCGCCCCGTCGGTGGCCGGGTCGAGGCCGAGGACCCGCAGGCGGCCGTCCGAGACCGGCGACATGCAGGCGATCATCCGCATGGTCGACGTCTTGCCGGCGCCGTTGGGACCGAGCAGTCCGTAGGACTCGCCCCGGGCGATCTCGAAGTCGATCCCGTCGACGGCCACGAAGTCCCCGAACCGCTTCACCAACCCGCGTGCCGTCACCATCGGTTCGCCGCCGTGCAGGGTGGGCCGAGCCGTGAGCCGGGGTTCGGATCCGGGCATCGTGCCAACCTACCCGTCGGGTGTCGGTCCTCAGGACGGGTCGAGCGACTCCCGGTAGGCACGGCGGCGCGCCGTCGCTTCGGTGCGGCTGCAGTCGGCGCAGCGGACGGCGCCGGGAAGGCGGTCGAAGAGGCAGCAATTGGTCCGTTCCCAGAACCAGCCCCGCCGGCCCCCGTGCTCCGACGACGAGGAAGGAGCCGAGTCCCTGCATCTGCGGTGCCAGGGCGAAGAAGCGCTCGCCCAGCGGTTCGACGACGGGCCCGAGACACCCTTGCATGGTCCGGAAGGCGGTGGCGGCCGAGGCGGCGACGTTCCCCCAGAGCAGTCGCTCGCCCAAGGGAACGCCCATGCCGGCGCGGACGGCGGAGAGCAGCGGTCGCAGATGGGCGTCGATGGCCGTGGTCGACGACGAATCGGAGGGCCACGGTGATGGTGTCGGAGTCGGTGGTCGCCAGGGACGGTTCGGAAACGTCGGGGACCATCACCCGGGGCCCGACGAAGGCGACGAGCGACGGCCAGTTCCGGGCCAGCCCGATGGCCATGCGGGGGGCCGACGCGTCGGGGACGACGCCCGATGCGGTGAGACAGGCGACCGACATGGTGAGCACCCGGAAGGAGTACCCCTGGACGAAGACCGAGGCGGCCACGACGGGGTCGTCGGTTCCGATCCCCGCTCCCGTCGACCGGATGATCCGGCCCAGCCCTGGCGGGTCGTCGATCAGGGTCTGGCAGGGGATCCACGACCCGTCGTCGGGCGGTGGTGGACCGGCTCGGGCCGGTTCCGGCGGCGGGTCCGACCGGGGCGGGTCGATCCGGGCCGTGAGATACGGGACGAGGCCGCTGACGCGTTCGAGCGCGCCCGACAGGGCCGTCACCGCCGGGTCACCTTCCACCAGTCTGGTCACGGGGTCGTTCTATACCCGCACCCTGGCGGGACCGGGGCGGGCCGCGCGAAAGTGATCCCCATGGCAGACATGGATGACCTCAATCAGAGAATCATCGATGAGTTCCGGGCCAACGGTGGCCGGCTGGGTGGTCAATTCGAAGGCGCACCGATGCTTCTGCTCCACCACACGGGGGCCAAGACGGGCCGGGAGCGTGTGAACCCGGTGATGTACCGGCCCGTCGGTGACGATCTGGCCGTCTTCGCCTCCAAGGCGGGTGCTCCGACGAACCCGGACTGGTACCACAACCTCCTCGCCCATCCCCGGACGACGGCCGAGGTGGGCCGGGAGACGGTGTCCGTCGTGGCCCGCGAGGCCGAGGGTGAGGAACGGACGAAGATCTGGGAGGCCCACAAGAAGGACAATCCCGGATTCGCCGAGTACGAGGCCAAGACGACGCGACAGATCCCCGTGGTCATTCTCGAACGTCAGAGCTGAGCGGGCCGGCGCCACCGACCGGGGGCGCCCTCGACGGCGTGGACCTCGAGGGCCACCTCGAAAGACACGGTGTCGGGGTGTCGCCGGGATACGGTCTGGATGGCGGCGTGATCTGACCGGTCCGTCGGTCCCGCCCCCGTGTCCGCGGGCGATGGAGGAGAGCGACGCACGTGGCGATGATGGCCGAGGCGCTCAAGACCCGCGCCGTGACGACGAGAGAGTCGATGGGCCGTCAATGGCGGCCCGTCATCATGCCCGCCCTGGTCCTGTGGCTGCTGGCGACGGTGGTGTCCTGCCTGTTCCTGCATCCCTACGACGTCACCGAGTACGCCGCCTACGCCCACGCCGCCCTGAGGGCCCCGCTGTTCCACCGGCTCCCGCTCGAATACCCGGCGCCCGCCCTCGTCGTGTTCATGCTCCCGTTGCTCCTGCCCTTCTCGTATCCATGGGCCTTCGCCGTGATCGCCGGAATCGTGCTGGTGGTGCTGGTGACGAGTTACGAGGGGTCCGGTGTGGACGGGATGGACATCGAGGCCGCCCGCCGGCTCATCGTCTACCTGGCCGTGGGTGCCGTGATCCTCGTCACCGGCCGCTACGACGTCTTCGCCGTGGCCGCCGCCTTCTGGTCGGTCCGGGCCGCCCGCCAGGGCCGGTGGTCGGCCGCCTGGACATGGAGCTGCATCGGGTTCGTCATCAAGCTCTTCCCGGCGATCTTCTGGCCCGCTCTGCTGATCGCCGAGTGGCGCCGCAGCGGCCGGTTCCCGGTCAGGCGTCTCGCCTGGATGGCGGCGTCGATGGTGGTCCTGGTGGGGGTGCCCGCCCTCTTCGACCATGACGCCGTTCTCAATCCGTTGCACTACTACCAGCACCGACCGGCGGAGACCGGGAGCCTTCCCGCCGGACTGTCATTGCTGATCGACTGGCACGGCTCGGGGTTGGTGACCAGCTTTCACAGCATCAACATCGTGAACGGTGCCGAAGGGCCCGTCGGGGTGGTCGTCGAGCTGGCGGCCGTGGCCGGGTGCCTGTGGATCTGGTGGGCGCAATTCCGGGGCCGGCTCCCGATCGAGGCCGCCTGCCTGGCCTCTCTCACGGTGGCCGTGCTCGGTTCGAAGGTGCTGTCGGCGCAGTACGTCATCTGGCTCATGCCGCTGTGGGCCCTCTACCGGTTCCGGTCCGAATGGCTCCTGGCCGCCCTGCTCAACGTCGTCGTCTTCCCGTACGAGGTGTCCGCCCAGAGCTTCGGCTTCATACCGACGCACGCCTTCGACGCCGGCCTCACCCTCGTCTATCTGGCGCGTGACCTGCTCATCGCCTGGGGGACGTGGAGGTGGCTGCGCTCGGTGCCCGTCGACCGTGGGTTGGTCGCCGATCGTCAGGAGTAGAGCGGAAAAGTCAGCCGCACGCCTGCATCCGTCCCAGGAAGTCCGCCTGGACTCCCAGGGGCAGGCCGTTCACGCACGGCATCGGGGCCGGGCCCTCGCCCAGCAGCGTCCATACCGAGCCGCTCTGGTGGAGCAAAGCGAACGTCGGCGGAGTGCCTTTGTATTCGACGATGGCGTAGGTGGGGTCCGACTTGGAGAGCACGACCGAGGTCACCGCCCCGGGTGGGTTGGGAACGCCGGCCTCAATGGGACCGTCGGAACCCGCCGGGGCGTTCGTCGTACCCGGCGGTGCCTGGGTCGTGGGGGTCACGGTCCCCGTGCCCGACGATCCCGTGCCCGACGTCCCGGTGCCCGGCCCCACCTGCGACACCACGTTGCCCGACGACCCCGTGCCCGACGACCCCGTGCCCGACGACCCCGTGCCCGACGACCCCGTGCCCGACGACCCCGTGCCCGACGACCCCGTGCCCGACGACCCCGTGCCCGACGACCCCGTGCCCGACGACCCCGTGCCCGACGACCCCGTGCCCGACGACCCCGTGCCCGACGACCCCGTGCCCGACGACCCCGTGCCCGGGCCCACCTGCGACACGACCGGGGCTGCGGTGGTGGGCGTCGAAGGCGATGCCGTCGACCCGGTCTTCGAGTGGCCGGACGAACTGGCCAGGGTGGGCGACGACGTTCCCGAGGGCCAGACGACCAGGCCGATCACCAGTAGCGAAGAGGCACCGACGACGGCCACCACGATCCACGCCGTGCGGGGGAGCGGTTGCCAGGTGGTCCATGTGCGACGCCATTGCTGTTGGGCCATGTCGCTCGCGTCTAACCGATGAGGTGGATGGGGTTACCACCGATGGTGACGGACCATGTCGTGCGGTCGGAGACCGATTGCGAGGCAAAGACGTACTGCACCTTGTACCAGCCACCGTTGGCGTCGAGGACGGCCTGATCGTTGGTGATGGGGACCTGGATCTCCAGGTAGCGGTCGTTGTACTTCGAGGCACTGGTCCGCCCGGGCAAGTTGGGGACCTTCGTTCCCGGGTCGCAGATGCAGGTGACGGGGTTGTCCGGGTCCGGTGGGTCGTTCCCGTCGTCGCTGACGTAGGGGGCGCAGCTGTTGGGCGTCACAGCGTCGGGACAGCCGTCTTCGGCGTTGGTGTCGTCGGTCTGGTAGGTGAAGCTGGCCGGCGAACCGTCCGGCTGGAGTATCTGGATGGCCGTGGCACCCTCCCCGGGGTCGAAGAGGGTGATCGTCATCGTCTTACCGGCGTAACTGGGAGCCACCTGGGCCAGGTAGAAGCTGGCACAGGGCTCGTCTCCTGTCACGGCGTCGTTGGGGGTGGCCGGTGGAGGGGGGGGAGTATTCACGGCGGACTGCTCGTAGCGGGTCCCGGGGTCGCATTCCGGGCCCCCCGAGGGGCCCGAGTTCACGTAGATCCCCATGTACTTGTCCCCGTGGATCTCGGGGCACTGGGGATTGGCGGCGAAGGTGCCCTCGGCGATGGTCGAGCACGGGGTGAACGTGTCGGTGGCAGGGTCGACGACCGAGGCGGCCGTGCATGTCAGTCCGCAGGGCGGCGGTCCGGTGCCCACCAGGGCCCGGAGGGCGAAGGAGTTGGTGGCGGCGCTGTTCTGCTCACCGGCCGTCGTCCACAGATTGAGGTGGTAGTTCCCCGCCGTCGAGCCGGCGGGGATGACGTACAACGAACACCAGGCGTTCTCGCACGTCGTGTCCCCACTGCCGAACACGCCGGGTCCCGATCGCGTGGCGCCGGGGGGAGCGAGGATCGGATCCAGGGTGGGGTCGAACACACCCGTGCCCGGCCCGTAGAGCAGCCAGTTGGTGGTGACGGATGCGGTGATTCCGCAGCCCATGTTGGAATTGTCGCCGGCGTCGCTACCGGCGGTGGTGACGTTGCAGTTGCCGTCCGTGATGGGTGCGTTGTACGAGGGGTCGTAGATCTCCACCGTCACAGGGCTGCCGGTCAGGGTGGAGTTCGGGGCCGGAGGGACGTCGATGTCGTAGACGTAGCCGTCTGGGTTGTAGTCGACGTTGGTGAAGGTCGTCGAGGGCGGATTGGCGCCGGGGTTCACCGGACAGACGGTGGCCCCGGTGGGGTCGTTTCCGTCGTAGTACGAAGAGAATTCGTCGCCGTTCTCCCGAGCGGTGCAGTACCCACTGATGGCCAACCAGTAGTTCGCTGGGCTTTCGGAGGTGGCGCCGGCGGCGGTGCCGGAGGGAAGGTCGCCGGTTCCGAGAGAGTTCTCCGGACTTCCCAGAGGGATGGGTTGGTCGAATTTGGCGATCGAGGACCGGGTCTCGGTGATGGAGTCGAGACCGAAGACCTTGGCGAAGAAGGTCGGGACACCGGGATCGGTGATCTTGACCGACAATTCGTCGTTCTGTGGGTTGCCGTTGGAGTCGGTGGGGACCGTGACCACCACGGGGTAGGAGCTGGGGGAGAACCCGTTGTCAGCGGCGGTCGTGTTGGCCACCGCCGTCGCCGTGGAGATGTCGGGCATGTAGGCCACCCCGGCCAGTGCCGCCGCGTCGGCCGCTCGTTGGATCTGCTCGGCCCGGACCGACCAGTAGCCGTAGTCGACCACGAGGGCGGCGATGCCGATGAGGGTGACGATGGCCAGCGCGAAGAAGACGAGCACGAAGCCACTCTCGTTGGGAGGTGGACCTGCGTCGGCCGTTTTGATTGCGGCCTGAGCGGCTCGGGTTCCCGTTCTCCCAGCCCGACGAATTGTCATGGTGTCTGGGGTTCGAGCTGCATGACGGCGGAGTCGGTCAGGGTCAGAGACGGACCGAAGAACCCCGTCAAATTGGTGTGGACGGCGCTGACGTAGACGCCGACGTAGTCGGGACCCGCCCCGCTGTTCCCTGACTGACTCACAGATCTGGAAGCGGCGCACCATGTCTGGTCCCACGCTCCGCAGGCACTCCCCGTCGGAGTCGGGCCGAAGTCGGTCTGCATGGCGGCATCGTAAGACGTGAGATTTTGCTGGACGATGCCCAGATCCGTCGCACTGTAGATGTTGCAGAGGAGAGTCCCGTTGGCGCACTCCGTCGGCACGTCGCCCGGAGGGTTTCCGTCCAGACTGGTGGCGTCGAAGATGATGACCTCGCTGGCGTCGAGGCCGTTGCTGGCACCGAGAACGGAAGTGAGGATCTGGTAGTCGGCATCGGGATCGGTGGCGTTCCCGGTGATGGCGGCGACGCGGACGCCGGCCCGTGTCATGTTGTCGAGCGTCTGGCTGTCCTTGAAGATGAACCCGAACTCGATCATCCCGAAGAGAAGGAGCAGGAAGACCGGGAAGACGAAGGCCGCCTCGACGAGGACGGCACCGCGTTCGGAGCCATTGGGGGCGAACCGGGTCCGGATGCGTCCGCGCCACCCCACGCTCGCCCGGGGGCGGATTCTCGCCGCAGCCGTCATCTCGCCTTCCTCACCTCTCGACACTGTCGCACCTCTCCCGGTCGGTTGAGAGGGTGGCGCGTGGCTAGTCCCACTGCCCCAGTCCTCAGTATCAGGACCCCACCGGGCGGCGGGCAATAGGACTATCGACACATATGTCGGTGCGTCTTTAGCGCCGATCAGCCCGATCGGAGGAGCCGGGTAGGTCCTGGGACTCATTTGCGCCCGTAGTCATTGTCAAGGGGTGCGTTGTCACGCACACTTGGCTTAGCCATCGACCGCGGTGGGATCGATCGGCGCCGAAGATCAGCTGCTGGCCAGCTTCGGCTCCGGGCACAACGAGGGGGGAATTGATGACACCCAAACGGACGATCGTGGTTGCCGTCGCGGTAGCCGTGGGGGTGGCCGCGTCGGTGTTGAGCTACGTCTTTCTGAACAACGCCCAGCAGCGGGCGTATCACAACGCCAAGCTGGTGGAGGCCTACGTGGTGGTCAAGCCCGTGCCCGCCACCTTGAGCGGGAGTGCCGCCATCAGCGACGGCTACATCCAGCACAAGAAGATCCCCCAGGAATTCCGTCCCACGTCGGCCGTGACCAAGATCTCGAGCATCGAGAACAAGGACGCCGTCGCCTCGTTCGGCGTCGGACAGGTCTTGGTGTCCTCGATGTTCGCCACCTCGTCCTCGGCCTCCAGTAGCTTCGCTCAGCTCATCCCGGCGGGCCGCGTGGCGGTGACGGCGTCGGTCGACCCGATCCACGGCGTGGCCGACTTTCCCGGCGTGGGGGACAAGGTCGATCTGATGATCACTCTGAACGGTTCCGAGACACTCCTTCTGCAGGACGTGCAGATCATCGCCGTCGGCCAGAGCACGACCACCGCCACGACCGTTCCGGCGACGACGGCCACCACCGCTCCCGCCAACACGAGCGGCCTCTACACCTTCTCCGTGACACCGGCCGATGCCGAACGGATCGCCCTGGCCGAGCAGGACGGGTTGGGTCTCTACATGACCCTCGTTCCTCCCAACAGCCCGCAGGTGACCGTCCCTCCGATCAGTCAAGGGAACATCACCAGTGCACTCTGACCGGAAGGTTGACACGATGAAGGAAGCCCCGCCCAAGACGAAGACGTCTAAGGGCGAGCAGGTGGCCATCAGTGTGGTCGACCCCGACGAAGTCGTCCGCTTCGTCCTCACCGAGAGGATGCTCGAGATCGGCGGCAACGTCGTCGGGTACGAGAACCTGGCCGCCTTTTCCGACGAGGCCGACCCTTCGAAGCCCGGGGTCGTGGTCTTCGGACCCACCGACAAGCCCGACGAGGTCATCTCCCAGGTGGCCGGCCTGATCGGGTTCCGGCCGGGATGCGGTGCCGTGATGGTCGTCTACGAGTTGACGGCGGAGGTACTCCAGGGTGCCCTACGCGCCGGGGTGGACGATGTCGTGGCCGTCACGGCCGATGACAGCGAGCTGCTCGATTCGGTGTCGCGTGCCGCCGCCCGGGTCAAGGTCCGCCGACCGGCGACGATCGTGCCCCCACCTCCCCCCGCCCCGGCACCTCCCGGTCCCCAGGGCCGGGTCATATCGGTCTTCTGCTCCAAGGGGGGGACGGGCAAGTCGGTCGTGGCCATCAACCTGGCCGTGGCCCTGGCCAAGAAGACGATCCAGCCCGTCGTCCTGGTCGACGCCGACCTCCAGTTCGGCGACGTGGCCCTCATGCTCCAGCTGGCCCCCGTGCACACGATCGCCGAAGCGGCGGCGGCCGGTGACCGCCTCGACGGGACGATGCTCGAGAACCTCCTTCTGCGACACGAGCCGAGCGGACTCCTCATCCTGGCCGCTCCGACCGAGCCGAGCTCGGCCGACCGGATCGGGCGTGCGGACCTGGCCCGTGTCATCAACGTCCTCCGGGAGCGCTGCGCCTACATCGTGATCGACACATCGGCCAACTTCGCCGAGATCACCCTGGCCGCCCTGGAGGCCGCTGACGACATCCTGGTCCTGGCCGGACTGGACGTGATGAGCCTGAAGAGCGCCCGGGTCGGGATGCAGACCATGCGGGCCCTCGACATCCCCTTCTCGTCGGTGAAGTTCGTACTGAACCGGGCCAACACCCGGGTGGGGCTGAGCGAAGCCGATGCCGAACGGGCCGTGCAGCTCAAGGTGGATGCCGCCCTCCCCAGCGACATCCTCGTCGCCGAGTCGGTGAACCGTGGCGTCCCCGTGGTCATCAGCTCGCCCAGGTCGAAATTCGCCAGAAGCATCGACGAACTCGCCTCCGGATTGATGGCATCGGCTACGGCCACGGTGGCGTCTCAACAAGCCAAGTAGGGGAGCACGATGTCGCTGTCCGATCATCTGCGAGTGGCGGGCGTGTTGAACTCGGAAGAGGCGCGGGCGCGCGCCCTGGAAGAGGTGCACATCCGGGTGCACCAACGGCTCATCGAGGAGCTCGGTCCCGAGCTGTCCCAGGGCCGTTTGACGGCCAAGGACCTGCGGCCGAGGGTCAACGCCCAGCTCCAGGCCGCCCTGTCCGAAGAGGCGACGCCCCTGTCATTGGCCGACAAGGCCCGTCTGGGCGAGGACATCGCCAATGACATCCTCGGTTACGGACCCATCCAGAGGTATCTGGAGGACCCGAACGTGTCCGAGGTCATGGTCAATGGACCCGATCGCGTCTACGTGGAGCGTGGCGGCAAGATCGAGCGGACGCCGACGTCCTTCATCGACGAGACCCATCTGCGCCGCGTCATCGACAAGATCGTGGGTGAGGTCAGCCGCCGGGTCGACGAGTCGTCCCCCATGGTCGATGCCCGTCTCCCCGACGGATCACGTATCAACGCGGTGATCCATCCCCTGGCCATCGGCGGCCCTTTCCTCACCGTCAGGAAGTTCGCCAAGGACCCCCTGATGGTCGAGGACCTGGTCACCAACGGGACCTTCACCTCGACATTCGCCCGCTTCATCGAGGCGTGCGTGGTCGGCCGCCTGAACATCGTGGTGTCCGGTGGGACCGACGCCGGGAAGACCACGTTCCTGAACGTCCTGTCGTCGCTGATCCCTGACGACGAACGGATTGTCACCATCGAGGACTCCAAGGAGCTGCAACTCCGCCAGGAGCACGTCGTGGCCCTCGAATCACGCCCGCCCAACATCGAAGGCAAGGGCGAAGTGACCATCCGGGATCTGGTGCGCAACGCCCTGCGGATGCGCCCGGACCGGATCATCGTGGGTGAGTGCCGAGGCGGCGAGGCCCTGGACATGCTCCAGGCCATGAACACCGGCCACGAGGGTTCACTCACCACCATCCACTCGAACGGCCCCCGGGACACCCTGTCGCGTATCGAGACCATGACCCTCATGTCCGGCTTCGACCTGCCCATCAGGGTCATCCGGGAGCAGATGTCCTCCGCCGTCGACCTGGTGGTCCACCTGACCCGCCTGCGCGACGGGAGCCGGCGGGTGACGCACGTGTCCGAGGTCCAACACATGGAGGGGGACGTGATCATCATGCAGGACCTCTTCATGTTCGACTTCTCCATGGGCATGGACGCCGAAGGTGCCTACCGGGGCTCGCTCAAGTCCATGGGGATCAGGCCGCAGTTCGCCGAGAAGCTGCAGGACGCCGGCCAGCCGCTCGACTCCGAGCTCTTCGAGGCCGACACCTTCGCCCGAGCCGTCGGTCACCGATGATCGTCTTCATCGCCGTCCTCGTTCTGCCCGCCGCCGGCCTCCTGGCCTGGGGTGTCCTCACCGTGGCGACGTGGCGGCGCAAGCCGGCCCTCGAGAAGACCCTCGCCCCCTACACGGTGGGGTACTCGAGGGACTCGACCGCCACCGTGCCCGGTGGGCCCGGTGAACACGAGTTCGTCCGGTCGCCGTTGCTCCAGCGGGCCATCGACGCCGTGGCCGAGGCGGCCACCCGACGCGGGCTGTTGGCCGTGGTGGAGTCCAAGCTCGATCAGGCCGACCTCCCCTTCCGCCCGGCCGAGGCCCTGTTCCTCTACATCGTGGTGGCCGTCCTGGGCGGCCTGCTGGTGTTCCTGGTGGGCGACTTCTTCTGGGGAGCGGGCGTCCTCGCCGCTCTGGCCATCCTCCCCTGGGTGGTGGTCGGCTTCCTGGCCGCACGGCGGACGAGCGCCTTCGTGGCGCAGCTACCCGACATGTTGCAGCTCCTCGGGGCCACCCTGCGCTCGGGCTTCTCGATCATGCAGGGCCTGGACACGGTGGCCGTGCAGTTGCCGGATCCCATGGGCAAGGAGATGCGGCACGTCGTGGCCGAGACACGCCTCGGACGACCACTGGCCAGCGCCCTCGACGAGGTGTCCCAGCGGGTGAAGAGCGAGGACTTCGAATGGGTGGTATCGGCCATCGGTATCCAGCGCGAGGTCGGGGGCAACCTGTCCGAGCTCCTCGACATCGTGGCCGACACCATGAACGCCCGGAGCCGTCTGCGCCAGGAGGCGCACACCCTGACGGCGGAAGGCCGGATCGGCGCCATCGTGATCTCGTTGCTACCCATCGCCATCGGCGTCTTCATCTACGGGACGAACCGGACCTATCTGGATCCCCTCCTCCACACCGGCCTGGGCCAGGTCCTGTTCTACGGCTGCATCGGCCTTGCCGTGGTCGGGATGGTGTGGATGCGCTCCATCGTGAGCATCGAGATCTGACGTGCTCCCCGTCGCCGTCGTCGCCGTCTTCGTCACCGCCAGCCTTCTGGCCTATGCGGCCTTCCTCAAGGCCGACGAACGGATCAGCGTGCGTGCGGCACGGGCCCGTCTGGCCGACTACGAGGCCCCCGCCGATTCGCGCGACACGGAGCTGAGGGAGCCTCTGTCGGCGCGCGTGGTCGAACCGGCGGCGGTCTTCATCGCCGGACTGGCGCGGGCCGCCCTGCCGGACTCGTACGTCGAGACCGTGCAGAAGAAGCTGGTCGTGGCCGGTCGGGGACAGCCCGAGGAAGCCGACCGGTTCCTCGTCTTCCACGTCCTCTCCGTGGTTGCCGTTCCCATCATGTGGTACGTGGCGTGGAAGTTCACGTCGGTACGCGGCATCGATCTGATCGCCATCTTCGCTCTTCTCACTCTGGCCGGTGTCGTCGGACCAGACGCCTGGCTCAACCGCGCCATCGAAGCGCGGCAACTTTCGATCCGGAAGAAGCTTCCCGACGTCCTCGACCTCCTCGTCATCAGCGTGGAGGCCGGTCTCGGCTTCGAGCAGGCCCTGGCTCGTGCCGTGACGATGGTTCCGGGACCCTTGTCCGAGGAGTTCGCCCGGATGCTCGGTGAGATGCGCGCCGGCTCCAGCCGGGTCGACGCCCTCACGGCCCTGGATGCCCGTACCGACGTCCGCGAGGTCCGCTCCTTCGTCCTGGCCCTGAAGCAGGCTGACGTGTTCGGCGTGTCCATCGGTTCGATCCTGCGGGCCCAGGCCGCCGACATGCGCGTCCGGCGTCACCAGCTCGCTCAGGAGGAGGCCCAGAAGGCGCCGGTGAAGATGCTCTTCCCCATGGTCTTCTGCATCATGCCCGCCCTCTTCGTCATCACCGCCGGACCCGCCTTCATCAACATCTTCCATGCCTTCAGTGGGCACTGAGAGATAGGACTCCCTGGTCAACGGCACCGTTTTGGCGGGTCCGGGCCGATGACGACAAGGGCGTCGGCCTCACGGGACCGTGGAATTGCGAAGAAATTGTCCTCCTGAGAGCCCCCCCCCGACCCGGGGCCGCTCAAGGGCGACCGCGCACGTGACGATTCTCCAGTCATCGAGGTGACGACGCCGGGCAATGGGCCCGGGGTGGGAGACCCAGGAGGATCACCGTGCAGCGGTTGGTGGCGCTCCCCGACGGCGGGTGGATTGGCCGTGTCCGGGCGTGGCGAGCCTGGCCCGAGTGGCGTCGACCCCTGCCTGCCACCCCCGAGGTGGTGGCCCGGTTCGCCCCGCTGCTGGTGGCCCTGCGCTGGGGCACGCTTTCGCTGGCGGTGGCCCTGGGAGTGATCGAGAAGACGGGGCGGCACGTGATCCTGGTGGGGATCGTGCTGGCCATCTACACGCTGTGGCGGACCCTCTGGCCCATCCGCTACGACCAGACCGGCTGGCAGGTGCCGACGGCGCTGTTCCTCGAGATGGCCTTGAGCGTGGCCGTCATCGAAGCGACGGGCTTCGGGCGCTCCCCGTTCCTCGTCTGTCTGGTCGTGGCCACCGCCATCGTCGGTTTCGCCGGCGGCATACGGATCGTGTCCTGGTTGTCGGTTCTCTCGGGCCTGGCCGTCGTCCTGCCGAGCGTGATCCTCGTCCACTACCGGGGGGTGGCCGGCTCGAGCTTCCAATTCGCCATCGAGGTCGTCCTGGTGGGCGTGGTGGGGGGGTTCAGCCGCATCGTCATCGATGACACCGGCAAGGCGCAAGAAGGTTTCACCGCCCATGCCGAGCATCTGTCCGAGGTCAACGACCTCCTGCTCGATCTGCACCGGGCCACGGCGCGCGAGCCGACGCCCCTCGACCTCGAAGATGCCGCCCGGTGGGCGCTTGAACGTCTGGAGGAGATGTTCTCCCCCGACACCGGCGCCGTGGTCCTCAGGGATCCCGTGACCGGCTACTGGCACCTCGTGGCCGGGAAGGGGGTCCGGGTGACGGGATCCGAGACGTCCATGGAACTCCCCGAGGCCTTGGCCACCGCTTCGGCGGGCACCGAGCCGATCGCCCTCGAGGCGCTCGAGCAGGGACTGAGTTTCCGGTCCCGGTGGGGTCTCTACTGCCCTCTGCGGGCGCGCGACGAACTCGTGGGGATGCTGGCGGTGGAATGGCAGGGTTCCCACCAGGTCACCGCCGCCGATCAGCGACGTATCGGGGACCTGGCCCGTGCGGCGGCACTGGCTCTCGACAACGCACGGTGGCTGGAGCGGATCCACGGCCTCGGTGTGGAGCAGGAGCGGTCCCGTCTGGCCCGAGAGCTTCACGACCACATCGGCCAGTCCGTCGTGTACCTGGGGTTCGAGATCGACCGCCTGGTCGAGCTCAATCACGGCCGAGCCGTCCAGGCCGACCTGATCTCGCTGCGCGGCGACGTCCGCAATCTGGTCGAAGAGCTCCGGGACGCGCTGGTCGACCTGCGCAGCGACGTGTCGGAGACCCAGGGCGTCGACAACGTCCTGCGCTCCTTCCTGGAACGGGTGAACCGACGGAACCGGCTGGCGGTGACGCTCACCGCTGAAGCCGACACCCGGTTGCCGCTCACGGTGGAACGTGAGTTCTGGCGTGTGGCGCAAGAAGCGGTGATGAACGCCGAACGTCATGCTCACGCGTCGAACGTCTCGGTCCTCTGGCTGTGCAACGCCGACGGAGCTCTTCTGGAGGTGGCCGACAACGGGGTGGGGATGTCCGCCGGGAAGGCGGCCGGGGCATCGAGCTACGGCCTCCTCGGGATGCGGGAACGCGCTGATTCGGTGGGTGCCCAGCTCGACATCACGTCGGGCCCTGACCGGGGCACGGTCGTGCGGATGCGAATGAAGGTGGCCTGATGGTCCGAGTCCTGATCGCCGATGACCACGCCATGGTGCGTGAGGGGCTGCACTGGGCCCTGGAACACGCCGGCTACGAGGTCGTCGGGGAGGCGGCCGACGGCGAGGAGGCGGTGGAGCTGGCCGAGAAGCTCCGACCCGACATCGTCCTCATGGACCTCTCGCTCCCCGTGCTCTCGGGGGTGGCCGCCACCAAGCGGATCCGGAGCCTCGTGCCCGGCACGAAGGTGGTGGCATTGTCGATGTTGTCGGACGAGACGGCCGTGTCCTCGGCCCTGGCCGCCGGAGCGGTGGGCTACCTGGTGAAGGACAGCACCACGGCCGAGATCGTCGGTGCCCTGGGCGAGGTGGTGGCGGCGCCACCCGGTGCCCTGGTGCTGTCACCGTCGGCCACTCCCGTCACCCCCGACAGCGAGGGGGTGGCCATCATGACGAGGTTGCCCACCGGGTCGCGGCCGCTCATCAGCAAGCGTGAGGAGGAAGTCCTCCGGCTGGTGGCCACCGGCGCATCCATTCCCGAGGTGGGTCGCCGGCTCTACATCAGCGCCAAGACGGTCAAGAACCACCTGTCCTCGATCTATCAGAAGCTCGACTCCCATGACCGGGCGCAGGCCGTGCTGAAGGCCGTGCGCATGGGCCTCATCCAGCTCGACTAGGTCGCAGGACCCATGTTTCGGCTGGACAGCGCCAAGATTGGGCCTGGGAGCCTATGGAAGCGGCGCCCCTATTCGCGGATAGTGAAACGTAGCGTTCAAGGTGAACCAAGGGGGGAAACGTGAATATCGTCTCGCTCGTGACGCGGATGGTCGACCCGATCCGCAACATGTGGACCAAGAGGGATCAGTTCGGCGCCAGTCTCGTCGAGTACGCGCTGCTCCTCGCTCTGATTGCCGTCGTGGCGTTGGTGGCCCTGCACTTCCTGGGTGGCTCGGTCAACAACACCCTGAACAACGTCGCCAACAGCGTCAACAATCCGTAACTGGTTTCTGCTCACGGTGGGCGGTCGGGTCCGAAAGGAACGGACCGGCTCTCATCGCAGAGTGTGTCCCCAGTGACGACAACGGCTCAGCTCGTGTTCACGGGCTGAGCCGTTGTCGCGTCCCGGATCCGACGTAGCGGAACACCGTGGCCTGGGAGGATCTCCACACCACGCGCCAGTTGGCGTCCTCCCTCAGATAGAACGAGAGCGCCGTGCCGGTGGGCCACAGGACGTACTCGACGTGATAGGAGCGCAGGATCGGGTCCGGCGCGCTGGTCAGGTCGTCCACGGCCAGGTACTGCCGGAGGACCGGTCCGGACGTGTACAGCTCGGTCCGCCCGTCGACGAACTCGGGGATCCCGACATAGTCGAGGTAGTCGTTCCAGAGATAGGTGGAGAACACCCGGCCGGGTCGGTGTTCGAGATAGCGGACGGCTTTGACGGGGACGCTGGCTGCCGGCGTGCCCGCCGGCCACCACGGTCCCTGGAGAAGTGACACCGCCAACACGGCCAGCACGGGCCAGACGAGGAGGGTCGGTCGCACCTTCTCCTGGCGCAGAGGGGAACACCGCGCCGCCAGGGCGCACCAGGCGATGGCGAAGTAGGGAAGGAAGCGCACCGCCTGCAGGGTGGCGACCAGGAGGAATCCGGCCAGTACCAACTCCATGGCGGGCACGTCTTCCCGGGTGAGAGCGAGATAGGCCACGGTGACGGCCACCGGCAGGATCACCACGGCCAGGATGGCCGTGGTGTGGAAGTCGGGCGACTGCCACTCTTCGATCAGCTGCCTGATGGTCGAGTTGAAGGTCACCCCCAGAGCGCTCTCGTAGACCCGC
Source organism: uncultured Acidimicrobiaceae bacterium (assembly GCA_963800065.1). Lineage (GTDB taxonomy): Bacteria > Actinomycetota > Acidimicrobiia > Acidimicrobiales > UBA8190 > CAWJFJ01. The sequence goes on along the minus strand of CAWCZO010000011.1, from coordinate 192,194 downwards.
GGCCCGAACGGATTGACGAGGGTGGCGATCACGGCCCCGACCAAGGTGGCCACCGCCGGTTTCACGCGCAGAGGATCGGAGACCTTCACCCGCCCGAGGTGGATGCGGACCAGGGCGGCGATGACCTCCAGAGCGAGAACTCCGAGACCGAGGAGGAAGCTGCCGTGCATGTTGGCCCACAGCACGAACAGGAGAGGCACGCCGTACAACCAACCGGCACGGCGACGGGCCAGCGACAACAGCAGAAGCAGGAGGGCCAGGAAGAGGTAGCTCACCATCTGCGGGCGGTCGTCCAGAGACAGGGTGACGGCCACTCCCGTCTCCACGCAGAGCAGGCCCGTCCAGGTCCAGCCCGAGCCGTGCCACCGGCTCCGTATGGCGACGACGATCACCGTGAGCGAGGCCAGCCCGGCCGACAGGAGCCAGAAGGCCACCGGGCCGATGAGACGGACCGATTCCGCCAACAGGACGGCGTAGCCCCACTCGGGCGTGATCCAGGAGTGGCCGTGGACAGTGTAGGAGTAGATGTCGTGGGTGAGGACGCGATGATGGTCGAGCATCCAATTCCCCGTGGCCCAGTGCCAGAAGGTGTCATCGAAGACGCCGTTGTGGAGGGCGGAGCGCCATGCCACCAGGCAGCCGACGACCACACCGATGATCCCCACGGGAAGTGCCCCCTGGGTTCCCGGACGGTCCGGGGACCCACGGCGCGGGGTGCGTGGCGTGGCCGCCCCCTGGGTGCCGTCGTCGGGTGGATCGACCCGCTCGACCGTCTGCACCCCGTCGCGTGGTTCCACCCTGTCTCCCATCTGAACGGTCAACCGCCGTGTCCGGGTGTCGTGCATCCGATGTCGACGTGGCACGAGTTCCTTTTCACAACAGCTCCACAATGATCGCGTGTGAGAGGCCCGAAGGGCCGGAATTGAACGACACCCTGCACAAATTCGTTCATACGCCTCATAGTCTGGGTGTGTGGCAATCACCAAGCGCGACCAGGCGAAACGCCCGCTCCTTTCACGAGGAGGCAAGGAAGACGCACTCGCTCACCGCCATCGTCTTCTGGCTGACCGGGCCGACTTCGTCGCCGGAAGCATCTTCCTGTTCGAGAATCGGGACCCCGAAGGTGATCTCCTCGATTCCGAGTCTCCGGAGCTCTCGGCGACCGAGCAATCGGCTCGGTTCGTCAACAAGTTCAGCCGGCGGCTGAGGGGCCTCTTCCACGAGTTGAAGGACGAAGGCCTCGTGGTCGAAGACGACCTCCCCCTTTTCTACTGGCCGCAGACCGCCGACGCGAGGATCCGTCTCGCCATGCGACTGCGCCAGATCGCCCGAGACGTTCGTCACGAGAGCTGAACCGTCAGGATTCCGCCGCTGCTGCGCTGGAATCGCTTCGACCGGGGGCGGCCTTCGGGTCCCGGCCAGCGGCCCTCCTGTAGCCCGGTTGACGGTATATCGGTAGACGATATACCGTGCCGCCATGGATCGGCCGGCGCCGTCTGAGCGGGACCTACGGGGCCGCATCTCCCGACGCCGCCTGTTGGCATGGGGTCTCGGTGCCACCGCCACCGTCGCCGGTGCGGCCGCCGCCGGAGTGGGTCTCGTCTCGCATGGGGTGCTCCCGGGGCGCCAGGTGCTGCTCGACTTCGAAGGGGCGTGCACCGTGGCTGTCCCGGCGGAGGTGTTCTCGCCCCTCGGTCCGGGCCTCTCCGGTCGGTTCTTCTCGCGGGCCCGCCGGCGCACGGTCGGGTACACCATCGCCTACCCGCCAGGGCACGACCCGGGGAGCGTCCTGCCCCTCATTGTCGTGCTGCACGGGTACGGCGCCAATCACACCGACGCGCTGGCCGGTCTGTCGTTACCGCAGGCGCTCGCCCTGCACGTGAACGGCCGACCACTCCCCCCCCCATGGCCATGGTGGCGGCGGACGGTGGCGGCGGATACTGGCACGCGCACCGGGGCGACGATCCCATGGGCATGGTGATCGACGAGCTGATTCCGATGTGCCAGGCACGGGGGCTCGGTCGGGGTCCGGAGCCGGTGGGAATCATGGGTATCTCGATGGGGGGCTACGGGGCGCTGCTCATGGCCGAGAAGCATCCGGACCTCTTCGCCGCCGTGGCGGCCATCTCCCCGGCCGTGTGGACGACCTACGCCGAGGCCGAGGGAGCCAGCCCCGGGGCGTACGCCTCGGCGACCGACTTCGCCGCCAACGATGCGGTGACGCATGCCGGCGCCCTGCGGAGGACCCCCGTCCGGGTGGCCTCGGGTCTCAGTGACCCCTTCCATCCCGGCGTCGTGGCCCTGGTGCGGAAATTGCCGCCCGGTACCGTGGTCGAGATCTCCAAGGGCTGTCACACAGGACCGTTCTTCCGCGCCCAGGAACCGCCGTCGCTCGCCTTCCTCGCCCGTCACCTGTCGCCCAACGCCTCCTGACCTCGGAGGTGAGCAGCGGTGACGGGCGGACGCTGCTCAGACACCCAGACTGCTCTTGGCCGCCTTCTCGAAGAAGCGGTAGGGCAACAGCCGTTTGGCCAGGATGCCGACCCGTTCGTCCATCTTGCCGACGGACACCCGCCGCCGGGGCCGGGACGCCCGGAGAATTCGCTCGACGGCGACGGCGACATCGTTCGGATCGACACCGTTCGCTTCGTCCTTCTCCATCAACCCGACGGCCTTGGCCACGGCGGCCGAGTACGTCTCGTCCCCGCTGGGGGGCTCCACGGTGCGTCGGCTTCGCGTGAAGTCGGTCCGGACGTTTCCCGGCTCGACGATCGTCACTTGGATACCGAAAGGTGTCACCTCATGGGCCAGAGCCTCCCCGTAGCCTTCCAAGGCGAATTTGCTGGCGCTGTAGAAGGCCTGGAACGGGATGCCGATGACACCACCGATCGAGCCGATGAGCACGATCCGTCCGCCCCCTTGGCGGCGCATGACCGGGAGTGCTTCCCGGACGACCCGGACGGCTCCCCAGAAGTTGGTCTCCATCTGATCCTTGGCCTCGGAGATGGGGGTCATCTCCACGGGGCCGGCCAGGCCCCAACCGGCGCAGGCGACGACGCCGTCCAGACGGGAATGTTCCCCGACGATCGTCGCCACCCCCCGGCTCACCGACTCGTCGCTATCCACGTCCATCACCATCGGGGTCCAACCGCCCGACGACGTCCCCCGTCGACTGGCCCCCACGACCGTCCAACCGTTCTGGTGGAGACGGTCTGCGCACGCCTGACCGATGCCGGCCGAGGCCCCTGTGATGAGGATCAGCTTTGCCACGACCTCTCCCTTGTCTGGATGAAGGCGACCTCAGATCTTCGCATGTCTACCGGGATGACTGGCCAGCACGATGCCGAGCGCTCCGCGGTGAACCGACGAACCACACATATAGTCGGACCCGGTGATTCGTGTGATCTACCGCTGGAGGGTCGAGGCCGCCCGGAGAGCGGACTTCGCCACCTGGTGGCACGAGGGGACCCTGCGCATCCGCTCGACGCAACCGGGGGCGATGGGCAGCACGCTCCTGCGTGCCACCGACGACGATGACTGTCTCATAGGCATCGCCCGGTGGGAGAGCGAGGCGGAACTCACGGCGTTCTGGGAGAGGATGAGCCCTCTCGAGTTCTCCGGAGCAGTCCTGGCCTCGATGGAGATCCTCGAGGAGATCGACCACTTGACGCTCGAGAGGGGTCGTGACGGGATACCCGCGGAACCCGACCAGCCCGAACCCGTGGGGCGGCATCCCGGGAGCGTCCCGCCGGACCGCGGTTGAAGCAATAGACCGAGGCCAATAGATTGGTGGCAAAGGAGTCTTCAACGCCCAGGCGTTGGCGTCGATGCTGCGGGCGACGGCGAGGGGAGCCCCCATGTACAAGGCCATTGTCGTTGGTACCGACGGTTCGGACCGGGCAGGAGTCGCCGTCAACGAGGCGTTCGCCCTGGCCAAGATGACAGGGGCCAAGGTGCACGCCGTCCATTCGGTTCACTCCGCCACGACGTTGGGATTCTCCGATGTTCCCGGAGCAGCGCAGGCCATCAGTGCCAGTCTGCGCGACCATGCCGAACAAGTCAGAGCGGCCGTGCTGGCCGAGGCCGGGCGACAAGGCGTGTCCGCCGAAGTTCACAACCCTGAGGGTGACCCGGCCGATGCGCTCATCAGGATCGCCGAGGCCACTGATGCCGATCTCCTCGTTGTCGGGAACAGGGGCATGGCGGGGATGAAACGGTTCATGCTCGGGAGTGTTCCCAACAAGGTGTCGCACCAGTGTCCGTGCAGCCTCCTCATTGTCGACACCGAGCGAAGCTGAGCCCCGGCTCAAGACGATCTCGAACAGGATCATCAGCACAAGCGGTCCGCTCGGCCATCAGGGTGGGCGGCTTGGTAGTCGACCCGTGTCGGTACGAACGGAGTCATCGGTTCTTCCTTGCGACGTAGGTCCACGTCCGAGAAGATCGTGACGACCAAAGTCCGAAGAGGTGACGCATGGCCGGGGTCCCCAGAAGATCCGTCTCGTGGGCGACAGTGGCTCTGGTTACGACCTTGGGGGCCGGGGGGGCAGCGTTGGGAGCGGTCATGGCGCCGGACTCCTCAACGGCCACCATCGCTTCGAGCCGACAACAGGTCACCCAGCCCCCCTCCAGCCCGACCACGACCGCGCTCCAGCCGAGCTCCACAAGCATCCCTCCAGGTCCCCCCCATCCACCGGCTCCTGGATCTGTCACGGTCGACGCGACGGCATGGGCGGGGCACGGAGACCTCGCTTTCGTATCCAGCGGGCGTCTCGGGGTTCTCTCCGATACAGGAACCCTGACCGAGATCACCGGTCCCCCCGGGGGCGGGTTCGACAGTAACCCCGCCTGGTCGCTCGACGACCAGTGGCTGGCGTTCCTCCACACCGGTCCCGCTAACGGCTTTGACGTGCCCGCTCCCACCCTGTGGTTGGCAAAAGCCGGCTCCTCTCACGCCCGGGAAGTGACGACCAACGGGATCGGCATGTTCGCCTGGTCGCCGGTGGGTTCGGTGTTGGCCTACACCGTGGCACCCGAATACAACTTTCCCGGCGGTGTGCCCGAAGACGTGTGGATCGACGATCCAGGTTCCCCCCCGGCAAGCGTGCCCGTGGGCACGGGCGCCGGTGTGGGCTCCATCGCCTGGGCCCCCGACGGCACCGAACTGGCCTATGACGATTCGGTATTCGGGCACCCTGCCACGGCGTCCTCTCCGGCGACCCTACCCGTGGGTCGCGTGGGGATTGTCTCGGCCTCAGGTGGGCCGGCCGTGACCGCCTATCAATTGACCGAATCTGGGATCGACCTCGCCGCGTGGTGGCCCGAAGGAGGCGGTCTTCTGTTCTGGGAAGACCCTGGGTTCTCCGGTTCAGATTCATTGACCGGCCAAACGCTCTACAGCCTGCCCGCCGGGGGCGACCGACCCGTGGCGTTGGCGTCCTCGCTGCTCGGCCCCACGTGGTTGGCGCCGGAACCCGGCGGAGACACCGTTGCCGTTGTGGCCGGCAAAGGCCGACCCATCTGGACGCTCGGGCGAGACGTCGACCTGTGCCGTTTCCCTGCAGCAACCTGCCAAGCGGTGACCATCCCCTCCGGTTCGGTGGGTCTGGCCCCCCGTTGGTCGTCGTCGGGCATGCTCGTCTTCGCAGTGGCGTCGGCCACCGGCCCTTTCGGTCCCAACGGCGAGGCCTACTATTCGTCGGGTTGGATGGCCCAGTGGAATGCCACCAGTGCCCTGTGGACGACGGTCCCCGGTGGACGGCCGAATCCGCTGTCCCTGTCACCGGCCGGCGCGTTGCTGGCCGTCCCGGCCAAGGAGGGGAGCACGATGGTCGTCGTGGCGGACGATGCTCTCTGGTTGGCTGACCCCAGATCGGGCGCACCTGCGGTGCGCGTGGCCGGGCCCTTGTACTCGACGATGGACCCCAGCGGCTACTACGGCGAGGTTGACTGGTCGGGCACCTTCGCCTGGTCGGACGCAGTCGGCCTTGGACAGGAATCGACGCAGCTGCTCGACGAGGATCTCGACCTTCCGGAAGCGCAGTTGCCGTAAGGACGTTTCGCCCTCGGTCCAATTGGGCCGACGGATAGGCTTGTCCCATGACCGACGACCACCACTTTCCGCTCAAACAGATACCGGTACACCTGGGTCTGGGGGCGACGGTGGCCCCTCAGCCACCGTTTACCGGCGAGATGGACTGGTACCAAGCCTACGAAGAGCGCAACGTCGCCGATGGTGCTGAAGGTCGACTCGTGACCATGCATACCTTCACCGAGCCGTGGGATTCCTGGGAGGTTCACCCGTTTGGCGAGGAACTGGTCGTGTGTACAGAGGGTTCCATCACCCTCTGCCAGGAAATCGATGGAGAGATCCGAACGGCGACCATCCGTGCTGGTGAAGCCATCATCAACCCACGGGGGGTGTGGCATACGGCCGACACCGCCGGCCCGGCGACGGCTCTCTTTGTCACAGCGGGGATGGGGACAGAGAACCGCCCTCGCTGACGTCACCAATCGAATAGAGGGCGATCACGAATTCGACGGAGAGACGTGTCAGAAGCGGCCTGCAGTGGTACCCCCTATCTCCATCCCAAGGGCGGTACCCGAGATAACGTGCGGCCCGAGGATCGCAGAGCTGGGCGAAAGAGAAGACGGGGGTTGTCATGAGCCATGGCAGAAGATCTGTCCCGTTCCGTGGCGCCGGTCTGATGGTTCTCGTGCTGGTGGCGGCCGTGCTGTCGTCGTGCTCGTCGACCACGGCGCCCACGGCGTCCGGGCGTGTCCTGCTGGTCGGCACCTACAAGGGGGTGGCCGGCAAATATACGTCGATCCAGGCCGCCGTGAACGCGGCGCATCGCGGTGACTGGATCCTGGTGGCACCGGGCGACTATCACGAGCAGGACGATGTGAGCTCCCCTCCGACCGCCACCCAGGCCGGTGATGGTGACATGGGTGGTGTGGTCATCTCCACACCGGATCTCCACCTCCGGGGTATGAACCGCAACACGGTGATCGTCGATGGCACGAAGCCCGGCTCGCCGCGGTGCGCCTCGAACGCATCGGACCAGGACTTCGGCCCCGTGGCACCGGCCGGCGATTCCTCCGGCCCGTCGACCACGGACGCCAATGCGTACGGTACATCGGAACCGACCGGCAAGGCCTACGGCCGAAACGGCATCGTCGTATGGAAGGCCGACAACGTCGAGATCGACAACCTGACGGTGTGTAACTTCCTGACCGGGGCCGGGGACGCCGGGAACCAGATCTGGTGGAACGGGGGTGACGGATCGGGCACGATCGGCCTGACCCGCTACACGGGGACGTACCTGACCGCCACATCGTCGTACTACTCGCTGAACGCGGCCGGCGGTTACGGGGTGTTCTCGTCGAACTCTGCAGGGCCGGCGAGCTGGAACCAGTTGTACGCCGACAACATGAACGACTCGGGCATGTACGTGGGCGCCTGTCTCCAGGTGTGCGACGTGACGATCGACCACGCGTGGATGGAGAACAACGCTCTCGGCTATTCGGGGACGAACTCTGGCGGGGCAGTCGTCATCGAGCATTCGCAGTTCGACGACAATCAGGACGGGGTGGACACCAACACCCAGGTGGCGGGCGATCCGCCACCACCCCAGAACGGCGACTGCCCCGGACACGCCATCAGCCCCATAACCCATACCCGTTCGTGCTGGGTGTTCATGGACAACGATGTCCACAACAACAACAACCCCGACCCACCGGCGGCGGGGTCGGCGGCGGCCGGGCCCATCGGAACCGGCATGACCGTTTCGGGGGGCCGCAACGACACGGTCATGGACAACACGTTCGCCGACAACGGCGCCTGGGGCACCTTGTTCGTGCCCTACCCGGACACGGGGACGCCTTCGCCGGGCGTCAGTTGCTCGGGATCAGGTGGTCACCCCGATGGAGCTCTGGGTTGTGTGTACGACCCCGAGGGGGATGCGTTGCTCGACAACACGTACACCCACGACGGGTTCTTCGGCAATCAGTCCAACAGCGACTTCGGCCAGATCACCTTGTCCTCGGGCGAGCCGCAGAACTGCTTCGCTGGTAATCGGGCGCCGGCCGGTTCGGCTCCGGCCGACCTGGAGGAGGCCCAGCCGAAGTGCGGGCCGCTCACCAAGAGCGTGAACAGCGGTGGGCCCCTTCTACCCCAGGTCGAGTGTGACGCCGGCTTCCTGACGTGTTCCAGTACCGAGGTATATCCCAAACGGACGGGCACGGTGTTGCGCAAGGTTCCCGGCGACCTGCCCACAATGCCCGATCCGTGCGTCGGTGTGCCAACGGATCCGTGGTGCCCGTCGGGAAGCTCCGGTTCGGCCCTCGCTTCGCCCCATCGCGGATCCGTTGCCATCGCCACCGTCGCCATGGGGCCGTCGTCCCGGCGGGCCCGATGGCGATCCGCCGGCGTCGCCGGCGTCGGATCTGAGGTCCGGCGCCGGCACACTCGTTGAACGGGACGTACGGGACGGCGGCAACGCCGTGGAAAAGGCCGCTCGATCCTGGCCGCGGCCTCGATCCCGCGTGACATGACACACTTTTCTGCGAGCAGCGATCTATAGGGTGTGAGGTCAATCCCAGAGGATCTGTCCGACGCAGACCTCCTGCGCCTGGATGACCCCGACGCCTTCTCGGCGGTCTACGACCGGCACGCCTCCAAGGTGTTCGCCTGGGCCTCCTCCAGGGTGGGGGACTACGCCGCCGACCTGACAGCCGAGGTGTTCGCCCAGGCCTGGCGCAGCCGGGGACGATTCAAAGACCAGGTCAACGGGTCAGCCCTACCGTGGTTGCTCGGTATCGCTCAAAACGTCCTGCGATCCTCGGTGCGCAAGCGCCAGGTCGAGTATTCGGCCCGAGCGCGTCTGGGACTGCCCATCGCCACGGTCGAGGAGCACGGGTACGAAGCCGTAGAGGAACGCCTGTCGTTCCCCTCTGCCGTGCTCTGTGCCTTCGCCAGCCTCCCCGAGGGCGAACGCCAACTCCTGGTGTTGCGTCTCGTCGAGGACCGCCCGTACCGGGAGATCGCGCACCGACTCAACTGCACGCCGGTGGCAGCTCGGCTTCGTGTCTCACGTTCGATCCGTCGACTGCAATTGGCCCTAGGAGGTCCCCAACCATGAACTCGCTCCATCCTGATCTACAGCGTTATCGGGTCGATCTTCGCAACGCCATCGAGACCGACCTGGCGCGACGGCAGTCCCGTCGTCGAGCCAGGACCCGACTGCTCAGGATCGGCGTTCCGGGGCTCAGCGTGGCGCTCGGTGCGTCTCTGGCCCTCGTACTCGCTGGCTCCCAAGCCGCGTTTGCAGGCTGGAGCGCGTCACCGACAGCGCCGTCGGTCCAGCAGACGTCTAGGGCCGACGCCACCTGCCTTGCGCAGCTCGCCGGTACCCCACCGGTGTCGCCAGGTGTTGACCCGGGCAACGGATGGAGTGCAGTGGCCACCGACGTACGGGGACCGTTCACCCTCGTGGTCTTTCAGAACGGAAGTGGGGGTGCCACCTGTCTCACGGGACCGTCGGTCACCGTCGTCTCGCAGAACACCCCGGGTGGAGGCTCCATGTCGGTCTCGCGCATCGGGAACGTCTCGGGACGCACGAACAGGTTCAACGCGTCCGGTAGTTCGTCCGTACTCAGCAGTGGCAGTTCGGGAAGTCTCAGTCATGTGACCCTCACGCATTTGGCATCGGCGAGCCAGGGTGCCTTTACCCTCGTCGATGGCCAGATCCAGGAGGGTGTAACGGGCGTCACGCTCGTGCTGAGCGACGGCGGGCACGTACACGCCACAACCGGGGACGGATGGTTCGTTGCCTGGTGGCCAGGAAGGCTCGATGCCCATTCCGCGGTCATCACCTCGGCCAGTGGAACATCCGCACAGACGATCACGGGCCGTGCCCGTGCCTCCACGCGCAAGTCCCATGCCTCCACCTCCAAGTCCCATCACTCAACTTCCAGGTAGCGCGTCAAGCTGAAACCAGCTGAGTCCACCTAGAAGACAAAGGGAACGAGCATCTTCGTCGAACGCCGATAGGCGGGATAGGTCTCGGGGAACTGCTCGGCCATGTTGCGTTCCTCGACGGTCGCGCTGTAGACGAAGTAGATCCCGGCCAGACCAGCGGCGACCAACCACAGCCACGTCAAGGCCACGGCGGTGCCGATACTGGCGACAAGGATGCCGGAGTAGATGGGGTGGCGGACGAGGTGGTACGGACCGCTGGTCACGAGCTCGGGGTCGTCCTTCTGCGACATCGGCGTGCCCCAGTTTCGCCCGAGGTTCACCCGCGCCCAGATGGCGAACCCCAACCCGAGCGCCAAGAGTACGAGCCCGAGACCGGCGCGCCATGGATCAGTGTTGAGCCCATGGCCCCGGAAGGCGCCGAAGCGGATCAAGACGATTGCCAGGGCGACGATCAGCGCCCTGATGCGCAACTCGCGGCCCCACGGTAAGCGACCTCTCTTCATCGAGAAGGCCGCCACGAGCCAGTAGATCCAGAACGCGGCCCACCCTATGGCGAAGACAAGCTCGACGGCTCGCATGTGAGTCAGGTTCCCACCAGTCAGCGGCGGTGCGCAACGAGGCGCTCCGGAACGTGCCCCCAAGCACGAGCACTGTCGGTGGACGTCCCGTGGTGGGAGTCTCGGGCCCTACCGGCACAGCCGAGGCAGAACGGGATCGTTCAGCGGCGCAGAGGCGCGTGCTGACCCAGCGGTTGGCTGCTGTTGCCCCGTCAGTTCGGACCTTTGCGTCCCACGAGATGAAAGACGCGACTGAGTTGGCGGTAGGGGTCTCGTCGGCTGGCCTCGAGTTCGACGGCGGCTGTCGCCGCGACCTGCTGTGAATCGTTGGGATCCAACTGGGCGCCACTGAATTCGAGCCAGTCGACGAACAGCCATACCCCGTACCAGCGCAGTGGCTCCACGCCCTGGCTCTGCATGAGTTCGCTGAGTTCCTCCACCGTGTCGGCTCGACCCGGCACTCCCAGCACCCCAATCTCGGTTCTGGCGTCGAACGCCGCCAGAGCGTCGCCCCACCGCCGTTCCAAGGCCGGGCGCACGGCCATCGTCTTGGCGTTCCCCGTCATGATCGAGACCAGGCCACCGGCAGCGGCGCACCGGCACAGCTGGTTGACCAAAGGCCCCGGTTGCTCGAGGTATCCGAGCACGCCATGACACAACACGGCGTCGAAGCGTTGGCCGTTCACCGCATCGTGGGCGTTCTCGCCGTCGGCCTGTAAGAGCGTGGCGCGTCGCTGGGCCTCAGCGGGAAGCCGCTGGAGCCGCTGTCGCGCTTTGTCCAGCATCGCCGGCGACTGGTCGAGCAGTGTTACGTCGTAGCCGGCCTGGGCCAGTGGAAACGATTGATGGCCGGCGCCGCCGCCGACGTCGAGCACATGCGCTGGAGGCGGCGGCAGGTGCTCGAGCAGCTGCTGGTGCATCACATAGGTGCGCACATGTCCCTTCACCGAGGCATATGCCTCATCGGCAAATTGGTCAGCCAAACAGGCCCAGGTGTCGTCGCCCACCGCCCCAAAATACAACCGGGACCCTGGACCGACGAACCGAGCCTCCACTGCCTGCGCTTGTGGTCTAGTCCTAGGTCCTGCGATGAGGTTGTCGTCGGAACAGAGGGGAAGACCACTCGCCTGGCGGGACCGTACGGTCCCGGCGAAGCGATCGTCTCGGTCCTGGGCCCGCGGTCTGGCCACCGTCCGGGGAATGCCGCCCTCACGAAATCCTCGTCCAAGGCCTAGTGACGGTGAGCCGGCCTGTAGGCGGGGTTCTGTGCGCCCCGAGGGGCGTGGTGACCATCCATCTAAGCGGCCTACCTGGGGACTGCCCCCAGTAGGGGGCGGGCGGGCCGCCCATGTCCCACGTTTGGCCTTGCTCCGGGTGGGGTTTACCGAGCCGCCCGGGTCACCCCGGGCGCTGGTGCGCTCTTACCGCACCGTTTCACCCTCGCCTGTGCGGGCCTGGGCCCGCCATCGGCAGTCTGCTCTCTGTTGCACTGTCCTTCGGGTCGCCCCGACTGGCCGTTAGCCAGCACCCTGCCCTGTGGAGCCCCGACCTTCCTCGACACGATCCCCGCGTGATGCGGGTCCGTGCCGCGGTCACCCGACCGGCTCACCGTCGCCCCCCAGTGTGCCAGGTCGGGGCGGTGTTCTCCCGACGTTTGGCGACGGAACCGCCGCCGATCACCTCCTCGATAGGGTGTCGGACCATGGAGTCCGGGACCGCGCAGCTCCTCCCTCCGGATCGACCGGACGTGCTGTCCATCGCCACCCTGCTCGATCAGGTGCAGGCGGCCATCACCAGGGCCTTCCCCCGGGGGCAACTGGTCTGGGTGCGCGGTGAGGTGCAGAGCATCACCGATCGGACGGGGCACTGTTACATCGACCTGGTCGACCCCGAGGCACGGCACGGCCGTGACGCCAAGGTCCTGAAGATCAACTGCTGGCAGAGGACGTGGGCCCCCATGAAGGCGTCACTGGCCAGGCAGGGAATCGTCCTCGAGGTCGGTACCGTGGTGACCTTGCGCGGCCGGGTCGAGTTCTACGCCCCCCGGGCCCAGGTCAATTTCATCGCCGTCGACGTGGACGTCGACGCCCTCCTGGGCCGGCTGGCGGCCCGGCGGGCCGCCCTCCTGAAGGCCCTCGAAGCCGAAGGGCTCCTCCGTCGTAACGGTTCGCTTCCCGTACCCGAGCTGGCCCTGCGGGTCGGCCTGGTGGGGAGTCCCGGCACCGAAGGGTTCAAGGACTTCCTGGGCCAGTTGGAAGGATCGGGGCTCGCCTTCACCGTCGTGGTGGTGGCGGCCCAGGTCCAGGGAGCCGCCGCTCCCGCCGCCATCGCCCGCGCCGTCGCCGCGCTGGCCGCCGCCTGTGACCTGCTGGTGCTGGTGCGCGGAGGTGGTTCGAAGGCCGATCTGGTGGCTTTCGACTCCGAGCCCGTGGCCCGCGCCGTGGCCCTCTGCCCGGTGCCCGTCTGGACGGGGATCGGCCACACGGGGGACCAGTCGGTGGCCGACATCGTGGCCGGTTGCTGCTTCGTCACCCCCACCGAGTGCGGTCAGGAGCTGGTACGGCGGGCCGGCGCCTGGTGGGAGTCCGTCGTCCTGACCGCCGGACTCGTGGCCAGGCGGGCCACCGAGGTGTTGGAAGGTGCCGTCGAACGCGACCGGACGGCACGGGCCCGTCTGGGTCAGGCCGCCCGGCATCAGCTGAACCGGCATTCCGAACGGCTCGAGACCCGGTCACGACGAATCGCCGCCCAGGCCCGCCGGCAGCTCGACGTGGCGGCGATGACGGTCGACCAGCGCGCCGCCCGCGTCGGCCCCGGCGCCCGGCGGGCCGTCGCCCAGGAGGCCGAGAGACTGGAATCGTGGCGGCGCCTTCTGGCCGCCTACGACGTGGATCGGCAGCTGGTGCGGGGCTACACGCTGACGTTGGGTGAGGATGGTCGCATCGTGCGTTCGGCCGGCGCCCTGGCCGAGGGTTCGGTGCTCGTGACCCGTTTCGCCGACGGCGCCGCCGTCTCCGATGTGCGACAGGTTGACGTGACGGGGACGGACCGACGCGACCTGACGGCCGAGAGGAGGATCGATGACAAGGCCTGAGGCGGGTGACGCCGCCATCCCGGTGGGCGAGCTCAGCTACACCGAGGCGAGCCGGGAGCTCGACGCCATCGTCGGATTCTTCGAGCAGCGCGACGTTGACGTCGACCAGCTCGTCGTCCGGCTCGAGCGGGCTACGGCCATCGTCGACGAGCTCGACCGGCGCGTCCGGAAGACTCGGGCGCAGGTGGAGGAGCTCGTCCCCCGCCTGGAGTCCGTCAACCGGGAACTCGATGACGACGGCGAAGTCGGTGGGGTCGATGACCTCGACGACGTCGACGGGGTCGGTGACCCACCGGGTCCCGATGAGGAAGAGGATCAGGCCCTCTTCTGACCCGGCTGACATCCATGAGGAGATGACGACCGAGCGGTTCGAGGTGCAGCGGGTGATCGCCGCCGCGCCCTCGACGATCTTCAGGCTGCTGTGCGACCCACACGGTCACGTCATGATCGACAGCTCCGGAATGCTGATGGGGGCTACGGGCGATCCCGTGACGGCCGTCGGTGACAGCTTCGTCGTTCACATGGACCGCCGGGCGCTCAACGACCGTCCGATGGGTCGCTACAACGTGATCGTCACCATCGCTCGATGGGTGCCGGACCGCCAGATCGCCTGGACGATCGCCGGTGAGAGGCGGCCCTCGGTGGGCCACGTCTACGGTTACGGCCTCGAGCCCGTCGAGGACGGCACCCGCGTCACCTCCTACTACGACTGGGCGTCGATCGACCCCGCCGTGAAGAAGGCCGGGATCTTCCCCGTTCTGTCCGAAGGAGCGCTCCGGGCCACCCTCGGGATCCTGGCCCGGACCCTCGAAGACGGTGCCCGAGGAGCGTCGGGCTGAGAAGGGCGTTCTGCCGGGAACCTCCGACGATGTGGTCAGTGAATGCGACGCTCCCGACCGGCCCAGTACGGCTCGCGCAGCTCACGCTTGAGGATCTTCCCGGACGGGTTGCGGGGGAGGAGCTCGGCGAAGTCGACCGACGTCGGGCATTTGTAGTGCGCCAACCGGTCCCGACAGAAGGTGATGATCTCCCCGGCGGCGATGTCGGAGCCGGCGTCGCGGACGACCACCGCCTTCACCGTCTCACCCCAGGACTCGTCGGGGACGCCGATGACGGCGGCGTCGGCGATGCCGGGAACGGCCAGGAGGACGTTCTCCACCTCGGCCGGGTAGATGTTCTCCCCGCCGGAGACGACCATGTCCTTGATCCGGTCGTGGAGGAAGAGGTAGCCCTCGTCGTCGAGGTACCCGGCGTCACCCGTCCGCAACCAGCCGCCGTCCACGACGGTGCGGGCCGTCTCCTCGGGCTTGTCCCAGTAGCCGACCATGTTGTAGCCCGAACGGGTCCAGATCTCGCCCACCTCGTGGGTGGGGACGTCGGTGGCGGTGTCGGGGTCGACGATGCGGATCTCGACCGTGGGCAGCACCTTTCCGGCGGCGCGCAGGAGGTGGCGACGGTCGCCGTCGGGGTCGTGGTCCTCGTGCTCGAGCCGGACGATGGCACCGGACGTCTCCGTCATGCCGTAGACCTGGGAGAAGCGGCAACCGAAGACGCTCATGCACCGGACGAGCACGTCTTCGGCGATCGGTGACGCCCCGTAGAAGATGGTGTCAAGGCTCGAAAGGTCTGCCTTCTCGATCCCCGGGGTGGCCAGGAGCAACATGAGGACGGCCGGGACCACGAAGGCGTGGGTGATCCGTTCGCGCTCCACCAGCCGGAGCAGTTCGGCCGGGTCCAGGTCGCGCAGGATCACCGACGTCCCTCCTCGAGACATGGCGGTCAGTGCCCACCCCGATCCGCCGATGTGGAACAGAGGCATGGCCACGAGACTCACGGTGGTGTCGTCGATGTCGAAGGCGTCGGAACCGGCCAGTTCGATCATGGTCGAGATGTTGCGGTTGGCCAGCATCACGCCCTTGGGGAGACCGGTGGTGCCCGACGTGTACAGCTGCATAGAGACGTCGTCGGGCGCGCCGACATGACCGGGGTCGATCGGATCACGGGCAGCCAGCCATTCCTCGTAGCCGACGCGCCGGGCCAGATCCGACGATCCGCCGAGATCGGCGTCGGCCTTGGCCTCACCGAGGACGACGATCCTGGTGACATGGGGAAGACCGCTGTCCATGGCGGCCAGGCAGGGCACGAAGTCGGGATGGATCACCAGGACGGTGGCCCGGGAGTCGTCGATCACCCCGGCCATCTCGGAAGGGGCCAGGCGCCAGTTGACGGCCACGTTCACCGCCCCGGCCAGGGCCCCGCCGAACAAGACCTCGAAATAGGCGAGCCCGTTGCGATCGAGGAACGCCACCCGGTCGCCGGGGGAGACCCCTTCGCCGAGGAGAGCCTGGGCCACCGACGAGGCCCGACGGTGATGTTCGGACCATGTCACCGTGGTCCCGCCGATGCGGAACATCGGTCGGTCGCCGACGCCGGCCACGTTGGCGCGGAACATGCCCGCCACCGTGAATTGGCTCATCGATTCCCCCTTTGGCGCCACACCCCCGAAGCACCTGCCGGCCACTGTAGATCTGGCCCGCCGGGCCCGTGATGCGACCGCGGTTCTCGTTCAGGAACGTCGCAGAACCACCACACCGGCGTTGGCGCCCCGTCCGACGGTGTGCGCCAGCCCCACACGGGCGCCGTGGACCTGACGGTCCCCGGCCTCCCCTCGCAATTGGCGGACGAGCTCCACCACCTGGCCGAGGGCCGACGCCCCCAGAGGCTCCCCCTTGGACAGGAGTCCGCCGCTCGGGTTGACGGGGAGGCGGCCGCCGATCGAGGAGACGCCGGCCTCCAGCATCTCCGCCGCCCCCCCCGGTGGGCACAGACCCAGTTCCTCGTACGACATCAACTCGCGCGCCGCGTCGGTGTCCTGGCACTCGACGACGTCGAGGTCACGCGGACCCAGGCCCGCCACCTCGTAGGCGTCGTTGGCGGCCAGGGTGGTGGGGGTGGGGAGGTCGTCGTCGGTGAGCCCGGCCATCGGGGTCGACTCGCTCAGGACGGCGCCGGGAAGGTGCGACCGCAAGACGGCGGCGGCCAGCTCCACCCGCCCGCCCGCCGTGGCTCCCCCCGTGGCCGTGCCTCGTCTGAGCACGACGGCGGCGGCGCCCTCGTTGGGGGAGCACAGCATCCACAGGTGCAAGGGTTCGCACACCACCCGGGATCCGAGGACGGCGTCAGCCCCGACCTCGGACCGGTACATGGCGTCGGGATTCTCGACCCCGTGGCGCCTGTTCTTCACCACCACGGCGGCCAGGTGATCCTTGGTCACCCCCGATGTGAGCATGAAGCGCTGGGCCCGCAGGCCGAAGTACGCCGGAGTGGCGGCGTACCCCGCCTCCTCTTGCCAGGGATCGAAGAAGGAGGAGCGGATGATGCCCCGGGGCATCTTCTCCACTCCGAAGACGAGGACCGTCTCGTACTGCCCACCCCTGATGGCGGCGCTGCCGAGCATGAGGGCGGCTGCGCCACTGGCGCACCCGGCCTCAACGTCCACGATGGGCATCCCCGTCATCCCGAGGGCGCCGAGCACCTTGTGCCCGGTGGCCACCCCACCGTAGGCGGTGCCACAGAAGGCGGCCTGGAACCCGCCCCGGACCACGCCCGCCTCGGCCAAGGCATGGCCCACGGCCGCCGCCCCCATGTCGGTCAGGGTCACACCGTCGAAACGCCCGAACGGATGGAGGCCGATGCCGGCGATCTCGACGGCCGTCACCGCGACTCTGACTCGTCGGGGGCGAAGGCGTAGGTGACGACCCGGTGGCCCTCGTCATCGGTGTGCAGGGGGTCCGTGACCAGGTGCATGGGCTGGTCGACGCGCAGGCGTGAGGGGTCCGGTTCGGTCAGACGGGTGACGATACGCAGACCTTCGGGCAACTCGACCACGCCGAAGCCGTAGGGCGTCTCCCCCCGGTAGCCCGGAGGAGGATGGGTGACGGCGGTCCACGCCCACAGGCGCCCGACGTCCGAGAGCTGGGTCGTCTCGGTCGCGTCGGACGCGCAGTAGGGGCAGATGTCGTGACGGGGGAAGTGATGATGCGAACAGGTGCGGCACCGGCCGCCCAACAGGTGGGGTGGATCGCCATCGGTGAACAGACCGGGGTGAACGGGCACGGTGGCGCTCATTCCGCAGAATGTAGTGCCATGGTCGGTGCCATCCCGCCCGGGCCCACCGGTCGTCCCTACGCTTTGCCCGATGGCCCGCCCTGTCGGTGACGAGAAACAGGACGCGCTCTCTCCCAGCCGTCGGCCGGGCGACACGGGGCGGCGGAGCCATCTGCGGTGGGGACCCTTCGACGCCAACCTCACGTTGTTGGCGGCGTGGTCGGCGATAGGTTTCGGGGCGGCCGCCACCTTCGGGGGCTACGCGCAGACGAGCGTCGTCATCATGACGGTGGGTGTCGCCCTCCTCGTCGTCACTGTCGCCGTCGGGCGATCCCTACGACGAGAACGGTCGGCCATGACCGGCGTCACCCTGGCGGTGGCCACCGTGGCCGCCGCCGCCGTCGTCCTCCCCGCCGGTATCTCCCACTCGGACGTGGCAGCGCTCTACCTCAGCCGCTCCCTGACGGGGGTCGCCGCCCTGTCGGTGGTGGTATGGGCGCTCTTCGGTCGGCGAAGAGGCCGGCTCACCGCCTACGCCGTGGTGGCCATCGTGACGGGAGCCGGGGTGGCCATGGTGCTGTCGGACCCCCGGCCCTCGATCGACACGTGGTACATGCTGCAGGCGGCCGCCGGTGGTTTGTCCCACGGCCACGACATCTACGCCGTCCGATGGACGAGCGGCATCCCCCGCGAGGTGTCCAACCGGTTCACCTATCTGCCCGGGGCGGCCGTGTTGCTGTGGCCCTTCCACGTCGTGTTCGGGGACGTCCGCTACGGACTCCTGACGGCCATGGCACTGACCGCTCTCATCCTGATCCGGATGAGCAGGAGCTCTGACGACGCCCTGATTGCCGGTCTGTTCCTCCTCTACCCGAGATTTCTCTTCGGATTGGATCAATCATGGGTCGACCCCCTCTCGCTGCTGGCTCTGTGTCTCACCGGCTATGCGGTGAGACGCGGTCGGCGGGGTTGGGCCGTGGTGGCTTTCGCCCTGGCCCTGACCTGCAAGCCGTACACCTGGATGCTCGTTCCGTTGGCGGCGATGTGGGAGGACTTCGGCTGGCGCCGGACGGCCCTCTCGGTGGGCGCCGCCGCCGCCTTCATCCTCCCCTGGGCGGCCGCCAACATCCATGCCTTCGTGTCCGGTGCCATCACCCTCAATCTCGATCTCCCCGCCCGGCGGGACTCGCTCTCGCTGTACACCACCGCCGTCCTCCACGGACTCACCCCCGGGACCTGGCTCCCGGCGACGGCCATCGCCATCGCCGTCGCGCTGGCGCTGTGGCGGCTCCCCGGCGACACCTACGGCTTCTTCCTCGGAGCGGCCGCCGTCGTCGGCCTCTTCGATCTGTTCGACCGGCTCTCGTTCTTCAACGAGTGGGAGTTCGCCGGGGGGCTGGCTCTCTTCGCCGTTGTCTTCGGCCGGGCGGCCGCGGTGGAGGGCGTCGGCGCCCCACCGTGACGTAGTGTTCGCCGATGGGACGACTGTGGCTCAGTGCTCTGGGCGCCGACCGCCCCGGCATCGTCGCCGCCGTGAGCGGGGTTCTCGCCGATTTGGGTTGCAATCTCGAAGACTCGACGATGACGAACCTCCAGGGCCATTTCGCCGTCCTCCTGGTTGTGTCGGCCCCCGACGGCGTCACCGCCGGCGCCCTCGAGGGCGCCCTTGGCGAGGTGGCGGGCCGATTCGAACTGGTGGTGGCCGTGCGTCCCCTCCACGACACGCCGCCCCCGGGAGAACCGGAGGGACCACGAGAGGAGTCCTGGACGATCGCCGTGCACGGTGCCGACCGGACCGGGATCGTCCGCACCGTGACGGGGGCGCTGGCCGACGCCGGGGGCAACGTCGTGGACCTCACGACCCACCTCGTGGGCGACGACGGTGCGCCCGTCTACGTCATGACGTTGCGGGTCACCCTCCCGGCCGGCGCCGCCGGCGATGCGGCTGGCGAGCGCATCCGGGGGGCGGCCACCTCCGTGGGCGTGCACTGCACGGTGACCCGGGACGAGGTCGATCTCCTCTGAGTCGGTCCCATCGATGAGCGTCCGCGCCGTGCTGACCCTGCCGCACCCCGTTCTGATGACGACCGCTGCGCCCGTCGGGGAGGTCGACGCCGACGCTCTGGCCCTGGCCGACGATCTCGTCGACACCATGCGCGCCTCGCCCGCATGCGTCGGGCTGGCGGCGCCCCAGATCGGTGTGGCCCGACGGGCCTTCGTGGTCGATGTGACGGGCCATCGGAAGGCCGTGTCGTGCCACGGGACGTTCGTCCTCTTCGACCCCGTGGTGGTGGCCGCCCACGACCCGGCCACCGCCCGTGAGGGGTGCATGAGCGTTCCCGACCTGACGGGGGAGGTGGCACGGGCCACCCGGCTGACGGTGAGCGGTCTGGGCGTCGACGGCGAGCGGTGCACCCTGAGCGTCGACGCCTTCGAGGCCCGTGCCGTCCTCCACGAGGTCGACCACCTCGACGGCCTGGTCTTCCTGGACCGGGTGGCCGGCCCCCAGGCCGTGTTCGCGCGCAAGACCTACCGGTAGGGCCTCTACGATCGGGAGATGCCCGCCGACGATCGTCTCTACTTCCGCCAGCTCCTGTCGGGTCGCGACTTCGCCACGGGCGACCCGGTGGCCGGCCAGATGGTCAATTTCTGCTACCTCATCGGCGACCGCAGCACCGGTGAGGCGGTGGTCGTCGATCCCGCCTACGACATCGGCGGGCTCCTCGAGATCCTGGCCGCCGACTCCATGCGCTGTGTCGGGGTTCTCGCCTCCCACTTCCACCCCGACCACGTGGGCGGGGACCTGATGGGGTACCCCATCGAGGGGATCACCACCCTGCTGGAGCAGGTCCCGGTACCGGTCCACGTCCAACGGGCCGAGAGTCCCTGGGTGGTGCGGGCCACCGGTGTCGGCCAGAAGGACCTCATCGAGCACGACAGCGCCGACGTGGTGACGGTGGGGACGGTGGAGATCGAGCTCGTCCACACCCCCGGCCACACCCCCGGCAGCCAGTGCTTCGCCGTCGACGGTCGGCTCGTCTCCGGTGACACGTTGTTCCTCGATGGTTGCGGCCGGACCGATCTCCCCGGCGGCGACCCCGAACAGATGTACCAGTCGCTCACCACCCGGCTGGCCCGTTTCGGCGATGACACCGTGCTCTACCCGGGCCACCTCTACTCACCGGAGCCGTCGGGCGGCCTGGGAGACGTCCGCCGGAACAACTACGTGTTCCGACTCCGGACACCCGAGCAGTGGATGACGATGTTCGGGGCCTAGCGGCGAGCGGGGCCGCCGCCTCAGTCCTCGTGGAAGCGACGGTAGAGATCGATCAAATCCTCCTTGACCTCGGGATCGAGCTCGTCGGGCTCGACGTGGCCGACGGCGTCGATGGTGAGGCGGATCTGTTCGAGGTACCGGCTGCAATTCGGGCAATTGCGGAGATGGGCCTCGAGCCGACGACGCTGACGTCGGGAGAGGGTTCCGTCGAGGTATTCGGTGACCAGTGCGACGGCCTGCCGGCAGACGAGGTCACGATTCAGGATTCGCACGGTCACCCCCCTTCGATCTCGAGCTCGATGGTTCGACGGAGCTGGCCGCGGGCGCGATGGAGCAGGACCCTCTGGTTCGCTTCAGTGATACCGAGGACATCGCAGACTTCTCGTGCAGACAGTCTCTCGACGTCCCGCAGCGTTACAACCTGGCACTGGGTCGGGGGTAGTTCGTCGATGGCGATCCGCAGCCTCTTGGCCACGGCCGTGGCGAAGAGCCGGTCGATGACGTCGTCGGTCCACTCCCTCGGGGGGCGCATCCATGACCCGGCCGGAGAGAAACGCTCTGCCTCGGCGACGTCGTCGACGGCCACCGTGCGCCGTTCGCGCTCCCCGGTCTTGCGGGCCCGGTTGACCAGGATGCGGTAGATCCACGTCTTGAGAGACGACCGCTCCTCGAACTGAGCGATCCCGCCGATGACCCCCAGCCAGGTGTCCTGGACGACCTCCTCGGCCACGGACCGGCTCGTCACGAAGGTCATGGCCAGTCGGATCATCGGCATGTGGTAACGCTCGACGAGGGCGGCGAAGGCATCCCCGTCCTTCTGGCGAAGCCGCTCGACCAACTCCTCCTCTCCCACACCGGGCAGCGTAGGCCCCGGTCACGTCGACGCGGCCGCGGCGCACGGTGGGGGCCGACGGCGGCCGCCGGCCGGCCGGCCGGCCGGCCGGGCAACGGTTGTAACGGACGACGCCATCGGGGGACTGAAGAGATGTCGGACACGATCCCGAACAACAGGAGCGACTGTGACCAAAATCAAGCGAGGCGCCACGACGGTTCTGCTCGGAGCCCTGGCCGTGGCCGGAAGCACCCTCGGCATCGCCGGCTCCGCCGCCGCCACTGTTCCCCAGGCAACGCCCCCGACGGCGCCGTTCACGGACCACGCCGTCTTTCTCCAGACCGACAACCCGGACGGGAACCAGATAGTCGCCTACGACCAGGCGTCGAACGGTACCCTCTCGCCGGCCGGCACCTACGACACGGGAGGTGACGGTGCCGTGGCGGCCGGATCGGTCGTCGACCCCCTGGCCTCGCAGGGCTCGCTGGCGTTGGCCGATGGGGGACGCATCCTGGTGGCCGTCAACGCCGGCAGCGACACCGTGTCGGTGTTCCGGGTCTCGGGTGATCAACTGGCGCTGTGGCAGATCGTTCCCTCCGGTGGTCAGTTCCCGACCTCGATCACCGTGCACCGGGGCCTCGTCTACGTCCTCGATGCCGGAGGGGCGGGGGCGGTCCAGGGCTACGCCGTGATCGCTGACACGCTACGACCGCTGCCCGGCTCGAATCGCTCACTCGGCCTGGCCAACACCGACCCGCCGAACTACCTCGAGTCACCGGGTCAGGTGGGCTTCTCACCCGACGGCTCCGAGGTCATCGTGACGACCAAGCAGAGCGGCAACGACATCGATGTCTTCTCCGTCGGCTTCGCCGGGCTCCTCAGTCTGCATCCGGTGAAGAATCCGTCGGCCACGCCTGTTCCGTTCTCCTTCACCTTCGACCAGGCCGGGCACCTGGTGGTGACCGAAGCGGGGACGAGCGCCCTGAGCGTCTACACACTGAACCCGGGGGACACGGTCAGCGCTCTCGGATCGGTGAGCGACGGTGAGACGGCGTTGTGCTGGGTGACCGAGGACAAAGGCTTCTTCTACGGGTCGAACGCCGGCAGCGCCACTGTCAGTTCCTTCCAGGTGAGTACCGGTGGTACCCCCGTCCTGCTCGGAGTGGCGGCGTCGACCGAGGCCGGGACCACGGACTCGGCGGCCACCCCGAACGGCCGATTCCTGTACGTGGAGAACGGTGGGGCGGGCACGCTCGACGAGTTCCACGTCAAGGCGGACGGGACTCTGTTCGAGATCGGCACCGTGACCGGTCTGACATCGCCCATGGAGGGCATCGCCGCCAGCTAGAGCCGGACCGCTCAGCGCTCGTCCCGTAGAACGCGTCTGTCTCCGTGCTCACCGTCCCGTGGTGACCGTCCCGTGGTCACCGGCCGAGGGAGTAGCGCCGTTAGTGTTTATCCGCTCATGGTGTTCGACTCGCACTCGACGATCGCCGTGGTCGGCGCCTCCCTGGCCGGGTTGCGCGCGGCCGAGACGCTGCGCGCCGAGGGTTACGGCGGTCGGATCGTCCTCATCGGGGCGGAGGCGCACCCACCGTACGACCGCCCACCACTGTCGAAGCAGCTGCTGGCCGGGACGTGGGGTCTCGACCGGGTCCGGCTGCGGCCCCCTGACAAGATCGACGCTCTCGGCCTCGACCTCCGGCTCGGGCACAGCGCCACCGCCCTCGACGTGGCCGGCCACCGCGTCGATCTCGACGACGGGGGCAGCGTGGAGTACGACGGCTGCGTCGTGGCCACCGGCGCCCACCCCCGCACCCTCCCGGGGACGGCGACCCTCGGCGGCGTGCACACACTGCGGACGCTCGAGGACTGCTTCGCTCTGGGTGCCGACGTCTCGGAGCGGGACAGGAGGCTGGTCGTCGTGGGGGCCGGATTCATCGGGTCCGAGGTGGCCGCCACATGCCGGGGCCTCGGCCTCCAGGTCACCGTGGTGGAGGCGCTTCCCGTCCCGTTGGCGCGCGTCCTCGGTGATCGGATGGGCGCGGTGTGTGCCGCCCTGCACACCGACCACGGTGTCGACGTTCGGCTCGGGGCCGGGGT
Source organism: uncultured Acidimicrobiaceae bacterium (assembly GCA_963800065.1). GTDB lineage: Bacteria > Actinomycetota > Acidimicrobiia > Acidimicrobiales > UBA8190 > CAWJFJ01. The sequence goes on along the minus strand of CAWCZO010000011.1, from coordinate 168,242 downwards.
GTCGAAGCTCGTGACGGAGAAGGCGCCGTCCGGTGAGAGGGTGAGCGGCGTGGCCCTGATCGACGGCTCGGTGATCCCCGCCGACGTCGTCGTGGTGGGGATCGGTGTGGCCCCGACCACGCAGTGGTTGGACCACTCCGGCCTGGACGTCGACAACGGGGTGCGGGCCGACGCCACCCTGCACGCGGCGGACGACGTGGTGGTGGCGGGAGACATGGCTCGCTGGTTCGACGACCGGCTCGGCGAGGAGATCCGCATCGAGCACTGGACGAACGCCGCCGAGCAGGGGGTGGCGGCCGCCCGCAGCCTCCTGGCCGGACGCCGCCAGGCCACCACCTATGCGCCGGTGCCCTACTTCTGGTCCGATCAGTACGAGACGAAGATCCAGGTGATCGGCCATCCCCGCCCCGACGACGAGATCATCGTGGTCGACGGGTCCCTCGAGGAGCGGCGCTTCGTCGCCCTCTACGGCCGGGAGGGCAGGGTGTCCGCCGCCCTCGGGTTCAGCCGGCCCCGCCAGCTGATGGGCCTGCGTCCCCTGGTGGAGGCGGGAGCGAGCCTCGACGAGGCGCGGGGACAGCTGCCGGCCTGACCGACGCTCCCACCAGCTCGGAGGACGGTCCGTCCGGGGCCCGGTGCCGGTCGGGGCGGATGGTGCGGCTGGCGTGCTCGGCCCGACGGCGCTCCTCGTCCGACGGCTCCTCACTTCCGTAGGCGCTCGCCTCGACCAACCAGGCCAGCGCCGCCCAGGTCCCCGAGGTGTCGCCACCCATGGCGTCGAGGGCCGAGGCGTACTCGGTGAGGGTCTCGCCCGGGCGCCTGGGCCGGCCCGCCCGGTTGCCGGCGCGCTCCATGCGACGGGCCACGGCGATGGCCCACGTGGCCGGCCGCCGCCGCCGACGGCGGATCACCAGGGCGGTGAGCACGGCCACGGCCAGGGCCGCGCCGAGGGGGACGAGGGGGAGCCGCCGTAGGGCGCGGGCGGCGTCATGGACGAGGGTGAGACCGGGCGAGGGGTTGGCCAGGGGCACCACGGCGGTGGGGTCGAAGCTCTGCCAGCCGTAGCGGGGGAACCAGACCTGGACCCAGGCGTGGGCGTCCTTGGCCCGTACCTCGTAGAGGTCGGTGATCGGGTTGTAGGAGCCGGGTACGTAGCCGACCGCCTCGCGGGCGGGGATGCCGATCGACCGCAGCATGACGGCCATGGCCGTGGAGATCTGCTCGCAGAACCCGGTGCGGTTGCCGAAGAGGAACTCGTCGACGGTGTCGGCGCCCGGCGGGAGGGGAGGGATGTCCGTCGAATAGTGGGTGTGCGCGCCGATCCAGGCGATGAGGGCCTGGACCTTGGCGTCGGTGGTCCTGTCGTGGGCGGTGATCCTCTCGGCCAGAGCCTGGACGCGCCGGTAGGGATGGGGCAGCTGCAGGTCGTTGCGCAGCGCTCTGGCCTGTGCGGGCGTCTCCGTGGACGCCGGTGAACCGCTGACCGCCTCCAGCTGCGCCGTCGTCGGCGTGTTCACCAGGGACCGGACGGTGTAGATGGCGCCGGGACCGAGGGCGATGGGGGAGACGATGGCGTCGTCGCCCGAGATGATGATGTCGCGCGCCGGGAACCAGACTTCGGCGGGGTCGTCGGCATGGAAGATGAGGTTGGGGCTGGATTGCGCCATGTAGAAGGTCTGGAGGTCGCTCTGGCCGGCCGCCGAGTCGTTCACCTGCGGGGAGTCGACGGCCGGGGGCACCGGGAACGGGGATCCCGAGTAGAGGGCGACGGGCGCGCTCTTGGGCGGCGCCTTCCAGCTCTGACCGTCCCAGGTGTCGAAGGTCTCGCCGATCCAGTAGGAGGGGCGCTGGGCCCGGACCCGCATGACGACGGTGTCGTCGAGCGACCCGCGCAGGGCCGTGTCGAGATGATTGGCGAAACCGAGGAACCCGCCGACTCGGGTCGCCCCCGAGGGGCTGCCCGCCCGGGCCGGCTCCGACGCCCGCCCGGCGTCGCCGGTCAGGCTGCCGGCGCCGGGGAGACCGACCCCTCCGGCCGAGTTGGCCGGGAAGTCGATCCGGCCGGCCACCTGGGGGGCGGGGAGGACGGTGAGGACGGCGACGGTCAGGACGGACACGGCGGCCACGGTGGCCACGATCCCCCGAGCACCGATGCGGCCGCCGTCGCTGGCCGATCCCCACATGCGGACCAGGCCCCACAGGCCGAAGGCGATCCAGATGACGGCGTAGAGGCCGAACCCCAGATCGACGGCCTGGGCGGCGGCCACCGCCATCAGGCTGGCCGAGCCGGCCAGAGAGAAGGCCAGGTCCCGCCGGGCGGGGACGTCGAAGGCGTGGGCCACCTGGATCCAGACGAAGAGCATGGCCAGGGGGTCCTCGACGGTGCTCACGTCGTAGAGCTCCTGACCGGTCAGCTGGCGGAAGAACCACAGGAAGGCGGCCAGGGCGGCCAGGGCCAGGAAGGGCTTGAGCCAGCCGATGGGCCGGGCCCGCGTCCGGTACGAGAAGTACATGCCCGCCGTCACGAGGGCCATCGACGAGAGGGCGACGGCCCAGGACAGCTCGCCCTCGGCCCGGCAGGCGGCGATGCCGGTGATGACGGCCCCGGCGCAGGCCAGCCTCAGGGGGGCCGAATTCTCCGGCGGTCCGGGCCGGTTGGCCCGCTTGACGGCGCCCAGCAGGCTCACGGCCCCTCCACCCGGTGTCGGGCGCGGTGGAGATCGGCCGTGGTCACGAGCACGCCCGGTGCGGCCACGGGTTCGGCCGCCGGCGACGTTCCCGCTCGGATCCCGTGGTCGTCCGGCGGTGGGGGAATCGACCCGCCGGGGGCGACGGCGCGGGCCAGGCGCCGACCGGCCGAGCGACGGTCGGCGACCGCCCCGGTGCGTCGGCCGGCCGTCTCCGTCGTGGTGAGGAGCACGGCCGTCCCGCGATCGAACAGCGCCACCACGGTGCCCAAGGCCCGCTCGGCCACGGACTCGGCGGCCTCCTCGTCGGTCGGCAGGGTGACGACCACGGCGACGGGCTCGGCGGTCGGGCCCTCCATCTCACGCACCATCAATTCGCCGCTGTGGGCCGTGGCCGGCCAGTGGACCCACCGTCGGCTGTCGCCCGGTCGGTAGGGCCGGACCCCCCGGGGCTCGCCGATGTCCCGGGGTGACCGGTGGGCGCTGTCGCCCGACCCGTCGTCCTCCTGGCGGGGCAGGACGACGGGTGGTCCCATCCTCGGACCGATGTGCAGTTCGGACGGGAGATCGAGGCGGAACCGCCGAGTCCACCACATGAGGCCGAAGGGTGCGGCGGTGGCCATCTCGACGGTGACCGACGAAGCCACCCCCCGTCGTCGGGGAAGAAGGGTGAGCCCGTCTCCGGGGGGGCCATCGGGGACGACGGCGGGACCGGGAGTGCCGGTGGGGCCGACGAAGCACACCGGCCCCGGCGGGTGGACGGGGGAGAGACGGACCCTGGAGGCGCTCTGGACGCCGATCCGGCACGGCTGGCCCACGGTGGCGTCGGTCGGAACGGTGGTGACGCGGAGCCGGGTCCGGGCCAGGACGAAGGCCGGGCCGACCATGCCGAGAAGGAGCGTCCCGGCCACGACGTCCCCGAGCGCCTGGACCCACCCGGCACCGCTGTTGTGGGCCACGACCCCCCAGCCCAGGACGACGAGGAGGGAGCTGGTCAGGGGGACGATGGGCCGGACGGGACGGACGATTCTCCCGGGGCGGGAGGACCGCAGCCGGGCCCGTCCCGGTGGCCGGGTCACGGACGAGGGGCCGGTGTCGATTCGAGTAGCCCGCGGACGATGGCGACGCCGCGTTCGACCCCTTCGTCGGTCATGAGCCGGTGGGCCAGGCAGGCGGTGGCCACCGCCTTCACGTCGTCGGGGGTGACGTAGGAGCGGGCCGACAGGACGGCGTGGGCCTGGGCCGAGCGGATGAGCCAGATGGCCGCCCGCGGGCTGGCGCCCAGGCGGACTCCCGAGGCGCTGCGGCTGGCCCGGCACAGGTTGACGGCGTACTCGGCGATGGCGGGCGCTACCGCTACCGTCTCGGTGGCCCGCTGGGCGGCCAGCCAACCGGCCGCCGTGCAGACCGGCCCGAGCACGCTGAGGGCGAACTTTCCCCCGTGGTGGAGGACGAGCTGGGTCTCGGTGTCCGCATCGGGATAGCCGATGGCGGTGGCCAGAGCGAACCGGTCGAGCTGGCTCTCGACCAGGGGGTAGGTCCCCAGCTGGGAGAGGGGGTTCTGGGTGGCGATGACCAGGTGGGGGTGGGGCAGGGGATAGGACTCGCCGTCCACGCTCACCTGTTGCTCCTCCATGGTCTCGAGAAGGGCGGCCTGGGTGCGCGGTGGTGTGCGGTTGAGTTCGTCGACGAGGACGACGTGGGCGAAGACCGGTCCGGGACGGAACTCCCACGTCCCGGCGTCGGGCGAGAAGACCGAGACGCCGGTGATGTCGGACGGGAGGAGGTCGGGGTGCCCCTGGACCCGCGAGAGGTCCGCCCCGAGCGACAGGGCCAGGGCGCGGGCCAGGACCGTCTTGCCGACACCGGGAACGTCCTCGATGAGAAGGTGGCCGCCCGACAACGCGGCGATGGCCGCCGCCGTCAGAGCTCCCGGCGTGCCGAGGAGGACGTGGCTCAGATTGGACACCAGCTGGCGCCCGAGGACGATGGCATCCTCGACGCCCGCCGCGCCGCGCCGCGCCACCGCCGTCCGGGCCGCTGCCGTCACCACCGGTGTGGTGGTCTCGTCGGTGACCCGATCGCCCAGATTCGGTGTCCCCCCCTGCTCACCGATCCGGGTGGGCTCCATCACCCTCACGTTATCGGCATGATTCGGGGGGAACTGAACGCAGGGAGGAGCCATGACCAGCATTGACGTGCCGATTTCCCCGGGTGGCGTCTCGGCCGGGGTGGTGCCGTGATCGGGCGGGTCTGGCGTCCCGAGCAGGTCACGGCGCCCTGGCTGACCGATGTCCTGCGCCGCGCCGGCGCCCTCGGTGCCGGTGCCGTGGTGTCCTTCGAGGGCGACGCCGTCGGCACCGGCCAGATGGCCGACAGCGTGCGGCTGTCGCTGCGCTACGACGACGACGAGGCGGGGGCCCCGGCCAGCGTGGTGGGGAAGTTCACCGCGGCCGACGCCACCAGCCGGGCCACGGCGGTCGCCATGCGGACCTCCGAGGTCGAGGTGCGTTTCTACCAGGAAGTGGCATCGACTCTCCGCGTCCGGACGCCGCGCTGCTACCACGCCGATGTCGATCCGGCGACGGGCGAGTTCGTTCTCATCCTGGAGGACCTGGCGCCGGCCCGGGTCGGTGACCAGGTGGCGGGGTGCACCGTCGACGAGGCCGCCCTGGCCCTGACCGAGCTGGCCGCGCTGCACGCGCCGCGCTGGGCCGACGGGCGCCTCGAGAGGCTCGACTGGCTCAACCGGCGGACGTCCGAGAGCGAAGAGGCCGGTGCGTCGCTGCTGCCGGTGCTCTTCGACGGTTTCGCCGACCGCTACGGCGACGTCCTCGAGGGGTCCGTCCTCGACGTCGGTCGACGACTGATGGCCGACATCGGGAGCTACCTGCGCCACCAACCCCGCCCGTGGACGGTCCAGCACGCCGACTACCGACTCGACAATCTGCTGTTCGGAGGCGGGAGCGCCGCCGCCGCCCTCACCGTCGTCGACTGGCAGACCGTGGTCCTCGGTCCCGGGGCGGCCGACGTGTCCTACTTCCTGGGGGCGGGGCCGTCGGTGGAGGACCGGCGCCGTCACGAGGAGTCACTGCTGCGTGAATACCACCGCGCCCTGGTGGCCGGAGGGGTGGCCGGCTACTCGTTCGACGACTGCTTCACCGACTACCGCCGCTACGCCTACGCCGGTTACCTCATGGCCGTGGGGGCGTCGATGATGGTCGAGCGCACGGCGCGTGGTGACGAGATGTTCCTCACCATGGCCCGTCGCCACGCCGCCCAGATCGTCGACCTGGGTTCCCATGAGCTGATCCACGCCGACTGACCACGCCGACCGACCACACCGACCGACCACACCGACCGACCACACCGACCGACCACACCGACCGACCACACCGACCGACCACACCGACCGAGGAGCGACCATGCCGTCTCTCACCGCCTACGACGAGTTCTTCGTCCACCAGATCCCCGAGCCCCTGTCGGTGGTGGGGATCGAGCACCAGCACTGGCGCGAGAGCTATTTCGTAGTGGCCCACGGCCCCCGTGTCGACAGCGACGTGATCGCCATCGCCATGGCCACGTACCCCGCCCGCCACGCCCTCGACGCCCTGGTGCTCGGCCGCGTCGGCGGCCAGCTCCTGTTCGGTTTCCACCAACGGCCGGCCGACGGCGATCCCCAGACGTCGGTGGTGGGACCGGTGTCGGTGGTGGTCGAAGAGCCTTTTCGCCGGCTCCGGGTGGTGGTCGACGGGGCCGACGGTTTCGACGCCGACCTGACGTTCGACGCCCGGACCGAGCCCTACGCGCTGCGGCGGGGGAGGCTCCTCGACGACGAGGGTGCGCTGTTGTGGGACCAGAGTCACATGATCCAGTCGGGGACGTTCACCGGGTCGTACCGCAAGGGCGACCACGGCGCCGAGGTGACGGGATGGCTCGGCCAGCGCGACCACTCGTGGGGGGTGCGCGATCACGGCCGCATCCCCTGTTGGACGTGGTTCGCCGTCCAACTGCCCGACGGGATGCTCGGGGTCTGGCACTGGGAGCTGGCCAACGGGGCCCGGATCTTCACCGACGGGTGCTGGGCTCCGGCCGACGGGCGACCTCCGGTGCCCGTCGTCGACTTCCAGCACGATCTGAACTGGGTCGACGCCGCCGGCGACGCTGTCGACTACGGCGCCGACGGCGCCGCCGTGGCGGGCTTGACGGGCACCGTGGTGTTCACCATGGAGGACCGGCGCCAGGTGATCGTGCGGGGGTCCGGTCGCTGGTGCGCACCGTACCGCCCGTTCTACGGCGGCGGGCAACATCTGATGGCGGTCGAGACCGACGACGGCCGGGCCGGGACCGCCATCTACGAGGTCACCGGTCGGCACCACCATCGCTTCTTCCCCCGGCCGCTCACGGCCGGCGGCGACGCGTGAACGGCCGTTTCTACGCCAGGTGGGCGATGTCGTCGAACCCGTCGAGCAGGCAGGCATGGAGGACGTCGGGATCGGGGACGGCAGCCAGATCGCTGTTCACGCCGATGTGGAGCCCGTCGAGGTAGCTGAGCAGGCAGAGGTTGACCGCCGATCCGCTCAGGGGACCGAGGGGGAACTGTTCCAGCACCTGGGCACCGGCGAAGAAGACGGGGAAGGGGACCCCCGGGACGTTGCTGGTGGTGAAGTCCACCCCTTTGAGCAGGGAACCGAAGATGCCGGTGAGCATGATGGTGGGAAAGCGGTGGAGGACCGACGCCAGAGGCTTCACCAGGCCCACCGCCGGCTCGGCGCGTTGGGCGGCGATGACCCCCCGGACGATCTGGAGGTGTTCGAGGGGATCGTCGACCCCGATGGGCAGGGCGATACGGGTGGGAGCCCACTGGTTGCCGGCCAGGTCGGCCGTCTCTGCGGTGCGCAGGCTGATGGGCATGCCCATGCGGAGCTTGGCCGGGGTGGCCCCGTGCTTGTCGTGGTAGTAGCGCATGCCGCGCGCCACTGCGGTGACGAAGGCGTCGTTCAGCCTGCCCCCGCCCCGTTTGGCCACCGCCTTCGTCTCGGACAGGGCCGCGGTGAGGACGTCGAAGTGCATGCTCAATGAGCGCCCCGTCATGACCGGGCTGAGAGGCGTGGACGCCGGACGCAGCATGCGGGCGGCCGAGGCCATGGTGGTACCGAGCTCCTCGATGGTGGACACCGGGTCGGCCGCCGTCCGGGCCAGGGTGCGACCGACGGCGGCCGGGAAGTGGCGGGCCGAGTCCAGCTGACGACGGCCCTCGTGGTCGAGGGCGTCGCGGAAGCGCTCGAACCGGTTGAGGACGTGGACGGCGGGGGCGGCCGGGAGCGGGGACGGGGGACCGGGAGGGGTCCGTTCGAGGTCGAAGAGGACCATCCCGATCTTCACGGCGCCCAGACCGTCGGTGATGGCGTGGTGGATCTTCATGATGACGGCCGCCCGGTCGTCGGTCAGACCTTCGACGACGGTCATCTCCCACAGCGGCCTGTTGTGGTCGAAACCCTGCATGGCGATGGGCTCGGCCATGCGGAGGACCTGACCGGTGTCCTCGGACCCCGCCGCCCGCGCCCACCGGAGGTGGTAGTCGAGATCGAAGTAGGGATCGACCTCCCACCGCGGCGGGGCCAGGGACCACGGGCTCGACACCACCCGCTGGCGCAGCCGTGGCACCAGGCGGCTGCCCCGTTCGACCCGCTGCGTGACGAGGGCCCGGTCCGGGACCCGGTCGAGGACGAGGACGGCGATGATGGTGGAGCGCAGCATCGGGTCCCTCTCGATGCTCCAGGCCAGGGCGTCGGCGTCGCTCATGCGGTCCTCGAACCGGAGCTCGCGCTCATGCCTCGCGTCGGCCATCTCCACCTCGTTTCCCCGCCCAGGCTAGGGCGGGTGCGCTAGACACGCTGCCGTGGCCGTGCGCGACGTCCTGGGTCAGGTGGGCCTGCCGGCGCCCATGGCGGAGCTGGCGTCACGGCCGTGGGACGCCGTGGTGGTGGGCGGGGGCCACAACGGGCTCACCGCCGCCGCCTACCTGGCGCGCGCCGGCAAGCGCGTCCTCGTCCTCGAGCGCCGGGACCGGCTGGGGGGTGCCTGCACGTCCGAGCAGCCTTTCGCCGATCCGGACTGGATCGTGAGTCCCTGTGCCTATCTGGTGGGGCTGCTCCATCCCCTGGTGGTGGACGAGCTCGGTCTGCGGGACCGTGGCTACCGCGTCCACATCGTCGACCCCCATCTGTGGTGCCCGTTCGAGGACGGGACGCAAATCGCCCTGTGGAACGATCCGCGGCGCAGCGCCGCCGCCGTGGCCGAGCTGGCACCCGGCGACGAGGAGGGGTTCGCCGCCTACGAGGCGCTCTTCGGCAGGATCCGTCGTGCCCTGCGGGCCCCGGGGCGCGACACGTGGGTGGGCGACGCGCCGGACCGGCCGACGCTCGAGGAGCTGTTGTCCCATGACCCCGAGGCCATGGAGGTGGTGTTCGAGGCATCGATCGCCGACGTCGTCGAACGCCATGTCAGCGACGAGCGGTTGCGGACGGCGTTGCACGGGCAGGGTGTCATCGGCACCTACGCCGGGCCGCGCGACGGCGGGACGGCCGCCGTCCATCTGATGCACTCGAGCGGGACCCTCGAGGGCGAACCCGGGGCCTGGGGTTACGTGCAGGGGGGGATGGGCCGGATCTCCTTCGCCCTGGCCGACGCCGCCCTCGACGCCGGGGCGGTGCTGGCCACCGGGGTCGCCGTGGCCGCCATCGTCCCCGGGGCCGGGGTCCGTCTCGACGGGGGCGAGATGGTCCGGGCGCCGGTGGTGGTCTCCAACGCCGACCCCCGGCGCACCCTGGCTCTGTGCGAGGACCAGGGTCCGGCCGCGTTGCGGAAGCGGGTCGAGCGCTGGCGCATCGACAGCCCGGTGCTCAAGATCAATTGCGCCCTCACCGGGCTCCCCCGTTTCCGGGCGGCCAGCCCGGAGGTGGAGCCGCACCGCGCCATGGTGACGATCAGCACCGGGATCGACGCCACCCAGGCGGCCTACGAGAGGAGCCGGCGCGGCGAGCCGGCGCCGGCATGGTGCGAGCTGTACTTCCACACCGCCTACGACACCTCGGTGGCACCCCCCGGTCGCCATGCCATGAGCGTGTTCGCCCAGTACGTCCCCTACCGGCTGGCCCAGGGCGATTGGGAGGGGCGTCGGGAGGCCATCGCCGACGCGGCGATCGCCGAGGTGGAGCGCTTCGCCCCCGGTGTGGCCGATCTCATCGAGCACCGCCAGGTGCTCGGTCCTCCCGACATCGAGGAGCGGATGGGCCTCACCGGTGGGCACATCTTCCAGGGCGACTGCCTGGCCGAGCAGTTGTGGGACCGGCGCTTCGGCCCCCGGCTGCCCCTCGACGGTGTCTACCTGTGCGGTGCGGCCACCCACCCGGGGGGCAGTGTGATCGCCGTCAACGGACGCAACGCGGCGATGGCCGTCCTCCAGGATCTCGGCCGATGATGGCACGATGGCTCCATGGACCGGACCGACGTCACCCGCTGGATCGAGAGCTACGAACGGGCGTGGCGGTCGCCGGGCACTGATCAGCTGGCCGTCGTCTTCGCTCCCGAGGTGACGTACCGGACCTCTCCGTGGGAGGAGCCGGTGAAGGGTCTCGACGAGCTGGCGCGGTTGTGGGAGCACGAGAGGGCCGGGCCCGACGAGGGCTTCACCATGCTGAGCGACGTCGTGGCCGTGGACGGGCGGACGGCGGTGGTCCGGGTGTCGGTCGACTACGAGGACCCCGCTGTGGGGAGATGGCGCGACTTGTGGGTGCTGCGGTTCACCGCCGGCGGGCGCTGCGCGGTGTTCGAGGAGTGGCCTTTCGCCCCCGGTCCCGAGGACGCCGCCGCCGACCAGTCAGGCTGAGCTCAGAAATCGAGCGACGACAACTCGGGGATGGTCCCGAGTGCTCGGTCCCGGGCCGCCAGCCAACGGGTGCGGTCGGCGGCCCGCCGGGCCTCGCCCGGACCGGGCACGACCACCCGGCGCGGCGTCCAGGCCGCCGCCACCTCCTCCTCGTCGGCCCAGACACCGAGGGCCATGCCGGCCAGATAGGCGGCGCCCAGAGTGGTGGCCTCGAGCACCGGCGACACCTCGATCGGGCGACCGGTGGCGTCGGCCAGTGCGCCCACGAAAGTGGTGTTGGCCGACATCCCGCCGTCGACGCGCAGGGTGGGGATGAAGAGCCCGGTGTCCGCTTCGGCCGCCTCGAGCAGATCGGCGCCGCGATGGGCGATCCCGGTCAGGACGGCGCGGACCATTTCCGGGCGACCGGTGCCGCGGGTGATGCCGACGAAGGTGCCGCGGGCGCCGAAGTCCCACACCGGTGTCCCCATCCCCAGGAGGGCGGGGACGAACCAGACGTCGCCGGTGTCTGGGCACCGGGCCGCCACGGCGTCGGACTCGGCGGCGGTGGCGATGATCCCGAGGTCGTCGCGCAACCATTCGACGCAGGTCCCGGCGGACAACATGATGGCCTCGACGCCCCAGGTGACCCGGCCCTGACGTTGCCAGGCGGCGATGGGGAAGGTCCCCGCCCCACCGCGACGGGCGAAGGCCGGTCGCCGGTCGCCGACGCAGCAGTCGAGCATGCCGCCGGTGCCGAAGGTGACCTTGGCCATCCCGGGCCGGGTGCAGCCCTGGCCGATGAGCGACGCCTGCTGGTCCCCGGCCATCCCGGCGATGGGCGGTGCTCCCCGGAGCGCGCTGGCCGGGCCCACGACGCCGCTCGAGTCGACCACCGTGGGCAGGACGGCGCGGGGGATACGGAGCGCGTCGAGGATGGTGTCGTCCCATTCCGACCCGTCGCCGCGCAGCCCGGTGACCCCGGCGTTGCTGGCGTCGGTGACGTGCAGGGCACCGTTCGACAGGGTCCAGGCCACCCAGCTGTCGACGGTGCCGAAACAGAGGTCGCCGCTGCGGTCGGGGTCGGCCAGATCGAGGATCATGGCCAGCTTGGTGGCCGATTCGTTGGGCGCCACGCGGATCCCTTGGGCCTGGAGGGCCAGGCAGGTCCCCACGGTGCGGAGGTCCTGCCAACCGATCCCGGGACCCACGGGGACGCCGGTGGACCGGTCCCAGACGACGGTCGAGGCCCGCTGGTTGGCGATCCCCACGCCGAGGACGGGGCCGCTGGCGGCGAGGGCGGCCTCGGCCACCTCGAGAACGGCGGCGGCCATGGCGGCGGCGTCGAACTCGACGAAGGCCGGCGCCGGAGACGTCGGGAGTACCTCGACGTAGTGGACGTTGGCGACCGTCCCGTCGCCGTCGACCGAGGCGGCGCGGACCCCCGACGTCCCGACGTCGATCACCAGGATGCTCATGGCCGACCGGTCACGGCCAGCCGAGCTCCCCGAACGGCGACGGCAACCCGAGCTTGCCCGGGTTGAGGATGCCCCGCGGATCGAGAGCGTCCTTGACGGCGGCCAGGACGTCGAGGGAGCCGCCGAGGGCGGGCGCCATGAAGGCGGCGCGGTTGATCCCGATGCCGTGGTGGTGGCTGATGGCGCCCCCCCCGGAGATCACCGTGTCCATGACGGCGGTCCACGCCGACCGGTAGTAGTGCTCGGCCCAGGCGTCGGCGCCGGCGGTGTCGCCGTCAGCGGCGGTGCCGTCGGGCATGCGGCCGGCGAAGGTGAAGTAGAGGCAGGCGCCGTCGCCGTAGGCGTGGCTCTGATGGGCGGAGGCGGCCAGGGTCCCGTCGATCGCTTGGAGGGCGCCGAGACAGCCCTCGTAGATCGGCGTCAACGACGCCCACCGGGCCGAGATCTCGATGGTGTCGACCACGATGCCGGCGCGGTAGAGCGGCGCCAGCGCCGAGACGTCGTTGCGGTGCGACATCCACCGCTCCACGAGCCCCTCGTCGAGCGGGGTGCCCCCGCCGGCGGCGCATTCGGCGTCGACCACGGCCACGGTGGCCTCGAGGAGGCCCGGGTCGGCTTCGTCGAGGACGACGAGGACGCAGTGGTCGGCGACGTCGAAGTTGCGGGCGCTCTCGGCATGGTCGTAGAGACGGAGGACGGCCGGTGTGGCCCCGCGGCGGAGGATGAGCCGGCAGACTTCCAACCCTGCGGCGAAGGAGGCGAACCCGTAGGCGCGGCGCCTCTCGGCCGTCGGCAGGGGATGGAGGCGGAGGAGGGCGCCGGTGATGACGCCGAGGACGCCTTCGGATCCGACGAACATCTGGGTGAGGTCGGGACCGGTGGCCGCCCGGGGACCGGTGCCACCGGTGCGGATGAGGCGGCCGTCGGCCAGGGCCACGTCCAGCCCCACCACCATGTCCTCGATCTTCCCGTACCGCGTCGAGAACTGACCGGCGCCGCGACAGGCCAGCCAGCCGCCCACGGTGGAGAGGTCCATGGACTGGGGCCAGTGCCCGAGGGTGACGCCGGCGGGGCGGAGCCCCGCTTCCAGATCGGGTCCGAAGGTCCCGGGGAGGACGTCGGCCAGGAGAGAGGTGGCGTCGATGTCGACGAACCCGTTCAGGCCGCACAGGTCGAGGGCGACGCCACCGAAGACGGGGACGCTCGATCCGCAGACACCGGAACGACCGGCCATGGCCGTGACCGGGACACGGGCGTCGTGACAGACGGCCAGGACGGCGGCCACCTGGTGGGCGTCACCCGGCCGGGCCACCACCGCCGGGCGGGCCGGCACGGCGCCCCGGGTGGCCCAGCGGATGGCCAGCGGCCACCAGTCGCGCCCGGCCTCCAGGCGCGCCGCGTCGTCCTCGGTGACCTCGGCGCAGGCCCCGCGCAGGCGCCCGAGCAGAGCGCCATCGACACCGACGCGCGGACCGCTCAACCGTTCGGTGACCTCCGACGCCGGGGCGTCGACGGCCGTGACGGGGGTGGGGACCGACGGGCCCGCCCGACCGGGGGAGTCGCTCACGACCGGAACGATCTCACGGCGACGGCTCGTCGTGCCCCGCCACCGGGGAGACTTGGGCCGGCCCGGTGGCGGAAGGACCGGCGGCAGCGGCACCGGCACCGACCCCGGCCCGGGCCATGGTCCGGTGGACCTCGGCGGCGAAGGCGGCCGCCTCGAGCCGGGTGTCGCGGGGGTCGCGTCCCCATTCGGGGGCCAGGAGGTCGGCCACCCCGGGCGCCGCCGTGGCGGCCGCCTCGGCCCGTCGGAGCGTGGCCCGGGTGCGCCGGGACAGGACGTCGTCGACGGTGACGGCCATCTCGTGGCGCGCCGCCCAGACGGCTTCCACGCGCAGGTGGGGGAGACCGTCCACCAGAGGCTCGAGCAGCTCCGGCCGGCCGGCGGCCAGGGCCAGAACGGCCGGGGTCTCGCTCCCGTGGCGGGCCACGAGAGCGGTGAAGGTGGGCCCGTCCAGGCCGGCGTCGGCCGGCGCCGACGGACGGCGCAGCGCCGCCAACCCGGCGGCGCCGCGGATGCCGAGGCGCCGGGTCGGTGACCTCCGGGCCCGGGCGGGGGCGGCGGACCCCAGGCGGCGGACGACGACGTCGACCGTGTCCTCGGCCATCCGGCGGTAGGTGGTGAGCTTGCCGCCGGTCACCGTGACGAGTCCGTGGGGCGACTCCCGGACCGTGTGGCGCCGGGAGAGGTCCGCCGTGCGCTCGCTCACGTGGTGGCCACCGGCGGGGGCGAGCAACGGCCGCAGGCCGGCCCAGACGCCGGTGACGTCACGGCGCGTCAGGTGCCCGGTGGTGGCGCCGTTGGCGGCGTCGAGGACGTAGTCGACGTCCTCGGGGAGACAGACCGGATCGTCGAGTGGGCCGTCCCAGGCGGTGTCGGTCGTCCCCAGGTAGACGTCGTCGCCGTCGGGCCACGGGACCACGAAGATCGAGCGCCGGTCCTTCGGAACGGGGATCACGGCGGCGATGTCGGCCGGCAGCTTGGACCGGGGGACGGTGACGTGGATCCCCTTGGCCGGGCGCAGGGAATGGGGATGGGTCCCCTCGTCGAGGGCGCGGACGTCGTCGGCCCACACCCCGGTGGCGTTGACGACGACGGTCGCCGCGACGTCGAATTCGCCGTGGCCGGTTCCCGGTTGCCCGTCACCGGGAGCCACCGGACGGATCCGGGCGCCGGTCACGGCCCCCGAGGCGTCGTGGAGCAGGCGGGTGACCTCGGCGTAGTTGGCCATGACGGCGCCGTGGTCGAGGGCGGCGGTGCGGGCCACGGCCAGGGTCAGCCGGGCGTCGTCGGCGCGGGCGTCGTAGTAGAGGAAACCGGCCACCAGGCGGTCGGTGCGGAGGGTGGGGAGGTGGGCCAGGGTCTCGGCCCGGTCGATGCGGCGGTGGCGCCGGCCGATGCGCCAGCCGCCGGTGACGTCGTAGAGCCACAGGGCGATGGCATAGGTGCGGGCCACGCCCTTGTTGATCACCCCGTCGCGGCCGAAGAGGGGGATGAGGAAGGGCAGGGGCGCCACCAGGTGGGGGGCGTTGTCGAGGAGCCGCTGGCGCTCGTGGAGACCTTCGTAGACGAGGCGGAAATCACGTTGCTGGAGGTAGCGGAGTCCGCCGTGGATCATCTTGGACGACTTCGACGAGGTGCCCGAGGCGAAATCGTGTCGTTCGACCAAGGCCGTCCGCAGCCCCCGGGCGGAAGCGTCGAGGGCCACGCCGGCGCCCGTGATCCCGCCCCCGATCACCAGGACGTCGAAGTGCTCGGTCCCCAGGCGCCGCAAGGCCTGGGAGCGGTCGAAACCCCCCGGGAGCCCGGCGGGGTCGGCCGTCTCGGCGCCGGGTCGACGGGGAGCCGGATCGGTCGGCGGCATCCGGCCAGCCTGCCACAGGGGTACGCGCCGCCCGGGCGGTGGCGAGGGGGTGCCGGGAGCTCTCATCGACAACGATTGTCAAGAAACAATCATTGGTGATACGTTCCCCGGCGTCATGAGGTCACCCGAGGAACTGACACGGTTGTTCCGGGCGCGCGGCCGGAAGGTGACGGCGCAGCGCCAGTGCATCTTCCGGGTCCTTCAGGGTGACGAGACCCACCCCACCGCCGAGTCGGTCCACGCCGTGGCGCGTGCGCGAGGTGGAGACGATCTCGTTGAAGACCGTGTACCAGACCCTGAACGAGTTGGCCGCCCTCGGTGAGATCGCCGCCCTCGATCTAGGGACGGGGACCACGAGGTTCGACCCCAACGTCGAACGACTGCATCATCACCTCGTGTGCCGGTCGTGCGGGAAGGTCCGGGACCTCCACGTCGACTTCACCGGGATCAGCGTGCCGCCCGGAGCCGACGAGGGCTTCGAGGTGGGACAGGCCGAGGTGGTGTTCCGCGGCTGGTGCACGCCGTGCCGCTCCGAGGACAGCGCCGACGCCCCGTTGCCGAAAGAGGAGTCGCTCGTGACGTGAGTGAAGAGAAACAAGGCGATGCAGCCGGACAAGACCCAGACCCCACGACCGATGGAAGGAAGAAACAGTGCCCGCACTGAAGGGATCCAAGACCGAGAGCAACTTGAAGGAGGCGTTCGCCGGCGAGAGCCAGGCCAACCGCCGCTACCTCTACTTCGCCCAGAAGGCCGACATCGAGGGCTACCCCGACGTCGCCGCGCTCTTCCGGTCGGTGGCCGAGGGCGAGACCGGCCACGCCTTCGGCCACTTCGACTTCCTGCGAGAGACCGGTGACCCGGTGACGGGCGTGCCGGTGGGAACGACGCAGGAGAACCTGGCGTCGGCCATCGAGGGGGAGACCTACGAGTACACCGAGATGTACCCGGGATTCTCCAAGACGGCGCGCGACGAGGGGTTCGAGGAGGTCGCCGAATGGTTGGAGACACTGGCTCGCGCCGAGAAGAGCCACGCCGGCCGCTTCACCGAGGGCCTCAAGTCGGTTTCCTGACCTCACTTGGGAGCCCCTGAACAACCACGGGACGTCCGGACCGGTCCGCAACGCCGGGGCCGGTCCGGGCTCACCCGGGAGAGATCTCCCCGATGCTGAACCGCCTCGTCATCGATGACATCGACGACCTCCGGACCTACGAGCGTGGCCGCGACGCTTACCGGCGTCGGATCATCGAGCTGAAGAAGCGGCGGCGGGTGGCGGTCGGGCCCCTCGTCACTCTGGTGTTCGAGAACAGAGAGACGGTCCGTTTCCAGGTCCAGGAGATGGCCCGGGCCGAGCGGATGGTGACCGACGAGCAGGTCCAGGGCGAGCTCGACATCTACAACGCCCTCCTGCCGGCGCCGGGGGAGCTGTCGGCGACGATGTTCATCGAGCTCACCGACGACGCCTCGCTGCGGGAGTGGCTTCCCAAACTGGTCGGCGTCGAGCGGTCGGTCGAGCTCCGGATCGGCCCCGGTGGCGACGCCACGGTGGCCCCGGCACTCCCCGAAGCGGCACACGAACAGGCGCTCACCAGGCCGAGCATGACGGCGTCGGTCCACTACGTCCGCTTCGGTCTCACGCCGGGACAGGTGGAGCGGTTCGCCGAGGGGCCCGTCGTCCTGGCCGTCGTGCACCGCCACTACCGTCACCAGACGACGCTGAGCGAGGAGACCCGCCGGGAGTTGGCCGCCGATCTGGTGGAGTGAGGTCTCCGTCACCGCTCGCGGCCACCATGCTCGTCGTCGGGGTCGCGGGGTGACGCCTCGGGCCGCCGGCGACCCGTGTCCGACCCGCCCACCAGGGAGGGCGTCGCCCGGCGGGAGGCGGTTCTTTACACGGGTGGCATTCGTGCGCAATACTGTCCGTTCCGCTGTTTTCCCGTTCCAGGGGACTATTGTCCCTGCTCACGGGTGGGATAGCGGAAATGAACACCAAACGAGAGACGACAACCGCACAGAGTGCTTGAGGAAGTGACCCTGATGACCGCCCCTTCGACCGCCAGCTGGCGCAAGCTTGCCGCTTGCCAGGGCATCGACCCCGACGTCTTCTACCCGGCGTCCGACGAGGACGACGCGTGGGAGGCCAAGGCGATCTGCGCCGAGTGCCCGGTACGCCAGGCCTGCCTCGAGCACGCCCTGGCCCACCGCGAGCGCGAGGGCGTCTGGGGCGGCACCACGGAGCGGGAGCGTCGTCGGATCCACCGGCAGCGTCGCAAGTCGGCCTGAGGACAGCGCCGCCGGCAGGCGGCCGAACGACGGCGCGTACCATTCGCGCCATGCCCGGTCGCATCGCTGCCCGCTTGGACGAGCTCGGACTCACTCTCCACGGTCCGCATGCGCCCCATGATCCGCTCGACGCCGTCGTCGTCCACGACAACGTGGCCCGGACGTCGGGTCAGCTGCCCCGCATCGAGGGGAAGCTGACCTGCACGGGGACGTTGGGCGCCGACGTCGGCGTCGACGCGGGCGCCATCGCCGCCGAAGTGTGCGCCCTGAACGCACTGGCCGTTCTGGCGGACGCCCTCGGGAGCCTGGACCGCGTCGAGCGGGTGCTCACGGTGACCGGGTACGTGGCCTCGACGCCCGACTTCCATGAGCAGCCGGCGGTGATCGACGGGGCCAGTCGCGTCCTCCACGCCGTCTTCGGCGACGCCGGCCGTCATACCCGGTCGGCCATCGGGGTGGCGGCTTTGCCGCGCGGTGGTGCCGTGGAGATCGAGGTGACGGTGGCCGTGGTGCCGGACTCCGACGGGTGGTGAACGCCGCCGCCGAGCGGCTGGCCGGGGAATTCGAGGCGGCCAACGACGAGGTGATCGCCTTCGTCGAGACCTGTCCCGACGATCGGTGGACGTCGATGGTGAGCGGCGAGGACTGGCCCGTCGCCGTGGTCATGCACCACATCGCCGTCGGGCACCGGCAGATGCTCGACTGGCTCCGCTGTGCCAGCAGCGGCGTCGAGATCACCAAGAGCGCCGCCGAGATCGACGCCGACAATGCCCTTCACGCCCGCCAGTTCGCCGGGGTGACGCGGGCCGATACGGTGGAGGAGTTGCGGAGCCGAGGCGCCGTCCTGGGTCGGTTCATACGTGGTCTCAGCGCCGACGAGCTCGACCGGTCGGTTCCCTTCGGCCCGGGGGACGGGATGGCGGTGACGACGCAGCAGCTGGCGTCGGTGGCGGCCCGCCATTGCCGGACGCATCTGGCCGGCGCCGGCGGAGTGCTCGAGACGGGGATCGGCTGACCGGGCAGTAGCCTCCCGGCCATGGATTTCGAGCTGTCGCCCGAGCTCTCCGAGCTACAGGCGTCGGTCCGCCGTCTGGCCCGGGACAAGATAAAGCCACGGGCCCGGGCCATCGACGGCGGCGGTGCCTACCCTGACGACATCTTCGCCCTCTTCCGTGACGCCGGGCTCCTCGGTCTGTGTCTCCCGGAGGACGTCGGGGGCGCGGGCGCCGGCATCTTCGGCCTGAGCCTGGCCATCGAGGAGGTGGCCAAGTACTCGAACACCGCGGCGCTGATGCTTCTGCTCACGCGCCTGCCGACCGGCCCGGTGATCATCGCCGGATCGGCGCAGCAGAAGCAGCGTTACCTCCCCGGCATCGCCGACGGATCGCAGCGCGCCGCCTTCGGTCTGTCCGAACCCCAGGCCGGCAGCGACGTCATGGGCATGCGCACCCGGGCCACGCCCGACCCGGGCGCGTCCCGGGGCTGGGTCCTGAACGGCACCAAGTGTTGGATGTCGGGGGTCCGGGAAGCCGACTGGTACACGGTCTTCGCCAAGACGTCCGACCCGGCCAGCCGCGCCCACGACTCGGTCACCGCCTTCATCGTCGAACGGTCGTGGCCCGGTGTCGAGGTGGGACGGATCGACCACAAGATGGGGGTGCGCGGCGTCGACACCGGCGAGCTCGTCCTGACCGACGTGCACGTCCCCGGGGACAACGTCATCGGGGAGATCGGCGGGTTCCGCCTGGCCATGCTCGGCCTCAACTCCATGCGGCCGGTGGTGGCAGCCCGCGGGATCGGTCTGGCCGAGGGCGCGCTCATGTACGCCACCGAGTACGTCCAGCAGCGGGCCGCCTTCGGCCAGACGATCGCCGACTTCCAGGGCGTGCAGTGGGAGATCGCCAAGTGTGCGGTGGACATCGAGGCGGCCCGACTGTTGACCTACCGGGCGGCATGGTTGGCCGACAGGGGCCGCTTCACCAAGGAGTGGGTGCCGTTCCTGTCGGTGGCCAAGTACCACGCCACCGAGTTGGCCGTGCGGGCGTCGGGCCTGGCCCTGCAGTTGCTCGGTGCCGCCGGGTACATGGAGGACCATCCCACCGAGCAGTGGTACCGCGACGCCAAGCAACTCACCATCGTCGAGGGGACGAGTCAGGTCCAGCTGGGACTGATCGCCCGCGGCGTGCTCGACCGGGACCTGTGGTGGGACTGACCGACGAGGCGAGCTTCGACACCCTCGGCCGTTGGCCGGGCGTGTTGGCCCGTCTCCTCGATGGTGTCGGTCTCGACGGTGACGAGGCGCGCACGGTCTTCGATGAGATCCTGCGCGGGGACGCCACTCCGGCCCAGATCGCCGCCTTCGTCACCGCCCTGCGGATGAAGGGCGAGACCACCGATGAGATGGCCGGCTTCGTCCGCGCCATGCTCGAACACGCCGCACCGCTGGGGGTGGCCGGCGATCTGGTCGACACGTGCGGGACCGGCGGCGACAGAAGTTCGTCGATCAACGTCTCGACGATCGCCGCCTTCGTGGTGGCCGGGGCCGGCGCCCGGGTGTGTAAGCACGGTGGTCGCGCCGCCACCTCCATCGCCGGTTCCGCCGACGTCCTGGAAGCGCTCGGCGTGGTCATCGATCTGGGCCCCGACGGGGTGAAGCGCTGTATCGAGGAGGCGGGCATGGGTTTCTGCTTCGCGCCCCGTTTCCACCCGGCCATGCGTTTCGCCGTGCCCGTGCGTCGTGAGCTCGGGGTGCCTACGGTCTTCAACTTCCTGGGGCCGCTGGCCAACCCGGGACGGGCGCGCTTTCAGGTGGTGGGTGTGAGCGACCCGGCCATGATCGACAAGATGATCGGGGTCCTGGCCATGAACGGCAGCCGCCGGGCCATGGTCGTCCACGGTGCCGACAACCTCGACGAGCTGTCGACGACGGGCCCCACCACCGTGGTCGAGCTACTCGACACCGGCACCGACGACGGGGGCCGTCCGGCGCCGCTCGACGCACGGCTGCGGCGCTTCACCGTCGACGCCGCCGACTACGGCCTCCCACGCGTCGGTCTCGACGATCTGCGGGGTTCCGACGCCGCCACCAACGCCGTCATCGTGGGCGAGGTCCTGGCCGGGGGAAAGGGACCGCACCGCGACATCGTGGTTCTCAACGCCGCCGCCGGCCTGAGGGTGGCCGGACTGGCCGATGACCTGGCCGACGGGATCGAGCGCGCCCGCGCCTCCATCGACGACGGGAGCGCCCTGCGGGTGCTCCAGTCCCTGATCCACGTGTCACAGGAATGTGCGGAGCCCGCGTGACGGATTGCGGATGACGGTGGGGACGAACAGGGGGAGTTCCATAAGCTGACCGAGGGTGAAGACGCCGAAACCGGTGGCGTCCTCGATGAGTCGGTGCAGGAGATCGGCGGTGGCCATGACGTCGTCGAGGGCCCGGTGGGCCGGACGGTGCTCCAGCTCCAGCCCGGAGGCCAGCGTGCCCAGGCGGCAGTTGGGAACCTCGGGGTCGACCAGCCGGCGGGCCAGGGCCAGTGTGTCGACGACCGAATTGCCGAGGGGGAGCCGGTCGTTGTCCTCCAGGGCGGCATTGAGGAACGCCAGGTCGAAAGCCACGTTGTGCCCGACCAGGACGGCGCCGTGGACGAACTCGACGAAGGCGGGCAGCACGCCGGGGACGGAAGGGGCGTTGCGGACCATCTCGTCGCTGATACCGGTGAGGGTGGTGATGAACGGAGGGATGCTGTCGCACGGGTCGACGAGGGTGGCGAACGTCCCCAGGCATTCCCCGGCCCGGAACTTGGCCGCCGCCACCTCGGTCAAGGAGGACGTCTCGGGCCCTCCCCCCGTCGTCTCGACGTCGACGACGGCGAAGGTGACGTCGTAGAGGGGAAGGTCGGTGTCTTCGGACGACGACGCCGCAGCCAGGGCCATCATCAGAGAGTACGTACGACGGTGTTCGGTCACGCGGATAGCGTGGGCGCGTGTCCATCGCCCGCTACCGGTGCACCGCCTGCGGAAACCTCACGCGCTTCGACGTCATGACGGACCGTCGGACCCGGGCCTTCCACCATTACAGCGTCGGGGGTGAGCTGACCCTGGAGGAGGAGGAGGTCCTCTCCGAAGAGGTCGTCGAGGTCCGGTGCCGGTGGTGCGGCCACGGACGCAACGTCGAGACCCTGGCCGGGGCGGACGCCGCCGATTGACACACCCTCCTGTCACTGTGGTCGGGACGAGGGACGACCGGATCCAGGGAGGGTGACGTGACCGGATCAGAGAGACCGACGATCTCGATCAGCTGCGACGACTGCGAGCTCCAGCACACCGACGCCTGTGCCGACTGCCTCGTGACGTTCGTCCTCGGTCGCGAGCCCGACGACGCCGTGGTCGTCGACGTGGCCGAGGCCCGGGCCATCCGGATGCTCGGTCGTGCCGGTCTCGTTCCCGAGCTGCGGCACCCGGGAGCGGCGGTGGACTGGGCCGCCTGCTGACCGCCCCGGGCCATGCGAGCATGGGCCCGTGTCGGCACCGGCCCGGGTGGTCAAACGATGACCCATCTGCTCGTGACGAACGACTTCCCACCCAAGGTCGGGGGGATCCAGGCCTATCTGTGGGAACTGTGGCGCCGGCTCGACCCGTCGTCGTTCACGGTGCTCACCGCCTCGTCGCATCCCGAGGCCGACGTCTTCGACCGGCGACAGGCGGACGCCGGCATCCGGATCGAGCGCGTGGCGGCACCCGTGCTGCTGCCCGTCCCGGGCCACGTGCGGCGGATCCGGGCGCTGGCCCGGGAAGTCGACGCCTCGCTGGTGGTGGTCGACCCCGCTCTCCCGCTCGGACTGGCCGGCCCCCTGCTGGGCCTGCCCTACGCCGTCGTGCTGCACGGGGCCGAGGTGGCGGTGCCCGGCCGCCTGCCGGTGGCGCGCCAGACGCTGGGCGCCATCCTGCGCCGGGCCCGGCTGGTGGTCTGCGCCGGTCGCTACCCGGCCGCCGAGGCCCGGCGGGTGGCGCCGACCATGACCGCCCCCGTGGTCGAGATCCCCCCCGGCGTCGACCTCGACCGGTTCCGGCCCCTCTCGGACGAGGAGAGGGCCAAGGCCCGGGCCACCTGGGGTCTGGCGGCCGGGGGTCCACTGGTGGTGAGCATCAGCCGGCTGGTGCCCCGGAAGGGAATGGACGTCCTCATCGCCGCCGCCCGGGCTCTCGAGCCGGCGTTCCCGGGTCTCACCCTGGCCGTGGCCGGGGTGGGCCGTGACGAGGGTCGGCTCCGGGGCCTGGTGCGGTCGACGGGGGCGCCGGTCCGCTTCCTCGGCCGGGTGGACGACGACGACCTGCCCCGGCTCTACGGAGCGGCCGACGTGTTCGCCATGGCCTGCCGGAACCGGTGGCTCGATCTCGAGCAGGAGGGGTTCGGGATCGTCTTCCTCGAGGCGGCGGCGGCCGGTGTGGCCCAGGTGGCCGGGCGTAGCGGGGGGGCCGACGAGGCCGTGATCGACGGGGAGACCGGGCTCGTGGTGGCCGATCCCCACGACCCCGGTGCCGTCGCCCACGCGCTGCGGGAGCTGCTCGGTGACGACGACCGGCGCCTGGCGATGGGCCGGGCGGCGCGGGTGCGGGTGGAGGAGTCCTTCGGCTACGACGTCCTCGCACGTAGGCTGGCCGGTGCCTTGCAGGACGTGGAAGGCTGACTGTCGCCGGCCGGCTGCCTCGGGGAGCAGCGCCGGGGCGCGACAAGGGAGTGAGGGACAGTGGCGGAACTTGCCACCGAACGCATGGTCGTCGCCGCCCCGCCGGAGCAGTGCTTCGCCGTGGTGAGCGACATCGAGCGCTACACCGAGTGGGCCGCCGACATCAAGGACGTCTCGGTCCAGAGCCGCGACGGCGAGGGTCGCCCCGCCGAGGCCACCTTCCGGGCCGGCGCCTTCGGCCGGAGCACGAGCTACACCTTGTCCTACGACTACTCGGCCGCCCCCACGATGCTGTCGTGGAAGCAGACGGCCGGGGACCTGACCTCCAAGCTGGACGGGAGCTACAGCTTCGAACGGACCGACGACGGCTCCACCGAGGTGACCTACACCCTCGAGGTGGAGCTGCGCGTCCCCCTGCCCGGCTTCATCAAGCGGCGGGCCCAGAGCCGGATCATGCACACCGCTCTCGAAGAGCTCAAGGCGCGCGTCGAATCCTCTCTGACGACGTGACGCTGACGACGTGACCGGCGGCCCCGGGCCCGGTTCCCGGCGGGACGGGGTGGCCGGCCCGGTGACCGTCGGGATCGACGTGGGGGGGACCAAGATCCTGGGACTGGTGGTGGACGGGACCGGCGCCGTGCTGGCCGAGGCCAAGGCGCCGACACCGCGCCTGGTGCCGTCGGGGAGCCCGGGCGGCCCCGGCGGGGGCGCCGTCGTCGAGACCATCGCCCTGGTGGCCGAGCGGTTGCTCGACGACCTCGATGCCGGCACCCTCGGGGCCGACGGCGGCGGCGCCGGGGTGACGTCGGCGGCGGTGACCGCCGTCGGTGTGGGCGTGCCCGGCATGGTCGACGACACCGGGATGCTGCGCTTCGCCCCCAACCTGCCCGGCGGCGAGGGCCTCGACGTGCGCGGCCGGGTGGCCGAGCGCCTCGGCCAGTCGGTGGTGGTGGACAACGACGCCACCTGCGCGGTGATGGGGGAGTGGGCCTACGGTGCCGCCGCCGGCGCCACCGACGCCGTGGTGGTGACGCTCGGGACGGGTATCGGTGGGGGCCTCGTCGTGAACGGTCGGGTGGCGCGCGGTGCCCTCGGCTTCGCCGGTGAGATCGGACACATGGTGGTCGACCGGTCGGGCCCCGCCTGTCCGTGTGGGAAGCGGGGGTGCTGGGAGCGCTTCGCCTCGGGGAGCGGGCTCGGACGGCTGGCCCGGGAGGCGGCCCACGCGGGCCGGTTGGACGACGTCCTGCGCCGCGCCGGCGGTGACCCCGAAGCGGTCCGCGCCGAGGACGTCACCTCGGCGGCGGCGGGGGGCGACGTCGCCGCCCAAGCCGTCCTCGAGGAGCTCGGGTGGTGGCTGGCCCTGGGCCTGGCCAACCTGGCCAACGTCCTCGACCCGTCGGTCTTCGTCCTGGGCGGCGGCCTCGTCGAGGCTCTGGACCTGGTGATCGAGCCGGTCCGGACGGCCTTCGACGATCTGGTGGAGGGTGGCCCGGGCCGCCCCGAGGTGACGATCTCCGTGGCCGCCCTGGGCGAGAGGGCCGGGGCCGTCGGGGCGGCGTTGCTGGCCCGCCAGGGGCATCGGGCCCTGTCCGGACGCCCGGACTGACGCCGGGGAGGGGGCCGGGTGCGGGTGGGGGTGACGCTGCCGACGTTTCGCGACGCCGCCGCCGGCGCCCTCGACGGCGCCCGGCGGGCCGAGGCGCTCGGACTGGACGGGGTCTTCGTCTTCGACCATCTCTGGCCCCTGGGCCGGAGCGATCGGCCGGCGTTGTCCTGCTTCCCCGTTCTCGGCGCGGTGGCGTCGGTGACGAGCCGGATCCGTTTCGGACCGCTGGTGGCCCGGATCGGTCTGGTCCCCGACGCCGTCCTGGTGGCCGAACTGGCCTCGCTCGCCCACATGGCGCCCGGTCGTCTGATCGCCGGGCTGGGTACCGGCGACGGCAAGAGCGCGGCCGAGAACGAGGCCTACGGGATCCCGCCGGGGCCGCCCGACGAGCGCCGCCTGGCCCTGGCCCGGTGCGCCCGGGCGGTGCTGGGCTTCGGGGTGCCGGTCTGGGTGGGTGGCGGGTCGGTGTCCACCACCGAGTTGGCCGTCGACCTCGGTCCCGGCGCCGCCGTCAACCTGTGGAGCGCTCAGCCATCGGCGGTGGCCGCGCTCTCCGCCCGCTGCGAGGTGACCTGGGGCGGCGCCGTGGCCGGGGACGTCCCCCAGATCGCCCTGGCCCTCACGGAGCTGGCGGCGGCGGGAGCGACGTGGGCCGTCTGCGCGTGGCCCAAGTCCCTGGAGGCGGTGGCCGAGGTGGCGAAGATGGTGCGTCGTCCCTGAGTGCCGCCGGGGTGGAGGGAACGAGCGACGGGGGCGGTACCATTCCGCATGGAGTTCCGACGGATCAACGGACTGCCCCCGTACGTCTTTGCGCAGATCGACGCGTTGAAGCGCGAAGCCCGTCGAGCCGGTCGTGACGTCATCGACCTCGGCTTCGGCAACCCCGATCTGCCCTCACCGGTGATCGCCGTCGAGAAGCTGGCCGAGGCCGCCCACAACGCCCGCAACCACCGGTACTCGGCCAGCCGCGGCATCCCCAAGGTGCGCCAGGCCATCGCCGCCCTGTATCTCCGGAAATTCGGGGTGGAGCTCGATCCCGAGACCGAGGTGGTCTCCACCATCGGGGCCAAGGAGGGCTTCTCCCATCTCATGTGGGTGCTCGTCGGCCCCGGTGACACCGCACTCGTGCCCTCGCCCTCGTACCCGATCCACATCTGGGGCCCGCTCTTCGCCGGGGCCGACGTCCGGCAGGTCCCTCTGCACGGCCCGTCCGTCGTCACCGACGGGATCAGCGCGCCCGATCCCGGCGACGACTTCTTCGACGGGCTGATGCACGCGTGGGAGGAGTCGTGGCCCAAGCCGCGCGTCATCGTCCTCTCCTTCCCGCACAACCCCACCACCGCCTGCGTGGACCTCTCCTTCATGGAGCGCCTGGTGGCGTTCGCCCGCGAGCACGAGATCGTGCTCGTCCACGACTTCGCCTACGCCGATCTCGGTTTCGACGGGTACGACCCGCCGTCGATCCTGCAGGTGCCGGGGGCCAAGGACGTCGCCGTCGAGCTCTACACGCTGACCAAGTCGTTCTCCATGGCCGGCTGGCGCGTCGGATTCCTGGTCGGCAACCCCGAGATCGTCCAGGCGCTGACCAAGTTGAAGACCTACCTCGACTACGGCACCTTCCAGCCCATCCAGATCGCCGCCATCGTGGCCATGAACGAGGCGCCCGACTACCCGAAATGGGTCAACGCGACCTACCAGGCCCGCCGTGACGCTCTGTGCGACGGACTGAACCGCATCGGCTGGCAGCTGACCCCGCCCAAGGGGACGATGTTCGTCTGGGCCCCCATCCCCGAGCCCTACCGCGAGATGGGGTCCCTCGAGTTCTCGTCCTTCCTCGTCTCGGAGGCCGAGGTGGCCACCTCGCCCGGCGTCGGTTTCGGCCCCGGCGGCGACGGCCATGTCCGGTTCGCCCTCATCGAGAACGAGCAACGCGTCGGCCAGGCCGTCCGGAACCTCCGTCGGACCCTGACCAAGCTCCAGTAGCGCGCCGGGGCCTCAGCTCTTGCAGGCGGCCAGGAAGGCGTCGGGGTTCTCCAGGCTGAGCGCCAGGTAGTGCACCTTGACGGGGAGTCCGACGGCCAGGGCGCGCGCCGGCGGTGCGATCTCCAGACCGACGATCTGTTGCATGGATCCGTTCACCAGCCACCGGCCCCGCCAGCCGTGGACCCCGATCCCACCGACCCTCCCCGTCACCGTCCGGGCGTCGGTCACGTCACGGCGCGGGATCCGGGCCCGGAAGGCCCAACCCATCCGGACGTGGAGGAACTCGTCGTCGAGGTCGACGCCGGACAGTCCCGGGCCCATCCCCAGGCCGACCAGCAGGGGTCGCAGCGCCCCGTAGAGGATGGGGAAGGTCCGGCTCTCGCTCATCCGGCGACGCGTCCGATCCGGCGCTGGGCGGAGGTGGGGGAGAGGATGCCCTCGAGGCAGAAGGCGGCCGCCGAGCGCGCTGCCTCCTCGGCCGACCGGCCCTGTTCCAGGACCAGGACCCGGGCCAGGTACGCCGTCAGACCGGTGATGGCGTGGGTGAGGACGAGGGGGTCGTCGCGCCGGATCATCCCGGCCGCGATCCCCGCCTTCACATGGGGGAGGGCGTCGGCCACGGCCTGCTCCTCACCCTGCCGGATGAGGGGGGCGAACCGTTCCTCGGTGCGGGCGAACTCGAGGAGGACGAAGAGGTGCCGGTTGTCGTCGAGCCACGCCACCGACGCGCCGATCCCGGCTTCGATGCGCCGGACGGGGTCGGGCTCGTCGGCCAGGGCCTGTCTCTGGGCCCGGCGCAGATCGCGCTGGGCGTCGGCCAGGATCTGGCGGAAGAGCTCCTCCTTGGAGGAGAAGTACCAGTAGAAGACGCCCTTGCCCACCCCGAGGCCGTCGACGATGTCGGTCACCGAGGTGGGGTGGTATCCCTGGGTGGCGAACTGCTCGGCGGCGAAGTCGGTCAGCTGCTGACGCCGCCTCTCCCCCCGAGCGGTCAGACGGCGCGCCACGTGGACGACGCTACGGGGGCGGTGCGTCACGGTCAATGAAGGACCCTGGCCCTCGCTGTCCCCGCCCTCGCCGGTGACGGCGCGCTACCGTTGGACCCGTGGCCTACTGGGTGGTGAAGTGCCTGCTCAGCCCCATCTTCCGGCTCCTCTGGCGGGTGGACGTGGAGGGTCGTGACCACATCCCGCGCACCGGGCCGGTCATCCTGGCGCCCAACCACGTGGCGTTCTGCGACTCGTTGTTCATGCCGCTGGTGGTCCGCCGGCGCGTCACCTTCGTGGCCAAGGCCGAGTACTTCGACTCGTGGAAGACGGCGTGGTTCTTCCGGGCCGTCGGCCAGATCCCCATGCGGCGCGAGGGCGGCAGCGCGTCCGAGCGAGCCCTGGCCACGGCGCGCCAGATCCTGGAAGACGGGGGGATCCTCGGGATCTACCCCGAAGGGACCCGCTCACCCGACGGGCGGCTCTATCGCGGCCACACCGGGGTGGCCCGTCTGGCTCTCGGCTGTGGCGTCCCCGTGGTCCCGGTGGGCCTCGTCGGGACCACCGACGTCCAACCGATGGGCTCCACCGTCATGCGTCCGGGCCGACGGGTCGCCGTGCGCTTCGGCCCGCCCCTCGACCTGTCGCGCTTCGAGGACGCGTCGGCCACCGACCCGCTGGCCCTGCGGGCGCTGACCGACGAGCTCATGTTCGAGATCCGCCGGCTGACGGGCCAGGACTACGTCGACCGCTACGCCAAGCGTCACGGCGTCGTCGGCGGCAGTGACATCGCCGAGGTCAACCCCGGTCCGGTGGCCGACGCCGGGCCGGGTTCGCCCTCCCCGCCGACGGCCGACCCGTCGGAGTCCGCCGCCTGACGGGGACGGTCCCCCTATCCGAAGGTGAAGTCGTAGGCCTGGACGCCCGGTGACGCCTCGAGGGTGACCGTGGCCGTCTCATAGGAACCGTGGACGAGGGTGTAGAGACGCGGCGTCCCGCCCACCGTGATCGTCTTGGTGTGGCGGCCGTTCACCGAGACGTCGAGCGTGCCCGAGCCCCCGAGGACCAGATAGACGTCGTCGGCCATGAACGACAGCTCGATCTTGGCCCCCGGTCCGGCCGTCAGGTCCTCGGCTCCCGACGTCCACGTCCCGGCCAGGGCGAAGTCGTCGAGCGGGATCGACGCCGGAAAGGCGTAGGTGGCCGGACGGTCAGGGGTGATCGAGGCGTTGGCCAGGTTGGGCAATTGGTAGTTGTACCCGAGGTAGGACTCCGGCGTCAGCTGGTTGACCGGCGTCCTGTCGGGGACCCCGGTCCGGGCCGGGAGATGCACCTTCGGATCGGCGGCCACCAGCAGCTGACGGATGAGTGACTCGGTGGCGCCGTAGTCACCTTCGCCGAACTCGACGTGCCGGACCTGCCCGGTGGCGTCGATGAGGTACTCGGCCGGCCAGTACATGTTGTTGTAGGCGTCCCACGTCCCGTAATTGTTGTCGACGGCGATGGGGTAGCGCACCCCGAGCTGGTGGGCGGCCGAGATGATGTTCGAGACGACGTGCTCGAAGGCGAACTCCGGTGTGTGGACGCCGATCACGTCGAGCCCGTCGGCGTGATAGCGGCTGTACCAGGCTTCGACGTGGGGGAGCGACCGCTGGCAGTTGATGCACGAGTAGGTCCAGAAGTCGACGAGGACGACCTTGCCCCGGAGTGATCTCAACGAGATCGGCTTGTCTCCGGGCGTGTTGAGCCACTGGGTGATCCCCTTGAAGGCGGGGGCCTGACCGCAGCGGACCAGGGTCGTCTCCGGTGTGCAGTTGGTCAGCTTCGCCGGCGTCGTGGTGTCCTTCAGGGCGTCCAGTTGCTTCTTGGTGTAGGAGCCTCCTTCGATGGTCCTCTGCAGCGCAGAGGTGTAGCCGGGGATCGCTGTCTGCAACCCGTCGAGCCAATTGAAGGCGAGAACGAGGGTCATGACGGCCAGAACGCCCCCGCCGATCTGGCGGACCAGTCTGGCGTGTACCCGGAAGGCGGCCACCCGCTCGGCCACCCGTTCGCCGGCCAGGGCGAAGGCGAGAAGCGGGACGGCCGCGCCACAGGCGAAAACCACGGTGAGAACCACGTCGGTGAACCCCACCCGGGCGCTGGAGCCGATGGACGTGATGGCACTCAGGATCGGCCCGGCGCACGGGGTGAAGAGGACGCCGAGGCCGAGACCGAGGACGAAGGCACTGGAGGTTCCCCTCGGTTGGCGACGACCGAAGCGGACGAAGGGGCGCTCGAGAAGGTTCCCGAGAGGGGTGATGATCAGTCCCACGGCAACGAGTCCGAGGACGACGAGACCCGCTATGCGGAGGAAGTTCAGTGGCAGGCCGAGGGCCCGCAGCAGAGCCACCCCGGCCAGGGTGACGAGGCTGAAGCTGGTGATGAGCCCACCGATGACGCCGTAGGCGCGGTAGCTCTTCACTGTCTCTCGCGCTGTCGCGGTGGCTGTGGTGGTCACCGCCACCGTGGCCGTGGTGGCGGTCGCTGCCGGCATCGACGGTGTGGCGGCGGACGTCTCGGTGACCGGTTTCGTGACGCCGGCCACGAGGATGATGGGGAGAACCGGCAAGATGCACGGCGAGATCCCGGCCACGATCCCGGCCACGAAGCCGATCAGGTACAGCAGGATCAAGGCAGGATCGTCCTTTCGCCCGGCTCCGGTCCCACCGGACCGGCATCATCGTACGGAAGGCGAGACGGGAAGTGGCATCGGGTCGGCGGGAGGTCGCGCCGGTAGTCTGCGCCCATGTCGGTCAGTGCCGCCGAGGCCGGAGCCCCGCCCCCGGGGACTCCGTTGCAGCTCTCGAAGGCGCAGATCCGACTGGTCATGGTGGGCCTGTTGCTCGGGATGCTCCTGGCCGCCCTCGACCAGACCATCGTGGCCACCGCCCTTCCCACCATCGCCGGCGATCTCCACGGTCTCTCCCACCTGACCTGGGTGGTCACCGCCTACCTGCTGGCCTCGACGGCGTCGACGCCGCTGTGGGGGAAGCTCGGCGACCAGTACGGCCGGAAGTTCTTCTTCCAGGCGGCCATCGGAATCTTCATCGTCGGCTCGATCCTGGCCGGGCTCTCCCGGGACATGCTCGAGCTCATCCTCTTCCGTTCCATCCAGGGACTGGGCGCCGGTGGACTCATCGTCGGCGCCATGGCCAGTGTCGGGGACGTCGTCTCACCCCGCGACCGCGGCCGCTACCAAGGGGTCTTCGGCGCCGTCTTCGGCGTCTCCAGCGTCCTCGGTCCTCTTCTCGGCGGCTTCTTCGTGGACAAGTTGAGCTGGCACTGGATCTTCTACATCAACGTCCCCATCGCCGTCGTCGCCCTGGTGGTCACCTCGGCCGTCCTCCCGGCGTCGACCGTCCACGTCCACCATGTCATCGACTACCTCGGCACGGTCCTCCTGGCGGCGGCGGCCACCGCCATGATCCTCGTCGCCTCCCTGGGGGGGAACACCTACCGGTGGTCGTCGGGGCCGATCATCGTCATGGCGGTGGCCGCCGCCGTCCTGGTCGTGGCCTTCCTCCGGGTCGAACGCCGGGCGGTGGAACCGATCATCCCGTTGCCCCTCCTACGGAACCGGACGTTCGCCGCCACCTCGGCCATCGGGTTCGTGGTGGGCTTCGCCATGTTCGGCGCCATCACCTTCCTCCCTCTCTACATGCAGGTGGTGAAAGGGCTGAGCCCGACGATCTCGGGGCTCCGGCTGACACCACTCATGGCCGGGCTCCTCGTCACGTCGATCGGCAGCGGGCTGATCATCAGCCGGTGGGGCCGATACAAGGTCTTCCCCGTCGTGGGGACGGCCGTCATGTCGGTGGGCCTCTTCCTCCTGTCACGCATCGGGGTCACCACCGGTGCCCTCGCCCTGTCTCTGGCCATGGTGGTCCTCGGCCTCGGGATCGGGATGGTCCTCCAGGTCCTCGTCATCGCCGTCCAGAACGCCGTCGGCTACCAGGATCTGGGCGTGGCCACGGCGGGGACCACCTTCTTCCGCTCCATCGGCGCCTCCTTCGGCGTGGCCATCTTCGGAGCCATCTTCTCCGACACCCTCCTCGGGAACATCAGCCGCTCCCTCGGCCACGTCAGGATCCCCGCCGGGCTCTCGCTCACCGGGGGCGTGAGCCCGGCCCAGTTGGATGCACTGCCCTCGGTGTTCCGCCACGTCCTCGTCACCGGCTACGCCGACTCACTGAAGACGGTCTTCCTGGCCGCCGTCCCCGTGGCCCTGGTGGCCTTCGCCCTCACCTGGATCCTCCCCGAGGTGGCGCTGCGCCGAACCACCCAGGCCACCGATCCGGCCGACACCCTGGCCCCGACGGCCATCCCCCACACGGCCAGCTCGCGCGACGAGATCGCCCGCGCCCTGAGCGTCCTGGCCCGCCGCGAGAACCGGGAGGAGATCTACCGGTGGTTGGCCACCGAGGCCGCTCTCCCCATCTCGCCGGCCGGCTGCTGGTTGCTCCTCCGCATCGAGGGCCACGAGGACCAGACCGCCGCGCAGCTGGCCGACCATCTCCACGTCCCCGCCCCGGCGGTGGACCGGCTGGCCCGGGAGCTGTCCGGGAGCGGGCTGATCGAGCGGCGGGACGACGAGGCCCGGTTGGACCTGACGGCCACGGGCCGGGCCGCCGTCGAGTCGCTGGCGGCGGCCCGCCGCCGGGGACTCGAGGAGCTCCTCGGGGGATGGTCGCCCCAGGAACACGACGAGGTCGTCCAGATGGTGGCCCGGCTGGCCTCCGACCTCATGTCCAACGCCCTGGCCGACCCGGCCATGGTGGCCACGTCCGCCGATCAGGGCTGAGCCCAGCGGCGCGACCGTTCGACGGCCCGGCGCCAGCTGGCGTGGGCGGCGTCGGCGGCCACGGCCGAGGCCACCGGGGTGAAGTAACCCTCGACGGACCAGAGGGCCCGGCAGCTCGTCGAGCGATCCCCAGACACCCTCGGCCAGCCCGGCCAACCAGGCGGCGCCGAGGGCGGTGGTCTCGGCCGTGGCCGGCCGTTCCACCGGCACCCGGATCTGGTCGGCCTGGAGCTGCAGGAGGAGGTCCATCACCGACGCCCCCCCGTCGACGCGGAGCGCCGAGACGACCCCTCCGGCCCCGGTCATGGCGTCGACGACGTCGCGGACCTGGAAGGCCATGGCCTCGACCACGGCCCGGGCGATCTGGGCCCGGCCCACCCCCCGGGTGAGCCCGGTGATCGTCCCGCGCGCGTACGGATCCCACCAGGGGCTCCCGAGCCCGGTGAAGGCGGGGACGACATAGACCCCGTCGGTGGACTCCACCCGGGCGGCCAGAGGACCGATCTCGGACGCCTCGGCGATGAGGCCGAGGCCGTCGCGCAGCCACTGGACGGCGGCACCGGTGACGAAGACGGCCCCTTCGAGCGCGTAGGCCACCGGTGACGAGCCGCCGTGCCCGCCCAGGTCCCAGGCCACCGTGGTGAGGAGCCCCTCGGAGGGCGGCGGGCACGCCTCACCGACGTTGGCCAGGACGAAGCTACCGGTCCCGTAGGTGACCTTGGCCATCCCGGGCGAGAAGCAGGCCTGTCCGAACAGCGCCGCCTGCTGATCGCCGGCCACCCCGCTCACGGGCACGCCGGCCAGGGAGGACCCACCACGGGCCAGGTCGCCGGCGACGACCCCGAAGCGGCCGCACGACGGGCGCACGGAGGGAAGGGCGCCGAGCGGGACCCCGAAGATC
The DNA here is from genome assembly GCA_963800065.1 of uncultured Acidimicrobiaceae bacterium. Lineage (GTDB taxonomy): Bacteria > Actinomycetota > Acidimicrobiia > Acidimicrobiales > UBA8190 > CAWJFJ01. The sequence goes on along the minus strand of CAWCZO010000011.1, from coordinate 134,494 downwards.
TCGCCGAGCTCTCCCGACCACTCCCGGGCCCGGATGTCGAAGAGGAGGGTCCGGCCGGCGTTGGTGGCGTCGGTGACGACCGCCCCGCCCTCCGTCCCCCCCGTCAGGTTCCAGATCAGCCAGGAGTCGACCGTCCCGAGGACGAGGTCGGGGGAGTCGGCCACCCCCCCGTCGTTGAGGAGCCACGACATCTTGGTGGCCGAGAAGTAGGGGTCGAGGACCAGTCCCGTCTTCTCCCGGACGACGGCCAGGTGGCCGGCCCGGCGCAGCTCGTCGCACCGCCCGGCCGTCCTCCGGTCCTGCCAGACGATGGCCCGGTGTCGGGGCCGCCCCGTCGACCGGTCCCAGGCCACCACCGTCTCGCGTTGGTTGGTGATCCCGATCCCGGCCACCGCCTGTCCCCCCGCCCGCCGGCGCCCGGCCACCTCGTCGACCGTCGAGGCCACCGCCGACCAGATCTCGTCGGCGTCGTGCTCCACCCACCCCGGCCGGGGGAAGTACTGGGTGATCTCGCGGTACGAGACGTCGACCACGCGCCCCTCCTCGTCGACGGCCAGGGCCCGCACCCCGGTGGTCCCGGCGTCGATGGCGATCACGCAGCCCACGGCCGGGCACGCTACCGGCGGCCCGATGCGAACTTTCGCGAACGGGTCGCCACCAGGGTCGACACGGGAGATCTGCCGTTGACACCCTGTAACTACAGTGTTGTAATGGGTACCTCATCTCGTGGGTGGTGGTCCCGGCGACCACAACATCTTGTGGTTGGAAGGATTTCCCCGCGCCCTAGGCTGGGACAGAGGAAGGGTGGACACATCAATGGCAATTGCCCCGCAGCGGACCGCCATCGGCATCAAGCGTCACTTCACCACCGTTGGGGTCCATCCCTACGACGAGGTCGTCTGGGAGCGGCGTGATTCGCGGATCACCGACTACCGCGACGGCTCGGTGGCCTTCGAGCAGCTCGGTGTCGAGGTCCCCACCACCTGGTCCCTGAACGCCACCAACATCCTGGCCCAGAAGTACTTCCGCGGCACCCCGGGGACCGAGGAGCGCGAGACCTCGCTCCGTCAGGTGATCGACCGGGTGGTCGACACCGTCACCGACTGGGGTCTGAAGGACGGCTACTTCGCCGACACCGAGGAGGCCCGGGCCTTCTCCGACGAGTTGAAGCACGTCATCGTCCACCAGAAGGCCGCCTTCAACTCCCCGGTCTGGTTCAACATCGGCGTCCAGGGGGTTCCGCAGCAGGCGAGTGCGTGCCAGCCCTACGACGCACTGGTCAACACGCCGGGTGGTCTGATCCCCATCGGTCGCCTGGTGGAGGAGAATGCCGTCGGCGCGAAGGTCCTCGACGCTCACGGGGTCACCCGCATCGTGGCGGTCAAGCACAACGGGCGGAAGCCGGTGCTGCGCGTCCACACCAAGGCCGGTCACGCCCTCGACGTCACCGCTGACCACCTCGTATGGAGAGCCAGCGACGCTCACTACGGCCGCTTTGTCCCTGCCGGGGACCTCCGACCGGGCGACAAGCTCGAGTGGTGCCGCAACGACGTCCTGCCTGACAGCCAGATTCGTTCGGAGGACGTCGAGATCGACCGGATCGAATCAATCGGTGAGACGGATGTGTACGACATCCAGACCGAGAGCGGTGAGTACCTCAGCGCCAACTTGAGGGTTCACAACTGCTTCATCCTGGCCGTCGACGACTCCATGGACTCCATCCTCAACTGGTACCGGGAGGAGGGGATCATCTTCAAGGGAGGCTCGGGCGCCGGGGTCAACCTGTCCCGCATCCGGGCCTCTGTCGAGAATCTCCACGGCGGTGGCACGGCGTCGGGTCCGGTCTCGTTCATGCGTGGCGCCGACGCCTCGGCCGGGACGATCAAGTCCGGGGGAAAGACACGGCGGGCGGCGAAGATGGTGATCCTCGACGTGGACCACCCCGACATCGAGGACTTCATCTGGTGCAAGGCGCTCGAGGAGAAGAAGGCGCGGGTGCTGCGCGACGCCGGCTTCAACATGGACCTCGACGGCTCCGACGCCTTCTCCATCCAGTACCAGAACGCCAACAACTCCGTCCGGGTGACCGACGAGTTCATGCAGGCCGTTCTCGACGACGCCGACTGGGACCTGGTTGGTCGACAGGACCGCACCCCTGTCCGCACCGTGCGGGCGCGCGACCTCTACCGCCAACTGGCCAGGGCCACGTGGGAGTGCGCCGATCCCGGCATGCAATTCGACACGACGATCAACCGTTGGCACACCGCTCCCAACGCGGGCCGCATCAACGGGAGCAACCCCTGCTTCCCGGGAAGCGCCCTGGTCCACACCGACAAGGGGATGATCAAATTCTCTGAGCTCTTCGACCGCGCCAACCGCGGCGAGACCTTCGGTGTCTACACCCACGACGCCACCAGTCACGATGCCCCCGCCGAACGGGTCGAGCTGACCTCTCCCGAGGCGTTCATGATCACCGGGTTCAACGACATCGTGCGCCTGCGCTTCGACAACGGCATGGAGTTGCGCTGCACCCCCGGTCACAAGATCTTCACCGCCAACCGCGGCTTCGTCGAAGCCCAGGACCTGGCCACCGACGATGACGTGAAGGTCCTCGATCTGCCGGCCCCGGCCGTCAACGCCGACCCTGTCCTCCCCGTGTCGTCGGATCCGGACAGCTACCGCCGGAAGGGGGATCACGGCGACTTCCTGCGCCTCCCCGACGAGTGGACGGCGGAGTTCGCCCACTACCTCGGATGGCTCATCGGAGACGGCAGCACCTCGGGTTCCACGACCAGCACGATCTACGGCAGCGCCGAAGACCGCACCGAGGTTCTTCCCCGCCACGCCGAGCTGGTCGAGTGGATCAACGGTGATCGTCCTATCAAGATCTCCGAGCAGGCCAACGGGACCGCCCAATTGCGTCTGTCGCGCCGGCCCTTCAAGGGATTCCTCGAGGCTCTGGGGATCCGGTCGGTCGTCGGCCCGCAGAAGTCGGTCCCCTGGTCGATCGAGCAGGCCCCGGCCCCTGTGGTGGCATCGTTCCTCCAGGGCCTGTTCGACGCCGACGGTTGTGTGGTGGTGAACCGCGACAAGGGTTCCTACGTCGGCCTCGGATCGACGTCGCCCGATCTCCTGAGAGGTGTCCAGAAGCTTCTCACCACTTTCGGCGTCTCCAGTCGCGTCTACAAGACCCGTCGTGCTACTGAAGAGGGAGAAGTCGGGTCGTTCAGCTACACCGCCAAGGACGGAACCGAGCGGAGCTACGGGCACGGTGCCATGTACGACCTCCGCATCACCTCGGGTTCGATGACCGGTTTCGCCCAGCACATCGGGTTCTCTCTGAGTCGCAAAGAGGCGCTCCTGCACGAGGCGTCGCTCGAGGGACCGAAAGGTCTCTACGACGTCCGGCGGACCGCCCGACTGGTGGAACGCACCGACGACGGGGTCGAGCTCACCTACAACCTGTCCGAACCGAGGAACCACTCGTACGTCGTCGACGGAATCGTCGTCCGGAACTGCAGTGAATACATGCACCTCGACAACTCGGCCTGCAATCTCGCCTCCATCAACCTTCTCAAGTACCTCGGAGAGGACGGGACCTTCGACACCGAGGGCTTCGCGGCGACGGTGGAGGTCGTCTTCACCGCTCAGGAGATCCTCGTCGGCAACGCCGACTACCCGACGGAAAAGATCGCCGAGAACTCGCGGCGTTACCGCCAGCTGGGTCTCGGCTACGCCAACATCGGCGCCCTCCTCATGGCGCAGGGGCTTCCCTACGATTCCGACGAAGGCCGGGCCTGGGCCGCCACCATCACGGCCCTCATGACGGGCCACGCCTATGCCACCTCGGCCCGGACGGCGTCCCGGATGGGTCCCTTCGCCGGTTACCACGGCGACAGCGAGGCCATGCTGAACGTCCTCCGCATGCACCGCGCCGAGGTGGCCAAGATCGACGAGGAGCAGGTCCCCCCCGAACTCCTCTCGGCCGCTCAGGAGGCGTGGGACAACGCCGTCGAGCTCGGCGAGCGTCACGGCGTCCGCAACTCGCAGGCGTCCGTCCTCGCGCCGACAGGGACCATCGGTCTCCTCATGGACTGTGACACCACCGGTGTCGAGCCCGATCTCGGTCTCGTCAAGACCAAGAAGCTCGTCGGCGGCGGCACTATGTCGATCGTGAACCAGACCGTCCCGCGCGCCCTCGCCCGTCTCGGCTACTCACCCGAACAGGTGGAGGACATCGTCTCGTACATCAACGACAACATGTCGATCGTCGGCGCTCCCCATGTGGCGCCCGAGCACCTCCCCGTCTTCGCCTGCTCCATGGGCGACAACACCATCCACTACCTCGGCCACGTCCGCATGATGGGGGCGGTCCAACCCTTCATCTCGGGGGCCTTGAGCAAGACGGTGAATCTGCCGGAGGACGTCACTGTCGAGGACGTCGAGCAGCTCCACATCGACGCCTGGAGGATGGGGATCAAGGCCATCGCCATCTACCGCGACAACTGCAAGGTCGGGCAGCCGCTGTCCACCACCAAGGTCGACGGAAGTGCCGACGACGCGCCGGCGGGATCGGAGGCCGAGGCGCGTGACCGCGCCGTGACCGCCCGCATCGCCGAGCTCGAGGCGGCGCTTCTCCACGAGCAGGAGCGGGCCCACGACACGGTGGTGGTGGGGGCCGTCCGCGAGCGTCTGCCCCGACGACGCGCCTCGTCCACCTTCGCCTTCCGGGTGGCCGACTGCGAGGGATACGTCACCGTGGGCCAGTACGACGACGGCCGTCCCGGCGAGGTCTTCATGAAGGTCTCGAAGCAGGGCTCCACCCTGGCCGGGATCATGGACGCCTTCTCCATCTCTGTCAGCCTCGGCCTCCAGCACGGAGTGCCGTTGGCCACCTACGTCCGCAAGTACACGAGCATGCGCTTCGAGCCGGCCGGAATCACCGACGACCCCGAGCTCCGCATCGCCACCAGCCTGGTCGACTACATCTTCCGGCGGTTGGCCGTCGACTACCTGACCCGCGAGGAGCGCGAGGAGCTCGGTGTCCTCTCCACCGCCGAGCGGATGCAGCCGACCCTGCCCGGGGTGGCCGAGGCGGCGACGCCGACGGAGGACCTCCGCGACGAGGAGGCCGGTTTCGGCTCGGTCCCCCCGATGGCCGGTGGCGTCACGGGCGAAGCCCGGGGCGGCTCACCGTCGCTCATCCAGCGGGCCCAGCAGCGGGACGCCCCCATCTGCTACCAGTGCGGCATGGTCATGCAGAGAGCAGGCTCCTGCTACGTCTGCTCGAGCTGCGGGACGACCAGCGGCTGCTCGTAGCGAGCAGTCCTAGCGGTAGGTCTCGAGCGCCTCGCCCAGCCGGGCCAGGAAGAAGCGACCGAAGGCACTGTCTCCGGCGACGGCGATCCCGGCGAGGTACCCGTGGAGGCGCCACAGGGGGCGGCGTCCGGCGTAGCCGGCGTCGATGGGGTGTCGGGCCCGGTATCCGTCGAAGACGGCGACGGGGGCCGGCTCGAAGTAGTCGATCAGGGCCAGGTCCATCTCCGGGTGCCCGAAGTACGGGGCCGCGTCGACGATGACGGTGCCGGTGTCGGTGCTGACGAAGTTGTTCTGCTGGGCGTCGCCGTGCAGCAGGGTGGGGACAGGCTCGGGACCGCACAGGCTGTCCAGCCGGCCGAGGACTCCCTCGACCCGGGACGCCAAATCGGCGGGCAGCCGGTCGGCGTCCATGGCGTCGCGCAGGCGGGGACGAAGCCGGCGCTCGGCGTAGAACTCGGCCCAGGTGCCGGCCCCGGTGGGCCGGTTGTCCTGGGGCAGGGGGCCGTAGAAACCGTCGAAGGCGTCGAGGCCGAAGCGCTCCCCCTGCACGGCGTGCACGGCGGCGAGCGTGGTCCCGATCGAGAGCCAGTCCTCCCTGGTCCTCTCACCACGGCCACGACCGGCCTGGGCCTCGACGACGAAGACGACGCCGGAGGGCACCCGGACCACGCCGGTGCCGACGACGGCCGGGGTGGCCACACCGGCGAGCCCGGTGAGGAGGGCGAGACCCCGGAGCTCGGCGTCGAACATGTCCGGCCCGGTGGGCTCGGAATTGAGCTTGGCGAACACCGACAGTCCCGGACCGCGCAGGATCCCGCAGGGGTGCGAAGCCAGATCGTCGAGACCGGTGAACGCCTCCCGGCGCCACCGTCGACCGAGATGCGCCGACACGGCCTCCTCGACAGCCGTCACCACCGGGGGGTCGAGCAGGGGATGCACCCCGCCCATGGTGCCGCACCCCGCCCGGCCCTATAATCCGAGACTATGTCTCAGATTGTTCCCGAGGGCCTACGTCAGCGGAAGCGACGGGCCACCGGTCAGCGGATCGCCTCCGAGGCCGCCCGGCTGGTGCTCGACCAGGGGATGGCGGCGACCACGGTGGAGCAGATCGCCGCCGCCGCCGGGGTCGGGCGCGCCTCGTTCTTCCGGTACTTCGCCACCAAGGAGCGGGCCGTGGCGGAAGGCTTCACCGGCGTCTGGCTCCGGATGATCGTCGACGCCCTGGAGCGCCAGCCGGCCGATCTCCCGGCCCTCGACGCCGTGAGGGCGGGCTTCGCCGAACTGGCGGAGGACTTCGGTCAGATCCGTGACCTGACCATGTCCCAGGCCACGCTCTCACGGTCGTCAGCAGCCCTCAGTGCGTGGACGCTCCAGGTCTATCTCTCCTACGAGGATGCCGTCGCCGCCTCCGTCGCCCACCGTTTCGGAGAGCTCGATGCCGGCGACCCCCGCCCGCGCCTGGTGGGTGCCCTCGTCATGGCCGCCGTCCGCCTGGCCCTGGACGACTGGGTCGCCTCGGGAGGCGCGGTCGATCTTCCGTCGAGGATCGACCACAACCTGCGATCGGTGTCGATCACCCGAGCACCCTCACCGGCGCTGGCCGCAACGGCGACGCAGAGGCCATGACGACGACGGGAGGGACACGGTCCCTCGAGGGATGGCGCTTCGTCCGCCAGATGCTCGACGACCTCACCGAGACGATCGAGGAGGATGCCGAAACCGAGTTGGAGCTCCTCGAAGGGCTCCGGGTCCTCGGCCGGGTGACGGCGTTGTGCTCCGAGCTTTCGCTCGACGTGGACGCCCAGTCCCCGTGGTTCTTCTCCATGAACACCGAGGCCCGTCTCGTCGGGGGGCCCAATCCCGACGGGGAGTACCTCCTGGCCATGATCGACGGGCGCCACCGCTACCGGGTGAGCGGTCGCCGGGCACCACCGCCTATCTGGGTTTCCAGGTGTTGGCCGGCGTGGGACTCACGCCCCGACGCATGGGTGCCTACGTCTCCGACCGGGATCTGACCTTGTCCGACGACGGCTCATTCGCCTTCGTCCTGGCCGCCGACGAGCCCTCCGCCGCCGAGCTGGCCGGCCACGCCTGGGTGGCCATCCCCGCCGACGCCTCCGCCATCGTCGTCCGCGAGTACATCGCCGATCGCTTGGAGGAGACCTCGGCGCAGCTCACCATCGAACCGCTCGACCCACCGGGACCTCCCGCCGCGCCCACCGACGCTCTCCTGGCCGAGCAGCTGACGGGTATGGCGTGGACGATGGCCAAGCTGGCCACCCTCCACCGGACCATTCGACCGGAGCTCCTCGACGAACCCAACCGGTTGGTCACCGCTCTGGCCGCCGATCTCGGGGAAGCCGAAACGACCCCCGACAACCTCTACATGATCGGCACCTTCCGCCTGGCCCCCGACGAGGCGCTCGTCCTCGACCTCGTCCCGCCCGACACCCGGTACTGGAGTGTCACCGTCGAGAACATCTGGCACGAATGCATCGACCCGCGCCGCCGCCGCAGCTCGATCACGAGCGCCCGTGCCGTCCCCCGCCACGACGGGACCGTGCGCATCGTGATCGCCGCTGACGACTGGGACGTCGACAACTGGCTCGACACCGGTGGGCGCCACCGCGGGTTCGTCATCGTCCGTTGGCTCGACAACCCGGACCCTCCGGCGGTCACCACCCGCGTGCTCCCCCTGATCGACGTGACGCGCTGATGGGCACCGCCCGTTTCGACGGCGACTCCCTGGTGGAGCAGTCCATGGCCCGCACCGGGGAGGAGGATTTCGGCGAGCCCGGTTGGCGGGAGGGGCTCGACATCCTGCTCGACGGGCTCCGCCACGAAGCCCGGCTCCACGAGATCGGAGTCGAGATCGCCGCCACAGAGGTGGTCAATTATCTGGCCACCCGTCTGGCCGTCACCGCCTGGCGCCGTGACCACCCCGAGGTCGCCGCCGGCACCGTCGAGCGGCCCATCGTCATCGTCGGTCAGCCCCGGACGGGCACGACCATCCTCTTCGACCTCCTGGCCCAGGATCCGGCCCTGCGCGCCCCTCTGACGTGGGAGGTGGATCTGCCCGTCCCGCCACCGGAGACGGAGACCTACGGAACCGATCCCCGCATCGCCGAGGTCCAGGCCGGCCTGGACATGGTCGAAACCCTCCTGCCCGGGTTCACCCGCTTCCACCCCCTCGGTGCCCTACTGGCCCAGGAGTGCGTCCGCATGACGGCCGGTGACTTCCGCAGCATGATCTTCCCGACCCAGTACCGGTTGCCGACCTACAACCACTGGCTGCTGCACCAGGCGGACATGACCACCGCCTACCGCTGGCACCGCCGCTACCTCCAGCACCTCCAGTCCCGGGTCCCGGCCGCCCAGTGGCTCCTCAAGTCACCGGCCCACCTCTGGCATCTCGACGCCCTAGCGGCCGAGTACCCCGATGCCGTCGTCGTCCAGACGCATCGCGACCCGCTCAAGGTCATCGCCTCCGTGAGCGCCCTGGCCGCCCACCTGCGTGGGTTGGCCAGCGACGAGATCTCCATCACCGAGATCGCCGAGGGCTACGCCGACGACATCCTCCTCGGACTGGACCGGGGCATGGCGGCGCGAGACGGCGACACGTTCCCTCCCGGTCAGATCGTCGACGTGCAGTTCGCCGAATTCTGCGCCGATCCCCTCCCGACGATCAGGCGGCTCTACGGCGCCCTCGGCCGGGACCTCAGCGCCGATGCCGAGGGCCGGATGCGGACGTTCCTGGCCGGCAACCCCGGTGACGGCGGTGGCGACCGCTACCGGTTCGCCGACACCGGCCTCGATGCCGGTGCCCTGCGCCAACGGTCCCTTCCCTACCAGGAGCGCTTCGGGGTGGAGTCGGAGCCGGTGCGCTGACGCCTCCGACCTGGCGTCGGGCGCTCTACCGGGCCAGGCCCCGGAGCAGGAATTCGCTGATTTCGACGGCCGCCTCCTCGCGGGGCGGCGGCAGGGGATCGGCGGCCCGCACCGAGAGGGCGCCGTAGATCTGCTGCCCGATCAGGGCGACGGCGCGGTCCGGATCGAGCAGCCGGAAAACGGCACCGGCCACGCCCTCCTCGAAGAGCTCCCTGGTCCGCTCGACCATGTCCAGCCCGATCATCGAGAGCTCCGAGCCGATGACGCCACCGCTCGGCGAGATCGTCTCGTAGGTGGCCAGCGCCAGTCGGACGAAGGCCGGAGTCTCGTCGAGCTGTTCGAAGAGGGCCAGAATCAGGATGCGCAGCCGGTCGATGGGGGAGTTGGCCAGATCCCAGGCGGCGTTGACCGTCTGCATGAGCTGATCGTGCATCCGCATGAGGCACCCCCGCAGCAGCTCGTCGCGGTTGGCGAAGTAGACGTAGATCGTGGACCGGGCCACGCCCGCCTCGGTGGCGATCTCGTCCATCGACACCTCCGTGGTGCCCCGTTCGCCGAAGAGGCGACGGGCCACGTCGATGACCTGATCGCGGCGGAATTCCCTGATGACACCCCTCAGGTCCTCGGAGCTCTGACGGGCCATCTCAGTCGGTGAGGCGGGGACCGGGCGAGAAGGCCACCGGGATGTGCTTCACCCCGTTGATGAACGACGACTGCAGCCGCTCGACTCTTCCGTCGAGGTGGATGTCCGGCATCCGGTCCAGGAGGTGCTCGAACATGACCCGGATCTCCATCCGGGCCAGGTTGGCGCCCAGACAGAAGTGGGGACCCCCACCGCCGAAGGCGATGTGCGGATTGGGATGACGGGTGATGTCGAACTTCTGCGGATCGTCGAACACCGTCTCGTCCCGATTGGCCGAGACGTGGAAGAACACCACCTTCTCGTCGGCTCCGATGGCCTGCCCGCTGAGCTCGGTCGCCGCCGTGGACTGGCGCCGGAAGTTCATGACCGGAGTGACGAACCGCAGCATCTCCTCGATGGCCGACGGGAGGAGCGTTCGGTCGTTGCGCAACAGCTCCCACTGATCGGGGTTGTCGAAGAAGGCCACCATGGCGCCCGAGATCAGATTGCGGGTGGTCTCGTTGCCGGCCACCGTCAGGAGGAGGAAGAACAGCTCCAGCTCGAGGTCGGAGAGGCGTTCGCCCTCCAGCTCCACCCCGGTGAGCACGCTCATCAGATCTTCCTGCGGATCGATCCGCTTCTCGGCGAAGAGCTTCGACGCGTAGGCGTAGAGCTCCATGGAGGCCACCAGGGCGATGTCCTCGGCGTCCTGGTACTCGGGGTCCTCGTTCCCGATCATCTGGTTGGACCAGTCGAACATCCGGTGCCGGTCCTCGTTGGGGACGCCGAGGAGCTCGGCGATGACGACGAGCGGCAGCTCGGCCGAGACCTCCGTGACGAAGTCGGCGTCCCCCCGTTCGATGACCTCGTCGATGATGACGTCGGTGGCGGCATGGATGCGGTCATGGAGCTGCTTGACCACCCTGGGGGTGAAGCCCTTGTTGACCAGACGGCGGTAGCGGGTGTGGATGGGCGGATCCATGTTCAGCATCACCAGCTGCTGCTGCAGGAGCTGCTCCTCGTCCATGTCCCACAGGAACGTGCCTTTGGCGTGGGAGGAGAAGAGCCCGTAGTCACGGTTCACGGTGTTGCAGTCGTCGTACCCGGTCACGGCCCAGAACCCGGGCCCGTCGGCCTCCTCGTGCCAATGGACGGGGGCGTTTCGGCGGAGGAAGGAGAACCATTCGTGGGGCACCCCGGCCACGAACTTCTTGGAGTCGGTCAGATCGATGTCGCCGAAATCGATGTCAGACGAGGCCATCCGGACGGGTCCTCCGATCAATCGGACACTGCGTCCGATTGATCGGATCGTAAGTCCGGGTAAAAGGCCCTGTCAACGGCACTCGAAGGTCATTGACCCGTGAGGGCGGCGGCCAGCTCGCGGTACTGGCCGAGGGGAAACGACTCCCGCCCGGTGACGACGACCTGGACACAGACGTGGTCGGCCCCGGCGTCGTGGTGGGCCCGCACCCGCTCGGCCACGGTGTCGACGTCCCCCCAGGCCACGACGGCATCGACGAGGCGGTCGCTGCCTCCACCGGCGAGGTCCTCCTCGTCGAACGCGAGGGTCCGGAGATTGTTGCTGTAGTTGGGGAGGCTCAGATAGCCGGTCGTGAACGTCCGGGCCAGCGCCCGCGCCGCCACCGGGTCCCGTTCGAGGACCGCCGTCATCTCGGGGGCCAGGAGCGGGCCCGTCCCCAGGATCTTCCTGGCCCGGGCCGTGTGCTCGACGGGGACGAAGTACGGATGGGCCCCGGCCGCCCGATCGCCGGCCAGCTCCAGCATCCGCGGCCCGAGGGCGGCCAGCACCCGGCGCTGCTTGGTCACCACTCCGGCGGCGTCGAGCCCGTCGAGGTACCGCACCATGTGCGAATAGGGACGGCTGTAGCCCTCGACGATGGGGGCATGGCTGGCACCGAGGCCCAGGAGAAATCGTCCCGGGTACGTGGCGTCGAGGTCGGCCACCCGACGCGAGATGTCGCCGGGGGAGGTCACCCAGATGCTCACGATGCCGCTGGCCACCACCACTCGGGTGGTGGCGGCCAGGAGGCGTTCGAACCGCGGGGCCAGACCGGGGTCGAATCGGCCGGAGGACCACAGGGCCCCGTACCCGAGGTCCTCCATCTCCCGGGCCACGTCCACGGTGTCGTCGTCGCCCGCCCGCCACGTCCCGCTCCACCAGATTCCCACCGGGCCGAGATCCACCGACTCAGGGTACCGAGGTGGGCAACCCCGGGCCGGTTGACATGTGACTATATGGTCACCTATTCTGTCCGGGTGGCCGAGGACGACCGGGTGTTCAGAGCGCTGGCCGATCCGACGCGTCGGTTCCTGCTCGACCGGCTCTTCGAGCGTGACGGTCGCACGCTCACGGAGCTCGAATCGGAGCTCGAGATGACGCGCTTCGGCGTCATGAAGCACCTGCGCCTCCTCGAAGAGGCGGGACTCGTCGTCACGCGCCGGTCGGGCCGGGAGAAGTTGCACTTCCTGAACCCGGTGCCGATCCGGCTGATCCACGACCGGTGGATCGACAAGTACACCGAGCGCCACGTGTCGGCGCTCGTCGATCTCAAGGCCCGACTGGAGGACATGGCATGAGCACCACCGAGACCAACGTGACCACCCAGGTGTACCGCGTGTACATCAGGGCCACCCCGCAGGCGATCTGGGACGCCATCACCAGGCCCGAATGGACGCGCGCGCTACGGCTACGGCGGCGACGTCGAGTTCGACATGCGCCCGGGAGGTGCGTTCCGCACTCTCACCAATGACGGGATGCGGGCCATGGGTGCGGGCGACGTGGCCGTCGACGGCGAGGTCATCGAGTGCGACGCGCCCCGGAAGCTCGTCCAGACCTGGCGCATGGTCATGTCACCGGAGGCGGCGGCGGAAGGGTTCACCCGCCTGACCTACGAGATCGGCGAGGCCATGGACGGCATCAGCAGACTGACCGTCATCCACGAACTCGAGGGGGCACCGAAGTTGGCCCTCATGGTCGCGGGCGGCTTGGAGGACACCGGTGCCGGCGGTGGCTGGAACTGGGTCCTCTCCGGCCTGAAGACCCTGCTCGAGACGGGCGAACCACTGAACGATCCCACCGCCATGTCCTGACGGTGGACGCGTCGGCCAATCAACGAACGAACCGGGGGTACTTGACCAGAGGCCCCACCAGCGAGACGGGAGAGTCTTATGGAGAAGGTGTACGAGATCTACATCCGCACCACCCCGGAGCGTCTCTGGGAGGCGATCACCGACGGCGAGACGAGAAGCAAGTACCAGTTCGGTGCCCGCATCAAGTCGGACTGGACAACCGGTTCGCGCTTCGAGATGAGCAGCCCGAACGGCCCCGGGCTCCTGGGCGAAGGTGAGAACATCGAGGTCGACCCGCCGCGACGGCTCGTCCAGACCATGGTGGCGCTGTGGGGCGACGATGTGAAGAGCGAGGGGACCTCGAGGATCACCTGGGAGATCGAGCCCGTGGGCGACTCATGCAGATTGGTCGTCACCCACGATCAGCTGCGCCAGAACGCCAACGACCAGCTCTACGGCGGTTGGCCCATGATCCTCTCGGGTCTGAAGACGTGGCTCGAGACCGGGGAGCTCCTCACCACGCCCGGATCGTTGCTGTACGGCTGAGGGCGGCACCGGGCCCGGGCCCCGGCCTACGCTCGGGCCACATGGACGCCGTCATCGAGGCGCTGGCCGGTCAACAGGCCGAGCTCTCGGGGCTGTTGACCGGCCGGGCCGACGCCGACTGGGGAGCACCCACCCGCTGTGAGGGTTGGGACGTCGCCGACGTGGTGCTCCACCTGGTGCAGTCCGACGAGATGGCGATCGCCAGCGCCACCGGCCGGTTCGCCGAGGCGGTGGCGGCGTTGTCCGGGGGAATCGGTCCCACCGGCTCCGTCGACGAAGGCGTCGCCCGGATGGTCGAACGCCAGCGTGGTCTGGCGCCGGCCGAGCTCCTCGAGCGGTGGACGTCGGGTGCGGCGCGACTTCTCGGTGTATTCAAGGCCATGGACCTCTCCACCCGGGTCACCTGGGTGGCCGGAGAGTTGTCGGCGCGCACTCTGGTCACGACCCGGATGGCCGAGACGTGGATCCACACCGGAGACGTGGCCGGTGCCCTCGGGGTCACCCTGCCGCCCAGCGACCGTCTGCAACTGATCGCCCGGCTGGCCTGGCGGACGCTGCCCTACGCCTTCTCCTCGGCCGGTCGCACCATGGCGGGACCGGTGGCCTTCCGGCTGGTGTCACCGGGCGGCCAGCCGTGGGACTTCGTCCCCGACGAACCGGCCTCCACCACCATCAGCGGACCGGCGGTGGATCTGTGCGCCGTCGCCGCCCGGCGGCTCGACCCGTCGGACACGGCGCTCGTCGGCGTGGGTCCCGACGCCGAGGGCGTTCTCTCCCTGGTGCGGACGTACGCCTGAGAACAGCGCCCCGATCTTCCCTACCGGGCGAAGGCGTGCCAGCCGAGCCACATCCATCCGAGAACCAACAGGATCCGCCCGGCCGGTCCGGCCGTCACCCGTTCGACGAGCGATCCCAGGCCCGGGAAGCGTCCCCTCGTCACCAGCGCGGCGATCTGGCCGGCGGCCAGAACCGCCCCCAGAAGGGCCCAGACGACGAGGGTGCCGTCCCGGCCGATCATCGGGTGACCAGGAACCAGCCGAGCACCAGCCAGGCGGCGAAGGCGACGGTCTTGCCCACCCGGGAGGAGTCGAGGCTGTCGATCAGGCTGCTCAGGGTGGGGTGCTGCGCCCGGGGCAGATCGGCGAAGCAGTAGAGCTCCCAGGCGGTGACACCGAGGATGGGCACGCTCCAGAGGGGCCACCACCGGCTCCACCGGGTACCACCGATCCCGGGCCCTTCGGCGGTGAGGTGGCGGGGCCCGTCGTGGCGGATCGACCACGCCGCCACCCCCACGGCGCCGGCCAGAGCCACGGCCGTGACGACATCGGCGGCCAGCGTGAAGGGGCGGGTGAACGACGCCCCGGCGGCGTAGCCGAGGCCCGCCGTGGCGCCCGCTGCTCTCCACGTCCGCGTCCGACCGGGAGAGGTGCCTCGTCCCACGGCATCACAATGCCATTCCGACACGTCGCCCACGGGGAGCGACGGCGGGTCGGGGACCGGCATCGCCGCCCGAATGCGTCCAGAATGCGTCGGTGGTCACCATGCGCGACGCCAGGCCGGACGACGCCGCCGATGTGGCCGACGTGCACGTCCGGTCGTGGCAGGCGGCCTACCGGGGGCTGCTCCCCGACGAGTACCTCGACGCACTGGACCCGCAGGATCGCGTGGCCCGCTACACCTTCGGCGCCACGGACCCGGACGCCCCGTCGACCATCGTCGCCGTCGTGGACGGGGTCATCCGGGGGTTCGCCACCACGGGAACGTCACGCGACGGCGACACCACCGGTACGGGCGAGCTCCTCGGCCTCTACGTGGCGCCTGAGGCGTGGGGGACCGGGGTGGGGCGCGGCCTGATGGCCGAGGCCCGCGGGCGTCTGCGCCGGTCCGGATTCACCGAGGCAGTCCTGTGGGTCCTGGTGGGAAACGACAGGGCCGAGCGCTTCTACCGCATCGACGGGTGGGTTCCGGAGGGTCGACAACGCAACGAGGTGATCTGGGGAGTCCCCGTCGACGAGGTCAGATACCGGCGTCCCCTCCCCTGATCGGCCCGGCCCGGTTCAGCCGTCGTCGACTCAGCTGTAGTCGACCTTCCCGGCCCCGGGGGTGCCGATGGCGAAGGCCAGGCCCCGAAGCGGA
The DNA here is from genome assembly GCA_963800065.1 of uncultured Acidimicrobiaceae bacterium. GTDB lineage: Bacteria > Actinomycetota > Acidimicrobiia > Acidimicrobiales > UBA8190 > CAWJFJ01. The sequence continues at coordinate 118,893 of CAWCZO010000011.1, read as the reverse complement.
GCGTGCGCGCTGGCCGGCCAGATGCTGTGGGTGGTGTCGGGCGGCGTGTAGACGAGGTCACCGGCGTGGACCTCGCGCTCCTCGTCGGCGATCTTCATGATCCCGTGGCCCGAGATGATGTAATAGAACTCATGCGTCGGGTGGGAATGCGCATCGACAGCCCCACCACCGGCGATCTCCCACTCGCTCACGAGCTCGAGGAAGCCCCCTTCGGTGGCGGCCCGCATCTCCTGGGGTGGGACCAGCCACCACACCGGGGTGGTGCCGTTGTGCTCGATCACCGGGGCCATGTCCTCGATCGACCGGATGTCCATGTTGGCGATCTCCTTCTTTCCTGCTGGCGGAAACGGTAGCGGAGGCCTACTGCTCCGACATGATGGCCGCCAATTCGGCCAGCGGGTCTCTCACCACCGGTCCGGTGGCCTCCACCACGGCGTGGGTGATGGTCCCGTTGAAGGCGAAGGGGGCGAGGTATCCGTCGCCCACGGCGGGACCCCACTCGTAGCCACAGGTGAGCCCCACCCCCACGCCGTTGAATCCCGACGGGGTGAAACGGCGGATGGCCCCTTCGGCCACCACCACGTCGTCGATCAGGAGGGCCCCCGCTCCGCCGCGTCGGTCGTCCTTCTCGAAGCTGAAGCGCAGGGTGTGCGGTCCCGGTCCGACCACGTCGTCGGCCTCGATGACGTGCCGCTCCTTGCCGTAGAGATTGTGGACGTACCGCAGACGGCCGTCCAGGAGGTGCAGCGACCAGCCCCCCAGGGCCGAGCCCAGGGCCAGGAGCACCCCGGCCGGGACCACGTCGCCGGGCACCTCCACCTTCACCGTGATGGCGTGTGAGCGGTTGCGGACGTTGACGGCCACCGGTTCGGGTACCTGGGCGCCGCCGGGGAAGTAGCGGAAGGCGGTGCGGTGGCGACGGCCGTGCGGTCTCGGATTGGTCAGCACCCACAGCACGCGGTTGTCCAACGGGAGCACCTGGTTGCGTTGCGCCTCGTCCCACCACAGCTCCACCATCTCGGCCACCCGCTCCGGCTGCTCGGCGGCCAGGTCGTGGGTCTCGGAGAGATCCTCGGCCACGTGATAGAGCTCCCAGACGTCGTCGTCGAAGGGGGCGTTGGGATTGAGACCGTCGTCGTAGATGGGGCCGACGGGATGGTAGGTGACCGCCTTCCACCCCCGGTGGTAGATGGCCCGTGAGCCGAGCATCTCGAAGTGCTGTGTCAGGTGCCGCTCCGGGGCCGACTCCGCCTGGTGCCCCAGGAGGTAGCCGAAGCCGATCCCGTCGATGTGGGTCTGGGGAACGCACTCGATCTCGTCGGGCGCTTCGATCCCCACCAGCTCGAGCACAGTGGGGAGCACGTCGATGGCGTGGACGAATTGGTGGCGGATCCCGCCGGCGCTCTCCGCCAACCGCGCCGGCCAGGAGATGATGCACGGATCGGCCACCCCTCCGTGGTGGACCTCCCGCTTCCAGCGCTTGAACGGCGTGTTCCCCGCCATGGTCCAGCCCCAGGGGTAGTTGTTGTGGGTGAGAGGTCCGCCGATCTCGTCCAACCGGTCGTGCATCTCGGCCGTACCGGCCGGGTCGAGGTTCGACAGCCGGATGTCGTTGATGGAGCCGTCGGGTCCCCCCTCGGCGCTGGCGCCGTTGTCCGACACCAGGATGATGACGGTGTTGTCAAGCTCGCCGATGTCCTCGAGGAAGCCGACGAGGCGACCGATCTGGGCGTCGGTGTACGAGAGGAATCCGGCGAAGCACTCCATGAAGCGGCCGGCCACCGTCCGTTGGATCTCCCCGAGGTCGTCCCAGGCCGGCACCCACGGCGGTCGGGGCGAGAGCCGGGTGCCCGGGGGGATCACCCCCAGGTCCAGCTGGCGGGCGTAGGTCCTCTCCCGCCAGGCGTCCCAACCGTCGTCGAAGTGGCCCCGGTAGCGGTCGATCCAGGGGCGCGGCGCCTGGTGCGGCGAGTGGCAGGCGCCCGTGCAGAAGTAGAGGAGGAAGGGCTGATCGGCGTCGGCGGCGCGGAGGTCGCCAAGGAACTCGATGGCCCGATCGGCCAGGTCGGCACTCAGGTGGTAGCCGTCCTCGATGGACCGCGCCGGCCGGACGGAGTGGTTGTCGTGGTAGAGGGCGGGGACGAACTGGTGGGTCTCACCTCCGTGGAAGCCGTACCAGCGGTCGAATCCCCGGGCCAGGGGCCACGTCACCCGGGAGGCCGCCATGTGCGTCTCGTCCTCCGGGGTGAGGTGCCATTTCCCCACGGCGTAGGTGGCGTAGCCGTGCCGACGCAGGATCTCCGAGAGATACCCGTTCTCCTTGGGTGGCTTCCCCCAGTAACCGGGGAAGCCCGAGGCCAGATCGGCCACCCGTCCCATACCGCTTCGATGGTGGTTGCGCCCGGTCAGCAGACAGGCGCGGGTGGGCGAGCACAGGGCGGTGGTGCGGAAGTTGGCCAGGCGGATGCCGCGCTGGGCCAGGCCGTCGATGGTGGGGGTGGCGATGTCGGAGCCGTAGCAGCCCAATTGGGCGAAGCCGACGTCGTCCAGAACGACGAGGACCACGTTGGGCGCACCGTCGGGAGCCGTCGGCTCGGGCGGCCACCAGGGCTCCGAATCGCGCCAGTCACGTCCGATCCGCCCCCCGAATTCCGTCGCCTCGGCCATGGACTGCTCCCTTCCCCGCCATCGGTCGGCTCGCGATCCGGCCGATCGACCACTTCCCGATACCATCCCCGCCGTGGCACTCCTCGGCCCCGGCGGTCGACCGCCGGTCAGCATGCCACCGCCGACGGGCGGGACCGGGCCGATTGGCCTCTCCCGCCCACCACGCAGCCGGTCGGCCCCCCGCCCGGCCGGGGCCCCCGTGGTGACGGTATCGTCCGAGGTCACGGGCCATTTCGGGCCCAGCGAGGGACCCGGTGACCGGGGGTGGTGCCCTGATGGCCGGACCCTCCGCCCGGCACGGTACGCTGTGGAACAGCACGGGCCCATTGCCGCGCGGGCCCTGCCGTGCTGGTCTCCGGTGGAGACTTCTGGAGTGACTGACGCGCGGAGCCGAGGAGGAACGCGACGTGCCCCCGTCGTCCCGAAAAGACCGAGGTCGGACCAAAGCCAGTGACCCCAAGGGTCGGGTGAGGCGCGGCCGTCCGAAGGTGTGCGTCTTCTGCACCGAGCACATCGCCTGGGTCGACTACAAGGACATGAACCTGCTCCGTCGCTTCATGAGTGACCGGGGGAAGATCAAGTCGCGGGCCAACACCGGGACGTGCTCGCAGCACCAGAGCGACGTGGCGTTGGCCATCAAGAACGCCCGGGAGCTGGCGCTGCTCCCCTACGCGGTACGGACCCTGGCCGGCGACAAGTCCGCCGGCCGACGCGGCCGCGGTGGTCCCGGACGCCCCGGGGAGAGGCCCACGGCGCCGTCGGCGCCGTCGTCGGTGGAGGGCACCGTCGTGGCCGGCGCCGCCGAAGCAGCGACGCCGGCAATCGACCCGGCGGTTGACGAGGTGGCAGCCGAGGAGAATCTGGTCACCGCCGACGAGGGAGCGGACGGCACGGACGTCTCCTCGGACGACGAAGTGCAGGACTGAAAGGGTCGGTCACCGTCCACTGGCGTCCCGCCGGGTTGACCGGCGTCGTCCTCGGGACGGATCACCGCTCTTCCAGCGGTCATCCGACTGATGAGTGAGCCGGCCCCGGGCCGGCAGGGAGAACCATGGCGACACAGCGAACGAGTTTCAACAAGCTCCAACGAGATCGTGACAAGCAGGAGAAGGCCGCGGCCAAGCGGGATCGCCGCCAGAGCCGGGCCACGGCGCCCGACCAGGAGGATCCGTTGGCCGCGGTTCCGCCCACGGGCAACGAGCCCAGTGCTCAAGAGCTTCTCGACGAGGTCGAGAAGGTCCACCGGCAGTTCGATGCCGGGGTGATCGACTTCGAGACCTACGAGAACACCAAGACGTTGCTGCTCAGCCAGCTTCCCGTCGACTGACCGACCCGTCCCCGGGTCTGCTCCTGCGGAAACGTTTCAGTTGTCCCGTTGCCGACGGGGACCACCGAAACCGTGAAGGCGCGTCCGCATCCGACCATCGAGGCCGTGGTCTTCGACATCGGGGGGGTGCTCCTCGACTGGAACCCGCGCCATCTGTACCGCAAGGTCTTCGACGACGAGGACGCCATGGAGCTGTTCCTTCGTGAGATCTGCACTCCCGAGTGGCATGACCGACACGACCGGGGCGAGAGCACGACCGATTCTTGCGCCCGCCTGGCCGAAGCCCATCCCCGGCTTGCCGACGAGATATGGGCCTGGGCCACGCGCAGCGAGGAGATGGTGGCGGGATCCCTCGAGGACACCGTCACGATTCTGACCGACCTGACCGACGCCGGGGTCCCCTGCTATGCGCTCAGCAACATGGAAGCGGAGACGTTCCCGGTGCGCTTCGAGCGGTACGCCTTCTTCGCCTTGTTCGACGGCATCCTGATCTCGGGTCTGGAGGGGGTGGCGAAGCCTGATCGCGCCATCTTCGAGATCCTCCTCGACCGTTTCGGGCTGGAGGCCGAGACCACCGTGTTCATCGACGACAAGGTCGGGAATCTCCTGCCGGCGTCGGCGCTCGGCATGTCCACCGTCCATTTCCAGTCGTCGGAGGCCCTTCGGTGCTCATTGCGCTCCATGGGCCTTCTGCCCGGGGACGTTCGCCGGCCCGCCCCCTGAGCCCCACGCCGTGGGCGTGTGCGGGTGGGGCCGCTTCCGGTACAGAATGGGACATGGCTCGAGACAGGTCTGCCCCGGAAGGCGACGCCAAGAAACGCCGGATCCGGACTTCGATATTCCGCAGCTTCATGCGGGTCGGATTCCTCCGCCATTTCTACGTCCGGCGCCTCCTGCGCTTCATGGAGAAGTCCAAGGCCAAGAAGCGCACCCTTCCGCCGGATCTCGTCCGCCTGGATCAGATGCTGTCTCGTCTGCCGGCCAAGAAGCGGGCCGAGGCCCTGGAGACGGCTCTTCTGGCCAACAACGACGAAGCCCCGAGTCGCGAGATGCGACGCGCTGCCGCCCGCCAGGATCGCCTGAGGAGTGACGGACGCGGGTACCGGTCGGCGACAGCGCCGGACCGACAACGTCGACGCTCCTGACCACCGTGCTCACCGGAACCGACCCCGGCTCCGACGTCAGCTACTGGGACGGCGACGGCCACATCGGTCCTGTCGTCGTCGGCCGGGACGAGCTTCACCACCGGGTGACCGAGCTCGGAGCCCAGATCACCGCTGACTACGCCGAGCGCCCCCCTCTGCTCGTGGGCGTCCTCAAAGGAGCCTTCATCTTCATGGCCGACCTGGCCCGGGCCGTCAGTCTCCCGGTGGAGATCGATCTCATGGCCATCGCCTCGTACGGGGCGGACACCACCTCGAGCGGGGTGGTGCGGATCATGAAGGACGTGGACACCGATCTGACGGGGCGCGACGTGCTCGTCGTGGAGGACATCGTCGACAGCGGGATCACGCTGTCGTATCTCCGGCGGTACCTGTGGGCCCATTCGCCGGCCTCCCTGGAGGTGTGTGCCCTGCTGGTCAAGTCGGGTCTCCAGCTCAACCACGCCGACATTCGCTACGTGGGGTTCACCATCCCGCCGGACTTCGTCATCGGCTACGGCCTGGACGTCGACCAGCGTTACCGGAATCTCCGCGACATCTGCATCTACCGGCCCGACGGGACCGCCGATGACTGAGGTCCGGTCGGAGCCGAACCCGTCGGGGACTTCCCCCCCACCGGCCGACCGAGCGATCCTGGTGGTCGACCATCCTCTGGCCGTCCACCGTCTGTCGGGACTGCGCGACGCCACCACGGACAGCCCCACCTTCAGGCAGTTGGTGGCCGAGCTGTCGACATTCGTGGCCTACGAGGCCCTGCGCGACCTGACCACGGTCGACCGGCGCCTCGACACGCCGGTGGCGGCCGGCATCCGGTGCCCTCGGGTAGAGGAGATGGTCCTGGTCGTTCCCGTCCTGCGCGCCGGCCTGGGCATGGTCCCGGCCATCCAGGAGGCACTCCCCGTCACCGAGGTGGCCCATGTGGGACTGCGCCGGAACGAGGCCACCCTGGAGGCCGAGGTCTATCTGAACCGCCTCCCCCGAGACCTCTCGGGACGCCGGGTGGTGATCTGCGACCCCATGCTGGCCACCGGTGGATCGCTGGCCCAGGTGTGCGACATGGTGAAGCAGCGACGGGCGGCGAGGCTGACCGTTCTGTGCCTGATCGCGTCGGTGCCGGGTCTGACGTTCCTCCGGACGCGGCACCCCGACGTCGATGTCGCCTGTGTGGCCGTGGACGGGGAGCTCGACGACCGGGGGTTCATCGTGCCCGGCCTGGGCGACGCCGGCGACCGGTTGTTCGGTCCCCCCGACTGATCGGGTCCCCATCGGGCTCCGTCAGGGTCGCCACGCAGCTCGGACGTCACCGGCCGATGTCCTCGTCCCACAGATCGGGCTGAGCCTCGATGAAACGGGCCAGAAGGTCGTGGCAGACGGGATCGTCGAGATCGACGACGTCGATCCCCAGCCCGGCGAGCCAGTCGTTGCCCCCCAGGAAGTTCCGTGACTCACCGATCACCACGGTCCCGATCTGGAACTGCCGGACCAGGCCGCTGCAGTACCAGCACGGGGAGAGCGTGGTCACCATGACGCAGTCGCGGTAATGCCGCCGTCGGCCGGCATCGCGGAAGGCGGCCGTCTCGGCGTGGCAGGAGGCGTCGCCGTCCTGGACCCGCCGATTGTGCCCGCGTCCGAGGAGGGTCCCGTCGCGGTGGAAGAGTGCCGAACCGATGGGGATGCCGCCCTGGGCCAGGCCGAGACGGGCCTCCTCCACGGCCACCAGGAGGAACCCTTCTGCCGTGGCCCGGTCGATCCCGGCGCCGCGCCCGTCGTCGGGAGAGGTCACCGTACTTGCGGTCGGGGACGGAGAGGGTCAGAGTCTTTGTCGTGGTCGACGCGGTCGGGAGGTACAGGACTCGGATAGGGGCACAGGACGTCGATCTCCCGCTGGTACCGATCGCCGACGATCTGGCCATCGCCCTGCTCATCACCGTGGACCACGGCGTGCGCTTCGCCGAGCAGGCCGGGGCGGAGCTGGCCGAGCTCCTCGCTCCCTACGGTCCCGACGTCGTGGTGTCGGTGGCCACCATGGGAATCCCCCTGGCCATCGAGGTGACCCGGGCGCTGGGTCTCGACGACTATCTGATCCTCCAGAAGACACCCAAGATCCACCTGCAGGACGCCATCTCCGAGCCGGTGACCTCCATCACCACGGGCGCACCGCAGAAGCTCCTGTTCGACCGGGCCCGGGTCTCTGCCGTCGCCGGGCGCCGGGTGGCCGTGGTCGACGACGTCATCTCCACCGGTGCCTCGGTGCGCGCCGCGCTGAACATCCTGCGCCGCGTGGGGGCCGAGCCCGTCGTCATCGGCGCCATGTTGACCGAGGCGTCGATCTGGCGCCAGGCCCTGGGTGAGGACGCCGCCCTCGTCCACGCCCTCGGCGGCATCCCCGTGTTCCGCCGGGAGGGATCCGGGGGGATCGTCGAGGACTGGGACGGAAGCAGCGACCGCGACATCGTCCCGGCCAGCGTGACGACAGAAGAGTAGGGACCGCCGCCCCGTCGCTGCCACGGCAACGGATGGGGGTCCGGGACGACATCCGCGGAGCGCCGTGGTCACGAAGCGCCGTCGGTCCCGGCTCCGGTCCCGGCTCCGGTCCCGGCCAGAACTGCGTCCTGGCGCTCGGCCTGCCGGCGAACACCCTTCCAGGCCAACACCGCGTAGACGATCCCGCCGGCGGCGATGCCGGTGAAGACGCTGAAGTCCGCACCACCGGTGTGCACGGTGATCGGATTGACCCAGGTGGGGACGGTGAACGTCGGGTAGAGAGCCGACATCGACGCCGCCATACCGACGATCTGGGCGATGATGGCGGGCCAGTGGACGCCGGCTCTGCTCCAGTAGAGGCCGGCGCTGTCCTCGCGCTGGAGCTCGCCCGGGACGTAGCGCCATCTCCGCAGTCCCCAGTCCACCAGGTAGATGGCCACCCAGGGGGCGATCCAGACGATGACGACGTCGACGAAGTCCTTCAGGTAGGTGCTGAAGGAGGAGTCGAAGATGGCGTAGACGGTGACGCCCAGACAGATCACGCTGTCGATGATCACGGCCTGGTAGCGCCTGACCTTGACGCCGAGCGCCTGGAGGGTGACGCCGGAGGAGTAGAGGTCGAGGCTGTTGATGGCGAAGAGCTGGACCATGGCGAACAGGAGGAAGACCACCACGAACCAGGCCGGGATGGCGCTCTGGTGGGCGAAGGGGAGGAAGGCGTTGGCCGACGTCCCCACCGAGGCCAGGAACGTTCCGACGACGGCGCCCAGCGTCATGACCAGGATCTCGGGGACCGCCGTGCCCAGGAACACCCATCCGACGATGGCCTTCTTCGACGCCTCCGGGGGCAGGTAGCGCGAATAGTCGTTCCCGCACTCGGCCCATCCCAGCCCGCTCAGGGTGATGGTGAAGGCCAGGCCCGCCATGTAGGTCTGCCATCCGGCGCCGTGGGCCACGGCGTTCAGATGGGCGTGTCCGGCGCTGAATCCCAGGAGAACGGCGAAGAGAACAGCGAACGGGATGATGAGCAGGCGCAACGTCTTCACGATGGTGGCGTGGCCCAGGAAGGGCAGGACGATCTGGACGGCCACCGCCACCAGGATGAAGAGGACCTTGGCCGGCGTCCCGGGGTCGAATCCGGCCTTGATGGTGAGGACCAGGAGGGCGCCGACGATGAGTATGAGGCCTTCGGTCTCGAACCCGATCTGGGTGATCCAGTTGAAGAACGAGATGAGGCGCGATCCGTTGGGGCCGTAGCTGGCCCGGTTGATGGCGAAGACCGTGGTGCCGGCGTCGGGGCCCTGCAGGCTGCACACACCGAGAAGGACGTAGCTGACGTTGCCGATGACGATCAACGAGACGGCCTGGGCGAAGGTGAAGCCGAACGTCATCAGGATGGCCCCGTAGACGAAGTACTCGATCTGGACGCTGGCCCCCGCCCACATGCCGAAGAGATCCCGAGGTCTCGCCCATCGTTCCCTGATGGGGATGTAGTCGATGCCGTGCTGCTCGACGTGGAACGCCTCGTCCGCCTCCGGCAGCTCCATGTCCGGCGGGACCTCCACAGTTGCCGTCACTCGTCCTCCCTCAGCTCGTGCCCGTCGACCGCCGGACACCCCGATGTGGACTTCCGGACCTCTGGACCTCTGGACTTCTGGGGGAGGTCGGCCCACACGATGTTCGGCGCGGCGGCCGCCGTCAAGCGTCGTCGCCCCGGGCGCCGACGAATGCGTCGAGCTCCCGCAGGAGCGCTCGACGGCGGTCGTCATCGGCGAAGCTGGATTCGATGGACGTCCGGGCGACGGCCGTGATCTCGGGTCGGCCCCAGGAGAAGGCCTGCGCGCACAGGAGGTACTCGCCGGCCACATCGGCGCCGTAGAGCACCGGGTCGTCGGTGTTGAGTGAGATCTTCACGCCGTGCCGGCGCAGGTCGTCCACCGGGTGGTGGGACAGGTCGGGAACGATTCCGAGCACGACGTTCGAGGTGGGACAGATGTCGAGGGGGATCGACCGGCGGGCCAGCTCGGCCACCAGCGTCGGATCGTCAACGGCCCGCACCCCGTGGTCGATCCGCTCCGCCCCCAGGATGTCGAGCGCCTGCCGGACGCCATCGGGTCCGCTCGACTCTCCGGCGTGTGCGCAGCGGCGCAGCCCACCTCGTCCCGCCCGGGCGAAGGCCTCGGCAAAACGCTCGTTGTGGGATCCCCGGCTCTCGTCGCCGTCGATGGAGAGTGCCGCCACCCGGGGGTGGCGGCGGTCGAGCATCCAGTCGACCAGAGCGAGTGCCTCGGAGCGCGTCTGGGTCCGTTTGACGCTGGGGCAGAGCGCCGCGGTGGCCAAGCCGTCGGCCTCGGCGGCCCGGAAGCCGCCGTCGAGGGCGTCGATCATGGCGTCGAGACGTCCCTGCCAGTGCGGCCAGTGTGTCGGGTTGACGATCACATCGATGTGCCCCACTCCGCACGATGCCGCCCGTTCGGCTGTCCCGTAGGCGATGGCGGCCAGCTCGTCGGACCGGTCGATCAGGGCACAGGACCAGTCGAGGTACGAGAGGAGCTGGGGAAGGCTGGTGATGGTTCCGGCCGTCCCCGGCCCGTCGGTGGGCCCGTTCCCCGACCGGTCCGGCGCCGTGACCCCGTGGCGCCGGGCGGCGCTGTCGACGAGCGAAGGCTCGATGCTGCCCTCGAGGTGGAGATGGACCTCGGCTTTGGGGAGAGCCACGATCCATGACCGTTCGACCTCCTCCGGCATCGCCGGAACGTAGCGCAAGGTGCCCCCGGGGCACCCGGCGAGGTCGTCAGGGCCGGTCCGTGATCAGGCGTCGGCGACGGTCACGCCCCTCCAGAAGGCCACGCGGTCCCTGATCTCCTCCGCTGCCTCCTTGGGCTCGGGGTAGTACCACGCCGCGTCGCCGTTAGTCTCACCGTCGACGATCACGTCGTAGTAGCTGGCCTCTCCCTTCCAGGGACAGATCGTGTGCGTCCGGCTGGGGCTGAAGTACGACCAGTCCACGCTGTCTCTCGGGAAGTAGTGGTTGCCTTCCACGACGACGGTGTCGTCGCTCTTGGCCAGTACCACTCCGTTCCATTCCGCTCGAACCGTCACCACACTGCCAACGGCCGACCCCCCGGTCCTATTCCCCGGCCACCTCCCGGGCCGGGCCGGTCAGGCCCCGTCGGGGGACCACAGGGGTTGCGGTATGTCGAGACCGACCGGGGAACCCCACCGGTTCCGGGACGAGACCTCGACCACCGGTCGCCGGGGGGCGATGCCCCAGCGGCCCGTGGGATACCCGAAGGACACGCAGCAGGCCATGACCCATCCTTCTTCCGGTGGGACGCCGAGGATGCGGAAGGCCTCGGGACCATGGAAGACGCTCAGGACCACGGTGAGCGCGCTCCCGACCCCCTCGGCCCGGGCCGCCAGCTGCGCGCTCCAGACGGCGGGGTAGATCGATCCCCCCGAGGGGTCGTGCTGGGCGAACCCGAAGAGGAAGAGCGGGACCTCCTCGAAGTGGTCGGCGAGATGCTGGGCCGAGCGCCGGACGCTCTCGAACTGGACGCTGTCAGGGTGGTCGGGATCGGCTGCCGCGGCGGCGATCCGGGGGGCGTAGACGGTCTTCCACAGCTGGTCCATGCTGTCGCGGTAGAGAGGCCCGAGCAGCGCCTTCACCTCGGGGTCGTCGACGAGGAGGAAGTGCCAGGTCTGTGCGTTGCCGCCGGTGGGAGCCCGGATGGCGGCGTCGAGGATGCGGGCCTGGACGTCCCGGGGAACGGGATCGGGTCGCACCCTGCGCATGGCACGACAGGTATAGAGGGCTTCGTAGAGATCCATCGGGCCTGTCTACCAGGGCGCCGGTCGGTACGGGCCCTGCTCAGTACACTCGAACATCCGAGGAAACATCGCTGAGGCCCGGACCTCCGGTGTGGGAAGGAGGGACCATTGGAAGACGACGTCGAGACCACGCCGGATGGAGGGGCCCTCGAGCCACGGTCCGACGCCCTCCCCGGTTTCGACATGGTCGCCGCCTCCATCCGTGCCGACGCCTCGGACACCGAGACGTTCTTCAAGGTTCTGGTGGCCAAGATGTCGGACGCCCTGGGTGATCGTGTCACGGTCAAGCGGTCGGGTGGTCTGCTGAAGCGTGATCGGCCCGTCACCGGCGTCGAGATGGATCTCACCAACGCCGGGGAGGGCATCGTGCTGGCCGCCAGTCGTGAGCACAACGCCATCGCCTGCACGGTGGTTCGCCGGGTCCGGGGGATAGCGCTCTCCACCAAGCAGGTGCCCATGCCCGAGTGGATCGAAGAGCTCGTGTCGGCGCTGGCCGACGAGGCCAAGAGATCGCAGCAGACGTGGAGCGCGCTCCACGGGCTGCTGTCGTAGTCCGGAGAGGCGGGATCGTGACCGAAATTCCCCAGCAGCAGTTGCCCGAGGATGCCCTGCGCCGGCTGAAGGAGACCGAGATCTCCGGCGGGCGCCGCCTCTTCACCTCGGACCTGACGGTGAACGAGTTCCTTCTCGTCGAGGAAGCCGGCTTCACTCCCCTGGGCCTGGTGATGGGCAGCTCCATCTATCAGATCGGACTGCAGACGCGTCGTTGGAGCCAGTCCACCGAGCTCGACAAGCTCACCCAGGCCATGTACACGGCCCGGGAGCTGGCCATGACGCGGATGGAGGAGGAGGCCGACGTGCTCGGTGCCGACGGCATCGTGGGTGTGCGCCTGGATGTCAATTACTACGAGTGGGGGAAGTCCACCGCCGAATTCATCGCCGTGGGAACGGCCGTGAAGGCGAAGGACGGGGCGTCGTGGCGAAACGCCGAAGGCAAGCCCTTCACCTCGGACCTCTCTGGTCAGGACTTCTGGACCCTTCTCCGCGCCGGCTACGCACCTCTGGGCCTGGTCCTCGGTACGTGCGTCTACCACGTGGCCCACCGGACCCTGCTGGGCACCATGGGCTCGGCGGGGAGGGCGACGGAGCTACCCAACTTCACGCAGGCCCTCTACGACGCACGCGAGCGGGCCATGACCAGGATGGAGGAGGAGGCGACCCGTCTCCAGGCGGCCGGGATCGTGGGAGTGCAGCTGATCGAGAAGTCCCACATGTGGGGCAGCCACACCATCGAATTTCTGGCCATCGGGACGGGGGTGCGCTCGCTCGGGGACGACCATGTCGTACCGCCACCGGTGCCGGTGATCACCATGGACCGGTGATGACCGACCCGGTACCCGACGACGCCGACATCGTTTTTCAGCCCGAACGGCGGGAGCGGGCCACCTGGACCAGCGACCTCACCGTGGCCGAGGCGGCCGCCGTGAGGCGGGTGGGGATGGTGCCGGCCGGCTTCGTCATGGGGACGGCGGTCATGCAACTGGCGGCCGCCGGGGGGCAGCTCTACGGCCAGTGGGCGGCCCTGGGCGGCCAGACACTGGGGCGCGGCGGCGGCTACTCCGAGACGTACCGGTGTGCCCACACCTTCGGGACCGGCATCGGATTCGGCGCCTCCATGGGGGGTGTCCAGGAGCACTACGGCTTCAGCGTGGAGGACGCCGTGCTGGCGGCATCGCTGACCGAGGGCTACCGGTTGTCCATCGAGCGCCTCCATGACGAAGCCACCCAGGTGGGGGCCCACGGCGTGGTGGGCGTCGACCTCTTCTTCGAGGACCTCGCCGGTTCGCCGGGGACGGCCACCTTCTTCGCCCGGGGCACGGCCGTCGAGCTTCCCGGGACGGCGGCGCTGCCCTCGCCGTTTTTGACCAACGCCTCCGGCCAGCACTTCGAGCGCCTGGTCGCCCTGGGCTACGTTCCCACGGGACTCGCCGTGGGGGTCGGCAGCGTCTACGTCCATCCCAACTGCCAGGCCCGGGGCGACTTCACCGTTCCCGGCGCCAACCGGCAGATCCCGTCGGCCATCACCGTGGCCCGCTCCCGGGCCAGAGCCGCGCTGGCCGCCACCGCCCACGGCTCCGGCGAGGGTGTGGTCAACACCGAGTGGACCGACCGCCGGGTCAACCGCTACGGCGAGAGCTGGGACCAGCTGACGATCGCCGTCGGCACGGCCGTCCGGCGCTACAGCAACGAGGCCCCGCCCTTGAGCCCCCGCCCCGTCCTCCCGCTGCGACCGTGAGCGCAACCGCCCCGACGCCTCCGGGCATCGCCACCGCCCTGGCCGCCCTGCGCCGGCCCTACGTCGCCGGAGACAAGCCCACGTTCCTGTCCGACCTGACCGTCGGAGAGCTCGTGCTCCTGGAGGAGGTGGGCTACGTTCCCGTCGACATCGTCTCCGGCGCCGGATCGGCCAGTTGGAATCCTCAATTCACGACGGCAGCTACCGAAGGGAACATGTGGGCGCGGGCCATAGCCACCGCCATCGACGACGCCCGTTCGGGGATCCTGAAGGAGCTGAGCTCCCGTCGGGCCGACGGGGTGGTGGCCATGACACTCGAGCTCCAGCGCGAGCGTGCCAACCTGCTCACCTGCACCATGCTGGGGACCGCCGTGCACGGAACCGGTGGCCGAGGGGGCGCCGCCCGACCCTTCGCCACCACCTTGTCGGCTCGGGACTTCCATCTGCTGGTCCGCGCCGGCTATCACCCGGTCGGCATCGTCATCGGGGTCTCCGTCGTGGGTTTCGCGGCACGCTCCGCCTCCCAGTCGCTCGGCCTGGCCCGCGACAACGTGGAGTTGAGTGACCAGACGAACGCGCTGTACTCGTCGCGGGAGAAGGCGATGGAGATGATGGAGCGTGAGGCGGCCGAACTGCACGCCGACGGCGTCGTAGAGGTTCAGCTCCAGGAACGGCCGGTGAATGCCATGCTCACCCATGCCGTCGAGTTCATCGCCATCGGCACGGCCGTGTGCCGCGGGTCCGAAGGACATCACGATCTGGCGCCCGAGTTTCAACTCACCCTCGAGGACGCCGCCGACACGACCTTCAGCGATCGGTAGCACCCCCGGCCATTCCCGCCGTCATCTCTCAGACGACGTCGCCGGCCCAGAGGTCCAGGGCGGGCCGGAGGTTGCGCAGGGCGGCCAGCGCCTTCAGGTTTCCGAGCACGAACCCGTGCCTTTCGGTGTCGCCGACGGCGCGCACGACGGCCAACGGACGGTCGACGAGCAACCGGGCCAGCCACACCGATTCCATCTCCACGGCCAGCGCCCCGCGGCGGGCCAGAGCGGTACGAGCGGCGCCGTGAACGATCGACGTCGAGCAGGCCACGGCGCCGACACGGACGCCGCGCCCGTGCCGACGTATGGCGTCGGCCACGGCGTCGGCCTGCGGGAGAGCGATGGGATCGCCGTCATCGGGCGCCTGGAGGACGTTGGCCACCACCAGCTGGCCCGGCTCGAGGGTGGGATCGAGGCCACCGGCGATCCCGACGATGGCCAGGGGCCGATCCCAGGGCAGAGTCTCGGCCAGGCGGTTCCCCGTGGCCGTCGCCTTGACGTGACCCATCCCGGTGCGGACGACGTCCCCCCCGATGGACAGGGCCTCGAGGCGCAGGGCGGCCAGGATGGTGACTCCGGAAGCGGATGCCATCGCCGCATTCTGTCCGTCCGGAGACGCCGGGACACGCCGAAGGTGCCCACGCCGTTAGCGTGAGGCGCCGGGTCTTGCGGGGCGACAGTCGACGCCGCAGTCAGGAGGGGGACAGATGGCCGAGATCTCGGGGGTCTGCGAGGAGCGATTCGGCGGTGTGCGGGAGGCGCTGGCCGCCAATCTCGACCGCGGGCTCGATGTCGGCGCCTCGGTGGCAGTCTTCGTCGACGGCGCGCCGGTGGTCGACATCTGGGGCGGCCACCTCGACGAGGAGGGCGCCGTGGCCTGGCAACGCGACACGATCACCAACGTGTGGTCGATCACCAAGACCATGACGGCGCTGTGTGCTCTCATTCTGGCTGACCGGGGCGAACTCGAATTCTCCGCCCCGGTGGCCCGCTACTGGCCGGAATTCGCCGCCGGCGGGAAAGCGGGCATCGAGGTCCGCCACCTCCTCGGCCATACCGCCGGCCTCTCGGGGTGGTCGGAGCCGGTCACCTCCGACGATCTCCCGGACTGGGACAAGATGACGTCGCTCCTGGCGGCCCAGGAACCGTGGTGGGAGCCGGGGACGCAGTCGGGCTACCACGCCCTGACACAGGGCTACCTGGTCGGGGAGGTCGTCCGCCGGATAACCGGCGTCTCGCTCGGTTCGTTCTTCGCCTCCGAGGTGGCCGGCCCTCTCGGCGCCGACTTCCATATCGGTCTCCCCGCCGAGGCGGACGCCCGCGTCGCCCTCGTCTTCCCCCCGGAGCTGCCCGAGGCCTCCGAGACCTCCTCCATCGCGGCCCGGACCCTCCTCAATCCCAGGATGACCGGAGCCGAGCCGTGGAAGGAGGCGTGGCGCCGGGCCGAGATCCCCGCCGCCAACGGACACGGCAACGCCCGCTCCGTCTCCCTGGTCCAGTCCGTGGTGGCCTGCGGCGGGGAGGTGGCGGGCGTGCGTCTGCTCTCACCCGAGGGATGCGAGGCCATATTCCAGGAGCAGGCCAACGGCACCGACCTCGTCCTCGGACCCGGGTTCCGGCTGGGGACCGGATACGGGCTGAGCTCGGAGATGATCCCCATCGGACCCCACGCCTGCTTCTGGGGCGGATGGGGCGGCTCCATCGTCGTCATCGATCTCGACACCCGCGTTGTCGTCTCCTACGTCATGAACCGGATGGCCGCCGCCCTAATGGGGGACACCCGGGGTGCCGACATCCTGGTCGCCGCCGCCGTCGGAGCTACGACCTGACCACCGGAGCCGGGATCCCGCTCCCACGTCAACCGGCGGGAACGCCAATGGGTCGTGTCGGGCGGGCGTTGGGCGACGATTCCCAGACCGGCCATCGGCCCGCGGTTGCCACATCGATTACCGTGCGTGTCCACGCTGCCCGATGGGAGGAGAAGGCCGATGTTCTCTGTCATTGTCGTAGGGACTGACGGCTCGGAAACGGCTGGGTCAGCGGTAGCTCTGGCCGTCGAACTTGCCCGAGAGGGTGACGCCACGCTGCACTTGGTGGCGGGCGTGCGTCTGCCTGGGGCAGTCTCCGTGCCCGCCGCCGGCGTCCACGCCCTGGATCATGCCAGCGAGCCGCACCTGAGGCAGGCGGCACAGAGCATGCTCGAGAATGTGGCCAAAGGCATCGAAGGTCTCAACGTCGAGATCCATACGGCCGTCGGCGACCCTGCTGAGTTGATCGTTCGATGTGCCGACGAGGTCGGAGCCGAACTCATCGTGGTGGGCAGCAAAGGAATGCGGGGAACGCGGCGCATTCTGGGATCCGTGCCCAACAGGGTTGCGCACAAGGCGGGATGCCACGTCCTGATCGCCAAGACCATCTGAGACCATCGCCGCCAGGAACGGCGGCGCAGAGGCCTTGGCCGCCGCTATCCGACGGCAGCCAATGGCGATCGAGCCATCACACCCAGTGACCGTCGCCAGGATCGTCCGTTATCTCGGGCACAAGGTCCGGGACGGTCAGAACCCGGTGGACCTCCTGGCGTTGGGCGTCATGGAGCGCACAGGCGGGGAGGCGCCCCCGGGCCGTTCAGAACTTTGGGACGTTCGCCCCTGGGTCGTAGTCGTCGAAAATCCTACGATCGACGAGACAACGACTTATTGCGCCCGGCGTGGAGAGTTGGACCACCCTGACGAAATGGGCCACGAACGTCAGTTCGGCCGGACAAAAGGGGAATCCGATGACCGATCTCGCACTACCGGACAGCGGGCGGATCAGCGGCCGCATGTTCGACGCCCTGTGGCGGCGCCAACTTCGGCGATACCCGTCGACGGGTCGTCGGACGGCGTACCTGGGGATCGTGGTGCTCACGACGATAATGCTCTACTACCTCTACTACGTGGAGGGGGCCGTCACGCCGTTGATGCTGCCCTACTACCACATGTCGTTCCAATATTTTCTCTACCTGCTGGTTGTGTCGAATGCCATCGGCGCCTTCACCGCCTTCATCGGAGGTCTTTCGGACAAGATCGGACGCGCCAACCTCACGATCTACGGAACCCTCATCGTCGGGCTGGTGCAGCTCCTGGGCGTCCCCCACATCCACTCGAAGTTCGGATTCGCCGTGGCGTACTGCGTGATCGGGTTCGTGGAAGGAATCATCCTCGTTTCGACCCCCGCGCTCATGCGTGACTTCTCACCCCAGATGGGACGAGGCGCAGCCATGGGTTTCTGGGCGCTCGGGCCCACGATGGGCAGCTTGGCCGCCAGCCTGGTCGCCACCCACACGCTGACCCATCTGCACCCTTGGCAGGACCAGTTCATCATTTCGGGCCTGGTGTGCATGAGTGTGGTCGTCGTCTCGTTCTTCTTTCTCCGGGAGCTCTCACCGCAGCTTCGCGACCAACTCATGGTGTCCGAACGTGAACGCGCTCTGATCGAGGCGCGCGCCAGGGGAATCGACGTGGAGAAGGCAACCGCTCACCCCCTTCGCTCGATGTTGCGGCTCGACCTGATCTCGTCGTCGGTGGCGGTGTCGCTGCTTCTGCTCTTCTACTTCGCTTCGGTCAGCGTGCTCACGCTGTATTGGGTGGTGGTGTTCGGCCGCTCGACCGCCGATGCCAACGGCATCAACGTCTGGTACGCCGCCTTCCTCTCTGGGACATTGGTCCTCTTCGGAGTCTTGTCGGACCGACTGCGCGTGCGAAAGCCTTTCATGCTCGTCGGAGCGGTGGCCACCATCGTGATGACGTTGTTCCTCATCGTCCAGGTCGGCCACCCGCACACCGGCTATTACTCGAACGTCCTTGTCGTCGTGCTCCTCGCTACCGCCATCGGATGCGCCTACGCGCCGTGGATGGCCAACTACACCGAGCAGGTCGAGGCGCACAACCCCGCGCTCTCGGCGTCGGGGTTGGCGGTGTGGGGTTGGATCCTGCGCCTCGTGGTGGCGGTGTCCTTCATCGTGCTCCCTCGTGTGATCACGACTTCGACGACTTTGGTCGACAACCAGGGAGCCGCTACAACTCTTCAAGCCATCCAAGCGGCTGTGCCCTACGCTCCCTCCACCACGGCGTGCGCCGCCAAGGACGCTCCCGCCACGGTCATCGCCGGATTGCAGGCGACAGCTCAGCCCGGACCTCTGACCCTCGCCAAGGTCATCACCTCGTGCGACCGGTCACGAAACCTGCTCGGGGCCGTGGCGGCCGCCGGTGGACTCTCCAACCCGCAGGTGCAGGGCCTCCTGGCCTACAACCCGCTGGCCGTGGCCATCGAAAAGGGTCAACCGGTGAGTGACGCTGAGATCGCCGCCAAGGTGGGGGTCCATTCGCGGAACCTGGCCGGTCTGCTTCTGGCCGAGAAGAAGCTCGTCCCGGCCCAGAAGGCGTCGCCCAACGAATGGAAACGGTGGTGGTGGGTCTGCCTCGTGGGCCAGGCCGTGTTCGGCATTCTGGTGTTCACCATGAGAGGGCGTTGGAGCCCGAGAGCGGCCAAGCGTGACTTTGACGACCACGAGCGGGTCGTCACGGCCGAACTGGCGAAGTTGATACCTCGGGGCGTGGCCACCGGCAGGGAGGACGACCCCCGGCTGATGGTCCCCCTAGCCGTGGGCTCAGAAATCACACGACCGCGTGGGCCGTGACTCGACCGAAAGGAACCGCCGCGCCCGTTGGCGACGATTCCCAGGCCACGCCGCCCGCCATGTCGATCCGAGATGATGGCCGCCGGAAGGGGAAGAGGCACCACCCATGAAGGAACTCATCTACCCACGATTTCTGCTGTCACGGGTGGACCGGTTCGCCGACAAGGTGGGCTTCGTCGACGTGACCCGCTCGGGGGTTCGCTACCGCGGATCATTCGCCGCCCACGTCGATCGGGTCCTGTGCCTCTCCCAGGCTCTGCGCAGTCAGCTGGGGCTCGCTCGGGACGACCGCTACGCAGTCCTGGCCACGAACGGGCACGAGTTCATAGAGCTCTACCACGCCGCACTGTTCGGAGCCGCCATCATCAACCCGATCAACATCCGCTTCAGTGCAGCCGAGTTGGCCTATGTCCTTCACGATTCCGGGTCCTCCGTCATCTTCACCGATCCCGTGTTCGCCACTCTGGTGGAACGGGCCCGGGACGAGGAAGGGGCCAAGATCGACAAGCTCGTCGTCATCGGCGGGACGGGACAAGATGTCGACCAGAGCGGTGAGACCACGATCGCCTACGAGGATCTTATCGCTGCCGGGGAGCCTGTCATGCCCCCTGAGCCGGAAGAGGACGACCCCGTCATCCTCATGTACACGGGAGGGACGACAGGGTTGCCCAAAGGAGCCCTGCTCGATCAGCGGGCCGAGGTCCTGAACGTGTACCACGTCGGACTTCGGATCGGACTCCCCGAAGAGCGTCGCTTTCTCTTCCAGTCACCCATGTTCCACGCCGCCGTCGTGGCCGGGGTTCTCGGGATCCCAGCCAGCGGGGCGACGTCGGTGTCAATCCCGATGTTCGATCCCGAGCTTGTCCTCGACACCATCGAGTCGGAGCGGATCGACACCACAATGATGGTTCCGGTGATGATGTCCATGCTCGAACAGCACCCTGCGTTCTCTCCTCGGCGCCTGCGTTCGTTGCGCCAACTCGTGTACGGGGCGGCTCCAATCTCAGAGACGGTGTTGCGGCGATGGTTGGCGATGCTCCCCGAGGTCGACTTCTATCAGGGTTACGGGATGACCGAGGCAGCATCGGTCTTGACCTTCCTCGGCCCTGATGAGCACAGAGCCGGCGGATCTCTGCTCGGTGCAGCCGGCGCTCCCGTATTCGGGGTCGAGCTGCGAATCGCTGACTCGCTGGGTCATGAACTGGTCCGGGGACAGCCCGGTGAGGTATGTGCCCGTGGTGGCAACCTCATGCGCGGTTACTGGGGCAAGCCCGAGGAGACCGATGAGGTGATGCGCGATGGATGGTACCGCACGGGGGACATCGGTTACGTCGACGAAGAAGGTCTCCTGCATCTGACGGACCGAATAAAGGACATGATCGTCACCGGTGGGGAGAACGTCTACTCCACGGAAGTGGAGAACGTCATCGCCACCCACCCAGCCGTCAGCGAGGTTGCCGTCATCGGCATTCCCAGCGACAGCTGGGGAGAGGCTGTCCATGCCATCGTGGTGCTCAAGGAGGAGATGAGGGTCACGGGCGAGCAGTTGATCGAACACGCCCGAGCGCAACTTGCCTCCTTCAAGGTTCCGAAGACGGTGGAGTTCCACAACGGACCGCTCCCCCTGTCGGGCGCGTTCAAGCCGTTGAAACGGGAGCTGCGCCGTCGATACTGGGAGGGTCATCAGCGTCAGGTCGGTTGACCGCAGGCTCGGTGACCGGCAAATACGCCACGCTCATGAAGCCCTCGATCAGGGTGCACGGCGCATGACGGCGTCGACCGTTGTCGTGTCATCCGGCGACAGGGCGTTTCCCGATCAAGGCATCGGCGGGAAGGAACTTGCCCCGGGACGGGTCGGGAGGGCTGAGCGTCTCTCGAATCATCAGAAGGACCCGTTCCCTCAGGTTGTCGCGGGTCACCTGCTCGATCGACCAGGTCGGGGTGAACACCTCACCCCCGTCCCACAAGCCCACGTCGGGCTCCTCGAAGAGCTCGATCACCTTCTTGCGCCTGTCGCAACGCAGCATCAGATGAGGGGCGTCGTTGAGCTCGTGCTGATGACGGAGGTTTTGCTCGGCTCTCTCCTTGGGCAGAAAGGCCAGGGTGATCTGCGAGGCCCCCGCCAGTCGGTGGTCAGGCGACGAAACCGAACCTTCCTCGACGAGGGCCGGGTGGCCGTGAGCCTCCAGCTGGAGGGCGACCTCGTCGAAGTAGGGGCGGATCACAGTGGCGATCACCTGTCGGAACTCGGTGTCGTACCAGGCACCCGCATCTTCGGCCTGGCGGATCTCGTCTTCGCGTTCTTCGTGGTAGTGGTCATAGGCGACGAGAACCTTTTCCATCTCAGAGTCATGTAGGTCACTCATCGCTCACCGTCATGTAGGTCACTCATCGCTCACCACCGAGAGGTTGGGGGTCGCCCGATACTCTTCATTGCTAGTTGAGCCATCGGCGGCGACGCCGCCGGCGGGCAGGGTCTTAGGTCACAAAAACGACCGATCTGCCGACCGGCCCGGTGGCATTCGCCCTCAAGCCGCCCTTCTCCTTGCCCGATACAACTGTATGGACCCGGCATTCCTCTCCGGACCCTCCCACGGAGGTCGGCACGCGCCGAGCGGTGCCGCCGTCGAGTCGGTCGACGGGCGTCATTCCAGCCATGCCGATTGAGACCCGGACGGTCGACCCCGAACAGACCACGCGACATCCCACGCTCGGCGCACAATTGATCGCCGCCAGGCTGGTGACCGGAGAGCAGGTTGAGCTTGCTCTCTCCGAACAGCGGCGGACCGGCCAACGTCTCGGCGAGATCCTGGTCGCCCACGAGATCCTTTTCGAAGAAGACCTCGGCCGGACGCTGGCGGAGATGAGCGGGTTGCCTTATCAGGACCTGAATCTCGAACCCCCTGACCCGGTGGCCTTCGACTACCTGCCCGAGGCGTTCTGCCGGCGGCGTGGAGTGCTGCCCGTGAGATTCACGGGCGGTGTGCTCGTCGTAGCCGTCACCGACCCCCGCGACATCCAGACCCTTGACGATCTCCGGATGATGGTGAGCGTACCGATCCGCCGGGTGGTGGCGGCCCCGGATCAGCTGCGCCGGGCCATCGAGTCCGGCTATTACAGCCACCTGGTAGATGAAGAGGACCTCGCTGAAAATCCGGCCAGTCAGGCCCAGTCACAGACTGACATCTCTGACGGGGGCGATTCGAGCGAGCGGATCATCGCCCGGAATCAGGAGCCTGTCGTCGCCTTCGTCAATCAATTGCTCAGACGGGCCGTTGACGAGCGGGCGTCCGATGTCCACGTCGAGCCGACCGAGGAGGGTCTTCGGATCCGGTTCCGCGTCGACGGAATGCTGCACGACGCCATGAGTGCGCCAGCCTCCTTGCGGCTCGGTGTCATCAGCCGTATCAAGATCATGACCGACATGGACATCTCTGAACACCGTCGCCCGCTCGACGGCCGGATGACGCTGACCATCCAAGGGCTCGCTGTCGACATGAGGGCGGCCAGTCTCCCCACCATCTACGGGGAGGCGTTGGTGCTGCGCCTGCTCCGCCGCGACCAGGGTCTGCTGGAAATCGACGCGCTGGGCTTTCTCCCCGAGTCTCTTCGCCGATTTCAAAAGTCGTTCCAGAAGGCGTGGGGAATGGTCCTGGTGACGGGACCGACCGGTTCGGGGAAGTCCACCACATTGTATGCGACCATCAACGAACTGAACGTGCCGAGCCGCAATACGATCACAGTGGAGGATCCGATCGAATATCGGATCTCCGGGATCAAACAGACGCAGGTGAATCCGAAGGCCGGTTACACCTTCGCATCCGGCTTGCGTGCTGCGTTACGCGCCGACCCCGATATCATCCTCATCGGGGAGATTCGGGATCTCGACACGGCCCGGGTCGCCACCGAGGCGGCACTGACCGGTCACTTGGTCCTGTCGACGCTCCACGCCAACGACGCCGCCTCCAGCACGACCCGACTGATGGATATGGGACTGGGTCCCTACCTCGTGACGTCGGCCCTGGAATGTGTCGTGGCCCAACGGTTGGTACGCCGCCTCTGCCGCCGGTGCAAGTCGGTTGGGCCGGCAAGCGGCGAGGAGCTGCTCGAACTCGTCGAGATGTCGTTGGTGGAGAGAGGATCCGCCCAGGTCCCCTTGTATCGGGCCAACGGCTGTGAGCAGTGCGGCCGGACGGGCTATCTGGGGCGTGTCGCCGTCCACGAGGTCATGGTCATGAACGACGAACTTCGGATGCTGGTGTTGCAGCGCGCCTCAGCGGAGGAATTTGCCGGGGCCGCCATCGCCGCCGGGATGCAGACACTGCGCCAGGACGCCTTTGTCAAGGTTCAGGAAGGTCAGACAACCTTCGACGAGCTGAAACGCGTCCTCGTCTAGGTCGTCGTCGGTGGCGCCGGTCGTCACCGGCCGGGCTCGTCACCGTCGAGGGCCAGGGTGAGTCGGTCGAGGAAGGCACACTGGGCCTCGAGGAGCTTGCCGCGGGCGCCGTCCACGGTGAACCACGCCGCCCGGTCGATCTCGGGATAGGACCGGATCCGCCCCGACCCCCGGGGCCACTCGATGTCGAAGGTGTTGCTCCGGACCGTCGTCGTGTCGAGGTCACCGGCCACGGCCCAGGCCCGGACGCGCTTGCCGCCCCGTTGGGTGATCTGGCCCAGGTCGATCCGGGGCCCTGTCGGCGGGTGGCTCCCCAGCTCCTCGGCGAATTCCCGGTCGGCCGTGGCCGCCGGGTCGCCGTCGCCCTCGACCTCACCCTTGGGGATCGACCAGGCCCCGTCGTCCTTGTTCCTCCACAACGGTCCGCCCGGATGGACCAGGAGCACCTCGAGGACGCCCGACGCGGTCGTCCGGTGGACGAGGAGGCCGGCGCTCACCGTTGGCATGTCCCACAACTACACCCACCGGGACACCCCCGGTCGGCACCTCCTTCCCACACCGGCGGCCGCCGTGTGTGCCAAGGTCACGCGGAGTATGGAGGGAGGCACGGACGGTAGACTCGATCAGGGGAACACGTCGTCCGAACGGTCCGAACGGTCAGGGCGTGTCCGCCCGAACGTCGCCATGACCACGGCAGTGACCTCCCCGGCGGGACGCGGGGCCCGCGGCTCCGATGCCGGAAGAAGACTGCTCCGGATCCCGTTCCGGTCCCGGCGCCGGCGCCGGGCGGCGACCGTCACCCTGGCCGTGGCCGCGCTGGTGACAGGTTGTCTGCTGGTGGCCACCGACCTCCAGGCGAGGACGGCGATCCGGACGGCCGACGCCTCCCTGGCCTCGGCCGACCGTCAACTGAGCGGCCTGCAGGCCGAGCTGAAGAGCGCCCAGCAACGCCTGGCCGGCGCCGACGCCCGTCGCGCCGTCGTGACGCAGTCCTTCGACGCCACCGAGTCGACCCTGTCGGCGACCGAGAAGTCCCTGGCCCGCAACCAGGCGGGCATCCACTCCGAAGGCGTCGACCTGGGGGACCTCGACAGCTGCCTCAGCGCCGTCGAGCAGGCCCTCAACCAGATCGCCGTGGGACAGACGGCCGGAGGCCTGGCTTCGTTGCGCGCCTCGTCGTCGTCCTGTTCGGCGCTGAAGGCGGCGGTCTAGCCGTGTCGCGGTGGCGTTCCCGCCGGTTCCTCGGGGCCGCCATCGCCACCGTCGTGGTCGGGCTCCTGGTGGCCGGGGTGGCCGACGACGTCTCCGTCCAGTCGACGCTCCACCGGGACCAGGGCCAGGTGACGTCGACCGGGGCGCTTCTGCGCCGGACGGAGGCGTTGATCTCCTCCACCGACCGGTCGGTCCGGAGGACCGACGAAGGGCGTCTCGCCACCCTCAGGAGTCTGACCCAGGTGACGTCCGAGCTGGCCTCGGCCAAGGTGCAGCTGGCGCAGTCCCAGACCGGGGTCACGTCCGGCGACGTGGCGCTCGTCGCCGTCCACTCGTGCGCCGGCGGGGTGAGCAGGTCGGTGTCGGCGCTCAGCGCCGGGAATCAACGACTGGCCGTCGCCGACCTGTCTTCGGTGGCCGCCGTCTGCGAGAACATGCTCGACTCCTCGGCGGGCGGCCCCGTCTACCCGTTCGATTTCGCCGACCCCGACGTCATCGTGGCCAAGGGGACCTACTACGCCTACGGCACCAACTCGACGGCCGGGAACATCCAGATCATGGAGTCGTCCGACCTCCTCGACTGGAGGAAGGCGGGCGACGCCCTTCCCACCTTGGCATCGTGGGCCACCCCCGGATTCACGTGGGCCCCGGCGGTGATCCACGTGAGACGGTCATACCTTCTCTATTACGCGGCCGCCACGGCGGGGAGCAAGGTCCAGTGCATCTCGGTGGCCACGGCCAAGAAGCCGCAGGGACCTTTCACCGACACCACCAAGGCGCCGTTGGAATGCCAGCCGGACCTGGGGGGTTCGATCGATCCCGCCCCGTTCTTCACCGCCACCGGGCGGCTCTACCTGGCGTGGAAGTCGATCGGGGGTAGTGGACAACCGCCCACCATCTGGGCCCAGGCCCTCGATCCGCAGGGGACCGTGCTGGAGAGTCCGGGGCCGTCGGTCCTGCTCCGGCCGAGCCAGTCGTGGGAGGGATCGGTGGTCGAAGCACCGTCGATGGTGCTCGACGACGGGAGTTACTTCCTCTTCTATTCGGGGAACAACTGGGACAGCGCCGACTACGCCATCGGGGTGGCGCGCTGCTCGGGCCCTCTCGGTCCCTGCGTCAAGCCCTTGTCGGGACCTCTCTACGCGTCACAGCCGAACCTCGAGGGCCCCGGCGGCGAGATGGTCTTCACCGACAAGCAGGGACAGCTCCAGATGGCGTTCCAGGCCTGGCTCCCCGGGGCCGTCGGCTACCCGCACCCCCGGCTGCTCTTCATCCGGCCGCTGGACGTCGCCGACGGCATCCCCCAGGTCGAGCCTGGGTGAGCGCGGCCCGGTCGAGTACGGCCCGGGTGGGTGTCGGTCAGGACCCCGTCGGCTCGAGGGGCTCGTGCCAGGCCGTGAGATCGTCGGTCGGGAAGGCGCCCACCGCGGCGGCGTGGAGAGGGGCTCCGAGCAGGTAGCCCTGGGCCATGTGGCACCCGAGGGTCTGCAGGATCGGTACCTGGGCCGCTCTCTCGACCCCCTCGGCGATGACGGACATCCCGAGTGAGTCACCGAGGCCGATGATGGCCCTGACGATGGCCGTGTCCTCGGACCGGAGATCGACCTCGCGCACGAAGCTGCGGTCGATCTTCAGGGTCTCGATGGGAAAGCGCTTGAGGTAGGCGAGCGAGGAGTAGCCGGTCCCGAAGTCGTCGATCACGAAGTGCAGCCCGATCTGACGCAAGGAGCGGAGAACCTTGACTATGGCGTCGGCGTCGCCCATGAGGCTGCCCTCGGTCAGCTCCAGCCAGAGGCGGTCGGGACTGATCCCGGTGGTGTCGAGGATGTCGGCCACCAGATCGGGGAAGCCCGGATCGACCAGTTGGAGAGAGGCCACGTTGACCGTGATGTTGAGGCGGGCCTCGTCCAGCCCGGCCGCGTCCCGGCCGGCGGCCCAGACGGCAGCCTGTCGACAGGCCTCGGAGAGGGCCCAGCTCCCCAGGGGGACGATCAGGCCGCTGTCCTCGGCCGTGGGGATGAACTCCTCGGGCAGGAGCAGTCCGCGGGTGGGATGACGCCACCGGACCAGAGCCTCCATCCCCACCATGGTCCGAGTGTGGAGGTCGACGTAGGGCTGGTAGTGGAGCTCCAGCTCGTGGCGGGCCAGAGCGTCACGGAGCTCGTTGGACGTGCGGAGACGACTCCTGTTGAGATCGTCGTCCTCGTCGCTGTATATCTCCACGCGCGCCGGCCCCCGCTCCTTGGCCCGGTACATGGCGATGTCGGCGTGGCGCAACAGGGTCGACCCCGATTCATCGGCCTCGGTCGACAGGGCGATCCCCACGCTGAAGGAGACGAAGGTCTCACCGCCCGCCTCGGTCAACGGCTCGCCCATGGTCGACCGCAGGCGATCGGCGATCTCGAGGACGTGGGACTCGTCGGCCACCTCGTCACAGAGCACGGTGAACTCGTCGCCGCCGAACCGGGCCAGGGTGTCACTGGCCCTGAGGGCTCCGCTCATCCTGTCGGCCACCGCCCGCAGCAGACGATCGCCGACCTCGTGACCGAGATTGTCGTTGACCATCTTGAAGCGGTCCAGGTCCAAGAACATGACCGCCACCCGGTGGCCGCTGCGCCGGGCCCGCCGCAGGGCCATCTCCAGGCGGTCGGCGAAGAGATCCCGGTTGGGGAGGTCGGTGAGAGGGTCGTGGATGGCGGCGTGGGCCAGGTGCTCGCGCATCTCCCGGCTCTCGGTGATGTCCTGGACCTGGCCGATGAGATAGAGGGGCTCTCCCGACGAACCCCGTACGCACGACGCGCTGACCGACGTCCACACCGTCTGCCCGTCGGTGCGGAGGTAGCGCTTCTCCATGGAGAAGTTTTCGATGGAACCGGAGGTCAAGGCCTGGACCTGCGAGAGGTTCTCCAAGAGGTCGTCGGGGTGCGTGAGGGCGCGGACGTTGGTTCCCACCAGCAGGGCGGAGTCGAGACCGACGATCTCGCTGTAGGCGGGGTTGACCTTGAGGAGGGTGCCGTCGGGATCGGTCAGGATCATCCCGATCGGGGCCATGTCGAAGGTGGTCCGGAAACGTTCCTCGGCGGCGGCCAGCGCCGCGTCGGCCCGGCGCCGTTCGGTGACGTCCTCGATCTGGGCCATGACATAGAGAGGGGTCCCGTCGTCCTCCCGGACACACGACGCGTGGACGCAGACCCACACCACCCGGCCGTCGCCACGGACGAGGCGGGTCTGGGCCCGGAGGTGGACGGTGACGCCGGCCACCAGGGCGTCGACCTGTCCGGCCACCACCTCACGATCGGCGGGGTGGACGACGTCGGAGAGGGCCGTTCCCACCAGGTCGTCGGCTGAGTGACCGACGATCTCGGCGGCGGCGGTGTTGACCCGGAGGAGCGAACCGGTGGTGTCCACCATGGCCATGCCCAAGGGAGCCTGGTCGAAGGTGAGATCCCGGACGGATTCCCCGTTCACCGCCCTCGAACGACCATCGAAACGCCTCCCCTCGTGTCGCGACCGTCCTGCGTGCTCATCAGTCGGCGACTGAGAGTGGTATCGGCAGGCGGCGGCGCCAGCTTGATCAGGCCCGGTCGAGACCGGCGGGGGCGGTCACCGGGGTGGTGGCCCCTCGTGCCACGGGCCCGTCCCGGGCATCGGGCATGATGAGGAGGTGTCGACGGGGGAAGAACCGGACGAGCGGCCGTGGGGGAGCTTCACGGTCCTCGACGATGCCCAGGGGCACAAGGTCAAGCGGATGGTGGTCCGGCCCGGAAAGCGGCTCAGCTACCAGCGCCACACCCGCCGCTCCGAGCACTGGTTCGTGGTCCACGGGCGGGGCCGGGCCATCGTGGAGGGGTCGGCCCGTGAGCTGATCGCCGGGACGGCCGTGGACATCCCGGTGCACTGCGCCCACCGGATCGAGAACGACGGACCGAACGACCTCGTCTTCATCGAGGTTCAGCACGGGGACTACTTCGGCGAGGACGACATCATCCGGTTGGAGGACGACTTCGGCCGGGCCCCGCTCGGGAGCTGAAGACCTCGGAGGCGAACCGTCAGCTGGCACCGGCCGACGCCGGGACGTCGTCGCGCCCCGGGCGCGTGGTGGCGGGATCGGTGACGGGGAGGCCGTCGACGTAGGTGACCCCGTTCGTCCGGACGGCCGGGACGCGCGGCCCCGGAAGGATGATGCCGACCAGGTTCAGCGGGTCAGCGGCGTTCAGGTGCACCGTCTCGCCGCGGCGCGGTGCCCGCCGCACGGAGCGGAGCTCGTCCACCGCCTCGGGGAGTGCGTACTGCTCGCCGGCGAAGCCGGTGACGAATCGACCGCCGCGCACGAGGCCCCGGGCCTCGAGACGGCGCAGGGCCCAGACCACCTCGCGCCACGGCAGGGCCAGGTTCTCCCGCGCCATCAGGTCCCAGAAGACCACGCCCCACCGGGCCAGGAGCTGCCCGGCCACCTGTTCGGCCAGGGCGTCGGGGTCATCGGTGGGCCCGGGGGCGGGGAGAAGAGCCCACCGTCCCTCACCGCCCTCACGCCAGGTCGGGGCCCGCCGCGCCCCGATGCGGTTGCGCTGCTCGTGACGGTGCCGTCTCTTCCAGGCCTGGCGCGCCGAGAGAAGGGAGCGGACGGCCTGGAACCCGTCGGCCGTGACGATCCCGCGGGCGACGAGATCCCACAGTCCTTCCTCCACCTCGACGGGGAGCCGACCGGTCGCCTCGCGCAACTGCGCGTGGAACATGGCACCGTGGGCGTAGAGGGCGTCGAGAACGTCGCGTCCGGCTCCGTGGGGAGGTTCGTGGACGACGGCGTCGCCCCGCGCCGCCTGGAGGAGCCACGACAGATCCTGACGGACGGCGAAGGTCACCGGGGTGGCGCGCGAGGGCGTGGCCGATCCCCGGCGGACGGCGTCGCCCTCCTGGTCGGACCGGAGAGCCAGCCGCCCCCAGACGAGTTCGCCGGACAGGCAGAGATCCTCGAGCCAGCGGGGCTGGTAGTTCTCCACCCGGGCGGGGAGGACCGTCTCCTCCCAGGCCCCGGCGGCGATCTCGAACCCCTGGAGCTGATCGATGACGGCCATGACCCCGGCCCGGCCCGTCCGTTGCGAGCCGGGGGCGACGTGCTGCCAGCGCAGGAGGAATCGCATCAGATCCTGGGCCGTCACGGGCTCGATGGCCCGGCGCAGGGTGTGCTGGGTGTAGGCGTGGATACGGGCCAGGAGGCGGCGGGCGCACCACTGCTCGCCGCCGTCAGCGTCGTCGGGGCGGTGGTCGCCGTCGAGGGCGGGATCGAACCGTCCCCGCATGGCGAACCCCTCGGCTTCGAGCCGGGCCAGCCCCACCTTGACCCTGCTCACCGGCAGCGCCGTCCGGTCGGCCAGCACGGCCACGGTGACGGGACCGCTCACGTCGAGATGGCCGCGCAAGGCGTCGGCGGCGGCCACGTCGGCGTCGACGGGCCCGTGGCCGGGAGCCGTGTCCGGGAGACGGTGGTCGGGGAGGAAGGTGGCGCCGGGGAAAAGGGCCTCCACCGACGGCCGACGTTCCACGGAGGACCAGAGGATGGGTCCGGCCTGACCGTTGGCTCCGCCCCCGGCGTCACCGGAGGCAGAGGTCACGGCGGTGGCCCGGCCCGTCGCCGTCAGGGCGTCGAACCAGGCCCGGTGTTCGGCCACCGGTCGCAGGACGACGAGAGAGAGCAGGAGATCGTGAAGCTCCTCGGGATCCCGGATGTCGGGCGCCGCCTCGTGGCGGACCCGCTCGACGGCGTCGGGGTCGAGGGCGGCCAGGGCCTCCGACTGGAGGGGGAGCCCGCGGCGCATCTGGACGGCCCGGGTCCGGCGCTCCTCCAGCGGTGCGTCGTCGAGGAAGGTGTAGGGCTTCCCGTTCAGGATCTCGTGGGACAGCACCGACGGTTCGGTCGACTCAACGAAGTGGACCCCGATGGCCCCGGTCTCGAGGCGGCCGAGCATGCCCACCAGGCCGTCCACGTCCATCGCCTCGTGGAGGCAGTCGTCGAGGGTTTGCCGCACGAGGACGTGGTCGGGAATCCGGACGGGCCCCGCCGCCGCGTTCTCCTGGCAGGCGGCCAGGGCGGGGAAGACGGCCGCCATCAGGTCGTCGGACTCCATCCGCTGGATGGGCAGGGGGTTCCGCTTGCCCCCCCGGAAGCGGAGAACGGCGAGCGAGCGGTTCAGGTTCCATCGCCACCGTGAGCTGAACATGGGCGAGGCCAGCACCGCCTGCTCGAGGGCGGCCCCGGCCGTCTCGGACCGCAGCAGCCGCGGGGCGCTCTCCAGGGGGAAGCTGTGCTGGGGTCCGAGGGAGAGGACGACGGCGTCGTCGTTGGCCGCCGCCTGCAGCTCGAAGTCGAAGGTGGCGCAGAACTTCTTCCGCAGGGCCAGCCCGAGGGCTTTGTTGATCCGGCCGCCGAGAGGGGCGTGGACGACCATCTGCATCCCGCCGGCCTCGTCGAAGAAGCGTTCGAAGACGATCTCCTCGGCCGTGGGGAGAACGCCGAGTTCGCCGAGCCCGGTGGCCATGTAGTCGACCAGCTGCCGGGCGTCGGCGGGCTCGAGCCCGCAGGCCCCGGCCACCCAGGCCGCGGCCGCCCGCCGCCGGGCCTCGACGGGGACGGCGCCGGACGCGGTGGCGGTGTCGACAGGGCCGGGGTCGACAGGGCCGGGGTCGACAGGGCCGGGGTCGACAGGGCCGGGGTCGACAGGGCCGGGGTCGACAGGGCCGCCGGAGAGGATCCGGCCCACCGATCGGCGCAGGGCCGAGACCTCCTCGGAGAGCTCCTCGGTGCGACTCGGGGCCTCGCCCACCCAGAAGGGGATGGTGGGCTGGGCCCCCTCGGCGTCGGTGACCCGGACCTCGCCTTGGGTCACCCGGCGGATCCTCCAGGAGTGGGTCCCCAGGAGGAAGACGTCACCCACCATGGACTCGATGGCGAAGTCCTCGTTGACCGTCCCCACCGGCGTGTCGTCGGGGTCCAGGATGACCCGGTAGTCGCCCACCTCGGCGATGGCCCCGCCGGAGGTGACGGCCGCCAGCCGGGCCCCGCGTCTGGGTCGGAGGACGGAGTTGACCCGGTCGCGGTGGAGATAGGCCATCCGCTTCCCCCGCCCCGTGGCGATCCCCTCGGAGGCGAGGTCGAGGACGGCCCCGTAGTCGGCCTCGGCCAGCTCGGCGTAGGGGGCCGCCCGGCGGACCAGCGCCAGGAGTTCCCCCTCGTCCCATTCCTCGGCGGCGGCCACCTCGGCCACGATCTGCTGGGCCAGGATGTCGAGGGGGGCGACGGGCGGGTGGGTGGCGTCGAGGCGACCTCCCCGGACCGCCGCCAGCAGCGCCGCGCACTCGACGAGCTCGTCGCGCGTGAGCGGGAAGAGGATCCCCTCGGGAGTCCCCAGACGGGTGTGGTTGGACCGGCCGACCCGCTGGAGGAGGGTGGCGATGGCTCGGGGCGAACCGACCTGGCAGACCAGCTCGACGGGGCCGATGTCGATCCCCAGCTCGAGCGACGCCGTGGCCACCAGGGCCCGGAGCTCCCCGGCCCGCAGGCGGGTCTCCACCCGGTGGCGGCGGTCCTTCGAGAGGCTCCCGTGGTGGGCGGCCACGTGGTCCGGTCCCAGCCGCTCGGCCAGGAGATGGGCCAGGCGCTCGGACATCCGCCGCGTGTTCACGAAGACGAGGGTCGTCCGGTGCGAGCGGACGTGCCCGGCGATGCGGTCGATCACCTCGCCGAACTGCTCGGCGGACGCCACCGCCGAGAGCTCGGTCCCGGGGAGCTCGATGGAGATGTCGAGCCGCCGGGCGTGCCCGCAGTCGACGATGGCGGTCGACCGGCTCTCACCCACGCCCGAGAGCAGCCGGGCCGTCTGTTCGATGGGCCGTTGGGTGGCCGAGAGCCCGATCCGCTGGGGCCGGGGACCGCTCTGGAGGTGCTCGAGGCGCTCCAGGGTGAGGGCCAGGTGCGATCCCCGCTTGTCCCGGGCCAGGGCGTGGATCTCGTCGACGATGACCGTCTCCACCTGTCCGAGCGCCGCCCGGCTGCGCCCGGCGGTGACCAGGAGGTAGAGGCTCTCGGGGGTGGTCACGATGAAGGTCGGGGGGTCCTTGACCATCGCCGCGCGCGCTCCGGCCGTGGTGTCGCCCGTCCGGACGGCCACCGTGATGGGGGGGACGGCCAGCCCGAGCCGGGCCGCCTCCTCGGCGATTTCGGCCAGGGGTCCCTCCAGGTTCTGCTGGATGTCGACGGCCAGCGCCTTCAGGGGCGAGACGTAGACGAGGCGGGTCACCCCCGGTGCCAGGCGGCCGGCGTCGTG
The DNA here is from genome assembly GCA_963800065.1 of uncultured Acidimicrobiaceae bacterium. Taxonomy (GTDB): domain Bacteria; phylum Actinomycetota; class Acidimicrobiia; order Acidimicrobiales; family UBA8190; genus CAWJFJ01. The sequence goes on along the minus strand of CAWCZO010000011.1, from coordinate 85,697 downwards.
GGCCCGGTAGGCGGCGTCGATGGCCACCAGGAAACCGGTCAGGGTCTTTCCCGACCCGGTAGGGGCGGCGATGAGGGTGTCGCTCCCCGACCGGATGAGGGGCCATCCCTCGAGCTGGGGGGGAGTGGGGCCGCCCGGGAACCGGCGGGAGAACCAGGCGGCGACGGCCGGGTGGAACCCGTCGAGGCCCGTCTCGGGGGGCGCGGTGCTCACCCTGCTCAGGGTACCGGCGGGGTGTGGCGGGGGTGGCCGGGAATCCCCGTCCCCGCCGATTGGTTGCATATGCAACGAAAGAGGGTGCCCGGGCGGTAGGAGGGCACCTCGGCGATGGAGATGACATGGCAGAACTGAACCAGACCCTTCCCCTGCTCCCCCTGACCTCGGGGGTCGCCCTCCCGGGGATGGCCTTCACCCTGGCCCTCGAGACCGAGGAGGCCCGGGCGGCGGCCGACGCCGCCGGCGCGGCCGGCGGGCGGCTCGTCCTCGTCCCCCACGTGGACGGGCGCTACTCCTCGGTCGGCGTGGTGGCCGAGATCGTGGAGGTCGGCGACCTCCCCGGCGGACCGCGGGCCATGGTCGTCCGCGGGGCCGAGCGTGTCACCGTGGGGACGGCCGTCCCCGGGACCGGGACCGCGCTGTGGGTGCAGGTCGAACCGGTCACCGAGGGACCGGTCACGTCCGAGGCGACCGAGCTGTCCCGCGAGTACCGGGCCGTGCTCGAGAACATCCTCATCACCCGGGGGCGCGCCGGATGGCCGAGCGCCTGCGCGAGGTGACCGAGCCGTCGCTGGTGGCCGATCTCTCCGGCTATTCACCCGACCTCTCGCTGGCCCAGAAGGTCGAGGTCCTCGAGACCGTCGACGTCGAGGCGCGGCTCCGGCTGGTCATCGGCTGGGCCCGCGAGACCTTCGCCGACCTGACGCTGCGCGACCAGATCAAGTCCAACGTCGAGGAGGGGATGGAGAAGACCCAGCGCGAGTTCCTCCTGCGCCGTCAGCTCGAAGCCATCCGCAAGGAGCTCAACGAGCTCGACGGGACACCCGACGAGGGCACCGTCGACGACTACCGGGCGAAGATCGAGGGACGCGACCTGCCGGCCGACGTCCGCAGCGCCATCCTGCGCGAGATCGACAAGCTCGATCGGACGACCGAGCAGAACCCCGAGAACGGGTGGATCCGGACCTGGCTGGACACCGTCCTGGAGGTCCCCTGGGGCGTCGTCTCCGAGGACAACCTCGACGTCTCCGACGCCGCCCGGATCCTCGACGAGGACCACGAGGGGCTGACCGACGTGAAGGAGCGCATCCTCGAGCACTTGGCCGTCCGGGCGCTCCAGCACGAGCGTGGCCTCGTCCCCGTGGGTCGTCGCGGCGCCGGCGCCATCCTCGCCCTCGTCGGCCCGCCCGGCGTGGGAAAGACGTCCCTCGGAGAGTCGGTGGCCCGTGCCCTCGGACGGAAGTTCGTCCGGGTCTCGCTGGGTGGCGTCCGTGACGAGGCCGAGATCCGCGGCCACCGCCGGACCTACGTGGGCGCCCAGCCCGGCCGCCTCGTCCGGGCGCTGCGCGAAGCGGGGACCATGAACCCGGTGATCGTCCTGGACGAGGTCGACAAGCTCGGCTCCGACTACCGCGGTGATCCCTCGTCGGCTCTCCTCGAGGTCCTCGACCCGGCTCAGAACCACACCTTCCGCGATCACTACCTCGAGGTCGAGCTCGACCTGTCGAAGGTCCTCTTCCTCTCCACGGCCAATGTCATGGAGACCATCCCCGGACCGCTCCTGGACCGGATGGAGGTCATCCGTCTCGACGGTTACACCGAGGAGGAGAAGCTCTCGATCGCCCGTCACCACCTCCTGCGGCGCCAGCTGGAGCGTTCGGCTCTGCGGCCCGACGAGGTGGTCGTGACCGACGACGCCCTGCGTTCCATCTCGGCCGACTACACCCGTGAGGCCGGGGTCAGGAACCTCGAGCGCGAGATCGGGCGACTCCTGCGCAAGGTGGCGACGAAGCTGGTGTCGAAGGAGGTGACGGCGCCGGTCGAGGTGGACGATGTCCGCCCTTGGCTCGGTCGGCCGCGCTTCTTCTTCGAAGCCGCCGACCGGACCGCCGTTCCCGGGGTGGCCACCGGACTGGCCGTCACCGGTACCGGTGGTGACGTCCTGTTCATCGAGGCCACGTCGATGGACGGCACCGAGGGTCTCACCCTGACCGGTCAACTGGGCGACGTCATGAAGGAGTCGGCCGAGATCGCCCTCTCCTACGTCCGGTCCCACGCACCGGAGCTCGGGATCGACTCCGGCGCGTTCACCGGCCGGCGTTTCCATCTGCACGTCCCGGCCGGCGCCGTTCCCAAGGACGGTCCCTCGGCCGGTGTCACCATGACCACCGCCCTCGTGAGTCTCCTGCGGGACCAGCCGGTGAAGTCCGTCCTGGGGATGACCGGAGAGGTCACCCTCCAGGGTCGGGTCCTGCCCATCGGCGGGGTGAAGCAGAAGGTCCTGGCCGCCCACCGGGCCGGTCTGACCGAGGTCGTCCTCCCGGCCCGCAACGGTCCGGACCTCGAGGACGTCCCCGAGGGCGTCCGCGACCAGATGACCTTCCATCTGGCCGAGGAGATCGGCGAGGTCCTCTCGGCGGCGCTGGGTCAACCCGGCGCCACCGTGGGGACCGGTCCCGAGGCGCGTTCGGACATCGTCGCCGCCGCTTGAGTGGTGGAAGTGATGGGAGTGACGACGGCGGTGGTGTCGGCGTCGTAGCGGCGGGCCCGGACGTGTCGTGAGGCGCGTCCGGGCCGTGCGCGGCGCCAGGTGAGGCTGTCACACTGGGCGGGAAGAGAATTCGTCCCGTCGAACGCGTGATGACCGGCGGGGCTGTCCGGGAGGGGGGCCGCGATGGTCGTGACGTCTGTCGACCGACCGCTGCCGGCACCGGTCCTCGTCGCTTTCGACACTCCGGTGAAGCAGCGCCGGATCACGGTGGCGACGCGACCGGTCCTCGCCGTTCCCCATCTCGTCGCCTTCGTCGTCCTCGGGCCGGTGGCTCTGGCCGTGACCGTGGCCGGATGGTTCGGCGCCCTCTTCCTCGGTCGGCTCCCGAGATTCGCCGCCGTCTTCCTCCCCGGTTACCTCCGTTGGCAGACCAGGCTCTACGCCTACCTGTTCCTCCTGACCGACGTCTATCCGCCCTTCTCCCTCTCCGACGCCGCCTACCCCGTCCGGGTCACCGCCCGACCGGGGGCGCTCAACCGGTGGGCGGTGGCCTTCCGGCTCCTGCTCGTCGTTCCCGCCACGGTGGTGGCGGCCACCGTGACCTACGGGATCGCCGGGGTCGTCCTCGTCGTCACCTGGGTCACCGTTCTGGTGAACGGTTCCTTCCCCACGTCGCTCTTCCAGGTCTTCGCCGCCTTCGTCCGTTACGAGGCCCGTCTGATCGGCTACCTCACCATGGTCACGTCGCAGTACCCGTGGGGGCTCCTCGGCGATCCCGAGACGAGCGCCACGGTGCCGGCTTGGCAGCCGACCCCCCCGTCACCGGTGCAGGACCCGTACTGGCGGCTCGTCTTGTCGTCACGGGCGAAGAACCTCGTCGTCTTCGTTCTCGTCGTGGGTGTGGCGTCGGTCGTCTCGGTCGACGTCGCCACCACCGTCTCCCGCTACCATCAGCTCCAGACCGAGGAGGCGGCCGGGACCCATGTCCAGAGCGCCTACCAGTCGCTCAGCACGGCGGTGATCGGATACGAGTCCCGGACGCGGTCCTGCGCCGGCACGGATCAACCGCTGCGCTGTCTCACGGGGGCGGCCCAGACGGTGTCCGGGGCCTTCTCCGCCTTCGTCCGTCGTCTCTCGACGACGACGGTGCCGGCGTCGGCCATCTCGGCGCGCCGGGTCCTCGTGTCGGACGGAACCCGCGCCGAGGAGGACTTCCAGACGCTGTCGGCGTCGTCTTCGGCCGATCATTACCAGTTGACCATCGAGGATTCGAACCTGCCCCGCCTCCTCATCCGCTTCGACCGGGACTACGTGGCGCTGGGAACCTTGCTGGACGATCCCGGTTGAGGCGCCATCGCCGCGGCCCGAGGGTCGGGCTGTCACACTGGCGCTGACGACGGTCTCTCCCGGGGGCCGGAGTTTCGAAGGGGGAACCCTTGGCCACCCACGACCCTCAGCCGGCGGCGCCCATCATGATGGCCTTCGCCGGGCCGACCAAGCAGCGCCGGCTCACCGTCTTCTTCCGTCTCATTCTCGTCATCCCGCAGTTCGTCGTCTTGTTCTTCGTCGGCGTCGCCGCCTTCGTCGTGGTCGTGATCGGTTGGTTTGGTGCCCTCGTCATGGGAAGACTCCCGCGTTTCGCAGCCGATTTCCTCCCCGGTGTCCTCCGGTGGCAGATGCGCGTGACGGCCTACGAGTTCCTGTTGACCGACCGGTACCCGCCGTTCTCCCTCGAGCCCGACGACAGCTTTCCGGTGTGGCTCACAGCCCAGCCGGGTCGCTTGAATCGTTGGGCGGTGCTCTTCCGTCTCGTTCTCGGCTTCCCCGCCTACGTTCTCGCCTACATCGTCCAGTACGGGGCCTTCACCATCGTCGCCATCGTCGCCTGGGTGATCGTCCTCATCACGGGGCGGATGCCGCCGTCGTTGTATCAGGCCTATTCCGCCGTCCTGCGCTATCAGGCCAGAACGTACGGCTACGCCACCATGATCACCTCGGAGTGGCCATGGGGACTCTTCGGCGAGAAGGAGACATTCACCGCGCCGGCCCCGGCCTACGGCGCCGCCCCGGCCTACGGCGCCGCCCCGGCCTACGGCGCCGCCCCGGCCTACGGCGCCGCCCCGGCCTACGGCGCCGCGCCGAGATTGCCGGGAGTGACCTTCACCTTCGGCGGGGCGGCCTACCTGTGGGGATACTCCGATGACCGCTCGGTGTGCGGCATCTGGTCGGCCACCGATCCCGGTGCCCCTCCCCAGATATGGCCCATCGGGGAGCAGGGGGAAGCGTGGACCAGGTTCTGGGAACTCGATCCCCATGCCGTGGCCCTCGGCGAAGCGGCGCCGCCACCGGCGGCCACGGCCGGGCCGCCGGGCGGGGCGACACCGGGCGGCGCGTGGACGACTCCCTATCCGACGGGTCCCTATCCGACGGGCGGGTCGCCGTACTCGACGGGAGGGTGGCCCGGAGCACCGGCGGGATCGTCGCTCCCGCCGAGCGGGACCACCTATCCCACCCCCGGGTCGACCGCCGATGATCCCCGGTGGCGCCTGGTCCTGACCGAGGGGGGAGCCAAGGCACTGATGGTGGTCTTCATCGTTCTCGGATCCCTGGGCGGAATCGGGAACATCGCCCGCCAGCTGGGGCACCACTCCCTCCAGAACCTCGAAGCCAACATTCAGATCCAGGCCGCCTACGTGTCGCTCGACAACGCCGTCACGACCTACCAGTCGACGACGAAGGCGTGCGGGAGTTCGCTGCCCTGCCTGAAAAGAGCGGACCGGGCGGTGGCCTCGGCCTTCGCCGCATTCGACGGCACGCTCGACTCGGTGTCGGTGGGGTCGGGGGCCGCCTCGGCCAGGTCCCTGGTGCTGTCCGAAGGGACGCATTGCCAGCAGGTCTTCGAGGAACTGGCCACGTCGACCAGCCAGGCCCAGTACCAGGAGACCCTCCGGGGCGACGGCCCCGTTCTGAGCGTCTTCTCCGTGGACTATCAGCACCTCATCAGCACGCTGGACTGAGAGTCGGCCGCCGCCCCTACCTTTATGCACAGGGGGGCGGGCGTCACCGGGCCCAAAATCATCTTCCCATCGCACGCCGATGGCCGTCCTGTCACCAAGACGTCACCCCTCGTTCACTCAGCCCGGTCCTGTCCACAGCCATGTGGATGTCGGTGGAATCACAGGAGGTTCACAGACTGACGCCGGAGGGTCGGTACCGGTGGCTTGTTGGCGATGGTCGAGACGGGGAGACTGGCGGCGATGGAGGTGGTGCGGACCCCGGACGAGCGATTCGCCGATCTCCCCGGGTACAGCTATCCGCCGTGTTACGTGGAGGTGGGGTCCAGAACCACCGGGCCTGTGCGGATGCACTACGTCGAGGCCGGTCCGCCCGATGCCGATCCCGTGCTCTTGCTGCACGGCCAACCGACCTGGTCGTATCTGTACCGGACGGTGATCGAGATCCTGGCCGCCGCCGGCCACTGGGTGCTGGCGCCCGACCTCATCGGTTTCGGTCGTTCGGACAAGCCCACCGACCGGTTGGCGTACACCGTCCGGCGCCACGTCGATTGGATCGGGCGTCTCGTCACCGCCCTGGATCTGCGCCGGACCACCCTGGTGGCCCAGGACTGGGGAGGACCGGTCGGGTTGGGGGCCCTGGCCGCCGATCCCGATCGCTTCGCCCGGGTGGTGGCGTCCAACACCATCCTCCACACCTCGGAGCCCTGGCTGGCGGGGCGCCTGGGGTGGGCCAATCACGGCTTGGGGGACGGTCGGGTCGTGCTCGAGGAGGCGCTGGTCGACTACGTCTCGTTCACGCAGCGGGCGCCGACCTTGCGGGCCAGTGACTTCGTGGCCTTCGCCACCGTGGGCGACGTCGCCCCCGAGGTGCTCGCCGCCTACGACGCCCCCTTCCCCGACGAGACGTTCCAGGCCGGGATGCGGCAGTTCCCGTCCCTCATCCCGCTCACCGGCAACGACCCCGGGGCCGCCGTCAACCGGGCCACCTTCGCCGTCCTGGAGCAGTTCGACCGGCCGTTCCTCACCGCCTACTCCGACGGTGACGTCGCCAGCGCCGGCTGGGATGCGGTCTTCCAGGAGCGGGTGCCCGGAGCGCGGGGCCAGGCGCACACGACCATCGAGGGCGCCGGCCACTTCGTCCAGGAGGACCGCGGCACCGAGCTCGGTGACGTCGTGGCGCGCTTCATCGCCGCCACCGCTTGAGCGGGACGGTCGACGGGCGACGACATAGGCTTCGGTGTCGTCGATCGATGAGGGGAGAACCGGTGGACTGGCAGGCATGGGCCCGGAAGATGGAGGAGACCGACGGACCCGATGCCTTCGAGGCCCTCTTCGCCCGCGGTGGGTTGTTCAGCGACCCCGTCACGCCGTGGACCTCGGATGTGCGCAAGGTGGCCAGTGACACCGACAGCATCTTCCCGGACTGGCAACAGAGGATCGACTCCATCCGGGGCGGGGACGATTGGGCCGTCTTCGAATGGACGGGGACGGCCACCTTCCATCCCGAAGGTCCCGACGGCCCGGGAATACCCATCAAGATGGAAGGTGCGACCATCATCGAGGTCGACGACGAGGGACGGGTGACGCGCTGGCGCGACTACCTCGACACCAACGAACCCACCCAACAGATCCAGAGGGGGATGTCGGCCACCGGCCTCGATCCCGCATCGGCGCCCCGACCGGACTGACGGGGACGCCGGCTCCCCGGGTTCAGGACAGAGCGGCCGCCGCCGACAGGCCGTGATAGGGGCTACCGGCCTCCTGCCACGTCTCGTAGAAGGCGAAGAAGGTGGGACCGAAGGGATCGTCGCCCAGCAGGGGCATGGCGGCCCGGCGGATGGTGAAGTCGAGGGGAGCCAATTCGGTGGCGGCGGCGAAGTGCCGATGGGCCGCCTTCTCGTCGCCCTGTCGCAACGCCTGCGCGGCGACCCGGAAGTGGAGGCGGGCGAGGACCTCCTCGTCGGTCAGGCCGGCCACCGCAGCCCGGGCCTCGTCGCCCGAGAGCGGCTCCTCGCCGTCGTTGACCCAGCGCCGGACGGCGTCCATGTGCGGCCCGGACTCCACACCGGTGAAGTCCTTGAAGAGGTCGGAGCCGAAGGCCACGCCGTTGGGCCGGACGATCCGGTCGTCCTCGTCGATCCAGATGACGGTGGGGACGTTGGAGATGGCGTAGAGCTCGGTGAGGAGATGGTTCTGGTCGACCAGGACGGGGTAGGTGACGCCGTCCACCCAGGGCCGGACGTCGTCGGCCGAGTGGTCGATGGCCACGGCGATCACGGTGAAGTCCTCGTCGGCCAGTTCGTCGTGCAGCTCCTGCCAGCCCGGGAGGTCGTAGCGGCAGCCGCACCAGCTGGCGAAGGTGACGAGGAGCTTCTTCTTGCCCTGCCACTCGCCCAGGCCGTGCGACGTCCCGTCGAGATCGGGGAGACGGAAGTCGGGCGCCTCCAGTCCGTCGAGGGCGCGTCGCCTCTCGTCGGTCGAGAGCCCGATGGCGGCAATGCCGGCGTCGGGGTCGATCACCGCGGGCCGACCGAGGGCGGAGGCCAGGGCGGCCACGTCGAGCCGCCCGGCGACGGTGAGCGATCCCGGATCAGCGACGGGGACGCAGAGGTCACCCCGGCACAAACCTTCGGGCTTCAGCTCCCAGCCGAGCTCGGCGTGGAAGGCGGCGGGGTCGGCCAGGAGTCGCCCGCCATCACTCGTCCCGGTGACGCAGTGGACGGCTTCGTCGATGATGGTCAGTGCGGGCATCGGCTCTCCTCGGGCCCCGGCGGTACGGAGAATGTTCGGTCACAGTAGTGCTCGAGGATGACAGGCCACCGGCCGGCGGGTCCGGTCAGAGGTCCGGCCGCCCGACGACCTTGACCATCTGCAGAGCCGGGTTCTGCGGATCCCAGAGGTCGGGGAATTCCTGGAGGGGCCGGAAGCCGTAGGCCCGGTAGAAGGCCCTGGTCTTCTCGTATCCGGGGTCGGGACGGCTGGCGCTCAAGGTCTTCACCTGGACGAACTCGACGCCGTCGATGACGAGGAGGTCCTCGGCGTGCCGGAGCATGGCGCGGCCGATGCCGTGGCGGTGGTACTCGGGCCGGACGGCCATGACGTAGATCTCGGCCGAGTAGGGGTTGTGGGTGACGACGGTGAGCACTCCCACGTCGACGTCGCCGAGCGACGCGATCAGGGTGGGCGAATGATCGGCGATCTCGACGTAGTGGTCGACGGACGCGGGGATCCCGAACCAGGTGGGGAGGGTGTCGAGGATGCGACGGCAGATCGGGCCCGAGCCGGCCGTCTGGGCCCGGATCCGGACCGCGGTGCCGGTCACTGGTGCGGTGTACCGGAGACGAGGACGCGGTCATCGATCTTCACGGCGCGGCTGGGGCCGACGGAGTCCTCGAACCAGGAGCCCGAGGAGATCCATCGTCGCTCGCCGGCCGGCCGGGGCTCGGTCACGGACGAATTCTGCCCCAAGAGGGGGGAGATCGAGGAGGGACTAGGCGAACCTGGCCCCGGTCAGGTCGACGCGGGTGCCGTCGGCGACCAGGGGAGTGCGTTCGGCGCGGAGGAAGGCCAGCTGTTCGACGGCGAGATGCTCGGCACAGGACCCGTCGGCCATGACGACGCGCTGCCAGGGCCCCTCGTGGCCGAAGCGGGCCAGGACGTGGCCCACGAAGCGGGGGGAGCCGAGCCCGGCCACGGCGGCCACGTCGCCGTAGGTCATGACCGATCCCGGGGGGATGGCATCGACGATGTCGAGGACAGCCCGGGCCTTGGGGGATGGTCCGTCCATGACAGGACGCCGGTCCACGGTGTCAGTAGAGCGGCGACCAGGCGCTGGTGCGGAGGAGCTTGGATTCCCAACGGTCGCGGTAGGCGAGGGCGTCGTGCATGAACTGCCCCGGTTGGCGCATCTGGTCCGGCACCTCGTGGGTGAGGAGGTGGAGCAGCATGTCCTCGTTCATGATCTTCTGCATCAAGATGGCTTCCTTGCGCCGCCCCGAGCCGAGGGCCGTCTGGAAGACGACCTGGATGTCGAGGAGGGTGCCGTCGCGCGCCTTCATGGGGCGGTAGTAGCCCTTCTCCCAGAAGTCGACGTAGTCGTCGACGGCGGCGTGGGGCCAGCCCGTGTCCTCCATGTAGATGGAGAGCTCGTGGGTGGAACCGTCGGTGGGGACGGTGGAGAAGTCGATGTCCTGCATGGGGGACCAGGGGACGGGGAGAAGGATCTTGGCCGTGACGCCGTGGCGGAGCTCGTCGAGCTCCCGGCCCCACCGGCTCAGGTCACCGCGTTGCAGGCGGTGGGCCAGGGCCTCCCAGGCGGCGCCGTCGCGGATGGCCGTGATGGTGACCATGTGGTACGCCGGTCCGCTGCCGTGGGCGTGGTGGAGGTACCACAGCAGCCGGGCATCGTCACCCTTGGCCAGGGTGGGCATCCAGCCGGCGCGGTAGGCGTCTTCGAACTCGTCCTCCCTGGCCCCTTTCACCTCGTGGACCTCGTGCAGGAACAGCATCCGGAATCCCCTCCGTTCGACCGGCGTGTCACCGCCGCGGCGACCGCCGCCGACGAGACGTGGCCACCCTAGTGCCGGCCCCCGGGCGGCCGTCGGCCGGTCGATACGCTTCGGGCGATGCCGGCCATGAGCACGGAGGAACTGCAGAGCTTCCTCCTCGGCGCCTTCCCCGATGCACCGTCGACGATGGTGGTGGAGGAGAGCGGGGACTGGGGAGTGCGGATGCGACTCCCGGTGACGAAGGCCCACGGCCGGCCCGGTGGCACGGTGTCGGGTCCCGCTCTCATGGGCCTGGCCGACGGAGCGGCGTGGCTGGCCATCCTGGCCCAGATCGGCCCCGTGGCCCTGGCCGTGACGACGAGTCTGCACATCGACTTCCTGTGCAAGCCCGCTCTCGTCGACATGGTGGCCGAAGGACGCGTGCTGAAGCTGGGAAGGACACTCGGGGTGGTGGAGGTGACCCTTCGGTCCGACGGCCACGATGACGTGGTGGCCAAGGCGCAGGTGACCTATGCGATCCCCCCGCGCTGACGCTGCGCCTGAGCCCGGCGGCGGCCGGGGCGAACTTCGGCCGCCGCCGGGCCGGCGTCTGGGGCGGGCCGGCGCGGGGGTGGGGGTGCCCATTGCCTTCGGCCCCAGGGGAGGTCCCCGTGCGGGGTATGACCGACGACCGGGACGGACCAGGGGGAGGACGGTGCATCGGTCATGACCCCAGGATGCGAGGCGAACCTGTGTGGACCACAAATGTGGCCTGTGCATCCCGTGTGAATCCCCCCTCCCGTTCGGGACCTGTCCCACGGTCCTTGCCGCCGCCCTCCGGGGGGGCCAGGCTGGCGCGTCGTGACGGGTACCCGCCGAGAACGACAGCGCCGGGCCCGGCGCACCGGCGTGGTCATGACGGTGGTCCTCCTCGTGAGCGCGGCGGTCGTGACGACGACGGCGCTGCGGCCGGGGTCCCCGTCGTCGACGACGGCGGTCTGCCCCGGCGCCCGGACGGCACCGCCGGCCACCGCCGGCGCCGGGGCGCGGTGGAGGAGGTGGCCGGTGGTTCGCTGCCGGCGCCACTCGTCGCCCAGCCGGCCCGGCTCGGACTCGTCCCGGTGTTCCACGAGTGGGCGACGATCTGCGCCGTCCCCGTCGCCCTCGTCGAGGCGACGTGTTGGTGGGAGTCGGGATGGCAGGACGACGTGGTCTCGGTGACGGGGGCGGTCGGTGTGTGCCAGATCGAACCGTCCGCCGCCCAGACCGTCCGTGGACTTCTCGGCGACCCCGACCTCGACCCGCGCTCGCCGGCCGAGAACATCGAGATGTCGGCGGCCTACCTCCGGTGGTTGCTGGACGAGACGGGCGGGAGCCAGGACCTGGCCCTGGCCGGGTACTACCAGGGCCTCACGTCGCTGCGCGCCCACGGGATCCTGCCCGTGAGCCGACCCTATGTGGCGGGCGTCACCGCTCTGCTGCACGACTACAGCTGGTCCTGAACCGGTGGAGGAGAGCGACAGCGAGTTCGTGGTGGTCGGGGCCGGCGTGCTCGGACTGAGCGCGGCCCGCGCCCTCGCGGTGCGGGGACACCAGGTCGTGGTGTGCGAGCAGGCCACCGTGGGTCACGGGACCTCCGGGTCCAAAGGATCGGCGCGGATCTTCCGTCTGGGCTACGACGACCCCGCCTACGTCCGTCTGGCCATGACGGCGCGCCGGCTGTGGAGCGAGCTCGAGGCGGAGTCGCGGACCACCCTTCTCACCACCACCGGCCAGGTCACCGTGGGCGACGACCTCGACGTCCTGACGGACGCCATGGCCGCGGCCGGCGCGCCGTTCCACAGGATCACCCCGGCCGAGGTGAAGGCCCGGTTCCCGGCCCTGTCGGTCCCGACGGACGCCGTCTACGAACCCGGATCCGGCGTGATCGCCGCCGACCGGTCCCTGGCCGTCCTGGGCCGGGTGGGCGCCGTCGAGATACGCCAGCGGACATCGGTGACCCGTCTCGATGACACCGGCCACGGCGTCAGGGTCGTCACCCGGACGGCGGAGAAGGAGGTGGTGCTGCGGGGGTCGGCCGCCATCGTGTGCGCCGGGCCGTGGACGGGCCCGCTCGTCACCGCCGGCGGCCTCGGGCTGCCCTCGTGGCCCACGCTCGAGCAGGTGGCCTACCTGGCCCCCCGGGACGGGTCGGTGGACGAGATGCCCGTCGTCGTCGAACGGCGCCGGCCCTGGTTCTACGGGCTGCCGGTGGTGTCGGAGGGGCTCATGAAGGTGTCGCTCCACGGGGCCGGGCCCGCCGTCGGGCTCGACGAGCTGGCCGGGAAGGCCGAGAGGGGGGATCCCGACCCGGCACTGGTGGCCGAGCTGTCGGCGTCGGCGGGCCGCCTTCTGCCGGGACTGGCGCCCGAGCCGCTGTCCACCGAACGGTGCGTCTATGACAACTCCCCCGACGGCGACTTCGTGCTCGACCGCGTCGGATCCGTCGTGGTGGGATCGGGGACGTCGGGTCACGGGTTCAAGTTCGCACCGCTCATCGGTGAGCTCCTGGCCGATCTGGCCACCGGCGCCGACGTCGGCCGGGGGATCGGCGCCGCCGCCGAGATGGGCCGTTTCGCCGTCCGCCGTCTGCGATCGGCGCCGAGCGGCGGGGGACCGACGGTCCATCCCTAGGGGGGTCCGGCGGTGGTCGGACCGGTGGACGCCCGTCGGTACACTGGTGCCGTGCGATGAGAGCGCCGGTCTTGCGGTCCCTGTCCCCCGTACCCGGAGGCCCTCCGTGCCCGCGCGTTCTCGTATCCCCGCCACCGTCGTCGCCAGCCGACTGTCGTTCGACCGCGGCGCCAGCACCATCCTGAAAGAGGTCTCGCTCACCGTCGCACCCACGTCCTGCATCGGGGTGGTGGGGCCGAACGGCGTGGGCAAGTCCACGTTGCTGCGCCTCCTGGCCGGGTGGGAGAAGCCCGACGCCGGGACGGTGCAGCTCGACCCGCCGGGTGCCACCGTCGGGTACCTGGCCCAGGAGCACGAGCACCGGCCCGGGGAGACGGTGGGCGCCGCCCTCACCCGCCGGACGGGCGTGGCCCGGGCCGAAGCGGAGCTGGCCGACGCCGGTGAGGCTCTGGGGCGCGGCGACGGCGGCGCCGAGGACCGCTTCGCCCTGGCCCTCGAACGCTACGACGGGTTGTCGGCCGGTGACATCGACGCCCGGATCGCCGGCACCCTGTCCGATCTCGGTCTTCCGGCCGGCATCGTCGACCAGGAGACGGCCACCTTGTCCGGGGGTCAGGCGGCGCGCGTGGCCCTGGCCGCCATCGTGCTGGCGCGGTTCGACGTCACCCTCCTCGACGAGCCCACCAACGATCTCGACTTCGACGGGCTCGAGCGTCTCGAAGCGGTGGTGGCGCAGCGCTCGGGGGGCATCGTCGTGGTCTCGCACGACCGCGCCTTTCTCGACGCCACCGTGACGTCGGTGGTGGAGATCGACGAGCACGACCACCGCGCCCGGCTGTTCTCAGGAGGATGGTCCGCCTACCTCGAGGAGAGGTCGACGGCGCGCCGGCACGCCGAGGAGAGCTACGCCGTCCACCAGGCCCGACGACGCCAGCTGATGGACCGGGCCCGCCGGGAGCGGCAATGGGCCACATCGGCGGTGCGGCGCGAGCGGCGTGACCCGCGTGACAACGACAAGGTGCAACGTGATTTCCGGATCAACCGGACCGAGAAGCTGGCGTCCCGGGCCCGCCAGACGGAGAGGGCCGTCGAGCGCCTCGGCGTGGTGGACAAACCGTGGGAGGGGTGGGACCTCCGTTTCACCATTGACGAGGCGCGGCGCGCCGGCGCCGTGGTGGCGCGCCTCGACGGCGCCGTCGTGTCCCGTGGGAGCTTCGAGATGGGTCCCATCGACCTGGAGATCGGCTGGGCCGAACGGATCGGCCTGGTGGGGCCGAACGGATCGGGGAAGACCTCGCTCGTCGAGGCGCTGCTCGGACGGTTGCCCCTGGCGGCCGGGACGGCTCGGTTGGGACCGGGCGTGGTGGTCGGCGAGCTCGGCCAGGACCGGCGGCCGACAGCGGCCGACGACGCCGGCCGTGGCACCGACGGGGAGTCGGTCCTCGACCGGGTGATCGACCGGTGCGGGCTCACCGTTCCCGAGGCCCGTTCCCTCCTGGCCAAGTTCGGGTTGGGACCCGAGCACCTGAGCCGGAGCCGGGCACTGCTGTCACCGGGGGAGCGGACGCGGGCGGAGCTGGCCATGTTCCAGGCCCGCAAAGTGAACTTTCTCGTCCTCGACGAGCCCACCAACCACCTCGACGTTCCCGCCGTCGAGCAGATCGAAGAGGCCTTGTCCGGTTTCGGCGGGACCGTCCTGCTCGTGTCCCACGACCGGCGCCTGCTCGACGCCGTCGACCTCACCAGGCGTATCGATCTGGGTGCTCTCGTCGGGCGCCGGTCACCGTGACGGCCACGGTCGGCCGCCCCCGGCCTCCGGCGTCGTCGATCGTCAGTCCGGCGGCGCCCCCAGGGTGCGCACCACGGCCCCGACCTGTTCGTCCAGGGCGCGGCGCGAGAGCTCGATGGCGGGGGCCAGGAGGTCGAACCCGTGACAGGCACCGGAGAAGCAGTGGAGCTCCACCGGGACACGCGCCTGCATGAGGCGCTGCCCGTAGATGATCCCCTCGTCGCGCAGAGGATCGAGCTCCGCCGTCATGATGTAGGCCGGCGGCAGGTCGGTGAGATCGGTGGCCCGGCCCGGAGCCGCGTAGTTCGAGACGTAGTCCCGGCGGACGCCCAGATAGTGGTCCCACATCTGGGCGTTGCTGCCCGAGGTCCACACCGGGGTGGCGCTGAACGCCTTCATCGACGGCGTCTCCATGCGGTCGTCGATCACCGGGTAGATGAGGAGCTGCAGGGCCAGCTGGACCCCCCCGCGGTCACGGGCCATCTGGGCCACGGCCGCCGAGAGGGCCCCACCGGCGCTGGAACCCCCGACGGCGATGCGGTCGGCGTCGACCCCGAGGTCACCGGCGTGGGCCGCCACCCAGGAGAGGACGCAGTAACAGTCCTCCACCCCGGCCGGGAACGGATTCTCCGGCGCCAGCCGGTAGTCGACCGAGACCACCACGCAGCCGCCGTCGGCGGCCAGGCGCAGGCAGCGGGCCTCCTCCAGGTACATGTCGCCGATGACGAAGGCGCCGCCGTGGAAGTAGAGGAGGGCGGGCAGGGGCGTTCCCGAGGCCTTCGGGGTGTAGATCCGGACGGGGACGGCCGGGGCGTCAGGGGGTCCGGGGACCTCGGAGTTCTCGATCGTCAGACGGTCGTCGGTCGGCAGCTCCGTCCCCAGCATGGCCAGGATCTCCGGCGTCGAACGCATGACCTGGATCATGTTCTCGTCGCCCAGCTGACCGGCCGGGTCCAGGGCCATGGTGGCCAGCACCTCGGCCAGCTCCGGGTCGATCCTCTGGTTCACTGCGCCCTCTTTCTTCGTCGCCCCACCGTGACGTATTTAAGACGACTGGCCCCGGGGCCGCCGGGACCCGCCTGTCAACGGAACTTGGGGATGACCTCGGTCCCCATGAGCTCGATGGTCTGCATCACCGCCTCGTGGGGGACGTTGTAGGGGTTCACCAGGCATAGGAGCAGGTCGATGCCCGCTTCTTCGTAGAGCCGGCACGTCTCGACACACTCCTGCGGGGTGCCGAGGACACAGGCGGGGGTCTCCATGAGGTACTCCAGGCTGATCATGTCGAGCAGCCCGGCGTCCTCGGTCTTCTTGAGGTCGGCGGCATAGGAGTAGGTGCCCAGGTCCTGCTGGCGCTCGGCCATCCAGTCGGTCAGGGTGGCGATCTGGCGGGCCCCTTTGGCCGGATACCACTCGAAGGACTGCCGGGCGGCGTCCATGGCCTGCTGCCGGTCCGGCGCGCAGAGGGCCATCGTGAAGGTGGCGGCGTGGTTGTTCACGAAGGCGCCGAGCGGCTCGGTGCAGCCGGCGACGGCGGCGCGGTAGATGTCCACCTTGGTCTTTATCTCCGCCGGGGAGATGCCCACGGCGAACGAGCACAGACCGAGACCGAGCTCGCCCACCTGACGGTGGCCGTCGTCGCTGGTCGTCGCCCCCCAGACGGGCGGGTGCGGTTTCTGGAGAGGCTTGGGTAGGACACGGCGTTTCGGCATGTTCCAGAACCGGCCCGAGAACTCGTACTCGTCGTTCGTCCAGCAGCCCACCACGTGGCCGATGGCCTCCTGCCACATGGCCCGGGAGTCGGCCGGGTCGATGCCGAACCCCTCCAGCTCCAGCCGGGTGGCCGAGCGCCCGGTGCCGAAGTCGACGCGTCCGTCGGAGATGAGGTCGAGGACGGCCACCGACTCCGCCGTCCGGACCGGATGGTTGTAGGGCTGGGGCATGAGCCGGACCCCGTAGCCGAGGCGCATGCGGGTCGTCTGGGCGGCGATGGCTCCGTAGAGGATCTCGGGATTGGAGCAGTGGGAGTACTCGGACAGGAAGTGGTGCTCCACCGTCCAGAAGGCGTCCCAGCCGAAGCGCTCACCGGCCAGGGCCTGGGTCAAGGTGTTCTTGTAGGCCCGGTGCTCGGACTCGGCGTCCCAGGGCTCGGCCACGGGGATCTCGTAGAAGAGGGCGAATTTCATGGGGGAGTCCTTTCAGGCGGCCAGGCCGATGATGAGATGGTCGTGGACGAAAGAGCGGACGGCGTCGGGGTCGTCCATGTCGAAGGTGACAGAGGGCATGACGGCGAAGGACAGCATGATCCGGACGATCCATTCGCCGGCCCGGCGGTGATCGAGGCCGGATCGGATCTCACCGCGGCGCTCGGCGTCACCGAGGAGGGGGAGCCAGAACTCGATCCACTGCGTGAGGAGGCGGTCGACCTGGGCGCTCAGCAAGGTGGCCACGAGACTGTCGCCCTCGGCCGGCAGGCGCAGGGTGAGAAGTTCGTCGCCGAGATGGCGGCGGATGAACACCGCCGCCTCGCCCACCTGTCCGGCCAGGGTGTGGCGACGGCGGACCGCTGCCGCGCTGCTCGACACGAAGCGGGTGGCGACGCGGGTGAGAACGGCGTCGACCAGGGTGGCCCGGTCGCCGAAGTGGAAGTACACCGATCCCCGGGAGACGCCGGCCTGCACGGCCACGTCGGCCATGGAGACACGCCGCAGCCCCAGCCGGCTCATACAGGTCTCGGCGGCGTCCAGGATGCGTTGCTCGGTGGGGGTGTCACCGGTGTCCCCCGACGCCGGGTGGGCCCCGAGCCCCGGGTCGTCCTTCGCCGCCATCGTGGTCCGGCCCGTCGGTGCCATCGCCCTCGTCGTCCGCCTCCTGGAGCGGCCGTGCCCCTCCGGCCCATACAATTGAACAACTCTTATCATCTTGTTCAATCCGGGGCAAGGTGCACGTCCAATCAGTCCGGGTCAGAATCACACCGGGACAGCGAGGTCGGTCGGGCCACGGCCGGCCCGGCGGACGGGGGAGATGGGGATGCGGGGGTTGACGGGTGGGAACTTCGTCGTGACGGGCTCGGCCTCGGGGATCGGTCGGGCCACGGCGGCCCGACTGCTCGAGGAGGGCGGGCGCGTCCTCGGCGCCGACATCACCCCGGGCGGCGACCGACCGGGAACGGCCGGGGAGGGCGACGCCTGGGCGTCCAGGGTGGTCGACGTCACCGACGAGAGCTCGGTCGCCGCCATGATCGCCCGTGCGGTGGCCCTCTTCGGTCGCATCGACGGTGTCGTGAACGCCGCCGGAGTGGCCGGCGGGGGAGCCGTGCACATGGTCGACGTGGCCGAGTGGCGCCGGGTGGTGGACGTCAATCTGTTCGGGACCTACCTGGTGGCCAAGCACGCCCTGACGCAGATGCTCGAGCAGGACCTGGTCGACGGCGCCCGTGGCGCCGTGGTCACCATCGCCAGCATCGAGGGGATCGAGGGGACGGCCGGTGGCAGCGCCTACAGCGCCTCCAAGGGCGGTGTGGTGATCCTCACGAAGAACATGGCCATCGACTACGCCGGCCGGGGGATCCGGGTGAACACCGTGTGCCCGGGCTTCATCGACACCCCGATGACGCGGAACATCTTCGGGATGATGGGGATGGAGACACCGCGCCGGGACATCATCAAGGAGCACAAGCTCGGACGGTTCGGCCGACCCGAGGAGATCGCCTCCGCCGTCTCCTTCCTGTTGTCGAGCGACGCGTCGTTCGTGACCGGTCACGCCCTGGTGGTGGACGGGGGCTACACGGCCGGTCGGGACCACGGCGTCACCGAGATGCTCGGTCTGTCGGCGCCGTAGGCCGACGGGGAAGGGAGGCGGTCATGGACGGCGAGATTGTCATCAGGGGGGGCACAGTCATCGACGGCACCGGGTCCCCCGGGCAGCGGGCCGACGTGGCCGTGGCCGGGGGCCGCATCGTGGGCGTGGGGGAGGGCCTGCGCGGCGACCGCGAGCTCGACGCCGCCGGACAGGTGGTGTCCCCCGGCTTCGTCGACATCCACACCCACTACGACGCCCAGGTGTTCTGGGACCCCTGGCTCACCCCGTCGTCGTTCCACGGTGTGACGTCGGTCATCGCCGGCAACTGCGGCTTCTCCATCGCCCCGATCCGGTCGGGCGACGTGGCTCTGCTGGCCCGGACCCTCCAGCACGTCGAGGACATGAGCTTCGACACGTTGTCGGTGGGGGTGCCGTGGGACGAATTCGAGTCGTTTCCCCAGTACCTCGACGCCGTCGAGCGCCGGGGGACCGCCCTCAACTACGGCTGTTACGTGGGGCACACGGCGGTGCGTCTGTTCGTCATGGGCGAAGCGTCCTACGAACGGGCGGCCACGGCCGACGAGGTGGCGCGGATGCAGGCGGTGGTGGCCGAGGCGCTCGACGCCGGGGCCGCCGGCTTCGCCACCAGCGCGTCGCCCACCCACAACGGCGACGGAGGCCGTCCGGTGCCGTCGCGGGTGGGCGATCTCGACGAGCTGCGGGCCCTCCTGGCTCCCCTGCGCGACGCCGGGAAGGGGGTGGTCGCTCTTCTTCCCGCCGACGTCATCTCGCACCGCCAGGTCTCCGACCTCCAGGCCGAGGTGGGCCGACCGGTCACGTGGACCGCCCTGCTGACGGTGAAGGGCTATCCGTACCACGAGAAGGTGGTGCACAACAACGACGAGGCTCGGGCGCGCGGCATCGAGGTCTGGCCCCAGGTCTCGTGTCGCCCCCTCGTCTTCCAGATGAACCTGGCCGAGCCGTTCACCTTGAACAGCCGGGCCAGCTTCTCGCGCCTGATGGACCTGAGCCTCGACGACCGGATGGCCGCCTACCGCGACCCGGCGTGGAGGGCGGCCACGTGGGAGGAATTGTCGGGCGGTAACGGGGGCGGGGGGCTGCCGTTCAACTGGCCGTCGGTGTCGGTGGCCGAGTCGGCGTCGCGCCCCGAGCTCGTCGGCCGGAGCGTCGTCGAGCTGGCCGACGAGTGGGGGTGCACACCTCTCGACGTCATGCTCGATGTCTCTCTCGACGACAGGCTCGAAGCGCGCTTCTGGTCCGTGCTGGCCAACGACGACGCCGAGGGTATCGCCTGGCTCCTGCCCCGCGACAACGTCCTTCTCGGTCTGGCCGACTCCGGGGCCCACGTATCGCAGCTGTGCGACGCCTGCTTCGCCACCGACCTGCTCGGGACGTGGGTGCGGGACCGGGGTGTCATGCCGCTCGAGCGGGCCGTCCACAAGCTGACCGCTGAGCCGGCGGCCGTCTACGGCCTGACCGACCGCGGCACCGTCGAGGTGGGCAAGGCCGCCGACCTCTGCGTCTTCGACCCTGACACGGTGGCCCCCGGACCCCTGCGCCGGCTGCACGACTTCCCGGCCCACGGCGAACGGTTGACGGCCGACGCGCCGGTCGGGATGACCCACGTTCTGGTCAACGGGGTGCCCATCCGGGTCGACAACGAAGCGGCGGCGGAGGGCCTCGACGCCCGGCCCGGGACGGTCCTGCGGACGTGACAGGGAACGGGACACCGGGGCCGACGGGGGAGCTCCACCGGTGACGGTGACCGGACTGGCCAACCTGGCCGTGAAGGTGGCCGACCTCGATGCCGCCGTGGCCTTCTACACCTCGGCTGGCGCCGAGGTACGCGACCGGATGCCCTGGCACGGCGGGGAGCGGGCCGACGTCTTCCTGGGGCCGGTCATGATCACCCTCTTCACCAGGGCTCTGTACGAAGACGCCGTCGACCTGCCCGACGACTGCTTCTTGCATCCCGCTCTGTTCACCGACGATCTCGACCGTGAGATCCAGGGTCACACGGTGGTGTGGGGGCCGGCCGAGGTGAGCGGCACCTTCGGTCGCCGGCGGATCGTCTTCGTGGAGGCGCCCGGGAAGATCCGCTTGGAGTTCATGGAGCAGCTGGACGATCCCGAGGTCCACTAGTGTCCCGAGTTGCTGATTCGCTCGCAATATCGTGCGATTGAAGCGAGGATCTGATCGGCGGTTTTGACCCAGACGTAGGGCCGGGGGTCGTCGTTCCACAGGACGATCCAGTCGCGGATGTCACGCTCGAGGTTCTGCACGTTGGTGTGGGCACCTCGCTTGATCTTCTTGGTGGTCAACTCGCCGAACCAACGTTCGACCATGTTCAACCACGACCCGGATGTCGGTGTGAAGTGAAGATGGAACCGGCGGTGGCGCAACAACCACCTCTGAATGTCAGGGGTCTTGTGGGTGGCGTAGTTGTCGAGAATGAGATGGACCTCGAGGTTCTCGGGAACCTCTTCGTCGATACGCACCAGGAACTTCTTGAACTCGACGGCTCGGTGGCGCCGGTGCAGCGAGCCGATGACCTTGCCGGTGGCCATGTCGAGGGCTGCGAACAGCGATGTGGTGCCGTGGCGGATGTAATCGTGGCTGCGTCGTTCGGGAGTGCCGGGCATCATGGGCAAGATCGGTTGGAAGCGGGCCAGGGTCTGGATCTGGGACTTCTCGTCCACGCACAGCACCACGGCCCGTTCGGGGGGATCGAGATAGAGGCCCACGATGTCTTTGACTTTGTCCACGAACAGCGGGTCGGTGGACAGTTTGAAGCTCTCGGCCCGATGGGGCTGTAGTCCGAAGGCCCGCCAGATCAAGCTGATCGACGTTTGGCTCATGCCCATGGCTTCGGCCATCGACCGTGTGGACCAATGGGTGGCGTCGCCCGGCTTCTCTTCCAGGGTCTTCACGATCACGGCCTCGACTTTGTCGTCTGTGACGGTGCGCGCTGCTCCAGGCCGGGGCTCGTCGAATAACCCGTCGAGGCGCTTCTCCACGAACCGCCGGCGCCACTTGCCCACGGTGGTGTTGTTGATCCGCAGGTCGGCGGCCACCGCCTGGTTGGTGGCACCTGTGGCACAGGCCAGGACGATCCGAGCCCGCAGAGCCAGTGCCTGCGCGCTCTTGCGTCGCCTGGTCAGGCGTTCGAGGACTTCACGCTCCTCGTCGCTCAGCACCAGCTCCGTCTTCGGTCGTCCCCTTGGCGGCATCGTCGTCTCCCATCGTTGCTGACAACGACGGGAACGCGCCGATCGAGACGAAAATTCCGGGTTGACCGATATTTCTTACGAATCAACAACTCGGGGGACTAGGTCGGGGTCATCTATTCCTGTGTCCAGCGGACGGGCGGACCGTGGTCCCCCGACCGGGCCAGGAGGATCTCCTCGCCGTGGGGCCAGCACGTCACCGTGACGCGGAAGCCCTGGAGAGGATCCTCCGACGGCTCCATGCGGGCCCAGACGAGGGGGATGTCGTCGGTGGCCTGCGCCCCGGCGTCGGCCATGGTGGCCGACAGATCGTGGCGGTCCTCGTTCGTCAGGTACTGGGCGAAGACCGACTGCCAGACCAGTTGGACAGTCGAGCTCTGGCGTTGCGACAGGACCCTGGGGATCCACTGCCCGGCGGCCGCCGCGTCGACGACCGGCGGGAACCGCGAGGCCACGCCCAGAGCGGCGCGCATCCGGGCCAGCCGCTTGGGTTCGTCGGGCCAGATGTAGGAGAGCAACGCCAACTGACCGTCGGCGCTGGTGCCGTCGATCGGTGAGACGTCACAGCCGCGTCGCTCCACCACCGTCAGATGCGTCTGCGCCTCGATGGGGTCGGGCACCGGGGTCCCCACCCATGGTCCCTCGAGGACGACCGGCGAATCGGGATCACCGAGCAGAATGCCGTTGCTGCGGTAGGCGAAGTTCTCGGCCAGGAGGTTCAGCCCGGCACTGGCGCCGATCTCCAGGAGCCGGACGGGCCGGCGGTAGCGGTCGGCGATCCACAGGAGCACGCCGTAGAGCACCGCCGAGCGACCCGGCTCGTTGGTCTGCACCCCCCGGCGCAGGACCAACCGGAGCTCGGCGGCATTGGCCCGCAGCGTCGCCTCGGCCGCCACCCAGACCCCGTCGGGAGGGAGCTTGCCGCCCGCACTGGGGTAGTAGGCGGCCAGGTCGGGTGCCCGCCCGGAGAGGACGAGGCGGTGAAGGGCGGCGAGGAGACGCAGCGCCGGCGCCTGTCCGGCCGGCAGGGGGACGCCGCGATAGAGCTCGGCCACGATCCCGCCTCGTTCGAGGTCGTCGGCGGCACCCCGCATGAGGGCGATGGACAACGGGGACCGCCCGTAACGGGCCATCACCTGGGCATGGCCACGGAATCGCGTCGGCAGGTCGGTGCGGCCGGTGTGGTGGTCCCCCGAACCGGCGTAGTCCCGGGGAACCGAAGGTGTGCTGTGCACCCGGACAGTATGGCCGGTGTGTGACAGGGTGGGCTGCGGCGGACCATGGGGAGGCCGGATGACGACGACGTTCTCGCACCTGGGGATCTGTGTATCGGACCTGGAGCGTTCTCTGCGCTTCTACTGCGAGGCCCTGGACTTCGTCCCCGCCGAGTCCCATGCCGTCGGCGACGAGTTCGCCAAGCTCATGGAGCTCGACGGGGTGGTCCTGAGCTCACAGTTCGTCCGCCGCGACGGCATAGCCATCGAGCTCCTGCACTTCGCCTCGCCCGAACCGGTGGGCGACGCCGTGCGCCGACCGATGAACGAGCTCGGTCTGACGCACCTTTCGGTGCGGGTCCACGACGTGGACGCCGTGGCCGCCGCCGTCGAGCGACTGGGGGGCACCGTCGTGGCCGGGACCCGCACCACCTTCGAGATGGCTGGGGCGTCTCTCGACTTCGTCTACTGCACCGACCCCGACGGTGTCCGGATCGAGCTGATGGACATCCCCGGGTGATCGATTGGTGGCAGTGACCGGTCCCGGCGTTGACGGGCGCGCTCCGTGACCCCGGGGTACGGTCGACGCGATGCCTGACGCCGAACGGTCCATCGAGAACCTGATCTTCTCCTACGCCGCCTACGTCGACGACGGCGATCTCGACGGGGTGGCGGCGTTGCTCGCCGATGCCACCATCGGTGTCGACGGGGTGGCGGCCGGTCTCCGGGGCCGGGACAAGATCTACGAGCTCCTCCGGTCGACGATCCGGATGCACGAGGACGGGACCCCCCGCACCAAGCACGTG
Organism: uncultured Acidimicrobiaceae bacterium; assembly: GCA_963800065.1. Lineage (GTDB taxonomy): Bacteria > Actinomycetota > Acidimicrobiia > Acidimicrobiales > UBA8190 > CAWJFJ01. The sequence goes on along the minus strand of CAWCZO010000011.1, from coordinate 61,955 downwards.
ACCACCAACGTGGTCATCGAGGTCGACGAGGAGGCCGGGACCGCCGCGGCCCGGTCGTACTTCACCGTGCTCCAGGCGGCCGAGGGCCTCGGACTGCAGACCATCGTCGCCGGTCGTTACCGTGACCGCTTCGAACGCCTCGGCGGTCGGTGGCGCTTCACCGAACGCCGCTTCACCACCGATCTGATCGGGGACGTCAGTCGACACCTGCTGGCCGGGCCCGAGATCCTCGGCGGTGCGTAGGGGGCCGGTCAGCGGGGCAAGGTGGTGGGGATGGACTGGGCGAAGTGGAAGAAGTCCTCAGGGTCGTACCGGCGTTTCACGGCCACCAGCCCGGGGAGGTTCGAGCCGTAGTAGGCCTCGGCCCAGTCCACCAGGGTGGGGTCGATGTAGTTCTGGTAGGCGGCGTTGCTCGCGAACGGGGCCATGGACCGGGCGCTGTGGGCCAACCACGACTGGGCGGCGTCCACCGTCGACGGCGGGGCGCCCGGCCCCCACGACGTGCTCGACTGCAGGGCGCAGAGGGCGCGGCGGTGGACGAAGGCCGTGGCGTCGGGGGCCACGGTGTTGATGGCACCCCCGTAGGAGTCGAAGACGAGGCCTCCGCCCAGATCGGGGACGGCGACGTGTAGCTGCTGGACCGCCTCCACGGCGGCGGTGACGCCGGCGCCGGGCAGAACCGACGTCAGGTAGGCCGAGGTGGCGGCGAACGACGATCGCGGCAGGGTTGCTCCGGGGCTCTCACCGGCCAGGTGACACTGGCCGATGGTGAGGTCGCCGCACCCGGCCTCCACCAGCATGGCGTGGAGGTACGAGTCGGGACCGACGAACTGGTCCGTCGGGGTCCCCGCCTGCAGGAGCGGCTGGAGCAGGCCGGTGAGGGCCTCCGGCCCCCCCACGAAGACGCCGTTGCTGCGGACGTTCAGCCCGTCGCTGCCCGCCGACTGGAGCTGGCAATTCGACCACAGCTCGTCGGGCGCCGTCGCCATCCACTCCTGCCAGCGGCCGAGGACGTCGGCCGCCGCCGACCACGGCCAATTGACGGTGAAGAGGGCGAGCTCCGGTAGGGGGTGCACCCCGAAGGTGAAAGCGGTGGCGATCCCGAAATTGCCGCCACCGCCACCCCGGCTGGCCCAGAACAGATCGGCGTGGTCGTCGGCATTGCAGGTGAGGAACCGCCCCTCGGCCGTCACGATGTCGACCGCCACGAGGTTGTCACTGGTGAGGCCGTACTTCCGACCCACCACGCCGATGCCACCCCCGAGGGTGAGCCCGGCGATGCCCACCGTCGGGCACGAGCCGGCGGGGAGGAGCATCCCGGCCTCCGAGAGCCGGTCGTAGACGTCCACCAGCTGCGTCCCGGCCCCGATCACGACGTTCATCCGGGTGGTGTCGGGGGAGACCGTGTTCATGCGCGAGACGTCGACGACCAGTCCCGTCCCCGTCGAGTACCCGCCGTAACTGTGGCCGCCGCTGCGGGGGATGGCCGTGATCCCGTGGTGACGGGCGAATGTCACGCAGCGGCCGACGTCGGGAGCGTTGGCACAGTAGGCCACGGCGGCCGGGTCGACCCCGGCGAAACGGAGGTTGTAGACGAGCTTGGCGTCGGCGTACGCCGACGCCGAGGGCAGGACGAGGGTGCCGTCGAGGGATCGGGCCAGCGCCGACCACGCCGCCGGGTCGAGGACCTCGGTCGTCGACGGCGGTGCCGGCCGACGGGTCCGTCTCTTGACCGCCGCCGGGGCGCTCCCCGTTCCCGCGCATCCGGCCACGGACCCGAGGAGGGCGGCCGATGTGGTCGCCGCCACGGCCACCGTGGCGTCGTGGAGGAAGCGCCGGCGGTCGCGTGTGCCCGGCCGTCTCGGCGGCGTCGGCCCCGGGGCCGGATGTGTCACGCCGTTCAGGAGCATTCGAGACCTCGGGGGCCGGGGCGCAGGTGGGTCCGAGCATGCCTGAATGTCGGCCCCGGTGCTCGACGCACCCCGGGCTCGTGATTACGGACAGAATGGCGGGCCGATGACCCCTAGCGCCATGTACGGACCGGATGTCACCTTTGTCGGCGTACCGGCGGCCGACCTCGGGGACCCGGCCAGCTGGGCCGGTGCGTCGGCGGTGGTCATCGGGGCCCCGTTCGACGGCGGGACGTCGCACCGTCCGGGGTGCCGCTTCGGGCCGCAGGCCATTCGCGTCACCGACTACCTGGCCCACGACGGGCGGCGTCCCCACCTGGCCCTGGGGGTCGATCCCCTCCTCGAGCTGGGTGTGGTCGACGTGGGCGACGTGGAGATGCCCGCTGGTGACATCGAGCGGTCACTGGAACGACTCGAACACGCCGTGGAGAGCGTGGTCCGATCGGGAGCGGTGCCCGTGATCCTGGGGGGCGACCACACCATCGCCCTCCCCGACGTCACCGGTGTGGCGCGCGCCGTGGGTTGGGGCCGCGTCTCGGTCATCCACTTCGATGCGCACGCCGACACCGGGGACACCCAGTACGGTTCGTTGCTCGGCCACGGCACGCCCATGCGACGGCTCATCGAATCCGGTGCCACCCGTGGTGACCGCTTCCTCCAGATCGGCCTCCGGGGCTACTGGCCGGAACCCGAGACCCTGGCGTGGATGGACGAGCAGGGGATGCGCAGCTACGAGATGACCGAGGTCACCGAGCGCGGACTGGACCGATGCCTCACCGAGGCGGCCGCCATCGCCCTCGACGACTGCGACGCCGTGTTCCTCTCGATCGACGTCGACGTCGTCGATCCCGGGTCCGCTCCCGGGACGGGGACGCCGGAACCGGGCGGCCTGTCGGCCCGGGCCCTGCTCGACGCCGTGCGCCGCCTGGCCATGGAGCTTCCCGTGGCCGGTGTCGACGTGGTGGAGGTGTCACCGCCCTACGACCACGCCGAGATCACGGCGTACCTGGCCAACCGCATCGTCCTCGAAGCCCTCTCCGGCGTGGCCTGGCGCCGGACGAAGCTGGCCGGCGGCACCGCCCGCGAGCCGGGGAGCCCCCTCCTCCAGGGCCGACGCCACCCCGGGCACCCGGTACCGGGCCACGGGGAGCCTCCCCTTGCCCGGAACTAGAACGTGTTCTAGTCTGAGGGCCCTCCGGGGCCGACGGATCGGCGGCCGGGGAAGTGGGAGGAGCCGGGACACGGCCGACAGTGCCAGGACGGGACCGGGGTACGACCGCATCGGGACGGTCTACGCCCGACACCGCCGCCCCGATCCGCGGGTGGCCGAGCAGATCGGCCGCGCTCTCGGCGACGCCGTGACGGTGGTCAACGTGGGCGCCGGGACCGGTTCGTACGAGTCGACGGACCGGGCCATGGTGGCGGTGGAGCCGTCGGGGGTGATGATCAGCCAGCGCCCGGCGGGCTGCGCCCCGGCGGTCCGGGCGGTCGCCGAACGGCTGCCCTTCGGTGACGACGCCTTCGACGCCGCCCAGGCCATCTTCACCATCCACCACTGGGAGGACGCCACCGCCGGCCTCCTCGAGATGTCCCGGGTGGCCCGTCGCCTGGTGATCCTCACCTTCGAGCCTCTCGTGCACAACTCGTTCTGGCTCCTGGAGGACTACGTCCCCGAGGCCAATGCCCTCCCGTCGACGAATGTGCCCGGGCCCGAGGCGGTGGCCCGGGTGATCGGTGCCGATCGGATAGAGGTCGTCCCCGTTCCCTCCGACTGCGTCGACGGTTTCAACTGGGCCTACTGGAACCGTCCGCGTGCGTACCTGGACCCCGAGGTCCGCGCCTGCATCTCGGGACTGGCACTCCTCGACGACGACCTGGTGGCGCGCCGGATGGAGCAGCTCCGTGCCCACCTCGACGACGGGACCTGGGAGAGTCGTCACGGCCATCTCCGGAAGCTGGACACCATCGATGGTGGCCTTCGCCTCGTCGTGCGCCACTGATGCGACTCGGAGACATCGACCTCACCGACCTCGATCGTTTCCTCGAGGGCTTCCCCGACGACGTCTTCACCTACTTGCGCCGCCACGCCCCGCTGTGGTGGCACCCACCGACGAGGCACACCCCCGGCGACGTCGGCTTCTGGGTGGTGAGCAGTCACGCCCTCGCTGTGGAGGTCGTCTCCGATGCCACCACGTTCTCCTCGGCCGGGGTTCCCGACGCCGACGGCGGCGGGACCCTGATCGAGGACCTGCCCTACGGGTTCGCCGCCGGGGTGCTGCTCAACATGATGGACGACCCCCGCCACCAGCGCATCCGGCGGCTGGTGACGCCGGCCGTGGCGCCGCGGGCCCTGGCTCGCCTGGAAGGCGAACTGCGGGACCGGACGGCCGCCATCCTCGACGCCGTGGTCGACCGGGGTCGTTGTGACTTCCTGATGGACGTCGCCGTCGAACTGCCCCTGCAGGCCACGGCCATGCTCATGAGGATCCCCCACGAGGACCGCCATGACCTCATGGCATGGTCGGGGGCCAGCCTGACCTATGACGACCGTGAACTGGGCGGCACGAGCTCGGCCGTGCAGGAGGCGTCGGCCGCCATGGCCGCCTACGGGTCGGCCCTGGTGGTCCGCAAGAGAGCCGAGGGCGGGGACGACATCCTGGCCACGGTGGCCTCCGCCGCCATCGGGGCGGAGGACGGGGCGACGGCCCCGTTGTCCGATCTCGAGCTGCTCATGTTCTTCAATCTCCTGGTCGCCGCCGGCAGCGAGACGACCCGCAACGCCATCGCCCTGGGTCTGGTGGCCCTGATCGAGCATCCCGATCAATGGGCACTTCTGCGGGCCGACCCTGCCCTCGTTCCCGGTGCCGTGGAGGAGATCCTGCGGTGGTCGAGTCCCACTCTCTACAACCGCCGGACGGCCACCCGTGACGTGGACGTCGCCGGTCGGACGATCCGGGCCGGTGACAAGGTCACGTTGTGGTGGGCATCGGCCAACCGCGACGAGGACGTCTTCGAGGAACCGTTTCGGTTCGATGTCCGGCGCCTGCCCAATCCCCACCTGGCCTTCGGCTACCGGAGCCACTTCTGCCTGGGCGCCAATCTGGCCCGCATGGAGATCAGGATCATGTTCGAGGAGGTGCTGAGACGGTTCGAGGAATTCCGTCTGGACGGACCGGTCCGGCGCTTCCGGACCAACAAGCATGCCGGTGTGAAGCAGATGCCCGTCACTTTCCGACGGTGCCGGGCCGGGACCCCGGGGGGCGAAGGGTCGTGAGGAACGGGTAGGTCCGAGTCAGCGCATCCACACCTCGCGGACGCTCCCGGGCTCCTCGCGGACCAAGGTCGCCGGTCGTTCCCTCCAGGTCTCCAGGCAGCTGTCGGAGCAGAACAGCAACGTGGTCCCGTCGGCGTCTCGTCGTCGTTCGAAGGCGGTGTCCTCGGTCAGCGGGATCCGACAGATCGGATCGGGGATCGCCCCGGGCCCCGGTTGGTTCAGTCCCAACCGCACCACGCGCAGCGGATGCTCCAACCCGCGGACGGCGACCTCGTGGGGCCGATCGGCCGTTCCCCAGGCCGGCAGCTCGGCCACCACCTCGGCCAGGGCGAGCACCTCGTTGCCTTCGGCCATGTCGCACAGCCGGGACGCCACGTTGACGGCGTGGCCGATGTAGTCGTCCCCCTCGAGGAGGATGACGTTGCCGATGGTGATGCCGCACTTGATGGCCACCGGCTCGGGGGGTGCGCCGGCGGCGAACTGCATCTCCAACGCCGCCGCCACCAGCGGCTTGGTCTCCACGCTCACGAGCATGGCCCCGTCACCGAGCCATTTGGCGATGCGCACGGCCCGACGGGAGCAGATCTCCCGCAGCGTCGATCGGAAGACGGCCAGCACTCGGACCGCCCGTTCGTCTCCGTCGGCTTCGGTCAACGCCGTGAAGCCGGAAATGTCGACGAAGGCGAAAGTACGTCGGACCCGCATACGACGATGATCGCGCCCTTGGTCTCGAGGAGGCGAGTCCGGTGGTGGGGTGGGTCTATTGAGATTCCCCCACGCACAAGCTCTCGACGCCCCGCACGTGCTCGTCACCGGGGCGGACCACGTCCTCGACGACCGGGTCCGTATCCACCTCGTCGACGTCGACGGGGAGGTGCATGTCCGGGCTCCCCGGACCCTTGTCCTCGCATCTGGTGGCGGTGGTCACCTCTCACCTCCCGGCGGGCTGATCGGTATGGCCACCACCCACCGTAGGGGCGGACCATGAACGGCCGACGACGGCCGGGTGACGATCGCGTGAACGGCCCGGAGGTCGTGCCGTTCCCGTGAACCTCTCCTACGATCGGCGCCGACAGGGGCCGGGTACCACGACCCGGCCGAGGAGAAGCGATGACGCAGGGACCACCCCCCGGTGAAGGTGCGCCCGACCCCACCCGGGAACCCCCACCGATGCCTGCCCCACCGATGCCTGCCCCACCGATGCCTGCGCCACCGGGGTCCGGGCGCCCCCCGTCGATGGGCCCGGTGCCCGCCGCCCCCGGTCCGCCGGGGACACCGGTCCTGGCCGACTACGGGGCGAGACTGGGCGGCTGGCTGATCGACTTCGCCATCCTCGCCGTGGTGGGCCTCGTCGTGATCGTTCCCTTGCACCAAATCCACGTCGAGCACCTGGTGGTGCGCGGGGTGCAGACGGTGCGCTACCGCCCCCGACCGATCGGAGTGTTGATCAACGCCGTCACCGTCATCGTCTACGGCGGCTTGTTGTGCGGATCGCCGCGCGGGCAGACGATCGGAATGATGGTGACCCGCGTCCGGGTGGTCGGTGCCGATTCCGGGGCACCGATTGGCTATCCACGGGGCTTCGCCCGCGCCGCCTTCGAATACCTGACGGTGGTGGCCCTGATCCTCCCGTGGGTGATCGACATGCTGTTCCCCCTGTGGGATCCGCTGAAGCAGACCTTGCACGACAAGGTGGTCAAGTCGGTCGTGTTGTCCATCTGACAGCACGCGTCCTCGGCCGGCCGATGCGCCGTCCCGATCAGGCACATTCATCGGACTCGATGGCGGCGATCTCGGCCAGGCGGGGGACGTGGCGACCCCCCTCGAAGCCGGCCGTGACGAAGACGTCGAGGATGATCGTCGCCAGTTCGGGGGCGACGAAGCGGGCGCCGAGGGCCAGCACGTTGGCGTCGTTGTGGTTCCGGGCCAGACGGGCCGTCGTCTCGTCGTGGCAGAGCGCGGCACGGGCCCCGTGGACCTTGTTGGCGGAGATGGCCTCGCCCTGGCCGCTGCCGCCCAGGACGACCCCCAGGTCGGCGTGGCCGCCGACGACGGCCCGGGCCACGGGCGCGCAGAAGAGCGGATAGTCGACCGGTTCCTCGGAATCGGTTCCCAGGTCCTCCACCTCGTGGCCGGTGGCCTCGAGATGCTCGACGAGCACCTCCTTCAGGCGAAAGCCGGCATGGTCTGATCCCAGGACGATGCGCATGACCACAGCCAACTCGGCGGCGACCGGGCCCGCAAGGGGGACCACCGGGAGAGTGGTGCGGTAGAACGATGACGTGGGGAGGATACCCGTGACCGCCGGTGCCGGCCGTTGCTCTTGGGCCGACTCGAGCGAGGCCATGAGCGCCTACCACGACCTCGAATGGGGCGTGCCCGTGAAGGACGAGGCACAGCTGTTCGAGCGCCTGACCCTGGAGGGCGCCCAGGCCGGGTTGAGCTGGGCCCTCATCCTGGCCAAGCGCGACGGCTACCGGCATGCCTTCGCCGGATTCGACCCGGCCAAGGTGGCCCGGTTCGACGACGGGGACGTCGACCGTCTGCTGGCCGACAGCGGGATCGTCCGGAACCGGGCCAAGATCGAGTCCACTCTCTCGAACGCGCGCGTGATCGAGTCGCTGCACGAGGCCGGTGACACACTGACCGAGACCTTGTGGTCGTTCGTCGACGGCGCCACCGTCCACAATGGGTGGGCCGTACTGAGCGACCTGCCGGCCACCACCGCCGTCTCGTCGGCCATGAGCAAGCAGTTGCGCCGCCTCGGATTCCGCTTCGTGGGCCCCACCACCTGTTACGCCACCATGCAGGCGGCGGGACTGGTGAACGACCACGTGGTGACGTGCCGGCGGGAGCTCGGTGGGTCCCGGGTGGGCCGGACGGTAAGGTCGAAGCCGTGACCGAGAGACCGGGTACCGGACCCGACACCCACGAACCGACCGGCCCCGATCCCGACGACGAGGCCATCGACGAGGTCGGTGAGGAGTCGTTCCCGGCCAGCGACAGTCCGTCGTCGTGGTCGGGCCCGCCCACCGACCCGTCGTCGCGCTGACGGCGCCGGACGGGGAACTCCGTGGACATCGGCGTCACCGCCGCGCTGACGGACCTGGCCATGGCCCCCGATGCCTTCGCCGTGGCCGCCGAGGAGCGCGGCTACCACTCCCTGTACCTCCCCGAGCACACCCATCTCCCGGTGGGGTCCGCCCCACCGGCACTCGTCGGAGGCATGCATCTCGAGGACTACCGGCGCACCCTTGACCCGTTCAGCGCCCTGGCGGCGGCGGCGGCGGTGACCGACCGTCTCCTCCTCGGCACCGGGGTCGCCCTGGTCGCTCAGCACGATCCGATCGTCCTGGCCAAACAGATCGCTACGGTCGATCAGATCTCGGGCGGTCGCTTCGTCCTGGGGATGGGGTACGGCTGGAACCGCCAGGAGGCCTCCGACCACGGCGTGGACTTCGGTGACCGGCGGGCCATCGCCAGGGAGAAGGTCCTGTGCATGCACGCCCTGTGGGAGCAGGACGAGGCGTCGTTCGCCGGACGGTGGGTGACCCTCCCCCCGTCGTACTCGTGGCCCAAGCCCGTCCAACGGCCACGGGTGCGGACTCTCGTCGGAGGGGGGCGGGGCCCCGGCTGTTCGCCGCCGTGGCCGAGTTCGCCGACGGGTGGATGCCCATCGGCGGGGCTGGTGTGGCCTCGTCGATGGCGGAGCTCGGGCGGGCCTTCGAGGTGGCCGGTCGGGATCCCCGGTCCGCCCGCGTCGTCCCCTTCGGGACGGTGCCCACCGAGGGCAAACTCGAGCACTACGCATCGCTCGGGATCACCGAGGTGGTCCTCCGTGTCCCGTCTGCTAGCGCCGACGAGATGTGTCGCGTCCTCGACGACTACACCCGCTTTCTGTCACCGGCCTGACGTCGGCGCCCGATGACGGGCGCCGGACCGAGGACGCCCCGGCGGGTGGCACCGAAAACGGGCGGCGACGGGGTAACTTTAGGCGGCCCATCATCAGGGGAGGACACGGGGCCATGCCTCGAAATCGGTTACCCGTACTCGTGATCACGGCGACCTTGGCGCTGGCGGCGACCGCCTGTGGCAGCTCCAACCCAACGGCCGGTCACCCGGGTGACGCCACGACGAGCACCACGGCGGCGTCCACCGCCATCGCGCCGATCTCCATGCCTTCGCCGGCCGGCACCTGGGGGGTGAAGCCGGCGGTCACCGTCCCCGTGGGGCGGCCGCCGAGCGTCCTCGAGGCCAGCGACCTCATCACCGGCACCGGACCGGCGGCCAAGGCGGGCGACAAGGTGACGGTGCAGTACGTCGGGGTCAACTATGCGACCGAGACGGAGTTCCAGGCGTCCTGGGATTTCAACATGCCCTACTCGTTCACCCTGGGGAAGGGTCAGGTCATCAAGGGCTGGGACAAGGGTGTCGTGGGTATGAAGGTCGGGGGACGGCGCGAGCTGATCATCCCGCCCGATCTCGCCTACGGCCCGACGCCGCCACCCAATTCCGGAATCACCGCCAACGCCACCCTCATCTTCGTGATCGACCTGCTCAAGATCGGCTGACGGTCACCGCCCCGTGGGGCGGAAGGAGGCTCAGAGCGAAGTGACCCAGGCCCTGACGGTCGCTGCCACCTGCTCGTCTCGTCCCCGCAGCCCGTGGTCCCCACCGTCGATCCAGACGTGGGTGACCGGTCCCGGGATCGACGCCGTGGCCGCTTCGAGCTCCTCGGGGGTCCCGAAAGCGTCTCTGGTCCCCGATACGAACAGGCAGGGGACGGCCAGGGATCCCAGGTGCTCTGTTCGGGGGCGCTCCGGCTTGCCCGGTGGGTGCAGGGGGTAGCTGACGAGGACCAGCGCCGCCACCGGCAGACCCTCGGCCACGGCCATCGAACACATCCGGCCGCCCATCGAGCGGCCCCCGAGGGCGATCCGTGCCGTCGGCATACCGAGCTCGGCGGCGAGCGTCTCGGCCGCGTCGACCACGGTGGCCACGAGAACCGACGGCCGATCGGGTGCCCGCCGCCCGGCCAGGTGGTAGGGGAAGTCGATCCGTTCGACGCGTACCCCGGGGGTGAGGGCGGCGTCGATGGCCACCAGGGCCGGCTGATCGCGGCCGGCGCTGGCCCCGGGGGTGAGAACCAGTCCCGCCACCGTGTTGCGAGGGTGTCCGGGCATCTACACCGAAGTCCGCAGTGCCATGGCCCTCCCCCTCGTGGCCGACAGTCTCGGTTCCCGGGGCCACGGGGACAAGCCGACGGGGTCAGGGCCGGTGGCCGGGGCCCACCACGGCCTCGGCGACGGAGCCCGGTGCCACGGTCACGGTTGTCACCGTCTCCTCGCTAGCCCCCGCCGGCGAGGAATGGAGATGTCCATGACCGTCGCCACCGGAGACGGCGCCCGCACGCAGTCGTACCTCGTAGCAACCGGCCGGAAGTGACCCGAAGACACCGGCGTGGAGCACCCGGTCGCCGACATGACGGGCACGCACGGCGGTGTGGACGCCGGCCCACGCCCCGCCGTGGGGTCGGATCTCGATCTCCTCGCCGGCGAGGCGGTCAGAGCCGTAGACGACGAGGGCGCCGTTGCTCCCGCCGATCTCGAGCAGGACAGAAGCTCCCGTGCTCGGCCCGGTCCGTTCCCCTTGCACCGACCCGGGCCGAGTACGGGAAGAGTCCGGTGACCGGCGGCGCCGCTCGGCGTCGCCGATCGAGGCCACCTCTGTGGCGGTGACCACCCGACTAGCTCGACGGGGTGGAGTAGCCGCTGTGGGGCACGCCCAGGTACGGGAACGTGGACAGGTAATTCTCCGTGCCCATGGCCGAGAGGTCCGTCCCGCCGCTCGTGAGACCCTGGTTGACGACCGTGGCCGCCCCGTCGGGCGTGAACGACGGGTCGACGAGTCCGAGGGTCGCTCCGGCGATGGCCTGGACCTCGATGGTGACCACGTCGTCGAAGACCCGTCGGCCGTTCGGGAATCCGGCGAGGTCGCCGCCGAGGAGCCCCAGGTTGCTCGGCAACGTCGACGACGTCACCGCCGGGGGGATGGCCATGTTGAGCCGCAACATGTCGGCCTGAACCGTCCCGGTGAAGTTCTGGAAGCCGGGGATGACGCCGGAGGGGATGCCGGTCATCAAGATGGCCGTGAGGTCGGCCCGGTTCGGGGTGCCGGCGGCGTTGTAGGCGGCCAGGTTGGGGAACACGGCGGGGCCACCGGCCGGACCCGGGTACAACACCGGCAGCAGCCGGGCCAGCTCGGGATTGCTCACGTACTGGGCGAACTGGACATCGGACGCCGGTGCCTGGTGGTTCCAGTAGTCCTTCTGCGACAAGGGGATGATCACCTCGTTGATGAGAGGGTTCCCGAGCCGCGACACCTGGACATACGGTCCGGCGTAGATGGGGGCCGCCGTCGACTTCGGAGTCGAGGGCAGAACCGTGGCCGCCTGGCGGGAGGCCGACGTCCACACCCCGATGACCGAGTCCTTCGCCGCCGGGTTGGTCGGAACGTTGTGACGGCGGGTCAGCTGGTCCATCGGCACCTGGATGGCTATGGAGTGGACGTTCAGCGCCTTGGTGGCGTTGACGCCGGCCATGGTGGAGATCAGGTTGCCCAGGATGTGATCGGCGGCGAACGGTCGGAGGACGCCGAGGTCGAAGATGGACCCGAGGTCCACGTAGAAGCCCTCGGCCCGCTGACCGGCGAAGACGGTGATCCCCTCCTTCACCGTCGTTATGGCGGCGTTGGCCAGACCGGCTTCGTAGTTCGGCGTGGACAACGGCCCGATGTTGCACGGCGGGCAGGGGAGGCCGGCGCCGAGAACGGTCATCTCCCCGTCCTCGAGGACCCGGGTCACGGTGTAGGTCTGGCGCCGGTTCCAGTTGGGGTCGGTGAGCGACGAGATGGGTCCCGTGTTGTAGAGGAAGGTGTCGAGATTGGTCGTCTCGCTCTGGAACTGGAACAGATAGCTGATGTCGGCCTGTCCATCCCCGTCGTTGTCGATGTTGACGGCGTAGAGGACGTCGGTGCCGAACTCGTAGAAGTTGGGGCCCCCGTCGGGGGACTCGAGCGGGATGTAATTGGCGATGATCGTCACGGTGTCGGGCTTGTCGGGGCTGACGAAGGCGTAGAGGTCGGCGCTGTCGGCCACCGGGTCCTTCGAGATCTCGGGGGCTTCACGGTGTGATGACATGAGGATCAGCTCTCTTTTGTCGGAGGGACGGTTCGGGGTTCGATCACCGGGCGGCGCGAAACAGACGGGCGGCCAGTTGGGGGTCGCTGAAGACGACCTCGCGGGTGCCGTTGAAGATGCCGATCTCACCGGTCGACAGGTCGCGGACATGGGCCACCAGCGGCTCCGTCATGCTCGCCGCCCCCTCATCGGTCCCGACCGTGGCCGTATCGACGGCGGCCGGGGCGTCGGCTTCGCCGGCGCCGACGAGGCTCGACAGGAACGGCACCTGTGACATCACACCGGCGGCGGCCACGGCCAGACCGGAGTTCCGCAGGAACGAACGTCGACTCACCTGTGCCATCTCGGCTCCTCGCTGTCGGTCGGGAGCCGTTGACGAAACGATTCCGCCCCGGTCACCACTGGCTGTACGACACCCGCAGCCGTGTGGATGACGCCGGCGCCGACTTTCTCGGTCCCCCGGACGCAACCGCGCGTACATCGCGCGCTGAGCGGGCGTGGCGCTTGTCTATGTGGTGGTCGGTCGGCTGTCCTGGGCGGCGCCGGAGCGGGCGGTTACCATGACGCCCATGCTGCACACCGAGCTCGACGCTCTCCTCGACGACATCGTCAGTACCCGGCGGCTACTGGCCCATCCCTTCTACCGTCGCTGGGAGGCGGGCACGTTGGAACGCCGGGAGTTGGCGTCCTACGCCGCCCAGTACCGCCACTTCGAAGCGGCCCTGCCCGGAGTCCTCGAGCGCATCGCCGCCGCCCTCCCCGACGGCCGGGCCCGTCAGCTGGTGGAGGCCAATCTCCACGACGAGCGAGCCGTTCCCGCCCCCCACCTCGAGCTGTTCGACGCCTTCGCCGCGGCCGTCGGTGCCCCCGTCACCGACATGACGTCGGCCACCGGTGCTCTGGTCGAGCTCTACCGGTCGATGGCCGATGCGTCGCCGGTCGCCGCTCTGGCCGCCGTGGCCGCCTACGAGGTCCAGGCACCGTCGGTCGCCGCCAGCAAGGCCGAAGGCCTGCGACGGCGCTACGGCGTCGAGGGCGACGGCGCGCGCTTCTGGGAGGTCCACGCCGGGGTGGACGAGATGCACGGGGCGTGGATGCTCGAGGCCCTCGGCGTCGTGGCCGACGGTCCCGACGAGGTCGTCGGACCGGCCACGGCTGCGGCCGACGCCTGGTGGTCGTTCCTCGACGAGCGCGAGGCCGACGCCCCGGTGCCGGCCACCTGCTGACACCACCGCCCACGGCCTGACCGGCGGGCCCGGCCCGCCGGGATCCGTTCCCGGGCCACATCTCCCGTCGGACCCGTCCGGGGCGCGCCACCACCGTCGGTAACCTGGTGACGACCATGACCCTGACACGATCCGGCGCGCCGGCGGACGAGGACCTCGCCGATCCGGCCCGAGTGCTCTCGCACCGCCAGGTCTTGATCATCTTCAGCGGGCTCATGTTGGGCATGCTCCTGGCCGCTCTCGACCAGACCATCGTGGCCACGGCCCTGCCCACGATCGTGGGCGACCTCCACGGCCTCGACCACCTGTCGTGGGTGGTGACGGCCTATCTCCTCACCACCACCCTGTCGACGCCGCTGTACGGGAAGATCTCCGACCTCTACGGCCGGAAGAAGATCTTCCAGGTCGCCATCGTCATCTTCCTCATCGGTTCGGCGCTGTCGGGCCTGGCTCGGAATATGGACCAGCTCATAGCCTTCCGCGCCCTGCAGGGACTCGGTGGTGGAGGACTGATGGCTCTGGCCATGGCCATCATCGGCGACATCGTGAGCCCACGCGAGCGCGGGCGCTATCAGGGCTACTTCGGCGGCGTCTTCGCCTTCGCCAGCATCGGTGGGCCACTGGCCGGAGGCTTCTTCGTCGATCACCTCACCTGGCGGTGGATCTTCTACATCAACATCCCTGTGGGCATCCTCGCCCTCGTCATCACGAGCGCCGTCCTCCGGCTACCCCTGCCGCGTCGCTCCCATACCATCGACTACACGGGCTCCGCCGTCCTCGTCGCCGCCGTCACCTCGCTGTTGCTGGTCACGCTGTGGGGCGGTCAGACCTACGCATGGGGCTCGGGGATCATCGTGGCGCTCATCGCCTTCGGCCTGGTCGCCACGGCCGTCTTCGTCTGGTGGGAGCGCCGCGCCACCGAGCCGATCTTCCCGCCCCGACTCTTCGCCAACCCCATCCCGGCCGTCGCCTTCGTCATCACTCTCCTGGTGGCCGCCGGGATGTTCGCCGCCATCATCTTCATCCCCATCTACCTCCAGCTCGTCGACGGCGTCTCACCGGCACTGTCCGGCGTCCTGCTCCTCCCGCTCATGGGGGGGATGTTGGTGACGTCCATCGGCTCCGGCCAGCTCGTCACCCGGATGGGGCGGTACAAGGCGTTCCCGGTGGTGGGTACCGCGCTCATGACCGTCGGGATGTGGCTCCTCTCGCACCTCGGGCCCCACACCTCGCACCTCACGGCGGCCGGTTACATGGTCGTCTTCGGGCTGGGGATGGGCATGGTCATGCAGCTCCTCGTGCTGGCCGTCCAGAACTCCATCGCCCGCGACGACCTCGGTTCGGCCACCTCCGCCATCAGCTTCTTCCGCAACATCGGCGCCGCCTTCGGCACCGCCCTGTTCGGGACGATCCTGACCGTCCGCCTCGGCCACTGGTTGCCCCTGCTCGTCCACGGCCGGACCCACTTCAGCCTGTCGTCCTCGTTCACCATCACGCCCAAAGCGCTGAAGGCCCTTCCACCGGCCGTCCGCGCCGGCGTGATCGAGTCGTTCGTCCGCTCTCTGCACGTCGTCTTCCTGGCCGGCGTTCCCGTGGCCGGCCTGGCCTTCGTCTTCGCCCTCATGCTCAAGGAGATCCCGCTCCACGACCGCAGCTCGTCCCTGCCCACCCCGGCAGCGGAGGACGTCGTCACCCCGCCGGTGGGCGTGGCGGGGCCGGCCGCCGTCCCCGTCGACTCGGGAGCCGGTCGGACCTGAAGACGGTGCCGGCAGCGCCCCCCTGCCCACTGCCATAACGTGACCGGTGGTTCGGCTGTTCGAGGCGGGGGAGCCATGGAGCTGGGGGGTGCGGCGCTGGTCACCGGTGGCTCGAGCGGGATCGGGCTCGCCGTCGTCCGTCGGCTGCGGGCCGCGGGGATGGCCGTGGCCGTCTTCGACCGGCGTCCCGTCTCGGAGGACGCTGACCTCATGCTCACCGGCGACATCACCGACGAGGCGGCTGTCGTCGACGCCGTGGGCCGGGCCCACGAGGCCCTCGGAGGGTTGAGCGTCGCCGTCCTGGCCGCCGGCGTCGGCGGTTTCGGCGCCCTGCTCGACATGACGGTCGACGAATGGGATCGCGTGGTGGGGACCAATCTCCGTGGCACCTTCCTCTGCTTGCGCGAGGTGGCGGGGGCCATGGTCGAAGGCGGCCGCGGGGGTTCGGTGGTGGCCGTCTCCTCGATCTCGGGGTTCCTGGCCGACCGTTCCATGTCCCACTACTCGGTGTCCAAGGCCGGCGTGGCCGAGCTCGTCCGGGTGGCCGCCCGCGAGCTCGGGCCCTTCGGCATCCGGGTCAACGCCGTGGCCCCCGGTACCACCGACACCCCCATGTTCGCCTCGACGGCGCAACTGCCCGGGTACCGGGAGCGGGTGGCCGAGCGCACCGCGCTCGGCGGCCTGGGGACCCCCGACGCCGTGGCCGAGGCGATCGTCGGTGTGCTCGGGATGCGGTGGGTCACGGGACAGGTGGTGGCCGCCGACGGGGGCGTGTCTCTGTGGAGCCCCATCGATCCGGCCGAGGGCATGATCGAGCGACCGGGCCGGTGACCCCCGGGGGCGGCGTCGTCGTGGTCGGATCGGGGGCGGCTGGCCTGGCCGCCGCGCTGGGCGCCACGGCCGGCGGGTCCGACGTCCTCGTCCTCGAACGCGACGACACGGTGGGGGGGACGACGGCGCTGTCCGGGGGGGTGGTGTGGTTGCCGGCCAACGAGGCCATGAGGACGGCCGGTCTCCACGACAGCCCCTCCGAGGCGTGCCGTTATCTCGGTGCCTTGGCCACCGGCGAGGTGGACCCCGGCCTGATGGTGGCCTTCGCCTCCGACGCCGGGCGCGTCGGGGGCGAGATCGAGAGCCGGACGCCGCTTCGCTGGGAGCTCCTCGAGCACTGGCCCGACTACCACGGGGAGGTCCCCGGCGCCATGTCCGGTGGGCGTTCGGTGTGGCCGGCGACACTGTCCCTGCCCACCGCCGTGGAGTCCCTGGTCCACCGCGCTCCCGACCAGCCCCGTGCGGCGGGAACCGGTTCCGCCCACAATGATGGTGTCGTGTTCCGGGGCCCGGTCCGGGGCCGGGCGCTCGTCGGCGCCCTGCTGGCCGGCGTCGGCGCCGCCGGCATCGAGGTCCGTACCCGGGCACGGGTCACGGGCCTGGCCACAGAGGGGGACCGGGTGACGGGAGTCCAGGTGGGCGGGGAGGTCGTGGACGGGCGCGTGGTCCTGGCCTGCGGCGGTTTCCAGCACGACCCCGATCTGGTCGCCACCCACCTGGGGGGAGCGCCGGTGGCGGCCATGGGGACGCCTGGATGCGATGGCGACGGCCTGCGGATGGCCCTGTCCGTGGGCGCCGCCGTGGGCAACATGACCGAGGGGTGGTGGATGCCGGCACTCCACGTGCCCGGAGAAGAGCTCGACGGCGTGCCCTACTACCGGCCCCTCCACTCCGAACGGGCCTATCCGGGGGCGATCATGGTGGACCGGACGGGACGGCGCTTCGTGAACGAGGCCCAGAACTACGGCGACGTCGGCCGGGCCATCGGCCTTCTCCCTCCCGGCACCCCGGGGTCGGCGACGCCCCTCTGCTGGCTCGTCTTCGACAGCACCTGCCGGCGGCGGTACCCGGTGGGGCCGCTGCGCCCCGACGATACCGACCCCCCGTGGCTGCGCCGGGCCGGCGAGCTGGCCGACCTGGCCGTGGCCATCGGCGCGGAGGCCGAGACCCTCCGCACGACGGTGTCCACCTTCAACGACGGGGCCCGACGCGGTGTGGACCCGGAGTTCGGCCGGGGCTCGCTGCCCTACGACCGGTGGATCGGTGACCCGAGGGCCCACCACCCGACCTTGGCGCCGCTCGAGGAGGCCCCCATCTACGCACTCGCTGTCCACCGGGGCTGCATGGGGACCAAGGGCGGGCCCCGCACCGACGACCGGGGTCGGGTGCTGGCCTCCGACGGTTCGGCCGTGGCCGGCCTCTACGCGGCCGGGAACGTGGCCGCCAACCCGTTCGGGACGGCCACGCCGGCCGGCGGGGGGACACTCGGGCCGGCGCTCGTCTTCGGCTTCCGGGCCGGCGAAGCCGCCGCCTGTGACCGATGAACGGCCCTCCCGACCTGCCCCACGGCGCCCGCGTGGTCCAGGATCTCCTCGACGCCGAGACGCGCCCCGTTCCCGCCACCCTGAGGGCCACCGCCGACGACGATCTCGGGACCGGCGGCGTGGCGCGGTCGCGTTACACCAGCCGCGCCGTCCACGACCTCGAGGTCGAGAAGGTCTGGGCCCGCCTCTGGCAGATGGCCTGTCGCGAGGAGCAGATCCCGGAGGTGGGCGACTCCGTCGTCTACGACGTCGCCGGCTTCTCGCTCATCGTGGTCCGCAGCGCCCCGGACCGGATCCGCGCCTTCCACAACAGCTGCTTGCACCGGGGGACCCGCCTGCGTACCCAGCCGGGCCCGCTCACCGAGTTGCGCTGCCCCTTCCACGGCTTCACCTGGAATCTCGACGGGACCTTCGCCGGGATGCCGTGCCCGTGGGACTTCCCCCACGTCGACCCCGACGGCTTCGGTCTCCCCGAGGCCCGCGTCGGGTGTTGGGGGGGCTTCGTCTTCGTGTCCATGGACGGCGACGCCGAGCCGTTCGAGTCCTTTCTCGAGATCCTGCCCGAGCACTTCGCCCCGTGGCCCCTGGAAGACCGCTATCTGACGGCCCACGTCGTCCGGGTCCTGCCCTGCAATTGGAAGGTGGCCCTCGAGGCCTTCATCGAGAGCTACCACACGGTCGCCGTCCATCCCCAGTTGCTCACCACCTCGGGCGACACCCAGACCGAGTACGACGTCTATCCCGGAGTGCGCCATGTCAACCGCATGATCACGCCGGTCGGCATCGCCAGCGAGCACGTGGACCACGAGGTCAGCGAGCAGGACATCGTCGACGCCATGTTCCTGACCGCCGACGATCCCGATGCGGCCGTCCCCGACGGGGCCACCGCCCGCCACGTCCTGGCCGCCCGGACCAGAAGCCAATTGGCCGGACGGACGGGGCGCGACCAATCCGCCGTCACCGACTGCGAGGCCCTCGACGCCATCGAGTACTTCGTCTTCCCCAACTTCATGCCGTGGGCCGGCTACACGACCCCGCTCACCTACCGCTTCCGACCGAACGGCACCGACCACGAGACCTCCGTCATGGACGTCATGCTCCTCGAGCCCGTCCCCGCCGGCGGGCGACCGGTACCGGCCGCCACCCGGTATCTCACCGAGGGCCAGAGCTGGGCCGACGCCCCCGAACTGGGATACCTGGGCCGCATCCTGAACCAGGACACCGCCACCCTGGTGCGGGTCCAGCAGGGCCTCCGGGCCCTCCCGACAGCCCCGGTGACCCTGGCCCGCTACCAGGAGAACCGGATCCGTCACTTCCACCGCACCCTCGGCGCCTACCTCGAGGCGTGACCGCCCCGTCCGCCAGCGGACCGCGGCGCCTGTCGTACCGACCGGCGGAGTCCGGTCCCCCCGGCGATCCCGGTGCCGGCGCCGTTCTCGACACCACGGTGGCCGGGATCCTGCGCCAGGCGGCGTCGGTGGCGCCCGACGTCACCGCCCTCGTCCAGGGGACGGCCGACCCGGCGCGCCGGCGGCGGTGGACGTACGCCGAGCTGGAGGCGGCCGCCACGCGGGCAGCGGCGGCGCTGTCGGCGCGCTTCGCGTCCGGCGAGCGGGTGGCCGTCTGGGCTCCCAGTCTTCCCGAGTCCCTGGTCCTCACCTACGCGGCGGCCATGGCGGCCGTGGTGCTCGTCCCCGTGAACCCCGCCCTCGCGCGCCGGGGAGGTCTCACACATCCTGCGGCAGTCGGGCGCCAGCGGCCTCTTCCTCGTCCCTCAGTTCCGGGGCCACGACCTCGTCGACACGTTGGCGTCGGTCCGCGCCGACCTCCCCGCCCTGCGCCACGTGGTCCTGCTCACCGACGACGGGTGGGAGGCCTTCTGCTCTTCCGCCGAGCCCCCCGGGGGGACCGATGTGGTGCCTCCCGGTCCGCCGCCGCAGGACGGTACCCCGCATCCCGATGACGTGGCCCAGCTCATCTACACGTCGGGCACCACCGGCACGCCCAAGGGCGCACTGCTCACCCACCGGGGGATGACCAACGCGGCGCGCTTCGGCGCCGTCCGCTTCGGCATGGGCGCCGGTGACGTCTACGTCCACACCATGCCGCTGCACCACGTGGGCGGACAGGTGGTGTCGTTCCAGATCTGCCAGCAGAACGCCACCGCTGTCCTGCTCGAGTCCTTCGACCCCGGCCTTGTCCTCGAGCTGATCGACTCCGAGAGGGCCACCTTGACGTGCGGCGTGCCCACCATGCTCCTGGCCATGATCGAGCATCCCGATCGCGTCCGGCGCGACCTGACGTCGTTGCGTGCCGTGAGCGGCGGAGGGTCGGTGGTCCCGACCGAGCTGATCCGCCACATCGAGGATGCCCTCGGAGTCCGCTTCACCGTCGTCTTCGGGCAGACCGAGGCGTCCGGATTCATCTCGCAGACCGAGCTCGACGATCCCGACGAGGCCAAGGCGGCCACCCTGGGTCGGCCGTTGCCGGCAGTCGAGACCCGCGTCGTCGATCCGCAGACGGAGACGGTCGTGCCCATCGGGGAGGTGGGCGAGCTCGAGGTCCGGGGACCGAACGTGATGGCCGGGTATCACGACCTGCCGGTCGAGACGGCCGAGGCCCTGTCACCCGACGGCTGGTTACGCACCGGCGATCTGGTGACCATGGACGACGACGGCTTCCTCAGGATCGTGGGCCGCCGCAAGGAGATGATCGTGAGCGGGGGGGAGAACCTGTTCCCCGTGGAGATCGAGAACGTCCTGGGTGGCCATCCCGACGTGGCCCAGGCGGTCGTGGTCGGGGTGCCCGACCGCCGGTGGGGCGAGGCCGCCGTGGCCTTCGTCCGCCTCGCTCCCGGCGCCACCGCCGACGCCGTGGTGCTGGAGGGGTTCCTGCGCCACCGGCTGGCCGCCTTCAAGGTGCCCCGGCGGTGGGTCTTCGTCGACTCCTTTCCCCTCACGGCCTCGGGAAAGATCCAGAAATTCGTCCTCCGCGACAGGCTCGCGTCCGGCGAGGATGCCGGTGGGGACGCCGTGTGAGCCGGCCGGGTCCGGTGGATTTTCCGCCGCCCGCGCCCACCGGGACGCCCGGGGTTGGTAGAAAGTGTCCGTCGGCCCACGCCCAGGGTCGCGAGCGATGGCCACCCGGGTGAGTCGAACGCCGGACATCGACCCCCTCCGCCCGCCTCCGTCGCGCCGCCAAGAGGAGACAGGCAATTGATCGAGGCGAGGGGTCTGACCAAGCACTACGGCGACACCACCGCGGTCAGCGACCTCTCCTTCGACGTCCGCCCCGGTCTGGTCACCGGCTTCCTGGGGCCCAACGGGTCGGGGAAGTCCACCACCATGCGCCTCATCATGGGCCTGGACCGCCCCGACGCCGGCCACGTCATGTTGAACGGCCGCATCTACCGTGACCTGCCGTGGCCCCTCCGGGAGGTGGGTGCCCTGCTCGAGGCCCGGGCCGTCCATCCCGGTCGCAGCGCCTTCGACCATCTCCTGGCCCTGGCCCAGACCAACGACATCCCGCGGGCGCGGGTCACGGCCGTCCTCGACCAGGTGGGGCTGAGCGCCGTGGCCCACAAGCGGGCGGGAAAGTTCTCCCTGGGGATGGGCCAACGGCTCGGTATCGCCGGCGCCCTGCTCGGTGATCCCGGGGTGCTCCTCTTCGACGAACCGATCAACGGGCTCGACCCCGAGGGCATCCGCTGGGTCCGCCACCTCCTGCGGGGCCTGGCCGCCGAGGGACGGACCGTGTTCGTCTCGAGCCATCTCATGAGCGAGATGGCTCTCACCGCCGACCGTCTCGTCGTCATCGGCCGCGGCCGGCTGATCGCCGAGATGCCGGTGGCCGAATTCATCGCCTGCCATTCCCGGCAATTCGTGCGGGTCCGGACGTCGGTGACGACCGAGCTGGTCCGGCTGACCGCTGCGCTGGCCGACGCCGGCGCCACCATGGTCGACGACGACGGGGCCGTGTCCGTCACCGGCATGTGCGCCGCCGAGATCGGCGAGCTGGCGGCAACGGTGGGGGTCACCCTGCACGAGCTCTCCCCGCAGACGGCGTCGCTCGAGGACGCCTTCATGGAACTCACCCGCGACAGCGTGGAGTTTCACGTCCACGACCCCGCCGACGACGACCAGACATTTCCGTCCGGTCCCGGGGACCGCCTGACTCCGGTGGACAGATGACGTCTTCCGTGTCGGTGGTGAACGCCCTACCGCCCGGCCGCTACCGCTTCGCCGGTGCCCTGCGTTCGGAGTGGACGAAGCTCCGCAGCGTCCGCTCCACCACCTGGAGCCTGGTGGCCACCGCCGTCCTCACCATCGCCATCGGCATCCTGGCCACGGGAACCGAGGCGCCCCGATGGGCGCACACCGATCTGGGCGACCGCCTGGCGTTCGATCCCACCAGCCTCAGCCTGGCCGGCTTCCTCTTCGGCCAACTGGCCATCGGTGTCCTCGGCGTCCTGGTGGTGAGCGCCGAGTACAGCACGGGGACCATCCGGGCCACCTTCGGGGCGATGCCCAACCGGATCCTCGTCCTGGCGGCCAAGGTGGCCGTCTTCACCGGCGTCGCCTTCGTCCTCGGTGAGGCCCTCTCGTTCGCCTCCTTCTTCATCGGTCAGGCCATCTTGAGCGGCTCCACCCCCACGGCGGTGCTGAGTCAGCCCGGCGTCCTCCGGGCGGTGGTGGGCGGTGGTCTGTTCCTCACCGTCCTCGGCCTCTTCGCCCTGGGCCTGGGCACCATCATCCGCCACAGCGCCGGCGCCATCACGGCGTTCGTGGCCATCTTCTTCGTCATCCCGCTGATCGTCGAGGCCCTGCCCTCGCCGATCAAGGACGCCGTGGGGAAGTACCTGCCCGACAACATCGGCGCCACCATGACGACGGTGAAGCAGGGATTTCGCACCGATGTGCCCACCTTCTCGCCCGGGGTCAGCTTCGGCCTGCTGTGTGGCTACGCGGCGGCCGCTCTGATCGTCGGCGGCGTCCTGCTAGTGAGGCGCGACGCCTGAGCCGACCTTGTCCACCGCCGGCCGGGTGGCGGCGAAATGGCGCTCGAGCTCGTTGGCGTAGACGCGACCCAGATCACCTCCGTGATCGGCCAGCCAGTCGGACAGCGCCGTCGGACCGGTGGCGGGCCCCTCGGTGTCAGCCAGTCCGTCGGCCATGGCCAGGTACTCGTCTCGGGTGAGAAGGACATCGTGGAGAGCCAGTCCGAGCAGACGTGAGAGGACGGGGACGGTCGACCCCGGTACGTGGACCACACGGGCCCGACTGCCCACGGCGTCCCTGATGGAATGGACCAGGTCGACGAAGGTCGGACGCTCCGGCCCGACGGCATCGGTCACGCTGTCGTGGTTCTCGGCGCCCTTGCTGATGCAGAGCCGGGCCAGGTCGTCGACATGGATCGCCCGGATCCGGTAGTCCCCACGGCCGCCGATGCAGAACACGGGAAGCTTCCGCAGGAGCCAGGCGATGTTGTTGAGCAGGACGCCGTCACCACCGAAGAGGATGGCCGGTCGGAGGATGGCGTAGGACACCCCGGCTTCAGCCAGGGCCCGCTCGACGAACGCCTTCTCCCGGAAGTAGGCCAGCGGCGAGTAGATGCTCGGGTTCGTGATGCTCACGTGGACGATCCGCTTCACACCGGCCCGCCGGGCGGCGTGGAAGAGGCTGCGCGAATTGGCGGCCGCCAGCTCGTGGTCCACTCGGTCGTGGGCGAAGCGCACCCAGTAGGTGTTGTAGAGGGTGGTCGCTCCCTCCAGGGATTCCATGAGGCCGAGCTGGTCGTCGAAGTCGAGGGGCCGGACCTCGATGGCCGAGCCCTCGCCGGCGCGGCCCGGATGTCCCGTAATGGTCCGAACCCGGCGTCCCCCTTCGAGTAGGGCGCCGGCGATGGCGCTCCCCGAGTATCCGAACGCCCCGGTGACGACGTCCAACCCGGTGTCGGTCCGATCGGTCAGGGATCCGGTCGTGAATGCCGTTTTCGTCATCTCGTCTCCTTCGGTGTCGGTCCGTTCAGTGCCTCGAAGAGATCAGCCAGCTGCCTGGCGTACGAGAAGAGGGCCAGGGCGCGTTGGCGTTCGCCGTCGAGATGGCTGAGCATCTCCAGCCCCACGTACAGAGCGACGATCCCGTAGGCCACGTCCCCGGCCGGGATCACCGACCCCAGCGGCGAGCCGCCGAAGGCCCTCTCGACGGCCCGTTGGGCGAACTCGAACCAAGGTCCGATCCGGGCGGCCACTTCGGGACCGAGCCCGGGGGAGGACGAGGCGCCGGCGATCATCTCGGCCAGAACGGTCACGTACCCGGCATCGAGATCCTGGCGGAAGATGGTCTCCGCCACGGCGACGAGCTCGGTCGGCGTCGCCACCTGCTGGACGGCCGCCTCGTAGAGCGCCAATCGGTCGGCGCTCACGGCGTCCAGGGCGGCCAGGAGGAGGTTGGCCACCGAGCCGAAGTGGTAGAAGACGAGGCCCTGGTTCGATCCGGCCCGCAGGGCGATGGCCCGGGCGCTGGCCCCCGCATACCCCTCCGCCTTCAGGGTCTCGACGGCGGCGGCCACCAGGAGCCCGCGGGTGTCGGCCGACCGGGGCGAACCCGCTTCCACCACCCTGCTCGACCCACCCGGTCTGGCCATCCCACCTCTGATTGAGCGACTGCTCAAAGCATACGCTCAAAAAGGAGGGAAGGGGGGGACCGCACCCGGTGCGGGAGGGTCCTACGAGGGCTGCGGCTCGCGTGGGAGGCCGAGACCGTGCTCGGCCACGATGTTCCGGTTGATCTCGGTCGTCCCGCCGGCGATGGAGGCCTGGCGCGAGGAGGTCAGGTTCCGGGCCCACGGCCCGCTCAGACCGTCGAGGCCCAGGAGGCCCACGGCCAGGACGGCCAGTTCCTGGTCGACCCGTGCCCACATCAACTTGGTCCCGCTCCCCCCGGCCGCCGAGGGGGGCCGGCCGTGGCCCAGAGCGGTGAGGTCCCGGGACGTCGTCCACCGCATGCAGGCGATCTGGCTGTAGAGGGCGGCCACCCGGTCGCGGTAGATCGGATCCTTCAGGGCGGGTCGGTGACGGGCATCGCGCAACAGGTGGTCGAGCTTCCGGCTCAGGCCCAGGTGCATCCGCGCCACCCCGGCGCGCTCGTAGCTCAGCGTCGACATGGCCACCCGCCAACCCTCGTTCAGGGGGCCGAGTAAGGAGGAGGCCGGGACCCGGACGTCGCAGAAGAACAGGTCCGAGAAGGTGAGCTCACCGGCCATCGTCCGGACCGGCCGCACCTCGATGCCCGGCGTTTTCATGTCGACCAACAGGCAGCTGATGCCCTTGTGCTTCGGTGCCCCCGGATCGGTGCGGACGTAGAGCTGGCACCAGTCGGCGTAACGCCCCAGGCTGTTCCAGGTCTTCTGCCCGTTCACCACGAACATCTCACCGTCGGGCACTGCCGAGGTCCGCAGCGACGCCAGGTCCGAACCGGCATCCGGCTCCGACATCCCCTGGCACCAGATCTCGTCGCCGCGCAGCATGGGGGTGAGGTACCGGCTCGTCTGCTCGACGGTCCCGTACTGCATGATGGCGGGGGCGATGTTGGCCACCCCGATGACATTCACCGGACCCGGTGCCTGGGCCCGCGCCATCTCCTCGTGGTAGGCGAGTTGTTCCTCGACACCGGCTTGGCGACCACCGAACTCGGCGGGCCATGACACCGCCGCCCAGCCCCCGTCGAAAAGGGTCCGGCTCCATCGCCTCAGGATCTCGAGATTGTCCCCCTCGTCATAACCCTCCTGGCCGGCGGCGATGACGTCGGCACTGATGTTCTCGTCCAGCCACCGCGACAGGGAGCGACGAAAGGTCTCGACCCGCAGTTGTTTCTCGTCGTCTGACTCCTGCCCTGTGGCCATCCTCCCGCTAGCCGCCCACCGGCGCGGTGGGGGTGAAGCGCACCGGCATCGATTCGTGACCGACGATGAAGTTCGAGACGCGCAGGTGCGGAGGATCGTCGGTGGCCAGGGCGAGATCGTCGAACCGGTCCAGAAGCCGGTCGACCATGCCGGTGATCTCGGCCCGTGCCAGGCGGTGACCGAGACACAGATGGGCGCCGAAGCCGAAGGCCACGTGGTCGTTCGGCTGCCGGTGGATATCGAAGGTCTCGGGGTCGGTGAACACCGTCTCGTCCCGGTTGGCCGACGGGTACAGCAACAGGACGTTCTGCCCCGCTCTGATGGTCTGGCCGTGGAGCTCGACGTCCCGGGTGGCGTTGCGGTTCATGTTCTTGATGGGGGTGACCCACCGGAGCATCTCCTCGACCGCCCCCGGGAGCAGCTCCCGGTCATCCTTCAGGGCCCGGAACTGCGCCGGGTGGTTCAAGAGGGCCTCCATCCCGCCGGAGATGACGTGGCGTGACGTCTCGTCACCGCCGATGAGTATGAGGAGGGCCTCGTAGACAAGGGTGGTGTCGTCGAGGCGGTCGCCGTCGATCTCGCCATGGACCAGGGTGCCGAGGAGGTCGTCGGTCGTCCCGTGGGCCCGGCGCTCGGCGATCTGGTGGCGGATATAGGCGTCCCACTCCGAGAAGGCCTCGGCGGCGCGGACGAAGGCGTCGGGGTCCGGCGACCCCTGGGACATCAACATGGTGTCCGACCACTCGAGAAGCCGGGACCAGTCGGTCGGCGGGAAGCCCAGCATGTCGGCGATCATGACGAGGGGGAGAGGAGCGGCGATGGCCGACACGAGATCGCAGGACCCGGCCTCGCAGACGGTATCGAGGATCTGGTCGCAGACCTGACGGACGCGCGGTTGCCGGATCCTGACCGCCTCCGGAGTGAAACCGGCGCTCACCAGCCGCCGCCGCCGCCGGTGCTCGGGGGCGTCCATGTCGATCATGTAGGGCAGCGGAGTGTTCGGGCGCGAACCCTGGGCGCTGGAGAAGGTCTGCGGGTCCTGGCCGATGGCACGGACATCGCCGTAGCGGGAGATCCCCCACACCTCGCCCGCTTCGTCCCAGTACACGGGGGCGTTGCGGCGCATCCAGGCGAAGGCCCGGTACGGGTCTGCGGTGTAGAAGGTCCCGGCCATCAGCTCGATCTCGGGAGTCTCGGTGATCGTCATACCTTCGCCTTTCATCGGACCCGTTCATCGTCGCAGCGGTTCCGCCGGCGCACAAGACAGGGGTCGGTGGGGGGCCGCCCCAGGGCGACGACGCTCAGGAGTCCCCGAGCAGGAGTCCGTAGTTGGCGCCCCGGCGCAGGTGGTGGCCGCCGTCCACGGCCAGGCACTCGCCGGTGATCCAGGCCGCTTCGGGACCGGCGAGGAAGCGCACGGCGTCGGCCACCTCGGTCACGGTCCCGGGACGGCTGATGGGGGTCTGGGCCATGTAGTCGTCGAAGAGGGGGCCACCGGCGGTGATGAACGCCATGAGCTCGTCGTCGATGATGCCAGGCTGCACGGCGTTGACCCGGATGCCGGCCCCGGCCAGCTCTTCGGCGGCGTAGCGGACCAGCATCTCGATCCCCGCCTTGGCCATCCCGTAGGCCCAGAGGTGACGGTGGGGGAAGTGACCGGCCCCCGACGACATCCCCACGATGGAGCCGCCTCCGCCCATGAAGGGCACAGCGTGCTTGATGCACAGGAACGTGCCGATGAGATTGAGCTCGATGGTGGCGCGCACGGCGTCGGCGTCGGCCCCGGCGATCGGACCGAGGTGCATCGACCCTCCGGCGCAGCAGAACAGGATGTCGAGCTTTCCCGTCGGCTCGGCCGACCTCGCCAGGGCCGCCTCGACCTGCTCCTCCGACGTGACGTCGGCCACCACGTACTGGACGGTGATCCCCGCCGGGCCGGCGGACCTTATCTCTTCAGTGGCCCGCGCCAGCTTCTCCTCGGTCCGTCCGCAGATCGTCACGTGCGCACCCTCGGACGCGAACCGCGTGGCGGTGCCCAGCCCGATCCCGCTGCCCCCACCGGTGACGAGGGTGGCCTTCCCTTCGATTCCGTTCACGCCTTGCTCCCATCCCGCCCGTCCGATGGCGGCCGATCACGTCTGATATGGCGAACCTCAACATACGGAGTGGCCCGAGGCGGTGCGAGCGGACCACGTCCGGTCACGGAGCCGTGCCCGGACGAGGAAAACGTCTTCTGACCCGTCGGAGCAGGGGGTCGCCGGACGAGAATAGGGATGTGGGCAACGAGCAGGCGATGGTGGGGGATCCCGGGGCGCTCCTGCTCGATGCCTTCGACGAGGCGCTTCCCCGGGTCTACGGCTACGTCCTGCGCCGCTGCGGGCAGCAGGCTCTGGCCGAGGACCTCACCGCCGAGACGTTCCTGGCCGCCGTGGACGCCGTCCGACGTGACGATCCGCCGACGGTCTCCACGGCATGGCTGGTGGGCGTGGCCCGGCACAAGCTGGTCGACCACTGGCGGCGCCAGGCCCGTGAGGAGCGGGGACTGAACGCGCTGGGGGCCGTCGACGGCCCCGGTGAGGATCCCTGGGACGAACGCCTCGACGCCCTGCGGGCCCGGGCCGTCCTCGTCACGCTGTCACCGCACCATCGCGCCGCGCTCACGCTCCGCTACATCGACGACCTCCCGGTGCCCGAGGTCGCCGTTCTGCTCCACCGCACCGTCCACGGCACCGAGGCCCTCCTGGTCCGGGCGCGCGCCGCCTTCCGACGCTCCTACACCAACGGGGGAGACCGGGATGGCTGACCCGTTCGAGGCCCTGCGCCTACCCGACACCGCCGTCGATCCCGATCCGACGTTCGCCGTCCGTCTGCGCGCCCGTCTGGAACGGGCTCTGGCCCTTCCCGAAGGAGTCACCGTGTCCGACCTCACCGTCGATTCCGACCCTTCGTCCCCGCCCCGCTCCGGCCCCGCCGACCGGGCGGGCTCCGGGGGCATCGTCCCCTACCTGATCGTGGGTGACGCCCGCCGCGCTCTCGACTGGTACGTCACCGCCCTGGGGGCGTCCCGGCGCGGCGAGGTCATCACGATGCCCGACGGCCGCATAGGTCACGCCGAGCTCGAACTGCAGGGGTCGGTCCTCCATCTGGCCGACGAGTCCCCCCAGAGCCATGTCGCCGCCCCCCGCCCCGGTGCCGACGCCACGGTGAGCCTCACCCTGGAGGTCCCCGACGTCGACGGCTCGGTGGACCGGGCTCTGGCGCAGGGTGCTCTTCTCGAGCGCCCGGCAGCCGACAACCCCTACGGTCGCAACGCTGTCATCCGGGACCCCTTCGGACACCGGTGGATCATCTCGGGCGCGGGAGTCGACACCGTCCGGCACGGCGACATCGGCTACGTCTCGTTGTGGGTCCCGGATGCCGAGCGGGCGACCGCCTTCTTCTCCACCGTCCTCGGGTGGTCGTACCTGCCCTCCGTCGAGGGGCAGACCCACCAGGTCGTCGACCGGGAGCTCCATCACGGGGTGCACGGTGGCCATGACCGCAGCACTCTCTTCCTCTGCTTCGTCGTCGACGACATCGACGACGCCGTCCGACGGGTGGATGCCGCCGGAGGCCGGGCCGACGAGCCCACGGTGGAGCCACACGGGCTCTCGGCCATGTGCGTCGACGTCGAGGGGACGCCCTTCTCGCTCTACCAGCCGCCCCCGGGCCCCCGGGCCGGACGGCTTCCGGCCAACGGATCGCAGCACGGTGACGTCTCCTACATCACCATGGAGGTGAGGGACTCGGGCGCTGCCCGTGCCTTCTACGCCGCCGTCCTCGGTTGGCACTTCAGTCCCGGCCACGTCGAGGACGGCTGGGGGTCGGACGGCATCGTCCCCATGACCGGGTTGCACGGCGGCCATGAGGCGTCCACCGTCGTTCCCATGTACCGGGTTGACGACATCGACGACGCCGTGGCCCGGATCCGGGCGGCGGGGGGTTCGGCCACCGATCCCGAGACCCAGCCGTACGGACTGTCGTCAGAGTGCGTTGACGACCAGGGGACCCGGTTCTATCTGGGTCAGCACTGACATCGCGGTCACCGCCGGCGCCCGGACGGCACCGAGCCGATACCGCGGGGCGCTGTCATACGGGGTCCGGTGACCCCAGAAGGACGTCGCGGGTGATCTCCATCTGGCCGAGGTGCTGGTAGAGCTCCTCGAGGATGTGGACGAGGACGCCTCCCTTGCCGGCATAGGGCGTACCGGCGTCCTCCGGGTCGGGTGCCTGGCGGAGGTTGGTGTCCTGCTCGGCGGCGGCCAGGTCGTCCCCCAGCCGGCGGCGGGCCGCCGTCACCCGATCGACCAGCTCGGCCACGGTCCCCCGGGCCCGGAACTCGGCGGCCCGATCGCGATCGATGGAGCGACCGGCCACCATGGCACCGCCCCAGTACTCCATCACCCCCAGGCAGTGCGTGAGGATGGCGAAAGGGGAGTTGGCACCGGGGAGGCCCGATCCGTCGGCCCCCGGTGGTCGGTTGGCGGTGTCGTCGCCCAGTCGGACGACGATGGCCACCATGGCGTCGAGCGCCTGGTCCACGAACCAGAGGAAGTCACCGGTGGAAAGGACGAGCACGACAACCCCCGGGGTCGGCATCGAGATGTCCCACGTTAGCGAAGCAGGATTCCCCTCCCACCGGGCGTCCCCCGCCGTCTCCGGCCCGCTACTTTGCGGGGATGGTTCCCGACCCTGCTGACGGCGCCACCGTGTCCTTTCCCGACGGGTTCCTCTGGGGGACGGCCACCTCGGCCCACCAGATCGAGGGTGGGAACGTCAACAACGACTGGTGGAGGTGGGAGCACACCGACGGTTCGGGTTGCGCCGAGGTGAGCGGGGACGCCTGCGACTCGTGGCACCGCTGGAGCGACGACGTCGATCTGGTGGCCGCCATGGGTCTGGGGGCGTAC
Source organism: uncultured Acidimicrobiaceae bacterium (assembly GCA_963800065.1). Taxonomy (GTDB): domain Bacteria; phylum Actinomycetota; class Acidimicrobiia; order Acidimicrobiales; family UBA8190; genus CAWJFJ01. The sequence goes on along the minus strand of CAWCZO010000011.1, from coordinate 31,364 downwards.
CGCTTCTCGCTCGAATGGAGCCGGATCGAACCGGCCGAGGGTGAATTCTCGGTGGCCGCCCTCGACCACTACCGGCGGATCTGCGGACGTTGCCTCGAGCGGGGGATCGCCCCCGTCGTCACCTTCCATCACTTCGCCATCCCCCTGTGGCTCTCCGCCCGCGGCGGCTGGGAGGCAGCCGACGCGCCCGACGCCTTCGGACGGTACGTGGCCCGGGCCACGGCCCACCTGGGGGACCTCATCGGTTGGGCCTGCACCCTGAACGAACCCAACGTCATCGGTGTCATGGGCTACACGGTGGGACAGTTCCCTCCGGGCGTGAAGGACGACTTCGCCCGCCATCTGGCCGTCAACGACGCCATGGTCAGCTCGCATCGCCGGGCCGTGGAGTCGCTGCGGTCGGGCCCGGGGAGCTTCCCCGTCGGCCTCACCCTCTCCATGGCCGAACTGAAGGCGGAGGAGGGGGGCGAGGTCATCCGGGACGTGGCGGAGGACGTCCTCGAGAACACCTTCCTGCGCGGCACCCAGGGCGATGACTTCGTCGGCGTCCAGTGCTACACCAGGATGCACTTCGACTCCCAGGGCCAAGCCCCCGACGACCCTGTCGTGGCCCAGACGCAGATGGGCTACGAGTTCTGGCCCCAGGTGGTCGAATACACGGTCCGTCGGACCACCGCCTTCACCGGGCTCCCCGTGGTGGTGACCGAGAACGGAATCGGGACGGAGGACGACAGCGAACGGATCACCTACATCGCCGAAGCGCTGCGTGGCGTCCGGCGCTGCCTCGACGACGGGGTCGACGTCCGCGGCTACTTCGTCTGGACCCTGATGGACAATTTCGAGTGGGCCCACGGCTACGGTCCGAAGTTCGGTCTCCACTCCGTCGATCGGACCACTTTCGAACGTCGTCCCAAACCGAGTGCCATCTGGTTCGGGAACGTCGCCCGGACCAACTCCTTGGTCCCGCCGCCGGCCTGACCCCCGGTTCGCCCGGTGTCAGCGCCGGGGATCCCACACCGCCGGGGTCTCGGGGACGCCGTGGACGAGGACGACCGTCGTGGCCGCAGCCCACGGCCGGGTGACAAGATCGTGGCGGTGGCCCCTCTGGACGACGACACCCTGCGATCGATCTACCGGACCATGGTCCTGGTGGCCGCCTGCGACGACGCACTGCGGGCGGCCATCAGCGCCGGAACGGTGACGATGGCCTACTACTCGCCCCGGGGCCAGGAGGCGGTCGCCGCCGGCTTCGGCGCCGCCCTCGGTGTCGACGACTACCTGGTGACCACCTACCGGGGGCTCCACGACCAGATCGCCAAGGGGGTACCCCTGCGCCCGCTCCTGGCCGAGATGCTCGGCCGCCGGGACGGGACGGGAAAGGGCAAGGGCGGTCCCATGCACGTCGTCTGGCCCGACGCCGGGCTGATGCTCACCACCGGCGTGGTGGGTTCCGGGCTCCCCATCGCCTGCGGCCTGGCCTGGGCGGCGCAACGCCATGGCGGGAGCCGGGTGGCGTTGGTCTCCTTCGGCGACGGTGCCACCAACATCGGCGCCTTCCACGAAGCGTGCAACCTGGCCGCCGTCTGGCGCCTCCCCGTCGTCTTCCTCTGTCAGAACAACGGCTACGGCGAGCACACGGCGTTCTCCGACCACCAGCGCACGACCAGGGTGGCGGACCGGGCGGCGGCCTACGCCATGCCCGGGGTGACCGTCGACGGCAACGACCCCCTCTCGGTCCACGCCGCCGTCCACGAGGCCGTCGCCCGGGCCCGCGCCGGCGACGGGCCCACCCTCGTCGAGGCGCTCACCTACCGCCTCTACGGTCACGTCTTCGGCGACCGGATGGCCTATGTCCCGCCCGACGAGCTGGCCCGGGCCTGGAGCGAGGAGCCCGTCGGGCGCTTCCGCCGCCGCCTGCTGGAGTCGTCGGTCCTGACCGACGACGGCGCCGTCGCCGTCGAGGAGGAGTGCGCCCGTCTGGTGGCCGACACCCTCGACGACGTTCTCGCCCTCCCCGAGCCGGGACCCGAAGAACTCCTCACCGACGTTCTCTCGTCGGGCCCGGGGACGGCGTGGAGCACCGGTGGCTGACGCCGCCGCCGGCACCGGTGAGGTGAGTGTCCGCGCCGCCATCACCCGGGCCCTCGACGAGGCCCTGGCCGCCGACGATGACGTGGTCCTCCTCGGAGAGGACATCGCCGATCCCGGTGGCGGTGTCTTCGGGGTCACCAGGGGACTGTCCACCAAGTACGGCGCCGACCGGGTCCGCGACACCCCCATCTCGGAGCAGGCCATCGTGGGGGCGGCCGTCGGTGCCGCCCTCGGGGGACTCCGCCCGGTGGCCGAGATCATGTTCATGGACTTCCTCGGCCTCTGCCTCGACCAGCTGGCCAACCACGCGGCCAAGCTCCGCTACATGTCCGGGGGCCGGACGCCCGTTCCCATGGTCCTGCGGACGGCCGTCGGTGGCGGGCTCCAGGTCGGGGCCCAGCACTCGCAGATGCTCGAGGGATGGCTCACCCATGTCCCGGGACTGAGCGTCGTCGTCCCCTCCACCGCCTCCGACGCCCGCGCCCTGCTCCACTCGTGCGTGGCCGACGACGATCCCTGTGTCTTCATCGAGCAGGTCCCCCTGCTGGCCCGTCGGGGCCCGATGGGCGACGCCCCCGTCGCCCTCGGGGTGGCCGACATCAAGCGCCCGGGCACCGACGTCACCGTCATCACCTACGGCCGCCAGGTCCACGAGGCCCTGGCGGCGGCCGAGTCGCTCCTCGGTTCCGGCCCCGATGTCGAGGTCCTCGACCTCCGGACGCTCTCCCCCCTCGACACCGAGGCGGTCCTCGAGTCGGTGGGCCGGACACGACGCTGTGTCGTCTTCCACGAGGCGGTGGTGACGGGGGGATTCGGAGCCGAGCTGGCCGCCGGGATCTCCGAAGCCCTGTTCGGCCGGCTACTGGCCCCCGTCCTCCGGGTGGGTGCGGTGTCGGCGCCCCTGCCCTACGCCAAGGGCCTCGAGGGTCTGGCCCTGCCGGGGCCGTCGCGGCTGCTCGCCGCCATCGGCCGGGTCACCTCGTCCGGCGGCTGACGCCCCCATGCTCCTGCGGATGCCCAAGATCGGGATGGAGATGACCGAGGCCGTTCTGGCCCGGTGGCTGGCCGACGACGACGCCTTCATCGAGAAGGGCCAGGCCCTCTACGAGATCGAGACCGACAAGGTGACCAACGAGATCGAGGCCCCGGCCCGGGGCCGGCTCCGGCGGATCGCCGAGGAGGGGGTCACCTATCGGGTGGGCGACCCCGTGGCCGAGCTGCTCGAGCAGTGACGCCCTACCCGATGGTGTACTCGTAGTCGAAGGCGGCCACGTCGCTGCCCTGGGGGAAGGTCCCGGTGAGACCGTTCTCGGTGACGGCCCCGGAGATGAGCGAGCCGTCGTCGAGGTAGAGGATTCCGCTCACCGTCGTCCCCGGCGTCCCGCTCGGCGTGATCGTCACGGGGATGGTGGCCGTCTTGCCCGGCTTGACCACCACGGGAGCGAGGGTGGTGTCGGGGTCGACGCTCTCGAGCCACAGGTCGCCGGTGGCGGCGGTCACCGCCGGGTCGAAGGCGGACGTGGTGGCCGTCATCGACGTCGTCGTGCTCACCGGGTGGACCCCGTGCTTGCCGTCGGGGCCGTCCTGGAACGGCGTGATCGTCCACGCCCCGTCGGCCACGGCCGACGACGAGAAGGTCCCCGACGGGTTCTCCCCGTAGGGCTGGGAGTCGGAGATGAGATCGGGGTCACCGAAGGCCTGGGAGAAGTCGAAGAAGATCCCCGCCGAGGCCGAGGCGTCGGCCGTGATCGTCGTGGTATGGCTCGGCACCACGAACGTGGGGGGTGCCCCGGTCAAGGGGACGGCGACGGTGGCGGCCGTGGTCGAGGCCAGGTTCAGCGTGGCGCTCCGGTCGAGCCTCCCGTCGACGAAGTAGGACTCGGTGGCGTTGCCCGTGTTCGTCACCGACAGGTCGACCGTCACCGGGGCGCCGGCCGCCAGCACGGTGGCCGCCGAGTGGGGCAGCCCCGACGCCGACGCCGTGGCCGGCGTGGTGTCGAGGGTCACGGTGAAGGGCTGCGTGATCGCCGTTCCCGACACCCCGTTGTAGAAGTCGATGATCAGGGTCCAGACGCCGGGGTTCGGATCGAGCACGTGCAGCTGGGCCCCGGTCTGGAGGTCGGTCCCGAGGCCGCCACCGCTGGCCGCCACGATCTCGGAGTTCACCGCCGTCGACGCCGACTGCCCCGTCGTCGGGTCCACCAGCTCGGCCAGGAACGTGTTGTCGGCGTTGGGGGTGGAGATGTCGGCGTTCAGGGCGGGCAGGCCCGCCGGTACGTCGACCTGGTAGTACGCCGTCTGGCCGGTGTCGGTCCCCCGCCCGTTCCCGCCGGTCAGCGTCCCCGTGAAGGTGATCGACGGGTCCGGGGTGGGAACGAGCGAGCGCAGGGTCACGGGCACCGTCGTGACGGCCGTGAAGGAGGGCTTGGCGCCGTCCTCGGTGAGCACCAGCGACCCCGCCTCGTCGCCCGGGGTGCTCGGGGTGGGCACCGTCAGGGTCACGGTCCCCGAGGCGCCGGGGGCCAGGGTCAACGACGAACCCGACAGCGTGCCGAACGTGACCCACGGGGCGGCACTGGCTCCGAAGAGCACGGAACCGGTCGTCCCGGGCGACGCGAAGATCAGAGCCGTCCACGTCCCGGCGGCCGGATCGGCCACCTGCGCGTTCCCGTAATTCCCCGCCCCCTGGGGCAGGTCGAACTCGGCCAGCTTCCCGCTCGGGGTGAACAGGCTGAGGTTCATGGGGCCGCCGAAGTCGTAGGTCACCGAGGCGTTCAGACGACCCTGGCCGGGCGGGACCTTGAACTGGACGACGGCGGTGCTCCCGTTGGCGGCGCTCAGGCTGACCGACGTGCTGGCCACGCTCGTGTAGGTCCCCAGGGTCCGGCTCGACAGACCGACGGTGGCCTTTCCCTGGCCGTCGTTGGTCAGCGTCTCACCGAGTGTCTCGGTGGTCCCGGGCTGGCCCACGGCGTTGAGCTGGTCGGCGCTCTTCAGCAGGCCGTGACCCTGGGGCTGGCCCCCGCCGCCGGGGTAGGAGACGGCGGCCTCGACGGCGGCGTAGGCGTCGATCATCCCCGCCCCCTGCTGGTCGCCCGGGGCGTCGATGTCGGTGGCCGTCCCGGTGATGATCCGCTTGACCACGGCCGGGGTGGGGTCGGTGCCGCCGTGGGACTCGGCGTAGGCCTGGATGACCAGCGCGGCGGTGCCGGCGGTGAGCGGGGAGGCTTCGCTCGTGCCCCCCTGGAGCTCCACGTCGGACGGCTGGCCGCTGAAATTGGAGCAGGCGAAGTAGCGCTTCAGAGGAGGCGAGCACAGTGCCCAGTTGAGGTCGCCGGGAGCGACGACGTCCACGGTGGATCCGTCCTGGGCGAACCCGCCGGAGCTGAGGCCGCTGATGTTGTTGTCCACCCACCCCCTCACGCCCTTCAGGTTGATGCCCCCGATCCCGGTCTGGGCGTAGGCCCGGTAGGTCGTGGTGGCCCCGGCCGAGATGACGTCGGGGTCGGTGGCCGGAGAGCCGATGGTGTCGGTCGGACCGGCGTCCCCGGTCGAGACCGTCACCGTCACCCCGGCCGCCACGGCGGCGTCATCGGCCATCTTGATCAGGTCGAGGCTGGCGGTGTCGGGGAAGGGGTTCGAACCGAAGGACTCGTTGATCACGTTCACGTGGTCCACGCTGACGGCGTAGTTGACGGCCTCGAGGAAGACCGAGTTGAAGGCCTCGTTGGAGGAGCCGAACACGTTGAGACCGACGAGGCTGGCCCCCGGGGCCACCCCGAGGATGCGGATGAGGCACGGAGCGGGGAGCCCGGCTCCGTATCCGGCGACGTTGTAGGTCTGCAGTCCCTGGGCGGCGATGGAGCTGGCGTCGAGGAAGGCCTCGGCGCCGTCGGTCGGTGCCTTCGTCCCCGTGCCACTGAAATCCTGGTAGTCGACGAAGACCTTCTGGCCGTCGGCGCGGATGAAGTCGGGATCGTTGGTGTTGAGGCCGTCGGCGATGAAGGCCACCTTGACCCCGGCGCCCGTGTACCCGAGGGCCTGGGCGGTGGCCCCCGTCCCGCTCTGGCTGGCGGCGTGGATGTTCTCGATCGCCTCCGGATCGAGTTGCACCTGGGGTGACGGCAGGCAGGCCTTCTTGAGGGTGTCGGCTCCCGACCCCGTGGTCGAGGCTCCGCCGGCCACGTCGGCCGTTCCCACTGTCGTCCCCGACGACGGGCCCGCCACCGGGATCGGCTCGTCCTTCACGACCTCGGCCACGTCCGGGTTGGCCGCCAGGCGCCGGGCCTCTCCGGGCGAGACGGTGGCCGACAGCGCGTTGATGACCTGGAAGGTCTTCACGTCCTGGGCCTTGGTCAGGCTCAGCTCGTGGACCACGGGGCTCTGGATGCCGGAGACGGCGGCATCGCGCGACGCCTCGTTCCCGGCCGTCTCCGGGGTGCCGGTCAGCTGGTTCTTGAAGACCACGATGACCTTGTCGGTCACGTTCTTCGACAAGGCGTGAGCCTGGGACGCCGTCAGGGGAGCCTGGGTGGCGGTGGCGGTGGCGGTGGCGGCCCCGGCCGGGCCCCCACTCACCGAGACGGCGGCCACGACGGCCACGACCGGGAATACCGCCGTCACTGTCCGAAGCAGATGAAGTCTGCTCACCCCGTCCCCCCTCCGCCGGCCCGTCGAATCGACCGAGATCCCTTCACCAGAGTAAACGCCAGGTGCCGGGCTGACCACTCACCGGCCTGGCCATCCCGGGGACCGGCGTACCCCCTGGACACCGTAGGATCGGGGCGACGCCGGGAGCCGCCAGGCCCTGGACGGACGAAGGTGGTGGACCATGACCGTCCCACGTCAGCGGGCCCTCGACTTCCTGAGGTCACGGTCGGCGGACGCCATCGCGCACCTGGCCGGGACGCTCCTCGACCACCTGATGGCCACCGAGGGGATCCTCCGCTCGTGGGGGAGTTCCGAACGTCTCTGCCGCGCCGGTCTCTGCCACGCCACCTACGGCACCGACGGCTTCGCCCCTTTCCTCGTGTCCTACGACGAGCGGGACATCCTGGCCGCGGTGGCCGGGATCGACGTCGAGGAAATCGTCTATCTCTATGCCTCGTGTGACCGGTCCTCCCTCTATCCCCAGCTCTCCGGGGACGGCACCGTCCGTTTCCGGGACCGCTTTCTGGGCACGACCTCGGAACCGCCCGATGCGCTGCTGCGTGACTTCGTCGACCTGACCCTGGCCAACGAACTCGAGATCGCCCTGGGGAGCGGTGCGGGCGGGAGCGCGCCGTCGTTGTCACCTCCGGCGTGGATCGGACCGCTGGTCGAGCAGATGGAGAGGCGGGCCAGCCCCGGGGCGCGCCGCGGGGCGCTCCAGCTGCTCGGCGCCCTCTCGTGATCCGGTCAGACGGTGATCCGTCGCGCCGTTCCCGGTTCCTGTGACGGGATCCGCTGGTTCGTCGGCAGGGGATAGGGCGCCGGGTCGTTCACGTCGACCTCGAAGAGCTGTCCCGCCGTGCACTCCGTCTTGACCACGCGCTCATCGTTCCCGGCGGTGGCCGGGAGCCTGGGCACCGACGTGTCCGGTGTGGTGACGTGCAGCGTGGAGGTCAGGTCACCGGTGACGCTCCGGCGCCAGGCCGAGATGTTCGGCGCCTCCACACCGAAGCGGGTCTCCAGGAACCGCATCTGGGAGGTGTGGTCGAAGGTGTCCGAGCACACGTAGCCGCCCCGGGAGAAGGGGGAGACGACGAGCATGGGGACGCGGAAGCCCAGTCCGATCGGTCCCTTGATCCCGTAGGCGTGGAGCGGCAAGGGGTCCGCCGTCAGATACTCACCCGGGGTCCCCGGCGGCGCCGTGGGCGGTGCCACGTGGTCGAAGAAGCCGTCGTTCTCGTCGTACATGATGAATAGGACGGTCTTGGACCAGACCTTCGGATTGGACACCAGCGCGCTGATCACGTTGTGGGAGAGCCACATCCCGAGCGCCGGAGCCGAGGGCGGGTGCTCGTCGTAGCCGTTCGGCGGGGTGATCCACGACACGGCCGGCAACCTGTCGTTGGTGATGTCACTCACGAAATCGTCGGGGAATAGGGGTCCGAATGCCTTCTGGTAGAGCGCCGAGGACGGATCCATGTACTGCTTGAAGTAGAGCAGGATGTTGTCGGAGAGGGCCATGGCGACACCGGAGGTCGGTTGGTAGATGGACCCCGGCGCGTTGTAGACCTTCCAGGACACCCCGGCGTCTTCGAGTACCTCGGGCATCGTCGACCACGTCACGCTTCCCTGGGCCGACGGGGAGGAGTTCGTGAACACGACGGGCCCGCCCGCCTTTCCGGCGGGATCGAGTGTCCCCGACCAGGCGTGGAGGCGGTTGGGGTGCGTCGGGCCCATGACCGAGCAGTGGTAGCCGTCGCAGATGGTGAAGGCGTCGGCCAGCGAGTAGTAGAAGGCGAGGTCCTGCCGGGTGTAGTAGCCCATGGTGAGGACACCGTTCTCCGGCCCCTCCCACTGTGGCTCGGTGTGGACGGCGACGAAGCGGTCCATCTTCCCCCCGTTCCAGCACTGGTGCTGGGCGTCCCATTCGTGGGAGAGGTCGAAGGTGCACTCGGCGTCGGTCGTGGCCGTGTCGAGGTGGAACGGGAGCAAGGTCGAGGCGGCGCCACCCGGCCAGGCCTGGGCGAAGAGGCCGTCGCGTCGGGCGCGGGCGTCGTCGAATCCGCGCACTCCCCTGTAGGTACCGAAGTAGTGGTCGAACGACCGGTTCTCGTGCATCAGGAACACGACGTGCTCGACGGCTCCCAGATCGGACCCGGCCGGCTTGATCGACGCCGCCTTCTCCGCCGTGGCACCACCACACGAGGCCAGCAGCAGGGATATTCCCCCGGCCATCCCGGCGGCCAGAATTTCGCGACGCGTCCGCAGGCTCTGGTCCATGGGGGTCACATCGTAGGGGAATCCCCCGCCATCCCTACGGTGAGGGGAATCGAACGAACTCCGACTCGACCCTCGCGGTGTGGGCGGGTGGCGGTGGCCATGCCACCACCACCCGCCTGACCGACAATCAGATGGGGCGGACCTGCTTGGTCTGCATGCCCTTCTGTCCCTGCTCGGCCTCGAACGAGACCCGCTGTCCTTCGATCAGCTCGCGGTATCCGCTTCCCTCGATCGAGGAGAAGTGGGCGAAGACGTCGGGCGAGCCGTCGTCAGGAGTGATGAATCCGAAGCCCTTGGTGGCGTTGAACCACTTCACGGTGCCTTCAGGCATTGGTGTTGCCTTTCTGTTCTGTTCTCCACGCTTCCATTGTCTTGCGGGAGACCAAAAAGGCACCCATCAAAGAGGCGCAGCCAGCGTGAATTTATAACTGCGCTCCATCTGCAGCCTATCGCCGGTGGTTCCGGCGTGCTCACATAGGCACGGATCGGGGCCCCGGGCGCCCCGGGAAGGCTTTCGGACGGGCCGAGAGTGGCGTCGGCGGCGTCCGGGCTGACGGGCACCCAGGGCGGTCGTGGTGCGGGCACCCAGTGTGTTCGGCCCTCGAACGGGCTCGGGGAGTGGGCACCCTGGGCGGTCGGCCGACGACAATGGCCACCATGACGGCGGACGGGCGGGGACGGGCGGGGCTCCTGGAGGGTCAGGTGGCCGTGGTGACCGGCGGAGCGGCCGGAATCGGGGGCGGTGCCAGCCGGCGGTTGGCGGCCGAGGGTGCCGTTGTCGTGGTGAACGACATCGAGCCGGCGCTGCTGGCCACGGCGGTGGCCGACGTGGAGGCGGCCGGAGGCTCGGCCCTGGCCGTGCCGGGCGACATCCGCGACGATCGCACCGTGACGGCCCTGGTGGCGGCGGCGGAGTCGGTGGCCGGCGGGCGCATCGACGTCCTCGTCAACAACGTCGGGGACTACCGCCCGAACGGCCGGTTCCTGAAGACGGGACCCGACGATTGGTCCGCCCTCTATGCCTTGAACTTCGAGCACGTCCTCCGCTGTACGCGCGCCATCGCTCCGGCCATGGTGGAACAGGGGGCGGGAAGTATCGTCAACGTCTCCACCGTCGAAGCGTTCCGGGGGATCCCGGCCAACGCCGTCTACTCGGCCTTCAACGCCGCCGTCAACGCCTTCACCCGTAGCCTGGCCGTCGAGCTCGGCCGCCACGGCGTCCGTGTCAACGCCATCGCCCCCGACCTGGCCGACACCCTGCAGACGCCGGCCGCCTCGATGCTGCGGGGGCGCGATCCGGAGATGGTCCGGCACTGGGTACCCCTCGGGCGCTTCGGACAGCCCGAGGACTACGGCGACGTGGTCGTCTTCCTGGCCAGCCCCATGGCGCGCTTCGTCACCGGCCATGTCATCCCGGTGGACGGGGGGACCCTGGCCGCCAGTGGCTGGTACCTACGCGGCGACGGCCGGGGCTGGACCAATCTTCCCGACTCTCCCTGAAAGGCGTCCCGATCGGCGTCTTCAGGTGCGCCGGCGCCAACCTCCGGCGGCGTGGCTGCCGCCGTCGACGTGGAGAGTCGTCCCCGTGATGAAGCGGCTCGCCGCACTGGCCAGGAAGACGCTGGCCCAGGCGGCGTCGTCGGGGCTGCCGAGAAATCCGAGGGGTGGGACGTGCACAGGCTCGAACGGCATGTCGTGGGCCAGGAACTGCTGGCGGGCGACGGCTTCTCCCGTGCTCGAGAGGGCATCGGGGGCGATGGCGTTGACCCGGATGTTCCGGGGGGCGAGCTCGAGGGCCAGGGTCTTGGTCAGGTTCTCGACGGCCGCCTTCATCGCCGCGTAGACGGCGAAGCCGGGCGCCGCCTGGTGGGCCTCGATGGACGTCACGTTGACGATGGATCCTCCCGGGGGCATGTGGGGGACCACCAGACGGACGAGGCGGGTGACCTGGGTGAAATTCTCGGCCACCAATCTCTCCTCGCCCTTCTCCGACGTCGTCAGGAGAGGGGCGGCGAAGGTCCCCCCGGCGTTGTTCACCAGGATGTCGACGTGACCGAAGGCCTCCACGACGTCGTCGACGAAGCCGGACACCGCGGCGGCGTGGCGGACATCGAGCACCCGCCGCAGCGTCCGCGGTGTCACCTCGTCGCCCGACGACGTGTCCTCGAAAGCCCTGAAGGTCTCCGTCTCGAGCCGGTCGCAGAGTGCGACGTTGGCGCCGCAATGGGCGAAGATCCGCGCCGTCGCTTCACCGATGCCGCGTGCCGCCCCGGTGATGACCGCCACCCGGCCGTCGAGCCGCAGCGATACGTCACCCGGTATCACGATCGTCCCACCGCGTCACCTCGTCGTGCCAACGTTTGACAGGACCGCCGTCAACTGAGTAGCGATGCGAGCCGGAAGCTTAGGCTCACCCGGAGGGTGGGGATGGCGGTGGCCTGACGTGATCTTCGTCCTCGGCGACGGCGTGGGGGAGGACGACGCCGCCCGTTCTCTGGGCGCGGGACTGGGCGACCAGGGCGAGACGGTTGTCCTCGGCGCACTCGATCCGGGCGCGTCGGATGGCGCCCACCGGCAGTCACCCGGCGACGGTCCGCCGACCGTGGCCTGTGCCGCGACATCGGGTGACGAGGTGGCCGCCGCCCTGGCCACCGCCGAGGACGTGAGCGGACCGCTCGGTGCCGTGGTCCTGGTGTCGGCGGGCCAGGAGGCCGCCGTCGCCGGGGATCTGGCGGGGCTCGGGCCGGCACAGTGGCGCCAGCGTGTCGAGGTCCCCCTGGCACGGACGTTGGCCTGCTTCCAGGGTGCCCACCGACGATTGCGCACCGGCGGCGGATGTCTCGTCGTTCTCGTCCCCACCCTGGCCCTGGTGGGTTCGTCGGGCTTCGCCCCCTGGGCGGCGGTGGCCGAGGGTCAGAGGTCCCTGGCCAAGGCGGCCGCCCGGGCCTGGGGGCGGGAGGGGATCAGGGTCGTCTGCGTGGCCGTGCCCGGCGCCCTTCTCGGCTCGACCACCCCTCCCGGCCACGCCGGTCCCGACCGTCCGGGACAGCCCGGCCCGGCGCTCGCCCGGTCCCCGGATCTCCGCGGCGCAGTCGCCCCCGTGGTGGCGTCGCTCGTCTCCGACCGGTGGACGGCGGTGACGGGCGTCACCGTGGCCGTCGACGGCGGCGTCTGGATGACACCGTGACCGGGGAACTCGACCGACGGGTGGTCCTGGTCACCGGGGGAGGGGCCGGGATCGGGCGGGCGCTGTGTCTGGCCTGTGCCGAGGCCGGCGCCGACGTGGTGGTGGCGGGCCCCGGGGACAACGCCGTCGAGACGGCCGCCCTGGTGGCCGGGCGCGGCGGGAGCGCGGTCTTCGTCCGCACCGACGTCACCGTGGCCGGCGATGTCGAAGCCGCCGTGGCGACGGCCGTCGAACGCTTCGGTGGCCTCGACGCCGTGGTCCACAACGCCACCAGCCGACGGTCGAGCGAGGTGGGGACCATCGACGGGATCGACCCCGCCGACTGGGACGACCACGTTGCCGTGACCCTGCGCGGCGCCTACCACTGCGCCGTCACGGGACTCCCGCACCTTCGGGCCCGCCGGGGCCGCTTCATCGTGATGACCTCACCGGCCGGCATCGAGGGGAGCACCGCCCTTCCCGCCTACGCGGCGGTCAAGGGGGCTCTGCGGGGGCTGGTGAAGAGCCTGGCCGTCGAGTGGGGACCGCTCGGCGTCAACGTCGTCGCCGTCTCCCCTCTGGCCCGCACCCCCGCCCTCGACAAGGCCTACGCCGAGAACCCGACCCTCGGGGAACGCCTCCGTCAGGTCGTCCCCGCCGGCCGGATCGGCGATCCCGAGAGCGACATCGCCCCCGTCGTGGTCTTTCTCCTCGGTGACGGCGCCCGCTACATCTCGGGCCAGACGATCGTGGTGGACGGCGGCCGGTTCACCGGCCTCTGACGGCTCGTGTCCCGTGAGGGCCCGTGTCACAGTGGGGTCGTGGACCAGCGACCACCGCTGTCGACCCGGTCGATCTCGTTGCGGATCTACCCCCACACCGGTCTGGGGGCCGACGCCATCGTCGACGAGATGCGCGCCCAGGCCGCGGCGGCGTCCGAGGCCGGCTTCGACGGCGTCATGACGAGCGAGCACCACGGGGGATTCGCCGGCTACGTGCCGAACCCCCTGCAGGCGGCCGGGTGGCTCCTCGAGGCCATGCCCGCCGGCTGGGCCGCCCCGTGCCCGCTGTTGCTCCCCTTGCGGCCGCCGGCGCTCGTGGCCGAGGAGGTGGCGTGGCTGGCGGCGCGCTTCCCGGGCCGGGTGGGTGTCGGGGTGGCGGCCGGATCGCTCGTCGACGACTTCGAGATCATGGGACTGACCAAGCAGAACCTGACCGACCGGTTCGCCGAGGGCCTGGCCCTGGTGGCCGGCGCTCTCGGTGGTGGCCATCCGGGCCGGCTGGCCGCCGATCCGGCCGTGGCGCGCTGCGCCGCCCATCCGGTGCCCATGGCCAGCGCCGCCATGAGCACGGCGGCCGTCCGGCGGGCCGCCGTTCACGGGATGGGGATCGTCTTCGACTCGTTGTCCACCCCCGAGCGCGTCCGCCAGTTGGTCGACGCCTACCGGGAGGCAGGAGGGGAGCAGGCCTGCATCCTCATCCGGCGCGTCTGGACGGGCACGCCACCCACCGACGAGATGCACCGACAGGTGGACGTCTATCGCCGCTACGCCGACGCCGGGGCCCAGGCCCACTGGAAGGCCGACGAGTTGGTGGCCGGCACAGACGCCCCGGCGGTGGCCGACGCCCTCGTCGACGTCATGACCCGGGCGGGGACGGACGCCTGCAACCTGCGCGTCCACGCCCCGGGGATAGCCCCCGGCCCGGTGCGGGCTCAGATCGCCGCCCTGGCCGAGGTGGTGGCGCGCCTGCGGACCCGGCTGGTCGACGGTCAGGCCATGCAGCGCAACGGTCGACCGCCGTTGTAGTCGACCATGTCGACGAAGGCTCCGAGCACGTCGATCGGATCACCGGGCCGGGCCCCGGCGCACTCGGCGTAGGCACGGTGGAGGTTGCCCACGATCCGCTCGGGGTCGGTCAGTGAGCGGTAGGGCCCGAGGTCGGTCTGGCGGGCGGCGTCGAGGGGGGAGAGCCCGGCGGCCGACGCCTGGGCGGCGGTGTCCTGGACGAAGCGCAGATACTCGCCCACCGTGTCCACCACCTGGGGGTGACACGGCGGACCGTGACCGGGGACCAGAACCTCGGCGTCGTACTCCATGAGCCGGTCGAGGACCATAAGCGCCCCGGCCACCGAGCCCATGAGGACGAAGGGGGTGCCCCCGTTGAAGACGAGGTCACCGGTGAACAGGACCCTGCGCTCGGGGATCCAGGCCACGACGTCGTTGGTGGAGTGGGCGGCCGTCCCGAAGTGGTGGAGCTCGACCAGGAGATCGTCGACGTAGACGTTCAGCCGCCGTTCGAAGGTGACGAACGGGGCCGCCACCTCGAGAGCGCCCCAATCGACGGGGTCGAAGACCCCGTCGGGGCGCATGATCCCGGTGTCGAGAACGGACCGGCGGCATTGTTCGTGGCCGATGATCGCCGCGAACGGGAGGAGACAGTTGCCGTTGGTGTGGTCCCCGTGATGGTGGGTGTTCACGAGGATGCGGCGTCCGGGACCGGCCACGGCATCGACGGCGTCGAGGAAGGCCCGGGTCCGTCGCTCGGTGGCACAGGTGTCGATGCACAGGACCCCGGACGTCCCGACGACGAAACCGGTGTTGTTTATCCACCAGGTCCCGTCGGGCTGCACGTAGGCGAAGACGCCGTCGGCCACCTCGTCGGTGTGCGGCGGGGGCAGGGGGGACCCGTGGGGGTCGTCGTGGGTGGCGCTCGTCATGGAGGAGTTGTATCACCGTCCCCCCGATGACGGTCAGGGTGGGTGACGGCGCCGCCCGGGTCAGCCCCGGGGGGTCACGGCGCCGGGGACAACGGCCGGCACCGGTGACAGCACCCGGGCTCGGTCCCGATGTCGGTCCGGCACCAGCTCACGAGAGCGTCGACATCGGACGAACAGACCTTGCGGTAATTGGCCGTCCTCGTCAGCCCCGGACGGGTCGGACCGCCGATGGACGGGCAGGCGGCGCGGTGCAGGATCAGGGAGTTCGGCGACAGCGTCCGGTCGGCGTTCACCACGAAACCGTCACCGTGCCCGGTCACCCAGGCCAGATAGCCGCCATCGTCGTCCAGAAACGAACGGATCCTCCCGCCGGCACGGACCGGGACCGCGGTCGGGACCGCGCTCGTCACCGTGGGGGACACCGATCGGCTGCGGGCGGCGACCAGGTTCCGCAGGGTGTCGAGCAGAGCCCAGACGTACTGCTCGCCGCGGCCGTTCGGGTCCTCTCCGAAGTGGTGCCACCGTCGCTGTTCATAGAAGAGGCAGGCCCGCACCTCGTCGATCGAGACGGGAAGGGTGTGATGGCGGGTCCAGTTCCTGATGTGCCTGGTGGCCAGTTCGCAGACGTCGTCCCAATAGGCATAGCCGTCGTAGGAGAGCGAGAAGGAGGACACGGCGTCCCAGGTATCGCCCCGCTCGGGGATCCCGTGCACCCTGAGCTGGGCGTTGGGGACGGCGCAGGAGCTGAAGTCCCCGACCGGCGCCTGGCTCGGGTTCTTCCACCGCAGCAGCGGGTCGGGTCGGGTGGTCGGACCGTTCGGCCCGCTGCCGACGTCCGCCGTTCGCTCCGACGCCGACGCACGCTGCCGGGCCCGGGTGGTCGACACCCGGGTGGCCAGTCGGTGCAGTCCCCGCCGGGGACCGGTTCGCCGGTTGCCGAACTCCATGTCCGGGACGTGCACGGGACGACGTCCTTCGAACCGTCAGGCGGCCGCGCCGTCGGGCGGCGGGACCGGGCCCACCGGACCGCGGCACAGCGGCTCCGTCTTCGTGGGAGCGCGGCGGAAACCGAGGGTCGGAGGGGGCAGGGCCATCACCGATGGTATCGGCACGGGGCGGCCACGGTTGAGGATGGGGGTGCCCAGGGTCGTCCCGGGCCCCCGGTAGCCTCCGCTCGATGTCCGGCGTGGTGGTGGCCAGCTTCAACGTCCACGGAGGCGTCGACGGGCTCGGGCGGCCCTTCGACGTGGTGGCCGCCTGCCGGGCCCTCGATGCCGACCTGCTGTTCCTCCAGGAGACGTGGTCGGCGGACTCCGGTGAGCCGCTGGCCCACCGCGTGGGCGACGCGCTCGGTTACGGCGTCGAGGAACTGGCCATGACCCGGGCGCAGCTGTCGGCGCCACCGCCGACGTCGGCGTCGCCAGAGTCGTGGGGACCGGTGCTCGTCCAGCGCGGTCCGTGGGGATTGCGGGTGGGCGAGGGCCGGCCCGGCCGTCCCCCCCGTCCACGTCCGGACAGCGCCGGCCCCGTCGAGGACGGCACCTGGGGGATCGCCGTGCTGTCGCGGGTGGCCCTGCGGGCCACCGCCACGCTCGATCTGGGCCAGCTCCGCCGGGACCCCGTCCGGCGCGGAGCCATCGCCGTGGAGGTCGACATCGACGGCCGGCCTCTCCGGGTGATCGGGACGCACCTGTCACACCTGACCCACGGGTCCGTCGTCCAACTGCGCCACCTGCACCGGCTCCTGGCCACCTCGGACGATCCCGGTGTCCTCGTCGGCGACATGAACATGTGGGGACCACCCCTGTCGGCGCTCATGCCGGGCTGGTCGTGTGCCGTCCGGGGCGCGACGTGGCCGGCGTGGCGGCCGCTGGCGCAGCTCGACCACATTCTCGTCACCGACGGGGTGGCGACTCTGGGTGCCGGGGAGGTCGTGCCGGTGCAGGGCTCGGACCATCTCCCGGTGCGGGCCCGGGTGACCTTGAGTTAGATCCCGACGGGGGAGGCGGTCACGGCCGGCACCGTGGTGGTGGTCGGTGACGTCGCCGCGGTGGCGGAGACGAACGACGTGTAGACGACGAGGTTGGACAGATAGTGGCCCGTCTGGGTGTCGAACGAACCGCCGCAGGTGACGAGTTGGAGGGCGCTCGAGCCGTGCGACTGGTAGACCTCCTGGGCCGGGAATTGCGCTTTCGGGTACTGCTCGACGGAGGTGACGGCGAAGTTGACGACGGCCCCGTCGGCCAGGCTCACCTGGACCTGATCGCCGGCCAGCAGGGCACGGAGCTGGAAGAAGACGCCGGGGCCCTGATAGGTGTCGACGTGCCCGAGGATGACGGCCGAACCGATCTGGCCCGGGGACGGTCCCAGCCGGAACCATCCCGGCTCGATGTCGTTGGTGGGCACCTGCACGGTCCCGTCGGGATTGAGTCCGAGCGTGGACAACGGCACCGACAAGGCGATGGCGGGGACCCTCAGCGAGACCGGGGTCGACCGGGCCACCACCGGGACGACGGCCACGGGGGGGACCGTCGTCGTGGTGAGGCGGTGCGGCTCCGCCGCCGGACCGAGCAGCGGGTGCTGGTGCTGCGAGAGGCCCACCGTGATGCACCCGGCGGCGACGACGAACAGGACACCGGCCGTCACCCACCAGCGTCTCGGTCCGCGGCTCTTTCCCGCGGACCGAGCCACCGATGTCATGCGGCGCCGTCCGTGGCGTCGATGTCGGGCCGGTTCCCGGCGAGCTGGATCCGGCGCCGGCGGAATCCCTGACCCAGCGCCAGGACGGCGGCGACCAGAGCCACCCCACCGAGGGCGATCAGAGCCGGGTCATCGGAGTGCGATGCTCCACCCAGTCCGGTGGCGGGAAAGCCTGTCGGCACGACCCCGCCGCCCAGACCGCCGGCGTTGGAGCCCCCACCGAGGCCGTTGCCGGTGGTGCCCTTGGCGTGGGAGCCGGGCGTTCCGGCGCTGCCGCCGCCACCCGGCGTCTTGCCCGTCGGTGCCGCCGTGGTGGCGGTCGTCGTCGATGTGGCGCAGGCCGGCTGGGTGATGGTGTTGGTATCGAGGGTGACGGCGCCGTTGCGGGCCAGCACCCGTCCCATGACGGTGGCCCCCGTGTTCAGCGACGCCGACGTCAGGGCCATGATGGTGCCGACGAAGGTGGTGGCCGTCCCCAGGGTGGCCGAGCTACCGACCTGCCACCAGACGTTGCACCACGTGGCCCCGTTGATGAGCGCCACCGTGCTGCTCGATGCGGTGATCAGGGTCGATCCGGCCTGGAAGACGAAGACCGAGTTGGGATTGTTCTCCCCGTTCAGCGTCACCGTGCCGGTCAGGCTGAGCGTGGAGGTTCCCTTGTAGACCCCGGGAGCCAGGTTCTGACCCCCCAGGTCGGCCGACTCCACCGTGACCGGGGTGGCCCCCGCCGCCTGGTTGTAGGCGGTGGTGAGGTCGCTCTGGGCCTGGAGGGCCACACCGTCGGCGGCGTAGGTGGTGCTGGGAGGGGTCACGATGCCCGGCGGGAAGCCGGTGATGGCGGTGCCGGGGTCGAGACCGACGTCGCCGGAGATGACCGAGGGTCCGGTGTTGGTGACGGTCTGACCGGCCAACACGGCGAACGGTGCGGCCGTCCCCATCCCCACCGGGGGTTGGGCGGCCGAGGCGGGCTGAGCGACGACGGCCCCCAGGACCAACATCGCAGCGGTGGTCGATACCGCCAGAACGGCAGCGGACCAACGGCGCAGGGGGCGCGTGAACATGACCGACTCCTTCGTACGACTCCCGGGACCACGGCCGTCGTCGACGGCTACTCAGCGGGACGTATTCACCACCGTACGCCTGATTTTGGAAACAAGCAATAAGTTTCTAGATTTCTCTTGCAGTTTTTCCCCATCTGTGTCCAACTGCCTACTGTGGCCAATTGGAGCTTCCTCACCAATCACGGTCGGGCCCTGCTGTGCATCGCCCGTGATCCGGAGGTCCGTCTGCGGGAGATCGCCATGAGTCTGGCCATCTCCGAGCGCCGGACCTACGCCATCGTCACCGACCTGACCGACGCCGGCTACGTCCTCAAGAGAAAGGAGGGTCGCCGCAACCGATACCAGATCCAGACCCACCTGCCCTTGCCGGAATTCACGGGTCGTGACCAGGCCATCGGCGTCGTCCTCGACCTCCTGGCCGCTCCCGAGGAGCGTCGGAGGTTCACCCGGCGGGCCGGAGACTGAGCCCCGGACCATCGGGCCGGGCCGCCCGCCTTGCCGATTTATCCCGTCTCGGATATTCTGTTCAAGACACCCGGAACCAAGGACCGTGGGCATGGCCCGTCGCAAGATCTCCAACCCTCTGGCACTGGCCGTTCTGGCGTGTCTCTTCGAACGCCCCATGCACCCCTACGAGATGGCCACCACGATGCGCGCCCGCAACAAGGACGAGAGCATCAAGCTGAACTACGGGTCTCTCTACTCCGTCGTCGACGCTCTGCACCGGGGGGGCCTCATCGAGACCCTGGAGACGACGCGCCAGGGCCGTCGGCCCGAGCGGACCGTCTACCGGGTCACCGACAGCGGTGTCCACGAGCTGCTGGACTGGTTGGGTGAGCTCCTGAGCACGCCGGTCAAGGAGTACACCCAGTTCGAGGCCGGGCTCTCCTTCCTTCCCGTGGTGACGCCGGAGGACGCCGTGACGTTGCTCGGAGCCCGGATCAACCGCCTCGACCTGGACATCACCGGGCGGCGGTCCGTCCACACGCTGCTGGACGAGCACATCCCCCGCCTCTTCAGCATCGAGTACGAGTACAAGACCGTTCTCCTCGAGGCCGAGCTGGCGTGGTTGCGGACGCTCGTGAGCGACATAGAGTCCGGTGCGCTCGGCGGAAGCGAGGTCTGGGCCGGTTTCCACACACCACCCGATGCCGGGGCCCGGGAACCGGTCCACCGAAACGGCCCAGGCGAAATCAGCACCAACGGCCACGACCACACGAAAGGACGCACTTCATGACCGACGCCATCGAGGCGCAGAACCTCGAGAAGACCTTCGGCGGCACGGTGCGCGCTCTCGACGGTGTCAGCTTCACCGTCGAAGAGGGCACGGTCTTCGGGCTGCTCGGCCCGAACGGGGCCGGGAAGACCACGGCGGTGCGCATCCTGACGACCATCGTGCACCCCGACGCCGGCACGGCCCGGGTGCTCGGGCATGACGTGGTGGCCGAAGCGGGCCGGGTCCGATCGCTGATCGGACTGGCCGGGCAGTACGCCGCCGTCGACGAGAACCTCACCGGTCGCGAGAACATCTTCATGGTGGGCCGGCTGAACCACCTGGCCCGCGACGTCTGCGCCCGCCGGGCCACGGAGCTCCTCGAACGGTTCGGCCTGAGCGATGCCGGGGACCGGACGCTCAAGACCTACTCGGGCGGCATGCGCCGGCGGCTCGACCTTGCCGCCGCCCTGGTGGCCCGCCCCGTCGTCCTCTTCCTCGACGAGCCCACCACCGGCCTCGACCTCCGGAGCCGCAACGACCTGTGGGAGATGATCGAAGGTCTGGTGGACGGCGGCACCACCGTCCTGCTCACCACCCAGTATCTCGAGGAGGCCGACCGACTGGCCCGTCGGATCGCCGTGGTGGACCACGGCCGGGTCATCGCCGAGGGGACGCCGGCACAACTGAAAGCGGACCTGGGGGCCACCGTTCTCGACGTGGGGCTGGCCGATCCCGCCGCCGCCGCCGGTGCGGCCGAGATCCTGGCCACGGTGGGGACGAAGCCACCCACCGTCGACGGATCGTCGATCGAACTGCCGGTCGACGACGGCCCCCGGGCCGCCATGGAGGCGTTGCGGATGCTCGACGCCCACGCCGTGGCCCCCACGACGTTCGTCCTGCGCGAACCGAGCCTCGACGATGTCTTCCTAGCCCTCACGGGCAAACGGACCGACGTCGAGGACGACCCCGACGCGCAACCGCAAGAAGGCGGTCGGCGACGGCGACGGGCCCGTGCCGCGGCCGAGACAGGAGGGGCCCGATGACGACGACGGCACGGACGGCGCCCGGGCCCGCGGCGCTGACGACGGCGCCGTCGCGCCCCGACGGGGGCAGCCGAATCGGCTGGGCATTCGCCGACACGTTCACGGTGGTCCGACGCAATCTGATCGTCTACACCCGCATCCCGGAGTTCCTCTTCTTCTCGACGGTGCAGCCCATCATGTTCGTGCTGCTGTTCCGCTACGTATTCGGTGGTGCCATCCATCCGCCGCCGGGCTATCCGAGCTACGCCGACTATCTCATGCCGGGCATCTTCGTCCAGAGCGTGGCCTTCGGCTCCATCAGCACGGCGGTGGGACTGTCCGAGGATCTCCAGAAGGGACTCCTCGAGCGCTTCCGGGCCCTCCCCATGGCCCGTTCGGCGGTCCTCACCGGTCGGACGACGGCCGACCTGGTGCGCAACATCTTCGTGGTGGCGGTGATCACCGGCGTGGGCTACGCCGTGGGCTTCCGGATCGGCGCCGGCGTCCTGGCCTTCGTAGCCGGCGTCGTGTTGATCCTTCTCTTCGCCTACGCCATGTCGTGGGGGTTCGCCGTGATCGGCCTGTCCGCCCCCAACAGCGAGACGGCCCAGGTGATGGCCTTTCCCATCCTCTTCCCCCTGGTGTTCGCTTCACCCGCCTTCGTCAACGTGAAGTCCATGCCCGGATGGCTCCAACCCTTCGCCAATCATCAGCCCATCGGTGTCATCGTCAACGCCACCCGGGCACTGACGCACGGCGGTCCCACAGCGGGACCCGTTCTGCAGGCGCTTCTGTGGTGCGTCGGCCTCCTCGTCATCTTCGTCCCGCTCGCCGCCCGGCAGTACCGGCGTCGCGCCTGACGACCGGGAGGATCAGGTGAGGACGGTGCCGCTCGGCGTCGTGGGGACGGTGCCGGCACCGACGCCCAGCGAGGCGTAGGGGACGGCGCCCGTCGGCGCCGTGATGGCCACCGCTTCGGCCCACCGGCTGAACGTCACCGTGGAGACGGTGCGGACGCGATCCTGCGTTCCGCGTTCGGTGTAGCGCACGGGGAGGTGGGGCGATGTGGCCCGCACGGCGAGCGTCGCCGTCCCCTTGGGAGCGATGGACTGCCCACCGATCTCGATCGGCGCGATGGTCCCGGTGATGGTCAGCACCGGCCGGCCCCCCAGGCGTGCCGTCGGCAATTGGTTCTTGGGTGTGATGGTGATGTTGTCGGTGAGGGCCGACGATGCCGTCACGGCAGCGTAGACGGCGGCGTAAGGAGCGTCGGTGCGGGCCAGCGAGATCCACTGACCGACGTGCGATGACGCCGCCGATGCCGACAAGCCCAGATTGGCGGTGAGGGCGGCTGCGTTGCCCTTCAGGTAGCAGGCGGCACCCACCACCAGCACGGTGAATTTCTGGGCGCCGACGACGATGTCCTGGCGACCGCTGTCCACCCCGGCGTCGCCCACCGTCTTCTGCGAGTACCCGTGGGGACCGGTGGCCGACGAGGTGGCGACGTAGTGGAACGAGCCCGCGCTCCGGGCCGACGCCACCGCCGTCCGCAGGAGTCGGGTCGTCGCCGCTGACGGGGTCGAGCTGGGCAGCGGCGTCACCGTGCTTCCCGACCCGCCGGCGACGATCACCCCGACGCCGGCAGCGGCGGCGGCCAACACCAGGACGGCGATGACCACGACCACCGTCATGCCCCTTCGTCGGGGTGGCGGTGCGACGGGACCGTGCCGCCACCCGTTCGGGCCGGGGGCGCCCACGATCGGGGGTCCCGGAGGCGGACCGTAGGGGGAGGACACCGACGTCTGGGGATGAACGGGTGGGCCCCAGGGCGCCGGCGCCTGGTAGGTGGGCTCCGCCCCGGGCGGGGGCGGGTAGCCGGGTGGATAGGTCGGTGGGAGCGGACCGGGGGGTGCCGACGGGGGAGGGGGAACTGGAGGGACGAGGGGAGCCGTCGGCCAGTCGGTGGGGGGGCCTCCGTTCTCGCCGTCGGAGCCCTGGGAGTCGTCGTCCGGCACTGACCTCAGCCTAGGTCGACGCTCACGGCGAGCGGTCGCACCCCGGGGGGCCGGGCGTTCCGGTGACGGGCCGCCGTCTCGGGACCGGTGTCACGACCCGAGCCGCGGCCCCGACGCCGTCTCGGTCTCCGGCCCACCTTCGACGGCGGCATGGAGCTCCCCCAGCCGTCGCCCCCAGAAACCCTCCAGGAGTTCGCGGAGCTCGGCCAGGGTGTCGAGACGGGCCCGGTACAGGCGCTGGGTCCCCCGCATCCGGACCGTCACGAGGTCGGCCTTCAAGAGGGCCTTGAGCTGTTGCGAGGCCGCCGGCTTGGAGATGCCGCAGCCCTCGGCCACCTCGCTCGACGCCCGCTCGGTGTCCCACACCAGCTCCAGGATCCGTCGTCGGACGGGATGGGCGATCGTCCGCAGGGACGCGTCGGAGTCGGGCACTGAGGCGACCTTACGAGAAAGAGGACCCCTTCGGCGACCGTCGGTGAGACGACGTCAGCGACGCTGCCGACGGGCCACGAGGAGCAGTGACGAGGCCTGGACCCGCAGGACGCTGTCGTGCTCAAAGGGCCGTAGCAGCTCCGTGGCCCGGGCCAGGAACCGGACGCGGACGTTCTGGTCGCACTGCGGCCAGACCCGGGACAGCGGGGGGACCGACGGGTAGACGCGGACCCATTCCGCCACCCGGGGAAGGGCGGCCATCATCCGGATCGTCTGGCAGGAGACGTCGACGACCGCGGCCCGGCGGGCGAGCCGCTCGAGCTCCTCGGCCCGGTGCCAGGCGAACGCGTCGAGAAGGGACTCGACGACGCCGGACTGGTCGAGCCCCGCCTTCACGGTGGCGTCGAGCTGGGCGGCGAAGGCCGGATTCTCCTCGATGGGCCCCCAGGTGGTGATGCCCAGACGACCCCCGGGCGCCAACACGCGGAACATCTCCCGCACCATCCGACCGGGATCGGCAAACCGATGGAGGGCGTGCTGGCAGGCGACGACGTCGAAGGTTCCGTCGTCGAAGGGGAGGTCGCCGTCGTCCCAGTGACGCCAGTCGACGATGCTGGTCGGATCGATCCTCCGCGCCGTGTCCACGGCCACGGCCGACCGGTCGATCCCCACCACCCGACCGCCCGGTCCGGCGACGTGGGCGGCGAGCCGTCCGAAGACGCCGGTCCCGCAGGCCACGTCGAGCACCCGCACCCCCCGGACGACGACGAGGGCGTCGAGAGCGCGTTCGGCGAAGCGTCGCCCGAAGGCAGGGTCGAAGTATCGGGCGAGCGAGGCGAACGACACTTCGTCGTCGGTGTCACGCCGACCGGGAGCGAACCCGGCAGCGGAGCCGTTCGGGCGAGACCCCAGGATGGGTGGGGACACGCCACTGGTGCCGCTCATGACCACTGGAGAACGACGCTACTTCACGCCCTCGGCCATCTGGCGGACTCAGCCGGCGCCTTCCGAGCGGTCGGTCCCGGCGGCCACGGCGCGGCACAGATGATCTACGAGATCGGGCATCTGTGCGTGTGCATTGGCACCGCTCGTCGACGGCATCACGTAGAGGGGCCGTCCCCCGAAGCGGTCAGCCTGGAGACCGGTGCGGGCGCCGCCGTCGACGGCGGCGCGCCAGCCGGACAGGCCGACCATGCACACCGACGCCGGAGCCAGCCATTCAACGAGACGCTCGACGCGCGCCATCCCGGACCGGTACTCGGCGGCGTCGATCTCCTTCGCCCCCACCGTGGCCCGTTTCACCAGATCGGTCATACCGACGCCGTGGACTCTCAGCGCATGCTGCGGATCACGGTCGCGTGTCACGATCCCGGCCGCTCTCAGTGCGGGCCAGAAGCGGTTGCCGGGTCGGGCGTAGCCGACGCCGGCGTCGGCGGCGTAGAGACTGGGGTTCAGTCCCACCGTCAACAACCGGAGACCGGGCCCGACCGTGTCGGCCAGGGTCCGGGCCCGGACGGCGCGCGCCCGGACCACCTCGTCATCGACCTCGAGACGGTGGACCTCGAAACCGGCTCCCACGAGGACGTCGGCGAGCCGGTCCGGCTCCCACGACGCGAAGAACCGGCCGCCGACATCGTCGTCGGGCAGTGCGTGCCCCTCGTACGAGCCGGCCAAGAGCTGCACGTCGACCGCCGCCCCCACCGTCAACACCCGGTGCAGATCGGCCAGGGCCAGGGGGAGCCCGAGTCGCGGCACGTGGAGGTAGCTCATGTTGGCCCACCCCCCACCGAGACACCCCCGGCCGAAGGGCAGGGCCTCGAGGTCACCTTGGACGAGGAGGGCCGACGGAGCCCGGTCCCGGCACAGCGAGAGCATGGTCGGCGACGCGTCGAGGCCGATGACCGGTCGTCCGAGGGCCGTCGTGTACCGACCGGCACCGCATCCGAGGTCGATCCGTGCCGCTCCCGGTGCCACCCGCCGGGCGAACGCCAGCGCGTCGGAACGCCGGACCGGGGCGCGTCGCTGCGCCCATTGCGGGCCGCGTTCCTCGTAGGCGTCGATGGTGGCCCGGTCCATACCCCCACAGTCTGACCGGGCCAGGCGCCTCCGGCCCGTTACTCGGCCACCCCCACGGGCTGTCCGTCGACGATCTGATCGAGGTACTCCGACAGCCCGTACCCGACGCGCCCGTCGTCGAGGGTCCATTCGGTGAGACCTTCGGAGATCCGGGTCACCAGCTCGTCGCCGTCGGGTTGGCGTCGGCGGTTGCGCAGGGGGATGAGGTTCAGGACGCGGCCCGTCACCGACCACGTCCGGTCGGCGGTGACGAGATCAGCTTCCAGAGCCCGGTGGTACCGGTCGTCACCCTCCCAGACCGAGCGGATCCGGAAATCGGTGCAGAGATGCAGTACGTCACCGTCCCAGACGAACCCACCCCGGGTCCCGCCGTCGTGGCGCCGGGCGATCCGTGATCCCATGAAGCCGAACCGGGGACCGAAGTTCGCCGTCAGCCACCGGTAGTACCACGGTGCCTGCCAGTAGCGCGGACCCCAGCTGTGGTCGCGCAAACCGTACCCGTGGAGATCCCAGCTGTCGCCGCCGACGGCGACGGTGCCCGATGCCTCCACCAGCTGCTCGTAATGGCCGCGGGCGAACTCCTCCCCCGGACGTTCGGCGGGCCGGTCGGGCTCCCCGCCGAACATGGCCGAAGCTGCCCGGTAGGTGAGCGCCACCGAGCAGTCGACAGAGGGGTTGGCGGTGAAGGCGGCCCTCGGATCGGCCATCTGGAGGGGGTCGTCGAGGAGGACCACGTGACCCTGGTAGGCGACGCGTAACTCGGAGAAGGGCTCGACGACGTCGAAGCGCATCCCGGCGGCGTCGAAGGCGGAGTTGTCGGTCACCGCCGGCCGCCGGAACATGAAGGCCACCCGCCCGTCGGGGAGGAACAGGCAGGCGGTCATCTCTCCCGTCCCTTCGTTGGCCCGGTTGCCGAGCCGGAAGAATCCGCCGAGTCGCGTGGCCGGGTCGTAGGCGTTGAAGTACATGGACTCGTTGAAGTTGGGCTCGGGACCGAGCTCGTGCATGTACTCGTCGTGGGGTTCCAGGCGGATGGCGATGGGACACACCCTATCGAGCGACCCGGTCGCCGCCCCGGTGGTCCGGCGTAACCTCTGCCGGTGACCAAGGGGGATCTTTCCGAGCTGCTCGCCGCCGCCCTGGGACCGGTCCTCGGTCATCCCGTGGTCGTCGGCGATCTCGTCCGGGCGCCCGGCGGCGCGTCGCGCGAGACGTGGATCTTCGAGGCCACCGGTCATGGCGGCGCACCACGGCGTCTGGTCCTGCGCCGCGACCCGACCGGGTCGCCACCGTCGGGTCTCCGACTCGAAGGACCTCTCCTGCGGGCCGCCCGTCGGGCCGGTGTCCCGGTGCCGGAGGTCGTCTTCGTCGGCGACGACGACGCCGCCCTCGGGGCCGGATCCCTGGTCATGGCGTTCGTCGAAGGGGAGACGATCCCCCGACGCCTCCTGCGCGACGAGAACCTGGTCGGGGTGCGTATCCATCTGGCCGCCGACTGCGGCGAGATCCTGGCCGCCGTCCACCGGATCCCTCCCGGCGAGGTTCCCGGCCTGCCCGGGGGCGACCCCGTGGAGCAACTCCGGGCCATCGTCGACCGTCTCGGCCAGCCCCATCCCGCCTTCGAATTGGCCTTCCGCTGGTTGGGGGACAACCGTCCGCCGCGTTCGGTGCCGGTCGTCGTCCACGGGGACTTCCGCAACGGCAACCTCATCGTCGGACCCGACGGTGTCCGCGCCGTCCTCGACTGGGAGCTCGCCCACCTCGGTGATCCCCTGGAGGACCTGGGCTGGTTGTGCGTGAAGGCCTGGCGGTTCGGCTCGCCCTTGCCCGTCGGCGGCTTCGGCTCCCTCGATCAACTGGTCACGGCCTACGAAGATGCCGGTGGCACCCCCGTCGATCGCCGGGCGCTGCACTGGTGGGAGGTTCTGGGGACGCTGCGGTGGGGCGTCATCTGCATCGTCCAGACCGTCACCCACCTGTCGGGGGCCCGACGCTCCGTCGAGCTGGCCGCCATCGGCCGGCGGGTCTGCGAGGTGGAGTGGGATCTCCTGGAGCTCCTCGGGGTGACCGATCCGGGTCCCGTTGCCTCGTCCGCAGACAAGGGCGCCGGTTCGGCCCAGGCGGTGCCGTCCCTGCACGACGCCCCCTCGGCCGTCGAGCTGCTCGACGCCGTCCGTGAGTTCCTCGTCTCGGACGTGATGGAGGGAACCGACGGGCACCTCCGGTTCCACGCCCGGGTGGCGGCCAACGTGGTGGCCATGGTCGGTCGCCAGTTGGCACTCGGTCCGGACCAAGAGTCAGATCACGCGGCGTTGCTCTCCCGGCTAGGCCTGGGAACCGACGCCGAGCTGGCCGACGCCATCCGCACCGGCGATCTCGACGGTCGTGCCGACGAGGTGGGCGCCGTCGTCCGCGCCTCGGTAGCGGCCAAGTTGGCCGTGGCTCACCCGGGCTACGGCGCCTGAGGGATCCCGCCGTGGCACCAACAGCCGTTGTGAGTCAGACGGTCACGAGGCCTCCTCGACGGCCCCGATGGAGCACGCCGGGCCCTGGGGACGCGCCACCCCGCGCTGGTCGGTGCCCGGGCATAACGTGTAACCGGCGGCGGTGGTCGGATTGGGGATCCGGTCCAGCGCCGGGCTGGTCGTTGCCGGTGCCATCGTCTGCGTCGGACCTCCGTTGTCCTGGAGAGGTCCGAGTTCAGGATCGGTGTTCGTGAGGCTGGTGGCGGCCGAGAAACCACAGCTGTTGTCGATATCGATGTTGTAGCCGTCGTCAGTGAGGGTGGCTCCCGCGGCGAACCGGCAATCTATTTGACCGCCCGACGCCGGGTTGGCTGCTCCGACGATGGAGCCGGCCATTACAAAATTTCCCCCGTAGATTTGGCCGCCATAGTCGCCGTTGCCGGCGACGGTGGAATCCACGATCGTCCCTCCACCGTTCCACCCTTCGCCTTGGAGCGCGTTATTCCCGCTCACGGTGTCGTTATAGAGAGTGGCGCTCCCAGAGATGCCGCCGCCGTACTCGGAGGTGTTGTCACTGATGGTGTCGTCATCGAGTGTGACACCGGGGAAATTGCTGCGAACGTCTACCCCTCCGCCGTAGTAGCTACTGTTGTTGTCCGTGACGGTGTCATCCGTCAGGATGTCGTTCTCGCCGTACACAAGGACACCACCACCGAAGGTCTCATCACTCCCCGCTGGGTTTCCCGAGCCACCGGTGATGAGAAGGTTGTCGAGAGCGACACTGTTGGCGTCTATCTCGAAGACGCTCCCGTTATCGTTGCCGTCGACGGTCGTCACCCCCGATGTCGAGCCATCGATGTCGAGGCCGGTGAGAGAACCCGGGATCAACACATTGTCGGTGAAGGTCCCCGGTCCCACCTCAATGGCGTCACCCGGGCCCGCCTGCGACACCGCGTAGGAGATGGTGGCGCACGGAGTCGATTGAGTTTGGCAGTCGCTGGTGTCGCTGCCGCCTTGGCTCACATAAAGGGTCTCTTGCGGCACGACCGTGTTGGAGGCGGCCGACGGCGGCCCCGTGCCGTCGGCGTTGGTGGCTGAGACCGTGAAGGTGTAGCTGTCGCCGGCGGTGAGTCCCACCATCGTGCACGAGGTGGTCGTGGCCGAACAGGTCTCCCCTCCGTTGGCGGGCGTGGTGGAGTCGGCGGCCGTCACCGTGTAGCTCGAGATGGCAAGGCCACCATCACTAGCCGGAGCGTCCCACGTGACGGTTGCCTGAGCATTCCCGGGCGTGGCCGCCGCGTCGGTCGGGGCGCCGGGGACGGCGACGGACGGTGCACCGCCCACCTTGAGGCTGCCCGTCGGGGTGGTCGTGCTGAGGCCGGTGCTGGAGGCGCAGTCCGCCGCCAGTTGGGCCGCGGTCATGCCCAGGCCGGTATTGGCGATGGAGAGCCCACTGGGATACGAGCCGTGCGTGGTGGTGCCGCTGCCGAGCAGAGTCAGGCTCGGTGTGGGACTGGTGGCGAGCGCATAGCGGGAGAAGACCACCTGGCTCTCACCGTCGGTCGACGGCGACCAGCTGATGGCCAGGGACACCGGCGTGTTGGCACCCGAGTTCAGGCTGGCACAGTTGCTCGTCGGCAGGGGCACCTCGACGTCGGCAGTACCGCTCTTGGGCGAGGCCCCGCCCTTGGAGCCGTGGCAGCCGGTGAGCGTCTCCTGGACGAGCATCATCTCCGAGAACGCCTCCGAGGTGTCCGACAAGGGGGGTTCGAAGTTGATCGCCCCGCTCACCTTCGTGCACTTGACGGCGCCGGGTTGGGGCCCGCCTTTGGGCTTGGCGGGCGAGGCGGTGGGGGTGGAGACCGGTTCGCTTCGATGCCGGATCCGCGCCCCGTTGTAGGTGAACACCTGGGAGGGGATCAGGTAGTCGGGCAGGCTGGCGACGGTGGGCTGGGGCGGTACAACGGTGGCGCAGGGCGCGCTTTCCGGCAAGGCCCACGTCGAGCTGTTCCCGTCGAGAGCGTCACCGGCCACGTTTTCGTTGCCGCACACGGTGTCGCCGCTGGCGATTTGATTGTCGGAATGGACTGGCAGGACAGCGAGCGCGCCTCCGTCGAGGGTGTTGCCGATGACCTCGATGTCTCCACCCATCGGGTCGGACGCGTGGTTGGGGTTCACGGAACCGGTGTCGAGAAAATGGGACACGGCGGTCCCCGTGGCGGCGGCACTGCACGTCTGTCCCTTACCCGTACCCCCTTCCAAGCTCGAGTTGAGGCTCATGGGTGCGGTGTTGTCCGATACGAGACCCCCCACCTCTCCGTCGAAGAGCCAGTCCTCGTTGGTGCCTCCACCGGTGCCCCCCACATTGGCGCAGGCGGCGACGTTCCCGCTGATGGTGAAGTCTGTACCGAGCAGGGGCGGATGCTTCTGGCCATCGGCCTTATATGGCTGGGGGGCCAACAGACTCTGCATGGTGGTGGAGGCGTTGGCGTCGATGGCGGCGCTGAAGAGCTGTCCTGCCGCCTCGGACGCTATGAGGTTGTTACCGCCGTTGTTAAAGACGTTGTTGGCGATCAGGATGTTGCCTTCCCCGTCGTTGGGGTTGGTCTTGTCGGACTCGATGTCGACTCCATCTCCACCGGGATTGGTGAGACAGTTCCCGCCGTTGGGGGGCACGTCGGTCGCCAGGTCGTACAGCGACGGATTGTTGGGGTGACTGCAATACGACGCGTAGGTGGGAGTCTCGAGATCCCCGCTGCCGTCCACCTGCGGCTCTCCTCCCAGCAACACCCGGTTACCGAAGGTGACGCTGACGTTGTTTCGCTGCACCGAGGCGCACTCGTTGCCCGTGATGGTGGTGTCCGACGATGGGTAGTTCGAGGGGGCAGGCACCTCCACCAGGCCGCTGGCCGTCACGCAGTCCCCGTCGAAATCTTTGATGTCGTCGCCGTCGATGAGGGCCCGCTGGGTGCCGGCCAGCTCGATGGCCGAGTTCTGAAGGCGGTTGGCGTTGGAGTTTCCGGCCCCGGTGAGCTCCATGTCCTCGAGCTCGATGTCGCAGCCGCCTTCGAAAAGCCACATGATGTCGTAGGCGTTGCCGGCCGGCTTGGCGTTGTTGTCGTCTGAATTCGAACCGGTGTCGTCGGGGTCCTGGCAGTAGGAGGACCCCGGCCGCGGCTTGGCGTCGGGTCCTATCTCATCAGAGGAATCATTGGTCTGGACGAAGGTGGCGCCGTTGCCGTCGAAGATGAAGTCCTGCAACCCGCGCAGGTACAGCTCACCGTTCACCAGGTAACAGCCGTCCGGCGCGAACTGCACCTCCTCGGGTGAGGTGGGTGTGCCCTCGGGGAGGGCGTTCAAGAAATCGTAGAGGGCGTTGGTGACGTCGTCGGAACTGGATGGGGACTGGGACGAGCAGGAACTACTAGCGCTGCTGGTGCCGTAGGTGGTGACACCGGCGGCCGCCAGTTG
>CAWCZO010000010.1:0-440374 GCA_963800065.1 uncultured Acidimicrobiaceae bacterium | reverse complement strand
GTCGCCTGCCACTTCATGATGCACGCTCCAGATGGAGTAAATAGATTTTCGACCCCGATTCGAGGGAGCGGCTTAGCATTTTCCGCGCGCTGCGTGTGCGAGCCATGCCGCAGTTTGAGCGGGGCCCCTTATGAATCCATTTGGATTGGGACACTTTAGCAAGACTGTCCCAGCCACGTAGGGGTTGATTATTGATAAACAGGCGTTTACGTTCGAGACCGTGATATCGCCAATCGGGGAATTCTGGTCGGTTGACGGACTGCTCGGAAACAATTCAACTGGACGCATAGTCAGATAATCGGGAACTCGCCCACTACCGGCACCGTACTCTCGATTGACACCGGCGGATACGCGCCGTAACCTATTTTACAGAGACTTCGACGTCCATGGACATCTTCGAAGAAATCGTGATGATGCGGCGAGCGGGCCGGCGTGGCGCGCTTGCGACGATCGTGCACACGAACGGCTCGATCCCGAGCTACGAGAGCTCGCGCATGCTGGTGCGCGACGACGGCTCGATCGCGGGCACCGTTGGCGGCGGCTGCGTCGAAGCGGAAGTCTGGGCCGCGGCGAAAGAAGTGATCGAGACGGAACAGCCGCGCAAGATGACGTTCAACCTGAATCACGACGCCAGCGTACGACGCCGGCTTGATCTGCGGAGGCACGCTCGAGATTTTCGTCGAGCCGATCCTGCCGCAGCCGATGCTGTACCTTTTTGGCGGCGGGCACGTCTCGACGGCCGTCGCGCGCGTGGCGCACCAGGCGGGCTTCGCCATCGGCATCGTCGACGATCGCGAGTCGTTCGCGAATGCGGAGCGCTTCCCGATGGCGTCGGAGGTCCACACTTCGTTCGCCGAAGCGTATGAGAAGATCCAGCCGAATTCGTCCAGCTTCCTCGTGATCGTCACGCGAGGCCACAAAGACGATATGCGCGTGCTCGCCTGGGCCGTCGGCACCGAAGCGCGCTACATCGGCATGATCGGCAGCAAGCGCAAAGTGCTGTCGGTTTATCGGGCGCTCGAAAAGGAAGGATTCGCGCCGGAAAAGTTTGACCGCGTGTTCGCGCCAGTGGGCCTCGAAATCGGCGCGCTCACTCCCGAAGAAATCGCCGTCAGCATCGTTGCCGAACTGATCGCCGTGCGCCGCAACGCCCAAAAAAGCCCAGAAGAAACTGAAAATCCCCAACACGGCGACCGCGGGACGGGCCACCGGCAGCGCGACCTCGCGCAGGAACTGCCAGTGCCCGGCGCCGTCGAGCTTGGACGCGTCCCGCAGGTCGCCGGGCAATCCCAAAAAGGCCTGCCGGAGGAGGAAGGCGCCGAACCCCGTTGCCAAGAAGGGCACGGTCAAGCCCGCGTAGGAGTTGTACCAACCGAGACTCACGACCGTGTTGAGGTTTGTGAGGAAGGTGACCTCGAGCGGCACCATCATTGTGGCAAGGAACAGGATGAAGAGCGTCTTCTTGAAAGGGAAGTGCAAGAAGGCGAAGGCGTATGCGGCAGGCGATCGACATCGCCAGCTCACCCACCACGATCACGGTCGTCACGATGAAGCTGTTGAGGAGATAGCGCCCGAGGTGGCCCTGTGTCCACGCCGTCGAGTAGCTCGACCACTGGGGATGGAGCGGGAAGAGGATCGGCGGCTTGGCCACCACTTGATCCGAGCGGAGCAGCGAGTCCACCACCGTGATGTAGATCGGGAAGAGCACGATCACGGCGAGCACACCCAGTAGGAGGTAGCGACCGACGAGAGCGGCATGTCGCCGGCGGGACGGGCTGCCGTGGCGGCTGACGAGGAGCAGGACAGCACCGGCCAGGAGCACGCCGGAGGCGATCAACAGAACGTCCCGGAATCCGGGGGCCAACGCAGCCGGCATGGTCACCACACCCGATGTCAGCGCTCATAGGTGACCCTCC
Organism: uncultured Acidimicrobiaceae bacterium; assembly: GCA_963800065.1. Lineage (GTDB taxonomy): Bacteria > Actinomycetota > Acidimicrobiia > Acidimicrobiales > UBA8190 > CAWJFJ01. The sequence continues at coordinate 438,458 of CAWCZO010000010.1, read as the reverse complement.
GCTCGAGCAGCCGGATCTGGACGAGCGTGAAGACGAGCGTGATCACGAACAGTGCCACCGTCATGACCGCAGGCGCGCGGCCCTCGTTGTCCTGGTTGAAAACCTGGTCGTAGATCGCGTACACGAGCACGTTGGTGTGCTGCAGCGGTCCACCGGCGGTCAGGATGTCGATCTGCCCGAAGGCCTCGAGCGACAGGATCGAGCCGACGACGATCGCGAAGAACAGCGTCGGCGACAGCATGGGCAAGATCACGTGGCGGATACGAGCCCATGCCCGTGCGCCGTCGACCCTCGCGGCCTCGAGAAGGTCGTCGGGCACCGCCTGAAGGCCGGCCGACATGACGATGAACGACACCCAGGTTCTGCCAGACGGTGACGCGGAAACGGCCAGGAGCGCCCACCGCGGGTCGTCGAGCACCGAGAGTTGGCCCGGGCGACCGAACAAGTAGCTGAACAGGCCGACCTCGCGGGTTGAGCAAACGTGAAGAAGATCACCGACGCCACCGCGACCGACGTGGCCACGGTGGAGGAGAAGACCGTCCCGGAAGAAGCGGATGCCGGCGAGCTGTTGATGGGCCAGCACGGCAAGCAGCAGCCCGAGGATGAGACCGGCGGGCACCGTATAGAGGACGAAGAGCAGCGTCACCCACAGGCTGTTCAAGAAGTCGTGCGAAGACAGGACCTGTTGAACCTGCGAGAAGCCGACGTAGCGCTTCGGTTGTACCCGGGAAGGGCGGCGTGAGGAAGAAGGACAAGTAGATCTGGCGGACCAGCGGATAGAAGACGAACACCCCGAAGATCACCAGCGACGGCAACAACAGGCCGAACGCCAGCACCACCTCCATGGAGCGACGGCGACGGGGTGAGCGTGGTCGTCGAGGTCTCGCCGTGACGAGAGCGGTGTCGTCAGGTGGGCCGAGGCGTTCGAGCGGTGTGACGAGGCTCATCAGCCGATACCGGCGCCCGTCACCGCGTCGAACAAATGGAGGCGGTGAGGATCGGCGCCCAGGTGGACCGTCTCGGCCTCCCGGGGGACGACCGCCTCGGGGGAACGCCGGATGGTGACCTGCTGGCCGTCCCGCAGGCGACAGATGACGTGGTTCTCGTAGCCCAGTGCCTCGACCACCGCGACCGAGGCCGTGATCGGCCCGTCGCCATTGAGCGTGACGTGCTCGGGGCGCAGGCCGGCGACCACGGTCAGTGGCACCGCTCCGACCGACGGCGTCCTGCTGCGCCGACGTCAGCGTGATGGCGCCACCCGGCGTCTCGATCACCAACTCGCCGTCCCGCATGGTGGGCGAGCCGGCGAGGGTGTTCATCGGGGGGCTCCCGATGAAGCCTGCCACGAAGAGGTTGGCCGGGTGGTCGTAGATGTCCGTCGGGCGGCCCACCTGCTGGATGACGCCCTTGTCCATGACCGCCACACCGGTGGCCCATGGTCATTCCCTCGACCTGGTCGTGAGTCACGTAGACCACGGTCGTCGCCAGCCGTCGCTGGAGCTCGATGAGCTCGGTACGGGTCTGGGTGCGGAGTTTGGCGTCGAGGTTGGAGAGCGGCTCGTCCATCAGGAAGGCCTCGGGGCGTCGCACGATGGCGCACGCAAGGCGACCCGCTGCCGCTGACCCCGGACATCTGCGCCGGGCGGCGGTCGAGCACTTCGGTCAACTCGAGTGCTTCGGCGACCTCGTATCACCCTCTGCGCGCGCTCAGTCTTGGGCGTCCGCCGGTTCTTGAGTGGGAACTCGATGTTCCGCCGGGCCGTCATCTGCGGATACAGCGCGTAGCTCTGGAATACCATCGCCACGTCGCGCTCGTTGGGCTCCATGTCGTTGACGACCTGGCCGCCTATCTCAATGGTTCCCTCGGTCGGCGCATCGAGCCCGGCTATGAGTCGTAACACCGTCGACTTGCCGCAGCCCGACGGACCCAGCAGGACGAGGAACTCCTGGTCCTCGACTTCGAGCGTGACGTCGCCGACCGCCACCACGTCACCGAACCGCTTCGTGACCTCCCGCAGCGCCACCTGGCCCATCAGCCCACAATGTCCGTCGCAACCCGGATGCTCTAGGGCCGAAGGTCACCCCGGCCAGGTCCCGGTTCCCTAGAGGGGGCGGCGACGGCACGGTGCAGGGCTACCCGAGTGGAGCCGCACGTCTTCCGGGTGCTTACGACTGCCTCGGGCCCGACCTCATGAACGACGACCGCCGACCTGGCCGATGACCTGCTCCCCGAACGCGGCGAGCGTCTCGGGCGGCGCGAAGTCGCAAAACCACACGTAGACCCTCTCCACGCCCCGGTCCGCGAGTGACCCGAAGGCGTCGACGAGCTCGGGCGCCGTTCCCACGATCGGCGTGTCGCCGAAGCGGCGGCGGGCCGTCGCCGCGATCGCCTCGCGCTGGGTCTCGGCGGGGACCACTGCGACCTGGACCTGCAGCGAACAGCGGGCGGTGCCAGCAAGGGGACGCATCTCGTCGAGCTTGTCGAGGATGCCGATGTGGACGTTCCACCAATCGGCATGCGCCGCGACCAGTTCCATCGTCCGCTTGCCCGCCCCCCCGATGACGATCGGGATGGTGTCGAGCGGCCCCGGCCGCTGCTGTGCCCCGCGCAGGGTGAAATACTCGCCCTCATAGTCGAGGGACTCGCCAGCCCACAGGGACTGCAGGATCTCGAGCGTCTCCTTGAGCCGGCCCACCCGGACCCGTGGCTCCGTCGAGCCGACGCCGAACGTCTCCAGTTCCCGGGCCACCGATCCCCAACCGATCCCGAGCTCGAAGCGGCCGGCCGAGGCATGGTCGAGGGACACCGCCTCGCGCGCCAGCACCGCCGGATGCCGGAACGAGTCGCACAGCACGAGCGACCCGACGCGGAGCCGCTCGGTCCGCGCCGCCAGCCACGCGTTGGTGATCATGGCGTCGTACATCGGCGAGCCCTCCGCCAGAGGCGGCGCCAAGTGGTCCATGCCGGCCACGCCCCCGAACCCCGCTGCCTCTGCGGCCTGCGCCCGTTCCACCAGCTGCTCCATGGTCAGGCGCATCTGAGGGAGGAACACCCAGAACTCGAGGAGGGCGGCCATGGGCCCTGAGACTACGAGCAATCCCCGGCGGGCCCGGGGCTCGTCGGATGTAGCGACACCGGACGGGCGATTCGACCTGTTCGGAGCGGTCGCCGGCCGGCGCCGGCGCCCGTGGCAGTCAAGGTGCACGATTTGCGAGCCGATACGCCGTGATGGGACGCCCAGATGGCGTGCGGGGGCCCCGCACTGCCGTGCACGTTGCACCTGGTGGGTACATTGCACGCGACCAGTTGCCGAGGCGGACCACTGACATGCGAAATTCGAATCGCCATGTATGAGGGGACATGGGAATCCGTCCGCACCCACCGGGTGCCGGTCTGGTACGACGACGCCAAGTTGGGGATCTTCCTCCACTGGGGCCTCTACTCGGTGCCCGGCTGGGCACCGCACGTGCCCGACATCCAGGAACTGCTGGTCAAGGACGGTCCCAAGCGGATGTTGCGGGAGAACCCCTACGCCGAGTGGTACCTCAACTCCATGCAGATCAAGGGCAGCCCGACCCAGCGTCACCACGCGGAGGTCTACGGCAACGACTACCCCTACGAGAACTTCGTCAAGACGTTCAACGACGCCTCGGACGGGGCCAACCTCGACGGCATCGCCGAGCTCTGCCAGGCTGCGGGTGCCCGCTACGTCGTGCTCACCTCGAAGCACCACGACGGCTTCGCCCTCTGGCCCTCGCGCCATCGCACACCCGACCATGGGCGAGTACCACGCCCGGCGCGACCTCGTCGGCGACCTGACCGAGGCCGTCCGCGCCAAGCGGATGCGCATGGGCCTCTACTACTCGGGCGGCTACGACTGGCCCTACAACGAGGCGGTGCTCTCCAAGCCCGCCGACGCCGTGCTGGCCGTCCCGCACGACAGCCGGTATGTCGACTACGTGACCGCGCACTGCCGGGAACTGATCGATCGCTACCAGCCGTCCGTGCTGTGGAACGACATCTCGTGGCCGAGTGGCGGCAACCTCGCCGAGCTCTTCGCGTACTACTACAACACCGTTGAGGAGGGAGTGGTCAACGACCGCTGGCGCGAGCCCAACATCCCCCGCAACGTGTTCACCGACTCCCTCGTGCGCGGCGTCGGCACCCTGCTGCAGTGGCTGTGGCGATTCATCCCCGAGCGGAACAAGCGCCTCACCTTCTCAACTCCGATGCACTGTGACTTCCGGACTCCCGAGTACGACGTCCTGCACACCGTGTCGGAGCGGAAGTGGGAAATGGCCCGTGGCGTCGGGCACTCCTTCGGGGCCAACCGCCACGAGCTGCCCGAGGACATCATCACCGACACGGAGCTGATCCAGATGTTCTGCGACGTCGTGTCGAAGAACGGCAACCTGCTCATCGGGGTGGGCCCGCGGCCCGACGGGACGATCCCCGACGAGCAGCAGGCACCGCTCCGCGGTCTGGGGGACTGGTTGGCCACCAACGGGGAGGCCATTTACGGAAGCCGGCCTTGGGTCATCACCGAGTCGGTGACCAGGGAGGGGACATCGGTTCGCTTCACGAAGAGCGGCGAGGGCGTCTACGCCCTCGTTCTCGGGATGCCCGCCACGCGGCGGATCACGATGCAGTCGATTGAGGGGTCGAGGGTGCGCCGGGTGCGCCTCGTCGGCTCCTATGAGCAGCTCCATTGGTCCGTCGAGCGGGGCGAGCTCACGGTGACCCTGCCCGAGCGCATGCCCGTTTCGGCGGCGACCGCATTGGACCTCGGGCCCGACGTGCGGGCCCGGTTGGCGTGACGCCCTAGAGCTTCTACAGGCGGCGCGGTCCCGCGTCGAGCGGTCGCCGACCCGCCGTTCAGCCGGAGAGCACGAGCTGGGTCTGGAGCACGCGGGCGACGAGTCGCTCGTGGTGGTCGCGCACGTCGGTCTCGACGACGATGGTGGTGCGGCCGATGTGGAGCGGACGTGACGTCGCGTCGATGTGCCCGTCACGCAGGCCTCGGAAGAAGTTCGTCTTGGACTCAATGGTCGTGGTGCCGAGCGCATCCTTGGGCAGGTTGAGAAAGGCGCAGGCCGCTCCCGTGCTGTCGGCGAGAGCCATCACCGCGCCACCGTGGAGCAGTCTCGCCGGCCGTGCAGAGCTCTGGCGCCCACGGAAGCCTGGCGCGCACCTCGGCATGAGGTCGCGCCGCTCGGCGTCGGACCCGGATCGCGCTCGAATACGGCGGTCGCAGGATACCGACGGGACCATTGGCCCTGCGGTCGCTCGGCCGCTCACCGCATGATCGGGCTCCTGGACGGAGGCCGCCGGCACTGCAGATCGCCGTCAACAGATCCGCACGATCCCTGACCGGGAAGCCAGTCTCGTTGTCGGAACGGGGACCCGGGCCCCGGTGGCCGCCCGTCCAGCTCCTTACGGCGACGTGGTCGCACTGCGGCCACCGTGTCACGCGCCCGGGTCCGGACGTCGCACCGACTACGGTCGTCGCTCGGCATTTGGGAGGGACGACATGATCCTGGATTTGTTCCTCATCGGCCTCGTCGTCACCCTCGAACCGATCCCGCTGACCGCGATGATCCTGCTGCTGGCGGCCGAGCGGGGATTGCTCAAGGGCCTCGGGTTCACCCTCGGGTGGCTGCTGACGCTGGTGGCGATCGTGGCCGTCACGGTGCTGGTCACCGGCGGCAAACCCCTGATCCCGAAGAGCTCGCCCTCGACGGCCGCCCTGGCCGTGAAGCTGGCGATCGGTGTCGTGCTCGTCTTCGTCGCCGCGCGGCGGCGAGCTCGACCCGCCCGCACGGAACCGAAGAAGCAGCCGAAATGGATGTCGAGCATCGACCGTGTCAACCCGCTGGCGGCGGCAGGCCTCGGGTTCCTGCTGCAGCCGTGGGTGCTGGTAGCCGCCGGCGTCGCCACCATCACCGAGGCCAAGCTCTCCAACGGCTTGGAGTACTTCGCCGTGTTCGCCTTCTGCATCTGGTGCACTGCGAGCTATCTCGTCATGGAGACCTACGCCGCCCTCCGCCCCGCCAAAGTCAAGGCGACCCTCGACGGGCTGCTCCAGTGGATCAACACCCACACGGACCAGACGATCGTCTTCCTGTCGCTGGGGCTCGGCCTCTATTTGGTCGCCAAGAGCATCTACGAGCTGGCTGAGCTGATTCCCGGCCGTGCGCAGGGCACATCGGCCTCGGTCGCTCGTGACCTTTGGCCCTATCGGCCGGCCGAGGTCGCAACAAGGCTGAGCTCGGAGGACCGGAAAAGGGAGGTACGTTCGAAATGCTCGCCTATACGTGGCCGCTGCTCAGCTTGTTTTGGACATTCCTGATGTTCGCCGGAGTGTTCTTGATGGTCTTCTTCATCATCTGGTGCTTCGTCGACAACTTCCGGCGACGCGACCACCACGGTTTGGCCAAGGCGACGTGGACCATCGTCATCCTGATGATCCCGGTCCTCGGCGCGCTGATCTACATCATCGCCCGGCCGGCGGACGCCGCTCTCTCGACGTGAGGTGCGGCCGACGGCGGCCGTCAGGCGTCGTCGGCTGCTTCGAGGATCAAGCGCCGGTCGTCGCCCAGGGTGACGCCCGGGATCCCGAAGCGATCGGCAAGAATCGCCGGCACGTCCTCGAGGGGCACCTCGGTGACCGCGGACGCCCCGCCGACCGGACGCTCCACCAGCACGGCCTGCTCGTAGACGAAGAGCGACAGGCAGCGGTCGGCGCTGCGCAACCCCGCCATGACGCCCGTCACGAACGACGACCCGGGGTGGGTCGCCGTGTACCAGTTGTTCACCTCGATGTCGACGGGTTCGGCCGGCTCGGGCACGAAGCCGTACATGTCGGTCCAGCCGCCGTCCTGGAACGCCTGGAGCACCAGCTCGGGGCCGTCCTCGACCAGACGGTAGCGCCAGCCCGATTGTTCGGACTCGGTGCCGGTCCCGAAGGGAAGCGGGTCGAGCAGGCCGCCGCCGCCGAACCCCACGTCGGCCAGCCAGACGCCATCCCGGTCCGTCACCCGCAGGAGGAGATGGTTGAGGGGCGCGAGGCGAGCCTTCGGGGCCAAGGCGCACCCGGGCCAGCATGGGGGTCACCTCCATGCCGCCGAGCGACTCCAAGGCGGCCTTGAGGAGCAGGTGTACGAACGAGATCCTCGCCCGCGCCCATTCGAGAAGAAGCGCATCCCGAGCACGAAACGGTGCTGACCGACCTGGGTCCCGTCATCGGCGCCCACGCCGGGCCGGGAACGGTTGGGGTCTGCTACCAACTGGCACGCTGAGCAGGCGTATCGCGGCCTCCGACTAGTCTGGCGCCCATGAATGACCAGGGTGTCGACGCCCCCGGCGGGGGCGGGGCGCAGTGGCAGGTACGGGTCGTCAACACCGTCGAGGAACATCGTCTCGGCCGTCCACGACCGCGTCATCCGTCCTCTCGTGCTGGTCACCCGGGCCATCGTCTTCGGGATCATCGTGGTCACCATGGCGCTCCTGCTGTGCACCTGCTCTCCATCGCCGTGGTCCGTCTTCTCGACGTCTACGCCTTCGGGGGCCGGGTGTGGGCGTCGGACGCCCTGGTGGGCGGGCTCCTCACCATCGGCGGTCTGGTGCTCTGGACCAGGCGCCGGTCCCGCAGCGGCGCCCGGACGCCGTGACCGCGCCGAGAACCGCAACGTGGTGATTCTCGGCTCAGGTCCCGCCGGCTTGACTGCCGCCGTCTACACCGCGAGCCGACCTCCAACCTCTCGTCATCGAGGGGGAGCCCTCGTCGACAAGCGACCAGCCGGGTGGGCAGCTCATGCTGACCACCGACGTCGAGAACTTCCCGGGATTCCCGAACGGGATCATGGGCCCGCAGCTGATGATGAGCATGCGCGAGCAAGCCGAGCGCTTTGGCGCGGAGATCGTCACGAAAAAGGCCACCAAGGTGGACCTCTCGACCAGCCCGATCGGCATCTGGACAGACAACCCGGACGACGCCGAGCCGGACGTCACTACGAAGACGCTGATCATCTCTACCGGAGCCCGGTCGCTGATGCTCGGCCTGCCGAGCGAAGCTCGCCTACTCGGCTACGGGGTCTCGACTTGCGCCACGTGCGATGGCTTCTTCTTCCGGGACAAGCGCATCGCCGTGATCGGTGGTGGTGACTCCGCTTTGGAAGAGGCGCTGTTCCTGACAAAGTTCGGTGACTCGGTCACGATCGTTCATCGCCGCAAAGAACTGCGCGCTTCGAAGATCATGCAAGACCGCGCGCTTCAAGAACGAGAAGATCGACTTCATCTGGGACTCCGTCGTGCTCGACATCCTGGGGGACGAGAAGGTCACCGGCATCAAGATCCGCGACGTCATCACAGGTGACGAACGAGAGCTCGCCCTGTTGACGGCGTGTTCGTCGCGATCGGGCACGAACCCAACACCGACCTGTTCAAGGGTCAGCTCGCGATGGACGGCGCCGGATACCTGATCACCGGGCAAGGCACCCGCACCGGTGTCCCGGGCGTGTTCGCCTGCGGTGACGTGCAGGACCACGAGTACCGGCAGGCCGTGACTGCCGCCGGCTCGGGATGCATGGCGGCAATCGACACAGAGCGTTATCTCGCTTCGCTCGCATGAGCAAAGCGTCGCACGGCCGGACCGGCCGAGCCTCGACTGATCTACAAGGAGCGACCCGAGAAATGTCCGACATACGTACCCATCACCATCAGCGACGACACCTTCGACGAGGAGGTTGGGGCGTCCGACAAGCCAGTGCTCGTCGACTTCTGGGCGGAGTGGTGTGGGCCTTGCAAGATGGTTGCGCCCGTGCTCGAGGAGATCGCCGCTGACAAAGCCGGCGCGCTCAAGATCGCAAAGCTGAACGTGGACGACAACCCGCGAACAGCCCAGCGCTATCAGGTGATGTCCATCCCTACGCTCCTTTTGTTCAAGGACGGCGAGCCGGCCAGCCGGATCGTCGGAGCACGAAGCAAGAGTCAGATCCTCTCGGAGTTCGATCCGCACCTCGTTTGAGGAACGCTCCGAAGGTGGCCCGGCCTTCGGCCCTCTCCAGCTCGAGCGCCTCTGATTTGACAGTAGTGTGCCACAATCGTTGACAAGGGCGAGCGCTTCGGAAAGCTTGCGCGGACCTAGGTGCCCGGCAGTCAGCCTTAGCATGACCGTGATGCCGGACGATCTGCAGCCCTCGCCTCCCTGTCGGCGAGCAGATGGGACGACGGCCTGCCCTTTCTGATCGGTCACTCCGGGCCGGGGGTAGGCGACCTCCAGCAGCGCCTCGTACGCCTGGGTTACTTGATCGGCGACGATCGTCACGCAGAGTACGGCGAGGGGACGTATCACGCCGTGCGCTCCTTTCAGCGGGACCGGGGGCTTCGTGTCGACGGGCGCTGCGGTCGCTACACATGGTCTTCCGTCGTCGAGGCAGGCTTCAAACTGGGCGATCGCCTCCTCTACCTCCGCAGTCCCATGCTGCACGGCGACGACGTTGCTGACCTCCAGCGGCAGCTGTCCGCCCTTGGCTTCGACTCGGGCGGCGTTGACGGGATATTCGGCGACCAGACGGCATCCGCCCTCGCCGACTTTCAACACAACATTGGCATCCCAGCGACGGTATCTGCGGGCCCCGGACCCTCGCGGAACTGTCCCAGCTCTCACTCCGCAAGGGTGCTGAAGACCTGGTGACGTCCGTGAGAGAGCAGCTGCAGGTGAGCAAGAACGCTGGCACGCTGCAAGGACGCACCGTTGCTGTCGGCGAGCCGGGGGGGTTCCAGGCCGGCGCGACAGCTCTCGCCCGCGCCCTCGTCGCTGTCGGCGCGAACCGCGGTGACGATCCACCATCCGGACGAGTCGGAGCAGGCGGCCGCAGCGAACACCGCAGAGGCTGACTGCTATATCGGCCTGCGGTTGGAGCCCGAGCTCTTGGGTGTCCACACGGTGTACTACCGCGGCTATAGATACGAATCGGAGACGAGCAAGCACCTCGCTGAGTACTCCATCTCTGCGGCCGTAGTCAAGGCGCTCGACGTCCCTGATCAGGGAAGCGATGGGATGGCGCTGCCGGTGCTCAGAGAGACAAGGATGCCGGCGGTCGTCTGCGAGCTGGGCCCCCCGGCCGTGATTGCGATGCATACCCCGCAGCTCGCAGTGGCCATCATCGACGCGCTGGCCGAGTGGCTGGGCAAGGAGTGGACCTGAATCCTCGGTTCAGGAAACGTAGGAGCCTCATATCGACCATTCGAGCGCTGCGGCTTGGAGACGAAAACACCTGTTCAGCGGTCCTTTCCAGCGGTGCGGTCCGATCTATCATCCACAGTCTCATGCACAGGTTGTGGACGAGAGTTGAGCAGAGGTCAAGGTCGAGTCAGAACACTCTGAGTTCCGATGCGTCAGCGTCAGGTAGAGGCTGAACGAAGGTGCCGCCCTAGCCCAGTCCGAGAGTCAAAATCCCTGCTCTTCGGCTTCTGTACGGTGCCCGCTCGCCGAGGAGTCACCGATGATCACCCGGTATATCCGCTCGAGATCGTCAAGCGTTGCGAATTTCGATGAGCACTCGACCGTGCTTGCCACCCATGTCGATACGCACGCGGGTGTTCAGGTGGTCGCCCATCAGCTCCTTGAGGTCCAAGACGCCTGGCGGGCGAAGCACGGGAGCTGCCTCGGCCCGGGGCGCCGCCTCGACCGACTCCCAATGCAAGCTCTCGGGCTCGGGTGCCGGAAGCCCCTCGTCGGAGGGCGGAAGCGTTCGCGGACCAGCTCTTCCACAGCCCGAACGGAAAGCCCACCCTGGACGGCCTCGCCCGCAGATCTCTTCCTGCATCACCCGGTCAGGCGTTCCGAGAATCGCCCGGGCAGCGCCGGGACTGAGCAGCCCGTCTCGAATCATGCGCTGCACCGTTGGCGGGAGCTGGAACAGCCGAAGGCGTGTTGGTCACTGCTGCACGACTCTTTCCCACACGCCGTCCGAGATCCTCATGAGTCAGGCCGAAGTCTTCGATGAGCTGTTGATAGGCGGCCGCCTCCTCTAGTGCGTTGAGGTCAGCGCGGTGCACGTTCTCCACGAGAGCCTGTTCGAGGCTCGTAACATCGTCGGCGCTGCTGACGAGTGCCGGAAGTGCCGCGAAGCCGGCACGTCGGGCGGCTCGATACCGGCGCTCGCCGGCGATCAGCTCGTACTCCTCCTCACCAACCTTCCGCAGCAAGACAGGCTGCAGGATACCGACCGCTCGGATCGAATCCACGAGCGCAGAGAGTGCTTCCTCGTCGAAGTTCTTCCGCGGGTGCGAAGGGATTCGGGCGGATCTGGCTTAGCGGCACGTCGCGCAGCGCCGAGGCTGCGAACTGGTAGAGGTGCCCGTTGGAATCAGCGCACCGAGCCCGCGGCCCAATCCACTACGACGCGTCACCGCTGACCTCCTTAGCCAATTCCCGATAGGCGATCGCTCCCCGAGATGTTGGGTCATGGACCGTGATCGGCTCGCCGAACGAAGGCGCCTCCGAGATCCGCACCGTGCGGGGAATCACGTTCTGGCAGACGATCGGGCCAAAGTGATTGCGCACCTCCGACACGACAGAATCTGACAGCTTTGTACGGGCGTCGTACATGGTCATCACGATCGTGCTCACGTACAGCGTTGGATTGAGGTTGGAGCGGCACCAGCTCCACGTTCCTCGTCAGCTGCGAGACGCCCTCCAGCGCGTAGTACTCGCACTGGATGGGAACGAGCACCTCCGTGGCGGCTGTCAGCGCGTTCAGCGTTATCAAACCGAGCGAGGGCGGACAGTCGATGAAGATGAACGCAAAGTCTTCCTTCACAGGTTCGATCGCTCGTCGGAGGCGAAACTCACGACTCAATGCCGGCACGAGCTCGATCTCGGCACCTGCGAGGTCCAGCGTCGAGGGTGCTAGGAACAGGTTCTTGATGTTGGTGGGCTCGATGCAGTCCTCGATCGCCACGCCGTCGAGCAGGACGTCGTACATGGACACGTCGAACGTCCGCGGGTCGATGCCAAGTCCGGTGCTCGCGTTGCCTTGGGGGTCGAGGTCGATGATCAACACCCGGTAACCCAGATCGGCGAGAGCGGCGCCGAGATTCACCGCTGTGGTGGTCTTCCCCCACCCCACCCTTCTGGTTGGCCACGGCCAGGATCCGCGGGACCGGACGGGGGACGTCGTCGCCCCTCTCGATCTCGCCCTCCTCGGTCACGAAACCCAGGGGATCCCTGGCCGGCCGGTCGACGGGTGGGCCGGCGGCGGGTGGGCCGGCGGAAACGGGCCTGGGCCCAGGGCTCTCGCCCTCAGTCCTGGTCGCCCTCGTCCTGCTCGGCGGCCTGTTGATCGACCGCCATGACCGCCGCTGGTGCCTCCGTCGGCGCCTGGGCTTCGTTCTCCGGCCCAGGCGCCTCGTCGACGACGCTTTCGTCCGCCGGCGAGGCTTCGTCGACGGGACCCTGGTCGCTAGTCCTCTTTGAGCGTTCGCCCTGGTCCGAGCGCGCTGATCTCGACCTCTGATGCGGACAGCGCACCGTCAACTCTTCAGGTGGTTCGGATTCACGTGCCCCATCCTTCCCATCCCCACACCCCGGGTCAAGCTTTAGAGGGGCGCTCTCGCGTTTTTGTTTCACGTGGAACGTTCGCCTCGAGGGTCGGGGTCGGGCGGATCCGGCGGTCTCGGTGCCGGGGCTCCGATGTTTCACGTGGAACATGGACGTACCCCGCTATCCGGCGGTTGCCCTCTCCCACGCGATAGAGGGGGCGCTTGGCGGGAATGCCCACCCGCCGGGGGAATCTTCAGGGGGCATGGCACCTTCTGTCGCAGCAGCCGGTATCCGAAGGAGTCACGCCACACGCCCAGGGGCTTGAGCCCCACGGCGGCCAGTGCCTGGGCGGGCCACCGGGAGGTGTCGTCCTCGACCGACCCCGCCGTTGGTGGCTCGGACACGATCAGAGTCCCACCCGGTCGGAGAAACGGCGCGGCGCATTCGGCGGTGACCGGCGGGGGACCAACGATTGGGCCACCACCAGGGCGAAGGCCCCGCGTAGACCCTCAATCCGAGCGGCCAGCTCGGCCCTCTCCGTCACGACCCGGACCCGGTGCCCCCAGCCCTGCTCCTCGATCAACCTGCGCCAGAAACCGGGTACGGCGGCCGCTGCTGTCGAGAAGAACGGCATTACGCTCGGGCCAACGGTGGGCTAGGACCAGTCCGGGTATCCGCCCCGGAACCCAGATCCATCCACGGTCCGGCGTCGGCTGTGGCCGCCGAGCGGGCACCACCAGGCATGACCGAAGAGGCGGCGTCGGCGAATCCCTGGGCGTGGGCGATCTGGCGGGCCAGGGGCCCGTCTCCCAGGAATCCCCACTCCCGTGCCCGACGGAGGGCCTCGATCAGCGAGGGGGGCAGGGTGGGACCCATCGGAAGCCACGGGACTCACCGACCCCGACGCGCGGCGATCCGGCCGGAAGAGCGGGGCCGGATTCTCCCGTCAGTCGTCGATATCGGAGTCGGAGTCGGACCCCAGAGGTGAGACGACGACGAAACGACGTGGCTCCTCACCTTCGGATCTCGTCTGCACGCCATCGATCTCGGCCACGGTGTCGTGGACGACTTTACGGTCGGGAGCCAACATCGGCTCCAGGGCCTGCTCCGAACCACTGGACAGGACCTCTTCGGCCACCTGTCGGGTGAAGCGCTGGAGGGCGTCCGCCCGCTGGCCCGGTAGCCGGCCACATCGACCAGGATCCGCTCGGTCGGTCCCGCCGTGCGGCTCTGGACCACCGTGCGTGCCAGCTCCTGCAACGCCCCCAGCGTGGCTCCGCCACGCCCGACCAGGATCCCGAGCTCCTGACCCTCGACCACGACTTCGACGGTCTCGGAATCGATCACGCGCACCGACACCTCCGCCTCCAGCCCGATCTCCTCGATCAGGCCCTCGACGAACTCGCGAGCCGACTCTCCTTGCTCCTCCAGTGTCAGGACCTCACCCACACTCGCCTCCTCGTTCGAGCCGGGCCGTCCCGGACCGTCTCCCCCACGTCGGGGGTTCTCCTTCTCGGACCTCTCCCGCCTGAAGTCGCCGACCCCGAAGCGGTCCGCTCCGACGCGCCGGGCGGTCGACCGACCGGTTCCTCCCCGCGACCCGCGCCGGCGACTGCGGTTGGGCGATCCCTGTCCACCCGAGCCGTTCCTCGCCGGTGTCGCCTCCGTCGGAACCGTCCACCTCGGGAGAAGGCCGGGCCACCGACATCGCCCGCTGGCCGCCGCGCCCGCCGCCACTGCTGCGACCTCCCCCGTTCGCGTCGTTGCTCCTGGGCGGGGCGACGTGAACGACCACGCTGGGACGCGGCTGGTGGGTTCGGAGCGCGCGCCCGCACCCTGGCCTCTCCCCGCATCTCCCGAACAGCCCGGCCCGAGGCTCGTTGACCACCACGAACTCTGCGTCGGCGTCGTCCACGCCCAGCTGGTCCAGGGCTGCGTCCTTCGCCTCAGCGACGGTCCGGCCCGTCGTCTCGACCCATCCATACCGCTATCGATCCTTCCTCTCCCGCTTGGTCTTGGAGCGGGGATGCGTCGTCTTCTTCTCGCCGGCGCCATTGGTCCCGGCGCCGTTCGTGTTCTTGGCCGACGGCGGGCCACTGGCCTTCGCACCGTTCGACCCGGCGGCGCCGCTGCCCGAGGGCTTGGCGGGGGGTTCCCGGTGTTCTTCGGGCGCCGTTCGACGACCCCGCTCCGGCGGCGGGCGGGGCCTTCTTCGGCGTCTGGTCCCCGTCACCCGGGGGCAGAGCGCGGCCCTCTGCTGCGCCTCTTTCTGTTCGAGCGCCTGCTTCTGCATGTCCGCCAACCTCTCCAGGAGCGGGCGACGGCCGGGCTTCGCCCCGCCCTCCCTCCCGACGGCAGCACGCCCTCGACCGCCGGACCGGCCTTGTTGAGGGTGCCCGATCGGAAGATCGCCTCCTGGATGCCGATCCGGCACAGGCTGGAGATGATGAAGTAGATGTTGACACCGGCGGCGATATTGATGTAAATGACAGCGAAGATAAGGGGCATATAACGCTGCATCATCTGCGCCTGCGGATTGGATTGTGCAAACTGCGGGTTTCGGTTGTTCAACTGGCGCATTTGGAAATACTGAAGTCCGATGGCAATGAGAATAAGCGAGGCGTAGGGAATGGCCTGGACGAATGTGTGGTGGCTGAGGACCTTGTCGGCCAAATTGATCCCAAAAGCCGGGATGTTTCCCGGGCTGTGGACCAGGTTCCGGTACAGCTTCGTGTTGTTCCCGATATAGCGGGGTAGGGCGCAGATCGCCTGGTGACAAATTCCCTTGGGGTCGGCCAGAGTGGGGGGTAGACCGTTCTTTCCACGGGTGATCGTATTTGCCAGACCTTTGATCACTCCATACAGGATGATGAAGACCGGGAACTGAGCCACCATCGGCAGACATCCACCGGCGGGATTGACGCCGTGCTCTTTGTAGAGCTTCATCATCTCTTCGTTGAGGGTCTGGCGGTCGCCCTTGTACTTCTGCTGGATCTTCTTCAGCTCGGGACTCAGCCGTTGCATCGCCACCATCGACTTCGTGCTCTTCACCGTCAGCGGTGCCGTGACGATCATCACGACCACAGTGAGCAGAGCGATGGCGACGGCGTAGTTGGGGATCAGCGCGTAGAAGAAGGCGATGATCGTCCCCATGAGGTCATAGAAGGGCTTGAAGATGTTGCCCAGGGTGCTTCCCAGCACGGGGATCGCGGTCATCAGCATGGTTTCCCCCTCACTCCGGCACCGGGTCGACGCCGTGGCCGGCCCAGGGGTGGCAGCGGCCGACCCGGCGGAGAGCCAGGACCCCGCCCCGCAGCAGGCCGTGACGCTCGAGGGCCTCCAGGGCATAGTCCGAGCACCCGGGGATGTAGCGGCACGGCGACGGACGGCCGGCCCGAAGGAGCTGGTAGAAGGCCACCATGCGCCCCGCCAGCCTGGTGGGGAGGCGGGGGGTAAAGAGGGGTGGTGGGTCGTGGCGCTCACCGGTGCCGCTCCCCGCTCGCCGCTGTCATCGCTGCTGCCACTTGTGTCCTCAGATCTTCGTAGGAGAGCCCCGATGCGCCCGGATCGGCCGCCACCAGGTAAGCGCCGGGCTCCAGCCCCACCACGGCGGCCGCCGCCGCTCGGAGCCGCCGCCGCAGCCGGTTCCGGACCACCGCCTTGCCCACACGCTTGCCGACGGCATAGGCGACACGGGGTCGTGGCGCCCCGACGGCGGCGTACGTGACCGTCACCGGTCCCCGACGGGCCCGGCGCCCGGACCGGCGCAACGCTTCGAACGTGGCGCGGTCCTGGATGCGCCAGATCACTCCGGGGGTGCCCGCTCTAGGCGGACAGGCGGTGCCGGCCCCGTAGGCGCCGGGACCGGATGATGGCACGGCCGGCCCGCGTCGACATGCGGTGCCGGAACCCGTGGTTCTTCGCCCGTTTCCGGACGTTGGGTTGGTAGGTTCGCTTCACGTCCCTTCGTTCCTTCCTGGGCCGGCGGGGGAGGCAGGCCAGCCGGGGCCTCGTGCGACAGCGCACGACAACGGCCCTGAGTCGTGACCGTAGATGTTAGGCGAGTCCCCGAACACCGACCAGGCAGCGCTTTCGCGAATCGTGGCCATGAGCCACTAGCAGCCCCTGGAGGGGCGGTGTACCGTGCCACCACACCGGTCGGCTCTCCTCCTCGAGGGTCGCCCGGACACGACGCCCTCCTTCCCCGGGGCCTGACATCCCGTCCACCACGGCCGGGAACGAGCTTCCGAGCAATCCACACCTGTGGATCTCCTTGTGGACAAATCCTGCGATCGGGGGGCGGAGGGCCTGGTGAACGACACAAACGACCTGTGGAAGCGCTGTGCGGACGCGCTCCGGGAACAGGTGTCGGACGCCACCTGGCGTACCTGGTTGACGGGGCTCGTGCCCCAGGCCTTCGACGGCGACCTCCTGGTCCTGACCGCACCGAGCACCCTGGTCCGGGACCGGATCGAGAACCGTTTTCTGGGGCTGATCGCCGCCGCCGTCTCCGATGTCGCCGCCCAGCAGGTCACCGTCCGCCTGGACGTGGCCGAGGCGGCCTTGGCCGAGCCCGTCGACGACCTCCCACCGGCCCCGGACGAAGGATCCGGCTCCGAGTCGCCGTCGACCGGCGGATCCACCCGGCGTCGCCGGTGGCCCGACGACGCCGGTGCCGGCGGTCTCGATCCCCGCTACGGCTTCGACTCGTTCGTCATCGGGTCGTCCAATCGTTTTGCGCACGCGGCAGCACTCTCCGTGGCTGAAATGCCGGCGCGTTCCGACAATCCCCTTCATCCACGGCGGCGCCGGTCTGGGGAAGACCCACCTCCTGCACGCCATCGGGAATTACGTGCGGGACAACTTCGCCGGCCGGCACGTCCGTTACGTCTCCACCGAGACGTTCATGAACGAATTCGTGGACGCCATCAGGAACAACACCACGGCGGCCTTCAAGCGCCACTACCGCGAGTGCGACGTTCTGTTGATCGACGACGTCCAGTTCATGGAAGGCAAGGAATCGCTCCAGGAGGAATTTTTCCACACCTTCAACCACCTCTATGGAGCGTCCAAGCAGGTCGTCTTGACCTCGGACCGGCCTCCCAAATCGATCGCCACCCTCGAGGACCGTCTCCGCAGCCGGTTTCTGTCCGGCCTGATCACCGACGTCCAACCCCCCGAGCTCGAGACCCGCCTGGCCATCTTGCAGAAGAAGTCCGAACGGGAACCTCTCCCGGTCCCCGACGACGTCCTCGAGTTCATCGCCGCCAATGTCAAGGGCAACATCCGCGAACTCGAGGGAGCCTTGATCCGGGTCTGCGCGTTCGCCAGTCTCAACCACCAGTCCCTCTCCCGTGACCTGGCCGAACACGTCCTGTCGGACATCCTCCTGGCCGGCCAGCCCCGCCGCATCACGCCGGGCATGATCCTCGAGGCCACGGCGTCGACCTTCGGTTTCACCGTCGACGACCTCTGCGGACCGAGCCGCCGTCGCCCCCTGGTGATCGCCCGGCAGATCGGTATGTACGTCTTCCGGGAGATGACGGACTTCTCCTACCCGGCCATTGCCCGGGAGTTCGGTGGGCGCGATCACACCACCGTCATGCACGCCGTCGACAAGATCTCCTCCCTGATGAAGGAGCGGCGCCAGATCTACGACCAGGTGACCGAGCTGATTCTGCACATCAAGAGCGGTGTACGACCCTGTGGGGAAGACTCGAGCAGCTGTGGATACAGGTGCCCCGGGCGGGGATGACAGGGGGTCTCTGACCAACCATGCCGTCCACTGGTGGACGGCGGTGGACGGGCGGTGGACGGGCGGATGGCCTCTGGCCTCGGCCAACGCCCTCTCATCCACAATCCACAACCCCTATTACTGTCACTGTCAGAATTTGGATTCTTAAAGAGCAAGGGGCCCTGTGTGAAGTTCCGTTGTGAGCGCGACACCCTGGTTGAGGCGTTGACGACCGCTGGGCGGGCGGTGACCACCCGCGGCTCGACAGCGGCGGCACTCTCCGGGATCCGGATCGAGGTGGCCGGGAACCGGCTCACCGTCGTCGGGACGGATCTCGATCTGACGGTCCGCGTCGAGAGCGAGGCGATCGGCCTCGACGACGGGACGGTCGTGACCCCGGCCCGTCTGGCCGCTGACATCGTGCGGTCGCTGGAGCCCGGTGCGGTGACGTTCGATGGTGGTGACGACGAGGTCGAGATCTCGGCGGCCCGGTCGCGGTTCGTGGTCCGAACCTTCTCGGTCGAGGATTTCCCCGTTCTTCCCGATCCACGGCCGGACCAGGTGAAGTTGCCCGCCGCTGGTCTGGCCGAGGCGTTGCGCCAGGTGGTCCGGGCCGCTTCCAATGACGACGCCCGACCCCTGCTGACCGGTGTCCTGGTGGCGGCCGAGGGAACGGGGACCCGGCTGGTGGCCACCGACTCGTACCGGCTCGCCCTGCGGGACCTCACCGGGACCGGGCCGCTGCCCGAGGGGACCGATCAGATCCTCATACCGGCCCGGGCCCTGACCGAACTCCAGCGCCTCTTGCCGGCGGCGGGGGGGAAGGACGGAGGGGGCAAGGAGAAGGAGGACGGTGGTTCCGACGTCGGCTTCTCGGTGAGCGATCTCGACGCCACCTTCACCGCGTCGGGCGTCCGTTTGATGACCCGGCTCCTCGACGGAAAGTTCCCCGATTACCGACAACTCATCCCGCCGGGGTACCCGAACCAACTCCGCGTGGGCAAGGAGTCCCTCCTCGACGCCCTGCGCCGGGTGCGCCTGCTCGTCCGTGACAACACGACGCCCGTGCGGTTGTCGATGCGGGCGGGTGGCGTGGAGCTCACCGTTGTCTCGCAAGAAGTGGGTCACGCCAGCGAGGACGTCGACGCCGACTACGAGGGAGAGGAGCTGACGGTCGCCTTCAACCCCAGCTACCTGATCGACGGTGTCGAGGCCGTTCTCGGCGATGAGGTCGTTCTCGAGACTCTCGACGCGCGACCAAGCCGGCGACGGTCCGAGCGCCCGAGCACGATGACTACCGGTATCTCCTCATGCCGGTACGCGTTTCCTAGATGTCGCCTCCGTCAGGTCCGCATGGCCATCATCACGCTCTGGCTGAACGATTTCCGCTGTTTTTCTGAAGCTCTCATCGAACCGGACCCGCAGGGCCTGACGGTGTTGCGTGGACCCAACGGGTCGGGCAAGACGTCGGTCCTGGAGGCGGTGGGATGGCTCGCCACGCAGCGATCGCTCAGAGGGGCCTCCCGCGACGTCCTCGTCCGCCAGGGCGCCTCGCGGGCGATTCTGCGGGCCGAGACGACGACGGCGACGCGCCGGATCCTCATCGAGGCGGAGTTGCCCGTCACGGGGACGGCCAGGATCCAGATCAACCGGCAACCGGTCCGCCGCCGCTCCGAGCTGGCCGAGGCCGTCCGGGTCACCGTCTTCTCTCCCGATGATCTCCACCTCGTCCAGGGCGGTCCGGCCGGCCGTCGCGAGTATCTCGACGACGTCCTCGTCGATCAGCACCCGCGGTTCGAGCTCCTGACGTCCGACGTCGACCGGGTGCTGCGACAACGGGCTTCGGTCCTGCGCCAGGCCGGGAACCGGCTCGACGCCGACATCGTCGCCACGCTCGACGTCTGGGACGACCGCCTGGCCACGGCCGGATCTGAGCTGGCCCGTGCTCGGGAGACACTCGTCTCCGAGCTCGCTCCCCTGGTGTCCGAGGCCTACGGGAGCCTGGCCCGCTCATCGGAGCCCGTGACGCTGTCGTACCGCCGCTCGTGGGACGGCGATCTGTCCGACGCCCTGTGCCAGAGGCGTAGCGAGGACCTGCGCCGCCAGGTCACCTCGGTCGGCCCCCACCGGGACGAGCTCGAGATCAGCGTGGGCCCCGGACCGGCCCGGACCCATGCATCGCAGGGTGAGCAACGATGCGTGGCGTTGGCGTTGCGCCTGGCCACGCACGAGTTGCGCCGTCGAGACACGGACGAACCCCCGGTCCTCCTCCTCGACGACGTGTTCTCCGAGCTCGACGCCCGACGCTCGGCGTCACTCGTCGAGCAGTTGCCGGCCGGCCAGGTGCTGCTCACCACGGCCGTCGATCCTCCCCCCATGGTGACAGCGGATCGTGTCGTCGAAGTGGCCGCCGGGCATCTGTCGAGCGTGGCGGACCGGCCATGACGGGATCGGGCCCCCGGTACAACAGCCGTGGGCGCTCCGGTGGCGGCCCCGTCCCCATGTCCGAGGCCCTGGGGGCGGTGGCCGGTCGCCTGGGCCTCGGATCAACGGACCTGATCTCGGTGGTCTTCGGACGATGGGAGGAGTTGGTGGGACCGTCGGTGGCCGCGCACGTCCACCCGGTCCGCCTGGTGGCCGGGACCCTCGTCGTACATGCGGACCATCCTGCCTGGGCCACACAGATCCGACATCTCGCGCCCAGATCCTGGCCCGCGTGGCGTCGGAATTCGGCGGCGGCGACGCCCCCGTCCGACTCGATATTCGTGTGCGGGGCTGACACCGCCGGGCACGATCGGGCGTGGCGTTGGGCGGGGCACAGACCCTGCGAGAAGAGTGTCGGAGACAGGAGCCGGCACAGCCTCCTGGTACACTGGAGGTCATCGGAATCACAGGAAAGGGGCCCCTTCGACGGGACCCCGCCGCCGTGGTTCCCCCTGTCGTTCGAGGATCTGAAAGGGCGCGTTTGTGGCGCTGAAGGTTGAGCCGGAAGTGGTCGACGAAAAGCGCGGGTCCTCTACGACGCCACTGACATCACCGTTCTCGAGGGCCTCGAACCGGTCCGGCAACGTCCGGGTATGTACATCGGCTCCACGGGGCCGACCGGCCTTCATCACCTGGTCTGGGAGGTCGTCGACAACGCCGTCGACGAGGCCATGGCCGGGTACTGCACCCAGATCGACGTCACCCTCCTTCCCGACGGGGGGTGCCGGGTCAAGGACAACGGACGCGGCATCCCGGTCGACCCCCACCCCCAGTACCCGGACCGCTCCGCCGCCGAGCTGGTTCTCACCACCCTGCACGCCGGTGGGAAATTCGGTGGGTCGGGTTACAAAGTCTCGGGCGGCCTGCACGGCGTGGGGGTGTCCGTCGTAAACGCCCTCTCCTCCCGCCTGGTGCTCGAGATCGATCGTGAGGGCGACCACCACGTGGCCGTCTTCACCGACGGCGGAGAGCCGAAGGAACCGCTTCATGTCACCGGGCCGGCCCCGAAGGACCGGACGGGAACGACGGTGACCTTCTGGCCCGACGCCTCGGTGTTCGAGGAGATCGACTTCCGGGCCCAGACCGTCCTCGAGCGGCTCCAGGTCATGGCCTTTCTGAACAAGGGACTCGAGATCCGTTTCTCCGACGAGCGGGCCGATCGCGAACAGAAGGTCGTCTACCGCTACACGGGCGGGATCGTGGACTATGTGAAGCACCTGAACGCGGCCAAGGAGTCCCTGTTCCGCAAGGTGTGCTCGTTCGGGCAGTCCGAGAACGAGCAGGAGGTCGAGATCGCGCTGCAGTGGAACACCGGGTTCCACGTCTCGATCCACTCCTTCGCCAACGGGATCTCCACCAACGACGGTGGCATGCACGAAGAGGGTTTCCGCAAGGCCCTGACCAATGTCGTCAACCGCTACGCGCGAGCCAAGGGGCAACTGAAGGAGAAGGACCCGAATTTCGACGGCGACGACATCCGCGAGGGTCTCACCGCCATCATCTCGGTCCGACTGACCGATCCGCAGTTCGAGGGGCAGACGAAGGCCAAGCTCGGAAACGTGACCATCCGCTCGCTGGTCGAACGGGCCACGAACGAGAAATTGGCCGACTGGCTCGAAGAGAACCCGCGCGAGGCCAACCAGATCGTCCAGAAGTCGACGACGGCGGCACGGGCCCGGATCGCCGCCCAGACGGCCCGCGACCTGACCCGGCGCAAGTCGGCGCTCGACGGGGCCGGCCTCCCGGGCAAGCTCGTCGACTGCTCGTCACGGGACCCCAGGGAGAGCGAGCTCTTCATCGTCGAGGGGAACTCCGCCGGGGGTTCGGCCAAGGACGCCCGCAGTCCCCGCACCCAGGCCATCCTCCCCATCCGGGGGAAGATCCTGAACGTCGAGAGGGCCCGCATCGACAAGATGCTCAAGAACGCCGAGATCCAGGCCCTCATCGCCGCCATCGGCGCCGGACTGGCCGAGGAATTCGACGTCGAGAAGATCCGCTACCACAAGGTGATCGTCCTGGCCGACGCCGACGTGGACGGGTCCCACATCAGGACGCTGCTTCTCACCTTCTTCTTCCGCCAGATGAAGCCCCTGGTCGAAGGGGGCTTCGTCTACGTGGCCCAACCGCCGCTGTACTCGACGCTGGTGGGCAAGGAGAAGGTCTATCTGAAAGACGACGCGGCCCGTGCCCGGTTCCTCGAAGAGCACCCCAATCACCAGAAGGAGTTCCAGCGCCTGAAGGGGCTGGGCGAGATGGACTTCAACGAGCTTCGCGACACCACCATCGACCCGGCCCGTCGATCACTGCTCCAGGTGACCGTGGAACAGGCGGCTGTGGCCGACGAGGTGTGCTCCGTTCTGATGGGAGACGACGTGGAGCTGCGCCGTCATTTCATCCAGAGCAACGCCAAGGACGTGCGATTCCTCGACATCTGAGGACGGAGCCCCGGGCGGGCCCGGTGTTGTTCGCACGATGATCGAAGGGAAGACGACGCACGATGGCCAGACGGAACGCCGGCGGGACGGGAGACTCCGGTTCGGGCGGGACAGGCACCGAGGTTCCGGATCCTCCGTCGGGATCGATCGAGCCCATCGAGATCCAAGAGGAGATGGAGCGCTCGTTCCTGGAGTACTCCATGTCGGTCATCATGTCGAGGGCCCTCCCCGACGTGCGCGACGGGTTGAAACCCGTCCACCGGCGGATCCTCTACTCGATGGACAGCCAGAATCTCCGGCCCGACAGGCCGCACGCCAAGTGCGCCAAGGTCGTGGGCGAGGTCATGGGCACCTACCACCCTCACGGGGACATGGCCATCTACGACGCCCTGGTCCGGATGGTCCAGGACTTCAGCCTCCGGCATCCGCTCATCGACGGTCACGGGAACTTCGGCGGGACCGGGCCCGACGAAGGCCCGGCGGCCATGCGGTACACCGAATGTCGACTGGCGCCTCTGGCCTTGGAGCTGCTGGCCGGCATCGACGAGGAGACGGTCGATTTCGTCCCCAACTACGACGGCTCGAACGAGGAGCCGGTGGTGCTGCCGGCCCGCTTCCCCAACCTCCTCGTCAACGGCTCGCAGGGCATCGCCGTGGGCATGGCCACCAACATCCCGCCCCACAATCTGGGCGAGGTGATCGACGCCACTCTTCACGTGCTCGCGAACCCCGAGGCGACGTCGGACGACCTCATGCAATTCGTGAAGGGTCCCGACTTTCCCACCGGGGCGACCATCCTCGGCCGCCAAGGGATCCTGGACGCCTACCGGACCGGTAAGGGGTCGGTGAAGATGCGGGCCGTGGCCGAGATCGACGAATCTCGCGGAACGACCCGCATCGTCGTGACCGAATTCCCGTACCAGACGTCGGTCGAAGTGGTCGAGAAGAAGATCGCCGATCTCGTGCACGCCCGCGAGCTGGAGGGGATCAGCCGGACCCAGAACGACTCGGCCGGACGGCAGGCCCGTCTGGTGATCGAGCTCAAGCGCGATGCCAACGCCAACGTGGTGCTCAACAACCTCTACAAGCACACCCCGATGCAGACGAGCTTCGGAGTCAACGTGGTGGCCCTCGTCGACGGCGTCCCCCGCACGCTGAGCCTGGCCCAGTCGGTGTCCCACTACGTCGCCCACCAGATCGAGGTCGTCACCCGGCGCTCCGAATACCGTTTGGGCAAGGCGAGAGATCGTGCCCACATCGTCGAGGGGCTCCTCAAAGCCATCGAGATGCTCGATGCCGTCATCGCCGCCATCCGCGCCTCCGACGATCGTCCGGCGGCGCGCGAGGCGCTCATGGCGGCGCCGTTCTCGTTCACCGAGGACCAGGCCGTCCACATCCTCGACATGACGCTGGGACGACTCACCCGGCTCGGTCGCTCCGAGCTCGAGGAGGAGATGGCCAAGCTGCGCGAGACCATCGCCGAACTGGAGGCCATCCTCGGTGATCCGACCAAGCTCCGCGCCGTCATCTCCGAAGAGCTCGGGGAGATCAAGACCAAGTACGCCAACCCGAGGCGGACACGGATCACCCACGACCCCGGGGAGATGGGGGTCGAAGACCTGATCGAGGACGAGGAGCTCGTGGTCACCATGACGCGGGCGGGATACATCAAAGCGGTGCCCGGCGCGTCGTTCCGGACGCAGGGTCGTGGTGGGCGCGGTGTCCAGGGCGCCCGCCTGAAGGAAGAGGATCTCGTGGCCCAGCTGGTCCACACCTCCGCCCACGCCTTCCTCCTGCTCTTCTCCAACCGGGGGAGGGTCTACCGACTGAGGGCGCACGAGGTTCCCATGAAGGAACGCACGGCCCGGGGCACGGCCGTGGTGAACCTCCTTCCCCTCGCTCCCGACGAGACCATCCAGGCCATCGTGGCCACCCGCGACTTCGATTCGGGTGGATTCCTCACCTTTGCCACCAAGGCGGGCCAGGTGAAGAAGACGGCCTTCACCGAATACGACAAGTCACGTCGCGAGGGATTCATCGCCATCGCGCTACGAGGCGGCGATGAACTGGTACGGGTCGTGGCCACCTCGGGGGACGACGACGTGGTGATGGTCAGCCACAACGGCAGCGGGATCCGTTTCTCCGAACACGATGTCCGCCCCATGGGACGTGACGCCGCCGGAGTCCGCGGGATGCGACTTCGGACCGGTGACGAGGTCGTCTCCCTGGACGTCGTCAGACCTGATGCCGACGTGCTCATCGTGACCGACGCCGGTTACGGCAAGAGGACCAAGACCGACCACTTCGGTCGGCAGGGCCGTGGCGGACAGGGGGTACGGGCCATCAAGCTCACCGCCGTGAGAGGCCGTGTGGTGGCCGCCTTCATGGCCGGCCTCGACGACGAGATCCTCCTGGTCTCCACTGGCGGCGTCGTGATCCGGACAGCGGTGCGGGAGATCGCCGCCCAGGGTCGCGACGCCACCGGTGTCCGACTCATGAGCCTCGATGCCGGTCACGCCGTGGCGGCGGTGGCGGCGGTGGCGGCCGAGGACGAAGACGAATCTGCCGAGGAATAGGCCGCGGCTACATCGACGGGGCGCCGGCGAAGTCACTGCCGAAGGCGGCGCCCAGGGCCGACAGCTGGCCGGGAGCGTCGTTCTCGTTCAGGACGACGTCCAGTTCGCGGTTGTACTCCATGGAGCTGGTGGAAAAGTTGATGGATCCGACCAACGCCGTGGCCGCCGCCGTCCCGGCGTCGGCCAGAATCAGCTTTTCGTGGATGTAGAGGATGCCGTCCTCATCGGGATACAGATGGA
Organism: uncultured Acidimicrobiaceae bacterium; assembly: GCA_963800065.1. GTDB lineage: Bacteria > Actinomycetota > Acidimicrobiia > Acidimicrobiales > UBA8190 > CAWJFJ01. Next base: position 412,441 of record CAWCZO010000010.1, on the reverse strand, counting down.
CATGCCCACCAGCGGCGACGATCTGGTCGAGAGCGGCCGTATACGAGCGGTCCGCTGTCATGCACACCTCCACGTCCACGCCGCGTCGGGCCGCCGACGCCAGAGCGTCGGTTACGGCGGTCGAGTCCATCTCCTCGTTCTCCACCGCCAGCGAATGCCGGGCCCCGTTGATCACACCCAGGATCTGTGGTTCGGAGCCAGGGCTCCACAGGAGGTGGTCACCGCTCGACGTGGCGGGCGCGGTACCACCGGCGAAATCAGCGGCGAAGGTCGACTCGATGGCTTCCACGTCGGCGGGATCGCTGTCCTCGACGGCGACGTCCCGGGTCCCGGCGTAGTCGTCGGCGACCAGGTTGAGGCTCATGATCAGGCAGGTGGTTCCGTCCGTACAGATCGTCTTCTGGTGGGTGATGCGACCGGGCGGGGCGAGGGCCACGTCGACGCCGTGCGAGGCCAGGTACGCCCGGGCCGGCTGGTTGCGGCCCCCCTCGAGGGCTGAGTCCAGGAGCACCCTGACCCGGACACCCCGGGCGGCGTCGGCGCCGAGGATCTGCTCGGCCGTCGGATCGGCCAGCTCGTACATGGTCATGGTCAGTGCGGTGCCTGCGCCGCGCATGAAGTTGTAGATGGGGGTCATTCCGGCGCCGGGCTCGAGGATCACCGGTCCGAAGTTTCCGGCGGTGACCGACGAGGGGATCGTGGCCGGGAGGGATGTGACCCCGGGCGGCGCCGTGGCCGGTGGCGACGCCAGGGTGGAGGAGGTCGTCGGGGAGGTCGAGGGCACCATCGGGGAGGTGGTGCAGCCGGCCAGCGCGGCGGCGCCGATCAGCAGACCGCAGGGCCAGACGGAGCACCGCACGGCTCCATCGTGGTGCTCTTCGGCGACCGATGGGAGGACGGTGCCGGAGGACGGGGCAGAGGAGGGCCCGGTCGCCCGGACGGAGGTTCGGAGCTCCGGCAGCATGACGCTACGCTGTCCTGCACGACAACGACCGGAGCACCCGTCGTGGCGGGTCGTTTCAGAGGGGCTATAGCTCAGCCGGTTAGAGCGCAGCACTGATAATGCTGAGGTCGCTGGTTCGATTCCAGCTAGCCCCACGAAAGAGTTGTATGACGCCACCTTTGCCGACGGGCAGGCGAGGAGTTCGGCGCTGTATCTTTTTCCCATGCGCGTCGTCGTACTAGGTGCGGGATTCGGTGGCCTGGAGCTCTCGACTTCTTTGTCGGAGAAGTTCGGTTATCAGGCTGATGTGGTGTTGATCGATCAGAGCGAGGACTTCGTCTTCGGCTTTTCGAAACTGGACGTCATGTTCGGCCGCACACTGCCGACCGCCGTCCGCCACCCGTACCGCGATCTCGTCAAACCCGGAGTGCAGTTTGTGCGGGCCACCGTGACCAGGATTGACCCGGCCGCCAAGCGGGTCGAGACCGATGCGGGTGTGTACGACGCCGACGTTCTCGTGGTTGCCCTCGGGGCTGACCTCGATCCGCGAGCGACGCCGGGACTGCTCGATTGGGGTCACGACTTCTACACCGAAGAGGCGGCGTTCGCGTTGCGTGATGTGCTCGAGCGCTTCGCCGGCGGGCGGGTGGTCGTCGGTGTCATGTCGACACCCTTCAAGTGCCCTCCGGCGCCGAGCGAGACGGCGCTGCTCATGCACGACTACCTGACCAGGCGCGGAGTGCGGGGAGCATCGGAGATCTCTCTGGTCATGCCCCTTCCGGTCCCGATCCCACCGTCCCCGGCAGCCTCCGAAGCGTTGCTCGCGGCCTTTGGTCAGAGGGGGATCGGGTGGTATCCCAACCGGTTGGTGAAGGAGCTGGTGGAGGGTATCGCCGTGTTGGCCGACGGCACGGAAATGCCCTTCGACCTGTTTCTCGGCGTGCCCGCCCACCGCGTCCCCCATGTCGTGGCCGAATCAGGGATGACGGTCGACGGCTGGATCCCGGTGGACCCGTTGACCTTGGAGACCTCCTATCCCGAGGTGTTCGCCGTTGGCGACGTGACGAGCGTCGGAACGCCCAAGGCGGGGGTGTTCTCGGAACGCCAGGCCTCCGTCGCTGCCGACCGGATCGCCGCCATAATCCGGGGCGAACGCGGATCTGCCGAGTACGACGGTCGCGGCATGTGCTACCTCGAGTTCGGCAACGACGAAGTGGCCCGCGTCAACGTCACATTCGCCGCCGGGCAGGCACCGTCGGGCTCGTACGAGGCACCTTCGGTCGCCCTGGCCGCCGACAAGGGCGAGTTCGGATCGAGCCGCATCAACCGGTGGTTCGATCGAGAATGGACGACTCTGGGCTAACGGGATCCTTCTGGCTCGAGGCGGCGCATCCACGCCTGCCAGTGACTAGAGGGCGATCGACCGGGCCGTCACTGTGCGCCTTCCCCCAGGGGGAAGGTCAAGGGCGCCTTCCCCGGACCCCCGGCCGTTGATCAAAACGGTCCCGTTCGCTCGTGCCCTGGCAGTCGGGCATCGAGATGTGAGGGTGACGTGAGGGAGATGTGCCTGGTGGGTGAGGGCGACGGCAGCGCACGCTGGGGGTGGCCCGGCAAGGCGCCGGTCCGCACGGACAACGTAGGAGCGGTGATGCGACGAATGATGGTGATGACCGCCGGTCTGGCGTTGGCGGCGACGATGGGATTGACGGGTGTGGCGGGAGCCGCCCCGGCGGCGCCGACGACCCATGTGAAGCCGGGCAGTATGTGGACCAACGAGGTGACCGGCGAAGGCTGCGAGATCGAGACGTTCGGCACCGGCCACTCCTTCACCAGCGACCTCGGTGACGCGGGCGTCTACGTCGGAGGCGGGACGAAGATCACGGAGGTCTGGACCGCAGGGGGCGCTGACGGTCTGGTCTTCAAGGGCAACTGGGTGGCAGCCAGGGGCGACTACGCCGGGACGTTCCGTGAAGACGGGATCTCAACGCCCGGACGCCTCGTTCCGGGAGCAGCCACCTTTCACGGCAGTACCTGCTGAGGTCGATCCTGATGATGTCCCGACGGTCCCCGGCCTCGGCCGGGGGCCGCCGTTGCCGCAGGGCGGCGGGGAGCTCCGGTTGTGGCCGCCGAGGCACCGGGCTCCCGCCGTGATTACCATGGCCAGCGGGGCGGATCGGACGAGGAGGTGGAAAGTAATGCGTCGTTCAATCATGGTGGTGGTCGCCGTCTTTGCCGTCTCCGTGCCGGCGTCGGCGGCTGCAGTGGTCGTGTCCTCTCCCGCCTGGGCCGTCTCCAGTGTGAGCTGCACCGGATTCAAAGGTGTGGCCAGCGGCGCGTACAAGTTCTACGTCACGAACTGCACGCCGGTGGGGGCCGAGAAGACCCTGTCCGGCAAGGGTACGGATCTGACGAAGGTCGGTGGCCCGAGGACGTACAGATGGACGTGGAACGGTGGGGCGACGACGATCGTCTCGTTGACCGTCGTCCGATCCGGGAAATGTCCGAAGGGGTTCACCGCCTACACCGATACCGGTACCGTCACCGGTGGCACCACCGGTTACACCCCGCTCGGTGACAGCGTTCAGATGAGTGTGTGCGAGAAGTTCCGCCCTCCGCACATGTACGAGCTCCGGCTGGCGACGGGCTCCGTGGTGTCGCTCTGAACGAGGAGACGCGCCTGAGCAATTGGCAGCGACGGCGCTGACCGGGGTCCTGCCGAGAGTTGCCGCGCCGAGCCTGTGAGCAAGGAGACCCGGGTGCGACGTTCTCAGGTGGGCGTTCCTCTGGGCGCCGCCGTCCTCTGTCTCTGCCTGGCGGCCGGGACGATGATCGGAACCGACCCCGTCGGTGCCTCGGGCACCGACGGCGGTACCGCCGATCCGGCCGGTGGCACCGGCTCGTATCTCCTCACGGCGACGAACACTGGACCGAGGTACGCACCGACGTTCACGGGCAACGGCGAGCTCGGTGTCCGCGTTCCGCCCGAGGGCCAGGGATACGAGGGTGGGACGGTGCCCACCCAGTCCGAGCTGGCCGGCTTCTACGCCCAGGCCCCGGGTGCCGTCCAGCAGCGCTCCAACATCCCGACCTGGTCAACACTCACGTTCTCCGACGGGGGACAGGCATTCGCCCTCACCCGCGGCCACACCCACGACTGGAGACAGGCGCTTGACCTGCGAACCGGCGTCGTCTCCACACAGGCCCGCTGGACCGCTCCCGACGGACATGTGACCGACCTGTCCTTCGAGGTACTGACCGATCGTGCCCGGCAGGATGTCGGGCTCGTCCAGCTGACGATGACGCCGCGCTGGTCCGGAACGGCCACCGTGGCCGACGTGATCGATGGCTCTCCGGCCACATCGAGCACCCAGGTCGGCAAGGGCTGGGCGGCCGGTATCCATCGTGACTGGGTCAGTGTGCAGACCGTGGGCACCGGGATCACCGCCGCCATCGCCAGCCAGCTGGGCACCAGTGCCGACGTGAAGGCCACGACGACCGAGATCGACGCCAAGACCGCTCAGAGCGTCGGTCAGGAGGTCACGTTCCCGGTCGTGGCCGGCCACAGCTACACCTTCACCAAGTACGTGGGCGTGGTGAGCGCCCAGGGCGGGGCCGACGCCGTCGTCGACGCCCGGAACCAGGCGGCCGCCGCCGCCCGAGCCGGGTTCCGCACCCTCATGAAGGCGAATGACGCCGCCTGGGCGAAACTATGGTCCGGCCGGATCGACGTTCTCGGCGATCCGACGCTGGCGTCAGAGGTGAACGCCAGCGAGTTCTACCTGTGGGCGAGCACGCGCGACGGCGTGGACTGGAGCGTCTCACCGGCGGGACTCTCTTCCAACAGCTACAACGGGCATATCTTCTGGGACGCCGAAACGTGGATGTACCCGGCTCTCCTGGCCCAGCACCCCGACCTGGCGGCCGGCATGAACGCCTACCGGTACCAGCGGTTGGCGGCGGCCGAGGCCCATGCCGGGGCGACGGGCTACAGGGGCGCCCGCTACCCGTGGGAGAGTGCCATCGACGGAAGCGAACAGATCCCCCCGCCGGTATCGCTGTTCAGCGAAGGTCTGTACGAACAGCATGTGACGGCGGACATCGCGCTCGCTCAGTGGCAGTACTACCTGGCCACGGGGGACAAGAAGTGGTTGGCGCAGCGGGGTTGGCCGGTCATCTCCGCCGCCGCCGCATTCTGGGCATCGCGGGTGACTCCGGGAACGGGTGGCACCGATGACATCGACGGTGTCACGGGCCCCGACGAGGAGAACCCCGATGTCGACAACGAGGTCTACACCAATGTGGCGGCCAAGGAGACCTTGTTGAACGCCACCGCGGCGGCCCGGGTTCTCGGGCTCAAGGCACCGTCGACCTGGTCGCGGGTGGCGACGCGGATCACCGTGCCCGGCGGGACGGCGCCGGGTTTTCAACCCGAGTTCGACGGCTACGACGGGCAACTGGTCAAGCAGGCCGACACCACACTGGTGGAATACCCCTGGGGCTACCCGCTGCCGGCGGCCCTGGAGCAAGGCAACCTCGACTACTACGTGCCCCGCACCGATCCCGCGGGTCCGTCGATGAGCGACTCGGTCGCTTCGATCGACAGCGCCGCCCTGGGCTCCCCGGGGTGCTCCAGCTACGTGTTCACCCAGCGCAGCGTGGAACCGTTCGTGCGTGACTACTTCGACCAGTTCTCGGAGACCAGGGGCGGGGGAGCCTTCACGTTCATGACCGGGATCGGAGGGTTCCTCCAGGAATTCCTCTACGGCTACTCGGGCCTGCGGTGGAACGCCGACGCCGTCCACCTCGCTCCCAGTCTCACCGGTGAACTGGGCGGAGTCGTCCTGTACGACCTGTCCTGGCACGGCCGCCGCTTCACCGTGGCCATCGGTCAGCGCACCACGGCGGTGACCCTGACCAGCGGGGCCCCACTCCCGCTGGAGACCGATGGGCACGTCAAGAAGATCGGAACCGGGCGGACCGTCCACGTGGCCACCGGGCGCCCCGACCTCACGGTCACCGGTGACACGGTGCGCTGCGGGAAGGCGTACGCCACGTCGTCGGAACCCGGTGCGCCCGCCCTGGCTGCGGTGGACGGCAGCCCGGCCACCGACTGGCAACCGGTCACCCTCCCGGCCACCCTGACGGCACCGTTTCCGGGCGGCGTGCAGACGGTGAGCACCGCCACCGTGCGATGGGGCCAGATGTGGCCTCCGGCGCCCGCCCTCAACCAACCGCCTCCCCCGGGCCCGGTGGTGACGCTCCGACCGGCTACGTACGATCTGGAGGCTTCCGAGAACGGCCGTTCCTGGCGCACGGTGGCCACCGTGACCGGGCCGAGAGACGGCACCACGGACGTGCTTCACTTTCCGCCGACCCGGGCCCGCTATATCGCTATCCACATCTTCGGATCGGCGGGTGGGCGAGCGCCCGAGCTCGACGAGTTGTCCGTGACCCGGTGACAGACCGCCACGGCCACCGGACCTGAGGCGAGGAGCATCATGCAGGTGATCATCCTGGGTAGTGGCAGTCCGCTTCCCGATCCGTCGCGGGCCGGCCCCTCCACACTGGTCCGTACGTCCGCCGGGGACCTGCTCTTCGACTGCGGACGTGGCGTCCTGATGCGAGCGGCCGCCGTGGGATCGGGCGCCGGAGCGATCCGGGCGTTGTACCTGACCCACCTCCACAGCGACCACATCACCGATCTGAACGACGTCTTCACCATGCGGTGGGTGACGTCGTTCGCCCCCAGTCCCCTACCGGTGTTCGGTCCGCGCGGATCGGCCGCCCTGCTGCGGGCCACCGAAGCGATGCTCGAGCCGGACATCGGCTACCGCCTGGCCCACCATGAGGACCTGCAGTGGCGACCGGCGGCCACCGTTGTCGAGGTCGATGGCGGGGCGATCTTCGAGGAGGGACCGGTGCGGGTCACGGCCGCCCCCACCGATCACGCGCCGGTCCGGCCCACCATGGGCTTCCGCGTCGACGACGGTGAGCGGTCCGTGGTCATCGCCGGGGACACGGTGCCCTGCGCCGGGTTGGACGACCTGTGCGCGGGGGCCGACATGCTGGTCCACACCGTCGTCCGACGAGATCTGATCGAGCAGATCGGCCTGCCCCGGCTCACCGACGTGCTCGATTACCACTCCTCGGTACCCGACGCCGCGCGAACGGCGGCCCGAAGCGGTGTCCGCACCCTCGTCCTCACCCATCTGGTGCCGGCACCGGCGCCCGGCGCCGAGCAGGAGTGGCTGGACCAGGCGGCCGCCCATTTCGACGGTGACGTGGTGCTGGCCACCGACCTCCTGACCCTCGAGGTGACGCCGCCCTGAACTACCGGACGAGTCCGAAGGCCCCCTTGACCAGGGCGATCAGGTCCGCCGTGGCCGTGGGCGGCAACGCCTTCGCCGGATCGCCGGTCAGGGCCACCACCACGAAGGTCTGGCCACGGTCGTTCTTGGCCAGAAAGCCGAGGGTCAGCACCCCCGGTTCGGAGCCACCCTTGAACCAGACGGTCGGCCACCGCGTGCGGTCGAGGCCTATCCCTCCCGTGTTTACCGAGAGGATGCCGCGAATCGGGGCCAAGCGGGATTGCCCGGCGAGGCGCTGCAATCCCGCCCACGCGTGGCAGAGGTCCGACGCCGACGCCGACCATTCGATGCTGTCGACGTCGCGGGGACCGGTCGACGCCCGGATCTGATCGAGCGACAAGGGGTCGACGGACGAGGCCAGGAACGCCGCACGTCGGTCGGGAGCCAGGGCGAGGTACCGGTCGGCCAGGACGGGGAAATCGACGTAGTGCAGGAGGAACATCTCCCGGGTGGTGAGAAACGGGTCGTCCAGAGTGGCGCTCCCCGACCACCGGTGGACCTGTGCCTCCACGGCGGACCGGCCCACCAGGTTGATCAACATGTCGGCCGCCGTGTTGTCGCTGATCGAGATCATCTTCGTGGCCGTCTCCTGCACCGACACCTTTGTGCCGACCGGGCTGAACTGGAGCGATGCCCGCACACTCCCGACGCTCTTGAGGGCGCTCTGGACGGTGAGCTCCTGCTTCCACGAGACTCGTCCCGCGGCGATCTGACGAGCGAGCGCACCGAGGACGAAGAGTTTGAACATCGACGCCAGCGGGCGTGGCGTGGAGGACGCCACCCGGTGGATCGGGATACAGGTCCCGGCCGGAGACAGGCGCGCCGCCAGAAAGCTCGTGTCCGGTGCGATGGCGGCGAGCTCCCGGTCGAGTTGGGCCCAACTCGTGGGTGGGGGAGGCGCCACCGGCGCTAGGAGCAGGCCGCTGATCAGTCCGGCCAGGTCGACGGCCATGGTGAGTGTCACCTTGGTGCCGCCCAGGAGCACCACGGCCTTGAGCGACGTCGGGGACTCCGAGAGGATCCCGACCAGAGTGGCGCCCGAGGATGAGCTGAATTCCCCGAAGACGTCATTGAGCTCGGCCACGCCCACCTGGGCCAGAAAGGTGGAGTCGAAATGGGCGTCGACGACCTGTGGAGTCAGGGGCAGGGCCTTCACGGCGCTCAACATCCAGGTGAGCTGGGACCCGACGGGAGAAGCGGGAGCGGTTCTGGCCACGTAGGCCGGTGTCGCCGGACCGGTGGCGCTCGTCACGGGCGAGGCCGTGGTGGACGCCACATGGTTGGCCGGACCGCTGCAACCGCCGGCCAGGAGGAGGATCGCCACACCCCAGAGGACGAACCGCGGTCGTCGTGAACGCATCCCCCAACCTTAGGAGGCGGGAACGGCGGACCGAGATGGGAACGTCGGACGAGCCCGCGGTCAACGTACCGGACAGGGACCGAAGGCTCTGGTCCCTCCGTCGCTTGTCGTCACAATGGCGCGCGCGCCAGACGTGACGGCCGTCGGCACCCGACCGCCGTCACGGGGAGGTGTCGACAGGGGTGCAAAGCTGTAGCGATGACCGACCTCAAGACCCGCGAGGCCTCTCCGAGCGGGCCGGAAGCTCCCACCCGCGCCCACTGGTGGATCCTGGTCGTCATCGCCGGGGCCCAACTCATGGTCGTCCTCGACACCACGATCATGATCATCGCCCTCCCCTCGGCGCAGCACTCCCTCGGTTTCTCCAATGCCGACCGGCAGTGGGTGGTGACGGCGTACACATTGGGGTTCGGTGGCCTGCTGTTGCTGGGCGGTCGGATCAGTGACATGGTCGGCCCCAAGCGAACACTGATGGTCGGCGTGGTGGGTTTCGCCGTCGCCTCGGCGCTCGGAGGGGCGTCCCAGACGACGGGCATGCTGATCGCCGCCCGCGCCCTGCAGGGGTTGTTCGGAGCCTTGTTGGCGCCGTCGGTCCTGTCCCTGCTCACCACCACTTTCGCCGATCCCCGCGAACGGGGGCGGGCCTTCGGGATCTACGCCTCGATCGCCATCGGGGGTGCAGCCTTCGGGCTCATTCTGGGGGGCTTCCTGACGCAGTATCTCGACTGGCGCTGGTGCCTCTACGTGAATCTGCCCATAGCGGCCATCGTCGCCTTCGGTGCCTTCACCATGATCCCCACACTGTCGGGGCACCCCGGTATCCGACTCGACATCCCCGGGGTGATCCTCGGGTCCGGCGGGTTGGTGGCCCTCGTCTACGGGCTCGGTGAGGCCGCCGCCGATGGCTGGAGCTCGGTCGGGGTGGTGGCTCCGCTGGCGGCTGCGGTCACATTGCTGGCGCTCTTCGTGCTCGTTCAGGTCAAGGTGTCGGACCCGCTGCTGCCCCTGCGGATACTGGCGAACCGCAACCGCAGCGGTTCATTTCTCACCATCATCCTGGCCGTGCTCGGGATGTACGGCACCTTCCTCTTTCTCACCTATCTGCTGCAGACCGTCGATCACTACTCTCCGCTCAAGACCGGTGTGGCATTCCTCCCCCTCATGGCCGTGAACGGCCTGGCCGCCACCCAGCTGGCCAGCCGGCTGATGCCCCATCTCCGCACCCGTCTCCTGGTCGTTCCGGGGCTGCTTCTGGCCGCCGCCGGCGTGGCCCTTCTGACGCAACTGAGTCCGGGCGCTTCGTACGTGGGCCACGTCCTGCCTACCGAGATCCTGCTCGGTCTGGGGTTGGGTATCGCCCTCGTTCCCTGTATCAGCACCGCCACCTCCAACGCCGACCCCCGTGACGTCGGTATCACGTCGGCCACGACGAACACGTCACAGCAGGTTGGCGCCTCCATCGGCACCGCCCTGCTCAACACCATCGCCGCCACGGCCACGGCCTCCTATCTGGCGGTGCACCGTTCCGGTGCCGATCTGGTGGCCCGGGCCACCGTCCACGGCTTCGCTACGGCCAGTGCGTGGGCGGCGGGGTCGCTGACCCTCGGTGCCGTGGTCGGGGGGATACTCATCACCGCCCATCCGGGTCGCGACGCGGCCACCGCCGTGCGGGCCACCGCCGTGCCGGAACCGCGGAACTGAGGTAGCCGATCCGCGGTCCGCCGGAACGTCCGGCGTGTGCGACGCTCAAAGGGGGCGCGGGATCGGAGGCAGTGGTGGGCGATGACTGGGCCAGACCGGTGGTGCACTGGGAGATCGTGGCGCGTGATCCGCAGCGTCAGGCCTCCTTCTACCGGACGTTGTTCCACTGGGAGATCGGCGACGGTCCCATCATGGAGATCCCAGCCGGATTGGGCGGCCCCGAGCCGGGACCGTCGGGCCACATGCGGGAGGGGGAGCGCAGCGGGGTGAGCCTGTACGTCCAGGTCCGGGACCTCCACGCGTCGCTGGCCCTGGCCGTCGAGTTGGGCGCCCGGATCGTGGCCGAGCCGTTCGACATCCCCGGTGGTCCCACGCTGGCGGCGGTGGACGACCCGAGGGCGTCCCCCTGGTGCTCGTCCAGCAGTAGCCGGGCGACAGCCGGCGCCGGGCGACAGCCGGCGACGGGGCGACAGCAGTAGCCGGGCGACAGCCGGCGGCGGGGCGGCCGGGCCTTTCAGTCGAGGGTCTCGTAGCGCTCGGTGCGGACCGTGTCGGCGTCGACGAAGGACATGAACCGGGCCGTGACCGGGTCCTGACCCCAGCGGGCCCTCACGGCATCGGCGTCGGAATCGGAGCGCCAGAGGTCGATGACGATCCAGGCGCCGTCGGCGCCACGGGCCGTCGTTCGTCGTCGTAGGCCCGGTTGCTGGTAGGCGAAATCGGACTGGACGTGGCGGTCGGCCGCCAGAAAGTCCCTCTCGTCGGCCTCGGGGGCCAGACGGAAGATCATGATCTCGATCACCGGAGGGTCAGACTAACCGGGCCCGGTCGGCGGTCAACCGTGGGGCGGGTCCCATTCGACCTCGACCCAGTTGTTCTTGTTGATCCGCTTGACCGAGTACATGGCCTGGTCGGCTCTCTGGCGCATGGCGCCGGCGTCCGACGCCGGGCCCGGACCACAGACACCGACCGACAGGGAGACGTTCCTGTCGCCCACGTGGAGATCCCGGGTCACCCCCAGGAGCCGCGCCCCGAGGGGGACGGTCTGCATGTCGTCGACCTGGGTGACCACGACGGCGAACTCGTCGCCACCGAAGCGGGCCACGATGTCGTCGCCGCGGACGATGTTGCCGATGCCGGCGGCCACGGCCCGCAGGACGTCGTCGCCGATGTCCTGGCCGAAATCGTCGTTGATCATCTTGAAGTCGTCTATGTCGCAGAAGGCCACCGACACGCGGACGTCGCGTTCGGCCAGCGCGGCCAGGGCCCGCTCGAAGGCGGAGCGATTGGCCAGGCCCGTCAGAGGGTCGATATCGGCCTGGCGGACCAGATGCTGGTCCCGGAGATGTCGCTCGTGGACGTCGCGGATGCTCATCACGATCTCGTCGGGGACACCCGGATCCTGCTCGGCGGCCAGGCGCAGCGATACGTCTGCCCAACGCCAGTCCGCCGTCTCACTCTGGAGCTGGGCGGTGACGTGGGCGTCGCGGCTGCGCACGGCGCGCGCCAGATGGTCCTCGACGGCCTGACGGTGGGCCGGGTGGAAGAAGGAGGAGGCCGCCCGGTTGAGGACGCGGCTGGCGGCCAGACCCGACATCTCGCAGAACGACGGCGAGACCCACGTCACGGCGCCCTTCACGTTCAGCAGGAGCAGGCCGTCGGGGATGTACTCGGCGATCCGTCGCGACCGGGCCTCGGCCCGGGCCAGGGCCCCCTGCTGACGGGTCCGGCAGACGGCCTGGACGAGGGTCTGGGCCAGGAGCTCCACCTGGACGACGAGGCTCGGTTCCCACGGCCGGGGGCGGTGGAAGACCTGGAGGCCCATGACGCCCAGCAACCGTGACCCCACGATGACGGGGGCGATCATGATGGCCTGGAGACCATTGGCGGTGGCCAGCGCCCGTTCCGAGGGGGCCAGCTCGATGCGTGAGAGATCGTCGATGACGACGGTGTCCCCTGTCCGCAGGACGTCCATGGCCGAACCGAACATGGCTGACAGCGGGGAGCGGACGGCCGGGGCCGAGGCGGCCAACCCCGGGCGGATCCAGTGCCAGTCGTCGGTGACGCAGGCGCTGTCGTCCACCAGGGTCACGAACGAGACGTCGACGTCGGCGAAGCTCCCGAGCTTCTCCAGGAACGAGGCGGCCACGGCGTCGAGGGTCGATTCGTCGGCCGTGCCGATGACGCGAGCCAGCCGTCCGGCGACGCTCTGGAAGCCGGCGTGGGGATCGGAGGTCTGGGGGGCGCCGTCGGTCCAGGTGCTCACACAGGTTCATCGGAGCGGGGCCCCGCCGCCTTGAGGGGAGGCCCGGATCGCAGATGCCGTCGGCTCAGGACGGTGGAGGGAACTGGGGCAGCCACGGGGCCGACGCCGCCAGGATCTCCTCGGTCATGTCCGTGACGTGCTCCCAGGGGAGGGTGCCGGCCACGGGATCGGCCAGCATGGCCTGGAGGACGAGGCCCCGGTCGCCGGTCAGGGCGGCCCGGACGGTGAGCTCCTGGGAGGCGACGACGCGGCGGAGGTGCTCGGCGGCGGCACCGGCCGACGCCGTGTCACGGGGGCGGACCCCGTCGCCGTCGATGGTGCCCATGCACTCGACGACGACACCGGTCGGGAGGTCGGTCACCTGACCGGAGTTCGGGAGGTTGACGGGCAGCGAACGGGGCGTGCCGGTGACGATGCCGTCGAGCAACGGCGCCACCAGTTCGCCCGAGGACCACTGCGGTATCTCGCCCCCCGCTTCGAGCTCGGCCGCCCAGACGCCGTCGTCCACCTTGTCCTGGGTGTGACCGGCCAGGCCGTAATGGTGGACCCCCCAGGCCCGACCCTCGTCGGAGGCGGGCGTCACGAACCAGGGGAAGAATTCGGCCACGTGGGTGTCGGCCGAACCGGGCAGGACCCCGAGCTGACGGAAGATCTCCAGCTTGACCCGGTTGTTGGCCACGATGTCGGCCTTGGTCCAGTCCCGGGACGGATCGATCCGGTGCCAGTGCGACGCCGCCGGCGGGGTCATCCACACCGGCTGCCCCTCGAGGCGCCCGGGATTGTCGAGAACGTCGCGCAACATGGCGAAGCCGTCGTCACCGCCGATACGCAGGGAGGTGACGAGGGGAAGATGGTTGACGCCGGCCACGGTGGGGTCGATCTCGCGCATGTCGGCGTCGAAGACCAGGCTGAGCCAGAACTGGAGCCCCACCAGCTCGTTGCAGAGCCCGACGGTGCGCACGGAGGTCTCTGAGGAGACGGCCCGGCACAGCGCGGTGAGGGGGTTGCTCACGTTGAGCAGGGTGGCATCGGGGGCGCAGCGTTCGACCTCGGTGGCGATGCGCAGGACGACGGGGATGCTGCGCAGTGAGCGGGCGATGCCGCCGGGTCCGACCGAGTCGCCCACCGGTTGCCAGATCCCGTAGCGCGACGGGATCTCGAGATCGTGGCCCATGCTGGCGAAACCGCCGACGGACAGGGCGATGATCACGAAGTCGGCGCCGTCGAGGGCGGCGCGCAGATCGGTGGTGGCCGTGACCTCCATCCCGATGCGGCGCGACGTCACGATGTGCTTGGCGATGGTCAGCATGGGGGGTAGCGACGACTCGTCGATGTCGGTGAGTGCGACCGAGCAGTCACGCAGACTGGGGGTGTTGGCGAAATCGGCGAGCAGCCGTGGCGTCCAGTGCGTGCTTCCGCCGCCCACGATGGTGATCTTCGGTGTCATGATTATCCCCCCATGCGTTGGTCCCGCCCAGACCCTACGGGTCGGGGTCAGGTGTCGAAAAGGACGTCGAGGCGAGGCGGCGATCGGAACGCCGTCCCCTCGATGCGGGGCGGGTCGGCGGCGGGATCGAGGCGCAGACCGGAGAGCCGGTCGAGGATGGCGGTCAGGCCCACGCGCAGCTCGAGTCGCGCCAGGTGCATTCCCAGGCACTGGTGCCGACCGGTGCCGAAAGCCAGGTGGGCGGCGGGCGGGCGGTCGAGATCCCAGACCTCGGCGTTGTCGTACCGGGTCTCGTCGTGGTTGGCGGAGCCCGTGGCGCAGATCACCGAGACCCCGGCCGGGAGGGTGACGCCGTCCAATTCGACGGGGCAGGCCGTCTCGCGGTTGACCATGGTCACCGACGTCTCCCACCGCAGCGTCTCCTCGATGACGGCGTCGAGGAGGGTGCGGTCGTCGCGCACCCGGGCCAGGACGGGCGGGTGGCAGAGAAGGGCCAGGAGACAGTTGCCGAGGGCCCGGAAGGTGGTCTCGGCCCCGGCCGGGAGCAGGAGGCGGAGAAAGCCGTAGATGTGCTCGTCGCTCAGGCGCTCGCCGCCGATCTCGGCCGTGACGATGTCCGAGACGAGGTCGTCGCCGGGGTCGATCTTGCGCCGCTCGACCAGAGGCGTCAGGTAGTCCCGCATGGCCCGGGAGGCCGCCTTGGAGACGTCGTAGTCCTCGGGACCCATGGAGATCTCGAGGCCCCAGCGCTGGAAGAGCTCGTAGTCGTCGGTGGGGACGCCCAGGACGCCGGCGATGACCTGGACGGGATAGCGGCTGGTGACGTCGGCCACCAGGTCGGACCGGCCGGTGCCGGCGACGGTGTCGATGAGCCGGTGGACGGTGGGGGCGATGAGCTCGTCCTCCCACCGCACCAGGGCCGACGGCCGGAAGGCGTGGGCCACCAGATTGCGGTGGCGGCGGTGCTCGTCGCCGTCCATGGCCAGGATGACGGTGCCCATGACCGGCCCCATGGTGTCGGCGTTGATCCGCGACGGGAAGCGCTCGGGGTCGCGGAGCACGGCGTCGACGTCGGCGAACCGGGTCACCATCCGCATCTCCTGGCCGAGGCCTTCGATGGCCATGACCGGGTCGTCGCGGCGGCAGACGGCCCAGAAGCCGTAGATGTCGCCGTCCATCTCGCCGGCGTCCGGGTCGCCGGCGCCCGGGTTGCCGGTGTTCGGGTCAGCGGTGTCGGGTTGGGCCACGGACCTCAGCGAACCAGGGTGGACGGCGGTGGCGCAAACGGGAGGGGACGGCCCCGCCGGTGCCGGCGTCAGGTGGGCGAGGAGTGGAAGTTCACCACGAACGGCGCCGAGCGCGGTGCCAGGACCCAGCCCGGGACGGTCTTGCCCAGGATCTGGACCGTCACCGTGACGTGGCTGGCCCCGAGCTCCACCGAGAGCTGGCCGTTCCCCGACGTGAAGGTCTTGGTGGTTCCGGCCGGGACCGTGGCCGAGAAGAGGGGGGCGAAGCTCGTGGGGCTGCTCACGTGCAGCCAACACGGTGCCTGGGTGGCCACCACCACCTCGTAGACGGGGGAGCGGACGCTCACCGAGGCCGCCAGCGGTCCCGCCGCCGCCTCCGTCACGAGAGGGCCCGACCGATGGACGGCGGCCGGGCCCGGGGCCGGGCGGGTCCCACCCGTGCCCGCCACCAGGTGGATCCGGTCCAACCACGCGGGCCGCCAGTGGTGGACGGCGATGGCCGCCCCGCTCAGGACCAGCAGGAGGACCGTGGTCCAGATCGCCACCCGCAGGGCCATGGGGACGGGGTAGGGGTCGAGGCCCCGGCGCCTCGTCACCGGGAGGGAGTCGGTGGTGTCGAACCGCAGTCCCGGGGGGAGCGTCGGGCGGACGGTCGCCGCCGTCACCATCGGGACCTGGGCGGTCTGGGTGAAGGCGCGGAGGTGTGAGGTGTCGCCCGGATAGTGGCTCAGGTGGCCGGCGACGAGGGGGACGAGGGGGACGACGGCGGAGTCACCGCCGATGGGGGACGGCCCCCGGCCGACCCCGGCCAGCTCCGGTGTCCGGGTTTCGCCCACGGTGTGCCATCTCTCACCCACGGTCTGCGTCATACGGGCGGCGTCGAGGCCCAGGATCTCGGCATACCGGCGCACGGCGACCAGGGCCGTCTTCTCGTCGGGCAGCCGGGTCAGGTCGCCCTCCTCGAGGGCCTCGAGGTAGAAGCGGCGGACCCCGGTGCGGTCCTGGATGGAATCGAGGCTGAGACCTAGTCGCTCCCGTGCCTGGCGGAGGTCGGGGCCGAAGGGGAAGGGCGACGAGTCGCGTTGCCGTCGCATACCGCGACGGCGGGTCGCTCTCTCGCTCCCTGCGATGACCACGACGACCCCCTTGTCTCCTTCGCCCGATCGTACTGTGCCCTGGTCAGGGGCGGTGTTCGGATACCCGCGCGTCGGCATCCGGAAAGGAGTCCTTGAGGCACGGGGGGGCGGACCCCGGAGGGTGTCGGGCCCACCCGACCCGGGCGCCGACGGGCGGAGCCGGTCCTGACGCCGCCGTCAGGGCTGACATCTGCGTCAGGAAAAGCTAACGTGGCACGGGTAGGGCCCAGGTGGCCGGTGACCGCTCGTTTCCCGGACCGGCACCGGTTCGGCACGCTCCGTGGCGACAGTGGCGGTGGTGGCGACAGTGGTCGGGGTGACGACAATTGGGCCGTAGTGAAAGGCACGTGCGATGGCTGTCGAGAACGAACTGGAATCCACCTCATCGACGATGATGGTCGATCTGGCATCGGCCGACGACCCCCGGGCCATCTCCGAGATGCTGCGGCAGCAGCGCGTCCACAACATCGAGGGGATGTTCCACCTACTCACCCACCGTCAGGACGTGGAGGCGGCTCTGCGCAAGCCGGCCGTCTTCACCTCGGGTCCCGAGGCCGTCCAGCTGGGCAACATCCGACCCCTCATCCCGCTGAGCGTCGATCCCCCCAAGCACGTGAAGTACCGCCGGATCCTCGACCCGCTGTTCGCCCCCAAGCACATGGCGGCTCTCGACGGCGAGGTGGCCGAGCTGGTCAACCGGACCATGGACAACTTCGCCTCGCGCGGGACGTGCGACTTCCACGAGGATTTCGCCGTCCCCCTTCCCTGCACCGTGTTTCTCCGCCTGATGGGCCTGCCCCTCGAGGACCTCGACCTCTTCCTGGCCATGAAGGACGGGATCATCCGGCCCGCCGGCAGCACCATGGAAGACCAGGCGCCGACGCGGAAGAAGACGGCCGAGAACATCTACGCCTACTTCGAGAAGACGCTGGAGCAACGCCGACGGGCGCCCACCGAGGACCTCCTGGCCCGGATCATGGTGTCCGAGGTGGACGGGGTCAGACTGACCGACGAGGAGATCCTCGACATCTGCTTCCTCTTCATCATCGCCGGTCTCGACACGGTGACCGACACGCTCGACTGCATCTTCGGTCATCTCTCGCAGAATCCCGAGCACCGACGCCAGGTGGCGGGTGACGAGTCGGTCATCCCCTCGGCCATCGAGGAGCTGCTTCGGTGGGAGAGCCCCGTTCCCGCCGTTCCCCGGGTGCTCGGTGAGGACGTCGAGATCGACGGTTGCCCGATGAAGGCCGGCGAGCACGTGATGCTCCTGATCGGCGCGGCCAACACCGACGCCACCGCCCATCCCGGCGTCGACTCGGTCGACCTGATGCGCAACCCCAACCCCCACCTGGCCTTCGGGGGTGGTGTCCACCGTTGTCTCGGTTCCCACCTGGCCCGCGTGGAGCTCCGGGTGGCCATGCGGGAATGGCACAAGCGGATCCCCGAGTACGAACTCGTCCCCGGGACGGTGCTCGAGTACACCGAGGGCCTCCGCTCCCTGCACCACCTGCCGCTGCAGTTCCCGCCGGCCCCGTAGAGAAACGACGGCCGTGCGCATCCGGCTCGACGCCGACCGTTGCCAGGGTCACGGCCGCTGCTACGTTCTCGCCCCCGACCTCTTCGACGCCGACGACTACGGCCACTGTGTCCTGCTGGTGGACGAGGTCCCCGCCGGGCGTGAGGACGACGCCCGGACCGGTGTGGAGAACTGCCCCGAACAGGCTCTGGCCCTGGAGGGCTGACCCCGGGGACCCGGCTCAGGCCAGGCGGGCGACGTTCCCCTCGTCCGACGGGGACAGGATCACCGCCGCGCCGACGGCGTCCTCGGCCACCAGGACGCCGCTCGTGGCCGGGTCGGTCCGGGCCACCGTGTGGGCCGGACCGGTATGGTCGTCACCGACGTCGACGACCATGACCCCGTCGCCCGGTCGGCCGTCGCGTCCGTAGGTCACGGTGTAGGCCAGGATCGTCCCCGGACCGGCGAACGACGCCTCCACCGGCACCGTGGTGGAGCCGGCGTCGATCCGCTCCTGGAGGGGACCGGGAGGCTCCGGGGTCTGCGCCGGGGGCCGGCTGGTGTAGACGCCGACGGCCTGCTTGGTCAGGAAGTACCCGTTTCCGTGGACCACGGCCACGTCACCGTGCCCGGCCCGGAGCCAGTCGACGGTGTTGGCCACGGCGTGGGTGACGTAGTTGCTGCCCGGTCCCCCGTGGTACTGGAGCCCGCCGGTGAGGGTGAGCGGTCGGGGGTCGTCGGGGGCGAGGCCGAAGCTGTCGCGAGCCACCTCGATGGAACTCGGGAAGCAGGCGTAGAGGTCGAAGGCACCGACCTCGTCGATCGTGACGCCGGCGCCCTCGAGTGCCGTCTCGGCGCAGGCCACCAGGCCGGGGGCGGTGTGGACCTGTTGACGCTCGGACAGGTACCAGACCTCGTGGGCGTCCGCCCATCCTCCAAGGTAGGCGACCTCGTCGGGGGCCAGTCCCCACGATCGCGCCGTCGCCGCGTCGGTGACGACCACGGCGGCGCCCATGTCCACGTCCATCACGGCGTTGCAGTACTTGGGATAGGGGAAGCAGATCATCCGGTTGTCCGGCGTGGGCGTGGTGAGCTCGGGGCCGTCGCGTCGGGTTCCGAACCACGACAGGGGATTGGCGGCGGCCACGGCGTTGAACCGGTCCATGAGCTCACCCATGGCCCGGCGTTGCGCGTCGGGACCGCGCCCCGCCGCGTGGGCCAGGGCCGACTCGATGAGGGCGTACATGGTGGTGGCCTGGACGAGCCCGTGCTGGCGCTCGACCGGATGCGTCCCCACGTCGGGCTCGAGGGGGGGCCAGGTCTCGGGCCAGCCCGGCGCCGACGGCCAGTCGAGCTCGACTCCGAGCTTCCGGGCCCGGCGCCGGGTGGCCAGGGCCTCGGACCCGGCGATGAGGACACGGGGGCGGGCGCCGGTGGCCACCAGCGCGGCGGCCCGGTTGACCAGCCACTGAGGGATGTTCCCGCCCATGCCCGAGACCCGGGTCTCGGCGCCCGTGATCCCCACCCGGCCGGCCAGGACGGGGGCGGGGTCGCCGTGGCGCAGCGACAGGGAGTGGACCATCCAGCAGTGGTCGATGTCCCCGGCGACGGCGCTCCCCGCACCCGACAGGGCCAACCCCGTCGCCTGGGTCATCAGGTCGAAGGGATCGGGGGCGGCCGCCGGATCCTCCTCGCGGCTGGTCACCTGGCCGGCGCCGACCACCACCGGGACCCGGGTCCAGTCCGTCATGCGCTGCCGGACAACGGATCGGGTCTCAGTCGCGTCCTATGTTGCCCAGGTCGGCGGCGAAGACCTGCTTGCGCTCGTGCTTGGGGTTCCGGGCCATCAGCGAGGTGTCGACGTCGGTGGCCTCGGACCGCAGGGCCGCCACCGTGCACTTCTCCCGGGGCCGGACGCTGAAGGGGTCGTACTGGAAGAGCCGGATGGCGTTCTCGTGGGTGATCTTGTTGACGTCGGCGTCGGAAACGCCGTCGAGGTACTTCATGGCCATCTCCGGCGCCTGGGGCCAGGTGGAGTCGGAGTGGGGGTAGTCGCACTCCCAGCAGATGTTGTCCACGTTCATCTTGGCCCGGCTCTCCACCCCGAAGGCGTCATCGATGAAGCAGGTGATGATCCTCTCGGAGAAGACCTGGCTGGGCAGCATGTCGCCGAAGTCCTGGCCCGTCCAGGCCTTGTGGTGGGAGTAGACGTAGTCGACCCTCTCCAAGAAGTAGGGGATCCACCCGATGCCGCCCTCCGAGAGCGCCAGCCGCAGGTCGGGGTACTTGCGGAGCACCGGGGAGAAGAGGAGATCCGCCGCGCACTGGACGATGTTCATGGGCGACAGCGTGATGAGGACGTCGAAGGGGGAGTCGGGAGAGGGGATGACGATCTCCGACGACGAACCGATGTGCATGCAGACGACGGTCCCCATGTCGGAGCAGGCCGCCCAGAAGGGGTCCCAGTGCTCGCTGTGGACGCTGGGCCAGCCCAGCTTGGACGGGTTCTCCGAGAAGGTGACGGCGTGGCATCCCTTGGCCGCCACCCGGCGGACCTCGGCCGCCATGATCTCGGGGTCCCAGATGGCGGGGATGGACAGGGGGATGAAGCGGCCCGGGTAGGCGCCGCACCACTCGTCGATGTGCCAGTCGTTGTAGGCCTGGAGCATGGCCAGGGCCAGGTCCTTGTCCGGCGTCCGGGCGAAGAGCTGCCCGCAGAACTGGATGAAGGAGGGGAAGCACATCGAGCCCAGGACGCCGTTCACGTTCATGTCGCGGATGCGCTCGTTGATGTCGTAGCACCCGGGCCGCATCTCGGCGAAGGACGTGGGCTCGATCCCGTACTCCTCGGGGGGCCGGCCCACCACGGCGTTCAGGCCCACGTTGGGGATCTCGTTGCCCTCGTAGGACCAGACGTCGATCCCGTTGTCCTTGTGGACGACCCGGGGGGCGCGGTCCTTCCACTTGGCCGGGACCCGTCCGTCGAACATGTCGGGCGGCTCGACGACGTGGTCGTCGACACTCACGAGGATGAGGTCCTCTGCGTGCATGGCGCCCCCTCCCATCTGCGTCGTGCTGTGCGGGCACCGGAGAGGCGCCGAACGCGTCGCCGATCATATACCGGGCCCCTCCCGTACCTGACATCCGTGTCAGGCGCGGGACCTTCCCCGGTCGTACACTGGCCGCCCGATGCCACCCACCGGACCCCGACACGGGACCCCGTGACCTCCCCCCGGGGTCTCGCCGCCATCGCCGCCGCCGATCCCGACCGGGTGGCCCTGGTCTGCGACGGCGCGCGCACCACCTTCCGCCAACTGGACCGGGCCGCCAACGCCGCCGCCCACGCCTTCGCCGCCCACGGGGTGGGCGCCGGGGACCGGGTGGCCGTCATGCTCGGGAACGGTCCCGAGGCCTTCGCCGCCTGGTACGGGGCGGCCCGGTCGGGAGCGCTCGTCGTCCCCGTCTCCACCCGCCTCACCGCCCCCGAGGCGGCCTACATCGTGGGTGACTCCGGTGCCCTCGTCCTCGTCCACGACGGATCGGCCGCCGCCACGGCGGCGGCCTCGTCCACCGGTGTCGCCGGCCTCGACGTCGGTGACCCGGTCCTGGCCGGCGGGGCGGACGACCCGCCTCACGAGGACTACCTGGGCACCGCCGTGGTGACCATGAGCTACACCTCGGGCACCACGGGCCGGCCCAAGGGGATCGTCCGCCCCGTCCCGGCGCCGTCACGCCAGGCACCCCCCAACCCCTTCGCCACCTTCTGGGGTCTGCTCCCCGGCGACGTCCACCTGATGTGCGGGCCCGGCTACCACATGGCCCCGGCCGCCTACTCCCAGATGTCGCTCAACGAGGGCGGAACCGTGGTGATCATGAGGAAGTGGGACGCCACCGAGGCCCTCCGGCTCATCGAGACCGAGCGTGTCACCACGTCCCAGATGGTCCCCGCCCAGTTCATCCGCATCCTGGAGGCCGACTGGCCCGCCTTCGACCGGTCGAGCGTCCGCAAGATCCTCCACGCCGCGGCGCCGTGCCCGGTGCCGGTGAAGCGCCGGATCATCGACGTCTTCCCGCCCGGGGCCATCTGGGAGTACTACGGCGCCTCCGAGGGGATGGCCTGCGTCATCTCCCCCGAGGAGTGGTTGACCAAGCCGGGCAGCGTGGGCCGGCCGTTTCCGGGGCTCTCGATCCGCATCCTGGGTGACGACGGCGCCGAGCTGCCCCCGGGGGAGGTGGGCGCCATCTACATCTCCTCTTTCTCCGGCCAGCGCTTCGGCTACCACAACGATCCCGAGAAGACCGATCAGGCCTGGCGCGACGACTACTTCACGGTGGGCGATCTGGGCCGGCTGGACGAGGACGGCTATCTCTTCCTGGCCGACCGCCGGACCGACCTCATCCTGTCGGGCGGGGTGAACATCTACCCCGCCGAGGTGGAGACGGCCCTGGCCGAGGACCCCGACGTGGTCGACGCCGCCGTCTTCGGCCTGCCCGACGAGAGGATGGGCCAGATGGTCCACGCCGTCGTCGAGCTCCGCCCCGGGGCGCCACGCGACGCCGACGCCCTGCTGGCCCGGCTGGCCACCAGGCTGGCCGACTACAAGAGGCCCCGGGCGATCGAGTTCGTCGATGTGCTTCCACGCGAGGAGAACGGCAAAGTGATGAAGGCGCGACTGCGCGCCGAACGGATGGAGCCGGCGACCGCCGGCCGCCAGGGGGAGGGCTGATCATGACCGAGTCGACGACACGACCCGAGGTGCGCGGCGAGCCGCGTCTTCTGATCGACGGGACGCTCGTCGAGGCGAGCGGCGGCCAGACCTTCGCCAACATCGACCCGGCCACCGAGGAGTCGCTCGGCGAGACCGCCGACGGGACCACGGCCGACATGGCCCAGGCCATCGCCGCGGCGCGGCGCGCCTTCGACGAGACCACCTGGGCCACCGACCACGCCTTCCGGCGCCGTTGCCTGGAGCAGCTCCACGCCGCCCTCGAGGCCCACAAGGAGGAGCTCCGTCACATCGTGGTGGCCGAGGTCGGCAGCCCCGTGATGCTGACCCACATCATGCAGGTGGACGGCCCCATCGACGATCTCGGCTACTGGGCGGCCCGGCCCGACCAGTACGAGTACGAGCACTGGCTGCCCGTCCGTGAGGTCTTCGGCCAGCCCCAGCGCCGCCTGATCCGCCGGGAGCCCATCGGCGTGGTGGGGGCCATCACCCCCTGGAACTTCCCCCTCTACCTGAACCTGGCCAAGCTCGGCCCCGCCCTGGCGGCGGGGAACACGATGGTGCTCAAGCCGGCGCCCGACACCCCGTGGTCGGCCACCTTCCTCGGCCGGCTGATCGCCGAGGAGACCGACTTCCCGGCCGGGGTGGTGAACGTCGTGGCCTCCTCGGACCATCTGGTGGGGGAGGTCCTCACCACCGACGCCCGTGTCGACATGATCACCTTCACGGGGTCCACCGTCACCGGTCGCCACATCATGGCCAAGGCCTCGGACACGGTGAAGAAGGTCTTCCTGGAGCTCGGCGGAAAGTCGGCCAACATCGTCCTGGAGGACGCCGACCTGGCCTCCTCGGTCCCCATCAGCGCCATGGGCGTCTGCACCCACTCGGGCCAGGGCTGCGCCATCACCACGCGCCTTCTCGTCCACCGCTCCCGCTACGACGAGGCCGTCGAGATGGCGGCCGAGGGGATGGCCTCGGTCACCTACGGCGACCCCTGGGACGAGTCCAACTTCCAGGGACCGCTGATCAGCGCCAAGCAGCGCGAGCGGGTTCTCGGCTACATCGAGAAGGGTAAGACCGACGGGGCCCGCCTGGTCCGCGGCGGCGGCATCCCCGCCCACCTGCCCAAGGGCTTCTACGTCGAGCCCACCCTCTTCGCCGACGTGAACCCCAAGTCGACGATCGCCCAGGAGGAGATCTTCGGTCCCGTCCTCGTCATCTGCGCCTTCGACGACGACGACGACGCCGTCCGCATCGCCAACGACTCGATCTACGGCCTCTCGGGGGCGGTGACCTCGGCGTCGGAGGAGCGCGCCCTGGCCGTGGCCCGCCGCATCCGGGCGGGCACCCTCATGGTGAACGGCGGGATGTACAACGCCCCCGACGTCCCCTTCGGCGGCTACCGCCAGTCCGGCCTCGGCCGCGAGAACGGTGTCGAGGGCTTCGAGGAGTACCTCGAGGTGAAGGCCATGGGTCTCCCCGGCGCGGTGGGCTGAGGATTCTTCCTCGACCTGTCGACGGCCCCGCAGGCCATACCTTGCCGGCCGCCTCGACTTCGTTGTACCGGGATCGGCCTGGCGGATGGTCCACACAGAGGGATCTGGCTTGTCCCCGATCACCATCGGGTGTACAGGGCAGGACGCCTATCGTTTCCAGCATGGAGCCAGCCCCCGAACTCGTCTTTTTGATGGAGCGGATGTATCGGTCGTTTGACACCTTTGATACCGAGACCTTCATCGACGGGATCTCGCATCAACCGGGTTCGATGGTCATCGGCACGGCACCCGACGAATGGTGGGTGGGGCCCGATGCGATCGCCGCCATGATACGGGTGCAGTTCTCGGAGATGCCGCCTATCCATTTCGAGCCTGAGGAGACGGTCGCCTGGAAGGAAGCGACCGTCGGTTGGGTCATCGGCCGTGCACTCATGGTGGTGGAGGGAATGCCATCGATCATGACCCGCACCACTCTCGTCTTGCGCGAGGAGGGCGCACATTGGCGCATTGTCCATTGGCATCTGTCTATGCCTGTCGCCAACGAGGAGTCTTTGGGGGTGGCACTGACGACGGCGGTCGAAGAAATACTGACCCTGGTCCAAGACGAGCGCCCTCCGGTCACGGCCACGGCCCCCGATGGCACGACGACGATCATGTTCACCGACATCGAAGGGTCGACGGCCCTGATGGAGTCTCTTGGTGAATCCAGTTGGCTAGAGCTGCTCGAGTGGCATGACACCGCCGTAAGGCAGCAGACGGCCCTTTTCGGTGGCGCCGTCGTCAAAGGCCAGGGTGATGGGTTCATGCTCGCCTTCTCGGCCGCCGGGTCGGCAGCTGCCTGCGCGGCGGCGATTCAGCGCTCACTGAGCGCAGGGTGGGCCGGGGTCCCAGTGGCGATCCGGGTAGGAATGCACACGGGGAACGCCAAAATTGAGGGCGGGGACTTCTTCGGTCGGACGGTCGTGATTGCAGCTCGACTATCCGCCGCCGCCTCAGGTGGCGAGATCCTGGCCTCGCAGGTGGTACAGGACAACCTCGCCGGCGCCTTTCCCCTCGGCGAGGCCAGGGCGCTCGTACTCAAGGGACTGGAAGGCCACACAACGGTGTTCCCCATCCTCTGGTAGATCCCGCAACCAGCCTGAAGGCACGGCGAAGGGAGTTTTGCGGACGGGTCGCCGCCCAGTCCGAGAGCACTCGAACGGCTGCGGGGCGCTGACCCGGGCCTCCCCTTCGGCTCAGGCGTCCCTGGTCATCATCCGCCAGGCGCCGAGGACGGTCCAGCCCACCAGCCAGGCCACGATGACGCACACCGACACGGTGATCGACTCGGGCACCAGATTGTTACCGCCGCCGCCCGGACCGCCGCCCCCGGTGAAGACGACGGGCAAACCTCCCGGCTCCAGATGAGCCATGGCCAGTCCGACCACCCCCCGCTCGCCGTTGATCATGTGGGGGATGACGTGGGTGGACACGAGTGGCGTCAGGATGATCTCGAGCACGATCAACAGGACCACCGCCACCGTCCTCTGTCCCAGGAGCGACGCCAACCCCAGGCCGACGACGAAGCCGATGACGGCCTCGAGCTCCAGCCAGAGCCCGCTCTTGATCATCAGGGAGTCCGACGGATACAGGAACTGCCGGGTGTAGTCCGCATAGTCCATCCCGGCGATCTGTCTGGCCGCGGCGCGGACCTGGGCCTGTGTCGGTTGGGGTGGGGGCGTCACTCCCGCGGGTTGCTTCGACACGCGGCCCGGACCGTTGGGACCGCAGGGGACGGCCTGGACCACGGGACCGATCGACGACGACGGCCCGATCCGGAAGGGGAGGTCGCAGACGACCTCGTCGGCGTGGTCGGCCGCCCAGTTCTCGAAACCGGCACGCGACAGGTGGACGGGCACGGTGACACCGTCGTAGTTGAGCTGGGTCGGAGCGGCGAACACGCACACGGTGCAGACGATGGTGAAGCCGATGGCCACCAAGGGCACCACGATGGCCAACCCGGCCGGGATGCGGGCCAGGTAGAGGGACAACCGCGACCGGCCGGTCACCACCAGGTGCCGGAACATCCCCTCGGAGAGGTCGACCGATCCGGCCGTGCAGCCCAAGGTGGCGGCCACGATGAAGCCGAAGACGTACATGACGCCGGCTACCAGGCTGGTGTAGATGTCGTAGCCGCCGGCCGGCCCGTAGGACTTCGGAGCGAAGGCGTGGGCCAGCAACCGGATGACGAGAAAGAGGGTGGGGATGCCGATGTTCACCACCACCAGGGCGATCATGAGACCCCGCCGTTTGCGCAGCTCCATGATGCGGGTGGTGATCATGGCGCCGTTGGGGATCCACGATCCCCGGTGGTCGGTCCCGGTTGCCGGCGACCCCGCCGGTACGGCCAGGCTGACGTCGGTCACGGTGGTCATTCGGTGTCCCCCAGTCGGCTGGTCACGGACAGGAACCAGGATTCGAGCGAAGCCTGGAATTCCTGCAGTCGGTACACCGAGATCCCGCCCTCCACCAGCACGCGATTGATCTCGGCGATGACGGGCCGCTGCGTCCCGGCCGGGAGGGTGATCCCCAGTCCCGACGGATCGACCTCGATGTGCGCCGCCGGCGTGGTGCCGTCGAGGAGGCCCCGGGCCCGATCGGGCTCCGAACACTCGACCTGGAGAGCGACCGAGGCCCCGGCCAGCAGTTCCGCGATCGGTCCCTGGCGGATGACGTTACCGTGGTCCACGATGGCCACGGCGTCACAGGTCCGCTCCACCTCGTCGAGGAGGTGGGACGACAGCACGACGGTGCGGCCCTCGGCCACCAGCGACAGGATCATGTCGCGCATCTCGTGCATCCCCGCCGGGTCGAGTCCGTTCATGGGCTCGTCCAGGATCAGCAGCTGCGGGTCTCCGATCAGGCAGGCGGCCACCCCCAGGCGTTGGCGCATGCCCATCGAGTACTTCGACACCTTGTCGTCGGCGCGGTGGAGGATGCCGACGCGTTCGAGGGCCGGGCCGATGCGGTTCTTCGCCTCCGGCTCCCGGGCGGCGGCCAGCAGTTGCAGGTTCTGCCGTCCGGTCAGGTGACCGTGGAACCGGGGCTCGTCGACGATGGCCCCCACCCGGGCCAGGGCGGCGGCGCGCTGCCGGGGGACGTCGTAGCCGAGCAGAGACATGGTGCCGGAGTCGGCACGGGTCAATCCCAGGAGCACACGGATGAGCGTCGTCTTGCCGGCGCCGTTGGGTCCCAGGTAGCCGAAGGCGCATCCCCGGGGGACGAGGAGCTCCACGCCGTTCACGGCCGCGTTCTCCCCGAACCGCTTGGTCAGCCCGTGGGTCTCCACCGCCCACTGGCCGTCAGCGGCCTGCCGGTCCGGGACATCGACCATGGTGGCGGTGGTCATCCCTCGACCTTGGCACGGAGACGTCGGCGGCGTCGTCGGCCGGTGGTCGCTTTCCCTCTACACCCTGAGGCGCAGCCGGCCGGCGTTTCGAGCGGTCGTCTACTCCCCCGGGAGTACGGCAGAAAAGGCGGCCCGGGCGATGTCCGAACCACGGGCCGGTCAGTAGGCTCAATGGCGTGAGTGGATCCGATCAGACGCAACGTCCACCACCACGTCCCCCGCTTCTGCATCGCGTCTCGCCCCTGCAGCTGCAGTTCATCGATCTCGCTATCGCCGCTCTCTTCGTCATCGTGGCCACCCACCAAGCCGTCGGATTCAACGTGGGCAACGGCAACGGCGGCGGCAACGGCGTTCTCGTCCTCTCGGCTCTCCTGGCGGGACTCTCGATCGCTCTCCGCCGCCGCCTGCCCAACACGTCGCTCTATCTCATGATCGTCGTCATCACGGTGGACACGGCGACGAACATGAGCCCGATCGCCGACGCCTTAGTAGCCTTCCCCATGTACCAGGTGGCGTCGATCCACGAGCGGCGTCGGTCCCTCCCGGCGTTGGCTGTCGCCCTCGTCTGTTTCACGGTTGCTTCCGGTGTCTACCGCTTCTCGTACCATCAGGGCGGACTCCTCAATCCGGCGTCGGTGGTGGCCATTGCCGCGTGGTTCGTCGGTGACAGCGTCCGGACCCGACGCACCTACACGGCGGGCCTGACCGAGCAGGCGGCCCAGCGTCAGCGGGAGACGGTGGAACGGGCTCAGCGTTCGGTGGCCGAAGAGCGACTGCAGATCGCCCGCGACCTCCACGACGTGGTGGCGCACAGCCTGAGCGTCATCGCCGTCCAATCGGGGGTCGGTCGTCACGTGATCGACGACCAACCGGCCGAGGCGAAAAAGGCGCTGGCCGCGGTGGAGGCCACCAGCCGCTCGGCTCTGGACGAGCTCCGGCGCATGCTCGGGGTCCTGCGACGCGACGACGGCGCGCCAGCGGCCTTGGCGCCAGCCCCCGGTGTCGGCTCTCTCGGCCCCCTGATCGAACAGGTCCAGACGGCCGGGTACACCGTCGATCTCGACGTGCGGAGCACGGCGGTGCGGACCGTCACCCCCACCGTGGGGCTCTCGATCTACCGGATCATCCAAGAAGCACTCACCAATGTCGTGAAACACGCCGGGCCGGCCCGTGTTCTGATCGAGATCCGCGATGAGGGCGACGCGCTCGTCGTCGAGGTGAGGGACGACGGCCGGGGCACCGACAATCGAACCACCGCTCCGGTCGGGCCCGGTCCGGTCGGAGCCGACGATCAGGAAGCCCATCATGGGATCGTCGGCATGCGCGAGCGGGTGGCCCTCTACGACGGGGCATTGTCGGCTGGTCCCCGACCCGAGGGCGGCTTCGCCGTGCTGGCCCGTTTTCCCATCGAGAATCTGATGGCCTCGTGATCACCGTGGTGGTGGTCGACGATCAGGCTCTCGTGCGCGCCGGCTTCAAGGTTCTGGTCGACTCGGCGCCCGATTTCACCGTGGTGGGGGAGGCGGCCGACGGCGTCGAGGCCGTGCGTGTCGTGCGCGAGACCTCCCCTGACGTCGTCCTCATGGACATCCGCATGCCGGCGATGGACGGCATCGAAGCCACCAGACAGATCATCGCCGCCCGGGGCGATGGAGCCACGCCGCGTCCTCATCCTCACCACCTTCGAGCTCGACGAGTACGTCTATGAAGCGCTCAAGGCTGGCGCCAGCGGCTTCCTCCTGAAGGACACGCCGCCGCAGGATCTACTCGACGCCATCACCGTCATCGCCGGGGGCAACGCCCTGCTCGCTCCCAGTGTCACCAAGATGCTCATCGCCGAA
This sequence comes from uncultured Acidimicrobiaceae bacterium, assembly GCA_963800065.1. Lineage (GTDB taxonomy): Bacteria > Actinomycetota > Acidimicrobiia > Acidimicrobiales > UBA8190 > CAWJFJ01. The sequence continues at coordinate 383,002 of CAWCZO010000010.1, read as the reverse complement.
TTCGCCTCGCGTTCGACCCCCCGGCACCAGGACACCACGCTCCTCGGGTCCGTCACTCCCCGGGAGCAGGAGGTGCTGGTGCTGGTCGCCCGCGGCCGATCCAACGCCGAGATCGCCGAAGAGCTCCATATGAGCGCGGCCACGGCCAAGACCCACGTCAGCCGTATCCTGGCCAAACTCGGCGCCCGTGACCGGGCCCAGTTGGTCGTGTTCGCCTACGAGTCCGGACTGGCTACGGCGCGCTGACGGCCGGAATCGGTCTCTCCGTTCCCAGCGAGCGACGCCGATGATCTCGGGCCGCCGAGGCCTCCAACGGCGGTGGGAGTGGGTTCGTCAGACCGACAGGGCGTCGGCGTAGCCCAGGGCGATGGCGCTGGGGGCGTCGAGGTAGCCGCCGCGGCCCCACTCCTCTTCGATCTCGAGCACCGGCCGGCCCGTCCGCTCGGCCAGAAGCCGTTGGAACTCGGCCTGGAGCGAGGTCTGGGCCTCGATGGTCCGGGAGATGTCGCCCGGTCGTCCCGACGCCGAGGTCTCGGGGTGCCGGAGATGGAGCCGGGCATGGGGCGAGATGGCCCTGTGCGCCCCGACGGCCAGGACGCCGACCACACCGCCGCCGACCAGTCCGAGGGCCACGGTGTGGACGGGGACGCCGAGAACGTCGATGACGTCGATGAGGACCCCGGCCGCTTCCCACGACGCCGTGGGCGCCTGGAGGCGGAGCTCGACGTGCTCGTCGCCCAGGGCGTCGAGGGTCAGGAGGGCGGCGGCCGTCTCCGAGGCCCTGTCATTGGTGAGCTCCCCGTGGACGACGACGATCCGCCGGGCGAACAGGGACGACATGACCTGGTCGCCGAAGGGGGCGGGGGCCATGTCAGTCCTTCCGGCTCCGGGGCGGCTCGCCCCCCAGGTGGAAGTCGATGACGTTGTCGACGGCGGCGGCGTAGCGCTCCAGGGTGGAGAGACGGACGTCCACCTGCCCCGTCTCCAGGCGGGCCACGGCCGACTGCGACGTCCCCATCCGCGCCGCCACCTCGGTCTGGGACAGACCCAGCGAGATCCGCCGCTCGACCAGCTCCTCGGCCAGGGCTCGGCGCCGGGCCGCCATCTCGGCGAACCCGGGAAGTTTCGGTTCGTGGCGCCGTTCATTCATGACGTCATATATGATATCTCATACGAGAGATACCTGCGATGGGTGTCCCACCGAGGAGAGGCGGTCGGCGTGCTGAGTCAATCTTTGATCCCCATGGTGATCGACCAGACGGCCCGCGGCGACCGCTCGTTCGACATCTACTCATTGTTGCTCAAGGAGCGGATCGTCTTCCTGGGCCAGGAGGTCGACGACCAGATCGCCAATCTCCTGGTGGCCGAGATCCTCTACCTCGACGCCGAAGACCCCGAACGCGACATCGCCCTCTACATCAACTCGCCCGGCGGCATGGCCTACGCCGGGATGGCCATCTACGACGTCATTCAGCACGTCCACTGTGACGTCTCCACCATCTGCGTGGGGATGGGGATGTCGGCGGCGGCCATGATCCTGGCCGGTGGCGCCCCCGGGAAGCGGTTCGCCCTTCCCAATTCGAAGATCATGATCCACCAGGGCACGGCCGGGACGAGGGGCGCGCCGAGCGACATGGCCATCCACCTGAAAGAGGTCCTGGCCACCACCAGGCGGATGGCCGAGATCATCGCCTTCCACTCCGGCCAGCCCGTCGACCGTGTCGAGCGTGACATCGACCGGGACTACTTCATGACACCCGAGGAGGCCAAGGACTACGGGCTCATCGACGAGATCATCGCCCCCACCCGCGGCCTGTGCGCTCCGGGGGCGGGATCGGTCCGTGCCGACGAGGCCGGTGCCGGACGCGAGCTCTCCGGTGCCCACGCCTGACCGGCGCCGGCCGGCATGCCCGCGCCGGTTGCGGTGCGAGACCTGTCTCGACGTGCTCACGCTCCGCCACGCCTGGGACACGGCCACCTGCACCTGCGGGGCACTGACGGTCTCGGGCCGACCCACCCGGCCGAAGGTCCACTGGCTCAGCCGACCCGGAGGAGGGTGGACCGAGCTCTCGCCGACAGCGGCCGACGGATCGTCGCCACGCGACGCCGGGTCACCGAACGGCGGGTCACCGAACGCCGAGCGGCCGGGGCGCCGCATCGGTTTCGCCGCTCCCGTGCGTCACACGGCAGACGGCTGAACCGCGCCCGGGCTCAGCGCCGCGGCCTCGTGTAGACGTCGGGCCCGAAGGCGGCGAGGCCGGGCGCGGCCGCCTCACCGAGGTGGGGGAGGCCGAAGATGTCCTCGATGCTGCGCAGCATCGAGAAGTGGTTGTAGGGCGTGGCCGTGGTCGACCCCGGGGCGATGAACGGTGAGATGGCCAGCATGCCGATCCGGCCGCCCCCCGGCCCGCCCACGCCCGGCATCCCCGTCTGCGTCCCCGCCGCGCTGATACTCGGTGGCTCGTCGCAGCAGGCCGTGTCGTCCTCCAGCGTTCCGCTGGACTCGGCTTCGTCGTAGGTGATGAGCAGGAGCCCGTCCTTCTTGAACGCCGGCGAACCCAGGATCTTCGGTACCCAGGTCTCGAGGAACGTGTTGATGCCGGCGAACCCGGCCGGTCCCCCCGCCGCGCAGGTGGCGTCATGGCCGTCGTCGCACAGGTTGGGCGTGATGAAGGAGAAGTTGGGGGTGGTCGACACCTTGGCCAGGTCGCCGGGGAGCTGCGTGAGCGGCACGTCGTCGGCGGCGCAGCTCGGGGTGTCGATGATGGAGTGGAAGTAGACGAACGGGTTGTGGCGGGTGGCATAGAGGTTGGTGGGGGTGGCCACCACGTCGGGGTCGGGCCGGCCGAACGCGGGGTGCTGGCACGGCTCCGCCATCGACTCCATGTACCCCTTCCACGTGAACCCGGCCGCCTGCAGCTGGGTGGCGATGTTCCCCACGGTGGCCGGGTAGACGCAGCCGACGCCGGTGGCGATCCCGTCCACCTCGGTCGGGGGCGTCACGTTCTCGTAGTCGCTCACACAGTCGGCCTGGGTGACGGGGTTGGCCGGCTGGCCGCTCACCATGGCGACGTAATTGCCCAGGCTGTCGTGGGACGTGGCGTAGTACTGCGACAACAGGTTGCCCTCGGCCCGCAGCGTGGTGCCCAGGTACGGGGCCCCGGGGTCCGGTCCCCACGTCTCGGAATAGGACTTGTTCTCGAGGACGATGAGAAAGACGTGCCGGATCGGTGGCACGGCGAAAGACGCCGTCGGTGCCGGGACGGGACGGGTGGTGGCGGGACGGGTGGTGGCGGTGCCGGTGGCGCCGGGGCCACCCGAGCACGAGGCCAGGAGAAGAGACAGGCCACCGGCGACCACGGCGCCGGCGCCGGCGCGCCTACTCACGTCCGAGAATGGCCGTCCCCGTCGAGGAGATCCAACCACCGGTGGCGTTCACGCAGGCCAGTGCGGCGTCGGCGACCTGCCGGTCCCCGCACTCGCCGCGCAGCTGCTTCACCGCCTCCACGAGGAGGAAGATCCCCCGCATCCCCGGTTGGCACGCCGAGAGCCCCCCGCCGTCGGTGTTGGTGGGCAGCTCGCCCCCCACCCGCAGGCGGCCGTTCTCGACGAAGGACCCACCCTCGCCCTTCTTGCAGAAGCCCAGGCCCTCCAGGGTGAGGAGCACGGTCAGGGTGAACGAGTCGTAGACCTCGACCACGTCGATGTCCTCGGGGGTGACACCGGCCTGGGCGAAGGCCTTGCGCCCCGACCGCACGCACGGCGACTCGGTGAAGTCGGCCCACTCGCTCATCGTCGTGTGCGAGATGGCCTCGCCGGTGCCGAGCACCCAGATCGGGGTGTTGGCACAGTCGCGGGCCCGGTCCTCGTGGGTGAGGACGATGGCCCCGCCCCCGTCGGAGCGGATGCAGCAGTGCAGCTTGGTGAAGGGGTCGGCGATCATCCGGGAGGACTGGACGTCCTCGATGGTGATGGGGTCCCGGTAGTAGGCGTCGGGGTTGAACCCGGCGTTGTAGCGGGCCGAGACGGCGATCTCGGCCAGTTGTTCGATGGTGGTCCCGAACTCGGCCATGTGGCGCCGGGCCGACATGGCGTGCTTGGCGATCAAGGTGTGGCCGAAGGGGGCGTCGAACTGGATCGGTCCCTTGTTCCCGAAGAAGAGGTTGGCCGTCCTCGTCCTCCGCTTGAGGTCGGCGCGCGAGGTCGATCCGTAGCTCAGGACGACGGTGTCGATCTGGCCCTGGGCGATGGCGGCCACGGCGTGCTCGAGGAACATCTCCCAGCACGAACCCCCCACCCCGGTGGAGTCGATGTAGTCGATGTGGGGGGCCAGACCCAGGTACTCGGCCAGCTCGATGGGGGGCAGGGCCCCCGTCCCGTGCGACATGAAGCCGTCCACCTCGCGACGGTCGATCCCGGAATCGGCCAGGGCCCGGGACGTGGCCTGGTGATGGAGCTCGAACGCCGACTTGTGGTCCACCCTGCCGACGTCCGACAGGGAGGCGCCGACGATCGCCACCCTTCGTGCCATGTCCGTTGTCCCTCCACTTCCGAGGCTCTCGCGGCCCGACGCGAACCTGACGCCGGCGTCGGAGAACGCGGCTGGAACGGTAGCGTGGGCCGGTGACCCCCTGCACACCGGTGAGCCCCCGTGAGCCCCTGCCGACGCTCGTCGCCCGGGCCCCGGGATCGGTCCGGCGGACGATGTCCATCGACATCGGTCCCCGCCGGGGCTTCACCGCGGCCCTCGACATGACCGGTCTGGCCCGCGACCTGCGCACCGGCCGCCAGGGCCCCGACGCCGTCACCGTGGTGGCCGAGGCGGCGGTGGCGGCCGGTTTCGACATGGCCCGCAACCTGATCACCCTGGAGACGACACCGGCGGCCACCTGGACCGGGGATCTCATCGGGGCCCGGGCCGGAGGCGGATTCCGCCGTCACCTGGCCGGTGTCGTCCCCGACGCCGAGGCCGGGTCGCTGCTGCGCCAGGTCCTCGACGACATGCCCGCCGCCGCTCTCATCTCCGGCTACGCCTGGATGCGCCTGGCCCGGCGCGAGGGCCATGATCCCGGCTCCCTCGTCCCCGCCGACCTGCTCGACCGGATGAGCGACCTCTGCTCGGGCTGGCGGACGGGCGGCGTCGCCGTCGCCTCCATCGCCACCTCGCACGGGATGCCCATCCAGGACTGCCCGCCGGCACCGGTCGACGACTCCGATCCCTGGGGGTGGCACGCCACCGGTCCCCTCGACCGCGACTGGATGCGCCGGCGCCGATGTCTGGACGTGGCCGTCGACGGCAGCGGCGACTTCTCCATCTGGGCCATGTTCCGCGACACCGTGGGCGAGGAGGACGGGGCCGAGGTCGTCCTCCACGAATACGTGGTGACGGCCTCGGGGACGGGGTCCGTGGTCGGTGCCGTGGCGGCCGAACCGAGAGTGCTCCCGTTCCCCGAATGCCCGGCGGCGGCCGACGCCGTGGGCGATCTGGTCGGCTGCGAGCTGGCCGAGCTCTCGACCTCGGTGCCCGAGCTGCTCACCGGGATCCGGTCGTGCACCCACCTGAACGATCTGCTCCGGGCCCTCGGTGGGGTGGCCGACCTGGTGGCCCGGGTGGCGACGGGCGACTAGGAACGGTCGATGGCGTCCTGTCTCGTCGTCCAGCACGTGGAACCCGAGGGCCCCTGGGCCATTGCCGACGCGCTCGAGGATTTGGGCGTGGCCGTCGACGTCCGCCGGGTCTTCGCCGGCGCCACGCTCCCGTCCGACCTGTCCGACGTCGACGGCATGGTGGTCATGGGCGGACCCATGTCCGCCTCCGGCGACGAGGGTTTCCCCACCCGCCGGGCCGAGCTCGATCTCCTCGCCGATGCGCTGCGGCGACGCCGGCCCACGCTCGGGGTCTGTCTCGGGGCCCAACTGCTGGCCCTGGCCGGGGGAGGGGCCGTCCACCGGGGAGCGGCCGGTCCCGAGATCGGGTGGGCGCCCGTCGAGCTCACGGCGCAGGCCTCCCACGACCCCCTCCTGGCCGGCCTGCCCCGCCGGCTCACGGTCCTCCACTGGCACGGCGACACCTTCGACCCCCCGCCGGGGGCCACCCTCCTCGCCGCCAACGACCGCTACCGGAGCCAGGCCTTCAGGAGCGGCGACCGGGCGTGGGGACTGCAGTTCCACCTCGAGGTCGACAGCCGGGCGGTGGCCGCCTTCCTCGACGCCTTCGGGACCGACGCCGAAGAGGCGGGGACGACCCCGGCATCGATCGTCGCCGACAGCGGGGCCGCCCTCCGGTGGTTGGAACCGCACCGGACCCGGGTCCTAGCCCGGTTCGCCGAGCTCGTCGCCGCCCACGACCGGGAGCGCCTGGCCGATCGAGCCTGACCCGGACCGGGAGTGTTTCCGCCCCGTTAACTCTGACAACATCTGTTGTCCCACGGACAACACGGCCCTAGGGTGGGCCTGTGGCCCCCGACGCCGGCGCCGTCCTCGTCTCCATCGGTGAACGCCTCCGTGCCGCGCGCGAGAACGCCGGCCTGACCCTCGATCAGACGGCGGAGCTCTCGGGACTGTCCAAGGCGCACCTGTCGCGGCTCGAGTCGGCGGAGCGCCAACCATCGATCGCCGCCCTGCTCACTCTGGCCGACGCACTCGACACCCCCGTGAGCACCCTCCTGGGGGAGCAGCGCTCAGGGCTGTCGCTCTCCATCGCCACCGCCGGCGAACCCCGGCGCCAGTCGAAGGGTCTCTCCATCGCCTCCTGCAGCGGGTACCCGGGGTCGACCGCCCTCGAGGCCCTGCGTGTCACCGTCGAACCCGACCGTCGCTCTACCGCCCCGGCGCGTCACCACGGTGAGGAGTGGCTCTACGTCCTCCACGGCATCCTCCGCCTGGAGTACGACGGCGAGATCCACCATCTGGGCCCCGGTGTCTCGGCCCACTTCGACGCCGATCGACCACACCGCCTGGGGGCGGAGGGCGACGCCGTCGAGGTCCTGCTGGTGGCGGCCAAGGACGCCCGCAACGTCCAGAACATCCATTAGAGCCGGACGATCGGCGAGGAGGTCATGACATGACAACGGCCATGGACATCGACACCATCGAAGCTTCGGGGCCACAGTTCTCGATCGACGAGTTGATGTACGTCCGGGCCCGGACGCGGCGTGCCGTCCACATGATCGCCGACAAGGTCAAGGTCGGCATGGCCGAGGAGGAGGCGAAGGACGCCGCCCGTGGCATCCTCACCTCCCTGGGGATGCGCCGTGGCTGGCACCACATCATCGTCCGCTGCGGTTCCAACACGACGAAGGACTTCATGGCCCGGTCGGAGCCGGGGGTGGTCCTCCAGGAGAACGACATCTTCTTCATCGACATCGGCCCCATCTTCCAGAACTGCGAAGGGGACGCCGGTGACACCTTCGTCTTCGGCGACGACCCCGACCACCACCGGGCCAAGCGGGACGTCCGCACCATCTGGGACGAGGTCCGTGGCGTCTGGTTCGACGAGCGCATCACCGGACAGGAGCTGTACCGCTTCGCCGAGAAGACGGCTGGCGACATGGGTTGGAAACTGAACCTGGATCTGTCCGGTCACCGTCTCTCCGATTACCCCCACTCCGCCCACTACGACGGATCGTTGGCCGACGTCGGCTTTCGCCCCAACCCCAACCTCTGGGTGCTCGAGATCGCCATCGCCCATCCCGACGGGGGCTTCGGCGCCTTCTACGAGGATCTCCTGTTGGAGGACCAGTCCTTTCCCGCAGGTGTCTTCACCTCTCAGGAATAATCACCACGGCGGTGCATGACGACCACGTGTGCCGCTGAACCGCGCCCCGTCTTTTCAACGAGTCAACCGTCAACCGCCGGCGCGCCCTGTCTTCTGTGTGGTGTCTCCCACAGCGATCTCGCGCGCCGTGACGCGGGGATTGTTGTACGGGATCAGTCCCGAAACACGTCTGACATCTGAGCTTAACGGCGCTTAACGCGCCAGCTCTTGTATTCATATTTCCTCTCACCGAAATTGAGTCGTAGAAGTTTTTCCGCTTCAGATCCGTGACGACGAGAGGAACGGTGAGCGCCATGGGAACAAGCTCCGGCACACGATCAGCCGCCGAACGAGCGGCGTCGATCCCGCCGGGTGGGCACCCCGGACTACGGAAGAACGCCTTGGGTTTTCCCACCGTTCTGGCCCAGTCCATCGCCGTGATCTCGCCCACCATGACGGCCGTGCTGATCATCGCCCTCTGTTTCGGTGACGCCGGCAACGGGACCTGGCTGGCTTACGCCTTCGGCACGGTGATGCTGCTCTTCGTCGTCGGTTGCCTGAACCAGTTCGCCAAACGGTCGGCCCTACCGGGATCCATGTACGGCTACACCGGGCGGGGACTCGGGCCCAAGGCCGGGGTGATCTCGGGGTGGAGCCTGATCTGGGCGTACCTCTTCATCGGCGTGGCCGGTCTGACCGGCTTCTCGATCTTCGCCGGCCAGTTCCTGTCGGGCGTCGGAGTGCACACCGTGGTGCCGCCCGTGATCTTCTTCCTCATGAGCGCCGCGGTGTGCTGGTTCATCGCCTACAAGGACATCCACGTGTCGTCCCTGTTGACGCTGGTGTTCGAGATCGTCTCGGTGGCCTGCATCCTGGCTCTGGCCGCCGTGGTGCTCTTCAAGCACGGGATCATGGTCGACACCACCATCGTGAAGGCGAAAGGGATGACCTTCCACGGGCTGAGCCTGGCCGTGGTGATCTGCATCTTCTCCCTCGTCGGCTTCGAGAGTGCCACCACGCTCGGGGGCGAGGCCAAGAACCCCTTGAGGAACGTCCCCCGGGCCGTGGTGGTGAGCCTGCTCGTCACCGGGACGTTCATGGTCGTCATGAGCTACGTCGAGGTCTTCGGCACCCGGCACTACGGCACGCCGCTCAACGACATCGCCCTGCCCTTGACGGTGCTCTCCAAGATCTACGGCGTCTCGTTCTTCAAGGTCCCCGTGGCCCTCGGAGCCATGGTGAGCTTCTTCTCGCTCACCCTCTCCTGTCTGAACGCCGGGTCCCGGATCATCTACCCGATGGCCCGGCACACCGTCTTCCCCCGACACCTCGGCCGGGCCCATGAGGAGAACCAGACCCCCCACGTGGCCATCACGGTCTACATCGCCGCCATCGTCACCATCCCGTTGGTGCTCGAGATCTTCACCAACCCGCTCACCACCTTCGGCGACGCCGGGACTCTGGCCGCCTTCGGATTCCTGACGGCGTACTTCCTCATCTCGGTGGCCGCTCCCGTCTACCTGAAGAAGATCGGAGAGGTCACCATCCGGCACATCGTGGTGGCCACCATGGCCTGCCTTCTGCTGATGGTCCCGCTCATCGGGAGCTTCTATCCGGTCCCGCCCTTCCCGGTCGACATCTTCCCGTACATCTTCCTGGCCTACGTCCTGGCCGGCTCGGGATGGCTGTTCGCCGTCAGCCGGCGCAACCGTGGGATCTTCGCCGAGATCGAGATGGACCTCGAAGGGTCGATGCTCTCCTCGGAGAAGCACACCGAAGAGGTCGACCGGGTCCTGGAGCGAGAAGGCGGGGCCGCCGAGCCGGTGCTCGTGCCCGTCCCGGCGGTGGCGGCCGTCGAGGTGGTCCAACAGGTGGGGGCGACGGCCGGCTAGCGACGCCGTGTCGGGCGGCTCGTCCACGGTCTGTGGGACGAGCCGCCCGGCGGCGTCAACGGCAGCGACTCGAAGGACCCGGTTACTCGAGGACGCCCTCGTCGGCCAGGCGGCGCCGCTCGGCGTTGTCGAGACCGAGGATCTCTCCCAGGATCATCTCGTTGTGCTCGCCCAAGGTGGGGCTCGTCCGCTCGTAACCGGCGGGAGCGTCCGAGAGTCGGAAGCCGTTTCGCTCGTAGCCGCAGGGCCCCATGCACGGGTGCTCCAGGATGACGAAGTGCCCCCGGTGCGCCAGCTGGGGATCGGCCCAGGCGTCGCCGAGGTCGGCCACGGGAACGGCTTCGACGCCGACCCCCTGCAGGGTCTCGGCCACGGTGCCGGCGTCGCGTCCCTGGGTCCACCCCTCCACCAACGCCTCCATCTCGTCGATGGCGGCCCGCCTGTCCTCGACGGTGGCCAAGCGCCGGGTGGTGGCGTCGTCCAGGCCCAGCACCTGGGCCAGAGCGGCGAAGTCGTCGTCGTCCCAGCACGCCACGGCCACCCAGCGGTCGTCCCCGGCGCACCGGAAGGCGCCGTGGGGGACGAAGCGCTCCGAGCGGTTCCCCTGGCGGATCCCGGTGTGACCGTTCACGTCGTAGTCGGCGATCCACGGCGACAGTGAGTAGACGGCCGCCTCCACCTGGGCCACGTCGAGGTGGAGGCCCTTCCCCGTCCGCCGCCGGTAGAGCAGGCCGGCGGCCAGCGCGCTGGCCACGAAGCGCGGGGCCAGGGAGTCGGTGATGGTCCCGAAAGGCCCCACCGGCTCGCGGTCGGGCCATCCGGTCAGGAGGTTGTAGCCCCCCAGGGCCGAACCCTGCCCGCCGAATCCGGGATAGTCCTTGTGCGGACCCGTCTGGCCCTGCAGACACGAGCTCACCATCACCAGGTCGGGCTTCTCCACCGCCAACGAGCCGTAGTCGAGACCGAAGCCGCGCATGGCCCGGGGGGCGAAGTTCTCGGCCACGGCGTCGGCCCATCCGATGAGCCGTTTGGCCAGCCCCACCCCTTCGGGGTGCTTCAGGTTGAGCGTCACCCCCAGTTTCCCCACGTTCACGGAGTCGAACATGTCCGATCCCTCGAGACCGCAGGGGTTGCCGGGCCCGAGCCCGTAGGTCCGGAGGAAGTCGGGCCGCGACCGCGACTCGATCCGCACCACGGTGGCCCCGTGCTCGGCGAAGTAGCGCACGGCGATGGGACCGGCCGCTCCCGTCCCGAACTCGAGGATCTTCGTTCCCGCCCACGCCGCCGTGGCCGGTCCACGCGTCGCCGGTCCGGTCGACCGGGCGGCGGCGGCGTCCGGTGGGAGGCCGACGGCGGCGGCCGGCCCCGGCCTCTGGACCTCGTCGCCCGGGCTCGTCACCAACACGAACGAGCGCGGCAGATGGGCGATCCCGTCGAAGGCCACGAAGTACTGGCGCGAGGCCAGCTGCCTGCTCTCGATCAACTGCGGCGGCGAGTTGGCCGGCGCCAGCATGAGGTTCGTCTCGACGGCCGTCTCGTACAGCTCGGTCATGGTGTGGCGCCGGAAGTACTCGGCGATGGGGGCGGCGATGGAGTCGAGCTCCTCGGCCCCCACCTTGTTGTGGTCGTACGTCGTCCAGTCCCGGTCAGTGAGCGCCGGCGTGGCCAGCCCGTCGCTCTCCACCAACCGAGTGATCGTCTGCATGTTCTTCACCCGCGCCTTGCCCCCGCGCAGACCGAAGGACACGAAACCGTCGGCGCACGGCCAGATCTCGCGCGTCACACCGATGCTGGCCCCCGAGCGCTTCCCGCGGTTGGCCGTCTTGGCGAAGCGACCGGGGTGGCCCATGGAGGCGATCATCACCGCCTCCTGGGCCGAGACGTCCACCACCTGGGGCCTCCCCGAGGCCAGTCCCGTCAGCGCCGCCATGGCCGCCTCGGGGCCCACGTGGGCCCACGCCGTCGGCTCGGTGCAGCGCACCGGGGCCCGGTCGGGGTCACCCGTGCAGTACATGTTCCCGGTCGAGGCCATCACCCCGAGGTCACCGGCCTTCCACCCCGATCGCGGTCCGTCGCCGCCGAAGGAGGTGACGTTGACCCACACGGCCCCCGGCGCCACCGACGGGTCGACGACCAGCGCGCCGGGCCACTGCGGCGTGGCGATCACCACGTCGGCCCCGGCCAGCAGCCCGGACAGGCGCCGGTCCTCGGCCGACTCCAGCGTCACCAGGGATTTCCCGGCGTTCCAGACGGTGTGCCGCAGCGACGTCCCGTCGGACCCGAGAGGCGGCACCGTCCGCAACGGGTCGCCGCCGGGGGGCTCGACCTTCATGACCTCGGCGCCCAGATCGGCCAGGATCCGTCCGGTCATGGCGGCCGGCTCGCCGGCGATGTCGACGACCCGGACCCCGGCCAGGAGGGTCTCGGGCATTACCTCAGGAGGCGACCTTCTCGAGGATGTGCACGGCACAGGCCGAGCCCAACCCGATGACGTGGGTCAGGCCCACCCGGGCCCCCTCGATCTGGCGGTCGCCGGCCTCCCCGCGGAGATGGGTGGCCACCTCGTACAGATTGGCCACCCCGGTGGCCCCGATGGGGTGGCCCTTGGAGATGAGGCCGCCCGAGACGTTGACGGGGGTCACCCCGTCGCGCCACGGCCCGCGCCGGTCGATGAAGTCGCCCCCTCCCCCGGCTCGCACAGCGAGAGGTTCTCGTAGTGGATGAGCTCGGCGGTGGCGAAGCAGTCGTGCAGCTCCACCAGGTCGAGGTCCTGGGGCGACACCCCGGCCTGCTCGTAGGCGGCGGCGGCGGCGTTCCTGGTCAACGTGGACACGTCGGGCTGGGCGGTGTCCGACTCGACGTAGGGGTCCGACGTGAGCACCGAGGCCGAGATCTTCACCGCCCGTCGCCGCACGTCGGGGTCGAGGGTCTTCAGCTTGGCGTCCGAGCACAGCACGACGGCGGCCGATCCGTCGCCGGTCGGGCAGCACATCAGGAGGGTGTTCGGATAGGCCACCATGGCCGACCCCATCACCTCTTCGAGGCTGAAGGCCTTCTGGTACTGGGCCAACGGGTTCAGCGTGGAGTGGGCGTGGTTCTTCTCGGCCACCTTGGCGAACTGCTCGAACCCCACCCCGTCGTGGTGCGAGGCGTACTCCATCCCCGCCTGGGCGAAGACGCCGGGCATCAGCTGCGTCCCCAGCACCCCCTCCACCGGCATGACCGTCCCGTAGCGACCGGACCGTTCGAACCCCTTCGGCTTGGCCCGCTCGCGCCCGGCCGGTCCGAGCAGACCCATCTTCCCCATCTGCTCCACCCCGACGGCCAGGGCCATGTCGGCCTCGCCCGCCTTGATGGCCAGCATGGCCGTCCGCACGGCGGTGGCCCCCGTGGCACAGGCGTTGGCCACGTTGTACACGGGGATCCCGGTCTGGCCGATCTGCTTCTGCAGGTGCTGACCGAGCATGTTGGACGCCTCCAGCAGGCACCCCACGGCCATCATCTGCATGTCGGCCATGGTGGCCCCGGCGTCGGCCAGCGCCCCCAGGGCGGTCTCACTGGCCAGGTCGACACAGTCGCAGTCCGGATAGCGCCCGAACTTGGTCATCGTCGTCCCGATGATCCAGATGTTGTCTGCCATCACCAACCTCCTCGCCGAGATCCCCGGCCCTCCGGGGGCCGTGGTGTCACGACATCTCGAAACGTCGCTGTGCCCGACGACGCCCGTCAGGCGGGGGTGAAGCCGAAGGCCACCGCCTCGGTTCCCTCCTCGTCGACCCCGCAGGCGAACGTGGTGAGGCGCACGGGCATCCCCAGCTCGATCTTCTCGGGGTCGGACCCGGCGTCGAGCAGGTTGGCCTTCACCACGCCCCCGCCGTCGAGTTCGATCACCGACGAGACGTAGGGCACGGGCACGTTCGGGGCGGCGCGGTGGATGATGGTGTACGAACGCACCACCCCGGTGGTGGCCAGTGCCCGGCGTTCGAATTCGAGCTTCCCGCAGCGGGCACAGGCGTTGCGCCGGTCGAAGAACAGCGCCCCGCACGACGTGCAGGCGTTCGCTTCGAGGTGCGGCTCGTCACCGAGGACGAGGTAGTCGACCACCGACATCTGCATGGTAGGGGACACTAGTACGCCCGATCACAAGCGTGACGTGCGTGTCATGCTTGGTGCCGCCGCCCGGTGGTCGGGCCCGCGCCCCGTGGCGCGCACAGCAGGAGGAACGGACGTGCCGGAGGACCAGCCCCTCGAGGACCAGGTGATGCACCGCGTCGACAACCAGGTGGCCTGGATCACCCTCAACCGCCCCGAGGTCCGCAACGCCATCACCCCCGACCAACGCAACCGCGTCATCGACCTCCTGGAGGACGCCTCGGCCTCCCTCGATGTCCGCGCCGTCGTCCTCACCGCCACCGGCAAGGGCTTCTGCACCGGCGCCGACCTCCGCGGCGGCGCACGCCGCCCCGCCCCGCCCCGCCCCGAGGGGGCACCCGACCGCGTCATGGGTGAGGCCGCCCGCGTCATCCGGCGCGGGGCCCAACGCCTGGTGGGGGCCGTCCTCGACTGCGAGAAGCCCGTCATCGCGGCGGTCAACGGCACCGCCGCCGGCATCGGGGCCCACCTGGCCTTCGCCTGCGACCTGGTGGTGGCGGCCGACGACGCCCGCTTCATCGAGGTCTTCGTCCGCCGGGGCATCTCGCCGGACGGCGGCGGCGCCTACCTCCTGCCCCGTCTGATCGGCCTCCAGAGGGCCAAGGAGCTGATCTTCTTCGGGGACGACCTCTCGGCTCCCGACGCCATGGCCCTCGGTCTCGTCAACCGGGTGGTCGCCCCCGAGCTCCTCGAGCAGACGGCGGCCGATCTGGCCGGCCGCCTGGCGTCGGGTCCGACCAAGGCTCTCGGGATGGCCAAATGGCTCCTCAACCGCTCCCTCGACTCCGACCGCCAGACGGCCTTCGACGACGAGGCCTGGGCCCAGGAGCTGATCACGGGAACGGTCGACTCGAGCGAGGGTCTCCGCTCCTTCGCCGAGCGCCGACCCCCGGAATTCAAGGGCTTCTGAGCGACCCGGGGTCGGCTTTCCCGGCTCCGGACGGCACAGTAAGCTGACACGAAAGTCAGAGAACTCCGGGGGTCTTCCGAGGCTTCCCGGCGCCTGCCCTGCGGGGCGGCCAAGGAGGACGAATGACCCGTCAGTACCGGCTCATCTCGGCGGACGGCCATGTGGTCGAGCCCCCCGACATGTGGACCAAGTACCTGCCCAAGAAGTTCCACGACCGGGCACCCAAGTTGGTGAAGGACGCCAAGGGGGGAGACGCCTGGGAGCTGGTCCCCGGCACCCCGCCCATGCCGCTCGGCCTCGTCACCAACGCCGGCAAGTACGGCAAGCGCTACGAGGAGCTCGAGTGGTACGGCTCGACCTACGACTCCATCCTGAGGGGCTCCTTCGAGGGCAAGGCCCGCGTCGAGGAGCAGGACTTCGACGGTGTCGACGCCGAGGTCCTTTTCCCCTCCCAGCGCACCATGGGCGCCTTCATGGCCCAGGACGACGACGACTACCACCTCGCCGGTCTCGAGGCTTACAACACCTGGATGCACGACGAGTTCATGGCCGCCTCCCCCGACCGCCTCATCGGCCTGGCCCAGATGCCCGGCGTCGACATCCAGACCTCGGTCAAGTGGCTCAAGAACGCCAAGGCGGCCGGCTACAAGGGCGTCATCATCTCGGCCTATCCCTCGGGCAATTCCTCACTCTCCGACGAGGACGACGCCTTCTGGGAGGCGGCCGAGGAGGAGCAGATGCCGGTCCACATCCACTCCGGTCTCCGTCAGGCGGGCAAGCGCACGGCCGGCACCTTCCAGAAGGCCGCCGCCTCGGCCGGCCGTGAGATCGGCCTGGCCGAGATGGGCGGCCCCGTCGGCGAGGCCTCCGGCTTCATGTCGAAGTTCATCTACGCCGGGATCTACGACCGCTTCCCCAACCTCCAGTGCGTGGCCGTCGAGTGCGGCGCCGGCTGGGTCCCCCATTTCCTCGAGCACATGGACGACCACTACTGGCGCAACCGGACGTGGACGAAGACGACGCTCAAGATGACGCCGTCGGAGTACTTCCGCCGCAACTGGAAGGTCACCTTCATCCGCGAGCCCTTCGCCGTGGCCACCCGCCACTGGATCGGTGTCGACAACCTCATGTGGTCGACCGACTACCCCCACCACCGTCACGACTGGCCCTACTCCCGCCGGATCGTGGAGGAGTCGATGGGCGGTGTCCCCGACGGCGAGCGGGCCCGCATGTGCTGCGAGAACGCCCGCCAGCTCTACCGACTGGGCTGAGGGGACGACACGACGATGGGAATTCTCGACGGCAAGGTGGCGATCGTCACAGGGGCCGGCCACGGCATCGGCCGCGGTGAGGCGCTCGAGCTGGCCGACCAGGGGGCCACGGTCGTGGTCAACGACGTCGGCGGATCGGTCCACGGGGGCGGGGAGGACAAAGCCCCGGCCGAAGAGGTGGCCGAGATCATCCGCAAGAACGGCGGCCGGGCCTCGGCCAACTACTCCGACGTGGCCGACTGGGAAGGGGCCAAGGCCCTCGTCCAGCAGGCCGTCGACGACTTCGGCCGGCTCGACATCCTCGTCAACAACGCCGGCATCGTCCGCGACGCCATGCTCTTCTCCATGTCGGAGGAGGACTTCGACTCCGTCGTCCGGGTCCACCTGAAGGGCACCTTCGCCACCACCCACCACGCCGCGGTCTACTGGCGCGAGGCCTCGAAGGCGGGGAACCAGCCCCGGGCCGCCATCGTCAACACCGTCTCCTCGGCCGGCCTGCAGGGCAACGTCGGCCAGGCCAACTACGGCGCCGCCAAAGCGGGGATCGCCGCGCTGACGGTGATCTCGTCGCTCGAGCTGGCCCGCTACGGGGTCCGGGCCAACGCCGTTGCCCCCGGGGGGATGACGAGGATCACCGGCACCCTGATGAAGAACGCCGAGGTCATCGAACCGGGCACCGACGACGAGGGTGAGTACAACGCCATGAACCCCCGGAACTCGGCACCCATGGTGGCCTGGCTGGCGTCGGACGAGGCCCTCCACGTCACCGGTCAGGTCTTCCGCGCCGTCGGCCACCGCATCACCCACTACGAGCCCTGGTCCCTCGGGCCGACGGTCGAACCCAAGAAGGGACCCCGGCGTTGGGACCCGGCCGAGATCGGGCCCGAGGTCAACGCCCACATCTTCCGGTCACGGGCGCCCGGTCTCCAGATCGGCGGCTGACCGGCTCAGGAGCGGCGCCCCGCCGGGGGGAAGGGATCGGCCCCCGAGGTGCTCAGCCGCGAGCCGGTGTAGGCCTCCACCAACCACCGGGCCCCCTTCTGGGGCGAGGTGGTGGCGGCGGGAGGGTACAGGGTGACCGTGGCCGAGCGGTGGGGTCCGAGCACGACCTGACCGCCCCCGTGGGGCGCCCAGAACCCGTCGGGATTCGAGCCCGTGTTCACCATGAAGTGGGGCGTCAGGGTGGTGGCGGTCCGATTGACCACGGCGACGGTGACGGCGTCGAGCTGCCGACCGCCGTGGGAGGTGACCACGCCGCTCACGGCCAGCTGCAGCGGTGCCCCGGCGAAGGCCAGGGCCGCCGCCGCCAGGGCACCCAGGCAGGGCCCGGCCACCACGGCCACGGCCCGCCGCGGTGGGCGGTGGACCGGCTTCTCCCGGGCCGACGGTGCCGGCCGGGCCACGCCGGCAACGGAGACGGCGGCCACCAGGGCGACGGGAAAGAGGTCGACGAGATAGGTGGCCAGGCTCCGGGGGGCGAAGAAGAAGGGGAGCGTCACCAGCACGGGCCAGCAGCGCTTGAGCGACGGGTACCAGACGACGAAGCCGGTGACCACCGCCACCAGGGTCAGGCCCCCCGCCACGCTGAGCATGGTGAGGTCGACGCCTCCGGTCACGCCGTGGGTGGCCAACGTCACCAGCCCCTGACCACCGGCGACGAGCCCGCCGGTCAGGGGGATCAGGACACCGCGCCACCACGCTGCCGGTTGCCAGACGACGAACGGGGCGTTCACGACGGCGAAGACGGCCACGACGGTGGACACGTAGCGCAGGCAGAGGCGAGCGGCCGGGCGTCCGCGGCGTCGCGCTTCGAGGTAGATGCCGATCGTCAGGAAAGGCAGACAGAACCACGGGGTCTGTTTCACGGCGCAGGCCAGCCCCAGGGCCACCGGCCCCATCCACCGGGCCAGTCCGGCCCGGCGGTCCTCGCCGAACCGGTCCCACCTCCAGACGGCGAGCACCAGGAACGGCAGGTACATGGCGTCGGTCCCACCGGCGGAGAAGGTCCCCAACAGCAGCGGGGTCAGCCCCAGGAGCGCCGCCAGCCACCGGAGCGACGTCGGGACGAGGGCGAACACGAGGACGATGGTGACCAGCCAGGCGCCGA
Organism: uncultured Acidimicrobiaceae bacterium; assembly: GCA_963800065.1. Lineage (GTDB taxonomy): Bacteria > Actinomycetota > Acidimicrobiia > Acidimicrobiales > UBA8190 > CAWJFJ01. The sequence continues at coordinate 364,914 of CAWCZO010000010.1, read as the reverse complement.
GATCGACCCAGTCCACCACCATGTGACGGAAGCCGAAGGCCATGGCGGCGGCATCGAGGAGGACCGAGCCCGCCGGATACGAGAAATGCGAGACGTGGCCTCCGCCCACGGTGTACGTCCAAAAGCGCGCCGGCGCACTGAACATCCGCGCCGCCGACGACATCGACACCACGTATGGATCGGCGCCGTGCACCAGCGCCCGCGCCGCCACCTGGTCGAAGGCGGCGGCGTCGGTGGTATAGAACCTCCGCGTGTTGATCTCGATGGCCTGAGGGAACACCACCATGAGGATCACCGACGCCAACCCGGCCCCCTGGAAGAGCGGTGACCGGGGACTCTTCGTGATCCAGCACCAGGCGAACGCCAGGATGCCGACCACGATCATCAGGGGGGCCAGGACGGCGACGGCCGGCGACCACCACCAGAACCCCCACAGTCCGACGCCGGCGGCCACCACGGCGATCCACACCACGCTCCAGGCGCCCCGCTCGATCACCCACAGCAGCTCGGTGGCCCGAGGGGCGGCGGGGGTCTCGACGGGACCGACCGTGCGGGCGTGCTCCTCCGCCACCTGAGTCGTCGGCACCGGCTCAGTATGTCCACGCCCGGGCCGCCGTGCCATAACGGCCGCGTTCGATGGACCCGGGCGCGGATCGCTAGCGTCTCCGGGATGCGCCATGACCGTGACGCGCCGTTGCGGCCCCGAACCCCCGCCCCATGCTGAGCGCCCCCGGCCTCACCCGGGTGTCGCTGCTCCGGCCCGCCGTTTCGGACTCCGACCGGGCCTCCAACCGCTCCCACCGTCTCGTCCGGTCGGTGGTGATCGTGGCCGGCCTCGGCGTTCTGACCGCCCTGCTGTACACGGCGTCGCTGCACGCCACGGCCGCCGATTCCGACGGCGCCACCGTCGTCCTCGAGGGACAGGCCATGAGCGCCGGCCACCTCATGCTCCACGGCTGGTCGCTGTCCCTGGACTCGTTCTGGAGCGTGGACGCCATCTTCTATCTCCTCACCGAGCTCGTGACGGGAATGCGTCCGATGCTGCTCCACTTCGTCCCGTCGATCATCGCCGCGTTGGTGATCCTGGTCGGCGCGCTGCTGGCGCGCGTCGGCCGCACCGGCATCGCCGCCGTGGCCGCGGCCGCGACCGTCCTGGCCCTCCTGGCCCTTCCCAGCCACAGCCTCGCCGTCTTCTTCCTGCAGGGCCCGCTCCACGTGGGCACGGTGCTGTGGTGTCTGATCGCCTTCGCCGGGTTGCGATCGGGGGCCTTCGGTCGGGGCTGGACGGTCGCCGTCGCCCTCCTCGCCGCCGGTGCCCTCGGTGACGCCCAGATCATCGCCCTCGGGATGGCGCCGGTTCTGGTGGCGGGCGTCGTCGCCATGCTCCGCACCCGGCGGTGGCGTTCCGGGATGCCCGAGGTCAGCGCGGCCATCGCCGCCCTTCTCCTGGCCGGCGTGCTCCGCCGGATAACCGACGCCCTCGGTACGTTCACCGTCGACACCACCCACCCCCGGGCGTCGTCGTCCCAGGCCGTGGCGAACGTGGGACACCTGGCCACCTGGGGCGCCGACATGCTGGGCGTCGGCAACGGGCCCATCGGCAACGGCAGCGCCCCGGCCGCCTTCCAGCTGGCCCACGCCTTCGGGCTGTTCGTGGTGGCGGGAGGCGTGGTCGTGGCCCTCGTGGCCCTCGTCCGGGGCGCGGTGAGGGGGCGCCCGTCGCCCGACGGCGCCGGTGCCGCATGGCGTCTCGACGACCTGCTCGTGCTGGCCTTCATCGCCGATCTCGGCGTGTTCGTGGTCGTCACCAGCGGCAACGATCCGGGCTATCTGCGCTACCTGACCGCCGCCGTCATCTTCGGCAGCATCCTGGCCGGCCGATGGGTCGGTCACCTGGCCTCCACCGTCACGTCGGTCCCGTGGCGCCGGGGAGGAGCGCTGGCGGGGGTCACCGTCGTGGCCTGTCTGGCGGCGGCCTTGGGGTTCACCGTCAGTGCCGCCCGACCCGGGCAGCCCTCGGTCCAGCTCGGTCACTTCCTGGAGACCCACCGGCTCCACGACGGGATCGGGGACTACTGGAGCGCCTCCATCACCACGGTGGAGACGGCCGGTGCCGTGACCGTCCGCCCGGTCATCACCACTCCCGCCGGCAGGGTCGTGCGCTACCAGAGGCAGTCGGATCTCACCTGGTACACGGACAAGTCCTTCGAGTTCCTGGTCTTCAACACGGCCCGACCGTGGGGAGGCGTCGATTCGGCCACGGCCACGGCGACGTTCGGGCCGGTGGCCCGGACCTACACCGTGGGTACCTACCGCGTCCTGGTCTGGCCCCATCCGCTCTCGGTCTCGGCCGACGGCTTCGCCCCCTTACCGGTGGGGACGACCCACGCCCGCGGGGCGCCCTCCTCGCCACCCGACGGGACGTCGTCGTCCAGGTCGGCGTGGCCGCCGCCCGTTGGGCGCCGTGACCTCCCTGACCTACACTGACGCCCGTGTCAGGTTGCCCACACTGACGGATACGGGGACAGCGAGGGGAGAGACAGGCGATGGCCAGCGTGTGGAGCTACGAGGGCAAGCGGGTTCTGGTGAGCGGGGGTGGCGGTGCCGGCATGGGTGCGGCCGCCGTCAGGGATCTGGTCGAGCTGGGGGCCGAGGTCCACGTCTTCGACCTGAAGGAGCCCCCCGTCGACGTGGCCTCCTTCCGGACCGTCGACCTGCGCGACCCGTCGGCCATGGCCGATGCCGTGAAGGATCTGGGCGGACCGATCAACGGTCTGTTCAATTGCGCCGGCCTCCCCGGCCCCCCCTTCTCGGGCCTCGACACCATGCTGGTGAACTTCGTGGCCGCCCGTCACCTCACCGGTCTGGTGGCCCCGCTCATGCCCGAGGGCTCGGGCGTCGTCACCATCTCGTCGGCCGGGGCCTACGGCTGGGAGAACACCCTGGACCAGGTGGCCGAGCTCATCGCCACCCCCGGCTACGCCGAGGGTAGGGCCTGGTGCGAGGCCCACCCCAAGCAGGTGGGCGAGGGTTACCTCCTGTCCAAGCAGGCCATCATCGTCTGGACCCTCCACGCCGCCCTCGACCTGGCCCCCAAGGGAATCCGCGTCAACTCGACGGCCCCCGGACCGACGGCCACGCCCATGATGCCGTCGTTCGAGAACGCCATGGGCAAGGACTTCATGGACAAGTTCCCCAAGCCCCTCTGGGGCCGGAACTCCACGCCCGAGGAGCAGGGCCACGTGGTCGTGTTCCTGAACAGCGACGCGGCGAACTACATCACCGGCGCCAACATCTACGCCGACGGAGGGTTCTCGGCCGGCATGCTCACCAGCAGGCTCGACTTCTCGGTCCTCATGGGCGAGACGCCGGCCGGTTGAGCGTCAGATCCGGCCCGGTCACACAGCGAGATCCAGGGGAGAGGGCAGCGGTGGCGCAGCAGCGGACCGACCTCGAGGAGTTCTTCCACCCGAAGGCCGTGGCCATCGTGGGCTCGGTCAACCGCAACGCCGATCCCGCCCGCGTCCGCAAGACCCATGCCGAGCGCTGGGGCGACCGGTGGTACCTCGTCAACGCCAAGGGCGGCCAGATCGGCGACATCCCGGTCTACGAACACGTCACCGACATCCCCGCCGACGTCACCCTGGCCGTCATCAACGTGGGGACCCGCCTGGTGGCCAAGGTGGTCGAGGAGTGCGGCAAGCACGGCGTCCCCTACGTCCTCATCTTCACCGCCGGTTTCTCCGAGGTGGGCGAGAAGGGGGCGGCGGCCGAACGCGAGGTGGGCGAGATGGCGGCCCGCTACGGCATCCGCGTCTTCGGCCCCAACACCAACACCAACGCCTTCGAGGTCCTCCCCGAGCCGCCCCGCCGGCGCGGCGGCCGTATCGGGCTCGTCACCCAGTCCGGCCACCAGGGCCGCCCCATCGTCCAGGGCACGGAGTTCGGCATCGCCTTCTCCCGCTGGGTCCCCACCGGCAACGAGCTCGACCTGGAGGCGGCCGACTTCATCGAGTACTACGCCTACGACGACGACACCGCCGTCATCGCCGGGTACTTCGAGGGATTCCGCGACCCGCCCAAGCTCCGCCGGGCCCTGGAGGCGGCCAACGCCGAGCGCAAGCCCGTCGTGGCCCTCAAGATGGGGGCCACCTCGGCGGGGACCCGCATGGCCTCCTCCCACACCGGCCACCTGGCCGGGTCGGACGCCGTCGTCGACGGCCTCTTCCGCCAGTACGGGGTGACCCGCGTCTCCGACCTCGACGAGCTCCTGGAGACGGCCGCCCTCTTCGCCAAGCTCCCGGCCGGGACCGGTCCCCGGTGCTGTCTCTATTCCATCTCCGGCGGTTCGGGCACCCTCATGGCCGAGGTGGCCGAGGCGTCCGGGGTCCCCGTCCCCATCCTCACCCAGAAGACGCGCGCCGCGTTGCGGGAGATGATCCCCGACTACCTCACCGTGGACAATCCCGTCGACAACGGTGCCCAATTCCTCGTCACCAATCCCGTGGAGGACCGCCGGCGGGTCTTCGACCTCATCGCCGCCGACCCCGAAGTCGACGTCATCGTCATCGGGCTCACCGGGGCCCTGGGCCGGCTCACCGACCGGTTCGCCGACGACATCGTGGCCTTCGCCGACGAGATCCCCAAGCCCATCGTCGTCACCTGGAACTCCTTCAAGACCGACGAGAAGGGGTTCACGACCCTCATCGACGCCGGTATCCCCATGTTCCGTTCGTTCCGGAACTGCTTCGCCGCCCTGCGCAACTTCGCCCGCTACGAGGAGGCCTCGGCGAGCTTCCGGATCCGCAAGAAGATGTCGACGAAGCTTCCGGTGCCGGCCGCCGCCGCGCTGTCCGAGGCCGGTCGCCGCGGTGGCCCCCTGGGGGCCGACGCCTCGCGCCGCCTGCTCGAGGCCTTCGGTGTCCCCCTGGCCGGGGAAGGCCTGGCCCACTCGGCGGCCGCGGCGGGCCGCCTGGCCAAGGGCATCGGGTTCCCGGTGGTCATGAAGATCGCGTCACCGGACTTCCCCCACAAGTCCGACGCCGGTCTCGTCCGCCTCGACGTCTCGACGGCCGGGCAGGCGTCGACCGTCTACACCGAGCTCGTCACCCGGGCCACCAAGGCCAAACGCACGGCGGTGATCGAGGGCGTCCAGATCCAGCAGCAGGTGGACGGCGGTGTCGAGATGATCGTGGGCGTGACGCGCGACCCCGTCTACGGGGCGGCCGTCCTGGTGGGGACGGGCGGCGTCTTCGCCGAGGTCCTCTCCGACGCCACCGTCCGACCGCTCCCCCTCGACCGGCGCGACGCCGAGGACATGGTGAAGTCCCTGCGCGGCTACGCCCTTCTCCGGGGGGCCCGTGGTCAGGCCAAGGCCGACATCAAGGCCCTGGTGGACGTGGTCCTGGCCGTGGCCCGCCTGGCCGCCGCCTGCGGCGACCGTCTGGCCGAGCTCGACCTCAACCCCGTCGTGGTCCGTCCCCGGGGGGCGGTGGCCGTCGACTCGCTGGTGGTCGTCTCACCGGCGGCGTCGTAGGCGGCCGAGGAGTCAGCGTGGATCTGGAACTGTCCGACGACCAGCGCGAGTTGCAGACCTCGGTCCGCGCCGTCCTCGAACGCGAGTGCCCACCGTCGCTCGTCCGGGCCGTGATCGAGGAGGGGAAGGGCACCGACGAACTGTGGGCCCGGATGGTCGAGCTGGACTGGCCCGCCCTGACCGTCCCCGAGTCCGACGGCGGGATCGGCCTGGGGTTCGTGGAGCTGGCGGTGGTGGCCGAGGAGCTCGGCCGCGTCCTCTCCCCGGCACCTTTCCTGGCCACGGCGGGCCAGTTCGTCCCGGCCCTGCGCGCCGCCGGTTCCGACGACCAGCGGGCCCGCTTCCTCGGAGCGGTGGCCCGCCACGGCATGGTGGGGACGGTGGCCGTGGCCGAGGCGTCGGGATCGTGGGACGGTGCCGACGTCACCACCACGGCCACCCGTGACGGTGGGGGCTGGGTCCTCCACGGGGAGAAGCACTTCGTCTTCGACGGGGCCCGGGCCGACGAGATCGTGGTGGCCGCCCGCGTCGGTGGTCCGTCGCCCGAGGGGGGCGGCCACGACGGGATCGCCCTCTTCGTGGTCCCCGGATCGGCGGTGCGGGCCGAGCCCATGCACGGCCTCGACGCCAGCCGCCAGTACGCCACCGTCGTCCTCGACGGCGTCCGGGTCGACGACGAACGCGTCCTCGGGGAACCGGGGTCCGGCGGCCCGGCGCTGCGCCGGGCCATGGACGAGGCCACCGCCGCCCTCTCGGCCGAGATGGTGGGGACGTGCCAGGCCATCTTCGACATCGTCCACCGCTATGTCGGTGAGCGCGAGCAGTTCGGGGTGAAGATCGGTTCCTTCCAGGCCATCAAGCACAAGATGGCCAACATGTTCGTGGCTCTCGAGTCGGCCCGCGCCACCACCTACTTCGCCGCCCTCACCGTCGCCGAGGACGACGACCGGCGTGAACTGGCGGTGGCCACGGCCAAGGCCAGCGTCAGCGACTGCCAGAGGCTCATCGCCCAGGAAGGCATCCAGTGCCTCGGCGGCATCGGCTACACGTGGGAGCACGACATGCACATGTACGTGAAGCGGGTGAAGACGACGGCCGCCATGTTCGGCTCGGGCGCGCTCCACCGGGCCCGGGTGGCTCAGATGATCGGGCTGGGGACACCGGCGGCGTCGGCGTGACGGCCGTTCCGGAGCAGATGCCGGTGGCCGTCTACCGGGCCCCGGGCCAGGTGGCGGTGGAGCAGCGCCCCGTCCCCCGTCCGGGACCGGGCCAGGTCCTGGTGGAGGTGGGGCACTGCGGGATCTGCGGCTCGGACATCCACCTGATGCTCGAAGGATGGGGCAAGCCCGGTCTCGTCGGCGGCCACGAGTTCACGGGGACCATCTCGGCCGTGGGCGAGGGCATCGCCGACTGGGTGGTCGGCGACGAGGTCGTCGGTGGCGCCTCGCCGCGCTGCGGCGCCTGCCGGCGCTGCCTCGAGGGCAAGCCCTCGCAGTGCGAGCGCCGCCGGGGGAACATCGACGTCCACAGCGACAACGGCGCCTTCGCCCGGTACATCCTGGTCAACTCCCTCTCCCTCCTGCGCCTGCCCCCCGGTCTCCCGGCACGCGACGCGGCGCTGGCCGAGCCCCTGGCCGTGGCCCTCCACGGCATCACCCGCTCGGCCATCACCGACGGCGACACGGCCATGGTCTTCGGCGCCGGCCCCATCGGCGCCCTCACCATCGTGGCCCTGGTGGCCCGCCGGATCCCCGTCACCGTGGTCGAGCCGGGGGAGGCCCGGCGCCGCCTGGCCCTGGCCCTCGGGGTGACCGAGGTCATCACGCCCGACGCCCTGGAGACGTACCCGCCCTGGGAGCCCGAACGCATCTCGCCGCGCGCCGTCGACGTCGTCCTCGAATGCTCGGGGAAGAAGGCGGCCATGGAGGCCGGCTTCCACCAGTTGCGGCGCGGCGGCCGTCTCGTCCTCGTGGGCGCCGGCATCGAGGCCCCCTCGTTCGACCCCAACCGCTTCATCCTGAACGAGCTGGAGATCTCGGGGTCGTTCGTCTACGACGCCGACGGATTCGAGAAGGCGCTCGAGCTGCTGGCGTCGGGTGCGGTCCCGGTGGGGCTGCTCGTCTCCCCCGACGACATCGGCCTCGACGGCATCTCGGTCGCCCTCTCGGACCTGGCCACCGGTCGCATCGCCGGCAAGGTCATGGTGGTCCCGCGATGACAGGGGTGAGGCGATGACCCATCCGTACTACCCGTCGGGCAATCCCCGCTTCAACCACGTGGCCATGAGCGTGCCGGCCGACCTCCTGGGCGAGACCCGGCGCGCCGAGATCCTGCGCTTCTGGGACGAGGTCCTCGGCTTCGCCGAGATGCCCACCATGACCGTCGACCGCAAGCGCCTGATCCTGAGCTGCGTCCACTGGGACCAGTTCATCTTCCTCATCGCCGAGGACGACCCCATGCGCTGCCCCCGCATGGACCACTTCGGACTGGCCGTCGGTTCGCGCGCCGAGCTCGAAGGCGTGGCCGAGCGGGCCAAGGCCTTCCGCCGGCACGACGACCGGGTCGACCTCATCGATCTCCACGTCGACGACCAGGGGCCCGTCAAGATCCACTCCCTCTACGTGAAATACCTCCTTCCGCTCATGTGCGAGCTCCAGTGGTGGGAGTTCACCTCGTGAGCCACCCCCTGCGCTTCGGCGTCTTCGTCCCCCAGGGCTGGAAGCTCGAGTACACGGGCTGGTCGGGACCCGACGCCTGGGCCCGCTCGGTGGAGCTGGCCCGGCTGGCCGAACAGCTCGGCTACGACCACCTCTGGGTCTACGACCACGTGGAGACCGTCCCCCGGCGCGAGCCGACCCACGTCTTCGAGGCCTACACCATGTTGGCGGCGCTCTCCCAGGTCACCAGCACCATCCGGCTGGGGGAGCTCGTCACCTGCGCCTCGTACCGCAACGCCGGTCTCCTGGCCAAGGAGGCGGCCTGCATCGACGTCTACTCGGGGGGCCGGCTCATCCTGGGACTGGGGGCGGGATGGTTCGGGCGCGAGTACGAGGCCTACGGCTACCCGTACCTGGCCGACCGTGAGCGGCTGCGCGTCCTCGAGGAGTCGCTCGAGGTGATCCGGAGACTGTGGAGCGAGGAGACGGTCACCTTCGACGGTGAGCACCTCCACTTCGCCGGCGCCTACTGCGATCCGAAGCCGGTCCAGCAGCTGCCGCCCCTTCTCGTCGGCGGCGGCGGCGAGAAGGTGAACCTGCGCATCGCGGCGCGCCACGCCGACGCCACCAACTGGCAGGTGGGTCTGGAGTCCTTCGTCAGGAAATCGGCGCTCCTGGCCGGCTACTGCGAGGAGATCGGCCGGCCGCCCGACGCCGTCATCCGCACCCACGGGCCCGACTGCCGGCTCTTCGACACCGACGCCGAGGCCCGGGCCTGGTGCGCCGAACCCGACGGGGGGAACCTCTGGGGCGGTCAGCCGGTCGACACCTATCTGCGCGACAACCTGGTGGGGACACCGGAGCAGGTGGCGGAGAAGACCCAGGCCTTCATCGACGCCGGATGCAGTGAGTTCATCCTCTGGTTGCGGGACTTCCCCGGCGACGAGACCCTGCGACGGTTCATGGCCGAGGTGGTGCCCCAGCTCCGACAGTCAAGGTGAAAGTGCGGTGGCCAGGGGTCCCGAGTCGAGATCGGCCGCCAACGCGTCGGCCGACGGCCTGGTGAAGACCCCGCCGATCTGCATCCGCCCCCCGAAAGACGTGAACGTCACCTGAGTGGGCTGGACGATCGGGACCGACAAAGCCCGACCGTCGACGTCGACAGCGATGAACTCGTGGAAGTACTTCCTCGTCAGCGCGTCCCAGGCCGAAGCCCCGGGACCGGTCAGCGTGACGTTCACCACCCACTGGGGGTTCTGGAAGGCCGCCTGGGCGCCGGCGACCGCCGACCCGCCGAGCACGGTGGGACCGAGGAGATAGCGGACGCCGGCTTCCCCGCTCACGGGGACCAGGACCGATCCGTCCGGATGGGAGTCGTCGTAGGCGGGCGACGACGAGGACGGGTGCGCGGCCAGAACGGGGTCGGGTGGGATCGAGGCGAGGTTGGTCGTCCCCATGGACACGTCCACCGTCAGGGTGGGCGCCTGCACGGAGTACCGGGCGGACGAGCATGCCGACGGCAACGTCCCCGCCACCGTCCCGGGGGCGGCCCCCACGTAGGGACGGGCCTGACACAGAGCGGGACGGATCTGCAACGTTCCCGGAGCGAGCAGCAGGGACGCCGGCACGGGGAGGCGAGTCCCGCCCGACACCACCACGGTGTGTCCCTTCACGGCGACGGTGGCGCCGGAGTCTCCCAGGGCGCGGAGTCGGACGGTCAGCTCACGGGCGTCCCCGGCCAGCAGTACGGCGGACGCGGCCCTGTCGACGGAATCGAAGGTGGCGACGGCCCGCGTGGCGCCGGCCGTACCGGAGCAACCGCCGGCCACCAGACCGCAGAGAGCCCACAGGGTGATCGCCCCGCCGGCGCGCCGCCCTCTCATGGTGAGACGGGGAAGACGAGCGCCATGGCGCCGGACACGCCGGTGATCCTATTGCGGGATTCCCGATCTCCCCGACAGGGGTCACGTCGTCCGGGACATCAGGCGCTGGCCGGGTCGCCCGCCATGGCAGTCGGGCAAGAACGAGGAGCGCACCCCCGACGGCGACGAGCGCGGCTACGGCCAGCGCCTGACGGTTCCCGCTCATGAAGGCGGTGCGGGCAACCTGCGCCAGTTGCCTTCCCGTCGCTCCCCCGATGCCGGCGGCGACAGCCAGCGCTCCGCCGAGCGAGCCGACGATGTCGCGTGCCGCGTGAGCCGGCACGTGGTGGCCGGCGAGTGACCGGGTGATGTCGCTGCGGTAACGGGTGGAAAGAAGACTTCCGATCACGGCGACGCCGAGGGCGCCTCCGACTTGGAGGGCCACGGCGTTGGCGGCCGATCCGATCCCCGAGTCGCCCTGGGGGACCGATCCCACCACGGAGTTGGTCGCCGTGGGGAGCAGCAGGCCGGCACCCAGACCGACGAGCAGAAGCCCGGGCAGAACGTCGCCGTAGGTGGTGACCGGCGCCGAGGCCGCCGAGATCTGCCACAGGGCGCCGCCGATCGCCGCCAGGCCGGCGGCCACGGTGAGCTTCACCCCGACGGCGCGAGCGAGGAGCGGAGAGAGGACCGCGCTGGCGACCAGCACGCCGGCCATGGGCAGGATGCGGAGACCGGCCTGGAGAGGCGACAGACCGAGAACGAACTGCAGGAACTGGGTGAGCAGGAAGAGAGCCCCCAGCAGCCCGAAGGTCCCGAGCAGCTCGGCTCCGGCGGCCACGGAAAAACGACGATCGGAGAAGAACCCGAGATTGAGCATGGGATGGTGACTGCGAGCTTCCCAACCGACGAACACGAGGAGGACGACGAGGCCGGCGATTCCGACGCCGAGCACCTCTGTCGAGGTCCAGCCCCGGATCGGAGCTTCGATGATCGCCCACAGAATCAGTCCCAGCCCGGCAATCGACAGCAATGCCCCCGCGGTGTCGGCCGGGGCGGCCGACGGGTTCTTCGAGTCCGGCACGAGCACCAGTGCGGCTACGAACCCGACCACCACGATCGGGACATTGACCAGAAAGATCGAACCCCACCAGAAGGAGGCCAGCAGCGCGCCACCGGCGATCGGGCCGATGGCAATGCCGAGACCGATCGTCCCCCCCCAGGCGCCGATGGCCCGGGCCCGCGCCGTCGGCTGGCGGAAGACGTCGTTGAGAATGGACAAGGACGAGGGGATCGTCATCGCCGCGCCCACCCCCATCACCGCTCTCCACCCGATCAACATCTCCACCGAACCGGACTGAGCGGCGCCGATGGAGCCACCGGCGAAGACGGCGAGACCGACGAGGAAGAGGCGCTTGCGTCCGAATCGGTCAGCCAGGCTGCCGCCCACGAGGAGTAGCCCGGCGAAGACCATGGAGTAGGAATCGACGATCCATTGCAGGTCGCTCGAGGTGGCACCCAGTTTGCGGACCAGGGTGGGCAGGGCCACGTTGAGAATGGTGTTGTCCAGGTTGACGATGAGCGCGGACACGCATATCACCACCAGGACCCATTTCGGCCGCAACCCCTTCTTCATCGGACCTGCATGTCCATCTCCTGTGCCCCGGCTCTTCCGAGACCTTCGACCTGGGTGGGAAGAGAACGGTGAGGCTCCTCTCGCGAAGCCGGTGGCATCGAGGGTCCGGAGCAACGCTCCCATTCGATCGCTCGATGACCGCCGTCGTGCGCTTCGCTCCGGCCAGCTCATCGAACGGTTCGCCCGTCCCGCCCGGACGCTCTTATGGAGCGGGCGTGACGGATCCCGCGGGGATGACAACGGTCAGACCGATTTCCGGTGCCTCCATCCCGTCTCCCCGGCCGTCGGCCGGGTGCGAAAGAGGCGGGGTCCGGGACCCTTCGGCATGGTCAGACTAACACGGTGCAAATACGGGAACGATGGGCGGCGATTACCACCACCACGATCCCCGGCCCGATCCCGACGAGGACGACCGCGACAGTCGGCACTACCACCTCGCATTCCCGGACCGCTTGCCTCGTTCTAGGGTACGGGTATGACCGACAGACCGATCGCCCTGGTGACCGGGGCGTCGTCGGGGCTCGGGGACAGCTTCGCCCGGGCGCTGGCGGCGACCGGCCACGATCTCGTCCTGGTGGCCCGGACCGGACCGGCCCTCGAGAAGCTGGCCGGCGAGCTGGAGAGCCACGGCGCCACGTCATCGGTCCTGGTGGCCGACCTGGCCGACCAGGCGCAGCTGGCCTCGGTGGCAGCACGTATCACCGAAGGCCCGGCCGTGGACGTCGTGGTCAACAACGCCGGCTTCGGCCACTACGGCGCCTTCAACCAACTCCCGTTGGCCGGCGAGGTCGGGCAGGTCCAGGTGAACATCGTGGCCCTGGTCACCTTGAGCCACGCCGCCCTCGAGGTCATGGTGCCGCGCCGATCGGGGAAGCTCCTGAACGTCTCGTCCATCGGCGCCTTCGCCCCCGCACCGGGCGGTGCCACCTACTCGGCCACCAAGGCCTTCGTCCTGTCGTTCACCGAGGCCCTCCACGACGAGGTGGCCAAGGACGGCGTCCACGTCACCGCCCTGTGTCCGGGCTTCACCCGCACCGACTTCCAACAGCGCGCCGGCGTGAAGAGCTCGGGGGTCCCCGACATGGCGTGGAGCGAGGCCGGTGACGTCGTGGCCGCCGGACTGGCCGCCCTCGACCGCAATCAGGCCGTCTGCGTCCCCGGTGTCGTCAACAAGCTGGTGGCCGTCTCCCCCCGCTTCGGACCGCGGGGCCTGACCCGACGGATCTCGGCCGGGGTGATGAAGCGCCTGGAGGCCCCTCAGGCCCCCACGCCGGGGTAGCCGCCGCCGCCGAAGCGTTCGTCGAGCGCCTCGTAGTCGACGGCGAATCCCTGGCGGGGGAGGGCGGCGACGAACTCGACGGCCTTGGGCTTCTTGTAGGAGGCGATCCGTTGGCGGCAGTGGTCGATGATCTCGTCGGCCGTGACCGTCCGGCCCTCGGCCAGCACCACGATGGCCGTCACGTTCTGATCCCATTTCGGATCGGGCACACCGATGACGGCGGCGTCCTCCACCGCCGGGTGGCTTCTCAGGCAGGCCTCGACCTCGGCCGGGTAGATGTTCTCGGCTGCCGACTTGATGAGACGGCCCTTGGGGGCCACGAAGGTGAGCGAACCGTCGGCCTCGATCCGGCCCAGGTCGTTGGTGTGGTGCCACCCACCGGCCTGACGCTCGGCGTTCAACTCGGGCCGGTTGAAGTACCCGTTCATCACAGTGGGACCCCGGACACCGATCTCGCCGACCTCGCCGGCGGGCAGCTCCCGGCCCTCGGGGCTGAGCGTGGCGATGCGGACGAAGGGGGCGGGCCGCCCGCTCGAGCCGATGGACGGCTCCAGGGCGTTCAGGGTGGCCATCCCCATGACCTCGGTCTGGCCGTAGCCGGCCGGCCGCCGCCCCCAGCCGCTCGTGTCGACGGTGATCATGGCCGTCCACTCGGGCTTCCCGGCGAAGCCCCGCAGCGTCTTCAGGTTGTAGCGGCCGTCGGCGTTGAGCTCGATGATCTGGTCCATGGTGGGCCCCATGATGAACCCCCCCGTGCACCCCTCGTCGGCGATGAGCCGGCACAGCTCCTCGGCGTCGGCTCTCGGGGTGAAGACGTTCGTCCCCCCCGACAAGAAGGTGGCCAGGGTGGTCATGAAGGTGGCCACGTGGAAAAGCGGGCCGCAGTTGAGATAGACGTAGTCGGCCCCGACACCCTGTATCTGGGCCATGAAGGAACCCTGGACCACCAGGGCCCGGTGCGAGAGCAGGGCCCCGTTGGGGTTCCCGGTGAAGGCGGCGGTGTACATCATGAGAACGGCGCCGGACTCGTCCACGAAGAGCGCGGGATCGGTGTCGGGGGCGGTAGCGACGAAGGCCTCGTAACTCCCCTCCCCCTCCCCGTCGTGCCGGAGCCACAGGGCCTCGGAGGCCGTGTCCCTGCGCACCTGGCGAAGCGTCTCGCCGATCTCGGCCTCCTGCCAGAAGACGACCGACGGATCGGCGTCGGCCACGACGAAGGCGAATTCCTCGGCGCTCTGGCGCCAGTTGGCCGGGCAGAAGACGGCGCCCACCTTGGCCGCGGCCAGGAGACCTTCGAGGAGGCGGTGGCAGTTCTGTCCGAGCCAGAGCAGGCGGTCGCCCTCTCCCACGCCGGCGCCGACGAGGGCGTTGGCCAGGCGGTTGACCCGGCCGTCGAGGGCGGGGAAGTCCAGCCGGTACTCCCCGCAGACGGCCCCGAGGGAACCGGGCCGGTTCCGGCTGTGGTCGCGCAGGACGTCGCCCAGGGTCACCTGGTGCATCACGTCGGGGGTGGCGCCGCCGGCGGTCTGCGCTGTCATTCGTCGACCACCCGCCCCGCCTTGTAGCCCGACCGGGGGATGGCCTCTCGCTCGAGCACGGTGACGTCGGCGTCGATCCCGAGGGCGTCGCGGATGACCGCCGCGCAGCGGGTGGCGATCCCGGCGTCGTCGCCCCCGGCCCCCGTCCCCCGTTCCACCCGGACCACCAGGGGCCGGTCGTCCTGCGTGGGCCGGACCATCTGCCACTCCAGGGTGGGCTCGTTGATCTCACCCACGGCCCGCAGGGCCGACTCCACCTCGTTGGCCTGGAAACGCGTGCCCTGGACGGCGATCAGATCCTTGAAACGCCCACCCCAGAGGCCCCGGATGGAGGTCTCCCCGCACGAGCAGGGCTCGCGCAGGATGGCGCACGCCTCTTCCAGGTCGTAGCGCAAGAGGCCGTTGTCGCGGTCCAGGGTGGTGACGACGAGGTCACCCCACTCCCCGTCGGCCACCTCGGCCCCCGTGGCCGGGTCGACGGCCTGGACGATCCCGTAGTCCATGTTGATGTGGGCGCCGGGCATCTCGCCGCAGGCCCCTCCGACGTAGGCGAAGCACTCGGCCCCCGCCGTCATGAGGGGCATGCCCTTGCCCATCCCGAACCCGGGCATCCCCTTGAACTCGAGCCCGGCGTCCTTGGGGTCGATCCCCACCTTGGCCGCCACCTCGAAGAACCGGCCGGTGGAGAAGCCCATGAAGGGGATGTCGGGCTTCACCCTGGTCCAGAAGCGCAGGCCCTGCTCGGCCAGCTCGTCGGTGTCGGGCGGTGGGACCCAGACGTTGAGCATCCCGAAGTACTCGTAGGAGCCCGACAACATCGGCCCGCCGCCGTAGAGGTAGGCCGGGTGGGCGTGGGTCACGATCATCCCCGGCCGGTGCCCGTAGCGCCACCACACCCGGGCCGACGACTCGTACTCGATCCACAGGTCGCGCCGGGTCCAGATGGAGATGGTGGGCGAACCCGTGGTGCCGGTGGACTGTCCCACCCGGACGGCCTGACGGGGATCGGTGAACCGGTAGGTCCCCCACGGCGGTGCCTCGGCTTCGGAGTCACGCAGGTCCTGCTTCACCGTCAACGGGATGTGGCGGATGTCGTCGAGGGACTTGATGTCGTCGGCCGAGGTGATCCCCGCACCGATGAGCTTGTGGCGGAACAGAGGCACCGGATTGTCGAAGACCTTGCCCAACAACACACGGAGACGCTCCTCCTGCAGGGCGCGCATCTTCTCCGGGTCCATGGTCTGGATCTCGGGGTCCCAGTACTTCTGCGAGGTCTGGCGCGGTGGGGGTCCGAAGACCTCGGGCCCGTAACTCGGCATGTCGACTCTCCTCGTTTCTGTCCGTTCGTCTCTCGTTCGCTCGTCGGCGTCTCGGTCGTCACGGCGGCGCGGGGCCCCGCTACCGACGGGGGAGACCGAGCACCCGCTCGGCGATGATGTTGCGCTGGATCTCCGACGTCCCACCGGCGATGGTCCCCGAGAACGACTGCAACCAGAAGACCAGCCAGGCTTCGGCCTCGCCCCGGGCGACCGACGGCGCCTCGCGGCGCTCGAGGTCGGTGCCGGCGGCGCCGAGGGCCTCGCCCACGTCGAGGGAGAGGTTCCGGCGCAGCTCGCTGCCGAGCAGCTTGAGCACCGAGTGCTCGGGTGAGGCCCGGCCCTTGGCGAACTTGGCGAAACCGCGGTAGCCGAGGAGCCGGAGAGCCTGGGACTGGATGTAGGCGCGCGCCACGGTGTCGCAGAACATGGGATCGTCGTCGAGACGATGGCCTCCGGGAAGGGGGGTGGTGGCGGTGGCCACCACCCGCTGGAGCATCCGTTCCAGGTTGGTGGACTCGCTGATCCACAGCATCCCCCGCTCATGGGCCAGCGACCCCCCGGCCACGGACCATCCGTGGTGCAGCTCGCCGACGAGATTCTCGGCCGGCACGATCACCTCGGTGAAGAAGACCTCGTTGAAGTCGGCATGGTCGCGGTCGGTGAGCTCGGCGATGGGCCGCGTCTCGATGCCGGGCGTGGTCATGTCGATGATGAGGACGCTGATCCCGGCGTGCTTGGCGGCGTCGGGATCGGTGCGGACGAAGCAGAAGCAGTAGTCGGAGTGGTGCGCCCCCGAGGTCCACACCTTCTGCCCGTTCACCACGAAATGGTCGCCGTGGAGCTCGGCGCGGGTCCGCAACCCGGCCAGGTCGCTCCCGGCGTTGGGCTCGCTCATGCCCAGGCACCAGCTGACCTCCGCCTTCAGCGTGGGAAGGGCGAAGCGCGCCTTCTGCTCCTCGGTGCCGTAGTCCAGGATCGAGGGGGTGATGATGGACAGACCCTGGGGGTTGCAACTGCGGGGCACCCCGATCCGGGCCAGCTCCTCGAAGTAGACCATCTGCTGGAGGGGGGTGGCGTTCCGGCCTCCGTACTCGGGGGGCCAGCCCGGCACCAGCCAGCCGGCGTCGAAGAGGGCGCGCTGCCAGCGCCGGGCCCATTCGGGGATGTGGGCCGAGGACACCACCCGTTCGTGGCGCTCGGCCACCGAGGGAAGGTGCCCCTCCATCCACTCACGGAGCTCGGCCCGGAAGGCCTCGGTCTCCTCGTCGTAGTGCAATTGCACCCCGGGATCGTAGCCCGGGACACTGACACCGGTGTCAGCGTCGGGGGGGCGACGGTCTCGGGGGCCCCGGCGTCCCCACCGCTACCGTCGTAGGTGGATGAGCGCCCGACCCGCCAACCGCTTCGAGCTCTTCACCTGCGGCTGGAGCGGCCATGTCCTGGTGGGCACCGACGCCGCCCGGGTGTCCGAGGCCGACGCCGCCGTCGTCCGCCAGATCGGCGACCTGCGCTGGTACCACTGCCTCCGCTGCTACGACTGGGTGGCGCGGCGCCCTCCGCAGAACCCCACCCGCGACACCGTCCCGGACAGGCCCGAGATCGAGCTGCCGCTGCGTGGCCGGCTGCTGCGCGACCGCTACGTCCTGCGGCTCATCGCCTGCGAGCGGGCCGTCCACGTCGCCGTCCTGAGCGTCCTGGCCGTCATCATCTTCGTCGTGGCCGGCGACCACGACGCCCTGCAGCGGGACTACACCCAGATCGTCGACGCCTTCGGCGGGCCCACCCAGGCCCATCCACTGCTCGGCCGTTTCAAGAGCCTCTTCACCATCACCTCCACCCACCTCTACGAAGTGGGTGCCGTGGTGGTGGCCTACGGAGTGCTCGAAGCGACCGAGATGGTGGGTCTCTGGTTGGCCCGACGGTGGGCCGAGTACCTCACCTTCGTGGCCACCTCGATCCTGATCCCCTTCGAGGTCTATGAGCTCACCTCGTCGGTGAGCACCCTGAAACTCGTCACCTTCGTCCTCAACGTGGCCATCGCCGCCTACCTGCTGTGGTCGAAGCGCCTCTTCGGTCTGAACGGGGGCCAACGGGCCGAGGCCGAACGTCTGCGGTCGGCGGTGAGTTGGGAGGCGCTGGCGAGCTCTCTGCCCGAGCCGCCCCCGACGGGCGGTTCTTAGGCCGGCTGGCGGGTGAGGAGCATGCTGCCGGCGATGGGGCCGCCGCCGTTGGCCACCACCGCCACCTCGGGGTCCCCGGCCACCTGACGGTCACCGGCCTCCCCGCGCAGCTGCAGGCAGGCCTCGTGGAGGAACCCGAACCCGTGGAGCCGCCCGGCCGAGAGCTGGCCCCCGCTGGTGTTCAGGGGGATCTCGCCGGTGAGGGCGATCCGGGATCCCCCCTCGACGAAGCTTCCGCTCTCGCCTTTGCCGCAGAAGCCGAGCTCCTCGAGCCAGACCATGGTCAGGATGCTGAAGCCGTCGTAGAGCTCGGCCACGTCGACGTCGGCCGGGGTCAGATCGGTGCGTTCCCACATGCTGGCCGCGGCGTCGCGGGCCGCCATGGTGGTCATGTCGTCGAACTGGTCCCAGCTGGGCCGGCCTCGCAGGGCCGTCCCGATGGCGTTGACATGGGCCACCGGGCGCGGCGCGTCGGGCCCGTAGTCGGCGTGGGAGACGATCACCGCCGTCGAGCCGTCGCAGGGGACGTCGCAGTCGAAGAGGCACAGCGGTGTCGAGATCATCCGGGCCGCCAGGTAGTCCTCCATGGTGAGCGGGTGGCGGAAGATCGCCTTGGGGTTGAGCGAGGCGTTGCGCCGGCCGTTCAGGGCGATCTGGGCCAGCTGCTCCCGGGTCAGCCCGAATTCGTGCATCCGTCGCCGGGCCACCTGGGCCAGCCAGTTCACGGCCGAGACGGCCCCGTAGGGGATCGTCCACTGCATGAACCCGGACATCCGGGGCGGTCCCCCGCCCGGGCCGGCCATGCCCCCCATCCCGGCCGACCCGAGGGCCTGCCGGCCCCCCCGGCCCTGGGCCGTCGACTCGGTCACGGTCCGGTAGACGAGGACGTGCCGGGCCAGGCCGGCGGCCACGGCCAGGCAGGCGGCGAAGACGGCCCTGATCTGCCCGGCCCCCTCGCCGCCGCCGTCGTGCCAGTTGAGCTCGAGCCGGAGCGCGTCCTGGACCTCGGGTCCCGCCGGCCCGGCGAATCCGCCCGGTCCCATCCCCATCCCCGGGTAGGTGGAGAGGCCGTCGATGTCGTCGCGGGTGAGACCGGCGTCCTCGATGGCCACCAGGGCGGCCTCCACCGTGAGGTCGAGATCGGAGCGGCCCAGGCGCCGGCCCACGGCCGACTGCCCGATGCCCGAGATCACGGCGCGGCGCTCGAGGAGCTGATCCGCCCTCACCGGGCCGCCCTCGCTGGGCCGCTCACTGGGCCGCCCTCACCGGGCCGCCCGGTCCGGACCGGGCGGAAGAGAGGGAGCCAGACGTCGTCGGCCTCCTCGAAGACCACCTCGACCTCGGTGCCGACGGCCATGTCGTCGGCCTCGGTGTCGATGATGTTGGTGGTGAGCCTGACGTCGTCCTGCTCGGCGATGGTGACGAGCCCGATGATGTAGGGCTCGGCGTCGGGGACCCACTGCTGGCAGTTGACGGTGAAGGAGTGGACGACACCGCGGCCGCTCACGGCCTCGGGGGCCAGGGCGTCGGCCAGGCAGTAGGGGCAGCGGGGGGCCGGGGGGTGGACGTAGTGCCGGCACTCCCCGCAGCGCAGGAAGCGCAGCTTCCCGTCGGCCCCGGACGTCCAGAAGAAGCGGTGGGTGTCGTCGAGGCGCGGCAGGAGACGGAAAGGGGGTCCGTTGGCGGTCACCCGGTGATGGTACGTCACCGGCCCCGAACCTGACGGCGCCGTCAGGCTCCGGCGCTACGCTCGGCCTCCGGATGACGCAGATCGCTGGCCTCGAGGGGCGCAGGGTGCTGGTGGTGGGGGCTTCGTCGGGGATCGGCCGAGCCCTGGCCGTGGCGGCCGGGGCGGCCGGGGCCCGTGTGGCGCTGGGGGCCCGCCGACAGGAGCTGGTGGAAGAGGTGGCGCAGGAGATCCGCCACGCCGGGGGCGACGCCCGGGCGTGGCGCTGCGACGTGACCGACCCGGGGGACTGCCGGGCCCTGGTCGACGCGGCGGCCGGGTTCATGGGCGGGATCGACATGGTCCTCTACCTGTCCGGTTCCTCCCCCCTGGTCCGGGTGGCCGACGCCACGGCGGCCCAGTGGCACGAGCTCCTGGCCACCAACCTGGTGGGGGCGGCCGCCGTGCTGTCCCACGCCCTCGTCCATCTGCGCCGGGCCACCGACGCCACCGTGATGGTGACCACCACCACCATGGGGGACCATCCGTGGCCCTGGCTCACCGTCTACGGATCGACCAAGGCGGCCCTGGCCGAGATGGCCAAGGGCCTGCGCCACGAGGAACCGGCGCTACGCGTGGTGTGCGTGGCCGTCGGCCCCACGGTGACGGCCTTCGCCGACGGGTGGGACCCCGAGACGGCCACGGCCGCCTTCACGGCCTGGGCCGAGGGCGACATGATGCGTCACGGTGTCCTCGAGGCCACCGAGATGGCGGCCGCCATCATGGCCGCCCTCCTCGACACGAGCGGCCCCGACGACATCCTCATCGCCGCTGATCCCGACGCTCCGCCCAGTCCGGCCGGGACATGACCCACCGGCAGTCGATCCCCTCCTCGGCCGGGGCCGTCACGTCATCGGGCCGTTCCCCGGTGAAGGTGAAGCCCAGCCGGTAGGGGACGGCACGGCTGCGGAGGTTGGCGCGGTCGTGATGGATCTCGACACGCTCGACCCCGTCGACACCGAAGGCGGCGTCGGTCAGTGACGCCGCCATCTCGGTGGCGAACCCCCGGCCCAGTTGGTCGACGTGGACCCAGTAGCCGATCTCGAGCACGTCGGGACCGGCCCGACGGTGCAGGCCGCAACCGCCCACGACGGTGTCGAGGAGGAGCGCCCCGTAGACGGTGTCGCCCCCGGACTCCCAATTGCTCTCGAAGGTCCGGAAGAGCTCGGCCCGGGACTCGAGGGACAGGGGTTCGTCGGCGATCCAGCCCATCCACGGGCGCAGGTGGTCGAGACTCCGGGTGATGGCGGCCGACACCGCCTCGACGTCGTCCGGCCGCCACCGACGCAGGGTCAACCGCGGTGCGGGGACCGAGGGCGGCAGCCTCACCGGGTGGCCGCCACCATCTCGGCCAGAACCCGGCGGTCGATCTTCTCCATGGCCGTCCGGGGGAGCTCGTCGGTGAGGAGGAGCGCCTCGGGAAGTTTGTGGCTGGCCAGCCGTCCCTTGGCGTGGGCCCGGAGGGCCTCGAGGCTGGGCGCCTCGGCGCCGGTCCGGGCCACGACCACGGCCACCCCGATCTCCCCCATGACCGGATCGGTCCGGGGGGCGACGGCCACGTGGGCCACGGCGGGATGGTCGGAGAGGACCTCCTCCACCTCGAGGGGGAAGACGTTGTAGCCGCCCCGGACGTACATCTCCTTGGACCGGCCCGACAGATGGAGCCGGCCCGACTCGTCGACGTGACCGAGGTCTCCGGTCCGGACGGCCCCGTCGGCGGTGAGGACGGCCGCCGTGGCGGCGGGGTCGCCGTGGTAGCGGGCCATCACGGCCGCCGAGCGCAGGCAGACCTGTCCCGTCCAGCCTGGCGGCAGGGGCCGGTCGGCCTCGTCGCGGATGGTCAGCTCCACACCGGCGCGTGCCCGGCCCACCGACTCCTCGGCGTCCTCCGGCGGGTCGTCGGCCACCGTTCCCACCCCCACCCCGGCCTCGGTGCAGGTATAACGGACCACCACCGGGACCCCGAACCGCCGACGCGTCTCGCGCACGAGCGAGGCCGTCGCCGGCCCCCCGCCCAGGGCGATGATCCGGACCGACGAGATGTCGGTGGACTCGAAGTCGTCGTGGGCCAACATCAGCGCCACCTGGGTGGGGATCCCGCCCAGGGTGGTGAGCCGGTGCCGGGCCACCATCTCGAGGGCCGAGCCGGCCGACCACCGGTCCATGAGGAAGCTGGTCCCCCCGCCGCGCAACGCCTGGGGGAGCTTCGTCATGTAGCCGAGATGGGCGAAGGAGGTCGACGAGAGCCCCCGCCCCCCCGAGCCCCAGCGCCGACCGCCGTCGGCTTCGCCGATGGCGTCGAGCTGCCGGTCACAGAACACCGCGCCCTTCGGCTCGCCGGTCGTCCCCGAGGTGAAGACCACGGCCACGGCCCGGTCGGGGTCGGCCGCCAACCGGGGGACCGGTCCACCCGACGTCCGCAACACGGCCAGCGCCTCGGCCGGCGGGGTACCCACGGGGACCTCGACGACCTCGCCCACGTCGGTGAGAATGTCCACCTCGGTGCTGTCCGCCAGCTCCTCCGAGGCGATCACCAGCCGGGGCCGGGTGATCTCCAGGCAGCGCCGGCGCTCGGGCGGCGAAAGACGGTCGTTCACCCCGGCCGTCACGGCCCCGATCTTGGCCGCGGCGACGTAGGCCAGGGCGTAGGCGGGGCCGGAGGGCAGGAGCAGGCCGACCACGTCGCCGACACCCACCCCCCGCCCGATCAGTCCGGCGGCGACGGCGTCCGACAGGGCGTCGAGCTCGGCGTAGGAGAGGGTGGCCCCGCCGGGGGTGACGTAGACGGCGGTGTCGCCGTAGCGCGCCGCCGCCTCGTGGGCGATCGTCCCGAGCAGCGTGCCGCCCGCCATTTTTCTCAGGTCGGGGGGCGCCACGGGGGCAGCCGGTACAGCTCGGCGGCGTTGCCGCCCAGGATCCGGTCCCGGGTGGCGTCGTCGAGGGGCGCCAGCGTCCGCCGCAGGGTCGTCACCGCCCCCGGGAAGGTGGCGTCGTGGTGGGGATAGTCCGATCCCCAGACGATCCGTTCCTCACCGATGAAAGGGGCCAGGGCCGGGAGCGTCGCTTCGTCGATCTCGTAGCTGATCCAGCACTGCCGGGCGAAGTACTCGCTCGGGGCCAGTCGCATCTGCGGGCAGAAGCCGCCGAAGCTCTCGGCCTGCTCGTCGAGCCTCTCCATCCAGAACGGGACCCAGCCTCCGGACGACTCCAGGAAGACGATCCGCAGACCCGGATGGCGTTCGAGGACACCGAAGGCGATCAATTGGGCGCAGGCCAACATCTCCTCGAAGCTGTGCGACACGGCGTGGAGGACGAGGGGGTTGAAGGGTCGGTCGCTCCCCAGCGTGGGGACGATGACGGAGCTCCCCTCGTGGATGCCGATGGTCGTCGCCGTCTCCTCGGCCGCTTCCCAGATCGGCTCGTAGGCCCTGTCCGACAGGGACCGCCCGCAACACGGGTTGGGCCGGACGAAGGCGGCCGGGAACCCGAGCTCGTCGTGGGCCCGGCGCAGCTCGGCGGCGGCGGCGGCGGGATCCTGGACCGGCAGCATGGCGGCGCCGAACAGCCGTCGGGGGTCGGCGGCGCAGTACGAGGCCAGCCAGTCGTTGTAGGCGCGGGCAATGGCCACGGCGGCGGCGCCGTCGGCCAGGGCCCACACGTAGAGCCCCACCGACGGGTAGAGAACGGCCCGGTCGATCCCCTCGGTGTCCATGTCGGCCAGCCGGGCCACGGGATCGGACCCCCCGGGCCACGCCTCCTCCAGGCTCCGCAGATCACCCGGCTCGCTGAAGCGGGCCCCCGGGGTGGCCAGCGTCCCCAGGGCCACGGCCAGGATCTCGGTGTCACCCACCACGACGTGCTCGAAGCCGTGGCCGTCGGCGTCGATCCGCGGTCGGTACCGCTCGGGGACGGCGTCCCACGCGTCACGTGGCTCGACGACGTGCCCGTCGGCGTCCACCACGCCGTGGTCGCCGGTGCCGGTGCCGGTGCTCCCGGTCATGACCGCCAGTCGTCGGCGTCGGGGAGCGGGTGGCGGAACAGGGCGGCGGCGTTCCCGCAGGCGATCTTCCGCAGCTCGTCGGCGGGGAGATGGCCGAGCGTCTTGGACAGCACGGCCTGGGTGTCGGGCCAGGTCGAGTCGGCGTGGGGGTAGTCGCTCTCCACCATGATGTGGTCCACACCGATCCGGTGGCGGACGTCGATGACCGAGGGGTCGTCGATGGTGCAGAACCAGAAGTTCCGCCGCAGGACCTCACTGGGCTGGAGATCCGAGGGCCAGTTGGAGGACTCGTTCCCCGAGGCGGAGTGGCTGAGTACGTAGTCGACCCTGTCGATCAGCATCGGCACCCATCCGATCCCCCCCTCGGACATGGCCACGGCCAGACCGGGGAACCGCAACGGCACCCCGGACCACAGCCATTCCGCCGCCGCGATGAGGGCGTTCACGGGGAAGAGGGTGGGCAGCAGCTCGAAGGGGGGGGCGGGCGACGGCAGCGGCGCCCACGACGACGCCCCCGTGTGCAGGCACACCACCGTCTGCGTCTCCTCACAGGCGGCGAAGAAGGGGTCCCACTGGCCCGAGAAGATGGACGGGAAGCCCAGGGCGGCGGGGAACTCGGGGAAGCTCACCGCCTTGAAGCCCCGCTCGGCGTTGGCCCGGACCTCGGCGGCGGCGGCGGCGATGTCGGGCAGCCAGGGCAGTTGCAGAGGGATGATCCGGTCGGGATAGGTCCCGGCCCACACGTCGAGGTGCCAGTCGTTCCAGGCCCGCATGCAGGCCAGCCCCAGTTCGGGATCCTCGGCCCGGGAGAACACGGCGCCACAGAATCCGGCCACCAGCGAGGGGAAGCACAGCGAGGCCCAGATCCCGTTGATGTCCATGTCGGCGATCCGGGCGTGGATGTCGAAACACCCCGGCCGCATCTCGTCGAAGCGCGACGGGTCCATGCTCCAGGTATGGCGGGCCCGGCCCACCACGGCGTTCAGCCCGATGTTCGGGTACTTCCGGCCCTCGAAGAGCCAGTACTGGAGTCCCTCGTCGTTCTCCACCACGTGCGGGGCCCGCGCCGCCATGACCCGGGGCATGCGCCCCACGAAGAGGTCGTCCGGTTCGATCAGATGGTCGTCCACCGAGATGACGGGCACGGCGATGGGGCGCCGCTGCGGATCGGGCAGGAGGACGCCGGCGGTCACGGGCGCAGGGCGGCGGCGCAGAACGCCCACAGGTCGTCGGCCACGTCGGCCGGCGATTCGTCGAGCTGGTGGCAGATGAGGGCGTGGAGGTGCGAGACGACGAGATGGAACAACGTCCTGGCCGTCCGCCCGGCGTCCCCCACTTCGAGCGCGCCGCGGCGCCCGGCGTTCTCGAGCTCCGACCGGAAGATCTCGACGAAGGGCTGGAGCACGGCGCGTAGTTCGGCCGGTCGCGATTCGGACAGCCGCAGGTGTTCGCCGACCAGGGCGGCGGCGTAGGGGAGGCGACCGTCGACGGTGATGAACCCGAACAGCCCCTCCACGGCACAACGCACCCGCTCCACCGGATCGTGGTGGCGGTCCACCGCCGCCGCCAGCGCCTCGGCCCCGCGACGGGCGTCGTCCTCGAACAGCGCCACCAGGAGCTCGTCCTTCGACTCGAAGCAGCGGTAGAAGCTCTTGAGCGAGGTCCCCGCCGCCGCCACCACCTGGGTGACGGTGAACACCGGAGCCCCCGTCTCCCACATGAGGGCACGGGCCGCTTCCACCAGGTCACCCGCCACCGTCGGTCGCCGGGTCAGGGTGCCGACACCCTGACCCGCCCCTGCTGCCATCGGGAAGGGAAACTATCATCCCGGAGAACGGCATTCTCCGGGGGAGGGGCGCAGTGGGCAGAGCCATCGGACTGGTCATCGACGGCGAGGTGGTGCCGGGCGAGGCGGGGACGTACCCGGTCACCAATCCGGTCCGTCCGGCCGAGGTCGTCCTGGACGGGCCGTCGGCGTCGACGGGGCAGATTGACCGGGCCGTGGCCGCCGCCCGCCGGGCCGCCCCCGCCTGGGCGGCGCTGGCGCCGTCCGAGCGGGCCGAGCTGGTGGGCAAGGCCGCCGCCGCCGCCGGAGCGGTGGTGGGCGCGTCGGACCTGGCCCGACTGCTCACCCGCGAGCACGGGAAGGTGCTCTGGGAGGCCCAGTTCGACGCCGGCACCATGGGCGGGATGGCGGGCGCCTTCGCCCCCCTGGCCGCCGACGCCCTCCAGGCGCGCTCCCTCACGGGCGGGGGCGAGCGCCGGACGACGGTCGAGTACGTCCCCTACGGCGTGGTGGCGGCCGTCCTCCCCTTCAACTGGCCCGTCTCCGTCCTCGGCAACAAGCTCCTCCCGGCGCTGCTGACCGGGAACACGGTGGTGGTGAAGGCGCCGCCCACGTGCCCCGGCGCCGTGCTGGCGGTGGCCGCCGCCCTGGCCGAGGCCCTCCCGGCCGGCGTGGTCAACGCCGTCAACGGTCCCGGACCCGAGCTCGGCGAGGCCCTGGTGGCCCACCCCGACGTGGACATGGTCTCCTTCACCGGCGGGGTGCCCACGGGCCGGGCCGTCATGGCCGGCGCCTCCGCCGCGCTCACCCCGGTCGTCCTCGAGCTCGGCGGCAACGACCCGGCCGTCATCGCCCCCGACGTCGACATCGATGACGCCCTGGCCTCCAAGATCGTCGAGGCCGCCTTCATCACTAGCGGACAGGTCTGCATGGCCATCAAGCGCCTCTACGTCCCCGAGGACAAGGTCGGCGCCATGGTCGAGGCCCTGGTGGCCCGGGTGGGGAACGAGGTGGTGGGCGACGGCCTGGCCGACGAGGTCACCATGGGCCCCGTCCACCGACCCCAGGCCCGTGACCGGGTGGAGGCCATGCTGGCCCAGGCCGAGGCGACCGGCGCCCGGGTGCACCGTCCGGCCCGCCTCCGCGACGAGGACGCCGGCGCCGGGGGCTACCTCGTCTCACCGGCCATCGTCGACGGCGCCTCCGACGACGCCTCCATCGTCTGCGACGAGCAATTCGCCCCGGCGCTCCCCGTCCTCGGCTACCGCAGCCTCGACGAGGCCGTCGTCCGGGCCAATGCCACCCCCTTCGGGCTGTGCGCCTCGATCTGGACGTCGGACGACGCCGTGGCCGACGACGTGGCCGACCGGTTCCAGGCGGGGACGGTCTTCGTGAACAACCACGGGACCTCGGCCATGGACCACCGGGCCCCGTTCGGCGGGTGGAAGCAGTCCGGTTACGGCGTCGAGCTCGGCCCCGAGGGTATGCGGGCGTTCACCCGCCCCCGCACCGTCCTGCGTTTCCCCGCCTCTTGACCCCACCCACCTTCCGCCCAATCACTTTCTGCCCAATCACTTTCTGGAGGAGACCCGATGCTCGACCTTCTCATCAGCGGCGGCACGGTCGTCGACGGCACGGGCGGGCCCGCCCGTCAGGCTGACGTCGCCGTCGACGGGGGGCGGGTGGTGTCGGTGGGCGAGACCGACGACACGGCCCGCACCGTCATCGACGCCGGCGGGCTCCTGGTGGCGCCGGGCTTCGTGGACCTCCACACCCACTACGACGCCCAGCTGACCTGGGACCCGTCGGCCAGCCCGTCGCCGTTGCACGGCGTGACCACCGTGATCGGTGGCAACTGCGGCTTCTCCCTGGCGCCGTCGGGTCCGGAGCACGCCGACTACCTGGCCCGGATGATGGCGCGCGTCGAGGGGATGCCGCTGTCCTCGCTCGAGCAGCTCGACTGGTCGTGGACGTCGTTCGGCGACTGGCTCGGTCGTCTCGACGGGCTCATCGGGGTGAACGCCGGCTTCCTCGTCGGGCACTCGGCCGTCCGCCGCTCGGTGATGGGCGAGGCGGCGGTGGGCTCGTCGGCCACCGAGAAGCAGACGGCCTCCATGGTGGCCCTGGTCCACCGCTGCCTCGAAGAGGGCGCACTCGGGTTCTCCACGTCGCAGGCCCACACCCACAACGACGGGGACGGCTCCCCCGTTCCCTCGCGCTCGGCCACCCGGCCCGAGATCGAGGCGTTGTGCGCGGCGGCCGGGGAGCACGACGGGACCACGCTCGAGATCATCGTCCCCGGTTGCCTGAACGGATTCTCCGACGACGAGGTCGACCTGATGGCCACCTTGTCGCTCCTGGCCGACCGGCCCGTCAACTGGAACGTCCTCGGTGTGTCGGCCATGAACCGCTCCGGACTGGAGCACCAGCTGGCGGCGTCGTCCACGGCGGCGGAGCGGGGGGCGACGGTGGTGGCGCTGACGCTGCCCCACACCATGAAGATCCGGCTCTCCTTCGAGCACGGGGCCATCATCGACGGGCTCCCGGGCTGGCGCGAGCTGTTCGCCGTGCCCGTCCCCGAGCGCATCAGGCAGCTGTCGGACCCGGCTGTCCGCCGTCGCCTCGACGAGGGGGCGAAGTCCAAGGAGGCCGGCATCATCGGGGCCCTGGCCAACTGGCAGATGCTCCTGATCGACGAGACCTTCGCCCCCGAGAACAAGCCCTACGAGGGTCGGTCGGTGGGCGAGGTGGCGGCCGAGCGGGGCCAGGAGCCCTTCGACGCGCTGCTCGACATCGTCATCGCCGACGGGCTGCGGACGGGCCTGCGCCCGCCCATCCCCGAGTCCGAGGCGGACTGGGAGCTGAAGGCCGACGTGTGGCGCGACCCCCGCACCGTGGTGGGTGGCTCTGACGCCGGTGCCCATCTGGACGTCATGTGCGGCGCCATCTATTCGACGTCGCTCCTGGGCGAAGGGGTCCGCAAACGGCACCTGCTCTCGTGGGAGGAGGCGGTCCACCAGTTGACCGAGGTGCCCACCCGCCTCTACGGGCTGCGTGACCGCGGCCGCCTCGTCCGGGGCTGCTTCGCCGACGTCGTCATCTTCGATCCCGACCGGGTGGGACACCGTCCCGAGCGCACACGCGCCGACCTGCCCGGCGGCGCCAGCCGTCTCTACGCCGAAGCCGACGGCATCGAGCACGTCCTGGTGAACGGCACCGAGATCGTGAGGGCCGGGAGCTTCACCGGCGCCCTGCCGGGGGCCGTTCTGCGATCGGGCCGTGACACCGACACGGTCACCGTCCCCGGTGCGGCGGTGGCCTCGTGACGTCGGCGGTGCGGGCGGCGGTCCTGCGTGAGGTGGGAGCGCCCTTCGTGGTGGAGGAGATCGAACTCGAGCCCGTGGGACCGCGCGACGTGCGGGTGCGGATGGCGGCCAGCGGCGTGTGCCACTCCGACCTCTCCGTGCAGAACGGGACCATTCCCTTCATGTTCCCCACCGTCCTCGGTCACGAGGGCTCGGGCGTGGTGGTGGAGGTGGGTCCCCTGGTCACGCGCGTGGCGGTGGGTGACCATGTCGTCCTCACGTGGATGCCACCGTGCCGGCAGTGTTTCTGGTGCCTGGCCGGACAGCCCATGCTGTGCAACACCGGCATGGCCGAGTCGCTGGGCGGGCCCTACGCCTCGGTGGACGGGACCAAGCTCATACGGGGGCTGGGCACGGCCACCTTCGCCCAGGAGACCCTGGTACCCGAGCGCCAGGTCGTGGCCGTCGACCGCGCCGCCCCCCTCGAGCTGGCCGCTCTGGTCGGTTGCGCCCTGTCCACGGGGATCGGTGCCGTCTGGCACACCGCCGGAGTCGAGCCCGGCTCCACGGTGGCGGTGATCGGCTGCGGGGGCGTGGGGCTGTCGGTCATCCAGGGGGCCCGCCTGGCCGGCGCCGCGACCATCGTGGCCGTGGACCGCATGGCGGCCAAGCTGCCGGCGGCCAAGGCCATGGGGGCCACGGCCGTCGTCGACTCGTCGAGCGGGGACGCCGTGGCCGCCGTCCAGGCGCTGACCGGTGGACTGGGCGTGGACTACGCCTTCGAGGTGGTGGGCCGCGCCCCCACCATCCGCCTGGCCTTCGAGGCGGCCCGACGCGGCGGGACGGCCGTCCTGGTGGGGGCCGGGTCCCCCTCCGAGCAGGTCAGCTTCTCCGCCTTCGAGCTCTTCGTGGGGGCCAAGACGCTGGTCGGTTGCGTCTACGGCTCGACCGACCCCGACCGGGACTTCCCCGTCCTGGTGGACCTGGTGACGCGCGGGACGGTCGACGCCGAGAGCATGGTCAGCCGCCGGATCGGGCTGGACGACATCAACGACGCCTTCCGGGCCATGGAGGCGGGCGAGGTCGTCCGCAGTGTCATCGTCTTCGACACGGCGGGGGCGTGATGACGACGGGCGTGGAGGTCGTCGACGCCGACGCCCACATGATCGAGCCGCCGTCGTTGTTCGGCGAGCTCATGTCCAGGTTCCCCGATCAGATCGGCATCCGGAGCGACACCAAGCTCGGCGTCCTGGTCGAGGGCCGCCCCTATCCCTTTTACGAAGGGCCCGGCGCCGGGTGCCCGCCACAGAACGGGATGACCGAGGCGGCGGGGGTGGACCCGGGATCGCCGCAGGGCGTCCTGGCCAACGCCGACGCCGACGGGATCGACGCCATGGTGCTCTTCCCCAGCTTCGGGCTGTGCGTCCCCACCATCGAGGATCCCGCCCTCGGATCGGCCGTGGCCCGGATCTACAACACCTGGGCGGCCGACTTCTGTGACAGAAGCGGCGGGCGGCTCTTCGCCGCCGCCACCGCCCCCATCGAGCACGGCGAGGACGCCATCGCCGTCATGACCGAAGCCAAGGAGCTCGGCCTGGTCTGCACGGTGGTGCCCCCGGGCCTCAAGACCCGCAACCTCGACCACCCCGATCTCGACCGGTTCTACGCGGCGGCGGCGGAGATGGGCATGGCTCTCGGGGTCCACGGTGCCCCCGGCATCCACCTGCCCAAGATCGGCGTCGACCGCTTCACCAATTACATCCAGGTCCACTGCATCAGCTTCCCGTTCGATCAGATGACGGCCATGACGGCGCTGGTGAGCGGGGGCGTCTTCGACCGCCATCCCACCCTGCGCGTGGCCTTCCTCGAAGCCGGGGTGGGTTGGTTGCCGTGGTTCATGGAGCGCCTCGACGAACACTACGAATCGCGTGGTGACTGGATTCCCGGCGGGTGGCAACGACCACCGGCGGAGTACGTAGGGGCGGGGAACATCGTCGTCACGTGCGAGCCCGACGAGAACAGTGTCCCCTACGTGGTGGAGGCGCTGGGGGACGAATGCATCATGTTCGCCAGCGACTACCCGCACTGGGACGGGGCGTGGCCCCGGGCCACCACCGAGCTCCTCGAGCACAACGAGAAGAGGTTGTCCGCCATCTCGATGGCCCGCGTGGCCGGTGCCAACGCCCGTCGCTTCTACGACCTCCCTGGAGGCGCCTTCAGGCGGTGACGCGGTGCCCGCCGGATGCCGAGCAGCATCAGACCGAGACCCAGAAGGACGACGCCCAGGACGAGGACCCACCGCAACCCCGGCCCGCTGCCGGTGAAGGCCAGCGTCCCCGGGGAAGCGGAGGTGGCCGGCACCGCTGCCGGCGACGGCGCCGTCGACGGCGCCGGACCCGAGGCCGCCGCCTTGGTCGGGGGGGCCGGGGTGGCGGCGGGCGGGATGGCACTGCTGGTGGGGGCGGCGGCCGGCGGGGTCGTGGTGGTGGTGGTCGTCGTGGCCGGGGCCACCGTCACGACGAAGAAGCCGGCGACACCGTTCCCCGTGACCTGTCCGGGCGACGTGTCGCTGACGAACGTGTAGAGCGGAGAGCCGTTGTAGGTGACCTGGAAGGTCCCGTTCGACTGCTCAGACGATCCGACGGTGCCCGTCACCCCCGGTCCACCGGTGGGTACGGTCCCGGCGGGAACGGTCAACGCCGGCCATGCCGCGGCGCAGGACCCGTGGCACGTACTCTGCCCGTTGTGGTCGGTGGACAGCGTGTAGAGCGCCATTGCCGAATCGGTGGTCAAGATGGTGCCGAACCGGGCGTTGGTCGCCACCTGGACCGTCGGTGGGCCGGCCGCCGCCACGCCCCCGGACCCGACGCCGGCGACCACCGCCACCACGAAGGCACCCAGTGACGTCATGGCCGCCACTCGACGCCGGCGGGGTACGGGCCGGTGGGCCCGGCCGGACCTGCCCGTCGGGGTGGATCGGTCTGTGATCATGATGGCCCTCCGCCGTTCGCTGTGCCGTTTCTCCGTCGGGTGCGGTTACGACGTAGCGTCCTGCGGTGTTCAGCGGAAAATGCCAAGAGGTCGGCGGACGGTGGCGGTGGCGGTGTCCGCCTCGCTGCTCTGTCTGGGTCTGGGCGCAGCGGCGCCGGTGATCGGCGCCCCGGCGGCGTCAGCGGCCTCGGTGGCCGGCGGTGTCCTGAACTTCGGTCTGGCGGCACCGCTCGGATCGCTCCAGGGCACGGGTCTGGACGCCCCCATCGTGGGGATGGCTCCCACCCCCGACGGCGGCGGCTACTGGTTGGTGGCCTCCGACGGCGGGATCTTCTCCTTCGGCGACGCCGTCTACCGGGGCTCCATGGGCGGCCAGACCCTGGACGCCCCCATCGTGGGGATGGCTCCCACCCCCGACGGCGGCGGCTACTGGTTGGTGGCCTCCGACGGCGGGATCTTCTCCTTCGGCGACGCCGTCTACCGGGGCTCCATGGGCGGCCAGACCCTGGACGCCCCCATCGTGGGGATGGCTCCCACCCCCGACGGCGGCGGCTACTGGTTGGTGGCCTCCGACGGCGGGATCTTCTCCTTCGGCGACGCCGTCTACCGGGGCTCCATGGGCGGCCAGACCCTGGACGCCCCCATCGTGGGGATGGCTCCCACCCCCGACGGCGGCGGCTACTGGTTGGTGGCCTCCGACGGCGGGATCTTCTCCTTCGGCGACGCCGTCTACCGGGGCTCCATGGGCGGCCAGACCCTGGACGCCCCCATCGTGGGGATGGCTCCCACCCCCGACGGCGGCGGCTACTGGTTGGCGGCCTCCGACGGTGGTGTGTTCACCTTCGGCGACGCCGGCTACCAAGGGTCGGCCGCCGGCCGGCCCCTCGCCCAACCGGTCATCGGCATGGCCGGGATCCCCAGCGGAGCCGGATACTGGCTCGTCGAGGGGCCCCCACTGGCGGGCCAGGTCGTCACCATCGATCCGGGCCACAACGGGGGGAACGGGGCCGATCCCGCCTACATCGACCAGCCCGTGTGGAACGGACGCGAAGAGGAGGCGTGTGACACCGCCGGCTCTTCCACCGACAGCGGCTACACCGAGGCCCAGTTCAATTTCAACGTGGCCGATTACCTGGCCGCCGACCTGCGGGCCCAGGGCGCCATCGTGGTGCTGACGCGGAATTCCAACACCGGTGTCGGACCGTGCGTCACCCAACGCGCCGCCATCGGGAACGAGGCCCATTCAGACGCCGCCGTCGCCATCCACGCCGACGGGGGACCGCCGGGTGGCCGTGGCTTCGCCATCCTCGAACCGGTGGCCGACGGACCCAACGACGGGGTCATCGCCTCCTCCGCCGTGCTCGGCACCGACCTACGCAACAGCTTCCTGGCCGGGACGGGGGAACCGGTGAGCTCCTATGACGGAGTCGACGGGATCCAGCCCCGCGACGACCTCGGCGGGATCAACCTGACGACGGTCCCGAAGGTCTTCATCGAGTGCGCCAACATGCGCAACGCCACCGACGCCGCCCTGATCGTCACCCCGGCCTGGCAGCAACGCGCCGCGCGCGCCATCGACGCCGGGATCACCGAGTTCCTACTGACCCGCTGAGCCGTCGCCCACCGACGAGGTCAGTACGGCGACGGTGACGCCGGAGGAGCGAACGGGGCTCCCCCGTAGGGCACCGCACCACCCGCCCCCGGCGCCGTACCCCACCCACCGGACGGCAGGTGACGGGCGTGGGCGGCCACGAGGGCCGCCGACGCGAAGGTCAGGTAGAGAGCGGCGAGCAGCACCCGCGCCGCCTCTACACGGGTCCCGGTCAACTCGAAGACGCCGGGCGCCAGGATGCGGAACACCTCGTAGACGAACACGACGAGGGAGACGGCGGAGATGATCACGCAGATGAACGACACGCTGGCCGCATAGCTCTGCATCACGCGGGCCACGGGTCCGGGTTGGCCCTGCGACAGCTCCGGAAGAGCCATGCCGCGCCGCAGAGAGGTCAGCAGCAACGAAGCGGCCACCACCACGATGATCCCGCCCAGGACGACGACCCGGGTGACCGAGTCGCCCACCGGGTGCTTGGACACGCTGACCACGCCAGGGTGGCTGCCGATGAGCTGGACCAGGCCGAGAACGATGGCGAAGGACCCGAACAGGACCACGAAGATCGAGAAGAACGACACCCCGAAGAGATAGACGGCCAGGGGGCGGCGGCCGGTGGGATCGGGATCGGCGCGATTGGCCACCACGATCACCACGAATATGGCCACCAGAGCGGCCAGACCGAAGAAAACGGCGGCGGCGACGGCCAGTGCGGCGGGGATGATCGAGAGTCCCCCCTCCGAGAGAACGTTCATCGTTGGATTGTCAGGGTTGCACCTGGCGAAGTCAACGACTGCCCGTCGGCCCCGACGGCGGAACACACGACAACGGCACAACGGTGACAAGGTGGTGGGGTCCGATGACGAGGTGGTGGGGGTCGATCGACGGCGCCGCAGCACCCTCGAGGCCCATCGGAGACGAGGAGGTACCGGTGAGCGAGATGTCACAGGGACCGGGTTGGTGGATCGCGTCCGACGGGAAGTGGTATCCGCCCCAATCGCACCCCGACGTCTTGAGGACACCGGAGCCGACGACCGTGGCGCCGGCGACGTCACCGCCGTCACCGGCGGCACCGCCGTCGACCGCCGACGTGGCACCGTCGGGGGCGTCATCGGTGCCCGCCCCGGTCCCGACCGTGCGAAGGCGGCGCTCGAAGGTCCCCTGGATCCTCGGTGTCGCGTTCCTGCTGGCCCTGGCGGTGGCGGCCCTCGTGGTGGCCCTCACATCGAGCGGCGGCTCCGGCCTGACCCCCGGAGCCCAGACGGCCACCATCACCATCAGGGATCCGCACACGGGGCGGCCGTCGTTCTCGGGAACACTGGGCGGCAACGCGCTGACCGGTACCGTCACCGGCACGGGGACCACGGGGGTGGGAGCGGGC
The DNA here is from genome assembly GCA_963800065.1 of uncultured Acidimicrobiaceae bacterium. GTDB lineage: Bacteria > Actinomycetota > Acidimicrobiia > Acidimicrobiales > UBA8190 > CAWJFJ01. The sequence goes on along the minus strand of CAWCZO010000010.1, from coordinate 330,109 downwards.
GCCGCGTCACCGGGCGCCCCTCTCTTCACCTACCAGGGGAGCTTGGGGGGCACCCCGTACGTTCTCCACGTGTCGCTCGAGGACCGGAGTGGGGGATCCGACGTGCTGGGCAGCGTCATCGCCTTCCAGATCACCGGGACCTACGGTTCGGAGCCGGTCACCGGTAACGCCGAGTTCGACCTGCGCTCCAGCGGGGCCGGGCGTTCTCTGACCGTGCCGATCAGCGGACGCGTGGGCTCCCAGGTGATCAGCGGCACCGCCACCGCCGTCGTGGACGGGAACGGCACGATCGACGTGAAGGCGCAGCTCGACGTCCTGGCCCCGCTGTAGACGTCCCCGACCACGGTCGGCGCCGACGTCACGCCGGTGCCGAGGAGAAGGTGTTGCGGTACGCCTGCGGCGAGGTGCGGACGAACCGGTGGAAGTGCTGACGCAGGTTGGAGGCGCTGCCCATTCCGCAGCGGCTGGCGATGAGATCGACGGGCAGGTCGGTGGTCTCGAGGAGCTCTTGGGCGCGTAGCACGCGCTGGCGCAGCAGCCATTGGTGAGGGGTGACGCCGGTCGTGGCCAGAAAACGGCGTGCGAACGTCCGGGGACTCATGGCCGAGCGTCGGGCCAGTTCGGGCACAGTGAGCGGCCGATCGAGATGCGCCTGCATCCAGGCGAAGGTGTCGGGGAACAGGTCGGCGGCGGTGGCGTCGGGGACCGGCGACGCGATGAACTGCGCCTGGCCACCGTCGCGGTGGGGGGCGACCACCATGCGACGGGCCACGGCGTTGGCGATCTCGGTGCCATAGTCCCGGCGCACGACGTACAGGGCCAGATCGATGCTGGCGGCGGTACCGGCCGAGGTCAGGATGTCGCCGTCGTCGACATAGAGGACGTCGGGGTCGACCCGCACCATCGGGTGCCGGCTGACGAGCTCGTCCGTCCAACCCCAGTGGGTGGTGGCGCGCCGTCCGTCGAGCAGGCCGGCGGCGGCCAGCACCAAGGCGCCCGTGCAGAACGAGATCAGCCGGGCCCCCCGGCGGTGGGCCCGGCACAGTTCGGTGTGCAGCTGTTCGCCGCCGCCGGACCCCTCACCGAAGGTGGGCACGATGATGGTGTCGGCCCGTCTGAGCACATCGAGCCCGTGGTCCGCCGACACGGTGAATCCGAACGACGTCGTCACGGCGGTCGGTTCGGCGGCGCAGACGGCGAATCGGTACCAGGGCACACCGAGGGTCGATGACCGGTCGACGCCGAAGACCTCGCAGGCGACGGAGAACTCGAACGGTGAGAAACCGTCGGCCACCACCGCCACCACCAGGTGCCGTCGGGGCGCCCGGCTGGTGGCAGTTTTCTTGCGCATATAGGTGATTCTGCCACTTCTCGGCGACGGCCACAAGGCCCATCATGAGGCGATGACGCATCCCGAGTTGCTGCACATGGTGGTCAGGCAGGAGGCAGACACACGACGTGCCGCCGCCCACCGCGGCGGGCCGGGCGCCGGCGACGTCGGTTCGGGCGGGCGCCGTCGACGTGGAGGCGGTGGACCCGATCGCCGACGCTCGGGAACGCTGCGGTGGGTTCTGGTCGTACCCCGACGCCCGCCCGCCGGAGTCCCAACGGCGATCGACCGCTGAACCGGGTCTCGGTTCGGTCTTCGCCCCACCGATGCCGCTGATCGGCGGCTGGTGGTGGCGTCAGGAGGTGGGGGCGCCCTGGGTCCCGGCCACCTGGAGCAGCTGTTGGAAGGTCTCGACCTGGCCGGCCGGGGGAGCGGTCACGGTGACCGGCGCGCCGTAGTCCGAGAAGCCGAGGGTCTCCTCGAAGCTCACCGTCCCGGCCGTTCCCGACGTCTCGGTGAGCTGCGTCTGGAACGACTGGAGCATGCCGGCGCCGTCGACGTAGACCTTCAGGTCGAGTTTGCCCACCTTCAGCCCCGACGCCGCCTGTTGGAGCCAGGCGGGGAGGTTCTCCTTCTTGAGCTGCCGGGTCACGGCCGACGGGTTCACGGTGACCGAGTAGCCGTTGACGGCGACCCCGTCGACGGTGGACGGGCCGAGCGGGATCACGGTGTTGCCCTGTTGCGCCAGCATCTGCAGCATCACGGTCGGGTTGCTGCCCAGTCCCGACGTGCTCGGGTCCTGCTCCTCCGCTTTCTGCAGCGACGACAGGTCGAGCGACAACCAGGACTTCCCCGGGGCGACGGTGCTCAGTCCGGGAATGGACTCGTAGATCACGCCGTCCAGGTAGATGGCGTCGAGCGGCACCTGCTGCCCGTCGGCGCCGATCGTCATCTGGAGCTGGAGGGCGTCGTGGGTGAAGTCGATGCTCCCGGACCCCGTTCCCGACACCGATGTTCCGTCGGTCTTGCCGGAGATGCTCATCGTCACGTGGGCGGTGCCGTTGCCCAGGGTGTTGTTGACGGCGTCCACCACCTGGGCGCTGGCGCTCTTGGTGTTGCCGAAGACGATCACCGCACCGACGACGAGGAGGATGACGACCACGACGCCGACGACGGAGACCAAGGGGGTCTTGGACGCCCTCTTACGGTGGCCCACGGGGGGTGCGGTGGCGGGGTCTGGGCCGGGGCCGGCCACGGCGGTACCGGCCAAGGCGTCGGCCCCGATGAAACGGGAGACGGGCTCCGTGGCCGGACCCGACGGGCCGGACCCAGATGGCGGCTGGGAGTCAGCGGCGACATGCCCGTCGTCGGCTTCCCACGGTTGGCGGACGCGGACATCGGGGTGGAGGTGCGGGGGGTACCACTTGCCATCCGATGCGATCCACCAGCCCGGGCCCTGGGACATGTCGCTCATGGCGTCATCCTCGTACTCTCTGGCTCGTCGTGGAGGACGGAGAAATTCCACCGTCCCGGTCTGTGTTATCGGCCGCCGGTGATGGCGGCTGAAGCACCGACCCCCGTCGCCGGGTGGGGACGGCCCCGTGGGGGGACGCCCGGAGGGACCTTAGGCTCGGTCGTCATGGCCGACGGACCCGCAGCCCGCGCCGCCCTCGACCTGGCGGCCCGGGATCCCGTGCTGGCGAGATTGACCGAACGCTACGGACCACCGCGTCTCGGCGGGCGCCGGCCGGCCGGCACCCGCTTCGCCGTTCTGGCCAGTGCCATCTGCTACCAGCAGCTGGCCGGGAAGGCGGCGGCCACCATCCACGGACGCTTCGTGGCCGCCGTGGGCGGGGAGATGACGCCGGAAAAGGTGTTGGCCACGCCGGTCGACGCCCTGCGGGAGGCGGGGCTGAGTGCGGCCAAGGCGGCCGCCGTGAAGGACCTGGCGCAGAAGGTGGCTGACGGTCAGGTGTCACTGGAGCGCATCGGCCGGCTGAGCGACGAGGAGGTGGTGGACCACCTGGTGCAGGTGCGCGGGATCGGTCGGTGGACGGCCGAGATGTTCCTGCTCGGCACGTTGGGACGTCTCGACGTCTGGCCCGTCGGTGACTACGGGGTGAGGGCCGGCTTCGGCTCGGCCTGGGGGTTGCCGGAGATCCCGGCACCGGCCGTTCTCCACGACCTCGGCGAGGCGTTCCGTCCCTACCGGAGCATCGTGGCCTGGTACTGCTGGCAGGTGGTGGACAACCCCGCCCCCGTCCCCGGGGCGTGAGCAGGCACCCCGTGACGGCCCGATCGCTCTAGCGGCGGGGCATCTTGATGGCGCGGTCGGCGATGATGTTCTTCTGCACCTCGGTGGTACCCGCCCCGATCGAGGTGTAACGCTGCCAGACGTAGTTGTGGCTCCAGTGGCCCTTGTCGACGGCGTCGGGCCCGCCGCGCGTGAGCACGCCCATCGGTCCGAGGATGTCCACGCCGAGCTCGGCGATCGTCTGTGAGAGCGAGCTCCACTGGAGCTTGGCCAGCGGGACCTCGGGCCAATTGGGTTGTCCCTTCAAGATCTTCGACAACGCCCGGGCGTTCAGGAGCCGGGTGAGCTCCAGCTGCGTCCACAGGCGGGCGATCCGGTCCCGGATGCCGGGATCGCTCAGGGCGTCGGGATTGTGGATGCGGGCGGTGGCGATCAGGTTGTCGAGCTCGATCCGCATCGACACGGACAGGCCGGCGGTCCCCACCCGTTCGTGGCCCAGCGTCCCCATGGCCACCTTCCAGCCCTGGTCCTCCTCACCGAGGCGGTAGGCGGCCGGCACCCGGGCGCCGTCGAAGGCGACCTCGCAGAACAGCTCGCCGCCGGTGATGTCGCGGATGACGTTGACCTCGATACCGGGTAGCTCCATGTCGACGATGAGGGCGGTGATCCCTTCGTGCTTGGCCCCGCGCTCGATGGCCGTGGGGTCGGTCCGCACCAGGAACAGCCCCCATTTGGCCAGATGGGCGGTGGAGATCCAGATCTTCCGGCCGTTCACGACGTAGTCGTCGCCGTCGAGCACGGCCGCCGTGCGCAGGTTGGCCAGATCGGAACCGGCCTCGGGCTCGGTGAATCCCTGGCACCAGTGCTCGGTGGCGTCCAAGATGCCCGGCAACCACTTCTGCTGTTGCTCCTCGGTCCCCCACCGCAGGATCATGGGCCCGATCTGCCACAGGCCGTTGGCGTTGTAGATGCCGGGCGTCTTGGCCCGGGCCATCACCTCGGAGTAGATGGTGTTCTGGGAGACGGTGGCTTCGCGCCCGCCCCACGAGACGGGCCAGTTGATGGCCGCCCAGCGGCCCTCGTGGAGTCGGCGCTGCCAGGCCTGGCGACGGAGCATGATGCGCCGGTCGGCATTGTTCTCGTCGCCGATCTCGCCGGCGGCGGCGAATTCGGGAAGGTTCGCGTCGAGCCACGTCTGGAGCTCGTGGCGGAATTCCTCGTCCTCGGCGGTGGGGGCGAAATCCACGGCGCCGGCCTACTGGGCCGCCGCCGCCGGCGCCGACCGGAGACGTCCGAGAACCTCGGGGTTGACGATGTGGCGTGGCGTGACCCCGGCGCGCAGGCGGACGAGGTCGTCGGCGATGGTCTGGGTCCCGTTCGCCTCGGTGTTGTAGGTGGCACCCCCGATGTGGGGAGCCAGGACCACGTTGGCAAAGGTGGTGAGGGGATCGTCGGTGGCCAGGTTCTCGCCCACGAAGTGGTCGAGACCGGCCCCACCCACCTTGCCCGACCCCAGCGCCGCCACCAGGGCATCGCCGTCGTGGAGCTGGGCGCGCGCCGTGTTCAGGAAGATGACGCCGTCGCGCATGGCGGCGAACTGGTCGGCGCCGATCATCCCGGTCGTCTCCGGCGTGACCGGCGCGTGCAGGGAGACGACGTCGGAGATCTCGAGGAGCTCCTCCAGGCGGTGGGTGGCGTCGGGGGCGTAGGGGTCGCTCGAGACGACCCGCATACCGAGACCCTCGAGCCGCCAGGCCAGGGCCCGTCCCACCGCCCCCAGTCCCACGATCCCGGCGGTGCGGCCCGCCAGCTGCCAGGCCCGGAAGCGCTGGTACGGAATGGTCCCGTCCCGGTAGGTCTGCCCGGCGCGCACGTCGGCGTCGGCCCGGACCACCCCCCGGTTGACGGCCAGGAGCAGGGCCACGGCCAGCTCGGCCACGGCGTCGGCGTTGCGGGCCGGGGCCCGCAGGACGGGCACACCGGCGGCGGTGGCGGCGGCGACGTCGACGTTGGTGGGGTCCCCCCGGGTGCTGGCCACGGCGATGAGGGGAAGATCGAAGACCACCCCCTTGCAGGAGTCGGCTTCGACGATGAGGATCGTCGCCCCCTCGGCGGCGGCGCGCTCGGCCAGCTGCTCGGCGTTGTAGATGCGGATGGGTTGCTGGTCGATCCAGGGGTCGATGACCAGATCGGCCAGTTCATGCAACAGCTCGAGTCCGGGCCCGCGTACGGGGGCGGTGACGAGCGCCCGCGGGCGGCTGTCCACCTTCGATCCTCCCTCTAGGTTGGAAGTCCTCCATAATGTCTGACGATGACGACCGTGTCAGGTTCGGTCACCGTAGGCATCGATATCGGGACCACGGCCGTCAAGGCCGTGGCCGTCGACGACGCGGGCGTGGTCCTGGCCCGGTCCCGGGTACCGCACCGCCTGATCTCACTGGCCCCCGACCTCCTCGAGCACGACGCCGCCCGGGCCTGGCGCCGGGGACCCCTCGAGGCCCTGGCCGCCGTCCACCCGGTGGGCGGGCCGCTCGACGCCGTCTGCGTCTGCAGCATGGTCCCGTCGCTCACCGCCGTCGACCGCCGGGGCCGCCCCCGCACCCCCGGCCTCCTCTACGGCGACGGGCGCGGGCGGGTGTCACCACCGACCGGCGAGGCTTTCGACGAAGGGGCGGTGAAGGGCAGCGACGTCCTGCCCGATTCCGAGGGCTTCGTGCGTTGGGCGGTGGCCGAGGCTCCCGGCGCCTTCGGGTACTGGCCCGCCCAGGCGGTGGCCAACTTCGCCCTGGGTGGGGTAGCGGCCATCGATTCCGGGGTGGCCATGATGTCGGCGTCGCTGCTCAGCGCGGGCCAGTGGGATCCGGCCAAGCTGAAACGCATCGGCGCCGACGCCGGCCAGATGCCCCTGATCGTGCCGATGGGGTCGCGCGCCGGCACGGTGAAAGGCACCGACGCCGCCCTGGCCGGCGGGACGGTCGACGCCTTCTGCGACCAGATCGTCTCGGGGGCGGAGAACGCCGGCGACGTCCTCGTCATCTGCGGCGCCACTCTCATCGTGTGGGCCGTCATCGACGAGTGGATCGACGCCCCGGGCCTGTGGACGGTTCCCCACACCGTGTCGGGGAAGATGCTGGTGGGCGGTCCCAGCAACGCCGGCGCCCTGTTCGTCGACTGGGCCCGTTCCCTGCTCCACGGATCGCGGCGCCTGCCCTCCTCCCGGCGGGCTAACCGGGCCGGGTCGGGCGACGGTCACGACCAGCCGGAGGAGCCGCGCCGGGGACACCCTGACCGGGTACCGGTGTGGACGCCGTACCTGCGGGGGGAGAGGGCGCCGTTCAATGACATCAACCTGCGGTCGACCCTCCAGGGTCTGGACATCACCCACGACGCCGACGCCCTGGAGCGCGCCGCCTACGAGTCGACGGGGTTCGTGGTGCGCCACATGCTCGATCTCGGTCAGATCAAGGCGCGGCGCATCGTGGCCAGCGGGGGAGGGACCCGGGTCACCGCCTGGATGCAGGCCATGGCCGACGCCTCGGGACTCCCGGTGGACGTGGTGGCCGTGCAGGAGGGGGCGGCGTACGGCGCCGCCTTCCTGGCCCGCATGGCGGCCGGCCTCGAGGAGTCGCTCGACGACGCCCGCCGGTGGGCGGGGGTGGGACACCGGGTGGAACCCGATGCCGTGTGGCAGGAGGCGGCCGACAAGAGGTACGTGCGCTTTCGCGCCCTGGGCCCGTCGCAGTGAGGTCCCCGCCTCTCTGCCATGCTGGGAGGCGGAGGTGACGAGGTGGGCCCCAAGGAGAGCAGCGGTCCGGTCGCCGGCGACGACTGGAACTTCCCCTTCGAAGCCGAGTTGCACGCCGTGGTCCCGGCGTTGCACGACGCCCAGAACGGGTGGCTGGCCCAGATCGACTCGCTGAGCGCGCCCGATCGCAAGACGCACGAGCTCATCCGGATGGTGTGCACGGTGATCCTGCGCAATCCCCCGGGGGTGATGCGCCACGCCATGCTGGCCGCCGAGGTGGGGGCGACGTGGGAGGAGATCGCCGGCAGCATCGTCCTGACCCAGCCCGCCTTCGGCCTGTTGTCGGCGGTGGAGGCGTTGCCCTACGCCCGCCGCGGTTGGGAGCGCGGCCGCAGCGCCCACGGCGAGGGATCCCCGTCGCCGGGACCGGCCTGACCGGCCGTCAGGACTTCTTCGCCCTGGCCCCGTCGGGGGGCGCGCCTTCTTGGGCGTCACGGTCGCCGCCGCCGCATCGGCCAGATACCGGGCCGGCGGCGCCCCGCCGCCGAAGAGGGCCCGGTGGACCATCGTGGTGAGCGTGTCGAGGGCACGGTCGTCCACGGGTTGGCCGGCGAACTGGCGGAGGTAGTGGAAACGCTCGACCATGGCCACCACGGCGACGGCGGCGGCGTGGGGATCGATGCCCGGTTGCGGTCCCGTCTCGGCCACCCGGCTGGCCAGGGTCTGGGCCACGGCGCCGGCGGCCGCATGCCCCTGGGCCGAGAGCTCGGCGTCGCTCATGGCCAGATCCGTCCAGGCCCGGAGAACGGGGGCGTAGCGCTGCCAGGCCTCGGAGAATTGCTCCATCCACCGGCGCAGCTCGCGCCACCCCTGATCGTCGGGCCCGATGGGGCCGAGTGACGTGTCGAGGGTGGCCACCACCTCGCCCGCCTCGGCCACCAGCGCCCGCAGGAGATCCTCTTTGTTGGAGAAGTAGAGGTAGAAGGTCCCGTGCGAGGTCCGGGCCACCTTGACGATGTCGTCGACGCGCGCCGCGTAGTAGCCGCGACGGGCGAAGACGATCATGGCGGCGTCGAGGAGCTTGCGCATGGTCTTGCGCCCCTGGGAACGCAGTGCCCGCCGGCTGGCCGGCTCGCCGGCGACGTCGGCCGGTTTGGCCGCCCCGCCCGCCTTGGCCCGCCGCCCGGCCGAGTTCGTCGAGCCCGACTTCGGGGTCCCGGACCGGGTGCTCACCGGGTCGGCGCGTCCGTTGCCGGCACCGAGCGTTCCACCTGGTCCCATGGTGCTGAGCATCGTAGTCAGGCCTCCGGGGCCCGGCTCGGTGCGGGAGAACGCTCAGCGACCAGCGGCACCCTGTGGCTCGAAGGCCACCTTGACGGCGCCGCTGCGGTCCTGGTGGGCCAGTACCCGGAGGGCGTCCCACCACCGGTCCAGGGGGAAGCGGTGGGTGAGCATGCCGGTAAGGTCGAGACGTCCCGACGCGGTGAGGTCGAGATAATGGGCGATGGCGTGCTGACGGACGCCCTCGATCTCCTCGATCCCGAAGGCGTTCGACCCGGCGATGGTCAATTCCTTGAAGTACACGGGCGTCCACTCCCAGCGCCCCGGGGTGGCCACCCCCGTCTGGACGAGGGTCCCGTGCTCGGCCAGGACGCGCACGCCCACCTCGAAGGTCTCGGGCTTGGCGATGGTGTCGTAGACCACGTCGATCCCGCCCGGATGGGCGACGGGGAGCCCGTCGAACGGGGAGTGGAGCACCCCACCGGACCACCGGGCCAGCTCCTCCACCACGGCCAGCCGCGGTTCGTGGGCCACCACCTTGGAGGCGCCGAGACGCACGGCCAGCTCCTGCTGGGCGGCGAAACGGGCCACCACCGCCACCTCGACGTCGGGATACAGACAACGCAGGGCGGCCACGCTGGTGGCCCCCAGAGCTCCGGCGCCGTAGACGAGGGCCCGGCCCCCGGGCGGCGGGGGATTGCGGAGGATGGCGTGCAGGGAGACGGCGAAGGGATCGGCGAGGACGGCCAGCTCGTCGGAGATGCCGTCAGGGACGGGGATCAGCATCGAGTCATGGGCGGCGAGCCGCTCGGCCCACGCCCCCGGGGCGTCGGTGATGACGCCGACGTGGACACCGGGCCCGAGCTTTCCCTCCGTGAAGCTCCAACACAGACTCAGGTTGCCGGCGGCACAGGCGGGGCAGACGGGGCTGACGCCGCGCGGCGCGCAGGTGAGCCACGGGTTGAGGACCACCCGGTCGCCGATCTCCACCCCCGTGGCCCGGGGGCCCATCTCGACCACCTCGGCCACCACCTCGTGACCCGGGACATGGGGGAGTGACGAGAAGGCGGACATGGGGTTGTCGACGTCTCCTTCACCGAAGTCGCCCATGACGAGCTTGGCGTCGGATCCGCAGATCCCCGAGAGGATGGGTTTCGTCACCACCCAGTCGGGGCCGACCAGGCGGGCGTCGTCGACCGTGTGCATCCCGAAGGGAAGGGAGAGGAGGAAGCGCTCGAGATCGTCGGCCGGAGTCGGCCGCACCTCGTCGGGGGCCGGGGGGGCGCCGAAGACGAGGGCCTTCACCGGGCGGACTCCCCGGCCTTTTCCTTCTCCTTCTCCTTCTCCTTCTCCTTCTCCTTCTCCTGGGCCTCCTGCTGGGAGCGGTGGAAGGCCACCATGCCGGCCATGAACTTGTCGATGTCGGCCACCTTGGCCTCGACCACCGCCTTCATGTCGGGGAGGAAGTGCTCGAAGTGCTCGTCGTCGATGGCGTCGGCGATGCCGGCCGCCGTCTCCTCGGCCGGGACGAGGTCACCCCGGTAGAGAGGGGGGTCGTTGTCGGGCTGATCCCACAGCTCGGTGTCGATCGTTCCGGGCAGGATGAGCTTCACCGTCACCCCGGTGCCCGCCATGTCGGCGGCGATGCCCTCGCTCCAGCCGCACATGGCGAACTTCGAGGCCGAGTAGGCGGCTTCGGTCGTCACCCCGAAGCGACCGGCGATGCTGGCCACGTTCACGATGGTCCCGGTGGCCCGGGCCAGCATGCGGGGGATGAGAGCCAGGGTCATGGCCGTGGAGGAGAGGAAGTTGATGCGCATGACGCGCTCGATGTCGGCGGCGGTGATGTTGGGAATGGTCTTGCGCATGGGGACGCCGGCGTTGTTGACGAGAACGTCGATGTGCCCGAAGGCGTCCCACGCCGTCAGGGCCAGCCGGGCGGCGGCCTCGGGATCGGAGAGATCGGCGGCCCACATCTGCGACGCCGGCGCGTGGAGGCGGCACGCCTCGAGGACCTCGGCCAGTCGGTCGTGGCGGCGCGCCACGATGCCCACCGTCATGCCCCGCTGCGCCAGCTCGCGGGCCAGCGCCGCGCCGATCCCCGAGGAGGCGCCGGTGATCAACGCGATCCGTGACTCGGCCCCACTCGTGTCCTTCGCCATTGGCTTTCTCCCCTGGTCGTGTCCCGGATGCCGCTGTGTCCGTCGTTGCCGCTGTGTCCCTGATGGCGCTGTGTCCCTAGATGATGGCCCGGGCCCGTAGGGCGTCGAGCTCGTCCGGGGCCAGGCCCACCATGTCGCACCAGACCTCGTCGTTGTCGGCGCCGAGCGTAGGGGCGCCGGCCGGGACGGCGCCCGTCTCGCCCACCAGACGTGGATACGGTGCCTGCTGGCGGACGGACCCGAGGACGGGGTCCTCCACGGTGACGAGGTCGTGGCGGGCGGCGAAGTGGGGGTCGGCGGCGATCTCCACCGCCGTGTAGGCGGTGGCCACGGGCACGTCGAAGCGGACGCAGGCCTCTTCGACCCCGGAGGCCGAGAGGGTCCTCGTCCACTCGGCCACGATGTCGTTGATGACGTCGCTGTGCCGCGCCCTGTCGGCCAGGGTGGTGAAGCGGGGATCGGTGCGGAGATCGGGTCGGCCCATGGCCGTGCAGAGGCGGCCGAAGTTGGCGTCCGATCCCGCCACCACGCAGACGAACCGCCCGTCGGCGGTCGGGTAGTTGTCGAGGGGAGCCGAGTTGGCCAGGCGGTTGCCCTCCCGTCGGCGGACGGTGCCGAGGCGGTCGTAGGCGGCGACGGTCCATTCGAGGATGCGGAGAACCGACCCGTAGAGAGAGGCGTCGATGACCGCACCGAGGCCGTGGGTCGTGGCTGTGGACGGGCCCGGATCACGTTCCCGACGGCGACGGGGGGTGGCGTCGCGCCGGTAGAGGGCGGCCAGGGCCGCTTCGGCCGAGAAGACCCCGGTGAGGTAGTCGGCCACCGTCACGCCGGGGCGGACGGGGGGGCGGTCCGCCTCTCCGGTCAGATGGAGCAGTCCCCCGTAGGCCACGCCCAACCGGTCCAGTCCCGGACGCTTGGCGTAGGGGCCGTCCTGTCCGAAGGCGCTGATGCGGACGACGACCAGATGGGGGGCGAGGGCGGCGGGGGCGAGGCCCCAGTCCTCGAGGGTCCCGGGGCGGAAGTTCTCGCAGACGACGTCGGCGGTGGCGGCCAGGCGGCGGAAGAGATCCTGTCCCTCGGCGGTCCGCAGATCGCAGGTGGCGCTCTTGCGGCCGCGGCCCTCGACGGCCCAGAAGAGGGAGTAGCCGTCGGCGAAGGGCCCGATGGTGCGCATGAAGTCGCCCGTCCCCGGCTGCTCGACCTTCACCACCTCGGCCCCCCACTCTCCGAGGAGGCCGGCGCAGAAGGGCGCGCCGATGCGGGTGCCGACGTCGATCACCCGCAAGCCGTCGAGTGGGCCTGGCACCGCCGGCGCCGATCAGTCCCGGTCGGCCGGGGGGGCGTCGCCCCGGTCCCGGGAGGCGAAGACCTCCTTCATGGAACCCATCTGCTTGCGCTCGTCGAGGGCGTGGAGCGAGGTGGCGGTGTTGTGGGCCCAGTGGTGGGCCATGAAGTGGTACTTCCACGACGCCGACTTCCCCATGAGCTCGCCGACATGGTTGACGGAGTCCTTGACCACCTGGGCCGTCACCGGGGGGACGAGGGCGATGCGCCCGGCCAGCTCGCGGGTGCGCTCGGTGAGGTCGGCCCGGGGGACGACCTTGTTCACCAGCCCCAGCCGCCAGGCCTCGGCGGCATCGATCTCCTCGGCGGCCAGGAGGAACTCCTTGGCCTGGCGGATCCCCATCTCCCACGGTTCGACGAGCAGCTCCACGGCGGCCCCGCTCATCCGGAGGACGGGATTGGAGAAGACGGCGTCGTCGGCGGCCACGATGAGGTCGCACATGCAGGCCAGCATGAGGCCGGCGGCGATGCATTTGCCCTGGACGGCGGCGATGGTGGGTTTGCGGAAGTCGTGGATCTTCCGGCACTTCTCCACGTACATGACCTGTTCGTGACGGAACTTGCCCTCGGGCGTCTCGCGCATCTTGGCCCACTGGTCGGGGTCGGGTCCCAGGATGGCCTTCAAGTCGTGGCCGGACGAGAAGTGCTTCCCGGCGCCGGCCAGGATGACCACGCGGACGTCGTCGTCGGCGTCGGCCCGGTCGAAGGCGGCGTCCACAGCCTCGATGAGGGCGGTGTTCTGGGCGTTGGCCGCCCGGGGGCGGTTCATGAGGATGGTGGCGACCGGTCCCTCGACCTCGTAGAGCACGACCTCGTCGTCGGTTCCCACGGTCTTATCGGTGGCCACGGCCAGCCTCCTGTCTCGCCCGGCCGTCGGGGCCGGGACCACCGGCACCGGTCGTGGCGACGGGTGACTCGGGTTCACGTGGGAGGCCGAGAACACGCTCGCCGATCACGTTGCGTTGGATCTCGTTCGTCCCGGCGAAGATCGACGCCGCCTGATAATAGAGCCACGCCCGTTGCCACGATCCGTCGCCGGGATTGTCGGTGGCCTCGCGCCACAGCGGAGCGGCCGGGCCGAGGACGTCGAGGGCGAGCTCGTGCAGCCGCTTGCTCATCTCGCTCCAGTAGAGCTTCAGGAAGCTGCCCTCGGGCCCCGGGGCCAGACCCCGTTCCAGCTTCGACAGCGACCGCCAATTGTGGAGCTGGAACAGGCGGACCTCGACGTAGGCCTGGGCCAACCGGCGCCGGAGGCGTTGATCGTCGAAGGAGCCCTGGCGCGCCGCGGTGCGCAGGAGCTCCTCGAGATGCTGCATGTGGATGACGAGCTGCCTCGGGTTCACGCCGCGTTCGTGCGAAAGGGTCGAGCCCGCCACCCGCCACCCGTCACCGGCCGATCCAACCAGGCAGTCGTCGGGGACGAGCACGTCGTGGAGGACGACTTCGTTGAACTCGGCCTCGCCGGTGAGCTGGACGAGGGGCCGCACCTCGACACCGGGGCCGTGCATGTCGACGACGAAGAAGGACAGGCCCTTGTGCTTGGGGACGTCGGGGTCACTGCGGGCCAGGCAGACGGCCCAGTCGGCGAACTGGGCGTAGGAGGTCCAGACCTTCTGGCCGTTCAGGATCCACCCGCCGTCGGTGCGACGGGCGCTGGTACGGACGGCGGCCAGGTCGGACCCGGCGTCGGGTTCGGAGAAGAGCTGGCACCACAGCTCGGCGGCGGGGAGGACGGCGGGGAGCCACCGCTGCTTCTGGGCGTCGGAGCCGTGGGCCAGGAGGGTGGGGCCGGCCAGGTTGATGCCGATCCGACCGACGAGCTCGGGGGCCCGGGCCCGGGCCAGCTCCTCCTGGACGACGAAGTTCTCGCCCGGTCCGAGCCCGCGCCCGCCGTAGGCGGTGGGCCAGGTCACGCCGACCCACCCCGCCGCGGCCAGGTCGGCCTGCCAGCGCCGCCCGAAGTCGACCTCCTCACCCAGGTCGACGAAGCGGGGAGGGAGGCCGATGCCGTACTCCCAGGGAAGGTGCTCGTGGAGCCAGGCGCGGAACTCAGCGCGGAGGTGTTCCTGGTCAGGCGTGGTCGTCAGGTCCATGGCGCCGCGCCAGCATGACACAACCGTCAGGTTGGCCTCCCGGCTCGTAGGTAGTGTCGGTGAGTGGATTTTGAGCTCTCTGACGACCAGCGGGCGCTGCAGGATGCGGCGTCGACCCTCCTCGACGACCGGTGCCCGATGACCAGGGTCCGTCAGGTGGCCGACGAGACCGGCCAGCTCGACGATCTCCTGTGGGCGGCCATGGCCGAGCAGGGGTGGCTGGCGGTGGAACTCCCCGAGGCGGTCGGCGGTCTCGGCCTGGGCCTGGTGGAGACGGTCGTCCTCTGTGAGCAGGTCGGCCGTCACCTGGCCCCGGTGCCGTTCCTGGGTACCGTCCTCACCGGCGTGGCCCTGGCGTCGGCCCTGGCCGACGGGGAGATCGAACCCACGACGGCGCTCGGGGAGGTGGCCGTGGAGACCTGGATCGAACAGCTGGGGGCCGGCGACGTCGTGGGGGCCGTGGCCTGGTCACGTCGGCCCGGGGCGGTGACGGCCCGCCGTGACGTGGGCGGCGGGTGGACGCTCTCGGGGCGGACCGATCTCGTCGTCTACGGCCCTTCGGCCGACGTGGTGGCGGTGTTCGCCGAAGCGGAAGGGTCGCCTGCCCTGTTCGCCCTGGCTCCTCTCGGACCCGAGCGGCCGAGGGCCGAGCCGGCCATGGACCGGACGAGGAGCGTGGGGTGGCTGGCCCTGGACGACCGGCGGGCGCTGCGTCTCGGAGGGCCGGACCGCGCCGGAGACCTGCTCGACCGGGCGGCGGTGGCGGTGTCGGCCGAGATGCTCGGTGCCGCCGACCGCGTCCTCGAGATGACGGTGGCCTACGCCAAGGACAGGGTCCAGTTCGGACGCCCGATCGGCGGCTTCCAGGCCGTGAAGCACCGGTGCGCCGACATGCTGGTCGACGTCGAGGGGATGCGCTCGGCCACCTACTACGCCGGTTGGGCCGTCGGCGCCGGGGACCCCGAGGCGCCGGCGGCGTCGTCGGTGGCCAAGGTGTGGAGCTCCGACGCGGCGCGCCGGGTGATGGCCTCGGGCCTCCAGGTGCACGGGGGCATCGGGTTCACGTGGGAGCACGACCTCCATCTCTTCCTGAAGCGCTCGCAGTTGGACCAGATGAGCTTCGGCGACGCCGGACTGCATCGCGAGCGGCTGGCGCAGATCCTGCGCCCGCGCGCCGAGTCCGGCCTCCCCGTGCTCTGACCGTCGCCCGACCGTGCGGACCGTCGTCTACGGGGCGGGTGCCATCGGCGGCGTTCTCGGGGCGCGACTGCACCAGAACGGGCACGAGGTGGTGCTCATCGCCCGGGGACCGCACCACGAGGCCATGCGCGACCACGGGTTGCGTATCGAGACGCCCGTCGACGCCGCCGTCGTGCACGTGCCCGTGGTCGACGCCCCGGCCGCCGTCGAATGGGGCGCGGACGACGTCGTCGTGTTGGCCATGAAGACCCAGGACACGGCCGACGCTCTGCGGGCGTTGGCCGCCGCCGGGGCCCACGGCCTCCCCGTCGCCTGCGCCCAGAACGGGGTCGAGAGCGAGCGGATGGCCCTGCGGATGGGCGGCGCCGTCTACGGGATCTGTGTGATGTGCCCGGCCGCCCACCTGCAGCCGGGAGTGGTCCAGGCCTTCTCGGTGCCCTCGCCGGGGATCCTCGACGTGGGGCGGTTTCCCGGGGGATCGGACCCCGTGGCCGAGGCGCTGGCGGCGGCGTTTCGCGACGCCACCTTCCACGCCGAGGCGCGTCCCGACATCATGCGGTGGAAGTACACGAAGCTCCTGATGAACCTGGGCAACGCGGCCGAGGCGTTGTGCGGCCCATCGGCCCGCGTGAGCGAGATCGCCCGGCTGGCGCGCGCCGAGGGGATCGCCGCGTTGGGCGCCGCCGGGATCGAGTTCGTGTCGGACGAGGATTTCGCCGAGCGACGCGGCGACCTCATCCGGCCACAGGCCATCGGTGGCGGCCCCCGGCCCGGGGGGTCGTCGTGGCAGAGCCTGGCGCGTGGGACCGGTCGCATCGAAGCCGACTACCTGAACGGCGAGATCGCCCTCCTCGGTCGCCTCCACGGTGTGCCGACGCCGGCCAACGCACGGCTCCAGAGCGCCGCCGACGACGCGGCGCGGCGACGACTGCCGCCGGGCTCGATGTCGGCCGACGAGCTCCTGGCCGACCTCGGGCGCTGATCCCCCGGGACCCGATCGGTCAGAACGGTGAACGCTCAGGACGGGGCGGTGAGACCGGCGGCCATCGCCTTCAGCGCGGCGCGATCGGGCTTGCCGGCGGCGAGGACGGGGAGAGCGTCGAGGGTGACGACGAATTCCGGTGTCTTGAAGCGCGTCACCTGGCGCTCGGCGAACCAGGCGCGGCAGGCGGCCACGTCGAAGGGGGCGCTCGTCTCCACGAAGGCGGCCACGCGCTCACCGACGTCGGGGTCGGGCACGGCCACGGCCACGGCGTGGCGGACCGAGGGATGGGCTTCGAGGGTCGCCTCCACCTCCGATGCCGAGATGTTCTCGCCCGCCCTGATGATGATGTCGGACAGGCGTCCGGTGACCCGGAGCCACCCGTCGCCGTCGAGGACGCCGAGGTCCCCGGTCCGGAACCACCGCCCCGGGGTGGCCACGACCTTCTCGGTGGCGGCCACGTCGGCGTAGCCGACGAAGAGCTCGGGCCCCCGCAACCACAGCTCCCCGGCCTGGCCGGGGCCGAGGGGCGCGCCGGTGGCGGGATCGTGGACGGTGATCTCGACCTCGCCGGTGGCGTGCCCGTCGGTGTCGCGGGCCCGCTCGAGGCTGTCTCGGGGGCCCGAGGTGGTGACGGTCGGCGCTTCGGTGGATCCGTAGGTCCGCTTCACCCGGCAGGCGAAGGCGTCGGCGGTGGCGTCGACGAAGGCGGGACTGACCGAGGCACCGCCGGTCGAGACGAGCCGAAGACTGGCCACCCGCCGGGGGCGGAATCGGCTCGACGCCGTCATCTGGGAGAAGAAGACGGGCGGGGCGCCCATGAAGGTGACGCGCTCCTCCTCGATGAGCCGCAGGCCCTCGTCGGCGTCCCATCCGGCCATGAGAACGCTGGGGATCCCGGCCGTGGCCGGGAGGAGGACGCCGTTCAGGAGTCCGGACACATGGGCCAACGGTGCCGGCATGAGGACGGCGTCGTGGTGGTCGAGTCCGTGGACGGCGACCATGAGGGTGGCCTTGTAGCCGAGGCCCCGGTGGGTGTGCAGAGCGGCTTTGGGCACACCCGTGGATCCCGAGGTGAAGAGGGCCACGGCCACGTCGCTGCCGCGCGCCGGCGAGGTGGCGGCGGCGACAGGGGGCGCCGGTGCGAACAGGTCCACCAGGGCGTCGACGGTGCGTGCACCGAGCGGGCGGGCGCCGGGGAGCTCGGCGGCGGGAAGGTCGGGCGAGGCGACGACGAGGACCGGTGAGACCTGGGCGAGGGCGCCGGCGACCTCGGCGGCGCCCAGGCGGTGGTGCAAGGGGGCGGCCACCGCCCCCAGGCGCCAGCAGGCGCGATAGAGCAGGACGGCGGGGGCACCGTTCGGGAGCTGCCAGGCCACCACGTCGCCGCTGCGTACCCCGGCGGCGCGCAGGCGTCCGGCCATGGTGGCCACACCGGCCTCCACGGCGCCGCCGTCGAGCCGGCCCCCGTCGTCGACGATCCCGCCGCCGGGACCGGGGGCGAAGGTGGAGTCGAGCGGACCGCGGTCCCACGGACCACCCGGTCGGCGGTAGTGCGCGGCCCGTGTGTGCGTGAGAGTGGGGCGGAGACGGGGTCCGCGTCGCACCCGTGCGGCCGGCATGGCCGCCCACGCTACCCGTCGGCACCATGCCCTAACCTGACGCCGTGGTCAGAGAACGCGGCGCGTCCCGCACGCATGTCGTGGCCCCGGCGGACGTGTCCGAGCGGGTGGCACTGGCGCCCGCGCCCGGCGAGGCGCCGCTGCCCGCCCCCAACGCCGCTGTCCTCCTGCGGGACCACGGAGCCGACCCCGAGATGGCGGCGCGCCCGGCCGTACGCTTCGGGACCCAGGTCTGGACGCACGGCCAGCTGCTCGAGGAGGCGGAGAGATTCGCCGCCCTCTTCACGGCCCGGCTCGATCCCGCCCGCCCGCCCCACGTGGCCGTCCTGCTCGACAACACCCCCGACTACGTGTTCGCCCTGTGCGGGGCCGGCCTCATCGGCGCCGCCCTGGTCGGGCTCAACCACACCCGGCGCGACGAACACCTGGCCCGGGACATCACCTATACCGACGTACAGCTGGTGATCACCGAGCCCCGTCACCAGGATCTCCTGGCCCCGGTGGCCGACGGGCTCGATCTCCCCGGCGGCATCCTGATGTCGAGTCGCTTCGCCGACGACGACGACCCGGTACCGACTCTGGGCGAGTCCCTGGCCGACGCTCTGGCCGCGCTGCCCGGCGGCGCCGTCGACCGGAGCGTCGAACCCGACATCGGGGCGCTGTGGGCCCTGCTCTTCACCTCGGGGACCTCGGCGGCCCCGAAGGCGGTGTGCTGCAGCCAACGCCGCCTCCTCACCACCGGGAACCGGATGACGATGGTTCTCGGAGTCGGACCTGACGACGTCGGCTACGTGGCCATGCCCCTGTTCCACTCCAATTCCCTGATGGTGGGGTTGGCACCGGCCCTGGTGGCGGGGGCGTCGGTCGGGTTGGCCCGGAAGTTCAGCGCCTCCCGTTTCCTCGACGACGTCCGCCGCTACGGCGCCACGTGGTTCAACTACACGGGCAAGCCCCTCGCCTACCTCCTGGCCACGCCCGAGCGCCCCGACGACGCCGACAACCCCCTGCGGTTGGCCTACGGCAACGAGGGATCACCCCAGGTGGTCGAGGCGGTGGCCGACCGGTTCGGCGTGGCCATCGTCGACGTGTTCGGCTCGACCGAAGGGGCGATCGCCCTCGACCGGTCCGGGGGACCGCCGCGCGGCTCGGTGGGGCGCCTGCGGCAGGGGATCAAGATCGTGGACCCCGACGGCAACGCGCTGCCGTGCGCCCGCTTCGACGATGACGGGCGCCTCGTGAACGCCGAGGAGTGCGTCGGCGAGATGGTGAACGTCGAGGGCCAAGGTCCGTTCGAGGGGTACTACGCCAACGCCGAGGCGATGGCCAAGACCACCCGCAACGGGTGGTACTGGAGCGGCGACCTCGGCTACGTCGACGAGGACGGATGGGTCTATTTCGCCGGTCGGACCTCGGACTGGTTGCGGGTGGACGGCGAGAATTTCCCGGCGGCGCCGATCGAGACCATCGTGGGGCGGCACCCGGACGTGATGCTGGCGTCGGTGTACGGGGTCCCCGACGTCGATGCCGGGGACCAGGTCATGGTGGCCCTGGTGATGGACGACGGCGCCACGTTCGATCCGGTGGCGATGGCCGCCTGGCTCGACGCCCAGGCCGAGCTCAGTCCCAAATGGCGGCCGCGCTACGTCCGGGTGGCGGCCACCCTTCCCACGACGCCGACGAACAAAGTGCTCACGCGCACCCTCGTCCATCAGAAGTTCCGTGCCGATCGCACCGGGGGGGACGCCCTCTTCGTGCGGGGCCGCGGCGAGGACGCCTACCGACCCTTCACCGCCGACGACGAGGCGGCCCTGCACGAGGCGTTCGTGGCCGCCGGTCGCGGGCAGGCCTGGGACCTCTGACGCCGCGCCGGTGGATCTCTCGCTCACCGAAGCCGAAGGGCGTTTCGCCGCCGAGGCCCGGGCCTGGTTCACGGCCAACGCCGAGACACCGCCCGAGACCGACGATCTGGCCGAGGCCATCGCCTGGGGACGCGCCTGGCAGGCCAAACTGGCCGCCGCCGGATGGGTGGGGATCAACTGGCCCGTCGAGTACGGCGGCCGCGGGGCGTCGGCGCTAGAGGTGGCGCTGTTCAATTCCGAGTACGCCAGGAGCGGCGCCGCCCAGCTCGTCAACCGGGTGGGGATCAACCTGGCCGGCCCCACCCTGCTGGCCCACGGGACGCCCGAGCAGTGCCTGCGGTGGTTGCCGTCGATCACGACGGCAGGGGAGATCTGGTGCCAGCTCTTCAGCGAGCCGGGGGCCGGCTCCGACCTGAGCGGCCTGACCACGGCGGCCGAGCCCGTCGACGGCGGGTGGCGCGTCAGCGGCCAGAAGGTGTGGACCTCCTACGCCCAGTTCGCCCGGTGGGGACTGTGCCTGGCCCGCAGCGAAGCCGGCACCACTGGTGCCCGGGGGTTGTCGCTCCTGGTCCTCGACATGGAATCCCCCGGTGTCGACATCCGTCCACTGGTCCAGATCACCGGCGAGGCCGAGTTCAACGAGGTCTTCCTCGACGGCGTCTTCGTCCCCGCCGACCAGCTCGTCGGGACGGCCGGCCAGGGGTGGGCGGTGGCGTCGACCACCCTGGCCCATGAACGGGGGACCAACTTTCCCTTCAAGGAGGAAGTGGTCCACGAGGGCTACCTGTCGCGGCTGTTCGCCACCGCCGTGGCCAACGGGACGTTCGACGACCCGGACGTGGCCGACGCGCTGGTCGACGCCTACGTGGCGCTGACCGTCCTGCGCACCCACAATTGGCGCACCCTGTCGCATCTGGCCCGGGGGGGTGAGCCGGGACCGGAGTCGAGCTGGGTCAAGCTCACCTGGTCGGACATGACACAACAGATGTCCCAGGCGGCTCTGGCCGTGGTGGGCGCCGAGGCGCCGTTGACGGGACCGTGGCAGAGGCAGTGGCTATGGAGCAAGTCGGCCAGCATCGCCGGCGGGACGTCCGAGGTCCAGCGCAACGTGATCGGGGAGAGGATTCTCGGCCTTCCCCGCGAGCAGAGGAGATAGCCCGTGCCCGTCCACTACGAACCCGGTGACGACCACGTCGTGTGGATCACCATCGACCGTCCCGAGGCCATGAACAGCCTGGACATGGACCACTTCGCCCAGTTGCGCAAGGCGTGGGACCGGTTCGACGACGACGACGACGCCTGGGTGGCCATCATCACCGGTGTCGGCAACTCGTTCTGCGTGGGGGCGGACCTGAAGACCTACATCCCCCAGATCACGAAGCTGCAGAAGGACATCGCCAGTGGGAAGCTCCAGGAGCTCGACGGTTACCGGATCGACGACGGGGTGCGGGCCGTCCTGCGCGGGGTCAAGCTCTACAAGCCCATCGTGGCCGCCGTGAACGGAGCATGTGTGGCCGGTGGGATGGAGATGCTGGGGGGGTGCGACCTCCGGGTGGCGGTGCCCGAGGCCTACTTCGGGGTCATGGAGCCCAAGCGCGGCTTGTTCGCCGGCGGGGGGACGACGGTCCGCCTGCCCCGGCAGGTCCCGTTCCCGGCGGCTATGGAGTTCCTGCTCTGCGCCGATCGCGTGCCCGCCCAACAGGCCCTGGCCATGGGGCTGCTGAACGCCGTCGTCCCCGCCGCCGAGCTGCGGTCCAAAGCGGAGGAGTACGCCCATCGCATGACGGCCAACGGCCCCTTCGCCGTGCGCAAGACGAAGGAGAGCGTGCTGCGGGGCCTGGCCGTGGACATGCACGAGGCGTACCGGATCGAGACGGAGATCTCCAAGGAGGTGTTCTCGAGCGACGACGCCAAGGAGGGTCCGGCCGCCTTCGCCGAGAAGCGCCCACCGCGCTGGACCAACCGGTAGTGAAGCAGCTGTCTCTGTCGGACGCCGTCGAGCGCCACGTCCACCCGGGCGACGCCGTCCAGATCCTGTGCGGCCACTGCCGGTGGAGCGCCGCCGCCCGCGAGATGGCCCGACAGTTCTGGGGGACCGACGCCGGATTCACCCTCATCATGGTCAGCCTCAGCTCCCTGGGGGCGTTGTTCTTCCGCGGCAACATGGTGCGGAAGGTGGTGACCACCTATTCCGGTGACACCTTCCCCACTTACACGCCCAATCCCGTGTTCCAGAAGGCCTACGCCTCGGGGGCCGTCGAGGTGGAGCACTGGTCGATCCTCACCTTCACCCAGCGTCTGGAGGCGGCCGCCCGTGGCTTGCCCGCCGTCGTCACCGGATCGCTGGACGGCTCCTCCATGGCCGGCAACGACGCTTTCGCCACCGTGGCGTCGCCCTTCGGCGACATCGGTCTGCTCGCCCCCCTCGTCCCCGACGTCACCCTGGTCCACGGAGCCGTCGCCGACGAGGACGGGAACGTGGCGCTGTCGGAGCCGCTCCTCGAGGGCCCCTGGGGAGCGTGGGCGGCCCGGCGCGGCGTCATCGCCACGGTGGAGCGCGTGGTGGAGAATCTCGACGGCCTCGGGCACCGGACGAAGATCCCCGCCCACCGGGTGCTGGCCGTGGTGGAGACGCCATTCGGCGCCCATCCGGGCGGGCTCTACGCCCCCGGGCTCCCCGTGTCCTCCTACGGGGAGGACATCGCCTTCTGGACGGCGGCGCGCGCCGCCACCAGAGGCGACTTCGACGCCTGGGCCCGGCAGTGGGTCCTCGAGCCCACCGGTCACGGGGCCTATCTGGACCGGGTGGGCACCGAACGTCTCGAGTGGCTCCGGGCGCGGACCGACCCGTTGTCGTGGCGGGCGGACGCCGACGCCCATCCGGTGGACGAGGACGAACCGCCGAGCGCGTGGGAGGTGGCCGCCGCCTTCGGCGCCCGCGAGGTGCTGGCCGAGGTCGAAGCGGTCGACGCCCACGCCGTCCTGGCCGGTGCCGGCGTGGCCAACCTGGCCGCCTGGGTGGCCGTGGCCCGCGCCGTCGAGGCCGGCCGCCGCGTCGAGCTGACGGCCGAGCTCGGGATGTGGGGCTACACCCCGACGCCGGCCGATCCCTACATCTTCAACCACCGGGTGTTCCCCGGCACGCCGCTTTTGTCCGACGCCTCCACCGTGCTGGGCATGGTGGTCGGTGGTCCCGGGACCCGGACGGTGGCCTGTCTGGGCGCCGCCCAGATCGACCGCCGGGGCAACCTGAACTCGACCACCATCCCGGGAGGTCCGTTCCTGGTGGGGTCGGGCGGGGCCAACGACGTGGCCAGCCGGGCCACCGCCTGCGTGGTGGTCTCACTGGCCCGACCGGAGCGGCTCGTCGAGAGCGTCGGCTACGTCACCAGTCCCGGGCGGCGGGTGACCCGGATCGTCACCGACCGGGGAGTGCTGCGGCGCGACGGGGGTGTGTTGCGGATCGCCGCCGTGCCGAGCGGACCGGGATCGCCGGCGGAGCGGGTGCGGGCGCTGGCCGACGTCTGCGGATGGGACGTCGAGGCGGTCCGCCGGGTCGAGGAAATGGCCCCGGTGACCCACGACGAGGTATCGGCCTTGCGCCGCTACGACCCCGAGCGGCTCTTTCTGTCGTGACCGGGGCCGGTCGTTGAACGGTTCGGTGGCGGTCCCGCCCCGGCCCCCGACCCGCTCCGACGCACCGGGCGGGGTAAGACTACAGTGACCGGCACCAGAACTGACATGAGCGTCAGTCGCGTCGCATTTGACCGCCGAACTTGAGGGGAACGGGGCGGCCGACGACCGGCAGGAACAGGGGGAACAACGTGAGACACCGCCGCGGGAGCCTTGTGGTCGCAACATCGGCGCTGGCCGTGGGGCTGGTGGCCGCCGCCTGCTCCAACACCACCACGACGGGGAGCGGGTCGACGGGGACGTCCGGCACCCACGTCACCTCCACGGCGCCCGGCGTGACGAACAACTCGATCACCGTGGGCAGCCTGGCCACGGCCTCCGGTGCCTTGTCGGAGGGTTTCGCCGAGGTCCAGGACGGCACCCAGGCCTACTTTGACGCCATCAACGCCAAAGGCGGCGTCGACGGCCGCAAGATCTATCTGAAGTACCACGCCGACGACACCGGGAGCCCCACCAACGACACCACCCAGGCCCGCAACCTCGTCGAGCAGGACAACGTCTTCGCCGTGGTCGGGGTGGGCACCCCGTTCTTCGACGGGGCCTCGTTCTTCGCCGCCGAGGGCACCCCCGCCTTCGGTTATGTCGTGACCCAGGACTGGAACGACCACCCGGACCTGTTCGGTGCCTACGGCTCCTACCTGCAGTACACCACCAGCCAGCCCGACGAGGTGTACCTGGCCCAGCAGCTCCACGCCACGTCCGTCGGAGTGCTGGCCTACAGCATCGCGGCGTCGTCGGAGGACGCCTGCAAGTCCGTGGTGGCGGGCCTCAAGCAGGCCGGCATCCACGTGGGGTTCGAGGACGTGGGCTTCGGACTGGGAGCGAACCCCACCGCCGACGTCCTGGCCATGAAGGCGGCGCACGTCGACATGTTCATCTCCTGCATGGAGGGATCGGACAACCTGGCCGTCGACGAGGCCATGTACCAGAACGGGATGAGAGGGGTCCATTCCATCTGGCTCAACGGTTACAACCGGGCCTATCTGACCCAGGACCCGGCCGTCATGCAGGGCGTGATCTACCTCGAACAGCACGTGCCCTTCGAGGCGGCCGCTCAGTTCCCCGGGAAGTACCCGGCCATGGCCCAGTACCTGGCCACCATGGAGAAGTACGAGCCGAAGTGGACCTACGACGACGACGCCTTCCAGGGCTACCTGAACGGGGTGCAGTTCGTGCAGGGCCTCCAGGAGGAGGCCAAGACGGGCAAGCCCCTGACCCAGGCGGACCTGATCTCCACCATCAACAAGGAGACGGCCTTCACCGGTGGGCTGACCACCCCCGTCAACTGGACGAACGCCCACATCTCGGCTCTGCCGCCGTACTGCGCGGCGTTCGTCGAGGTCGAAGCGCACGACGTTCTCAAGGTCGTGTTCGCCAGTAAGACCGGCGAGGTCTTCGTGTGCGGAAACAACCAGAACAAGATCATTCCGCCTCCGGCAGGCACGCCCGGCCTCTGACCGTCGAGCGTGCCCGGTGAGCAACTTCCTCAACTACGCCATCCCTGGAGTTCCCCAGGGTTGTGAGTATGCGCTCATCGCGGTCGGCCTGGTGCTCACGTTCCGGGCCACAGGGGTGTTCAATCTGGCTTTCGGCGCCCAGGCCTTCGTGGCCGCTTTCGCCTACGACCTGCTGAACCAGTACCAGAACTGGCCGCAGTGGGCGGCCTTCATCGTCGCCGTTCTCCTGATCTCACCGGCCCTCGGGCTGATGCTCGACCGGTTCCTCTTCCGGCACATCCCCACGGCGTCGACGACGGCCAAGGTGTTGTCGACCGTCGGTCTTCTCATCGCCATACCCCTGACCATCCCCATTCTCTTCGGCGCCCAGACGCGCTACAAGATCGCCTTTCTGTGGCTCAACCCCAGGATCGTCTACGGCCACCTGTACCAGACACCGTTGAACGGCACGGTGATCGCCACCACCGTGATCACTCTCGTCGTGGTGGCGGCCCTGGTCGCCGTCTTCCGGTGGAGCGCCATCGGGCTCCAGATGAGGGCGGTGGTGGAAAGCCGGCGTCTGGCCCAGCTGGAAGGGGTGAACTCGGCCGGTGTGGCCGCCGGCGCCTGGGCCCTGTCGAGCACTCTGGCCGGTCTGGCCGGCGTCCTCATGCTCCCGCAGGGGCAGACCCTGGATCCGACCACGACCATCACGTTCACCACCCTGTTGGTGGCCGGCCTGACGGCGGCGTCGCTGGCCAGCTTCCGCAGCCTGCCCTTGGCGCTGATGTGGTCCATCGTCCTCGGCGTCGTGCAGAACCTCCTCGTGTGGCTCCTGCCGTCGGGTACGGTGCTGCAACAGAACGTGGCGCCCGCTCTTCCGTTCGTCGTCCTCGTGGCGGTCCTGCTGTTCAATCCGCGGCTCAGGAACCTGGAGCAGAGCTCCGATCCGATGGCCTCGGTCGACCCACCACCCCCGCCACCCTCGATCCAGATCCGCGACCGTCGGTTGGATCTCCCGGTGAAGTGGGGCTGGCGGCTCCTCCTGGTCGGCTTCGTGGTGTCGTCGCTGACCTGGATACCCGACAACTGGGTGTACCCGTTCGCCCTGGGGATGGTCCTGTCCATCATCTTCCTGTCGGTCACCCTCATGACGGGCATGGCCGGTCAGCTGTCGTTGTGCCAGGCCACGTTCGCCGGCGTGGGGGGTTTCACCGCCGGGCAGATGGCCGTCCACTTCGGGCTCCCGATCCTGGTCGGCGCTCTTCTCGGCGGCGTGCTGGCGGCCGGAGTGGGCGTCATCGTGGCCCTGCCGGCGCTGCGATTGTCGGGGCTGCCCCTGACCCTCGTCACCTTGGCTTTCGCCATCTTCGCCGACACCGTTCTCTTCCAGTACAACTGGTCCGGCGCGGGCGATACCGGGCTCACCTTCCCCCGGCCGGGCAGCTATTTCGGAATCGGCAGTCCCGGGGACAAGCACCTCCTGATCCTCCTCATGATCATCCTGGCTCTGGTCATGGGAATCGTGGCTCTCGTCCAGCGCGGGACCACGGGCCGGTATCTGGCCGCCATCCGCGGTAGCCAGACAGGGGCGGCCAGCCTGGGCATCAGCCTGACCAGAGCCAAGCTGACCGTCTTCGCCCTCTCGGCGGGCATCGCCGGCCTGGGAGGAGCTCTCTACGGATCCACCCAGACCGTCGCCGGCGCCGACGACTTCGGTTACGCCGTCTCTCTGGTCTGGGTGGTGGCGGTGATCACCACGGGTGTCATGACCATCGAAGGCGCCATCCAGGCCGGTATCGGGTTCGCCGTCTTCCAGCAGATCCTGGACCTCTACGTCCCCCCCCGCTTCAACGGGATCGAGGCCATCCTCTTCGCCGTCGGCACCCTGACCTATGCGCGGCATCCTGAAGGCATCCTCGAGTTCCAGAAGACGAGGTGGATGAACCGCATCGCCAAGCTGTTCCAGCGCTACGACGAAAGGCAGGGCCGCGCCAGTCCCGACCCCGCCGGTGCCCCGCCCGGTGCCCCGGCCACGGAGCTTGCCGCCCCCGGTGCCCCCGGTGCCTGACGACGCCGCGCTGCGAGTGGCACCCGACGCCTCCGCCCTCCTCGAGGCCCGCGCCATCTCCAAGCGCTTCGGCGGCGTCCAGGCGCTGCACGACGTCACCCTCTCGGTGAAGGCGGGTGAGATCTTCGGGTTGGTGGGGCCGAACGGCGCCGGCAAGACGACGCTGTTCAATTGCTCTGCGGTCAGCTCCGTCCCGACGGCGGGAGCATCCGCTTCGACGGTGAGCTCATCGACAAGATGCCCACGTACCGGCGTGCCCGGCTGGGTATCGGTCGGACGTTCCAGAGAATCGAGGTCTTTCCCGAGCTGACCGTGCGTGATCATCTCTTCGTGGCGGCGCGGGTCAAGCGCGGGGACGGGGCCCTGTGGAAGGACCTCCTGAACCTCAGCCAACCCAAGGCGGACGAGGTGGCTACCGTCGAACGCGTGCTCGACCTGGTGGGGCTGCAGGACGTGGCCGAAATTCCCGTCGCCGCCCTCAGCCTGGGCCACTGCCGACTGGTGGAGCTGGGCCGGGCCCTGGCCGGCGAACCCCGCCTTCTCATGGCCGACGAGCCGTCGTCCGGACTGGATGTGCAGGAGACCCGGGCCCTGGCCGAAACGCTGCGTCATGTGCGGGAGGAGCACGGGACGGCGGTGCTGCTGGTGGAACACGACCTCGACATGGTGGCCCAGGTGGTCGACCGCGTCATCGTCCTCGACTTCGGTCAGCAGATCGCCGCCGGCACCCTGGACGAGGTCCTGGCCGACCCCGCTGTGCGCAAGGCCTACCTGGGGAAGACGGCGTGACCGGTCTGGCCGCCGCCGCCGAGCCCCCGACGTCCCCGGCGGCACCGGCCGTCGGGCGCCCGCTGTTGGAGCTCGACGGGGTGAGCGCCGCCTACAGCACCTACCGGGCGCTTTTCGATGTCTCGCTCACCGTTCCCGAACGCGGCATCGTGGCCCTGCTCGGTTCCAACGGCTCCGGGAAGTCGACGGTGGCCAGGGTGGCGTCGGGGTTGGTGCCGGTCACGGCGGGACGCATCCGCTTCGACGGCAATGACATAACCGGGCTGGCCGCCCACAAGATCGCCCACCACGGAGTGGCGCACGTCCCCGAGGGCCGCGGCGTGTTCTCCAGCCTGACGGTCGATGAGAACCTGACGTTGGCCTTCCGTCAGAAGGTGGGCCGGCGCGGGGTGGCCGACGCCTGCGAGCGGGCGTTCACGGCGTTCCCCGCCCTGGTCGCCTGTCGGCGCCAGCTGGGCGGCACCCTCTCCGGCGGTCAGCAGCGGATGCTGTCGCTGGCCCGGGTCCTGGCCGTGCCCCCACGCCTGCTGATCGTCGACGAACTCTCCCTCGGTCTGGCCCCGGTCGTGATCGACAGGGTCTACGACGGGCTCCTGGCCGTGCGCGACAGCGGCTGCGCCATCCTCGTGGTGGAGCAGCAGGTGGACAGGGCCCTGGCCATCGCCGAGTCGGCCGTCCTTCTCGCTCACGGGTCCGTGTCCTGGGCGGGACCGTCGACGGGGGCGGCGGCGGCCATGGACGAGTTGTTGTCGAGTCGATCGCTGGCCACCGCCGCCGACGCCGACGACAGCGCCGGCTGAACCAGGGCGCGACGACGGATCGTCGGCTGCGCCGCACCATGTCGTAGAGAGGACGGATGATGGGATTGCTCGACGGACGCGTGGCCGTGGTGACCGGGGCCGGAGGGGGGATCGGACGCGAGATCGCCCTGTGCCTGGCGGCGGAGGGCGCCAGCGTGGTGGTGAACGACCTCGGAACGTCGCTCGGCGGCGAAGGGTCGGCACAGGACCCGGCGGCCGAGACGTGCCGTCTCATCGAGAAGGCGGGGGGGACGGCGGTGCCCAATCCCGACTCGGTGAGCGACTTCGACGGAGCCGGGCGCATCGTGGCCCAGGCCATCGACACCTTCGGGTCGATCGACATCCTGGTCAACAACGCCGGCATCGTCCGTGACCGCACCCTGCTCAAGATGACGGCCGACGACTACGACGCCGTCGTCGCCGTCCACCAGAAGGGGACGTTCAACTGCAGCCGTCACGCCGCCCCGCACATGCGCGAGGCCGGCTACGGCCGGATCGTGAACATCACGTCGTCGGCCGGCCTCCGGGGCAACTTCGGACAGACCAACTACGGGGCGGCCAAGGCCGCCATCATGGGCATGACGTTCGTCTGGGCTCTCGAGCTCGGCCGCTACGGGATCACCGTCAACGCCGTGGCCCCGGCCGGGCTCACCCGCATGACGGAGAACCTCTTCGGCGGGGCCGAGGCCCCTCCCGACCAGAACCCGGCCCTGAACGCCCCGTTGGTGGCGTTCCTGGCCTCGGAAGAGGCCAGCTACGTGAACGGCCAGGTCCTCGGGCGCACCGGTTTCGCCTACACGATCTTCCAGACGCCCCGGCAGGTGGCCGAGATGTGGAACGGGGACGGGTGGACGCCGTCGGGTGTGGCCGAGCACTTCCACGAGGTCCTCGGTCAGCACCTCCAGCCCGTGGGCATGCCGGCCCATCCCCTGCTCGGGAAGAGGGACGACGCCCCCGGGTCCTGACGCCGGCGACCGCTGCGACCGCCGCCCGGTGCAAGAGTGGTGGCGTGGCCGAATCGGACGTGATCGCCCGCAGCACGCGCGGGCCGGTGACGGTGGAGATGCTCGTCGCCGACCTGGCGGCCCTGGGTGTCGAGCCGGGGGCGACGCTCCTGCTGCACTCGTCGCTGTCGTCCCTGGGCTGGGTGTGCGGTGGGCCCCAGGCCGTCATCGAGGCGGTCCGGACAGTGCTCGGTGACGAAGGCACGTTGGTGGTGCCGACGCACTCCGGTGGCAACAGCGACCCCGCCGCCTGGGTGGCCCCGCCGGTGCCGGAGTCGTGGTGGCCCATCATCCGGACGTCGATGCCGGCCTTCGATCCCCGCCTGACAGCGACCCGGGGGATGGGGGCGATCCCCGACTGCCTCCTGCGCCATCCCGGCGCCCGCCGCAGCGCCCACCCCCAGGTCTCGTTCACCGCCGTCGGACACCACGCCTCGGAGATCACCTCGGGCCACCGAGTCGACGAGCAGCTCGGGATCACCTCCCCGCTCGGGCGTATCTACGACCTGGAGGGATCGGTCCTCCTCGTGGGCGTCGGCTACGACCGCAACACGTCTCTGCACCTGGCCGAGTACCTGGCCTCGTGGCCGTCGAAGAGGACACGCCAGCACGGGGCGGCGGTCCTCGTCGACGGTGAGCGGCGGTGGCAGACGTTCACCGATCTGGACATCGACGAGAGCGACTTTCCCGCCGTCGGTGCCGCCTTCGAGGCGACGGGGTCCGTCCGTCACGGCCGCGTCGGCCACGCCCCGGCGGTGCTCATGCCGCAGCGGGCCCTGGTCGACTTCGCCACCGACTGGATGTCCGAGCACCGGACGTAGGCGGCGGCGGTCCTCGTCGCTGGCAGGGGCCGGGGGCCGACGTGCACCACGTGGTTTCGCTTGCCTCCGGGGCGGTGATTCTCCCGATGCCGGGTGGCGGGCTAGGGCCGGACAATGGGACGCGATGGCTCGCCCGTCGGCCGCCCGCCCCCTCGACTTCAAGTGCGCCAACTGCTCGAGACCTGGGCGCGCCGAGGGGCGGGACGGTTCCAAGCTCTGTGACCTCTGTTGGAGCGAGTTGATGGGTGCTCTGCGGTTCCGGGCCGCCTCGGACCGCGCTCGCACACGCTTCTGAGCGGCGCGTCAGCCGAACGAGATGGGCACGATCACGCTGGCGGCCGGGTCCAGTGAGCCTCCCTGGTTGATCACGACCACGCACCCGGGGTGGGTGGCGTCGCACACACCAGAGCCCACCGTGCCGGTGGTGACGGTGAACGACACGCTCCCCGTTCCGGTGGGGTCGGGGTGGAGGAGAACCCCGGTGGTGAGGTCGCAGTCGGTGGCCTGCGTCGGGGGGCTCTTGGAACACTCCAGGACGTTGACCGACTGGTTCGGGATGTAGCCGTTCCAGGCCACGGTGACGGACTGCCCCGGAGCCAGTCCGGCCGACGGGGTGACGGTGGCCTGCAGACGGCCGACGGTGGTCTTCGGGACCGGGAGGACGACGTGGCGACCGGCCTGGGACACGAACGTCAACGTGGTGATGCCCGGTTGGGCATCGTCCCGGAGGCGCCCGAGGGCCGCCTGCTGGCCTTTCAGGTACCGGTCGAAGAAGTCGGTGGTGGCCCGGACGACGCTGCCGAAGGCGCGGCCGGCCGGATCGACCGGTGAGCCGTGGTCACCTCCGATGATGGTGAGCAGACCCTTGGGAGCCCGAGCACTGTTGAAGACGTTGACACTGGACACGTACGGCACCGCCTGGTCGGCGTTGCCGTGGACCAACAGGATGGGCGGAGCCGCCGCCTCTTCGACCCGGCCCGTGGGGAAGGTGATCGGATCCCCCGACATCACCACCGCCGCTTTGATCCGACCGTCGCGACAGCAGGTGTTGGCCACGAGCCCCAGTGTCGTCACCCCACCGAGGGAGTGGCCGGCCGCCCCCACCTCGGAGGGGTCGATGAGGCCGGACAGCGGACCCGACGATGACGACGACTGGTGCAGCATCTGGGTCACCACGAAGCTCATGTCCCCCGGCTGGTGCACGTAGTCGGAGAGATCGGGACCTCCGGGGGCGT
Source organism: uncultured Acidimicrobiaceae bacterium (assembly GCA_963800065.1). GTDB lineage: Bacteria > Actinomycetota > Acidimicrobiia > Acidimicrobiales > UBA8190 > CAWJFJ01. Next base: position 298,385 of record CAWCZO010000010.1, on the reverse strand, counting down.
CGGCGTTGGTGAGGGGGAACAGCGGGGCGGCGACGACGAAGCCGGCACCGGCCCACTTCTCCAGCAGGGGGAGATAGCTGGTGACGTTGGAACCGAAGCCGTGGGCGAAGACGATCAAGGGGTAGGGCCCGTCGGTTCGATCCGGGGTGGCTCCCGGTACCGGTTGATGGCGGCGGGGGCCGGTGGCGGGGTACAGGACGGTGGTGACGAGGGTGCGCCCGGCGTGGCCGGGGACCGTGCCGTGGGCCGGGGTCGACCGCGAGTGATCGACCAGCGTCTCCATCCGCAGCCCGATGGCCCGATCGCCACCGCGCCCCGACGATGCGCTCGGGGCGGCGCCCGACGAGCAGGCCGACGCCAGGGCACCGACGACGGTGAGCACCGCCAGGGCGCCGGGGAGGCGGGTGGGACGAAGAGGGCGTGACACGGTCGGGGTCAGACGGAGGCCAGCGCGCTCTCCATGGCCGCCAGCCCGGCCGTCAGCGCCCGGCGGCCGCCCTCGTCGAGCACGGCGTAGGCGGGGAGGACGATGCGGTCGGTCAGGTGCTCGGCGATGGCCCAGGTGGACCGCTCCTCGGCCGTGATGGTGGGGGTGTCCTCCTCGCCCCACCCGAACAGCGCACCGTCGTCGGGCCGGTGGATGAAGTGCGCCGTCTTGGCGTCGAGGCCCGAGGCACGCAGGGCGATCAGGTGGGCGCTGCCCCTGAACTCGCGGAGGACGGAGACGAGCTGCATGGCCCGGCCCGGGAGATCGTCGACCAACGGTTCGGCCCTGATCCCGGCGTACAGGGCGAGGCCCACGGGGTCGGCGGCGTCGTTCACCGCTCCGGCGGCGTGGCAGAAGGCGTCGAGCCCCGGGACCTCAGCGAAGGAGGCCCGCCCGAAGTTGGCGCAACACTCCATGTAGACGCGCCCCGCTTCCCGGGGGTCCACGACCTTGCGGGCGGCGTCCCACATGGTGGACACCAGTGTCGGGTTGAAATAGCCGAAGGCACTGGCGATGACGGTCGACTCGACGTCGCCCAGCACACCACCGCGTCCGAGGAGATAGAAACTGACGCCGTCGAGACCGAGCTCCTCGCCGCGGGCGAAGGTCTCGGGAACGAAGTAGAACGCCCACCCCATGGCGCTGATCTTCGGGCAGGCCACGGTCACGAGCTCTTCGGGAGTCATGGCCCGCAGCGTAGGGGACCGGTCAGGTGCGGTTGCGGGTCAGGATGTTCACGACGGCCACCCCCGACCCCCGACCTCCGACGTTGTGCTGCAGGGCGTAGCCCTGCCGGATGGCCACCTGCCGCTCGCCCGCCTCCTCGCGCAGCTGCCACCAGCACTCGGTCAGCTGGGCGATGCCGGTGGCGCCGATGGGGTGGCCCTTGGCCAACAGGCCGCCCGACGGGTTGACGGGCAGCCGACCGTCGAGGGCCGTCTCGCCCTCCAGGGAGGCGGGCCCGCCCTTGCCCTTGTCGACGAACCCCAGGTCCTCGATGTCGAGGATCTCGGTGATGGTGAAGCAGTCGTGCACCTCGGCCATGTCGATGTTCCCGGGACCGACGCCGGCCATGGCGTAGGCGCGCTCGGCGGCGGCCGTGGTGGCCGGCAGGCCCACGAACGTCGACTTCTCGTGGAGATACGGATGGTCGGTGGCCACGCCGAACCCGGCCACGTAGACGGGCTTGTCGGTGAACTCACCGGCTCTTTCGGCGGTGGTCAGGATCACAGCGGCGGCGCCGTCGGTCTGGGGACAGCAGTCGAGCAGCCGCAGTGGACGGCAGACGGGGGCCGAGGCCAGGACCTGGTCGACGGTGATCTCGTTCTGGAAGTGGGCGTAGGGATCGAGGCACCCGTTGTGGTGGTTCTTCACGGCCACCGCCGCCAGCATCTCGGGGGTGGTCCCGAACTCGTGCATGTGACGCGTGGCGAAGGGGGCGAACAGCACGGGGGCGGTCTCGCCCCGGTTGTAGAGGGGGTGCCCGGAGGCTGCCCGCGCCAGCAGGCCCTCCTGGGCCGACTTGTCGCGCATCTTCTCCACCCCGATGACGAGCACCACGTCGTGCACGCCGCTGGCCACCACCATGGCGCCGATCCGGAAGGCGTCGGAACCGGTGGGACAGGCGTTCTCCACCCGCGTGCAGGGAATGCCCGACAGGCCCAGGGCGCTCGGCACGGTGTTGCCACCGATCCCCTCCTGGCCCCACAGGGTGCCGCGCTGGGTGGCCACGATGGCGGCGTCGATCGACCGGCGGTCTAGACCCTTGTCGACGTTGGCCAGCGCGGCATCGAAGGCGCCGGCGGCCATCTGCTCGTAGCTCTGCTCGAAGAGCTCGCCGAACTTGATCAGGCCCGCTCCCACGACGGCCACCTTGTTCCAGCTCATCGGCCACCTCCGCTCGCACCGTTTGCCGAACCACTCATGGCACCAGAGGTATCGCTCAACTCGGGCGTCCCACCCGACGGGGTCACCCGGAACGCCTTATAACCGTAGACGGGGATCCCGCGTTCGGTGGCGTAGAGCCGCAGCGACAGCGTGACCCGGTCGTCGATGGCGAGATCGTCGGCGTCGACGGACGATCCCTGGACCATGATCCGGGCGCCGTCGTCGAGGTCGACCACCACCATGGGTAGCGGCGCCTGGAAGGGCGGCGGCATGGTCTGGTTGACCACGAACGTCTGCACCCGGCCGGCCCGCGCCAGGCGGACGACGTCGAGTTCACCTCGGCCACAACCGGTGCAACGGGGGTGGATGGAAGGCGGCGTGGAGATGACGCCGCAGGCCCGGCAGCGGGCGCCCTCGAAGGCCAGCATCTCCACGTTGCCGCGGACGAAAGCGGCGCCGGCCGGGGGCACACCCATGGGGATGGGATCGCTCATGGGCTCGAGCTGGCCCCGGGCCCGGATGGCCTGGACGTAGGAGACACGTCGCCCCTCGCCCACGGCGCCGGCGACGTCGCCCGCCCCCGGGACGGCGCGCCCCACCTCCAGGGACACGGCCGTGGCCCGACCGCCGCCGTAGGCGATCAGGCCCAGCACGGCCGGGGGTTCGGCGTCGGCACATCCCTGGATGCCACCGAGCAGGGCGGCGGCCGACCCGGTGTCGCCCAGCGCCGACGTGACCGCCGACGACACCAGGGTCCCGCCCAGGCGCTTGACCACGGCCGGGGCCAGCTTCCCGTCCGGATCGGCGACGGCCCACCCCGTGCCCGGTGTGCCCTGCTCCCCGCCGAGGGCACGGCCGGTGGCGGCCAACAGGGGAACGAAGACCTCTTCGCGAAACAGCCGTCCGTCGTAGACGTCACCCGTGGCCCGCTCGGCGTCACCGCGGTAGCGGTCGACGGCGGCCATGACACGCGTGGCGCGGGCCTCCAGGCGCGCCGGTGCCCCCGACCCGTTGCCGCTCGACCCGGCCGGGTCGAGCGCTCCCAGCACGAAGGCGGCCGCTCCGGCGCCGGTGGTCGACTCACCGGCCGTCCCCGCCCCCGGGACGAGCGCATCGGACGCCACCACCAGGGCGAGCTGGGCGTGTCCGGCCGCCAACGCGTCCCAGGCGGCGAGCAGCGCCTCCATCCCCGCATGGGGTGATCCGGCGCACAGCATCCCGGTGGCCCCGGCGTCGAGCCCGAGCGCCGTCGACAGAAAAGCGTGACTGGGGCCCTCGGCGAACGGCGGCCGCGTCGTCCCCCACCACAGGCCCGACAAGGCGGCGGCCTCCACCCCGGCCGCCGCCAGGGCCCGCACGGCCGCCTGCCAGGCGAGGGTCAGGGTGTCCTCGTCGGAGTCGCACACGGCCACGGTGCCGCGTCCTGCGCCCGACCCCCAGGCGGCGCCCACCTCGGAGGCGGCCAGGCGCAGCGACGGGGCGGCGGCTCCGACACCGAGCACGGCCACCGGGGTGGTCACGCCGGGAGCGCTCACCGGCGTGGCGTCTTCCACCACGGCCCTCCGGGCACCCGCCCGGCCAGCAACGACGTCCCCACGAAATTGCGTTGGATCTCCACCGTTCCCGCCCCGATGCACAGCCCCCGGATGTCGCGGTAGGCGCGCTCGACGGGGTACTCCCGGCTGTAGCCGTAGCCGCCGAGAAGCTGGATGGCCTCGTCGCACACCTTCTTGGCGGCCAGGTTGCAGGCGATCTTGGCCATGGCCGACTCGAGGGGCGGCGGGGTCCCGGCCGGTCCGGCCAGGACCAGGGCCCGCTCGAGCAGCAGCCGGGCCCCCTCGAGCTCGACGGCCATGTCGGCGATCTTCCACTGCAGGCCCTGGAGGTCGGCCAGCTTCTTCGTCCCCACCGTCCGTTCGAGCATGTACCCGATGGCGTACTCGAGCGCCCCCTGGGCCGCACCCAGGCACATGGCGGCGTTCCCGCACCGCTCGTGGTTGATGTGGGCCAGGAGGGTCTTGAGGCCACTGTTGTCGGCCGGGTCACCGGGGACGAGGACGTCGTCGGGCTCGATCCGCACCCCGTCGAAGGCGAGCTCGGCCTCGGTGCAGCCCCGCAACCCCATCTTCCGGTGCGTCCCGGCCACGCTGACGCCGTCGCGTCGCAGATCGACCAGGACCGCCCCGATACCCTTCCCCGTCCCCGCCTCGCTCCCGGGAAAGCGGCACCAGACCAGGCAGGCGACGGCCCGGTGCCCCCCGGTCACGTAGTTCTTGTAGGCCTCGAGCCGCCATCCGTCGCCGTCGGGCACCAGATGGGCCCGCATGGTGGTGGCGGCGGAGCCGGCATCGGGCTCGGTGATCCCGATGCAGAAGAGCTCGCCGGCGGCCGCCTGGGGCAGCCACTCCCGGCGCATGGCCTCGTTGCCCAGGTGCTCGATGGCCCGCGGGGGGCCGTTGAAGACCAATTGGCACAAGATGGCGCTGGATACGTCGACCCGGGCGATCTCCTCCAGGACGATGGCCGCCTCCACGTCGCCCATCCCCATCCCGCCGAACTCCTCGGCCACCGTCACGGTGAACAGGTCGGCCCGCCGCAGGGCCTCCAGGGAGGCCTCGGCGAACTCCTCGGTCTCGTCCCAGTGCGCGGCGTGGGGAGCGATATCCCGCTCGGCCACGTCGCGCGCCAGCTTCCGCAGGGCGGCCCGGTCCTCGTTCTCGGCCACGTCGGGCATGCTCACGGCAGCCGCCCTGATCGAGCGTGAAATCGGCTGTGGCGGGCGGTCGCCGGACCTGACACCATCGTCAGTGAACTTACTACACTGTGACGCCGGCTCCTCAGGGGGGCCGGGGCTTCCCCGCTGACGAACAGAGGTGCGGACCATGAGCAAGACCAGGGAGTTCAAGGACATCCGGCGCCAGGACGGTGCGGCGGAGGCCAAGAGCGTCGACGACTTCATGAACGAGCTGGAGACGTTGCAGACGGAGATAGCCACGGCCAAGAACATGGTCTGGGAGGCGGTGGCCGACGGCAGCCTGTCGGAGGACTACCTGAAGCGTTTCGCCAAGGAGTACTACTTCCTGGGCCGCTACTACACCACCGAGTTCGGCTCGATCGTCTCCAACGCGCCCGACGCCGACGCGCTCTCGCTGGCCACCTCCGAGCACTTCGCCCACTGGCTCCAGAACCTGGCCGACGAGACCGGGTACACCGGGGACTCCAACCATGTCGACATGAAGATCGACTGGGCGCACCAGCTCGGTGTCACCGACGACGAGCTCGTCAACTACGTGGCCATGCCCGAGACGATCGGCACCGTCTTCACCACCCTCTACTACATGCGCCGCTCCTACGAGGAGGGCCTGGCCGCCTTCGGCTGGGCCGGCGAGCGCTTCGCGGCGTCGACCGGGTACGCCAAGAAGATGTACGAGGGGATGCGCGACCACTACGGCATCGAGGTCGAGAACTTCCGCGTCCACGCCTACGCCGAGGAGGACCACGGCGAACAGGCCGACTACCTCCTGCGGAAGGTGGCGGTCTCGGTCGACCAGCAGAGGCGCATCCGCCGGGCCATCGTCCACACCTTCTCGGTCCGCAACCAGCGGACGGTGGCCCTGAACCGCTGGCTCGACGAGCCCGGGGCGCTGCGCCGGGACCGGGGCTAGGGCGGTGGCCGCCCCGCGCGAAGCGGTCATCGTCGACACCTGCCGCACCTTCTTCGGCAAGCGGGGCGGGGCCCTGGCCACCTGGCACCCCGTCGACCTCCTGGCCCTCACCCTGAACCATCTGGTCACCCACACCAAGATCGACCCTGCCCGCGTCGACGACGTCATCGGGGGATGCGTGTCCCAGGTCGGAGAGCAGTCGACCAACGTGGCCCGCAACGCCTGGGTGGCGGCCGGCTTGCCCCAGTCGGTGCCGGCCACCACCGTGGACCGCCAGTGCGGGTCCTCCCAGCAGGCCGTCCACTTCGCCGCCGCCGGCGTGGTGGCCGGCCACTACGACGTGGCCATCGCCTGTGGGACGGAGTCGATGTCGCGCGTCCCGCTGGCCTCGAACGCCCGCGGGGGCACCGGCCCCTTCCCGCCCTCGTTCCTCGAGGCCATCGACAACCGCCTGTGGATGCAGTTCCGGGTGGCCCAGGTCCTGGCCGACCAGTGGAAGGTCACGCGCGAGGACATGGACCTCTACGCGCTCGAGAGCCACCGGCGCGCCGCCGAGGCGACGGACTCGGGGCATTTCGCCGCCGAAGCCATCCCCGTCCCCCTCCGTGACGACGAGGGCACCCTCACCGGCGAGTTCCTGACCGAGGACGAGGGCATCCGGCGGACCACCACCCTCGAGGCGCTGGCCGCCCTGCCCCCGGCCCAGCAGTTCGATCCCGACACCGCCCCCGACATCACGGCCGGGAACTCCTCGCAGATGACCGACGGGGCCGCCGCCATGCTCATCGCCGAGCGGTCGGTGGCCGAGAAGCTGGGGCTCCCCATCCGGGCCCGGTTCCACGCCTTCGCCGTGGCGGCCGAGGACGCCGCCATCGTCCTCTCGGCCCCGGTCCCCGCCACCCGGAAGCTTCTCGAGCGGACGGGGATGATCATCGACGACTTCGACGCCATCGAATGCAACGAGGCCTTCGCCGCCATCGCCCTCATGTGGGTCCGGGCCTTCTCACCGGACCCCGACCTCTTCAACCCGCGGGGCGGTGCCATCGCCATCGGCCATCCCCTCGGCGCCTCCGGCGTCCGGCTCATGACCACCCTGCTCAACCAGCTCCAGGCCACCGGCGGCCGCTACGGCTTCCAGACCATGTGCGAGGGCGGCGGTCAGGCCAACGCCACCGTCATCGAGCGGCTCGGCTAGCCGGCGGGCGGGAGCGACGTGGACTTCACCTTCTCGGCCGAGCAGGACGACTTCCGCCAGGCGGTCCGCACCACCCTGGCGGCGGAGACGCCACCGGCGTACGTCCGGGCCATGATCGACGACCCCGTCGGGGTCACCCCGGCGCTGTGGGAGACGATGGCGGGCCTGGGATGGCTCGGCGTCCTCGTCCCGGAGTCGGCCGGGGGCCTCGGGCTCGGCCTCCTCGACCTCGTCGTCCTCCAGGAGGAGTTGGGCGCTCTGCCCTTCCCCGGACCGTTTCTCTCCTCGGCCGTTCTGGCCACCCTGGCCGTCGTCCGCCTGGGGGCCGACGATCTTCTCGACGACCTGGCCGCCGGCCGCCGCCGGGGGACGGTGGCTCTCGAGGAGCGGGGCCACGGTGCCCCGCTCGACAGCATCGGCGCCCGGGCCGCGGCGGCACCGGATGGCGGCGACGGGGAGGTGGTCCTGGCCGGGACCAAGCCCCTCGTCCTCGACGGGGCGACGGCGGACTGGGCCCTGGTGGTGGGCCACGACGACGACGGCCTGGCCACCTTCCTCCTCGACGCCCCCGCCGGCGAGACCGTCCCCGCCCTCGACGTCACCCGCAAGGTGGCCCGCCTGGTTCTCGACGGGCGCCGGGCCCGACGGGTGGGACCGCCCGGCGATCAGGCGGCGCTGTGGGCCCGGGTCCTCGACGACCTGGCCGTGGCCGTCTGCGCCGAGCTGGTGGGGACGTCGCAGCGGGCCCTCGATCTGGCCGTCGAGTACGCCAAGGTCCGGGTCCAGTTCGACCGGCCCATCGCCACCTTCCAGGTCATCAAGCACAAGGCGGCCGACATGCTCCACCGTCTGGAGCTGGCCCGGGTCGGTACCCACTACGCCGCCTGGACGTCCGATGTCGACGATCCCGAGCGCCAGAAAGCGGCGGCCATGTGCAAGGCCTTCGTGGCCGAGGCCGCCGACTTCGTGACCGCCGAGTGCATCCAGGTCCACGGCGGGATCGGTTTCACCTGGGACGTCGACGCCCACCTGCTCTACCGGCGGGCCAAGCAGGACGACGTGCTCTTCGGCGCCCAGGGCTACCAGCGCCAACGCCTGGCCGACCTCATCCTGGGCCCGGTGGGACAGCCGTCGGAGTCGTCGGTCTGGTCGTCGTCGGGCTGACTCCGGCTTCGGCCCGGTTCACTCCGCCATGGGCGAGCCGAGACGACTATCGGAGGGACAGCCGGAGCTTCTCCTTCAGGATCTTCCCGGTGGCGTTGCGGGGCAGCTCCTCGGCGAATTCGATCCGTCGCGGGACCTTGTAGTCGGCCAACCTCCCGGCGCAGTGGACGCGCAGCTCGTCGGCCGTCACCGTCGACGTCTCGGCCAGGACCACCACGGCGGCCACGTCCTCACCGAGGACGTCGTGGGGGATCCCCACCACGCCGGCCTCGATCACGTCGGGGTGGTCGAGGAGGACGGCCTCGATGTCCACGGCGTGGATGTTGTTCCCGCCCCGGATGATGACGTCCTTCTTCCGCCCCACGATGTACAAGTAGCCGTCGTCGTCGAGCCGGGCCAGGTCCCCGGAGTGGAGCCAGCCGTCGACCCAGGTCCCGGCGGTGGCCTCCGGATTGCGGTAGTACTCGCGCTGGCGTCCCTCCATCCGCAGCACGGCCTCACCGATCTCACCGACCCCGACGTCGTTGCCGTCCTCGTCGAGGATCCTCACCTCGAGCGGCGGCATCGGTTGGCCCACCGATCCGATCCTCTTGAGGGCTTCGCCCTTGGGCATGGAGCAGAAGGCGGGGCCGGCCTCGGTCATCCCGTAGGAATTGGACACCGCCGCCTCGGGCATCTGCTCCTGCAGGGCCCGCAAGGTGGACGGCGCCAGGGGCGAGGAGCCGACGGCACAGATCTGGATCGAGGCCAGTTCGGCCGTGGCGAAGTCCTCGTGGGTCACGATCAGCTGGGCCATGGAGGGCACCAGGAAGACGAACTGTGGCTTCAGCTCGTTCACGATCTGGAGCCAGCGTCCGGCGTCGAACCGGGGCAGGTAGACACCGAGCAGCCCCAACTGCATCGGGTTGTAGATGAAACCGATCCCGGCGAAGGTGAACAGGGGGCTGGCGTGGAGCCAGCTGTTCCCCGAAAAACTGGGGTTCGGCGCTCCGGGGATGAGGGCGACGTTGCGGTGGCGGATGGCCACCCCCTTCGGCAGTCCCGTCGTCCCCGAGGTGTAGAGAATGTCGGCCAGGTCCTCGGAGTCCACGGGAACCTGGAATTCGGACCCGTCGGTCGCCCCGGCCTCGCCCCACGACCACGGTGGCGTCGCCCCCGGGGCCGTCGCCGGCGCCGTCAAGATGTGCGAGACGCTGCTCAGTCCGGCCGTGACGCGCCGGGCGGCGGGCGAGAGCTCGGCGTCGGTGAGCACCGCCTTCACCTCGGCATGCCCGAGGAGATGCCCGAGCTCGCTGTCGGTGAGTCGGATGTTGGTGGGGACGGCCACGGCGCCGGCCTTGTGGACAGCGGAGTAGGCCACCATGAAGCGCAGTGCCTCCTCGGCCGTCAGGTAGAGAGCCACCCTGTCGCCGCGCGCCACCCCCCGATCGACGAGCCCCCGAGCCAATCGGTTCGATTCCGCCTCCCACTGGGCGAAGGTCATCTCGCCGGCGTCGATCACCCGGTACCCGACCTCGTCGGGAAAGGCCCCGGCCATGGCCCGGAGATGGTCGGTGAGAAGAGTGACGGTCACAGGGTCCTCACGATCCGCCCAGGCCGCCGTCGAGGAAGGCGGTGCGGTGGGTGAAGCGCCAGCCGTCCGCTGTCCGCGCCAGCTCGTCGTGGTAGCGACCGCTGTTCGTCAGTTTCGAGCGCCGGGCGTCGGGGGAGGCGTCGGGAGCCGGCCGCGACAGCACGAGCAGCTTCACGTCCTGGACGGCGCGGTCGCCGTCGACCTCGACGGTGGCGTCCACGGTTACGTGGACCACACCGTAGGGGGTGTGGCGGACCATCTCGGCCAGCGCGGCGCGGCCGTCGACGCGGAAGGTTCCGTCCACCTCCATGACGCCGTCCTCGGTGAAGGTGGCGGCGAACCCGTCGGGGTCGCCGTCGTCGAAGCACCGGTTGTAGCGGGCCGTGAGCTCGCGGATCTGGGCCCGGTCGACCAACCACCGCACGTCGGCGTCCACCAACGTCACCTCCCCTCACCGGTCGGCCGCGACGATCAGCGCGGGGCCTGCGTTCGCCGACACGGGCGTCAGGAAACGCCAGGCCGGGTCTCGAGTTCGCCCAGGACCTGGCCGGGCCGCCAGTGCCAGACCCGGTGGCCGCTCCCCTCCACACGGAAGTACCCGACCTCCTCGACGTCCACGACGAACAGATGGAAGTCCCCCGTGGGCCGCCACCCGATGCGGGCGAAGAGGGCGGCCCCGTAGCGGTCGCGTTCGTCGGGATCGCTCGTCTCCACGGCCCGCCCGTAGACCTTCACGTCGCCCTCGGTGCCCTGGGTGCCGGTGACCACGCTGTGCACGACACAGCGTGGATCGCGCCGGAGGTCGAGGGCCTTCATCGATCGCCACATCATCCCCAGGGAGAGTCGCCCGTCGTGGAGGAGCGGCTCGACGGGGCTGATCCGCGGCCCGCCGTCGCGTCGCACGGTGCCGACGAGGACGAGGCCGGCCTCCTCGAAGCGTCGGCGGGCCAGGGCGGCGAGCGGTCCGGCCCCGACCTCGAACTCGCCCCACGTCACCACGGGGCGGTCCCCAGCGTGTGGACGTAGCGCTTCATCGGGTAGGGGACGTAGTCCACCTGCGTCCAGAAGTCGGCGGCGTGGACGTCTGTGTCGACCACGAGGGCCGTCACCCGCCGGCAGCCGTGCGCCCGCAGACGGCGCTCCCCCTCGTGGACCAGGGCGGCGGCGATCCCGCGGCGGCGGACCTCGGGGAGGACGGCCAGGCGGTACATGTTGCCCCGCCAGCCGTCCCAGGTGGCGATGAGGGTACCCACCAGCCGGCCGCCGACCTCGGCCAGGAGCAGAGCGTCGCCGTCGCGTCGCACCAACCCCGTGACGGCGGCCACGTCGTCCGTCGTGGTCGGGTGGGCGCCGGCGGCGGCCCAGACCCTCAGGACGTCCTCGACGTCGGCGACCGTCCCCGTCCGAACGGTGACGGATCCCGGCCCGCCATGGTGGGAGCGTGGTTCGTCGTCGGCCGCCACCCGCCCATTGTGCCCACCCGGCGGCGTTCCCGACGCCGGGCCGTGTCGGGCCCGTATGGCCCGCCGTGCGACCTGGGTGCCGGGGCCTCTTGGTAACGTCTCGGGGCTTGCGAAGCTTCCGCCCCCGGGCCCGCCGATGAACCGCGCATTTGGAGCACTGGGCAGGGGTGTCGTCCGGTTCCGCTGGCTGATCATCGTGATCTGGGTGCTCGGAACGGTCTTCGCCGTCCGCACCCTGCCCTCCCTGGGCAGCCAGGTGAACAACGACAACAGTCAGTTCCTGCCCGCCAGCGCGCCGAGCAACCAGGCCGCCGTGCTGGCGCAGCCCCTCATCGGGTCCAGCAGCCAGTCCCAGATCCCCGTGGTGGCGGTGACGACGCGCCCCACCCTGACCGCCGCCGATCAGGCGGAGCTGCACCAATTGGCCACCGACCTGGAGAAGGTCCCGACCGTCTCGAGCGTCCGCTTCCTGGCCGAGTCGGCGCAGCGGGATGCCTCGGAGCTGCTGGCCACGTCCTCCACCCAGCCGTTCGGGCCCACCGGCCCCAAGCTCCTCGTCGACGACATGCAATCGGCCATCGACAGGGCCGATCTCCCCGCCGATCTCCACGTGCACCTGGCCGGTGAGATCGCCACCAACGTCGCCACCAACGCCAAGTCGAACAAGCAGGGCAACCTGATCCAGGTCTTCTCGATCCTCTTCATCATCGTTCTCCTCCTCATCATCTTCCGTTCCCTGTTGGCGCCGTTCGCCACCCTGCTCCCGGCCGTTCTCGTGCTCGGCCTGTCCGGGTCGTTCATCGGAGCACTGGGGTCCCACGGTCTCAAGATCTCGTTCTTCACCCAGATCCTCCTCATCGTCCTCATCCTGGGAGCGGGGACCGACTACGGGCTCTTCCTGGTGTTCCGGGTGCGCGAGGAGCTGCTCGGCGGGCGCCCCCCCAAGGAGGCCGTGGCCACGGCCGTCAGCCGTGTCGGCGAATCCATCACCGCCTCGGCCGGCACCGTGGTGGTGGCCCTCCTGAGCCTCACCCTGGCCACCTTCGGCATCTACCACGACCTCGGCGTCCCCCTGGCCATCGGCATCGTGGTGATGCTCGGTGCCGGCCTCACCTTCCTGCCGGCGCTGCTCACCGTTCTCGGGCGCGCCCTGTTCTGGCCGTCGAAGACCATGCCACGGGCCCATTCCGACGGTGTCTGGGGCCGGATCGCCGGCCGCTTGGTCCGGCGGCCGGTGGTCACCCTGTGCATCGGCGTCGCCGTCTTCGGGGTCCTGGCCGTGTTCGCCGCCGGCTTCAAGCCCGGAGGGTTCGGCGGGCAGGTGACCGCCCCCGCCGGCAGCGACGCCGCCCTGGGCAACGCCGCCCTCACCCGCTACTTCCCCCAGGCCAGCTCCAACCCGACCAACATCGTCATGCGGTTCCCGACGTCGGTCTGGCTGGGCCCGGCCGAGCTCGAGGCGGCCACCTCCTACCTCCGCGACACGGGGGCCTTCACCCAGCTGGCCGGTCCCCTCGACCCCAACGGCGCCGTCATCAGCCCGGCGCAGCTGCTGGCCCTGCACGGCGAGCTCCCGGCGGCCCGGACCCTGGTGGACACCAACCGCCTCACCCCGGCCGGGACGACCGTCGCCCCCGCCCTCTACAGCGCCTACCTGGCGACCGCCCGCTACATCAGCCCCGACGGTCTCACCGTCCAGTGGGAGGCCGGTCTGCGGGCCGGGGACCCCGGCTCCACCGCCGCTCTGAACGCCGTGCCGGGCCTCCGTAACGACGTGGCCCGGGTAGCCCGTCTGGTCGGAGCGAGCGCCTACGGGGTGGCGGGAGAGGCGCCCGCCCTCTACGACGTGAGCCACATCTCCGACGGCGACCTCCGCAAGATCGTCCCCGTCGCCGTGCTGGCCATCGGCATCGTCCTGGCCCTGGTGCTGCGCAGCCTCGTCGCCCCCCTCTACCTCATCCTGAGCGTGGTCCTCTCCTACCTGGCGTCGCTCGGGGTGTCGGTGATCGTCTTCATCAAGCTGGGGGGGTCGGGCGGCATCGTCTTCCTCTTACCCTTCTTGATGTTCATCTTCCTTCTCGCCCTGGGCGAGGACTACAACATCCTCGTCATGACCCGTATCCGCGAGGAGGCCGGGAAGAGACCGTTGCGCCAGGCGGTGATCCGGGCCGTGGGTGCCACCGGGCCCACGGTGACGTCGGCCGGTCTGGTCCTGGCCGGGACGTTCACCGTCCTGGCCGTCGTCGGGGGGAGCGGGTCGGGTAACAGCCAGGTCCGCCAGATCGGTTTCGGCCTGGCCGTGGGGATCCTGCTCGACACCTTCGTGGTCCGGACCGTCCTCGTCCCCTCCACGGTCTCGCTGCTGGGTCGGTGGAACTGGTGGCCGTCGGCCATGGGCCGTCACGGCGACGGGGACAGCCCCGTCAGTCGTTCTCCTTCTGTTCCGTGACGATCTGCCGGAACGCCAGGACGGTGGCGGTTCCGGTGAAGAACAGAAGGAGGAGGTCGAACACCCAGGCACCGTGCATGGTTGCTCTTCGGCGCACCGTCCCGGCAGGTTGAGACGGTTCACCCACCGTGGCGCTGTCTATCCTCGTGGACGGTGGCCACCATGTCGTTCGACCGGGCAGCGGACTTCTACGACGCCACCCGTTCCCTTCCTCCCGACGTCCACGACCGGCTCACGTCCATCCTGGCCACGGAGCTCACTCCCCGTGGCCGCTGTCTGGAGATCGGTGTCGGCACCGGCCGGATCGCTCTCCCCCTGGTGGCCGAGGGCGTCGACCTCGTCGGTCTCGACATCGCCCCCAAGATGTTGCGGCGGCTGGTCGACAACGCCGGAGGGCGGAGACCGTTTCCCCTCTGCGTGGCCGACATCACGGCACTCCCCTTCGCCGACCAGCGGTTCGGCGCCGTCTTCGCCAGCCATGTCCTTCATCTGGTCGTCGACTGGCGGGCCACGGTCGACGAGGCCGTCCGCGTTCTGCGCCCCGGCGCCGTTCTCCTCGTCGATTTCGGGGGAGGGCCTTCGGCACCGTGGGGGGAACCGACGAACGCCGTGATGCGAGCCCACGGTGTGGTCCGGGTGCGCCCGGGGGTGTCGTTCCCGGAGCCCGTGGCCGAGCACCTGTCGGGGCGTGCCGTGGCCCGTCCCCTGCCGCCCTTGACGATGACGGTGGAGCGGACCCTCGGTCAGGACCTGGCCGAGTGGCAGCGGCAGCTCCATTCGTGGACGTGGTCGGCGAGCCCCGACCAGATGGCCACCGCCTGCGACGCCGTGCGGCGGTGGGCGGCCGACAACGGCTGGCCGCTCGACCGACCTGTCGAGCTCGAGCGGACCATCCAGTGGTGGGCCTTCGACATCACGGACCCCCACTGAGGACTGAGGGGCGCCGTCAGCCGGATCCGGTCAGGGCGCGTCCGTCAACCTGAGCGGACCTCAGTGGGCGGCGATGTCGTCGAGGTCGAACCCGGCGGGGAACGGGAACAACCCCTTGGCGGCGACGGAGCGGACCACGACCTCCCACGTCGGACGATCGGCGATCAGGGAACGGAGCTCGTCCACACCGGCGTCGGTCCGACCGGAGACGATCAGGGCGCCGGCGCGCAGGAAGCGGGCGTTCTCGTCGCCCGGCAGGCGCCCCAGGGCGAGCTCGACCTCGCGTCGGGCCCGCTCCAGGTCGCCTCCGAAGAGCGCCTCCTCCCCCCGGTTGCAGTGGTCGAAGGCGTCGGCCGCCTGCAGGAGGCGCTCGATCTCGTCCAACGGCTGATCGTCGTGGTCGACCCGGACGTCGACGACGACGCCCTCCCACGGGAGGTCGTGACGTTCCCCGTCGACGACGAGCACGGCCGCCGACATCCGGCCCCGGGCGTCGCCGCCCGCGCCTTCGGCGGCCCGCAACGCCCCCAGGAGTCGCTCGGGGAACGACCCCGTGGCGTTCTCGTAGGCCGTGGCCATGGCCGGCCACACCTCGGCACTGGCCATCATGTTGGCCTGGACGCAGTACTGCGCCCCGACATGGTGTCCGGCATGGTCGATGCACAGGTCGCCGGTGAAGGAGCTCGCCCCTCCGGCACCGTCGACGACGGCGACCTGTCGCACGGCCGATCCCTCGTCGGCGGCCCGTGCCTCGTCGAGCGCCCCACGGGCGTCGGCCCCGGCGTCGAGCCTCTCCAGGCATCTCGGCCCGTAGGACACCTCGACCATGGCCTGGGTGGCCACCGCCCCCACCCCGGCCCGCGCCCACGGGACGAGGGCACCCACGGCGAACCAGCACGTCTGGACGGCGACGCCGAGCTCACCGGTGGTCGGATCCCGGGCCACGATGGAGTAGGTCATGGCCCAGGAGTACCACACCCGCCGGTCTGGCACACCGGCCGCGTCGAGCTGTCAGGCGCGCGGGAGTGCGTAGGCGACGATCACGACGAAGTGCAGGGTGGCGCCCACCACCGTGCAGGCGTGGAAGACCTCGTGGTAGCCGAAGACGCCGGGCACGGGGTCGGGCCTGCGCAGCGCGTAGACGATGGCCCCCATCGTGTAGAAGGCGCCGCCGCCGGCCAGCAACCCGAAGCCGGCCCCACCCAGCGCGTGCAACAGCTGGGGTGCGACCACGACGGCGCACCAGCCCACCACCACGTAGGGCACGGCCACGGCCCACTTGGGCGCGTCGAGCCACGCCTGCCGCACCGTGATACCGACGGCGGCGCCCCCCCAGACGAGGCTCAGGATGAGGATCTGGGCCCAACCCCGCAACGCCAGACCGGCCACGGCGGTGTTGGTCCCGGCGATGGCGATGAAGATGGTGGCGTGATCGGCCCGGCGCATCCGCCGGCGGGCGGCCGGGGACCACTTCACCCGGTGGAAGGCGGCGCTCACACCGAAGAGGGCCACGATCGACGTCATGTAGATGGCCAGGGCGGCGGCGGCACCGGCCGTCGGGGCCCGGGCCACCACGAAGGGGGCGGCGACCAGGGTCACGACGACCGCCACCAGATGGATCCAGCCCCGCAACAACGGCCGCGCCGCCACCGGATCCGGCGCCGGCCCGGGCGTCGTGTGGTCGGTGGTGGTGGGCGTGGTCATGGCGGCGACTGGTGTCGGCCGAATTGCACCCCACCGGAGCCGGGCGCGTCCAGTGGGCGACGGCGGGACCACCTGTCCCGGTCACCGCGGTGCCGCTGACTCAGGTCTCGGCCGTCGGCGCCGGCGGGGTCTCCCCGTCGCCCTGGTGCTCGAACTGGGTCCGGTAGAGCTCGGCGTAGACACCGTCGGCGGCCAACAGCTCGGCGTGCCCACCCTGTTCCACGATGCGTCCCTCGTCGACCACGAGGATCATGTCGGCCTCACGGACGGTGGACAGCCGGTGGGCGATGACCAGGGACGTCCGCCCGGCCAGGGCGATCTTGAGCGCCTCCTGGACGGCCTGCTCCGATTCCGAGTCGAGATGGGCGGTGGCCTCGTCGAGGACGACGATGTCGGGGGCCTTGAGAAGGAGCCGGGCGATGGCGATCCGTTGCTTCTCCCCCCCCGACAGGCGGTAGCCGCGGTCGCCGACCAGGGTGTCGAGGCCGTCGGGCAACGATTCGACCAGCGGGAGGATCTGGGCGGCGCGCAGGACCTCGAGGAGCTCGTCGTCGGTGGCTCCGGGCTTGGCGTAGACGAGGTTCGACCGGATCGTCTCGTGGAAGAGGTGGGCGTCCTGGGTGACGACGCCGACGACGTCGTGGATCGACCGCAACGTGGCATCGCGCACGTCGATCCCGTTCAGCCGCACCGACCCCGAGCGCACGTCGTAGAGCCGGGGGACCAGGTGGCTGATCGTCGTCTTGCCGGCGCCTGACGGGCCCACCAGGGCGACCAGCTGACCGGGCCGGGCCGTGAACGACACGTCGAACAGGACCTGGCTGGACGGGCTCTGGTCGAGCACCGCCACCGACTCGAGCGAGGCGAGTGACACCTCCTCGGCCTTGGGGTAGCTGAAGTCGACGTGGTCGAACTCGATGGTGGCCGGACCGCGGGGGATGGTCCGGGCGTCCGGCTTCTCGTCGATCATGGGGGTCAGGTCGAGTACTTCGAAGACACGGTCGAACGACACCAGCGCCGTCATGATGTCCACCTGCACGTTCGACAACGCCGTCAGGGGGCCGTAGAGCCGGTTCAGATAGGCGGTGAGAGCCACCAGTGAGCCTACTTCGAGGACGTGGTGCACCGACAGCACGCCGCCCCAACCGTAGACGAGGGCCGTGGCCAGAGAGGCGGTGAGAAGCAGCGCGGCCATGAAGACGGCCGAGTACATGGCCTGGGTGACACCGATGTCGCGCACCCGTCCCGCCTTCTTCTCGAACCCCGCCACCTCGTCGTCGCCGTGTCCGAAGAGTTTGACCAGTAACGCCCCTGAGACGTTGAAGCGCTCGGTCATGGTGTTGACCATCTGGGCGTTCAGGATGTAGCTCTCGCGCGTGATGTCGGCCAGGCGTCGTCCCACGAACCGGGCGGGGACGATGAAGATGGGCAGCAGGACGAGGGCGGCCAGCGTGATCGGCCACGAGAGGTAGAACATGAAACCGAGGGTGATGGTCACCCCGATCACGTTGCTCACCACCGAGTTGAAGGTGTCGGTGAAGGCCTGCTGGGCCCCGAGGACGTCGTTGTTCAACCGGGACACGAGGGCGCCCGTCTGCGTCCGGGTGAAGAAGGCCAGCGGCATCCGCTGGATGTGGGCGAAAACCTTGGCCCGCATGTCGAAGATGAGGCCTTCGCCGATACGGGCCGACACCCAACGCTGGCCCAGGGTGAGACCGGCGTCGGCCAGCGCCAGAATGCCCACCAGAACAGCGAGGCCCTCGATCAGCCGGATCCGGTGGTGGAAGATCCCGATGTCGATGATGGCGCGGTAGATGAGGGGGTTGGCCGCCCCGATGACGGCGTCGACGACTATGAGGATCAGGAAGACGACGAGCATCCGCCTGTAGGGCGCGGCGAAGCGGGCGATCCGCTTGACGATGCCCGGCGGCAACTGCTGGTGGATGACCGACTGGTCCCGCCGGAACGACCGCATGAGCCCGAAGCCGGCCCCACCGTGGCCCCGGCCCATCCCCATCCCCATCCCCATCCTCAGGACCTACCTTCCACAGCCGTCTCGGTGACACAGGACGCCCAGCAGGCGGGCCAGGTCGGCCCGTTCCTCGGCCGTGAGGCCACCGAACACGTCTTCGGCGGTGGCCCGGCGGGCCCGTTCCAGGCGTTCGAGAAGGGCGCGGCCGCGGCCGGTGAGGTGCACCAGGACCGAGCGCCGGTCGTCGGGGTCGGGCGACCGGACGATGAGTCCGGCCGCCTCCACGCCGTCGACCATGGTGGTGACCGACCGGGGTACGACCTCGAGGCGGGCGGCGATGTCGGCCATCCGCGGCGGCCGCGACGACGACGCCACGATGCGCAGGACCCGGGCCTGGGCGTTGGTCAGTCCCAGGGGGGAGAGCTGTGCCGTCGAGCCCCGCCACAGCCTCCGGGCCGAATGGGCGAGCAGCTCGGCCAGCTCGAAGGTGGTGTCGGGAACGGTTCTGTCCGACCCCCTCTTCTCCTGCATTTTAGTGAGCCTAGCTCGATATGAGCGAGGCTCAGCACCTGGCCGGCGACCGGGACGGGGATCAGCCGGCGACGGCCGTGGCCGGACCCACGTAGAGGGTCTCGCCCGTCTCGGTGGCCTCCGAGCACGGAGTCGTCGAGTTGGTGCCGCTGGTGGCGTTCGGTGCGGCTGTGACCGAGGTCGTCCAACCGGGGAACCGGACGTTCAGGGAGAGAGAGCTGGTCTCGCACGTCCACGACGAGAAGGTGATGCTGGCGGCGGCCCGGGCTCCGGTGCCCGCCGGCGGGGCCGGGGTCAGGACGGCCGTGACGTCGTCAGCCGGACCGGTGGCCTGGTAGATCGGGATGGTCTGCCCGCTGGTGGTCACCACCTGGACGCGGGGAACGCCGTGAAGGGCACACGGGCTACCGGTGCTGTCGGCGAACAGAACGGCACCGGCCAGGGACGACGAGGTTCCGCCGAACTTGGTGAAGCTGACCGACGCCGAGACCGACGACGGCGCGCAGGCGGCGACGGCCGGCGTGGTGGAAGAAGGTCGGCCGGTCGTGGTCGTGGTCCCGGGCGCGGCCGAAGGGGTACCGCCCGAGCAGGCGGAGAGGACGCCGAGAGAGGCCAGCCCCGTCACCGACATGACGCGGACGACGACGTCACGGCGGAACCGACCCGACACCGACGGTGACCGGGGTCGTCTCATCCCGGAGTCACCGCCGAGGGCGGGGGAATCTGTCCGGGGCCGGTGGCCAGACAGGTGTACGACCCGGCGGCGTTGGCCGGATCCGGGAGGCGGGGGGCGGTGAGGAAGGCGGGCTTCCCCTTCAGATCGAGCATGCCCAGGACGTCGTTGGCGTTGGCGTCGCGCCGGGTGAGGGCGGGAAGGTTCCACTTCGTCTCCACCGTCTTCAGGATCGACGTGTGGTCGTAGACGGTGTGCGAGACGTAGTCGCGCCGGGCGTACGGGGAGATCACCCCGGCCGGCACCCGGAACCCGTAGCGGTCGAACCCCCCGGGGATGAATCCCGCCGGGAGGTCGGGAGGGATGTCATCGGGCGTGACGGCGGCGGGTGGCGGGACGTGGTCGTACCAACCGCCCCACTCGTCGTATGTCCAGATCATCAGGGTCTTCGACCATTGGGGCCCGTCCATGACGGCGTTGACCACATCCGACATGTACTGGTCGCCGAACTGGACGTCCTGGGGGTTCTCCTCGGATTGGATGGTGTAGTTGGGCTCGAGCATCGAGAACTGTGGCAACGTCCCGGCGGCGGCGTCCTCGAAGAACTGCGCCATCTTCACGAACTTGTCGGTGATCGACGCTTTTCCCGCCAGGCTGATGTAGACGAGTGGCGAGGGGTTGTCCGAGTAGTAGTCCTTCCAGGTGATCCCGTGCTTGTTGAAGCTGTCGAAGATCGTCCCGTTGGGTGGCAGCCCCGAGGGGAGGCCGTCGTTGATCAGACCGAGCGAGGTTCCGGCGAACAGATAGCGACGATTGGGATTGGTCTGCGCCATCACCGAGCAGAACCACCGGTCGGCGATCGGGAATGTCCGGGCCAGTCCCCAGGTGAAGGGCATGTCGCTGTCGAGGAAGTAGCCCATCGTCTCCCCCGACGACGCCTCCACGAATCCCTGGTTCGTCCCGCCGTCATAGGAGCGGTGGCCGGTCTGCCAGTCGTTGCCCACCCCGTTCGTCTGGCAATCGCTCGGCATGTGGAAGGCATGGACGAGCCCGCCCTGACCGTTCGGGCAGGCGGCGGTGGGTAGCCCGTCGTGCCCCAGGGTGAATCCGTCCCCCCGGCCCGTCATTCCGAGCATGTTGTCAAACGAGTGGTTCTCCATCATCACGACGACGATGTTCTTGATCTCGGGCAGGTGTTCGGTGCCCGGTGCCGACGACGGGTCGGGGAGCGACCCCGGCTGACGGATGGGGGCGGCCGTCAGCCGCGCCGCCACCGGTCGTCGGGAACCGAGTCCGGGGGAGCGGGGCGCCGGGCGGCCGAGGACCAGTCCTGTGGCGCCGGCGGCCGCCGCGGCCAGCACGGTCCGCCGGCTGACGGCCGGTGCCGGGGATGCGGTGCCCGCCGTGTCTCTCTCGTGGCCCATTCCCGCTCCCCCGCTGTCGCCGTCGATGGCCACCGTCCGGCGGGGAAACCGTGCTGCTCGGGGCCGCGCCGGCGGCGGGGCCGACCGTAGCCCACGGTTTCGGGCGCGTTCAGGGCACGGCGACGACGGGCCGGGCGATGTCCACACCCGGCCGAGATAGCGGGCCTGCTCGGTATACGGTTTTCGGGTGGTGCGAGCGACGTCGTGACGATCGACCGCCGTCGATTCCTCTTCCGGTCCGGTGTCGGTGCCGTCGGGGCGCTGGCCGCGCTGTCGGGTGCCGGCGAGGCCGATGCTGCCACCCCGCCACCCCCGGCCGGTGCGGCCGGCGACGCCCGACTGGGCCCGGTCCCCTTCGAAGGACCCCATCAGGCGGGAATCCTCACCCCGGCCCCGCCGGCGGCCGCCTTCGTGGCGCTCGACGTCCTGGCCGAGGATCGCCCCACCCTGGCCGATCTGCTGCGAACCATTACCGGCCGGGCCCGCTTCCTCACCGCCGGCGGGGTCCCGGGGCGATCACCGGCCAGCTCGCCACCGCCGGACAGCGGCACCCTCGGTCCCGACGTCCCTCCCGACGCCTTGACGGTCACGCTCGGCGTCTCGTCCACACTCTTCGACGACCGCTTCGGTCTGGCATCGCGCCGACCCATCCGCCTGACGGCCATGACGGCCTTCCCGAACGACGGCCTGCTGCCGCAGTGGTTGGGCGGCGACCTGATGCTCCAGCTCTGCGCCGGGAGCACTGACACCGTCCTCCACGCCCTGCGGGACGTCACCCGTCACACACGGGGGGCGATGCAGGTGCGGTGGCGGATGGACGGCTTCCTGTCGCCACCGCGTCCGTCCGGTGTCCCGCGCAACCATCTCGGCTTCATGGACGGGATCGCCAACCCGGCCGTCCACGACCAGGCCGTCGCCGACCAGTTGCTGTGGGTGGTGGAGGGCCGCGGTGAACCGGCGTGGGCGGTCGGCGGCAGCTACCACGTGGTCCGTCTCATCCGGATGTTCACGGAGTTGTTCGACGGCGTGTCCCTGCGCGGGCAACAGAGGATCATCGGCCGTGACAAAGCCAGCGGAGCACCGCTCGGCCTGACGAGGTACACCGACCTCCCCGACTACAGGAAAGATCCCCACGGCGACGTGATCCCTCTCACCGCCCACATGCGTTTGGCCAACCCCCGCACGGCGCGGACCGCATCCAGCCGGATCCTGCGGCGGGGCTACAACTACGACCTCGGCCTCGACGAGGACGACACCTTGAACATGGGTCTCGTCTTCAACTGCTTCCAGCAGGACGTGATCCGTCAATTCGAGGCGACCCAGCAACGGCTGGTCGACGAGCCGCTGGCCGACTACGTCAAGCCCTTCGGCGGCGGCTACTTCTTCGCCGTCCCCGGCGTCCGTCATTCGAAGGATTGGTTGGGGCGGGGACTCGTCGAGGACTGACGGCCGGTCCGCATCCCACACGACCCCGACGCGTGGTCGGCGGTGTCGTCGTCTTCTCTGATTGTGTCCTGAACGGTGACTGGAGCTCGTCACTAGTTGGCCTCCCGTTGCCCTCAGAATTCCTGGTGCAGGTGCCGATACCCAGGCAGGGGGTTCCGCATGAGCTATTTGGCCGCCGTCCTCGATGGTGAAGGAGTCCTGCCATGGGTGCGAACACCTCCACAGTTCTCGTTGTCGATGACGAGGATGACGTACGAGAATCAACGGCGGCAATCTTGCGCCGGGAGGGCTTTGTCGTCCTGGATGCGCTGGAAGAGTCATCAACCGTTGTCGTCTTCTCTGGGTTCGGTGACTTCCAGGAGCCTGAGATACGGCAACGGTTCGGTGCCGTCGTCTTCGATTGTCTTCGCAAGCCCGTACCCCCGCCTTACCTGGTGGAGGTGGTGGCTGCCGCTGCGGCTCATGCTCGGGACCAAGGCCACGAGGCAGAGGTGAGGTCCATCGCCCCTCGGATGGCCCTTCGCCTGGCTACGGCCGGCTTGGCGCGCCCGACCCCTCAGACGGAGCGGGACGACCGCACCCCGACACCCGGTGGTGAGGCGCGGCCTACGCACTGAAGCTCCGCCAGAGCCGGTCCGCCCGGGCGCTACCGTCGTCGTCGTGTCCACGGCGTCCGTCCTCGTGTTGACCGGGCCCCCCGGTTCGGGGAAGTCGACGGTGGGCGGTCTCGTCGCCGGACGCTTCGCCACCGCCGCGCACGTGGAGTCCGACTGGTTCTGGACGACCATCGTCGGCGGCCACGTTCCTCCGTGGCTCGCCGAGGCGGACGCCCAGAACCGCACCATCCTGAAGGCGTTCGCCGCCGCCGGAGAACTGGCGCGCGGTGGGTACACAGTGGTGGTGGACGGGCCCAATATCTGATCAGGGATATCAGAGGTACTCGTCGATTCGACGAACGGAGAGCATCGCTGCGCAGATGAGGTGGGTCTGGGGGTGCCGAGAACCAGATCCATGGCCTTGAGTTGGGCGTGAGTTAGTACGTACTAAGACTGTCTGAAAACTTGACTAAATTGGCGGTATGGCTCGGGGAGAACAGCGGGACGAGGGCGTGCCACTGCCGGCCCTTCTGCGCGGAGCGCGCCGAACCTACGGCGAGGCGGTGAGGCGGGCGGCGAGCGATGCCGGATTCGATGACCTCCCGAAGAACGGTCCCTATGTCGTCGGTGCGATCGCCCATGCTGGTCTCCCGCTCAGCCAGATCATCGTCCAGCTGGGTCTTTCGAAGCAGGCAGCCGGGCAACTCGTCGACGCCCTGGTCTCGCGCGGTTACCTCGATCGTAAGGTGGATACGGCGGACCGCCGGAGGCTCACCATCTCTCTCACTTCCCGAGGCGCGGAGGTCGCGAAGATAGTTCGGCAGGCCATCGAGCGGGTCGACGCGGAGCTAGTGGCCCGCGCCGGTGCCAAGAATGTGGAGGTGATGCGGCGGACGCTTGCGGCCGTCATGGAGATCGGCGCATCGGACGGGAACTCGTGAAGGCCCCGTGGACCTCACCGTCGGACCAACCGCGGTGGGCACGACCGAGTCTTTTGGCCATCGCCGTCGTGTCGGCGGTGCTGTACGGATGGCGCCTCGGGTCGAGCACGGAGATCTTCTACGCGGCCGCTGATCGAAGCATGTCGATGAGTTGGCACAACTTCATTTTCGCAGCATTCGATCCAGCCGCCACGATCTCTATCGACAAGCTACCCGGAGCCTTCTGGATCCAGGCATTGTCGCTACGACTCTTCGGCGCCCACACCTGGTCGATCGCCCTGCCCCAGGTCGTGGAAGGCGTCCTGACGGTCCTCGTCCTGTTCCGGGCTGTGCGTCGGTGCGCGGGGCCCGTCGCCGGCATCATTGCAGCTGGCGTCCTGGCCATCTCGCCGGCCACCGTGACATTGAATCGGGGCAATGTCGCCGACTCGCTCCTCGTGCTTCTTCTTGTTCTGGCCGCCGACGCGCTGGTCTCAGCTGTTCGCACCAACAGGCTCGCGAGTGTGGTGATGGCAGGTGTGTGGGTGGGACTTGCCTTCCAGGCGAAGATGCTCGAGGCCTGGCTGCTACTGCCCGTCCTCGGCATCACGCACCTGATCGCTGCCGGCACGAGAACGTCCGTGCGGATCACCTGGACAGCGGCAATGGTGGGCATCGCGGTCGCGGTGTCGCTCAGCTGGATCGCTGTCGTGTCGATGGTTCCCCATGAGAGCCGGCCCTATATCGACGGGACGACCAACGACTCGCTGGTAAGTCAGGCGTTCGACTACAACGGTTTCGGTCGGGTGGGCCACGCCAGTCCCAATCAGGTGATGGGCCGGACGCTAGGGATTTCGTTCCTAGCCGAGGCTACGCCGCCGGCCTCGGCCTCCCGCCTGGTCGAGGGGGCGCCGGGACGCGACACCGGCTGGTTGCTTCCCGCCTCGGTGATCGTTCTACCGGTGCTCTTGTGGTCTCGGCGGCGTCACCCGAGGAGCGATCTGCTGCGGGCGTCGGTGGTGATGTGGGGGTGCTGGCTTGTCGTGTTCGCGACCGTTTTCTCTGTCAGCGCCATCAACTGGTACTACCTCGGCGCCCTGTCACCACCCATCGCCGCCCTCCTTGGTATAGCAGCGAGCCAGGCGTGGGCCAAACGCACCATGCTCCTCGTCCGCGTGGCGGTTGTCGGCATCGTCGTCGGAAGCGTCGCGTATGCGGTGTGGCTTCTGCCCTCTGCCGGAACCGGACTGTCCGGCTGGCTCACGTGGGTGACCCTCACGCTTGCCCTCCTCGCCGCCGGAACCGTCGCTGCTCAGGGCAAGACAGGTCGAAAAGCGCCCGTTATCGCCGGAGCTCTCACTGCTGTTGTCGCCATGGTGGCCGTCCCGGCGGTCGCCTCGGCATCGGTGGTGATCAACGATCTGGGTGCATTCGACACACCTTTTCAGCCGATGGCTGTCACCGTCTTCAACAAGTCCTTCTTCGGTGCGCCGCTTCAGCCCATAGCCACCCTGCCCGCAATCGAGAGAGTGCGAGACGGCGCTCCCGATCTTCTCGCCACTCAGACATCGGTGATTGCCGCACCGTTCATCTTCGCCACCGGCCAGGAGGTTCTGCCCATCGGGGGCTATGACGGATCGACACCCGAACCAACGCTTGCCACTCTGCGCTCGGAGATCGCGCATGGGGCGTTCCATCTCGTCCTCACCGCCTCTCATTCGGACGACGTGCGAGCATTGTTCATCCAGCAACACTGCCTCCCTGTACATCCCACAGGCCCTTCGCCAGCCGTCTCACTCCAGGTGTCGTACTGTCTGCCCGCGAACGCCAAGTGAGCCGGGTGTCGTTTGTCACGCCTTTCACACCGTCGACAGCCTGCGTTTTCCGCTTCGAAAGCTGAGGAAAGGACCTTGAAGGGCACGTCGATCCGAGTGCATCCGGGAAATCGACAGAGGAGGGCCCCGTCCGGCAGATCTGGCGTGGGCCCGGACTCATGGAGACGTGACCGGGGCGTCGCGTCGGGGTGGCTGTACCGTTCGTGCCGTGGCTGGCGGCCCCGTCCTGATATTGACCGGCCCTCCCGGGTCGGGGAAGTCGACGGTGGCCCGGCTCGTCGCCGACCGCTTCGACCTGTCCGTGTGCCTCGAGTCCGACTGGTTCTGGGCCACGATCGTGCGCGGTCATGTCCCGCCGTGGCTGGCCGAGGCCGACGCTCAGAATCGCACCGTGTTACGGACGTGCGCGGCGGCGGCCACCGAGCTCGCCCTCGGCGGTTACACGGTGGTGATGAACGGGATTGTCGGTCCCCGGTATCTCGATCTGGTCACGGACGAGCTCGGGCGGGCCGGCGCCGCTGTCCACTATCTCGTTCTCCGACCGCCCCTGGACGTGGCCCTGGCCCGGGCCCGGACCCGTGCCCCCAGGACGCCGGGGACCGCTCCCCTGGCCGACGAAGGTCCCATCCGGGACATGTGGGAGCGGTTCCAGGACCTCGGCCACTACGAACGCCATGTCCTCGACAACGGCGACCAGGACGAGACGGAGACGGCCGACGCCGTGTGGACCAGATTCGTGAACGGGACCGACCGGCTCTGACGCAACCCACCGGGCCGCCGATGGGAGCGCGTGTCTAGCCGGTGGTCAGCTCGGCCAGGAGAGCCACGGTGGGGTTCCCCCGGGTGAGCCAGCTGTCATCGACCCCGAGACGCGACAGCAGGCGTGCGGCGCGCACCATGATGGCTCCGCTGCGCAGGGCGGCGAAGACCTCGAACCACCGCAGATCGGCCAGGGGACGGCCCAGTCGTCTCTCGTAGGCCTCGACGGTGGCGTCGGCCCCGGGGAAACCGGGCAGATCGCACCCGCAGCGCTCCACCGTCATCCGGTGCAGGACCAGGAACCAGGCCAGGTCGAGCTCGGCCGGGCCGACGGTGGCCATCTCGAAATCGAGAACGGCGGTGATCCCCATGTCGTCGCCCACGAGGACGTTCCCGAGCTGGACGTCACCCCACAGCAAGGAGGCCGGGGGTTCGCTACGGGGGAGCCGGGTGCGGCACCACGTCAGGGCGTGGGCGAACACATCGGGCACGTCGTCCTCGGCCGCCCAGGTCAGGTACCGCGCCCAGCGCTCGACCTCCCCGGCCAGGGTCTCGTCGGTGGACGGCGCGACGGCGCCGGGGAGGAAGTCGCATCGACCGGCCACGGGGATACGGTGGATTCCGGCCAGCAGATCGAGGAAGCCGCCGTGAAGGCGCGCCTGATCGTCGGCCGTCGCCTCGGCCAACCATCCGGTGCGCAGAAAGGGCTTGTCGGCCCGCACCACCCGCCCGTCGACGCGGGGCATGAGGAGAAAAGGCGCGCCCACCCAGGTCTCGTCGAGCTCGACGGCCAGGGGCACCACGGCCGGGAGCCCGGCGGCCGCCACTGTCTCCTGCACCCGTCCCTGGCCGGCGAAGTCGTAGACGGGGAAGAGGCCGCCGCCGTTCGGAGGGAGGCGGGCCACCAGGCGTTCGGGCGTCCCCGGGTCGCCCGCCGACGTGGCGGCGTCGGACCAGTCGACCTCGAGAAAGAGTGTCTCGCTGGACAGGCCGGTCGGCGGTTGGCCGATCGGGTCCAGGCGCGGTGCGGGCGCATGGGGACGCCACGCCTGCAGCCACCGGGTGAACCCGTGGCGGACCTCTTCGAGATCGCGGGCGGCGGAGATCCCCATAGAAGGGGCCCGACACTATCGTCGGCGCGATGACGACCGTGGCCCAGCTGCTGCTCGAGAGGGCCGACGACGACCACACGGGCCTCCGCTCCGGCGACGCCTCGTGGACCTGGCGCCAGGTGGCGGAGGAGTCGGCGAACCGGGCGTCGTGGATGGGACTCGTCCGTGGCGACGGGCCCTTCCACATCGGGGTCCTTCTCGAGAACGTGCCCGAGTACCTCTTCCTTCTGGGCGGGGCGGCGCTGGCCGGGGCCACGGTGGTGGGGATCAATCCGACCCGCCGGGGCTCCGAGCTGGCCGCCGACATCCGCCACACCGACTGTCAGGTCATCGTCACCGACGAAGTCCAACGTGGGCTCCTCGACGGGCTCGACACCGGCGTCGAGCCCGGGCGGGTGTTCGTCGTCGACGAACCGGGGTTCACGGCCGAGGTGGGCCGGGCGGGGCTGTTCCCGGCCCGGCTCCCCTCCCCCCACGAGCTCTATCTCCTTCTGTTCACGTCCGGATCGACGGGGGCGCCCAAGGCCGTGCGGGTGAGCCAGGGACGGCTGGCCGACGCCGGCCTGACGATGGCCAAGGGAGCGGGGTTCACCGCCGCCGACGTCCTGTACTGCGCCATGCCCCTGTTCCACGGCAACGCCCTCAACACGTGCGTGGTGCCGGCCATGGCGTCGGGCGCCACCCTGGTGCTGCGCCGACGTTTCTCGGCGTCGGGGTTCCTCCCCGACGTCCGCCGCTACGGGGTGACCTACTTCAACTACGTGGGCCGCGCCCTGGCCTACATCCTGGCCACCGAGCCGCGGCCCGACGACGGCGAGAACTCCCTGCGCTTCGGCTTCGGGACCGACGCGTCACCGTCGGACATCTCGGCCTTCAAGAGGCGCTTCGGGTGCCCCATCGTCGAGGGGTACGGGTCGAGCGAGGGCGCCATCTCGATGTCGCGCGTCCCGGGGACGCCGCGCCAGGCCATCGGCATGCCCCCGCCGGGCACCGAGGTGGCCATCGTCGACGCCGTCACGGGACGCGAATGTCCCGCCGCCCGCCTCGACGCCGGTGGCCGGTTGCTCAATGCGTCGGAGGCCATCGGTGAGATCGTCAGCCGCAACGGGGCCCGGCGCTTCGAGGGCTACTACGCCAACGCCGAGGCCGACGCCGAACGGACCCGGGGCGGGTGGTTCTGGTCCGGTGATCTCGGATACCGCGACGAGGCCGGTTTCTTCTACTTCGCCGGGCGCCCGGCCGACTGGCTGCGGGTGGACGGCGAGAATTTCGCCGCCGCCCCCCTGGAGCGGATCCTGGCCCG
Organism: uncultured Acidimicrobiaceae bacterium; assembly: GCA_963800065.1. Taxonomy (GTDB): domain Bacteria; phylum Actinomycetota; class Acidimicrobiia; order Acidimicrobiales; family UBA8190; genus CAWJFJ01. The sequence goes on along the minus strand of CAWCZO010000010.1, from coordinate 269,297 downwards.
ACTGGCCGGGGTGGTCACCGCCTGCGTCTATCCCGTCCCCGATCCGCGCACGGGGGACCAGGTCATGGCCACGTTGGAGTGGGCCGCGGAAGAACCGTTCGACCCCGTGGCCTTCACCCAGTTCCTGGCCGCCCAGGAGGACCTGGGCACGAAGTGGGCGCCGCGCTTCGTCCGACTGGTGCGACGGATCCCGCTCACGGGGACCAACAAGGTCGACAAGCGTCCGCTCCGGCGACAGGCGTGGATCACCGACGATCCGGTCTGGTGGCGACCGCCCGCCGGCGCCGGTGGCGACGGGTCCTCCTACCGGTTGCTCACTCCGGCCGATGTGCAAGGGCTGCACGAGGAGTTCGCCGCCCACGGCCGGACCGGGCTGCTCGAATTCTGAAGCGTGGACGAGGAACCGTTCGCCGACGACGAGCCCGCCCCCGGGGAGGGCACTGACGACGGGGAGGGCACTGACGACGGGGATTCTCCGGAGGAGATCCCATCCGTGGTCCTGGCGGCGATCAGGGACCGGATGCACTCCCGCCGGCTCAGCCCGCCCGACGATCCCGGTCACCTCGAGGTGAGCGTGGGGACCGCCGACGACGACGTCCACGTCGTGGACGACGGGCCGGAGCACTGCGCCATCGGCCGGTCCGTGGGCTACGCCCCCGACGGCTGCGTCTACGTCCTGGTGGGGCGCATCTCGCGCTACGGCTACGAGCAGCTCAGAGACGGCGACGTCGAGCCCGCCCACGCCTTCGACGAGGCCCGGGACTTGACCCTCTGCGGCGTCTACGAGGTGGACGGCATGATCGAGAACATCGCCCTCATCCGTCGCTTCCGCCGTCTGGACGACGTCCCGGCCGAATACCTCCCGCCCGGTCCGTTCCTCGAGTTCTCCGAGGAGAACGCTCCGAGCGACGAGGCCTAGGGGGTCACCATGTCGTTCCCGGCCCGAGCCGGAGGCCAACCGGCGCGCCACGTCGAAACCGGCCCTGGCGGCCGATTCCCGTGAACTTCGGACCGTCCCCGTCCGTACTCCCGGTGCAACCCCCCGCGTCCAGCTCCGAGACCGGATTCCGCCCCCCGGTCCGGGGCTGGACGTGCGCCGCCGCCCCCGCCGCGCCAGCGGGTCCCGACGCCCCCGACCCGGCTCCGCCCGTGGCGTAGTGTCGGGTCCGAACGCGTCAGGAGAAGGAGGACGTCATGGGATTGATGGACAAGGTGAAGGCGCAGGCCACGCAGCTGGCCGACAAGGCCCAGCAGGCGGGTCAGGCCGGGCAGGCCAAGCTGGCCGACTTCCAGGCCAAGCGCAATGCCGACGCCCTGCTGCTCGAGCTGGGCGGGATCGTCTACAGCCAGAAGGTGGGCCGGGCCGCCCCCGGGGCCGACGCCCGGATCGCCGAGCTGGTGGGCCAGGTCCAGGCCTTCGAGGCCGAGCACGGTGCCGTCGTTGTCACGGTGGCCGATTCCGCCCCCGTCGACCCCGCCACCGCCGCCGGCGGCGTGCCCACATCGTCGGTGCCGCCGACCTCGTCGTCAACCCCGCCCCCGGCGGCCTCGGCCGGACCCATTCCCCAGGCCCAGTACGGTTCGGGTCAGAGCTGAGACGACGCCGCCCGGCGGCGTCGCCGACCACGGCCGGAGGGGCCGTCGAGGGGGGTAGGCACCGATGGCGTGGGACTTCACCACGGAACCGGAGTTCCAGGAGAAGCTCGACTGGATGGACGGGTTCGTCCGTGACGAGGTCGAGCCCCTGGACCTGGTGTGGGGGGGACGCGCCTTCCACCCTCTGGACGACACGCTGCGCAAGGTCGTCGATCCCCTGAAGCACCAGGTGCGGGAGCGGGGCCTGTGGGCGTGCCACCTCGGCCCCGAGCTCGGCGGCGAGGGGTACGGACAGCTGAAGCTGTCGCTGATGAACGAGATCCTCGGCCGCTCGCAGTGGGCGCCGATCATCTTCGGCACCCAGGCGCCCGACACCGGAAACGCCGAGATCATCGCCCACTACGGGACCGAGGAGCAGAAGGAGCGCTACCTGCGCCCATTGCTCAACGGGGAGATCTTCTCCTCATATTCGATGACCGAGCCCCAGGGCGGGTCGGACCCCACCCGTTTCACCACGCAGGCACGGCGCGACGGCGACGAGTGGGTGCTCGAGGGCTGGAAGTTCTTCTCCTCCAACGCCCGCACGGCGTCCTTTCTCATCGTGATGGCGGTGACCAACCCCGATGTGAGCGCCTACCAGGGGATGTCGATGTTCCTGGTGCCCACCGACACCCCCGGCGTGGAGATCGTGCGCAACGTGGGCCTGATGGGCGAGTCCCTGCACGACGAGGACGCCGGGATGCACGCGCTGATCCACTACAGCGAGGTCAGGCTTCCGGCCGAGAGCCTCCTGGGTGGCGAGGGCCAGGCCTTCGCCATCGCCCAGACCCGTCTGGGGGGCGGCCGGATCCATCACGCCATGCGTACCGTCGGGATCTGCCAGAAGGCTCTCGACATGATGTGCGAGCGGGCGCTGTCGCGCGAGACCCAGGGCAGCCTGCTGGCCGACAAGCAGAGCGTCCAGAACTACGTCGCCGATTCCTACGCCCAGCTGATGCAGTTCCGGTTGTTCGTCCTCTACGTGGCTTGGGAGATCGACGAGTACCAGGACTACCGCAGGGTCCGCCACGACATCGCCGCCATCAAGGTGCTCACCCCGCAGGTGCTGCACGACATCGTCCAGCGCTCCATCCAGGTCCACGGCGCTCTGGGCGTGTCCAACGAGATGCCGCTGGGCCGGATGTGGATGATGGCGCCGATCATGGGTCTGGTGGACGGGCCGAGCGAGGTGCACCGGGTGACGGTGGCCCGCCAGGTGCTGAAGCGCTACCGGGCCGCTCCGGGGTTGTGGCCCACCGAGCACCTCCCGGAGAAGATCGCCGCCGCCCGGGAGAAGTTCGCCGAATACCTCGAGCTCGAAGTGGCGAACCTCTGATGCCCGCCGCCGCATCGGGCCCCGGATCCGCCCCCCGGCCGGGTGCGACGACGGCCGAGGAGGACGAGGAGCGGACGCGGGGATTGATCGACGAGGCTCTCCTGGCGCGGTGGATGGATGAACGGGATCTTCCCGGTGCGGGCGAACCCCTCGACGCCGTCTTCATCACCGGGGGTGCCTCCAACGAACTCTTCGAGATCCGTCGCGGGGAGTACCGGGTGGCGTTGCGGCGACCACCGCGGATCGTCCCCGCCGGTCGCAACGAGACGATGTTGCGCGAGTACCGGCTGCTGGCCGCCCTGGCCGACACCGACGTCCCCCACGCCTGTGCCGTGGCCGTGTGCGACGACCCCGAACTCATGGGGGGCTGCTTCTATCTCATGGAGTACGTCGACGGCTGGTCGCCTCTCGGCGGCGGTGGTTGGCCGGCGCCGTTCGACACCGACGCCGAGGGTCGCCGGGGGCTGGCCTTCCAGCTGGTGGACGGGATCGCCAAGCTCTCGCGCGTCGACTGGCAGGCCAAGGGGCTGGCCGGATTCGGTCGTCCCGACGGCTTCCACGAGCGTCAGGTCGACCGGTGGATGAGCCACCTGGCGGCCGTGCAGTTCCGCGACATCCCCGGTCTGGACCGCGCCGCCGCCTGGCTGCGGACGCACCAACCGCGCCGTTACGAGCCGGGGATCATGCACGGCGACTACCAGTTCGCCAACGTCATGTTCCGACACGGCGCGCCGGCGCGCCTGGCCGCCATCGTGGACTGGGAGATGGCCACCGTGGGCGACCCCCTCCTCGACCTCGGGTGGGTCATCCAGGGGTGGCTCGACCCCGACGAGGAGCGCAGCACGGGGAGCTATGTCGACTACAGCGACATGCCCAGTCGGGCCGAGCTCCTCGACTACTACGCGACCGAGAGCGGTCGGCCGGTGGACGACATCGACTACTACGTCATCCTGGCCCGCTTCAAGCTGGCCGTGGTCCTGGAGGCCGGCTACGCCCGGGTGGTGAAGGGCGAAGCCGACAATCCGAAGATGGAAGCGTTCGGCGACGTCGTTCTGGCCCTGGCCGAGAGGGCGGCCGACCTGGCCGGGTCATCGACTCTCCGGTGACGGTCGCCGACCCGGCGGGCGCAGGACCGTGGCGGACCCCGGCCCAACGTTTCGACCTGACCGGGAAGGTGGCCCTCGTCACCGGGGGGAGCCGCGGACTGGGGCGCAGCATGGTCCGGGCTTTCGCCGCCGCCGGGGCCGACGTGGTGGTGACGAGCAGGAAGCTCGAGGCCTGTCAGGCCGTGGCCGACGAGGTGACGGCCGCCACCGGCCGCCGGGCCCTGGCGCTGGCCTGCAACGTCGGTGTGTGGGACGAGCTCGACGGCCTCGTCGACGGTGCCTACCGGGCCTTCGGTCGTCTCGACGTCCTCGTCAACAACGCCGGGATGTCACTTCTCTACGCCGACGCCACCGAGGTCACCGAGGCCCTGTGGGACAAGGTCGTCGACCTCAACATGAAGGGGGTCTTCCGACTGACGGCCCTGGTCGGCAGCAGGATGGTCCGGGACGGGGGGGGCTGCATCGTGAACGTCAGCTCGGTGGGGTCGATCCGGCCCAACCCGACGATCCTCCCCTACGCGGCGGCCAAGGCGGGGATGAACAGCCTGACCGAGGGCTTCGCCCGGACCTACGGGCCGTCGGTCCGGGTCAACTGCATCATGGCCGGCCCCTTCTTCACCGACGTCTCGAAGGCCTGGGACATGGACGCCATCACCGTCGGCCTCCAGCGCCATGCCCTGCGCCGGGGGGGCGAGCCCGACGAGGTGGTGGGCGCCGCCCTCTACTTCGCCAGCGACGCGTCGAGCTTCACCACCGGTGCCGTTCTGCGTGTCGACGGCGGGATCCCCTAGGGCGCCACTGCGGCGCCCTCGGCCCGGACCGTCAGGCGCCCGGGTCGAAGAAGGGGTTCCGGGGTTCGTCGCGCACGGCCAGGAGATCCCCCAGATCGGGGGCGCCGTCGCGCCCCGCCTCGAGCGCCAGGCGTGTGGCCCGGCGGTTGTTCTCGTAGACGGCCGTCTCGTCGACCGCCGCCGGGTCCACCCAGACGGCCACGATGAGCAGGAGGTCGTCGACGTCGCCGGCGGCGATGACGTCGTCGGCTACGGCCCACAGGGTCCCCGAGGCCACCCCGGCCTGAGCCGCTCCCCAGGTGAGGCGTTCGTGCCCGGGGCCCGACAGCGGCGCCTTGTTGACGAAGAGGGTGGCCGGTTTGGCGGCCAGTCCGGGCCGAAGGACGCAGACGAAGGCCACGTGGCCCGCTCGGGGCGTGGCCAGGGCTGTGGCCCAGGCCGATTCGACGGGGCCACCCCGGGCGCCCAGGACGGTGTTGATGTGGGCGGCGTGGACGCCCGATCCGATGAAGGCCTCACCGATCCTGGTGCCGTCCCGGGCCCGGGCCGGGGGCGTCACCCCGGGGGCCACGTCGCCGGGGGCTCGGGGAACGGCTCGGTGCGGCCGTAGCGGTCCATCCGCAGGAGATCGCTGCCCATGGTCCCCGGTTTCGTGTCGTAGGCCAGGAGCCCGACATGGCGGAGCGTCCCCCCGCCGATGGGACTGACGCGGTGCAGGGAGTGGCGGCCCTCGAAGATGAGCAGGGTCCCCGGCGTCATGGCCAGGGTGGTGACGCCGGCAGGGTCGCCGCCGAGGACCCGGGAAACCTCCCCGTAGCACTCGTCGTCGGCGCTGCGGATGCGGGGGGCCACCTCGAAGTGTCCGCCGGTGTCGGCGGACTGGATGGCCAACGAGACGACGAAATCGGTCTGGTCGAAATGCCACTGGAGCTCGTCACCGTCGCCCATCACGGCCAGGTTGAGGGCGCCGAAGGGGTCGCCGTAGCGGTAGAGGGGTCCCCGGTCGAGGATGGCGGCGACGAGCTCGAGCAACCGGTCCCACTCGTAGAGCCGGCGCAACGGCGACGTCCGGGGGATGACGTCGTAGCCCACGGCGGCCACGGCGTAGGGCGCGAACCGCAGACGGGGATGGTCGGCGGGGAGACCGAAATCGGGGATCTCCAGGTACGCCGTTCCGAGACCACCGGAATGATGCGCCCGGGGAGCGAGCGAGGCGGCGTCCCCGACCAGGACGCCGACCCCGGCGGCCCCGATGAAACCCGGGAGCTCGGCGGCCCCGGTGGCCGCCAGCTGGGCCCGGGCCTCGGCGACGACCGATCGTCCCGTGGGCCCCGAAAGGTCGGAGAGGGGGTAGCGGCCGAGGTCGACGAGATCGAGGAGCCCGGTGTCGCTGTCCATGGTTCGGCTCCCTCGGCATGGGGTCCCGAGCTCTTCGGAGCGTCCCGGGTCGGCGCGGTCGGACGGCCCACCAACATAACCGTGCCAGCCGGCCTCGTGTCTTTTTGGTGATGCAAAGTAGTAATGACGGTGCAGAAAGTGGTTGCCAGGAAGAGCGCTCGCTGTGATCTTCCACCGCCTGACCGCGACTTAATCATCAAGTGTGACGATTGTCACCACGGTTGGTGACAGGGAGGATGACATCCGAGGGATCCAACGACAAGGAGAGATCAAGTGAACGTGCCTCGTAATCTCGTACGGCTGGTGTCGATAGCCGTCGTTGTGAGCATGCCGGTTCTCGGCATGTCGGGGGTCGCCTCGGCGGCCGCCAAGGGTTCACCCAAGTGGTGTGCCACCCACACGGGCAAGGCGGCCAAGAAGGCCGGCTGCGCCAGCACCGGTAGCGGCGGCACCGGCGGTGCCCCGCCCGTGACCGAGATCCAGGTCACCGTGGACCCGAACCCCGTCATCGAGACCGGCGTCTCGGAGATCCACGCCGTGGTCCAGGTCGAGGCCCAGCCGGCCTTCGCCGGTGACAACGTGTTCATCTACTCGCAGCAGCTCATCAATTCCTGTGAAGACGTCTCGTTCAAGGCCAACGAGGGCGACGACCCGTCGATCTCCCAGGGCGAGAGCGCCACGGTGGCCCTGGACAACGACGGCAACGCCACCGTTGAGCTCGACGCCTACGAGTGTGCCCCGGGGCCCAGCCTGGTCGAGGCCGACCTGGTGAACGCCCCGTACTACACGGCCACCACGACGCTGCAGGCCAACCCGCCGGGCGTGACCGCTCCCGGTCTCACCGCCTTCCCGAACCCTGAGGTCGAAGTGGGCGACGGAACCACGACCGGCTCCAACGTCTACGCCGTCTTCTACTTCGAGGACGACCCGGTCTACGCCGAGACGCCCATCGAGATCTCCTCGGCCCAGCTCCAGAACCGCTGCCTCGGTGGCGAGACCTGGAGTGCCGGCAACGGGGGCACCGGGACCAAGACCGGCGGTTACACCACCTTGGACAACGACGGCAACGCCGTGTTCATCTTCGAGGGCATCTCGTGCGCCCCGGGGACGTCGACGGTAGTGGCCGACGGGGTCGAGTCGTTCGACACCTACTGGACGAACTTCACCATCAACGCACCGACGCCGACCGTCGCCTGAGGCCCCGGTCAAGCAGTATCCCGACTGACAGCAACCAGCACGACGCAGCGAGGGGGGCCGTGGGGCCCCCTCGCTGCGCGTCACCCCTCGGATCGGTCAGGTGGCCTCCCACCCGGCAAGCGGAGCGCGATCAGTAGGACATTCCTCTCTTAGAGCGGCTTATTCATCAACTGTGACGATTGTCACCACACTTGGTGGGAAGCAGGATGGGGGCTGAGGCTTTCTAGGACAAGGAGAGGTCAAGTGAACGTGCCCCGTAATCTCGTACGGCTGGTGTCGATAGCCGTCGTTGTGAGCATGCCGGTTCTCGGCATGTCGGGGGTCGCCTCGGCGGCCGCCAAGGGTTCACCCAAGTGGTGTGCCACCCACACGGGCAAGGCGGCCAAGAAGGCCGGCTGCGCCAGCACCGGTAGCGGCGGCACCGGCGGTCCCCCGCCCGTGACCGAGATCCAGGTCACCGTGGACCCGAACCCCGTCATCGAGACCGGCGTCTCGGAGATCCACGCCGTGGTCCAGGTCGAGGCCCAGCCGGCCTTCGCCAACGACGACGTGTTCATCTACTCGCAGCAGCTCATCAATTCCTGTGAAGACGTCTCGTTCAAGGCCAACGAGGGCGACGACCCGTCGATCTCCCAGGGCGAGAGCGCCACGGTGGCCCTGGACAACGACGGCAACGCCACCGTTGAGCTCGACGCCTACGAGTGTGCCCCGGGGCCCAGCCTGGTCGAGGCCGACCTGGTGGACGCCCCGTACTACACGGCCACCACGACGCTGCAGGCCAACCCGCCGAACGTGACCGCTCCCGGTCTCACCGCCTTCCCGAACCCTGAGGTCGAGACGGGCGACGGGACCTACACCGGCTCCAACGTCTACGCCGTCTTCTACTTCGAGGACAACCCCGTCTACGCCGAGACGCCGGTGGAGATCTCCTCGGCCCAGCTCCAGAACCGCTGCCTCGGTGGCGAGACCTGGGACGCCGGGAACGATGGGAGCGGGTCCAAGACAGTGGGAACGACCACCTTGGACAACGACGGCAACGCCGTGTTCATCTTCGAGGGCATCTCGTGCGCCCCCGGGAACTCGACGGTGGTGGCCGACCTGGTCGGGGGGACGCACGACACCTTCTCGACGATCTACACCATCAACTCACCGACGCCCACGGTCGCCTGAGCCTCGGTCAAGCGATATCCCGACTGACAGCAACCAGCACGACGCAGCGAGGGGGGCCGTGGGGCCCCCCTCGCTGCGCGTCACCGCTCGGATCGGTCGAGTGGAACCACACCTCATCCGAAGAGCGCCATCTGTAGTGAAATTCTCTCTTAGAGCGGCTTATTCATCAACTGTGACTATTGTCACCACGTCCTGTGGGATTCAGGATGAGGAGAAGCGAAATCGACTGCAAGGAGAAGTCTCGTGACCGTGTCCCGTAAGTTCGTGCGGCTGGTATCACTGGCCGTCGTCGTGAGCATGCCCCTTTTGGGCATGTCGGGCGTCGCCTCGGCGGCTGCCAAGGGCTCGCCCAAGTGGTGTGCCACCCACACGGGCAAGGCGGCCAAGAAGGCCGGCTGCGCCACCACCGGCAGCGGTGGCGGCGGAACCGGTGGGGCTCCCCCTCCCGTGACGGAGATCCAGGTCACGGTGGACCCGAACCCCGTCATCGAGACCGGTGTCTCGGAGATCCACGCCGTGGTCCAGGTCGAGGCCCAGCCGGCCTTCGCCAACGACCCGGTGTTCATCTACTCCCAGCAGCTCCTCAACTCGTGCGAGGACGTCGAGTTCAAGGCCAACCACGAGACCTGGCCGTCGCACGAGCTGGGTGAGAGTGCCACGGTGAACCTGGACAACGACGGCAACGCCACCGTGGAGCTCGACGCCTACGAGTGCGCCCCGGGGACCAGCCTGGTCGAGGCCGACCTGGTGGAGGCGCCGTACTACACGGCCACCACCACGTTGCAGGCCAACCCGCCGAACGTGACCGCTCCCGGTCTCACCGCTTTCCCGAACCCTGAGGTCGAGACGGGCGACGGAACCACGACCGGCTCCAACGTCTACGCCGTCTTCTACTTCGAGGACAACCCCGTCTACGCCGAGACGCCGGTGGAGATCTCCTCGGCCCAGCTCCAGAACCGTTGCCTGACGAACGAGACCTGGGACGCCGGCAACGGTGGGAACGGCAACGCCACCGGCGGGTACACCACCCTCGACAACGACGGCAACGCCGTGTTCATCTTCGAGGGCATCTCGTGCGCCCCCGGGAACTCGACGGTGGTGGCCGACCTGGTCGGGGGGACGCACGACACCTTCTCGACGATCTACACCATCAACGCACCGACACCGACCGTCGCCTGACGGGGGGTCACGCAGGTCCCGACCGACAACTGAAGGACAAGCACGAGAGGGGGCCCCGGGGCCCCCTCTCGGCGCGTCACGGCCCGGGAGGACCGAGGGGGACCAGGGGGCCCCCGGCCGCCACCGCCCCGCCCCGGGCGCTGCCGGGACCCCTCCGGCCCGGCCCTGGACCGGGGCGCCCGTGCGGGCCCTCCCCCCGCCGCCCGCCCCCGACGGCCCCTTCGTGATCGAAAGTGACCGAGCCAGCCCGAAAAGTGGTCAATTTTGACGACACTTTCAGTGGTCAGAGCAGCTCTCAGTGCACTAATCGTCATCTCTGACGATTGTCACGCCCCCACCCACAGATGATGATGCCGTGGGGATCCAACAACAAGGAGAGAGCAAATGAACGTTCGACGTAGTTTTGTGCGGTTAACCGCACTCACAGTCGTCGTCGCCATGCCTCTGATGGGGATGGCGGGGGTCGCCTCGGCGGCCGCGAAGGGTTCACCCAAGTGGTGTGCCACCCACACGGGCAAGGCGGCCAAGAAGGCCGGCTGCGCCACCACGGGTAGCGGCGGCAGCGGCAGTGGTAGCGGCGGAACCGGTGGGGCTCCTCCGCCTGTGACCGAGATCCAGGTGACCGTGTCCCCGAACCCCGTCATCGAGACGGGCGTCTCGGAGATCCACGCCATCGTCCAGGTCGAGGCCCAGCCGGCCTTCGCCAACGACCCGGTGTTCATCTACTCGCAGCAGCTGCTCAACTCGTGCGAGACCGTCGAGTTCTCGCAGAACAACGGCGACGAGCTGTCCGACGGCCTGGGCGAGAGCGCCACGGTGACCCTGGACAACGACGGCAACGCCACGGTTGAGCTCGACGCCTACGAGTGCGCGCCCGGGCCCAGCCTGGTCGAGGCCGACCTGGTGAACGCCCCGTACTACACCGCCACCACGGTCCTCTCGGCTCTCCCGCCGAACGTGACCGTTCCCGGTCTCACGGGGTTCCCGAACCCTGAGGTCGAGACGGGCGACGGAACCACGACGGGGTCCAACGTCTACGCCGTCTTCTACTTCGAGGACGACCCGGTCTACGCCGAGACGCCGGTGACCATCTCGTCCACCCAGCTCCAGGACCGCTGCCTCGAGAACGAGGGCTGGACGGCCGGGAACGGTGGGAGCGGGAACAAGACCAGTGGAACCACCACCTTGGACAACGACGGCAACGCCGTGTTCATCTTCGAGGGCATCTCGTGTGCCCCCGGTACCTCCGTGGTGGTCGGCGACCTGATCGGTGGCACGCACGACACGTACACCACCAACTACGTGATCAACGCACCGACACCGACCGTCGCCTAACCGGCGGTCAGCAGTTCCCGACTGACAAACCAGTCGACGTACGGGAGGGGGGCCCTTGGGCCCCCCTCCCGGCGCGTGGTGGGGAGCGCGGACAAGATGGGGAGATGAGCGAGCTCTCCGAGCCGTACTACCGCCGTGACCTCGCCCTCGTCCACCACCGGGGCTTCGCCTTCCACGCCGCCGCCTGTGCGCCGGGGATGCTGGCCATCCTGGAGCCGATACGGCGACGACGTGGACTGGTCGTCGAGATCGGTTGCGGGAGCGGCCTGCTCACGGCAGAGCTCGTGGAGGCGGGCCATCGCGTCGTGGCCACCGACGCCTCACCGGCCATGCTGGAGCTGGCCCGGGAGGGTGTCGCCGGCGCCGAGGAGATCCGCCGGTTGACCCTGCCCGATGATCCGCTACCGGCGGCCGACGCCGTCGTCGGTGTCGGCCATGCCCTCAACTACCTCCCCGATGCGGACGCCGTGAACCGGGCCCTGCGGGCCATGGCCCGGGCCCTGCGCCCCGGAGGCGTGCTGGTCGTCGACATCTGCGACCTCGAGTGGGGCCGCGCCCGTCGAGAGTCCCCAAACCTGGGGCGGGTCGAGGAGGACTGGGCCATCGTCACCCGCTTCTCGACGCCGTCCCCGGACCTCTTCGTGCGCGAGATGACGACCTTCGTGCGCCGCCCCGACGGATCGTGGCACCGTGACGACGAGCGGCACGACAACGTCCTGATCGACACGACCGAGCTTCCTGCGCTCCTCGGTTCCGAGGGGGTCGAGGCGGAGGTGCGCAGCGCCTTCGGTTCAGAACAGCTGCCCGTCGGCCTCCGCGTTGTCCTGGGGCGACGCCCGGCCTGGGGCGGCGCTCAGGACGGGGTGACGGTCGGCGGCTCGATGGTGTAGTTGGCGTTGTAGGTGGTGTGGGCGCCCCCCACGACCTCGCCGATGACGGCGGACGTGCCCGAGGCGCACGACGACCCGGTGAAGGTGAAGACGGCGTTGCCGTCGTTGTCCAGCATGGCGGTCGCCGTGGGGCCGGTGAACGTCCCGTCGTTCGACGTCCACGTCACCCCGCCGAGACAGCGGCTGGCGAGCTGGGCGGAACTGATCTGCACGGCCGTCTCGGCGTAGACGGCGTCGGTCTCGACGTAGAACACGGCGTACACGTCGGAGAAGCCACTGTCGGTGGTGTCTCCCGTCTCCACTTCGTTGGCCGGGTAACCCACCACCCCGGCGGTCGTGACGTTCGGGGGCAGGACGCTCAGCGTCGTGGTGGCCGTGAGGTACGGGGCGACCGTCAGGTCGGCCTCGACCAGGCTCGGGCCCGGGGCGCAGTGGGACCCGGTGAGGGTCACCGTGGCGTTGCCGTCGTCGTCGAGGACGACCTGGATCGAGTCGGTCGGATTGTGGACTCCGGGTTGCAGAGTGCCGAAGGAGACAGTGGCACAGGAGTCGACGAGTTGGGACGAATCGATGTTGACGGTGTCACCGGCGAACGAGGGACACGCCTCGACCTGGACGATGGCCCGGACGTCGGAGTCCCCCGTCTCGACCAGGGGGTTGGGACTGACCGTCACGGAGATCCCGCAGGGCGGCGGTCCGGGCCTCACCTTCACCGTGGCCTGGGCGGTCTCGGTCGGCGCCGCTAGCCCGGAGACGACACTGGTTCCGGTGGCGGTGGCCTTGTCGACGAACTTGACGGTCTTGGCCGTCGAGTTGGTGAGGATGATCGAGCAGGTGAAGATCCACGTGGCACCCGGGTCCAGCGTGGTCGTGTCCTTGTCGGAGCTGCTCACGAAGGTCGTCGGTCCGCAGAGCGATCCCGTCACCGTCACGTCGTCGATGCCGATGGTCCCGGTATTGGTCTCCCGGTAGGTGAAGGTCACCGACGTTCCGTTGGCGATGACCTTGGCGCTGGCCGTCTCCTTGAGCGAGGTGGAGGGAATGGCCGTCACCACGATGGTGGCCGAGGCCGTGATGTTGGGGGCGTTGGTGGCCGAGGCCGTGGCCGTGTTCTTGTAGGTCCCCGCCGACGCCAGGGTGGTGGCGCTCGTGATGTGGACCGAGGCCGACGCCCCCGGGGCCAGGTTGCCGAGGCTGCAGGCCAGGACCTGCGATCCCACCGCCCCGCTGATGGAGCAGGTCCCGGGACCGGAGTAGGCGGGGCTGATGGACCAGTCGATGCCGGTCCCGGCCGGCAGCGGGTCGTTCAAGGTGACCCCGGTGGCGGTGGCCGTCCCGGCGGTCGGGGAGTTGGCCACCTTGACGGTGAAGCCGATGGCGGTCCCGACCGACACCGGGGTGGCGTCGGCCGTCTTGGTGATGGACAGGACGGGCGCCTCGACCACGATGGTGGCCGAGGCTGTGATGTTGGGGGCGTTGGTGGCCGAGGCCGTGGCCGTGTTCTTGTAGGTCCCCGCCGACGCCAGGGTGGTGGCGCTCGTGATGTGGACCGAGGCGGACACCCCGGGAGCCATATCGCCGAAGCTGCAGGCCAGGACCTGCGATCCCACCGCCCCGGTGATGGAGCAGGTCCCGGGACCGGAGTAGGCGGGGCTGATGGACCAGTCGATGCCGGTCCCGGCGGGCAGCGGGTCGTTCAATGTGACCCCGGTGGCGGTCCCGGTGCCGGCGGTCGGGGAGTTGGCCACCTTGACGGTGAAGCCGATGGCGGTCCCGACCGACACCGGGGTGGCGTCGGCCGTCTTGGTGATGGACAGCAGCGGCGCCTCGACCACGATGGTGGCCGAGGCCATGACGGAGGTGGCGTTGGTGGCCGACGCCGTGGCCGTGTTCAGGTACGTGCCGGCCGACGACGACGTGGTGGCGCTCGAGATGTGGACCGAGGCCGACGCCCCCGGGGCCATGTCGCCGAAGCTGCAGGCCAGGACCTGCGATCCCACCGCCCCGGTGATGGAACAGGTGCCGGGCCCGGTGTAGGCCGGCGAGACGGTCCAGTCGACGCCGGTCCCGGCGGGCAGCGGGTCGTTCAAGGTGACCCCGGTGGCGGTCCCCGTCCCGGCGGTCGGGGAGTTGGCCACTTTGACGGTGAAGCCGATGGCGGTCCCGACCGACACCGGGGTGGCGTCGGCCGTCTTGGTGATGGACAGGACGGGCGCCTGGACCACGATGGTGGCCGAGGCCATGACGGAGGTGGCGTTGGTGGCCGACGCCGTGGCCGTGTTCTCGTAGCTACCCTCCGACGCCAGTGTGGTGGCGCTCGAGATGTGGACCGAGGCCGACGCCTCCGGGGCCATGTCACCGAAGCTGCAGGCCAGGACCTGCGATCCCACCGCCCCGGTGACGGAGCAGGTGCCGGGACCGGAGTAGGCGGGGCTGACGGACCAGTCGATTCCGGTCCCGCCGGGCAGCGGGTCGTTGAGCGTGACGGATGTGGCCGTGGCCGTGGTGGAGGAGTTGCCCACCGTGATGGTGAAGCCGATGGCGGTGCCGGCCGACACCGGGGTGGCGTCGGCCGTCTTCGTGATGGTGAGGACGGGTGTGACGACGGTGAACGGCTCGCACATCCCCGTGACCGTGAGGTAATTGGCGTCGCCGTTGTAGGTGGCCCGGAAGGAGTCGCTCCCACCGGCCAGCGGTCCCTCGACGTCGGAGGTGGCCACCCCTCCGGCCGCGAGACCCGTGGTACCCGCGCCCACGCCCGTGCCCGTGCACCCGCTGTTGGTGAAGAAGGTGAAGGTCACCGTCCCCGTGGGGGTCGCACCCCCCGGCACCCCCGACACGGTGGCCTGGTCGGTGACCGACGAGCCGGTCGACACCGTGGTCACCGCCTGACCACCCTGCTGGACGGTGGTGACGATCGAACTGGGCGCCTGGACCCAGGTCTTGGTGGCCGGCGGGCTGTCACCGCTGGTGTCGGGCCCGTCGGTGGTCCTGGTCAGGGTGATCCCGCCCACCGAGATCGTCACCGACGCCGTGGCCGTGGTGACGCCGGTGGTGGGTGAACTGATGGTGAAGGTGCACGAGCCGCCGACGGTGCCCGTCGTCCCGCACGTCCCCCCGGTGAGGGTGGCGCTGGCCCCACCGGCGTTGGCGAGTGACAACGTGGGCTTGGTCCCGTCGGGAGCGGCGACGGCGCCCGTGCCCGGATTCTCGTCCACCGTGACGGTGAAGGTGTGTGTGGCCCCCACGGGGTTGGAGGCGGTGAGCGGCGAGATGGTGATGTCGGCGTCCACCACGGTGAGCGGCTCGCACGGCCCGGTCGACCCGGCATAGGCCGGGTTGCTGGTGTCGCCGTTGTAGGTGGCCTGGAAGGCGTACTGCCCGGCCGTGCCCGGCGTGAAGCTGAAGCCGGTGGCGTCCACCTGGCCGCTTCCGTTCAGGGTGAGTGGGCTGCTCGTCGAGGTGGGCGAGCCCGAGCACGCGTCGTTCGAGAACCAGTTGATCGTCACGTTCCCGGTGGGGGTGGGGCTCCCCGCCGGGGCGCTCGGATCGGGGGAGACGGTGACGGCGTCGTGGACGGCCGTGCCCACCGCCACCGTCGTCACCGGTGTGCCACCGCTGTTGAGAACGGTGGTCGAAGTGTCCGAGGGCAGCTGCTGGACGGTGGTGCTGCCGCCGATAGTGGCGGTCTGGTTGGGGGGGGGACAGCTGATGCCGCTCCCGCCCGGAGCGCTGCACAGGGAGTCCCACGTGAAGGTGACGGTGTCCGTCAGCTCGTGACTCAGGAGGTTGTAGTCGTCCGGGGCCACCGTGTAGAAGCTGTAGTTCTCCGTCTCGATCCCCGCGTCCCACGGAATCGTGCACAGGGTCGCACCTACGTAGGGGCTGGCCGTCGTGCCCAGACCGCTCCCGCCGGTGCACGACGCCATGGCACTCGGATTGGCGACGCCCGGGTCGAAGATCAGCTGGAGCGATCCGAGGATGTTCCCGGAGTCGACCGGGCCGCCCGCCGACTCGACGACATCATCGATGTCGGAGACGGTCATCCCGTCGTGGAACCCGTCGGTGTCCTGGATGGAGTAGGAGCAGACATAGGGCTGCCCGACGTAAGTGGTCGTGGCCGGGGGGTTGCCGGGCCCGCAACTCTTGCCGGGGGTCACGGTGTGGCGAGGCGTGGCCACCGCAGCCGAACCCCCGATGAGGGCGGTGGGGACGGCCAGGGCCGCCGCCGAGACGAGTATGGCCACTCGTCGGAAGCGACGGGAACGTGGGTTCACTGGTGTGCCGACCTCTCTCGTGGGCTGACCGCTCTCGTGGTGAATCTTGTGGCGAAACGGCTGCCCAGGCTGGTGACGGCGGCCCCCGACGCCCCCGTTTCACAACGAGATCACAACGACAAAGTGCTACTCCCACAATCCGGACGTCACAACTGTCAATTTTGACAACTCCCCACGTCGGACAGGCCGCAAGGCGTGACGGAATCCCGTGGTGGGCGGTGGAGCCCACGAAAGGGACCCCTCCGGGTGGACTGCTCAAGATGTCCCCCCCGACGTGCCGAAACGTCTGGTGACGATGACCAGAGACGCCCCCTTCCCCGACGCCGCCCGCCTGGGCCCGTCCCCCCGGGCGAGGGCCCTGCCGGGCGCCCGCCGCCCGGGCATCGAGCGGGCCGCCCCTGTGCTCGGTTCCGTACTTCTCGCCGTGGGGGTGGGGCTGGTCGGGGCCGGACCGGCGTCGGCATTCACGCTCAACGCCATCCAACTGGACAACGGGACGTGCGTGCAGAACCTCCAGCTCGGTTCCGACCCCACCGCCAGCTCCACCGACACCCCCTCGTTCCTGCTCACCGGGGACGGACCGCTGTCGTCGTACCGGTTCTCCATCGACGGCACGGTCATCGGGACCTTCGACGCCGACGCCGACGGAAACGTCTGCATCGACGACACCACCGCGCTGGGACAGGGCGCCCACCAGCTGACCGGCCAGGAGCTGGCACCGCACCCCGCCGACCTCATCAGCCCCTTCAGCTTCACGGTCGACACCGTGCCCCTCGCCCCGCCCTCGGAACCCGTTCTCGACCCCGTGACCGATTCCGGGGTCAAGGGCGACGACATCACCAACTACTCGACTCTGCGCCTGGACGGGACCAGCGTTCCCAGCGTTCCCATCCGCATCCTCGAGAACGGCCGGCTGGTGGGCGGCGCCATGGCCAGCTCGACCGGCAATTGGACGGCGATGACCGACCCCCTTCCCGCCGGCGGCAACGTGCTCAGTGCCGCCACGGTCAACGAAGCCGGCGTCCAGAGCGCACCGTCACCGGCGGTGACGGTCACCATCATCACGACCCCGCCGCCCGCTCCACCGGCGCCCACACTCGACCCGGCTTCGGGGTCCGGGGGATCGGCCACGGTGCCCGACCCGACGATCGACGGCACCGGGGCACCGGCCGGGGACACGATCACGGTCCTGGTGGACGGCGCCGACGTGGGGACCACCCTCTCGGACCCCTCGGGCAATTGGCGCGACACGCTGCCTATCATGGAGGACGGGTCGTACTCGGTCACGGCGACGGCCACGGACGTGGCGGCGAACACGTCGGCCCCGTCGGTTCCCCTGGCCCTCACGGTCGTCTCGGCCACGGTGCCCGGAGCGCCGACTCTGTCGGCCACGGCCGGCAACGGCCTCGTGGCGCTCAGCTGGAGTGTGGCCACCGACGGGGGTTCCCCCGTGTCCGCCTACGACGTCTACCGGGGAACCTCGCCGGGGGCCGAGACGCTGCTCGGTGCGGTCACCGACGCCACGGACAGCGACACCACGGTGACGAACGGGATCACCTACTACTACGAGGTGAGCGCCATCAACGACGTCGGCCCGGGGCCGCTCTCCAACGAGGTGGAGGCCACACCCGCCGCCCCCGGACAGGCGCCGGCCATCACCAGCAGCCCCGCCGTCACGGCCCGGATCCGTCATGCCGTCAGTTTCACCGTGACCGCCACCGGCTTTCCCGACCCGACATTCTCGGAGTCGGGATCGTTGCCCCGGGGCATGAGCTTCAACGCCGTCACCGGGGTGCTGTCGGGCGAGGCCAGGACGGGGACGAAAGGCAGCTACGTCCTGGTCATCACCGCCACCAATCCCGTCGGCACCACGCAGCAGACCCTCACCGTTCACGTGACGAAGTCCTGACGGACGTCGTCACCCCGCTCCCCCTACGTGACCGTCGGCGGGAGGACGGTGTACGTCGTGGTGTAGGTGGTGTGGGTGCCGGCCACGGCGTCGGCGATCACCGCCGATGAGCCGGGCGCGCACTGGGCTCCGGTGAAGACGAATACGGCATTGCCGTCGTCGTCGAGGATCGCCGTCGCCGTGGCAACGGTGGACGTTCCCTGATTCGACGTCCACGTGACCCCGCCGAGACAGCTGTCGAAGAGCTGAGCGGAGTCGATGTCCACGGTTGTGCCGGCGTAGACGGGGTCGGTCTCGACATAGAAGACGGCGTAGACGTCGGACACCCCCGAGGCCGGGCTGTCACCCGTCTCCACCTCGTCGGCCGGGTAGCCCACCACGCTGGCCGTGGTGACCGCCGGGGGCAGGGCACTGAGGATGGTCGTGGTCGTCAGGTACGGAGCGGCGACAAGATCGGCCTCGATCAAGCTCTGTCCCGGAGCGCAGTCGATGCCGGTGACGGTGACGGTGGCGTTCCCGTCGTTGTCCAGGGTCACCTGGATCGGATTTCCGGGGGGCACCCCAGACTGGAGGGTGCCGAAGCTCAGCGATTGGCAGGTGTTCGTGAGCTGGGTGGAGTCGATCTCGACCTTTTCGTTGGCGAACTTCGTACACGCCTCGACCTGGACGACGCCGTGGATCTCGGAGTCGCCGGTCTCGATCAGTGGATTGGGACTGACGGTCACCGAGATGCCGCACTGGGGCAGGACCTTGATGCACTCCTCGACGGAGCTGTCCGAAGCGGGGAGGTAGTGGGAGTCACCCGAGTAGTAGCCGGCGAAGCACCAGTCCCCCACGGCAGTGGGCTCGAAGGGCTTCGACGTCGCCGTCGATGTGTCGTCGGCCCCTGGTGTCAGCTTGACCGCCTTCTTCACGCGGTTCTTCGTCGAGGTGCACGACGTGAAGGACGTCGTGGGTCCGCAGACGTAGAACGTGACCGTACCCGTGGGTGAACCGCCGGCGGCGCTCCCGGTCACGACCACGCTGTCACTGTCGGTGTGACCGAGGACGATGCTCGGTGTCGTCGGCGTGGTGACGACGGAGGAGGGATCCATCGTCACGGTGAAGCACTCACGGGTGGTGGAGCTGTCCGATGCCCCGGCGTAATTGTTGTCGCCCGAGTAGACGCCCAGGAAGCAGTAGATGCCCGTGCTCTTCGGTGTGTAGGACGGACTGGTGGCGGTCACCGTGTCGCCCGAGCCCGACACGGTGACGGCGCCGAGCTTGGTGCCGGTCGTGGTGCAGGCGGTGGCGGTCTTGAAGGGTCCGCACACGTAGAAGGTGACCGTCCCGGTGGGGGTGACACCGACGGTCCCCGGCCCCGTCACGGTGGCGCCGTCGGAGTCCGAGCCGCCCAGGGTGACGGTGCCGCTCGTGGGCGAGGTGGTGACCGTCGGGGTGGCCACGGTGACGGTGAAGCACTCACGGGTGGTGGAGCTGTCCGAGGCCCCGGCGTAATTGTTGTCGCCCGAGTAGACGCCCAGGAAGCAGTAGGCACCGGTGACGGAAGGCTTGAAGGCGGGGCCTGTGGTCGTGGCCGTGTCTCCCGAGCCGGACACGGCCACCATGCCCAGGTCCACCACTCCCGGGGTGCCCGTGGTGCAGGCGTTGGCGTTCCCCGGGCACACATAGAAGTGGACGCTTCCGGTGGGGGTGACGCCGTCCGTTCCCGCCACCGTGACACTGTCGCTGTCGGAGTTACCCAACTTGATGGTGGCACTGGTCGGCGAGGTGGTGACCGTCGGGGTGGCCATCTTGACGATGAAGCATTCACGGATGGTGGAGCTGTCCGAGGCCCCCGCGTAGTTGCCGTCGCCCGAGTAGACGCCCAAGAAGCAGTAGGCGCCGGGGGCCGCCGGCGTGTAGGAGGGGCTGGTGGCGGTGGCGGTGTCGCCCGAACCCGAGACCGTCACGGTGCCGAGGTCCACCACCCCGGGGGTTCCGGCGGTGCAGGCGCTGCCGTTCCCCGTGCACAGGTAGAAGGTGACCGACCCCGTGGGGGTGACCCCGTCCGTGCCCGTCACGGTGGCGCCGTCGGAGTCCGAGCCCCCCAGGGTGATGGTGCCGCTGGTGGGTGAGGTGGTGACCCCGGGGGTGGCCATCGTGACGGTGAAGCACTCCCGGGTGGTGGAGCCGTCGGACCCACCGGCGTAGTTGCCGTCACCGGAGTAGACGCCCAGGAAGCAGTAGATGCCGGTGGCCGCCGGCGTGTAGGAGGGGCCGGTGGCCGTGGCCGAGTTGCCCGAACCCGACAGGCCGACGCTGCCCAGCTTGGTGCCGGCGGAGGTGCAAGCGGTGGCCGTGGTGAAGGGCCCGCACACGTAGAAGGTGACGGTCCCCGTGGGGGTCACGCTGTCCGTTCCGGTCACGGTGGCGCCGTCGGAGTCCGAACCGCCCAGGATGATGGTGCCGCTGGTGGGAGCCGTGGTGACCGTCGGCGTGGCCATCGTGACGGTGAAACACTCCCGGGAGGTGGAGTTGTCCGAAGCCCCGGCGTAGTTGCCGTCACCGGAGTAGACGCCCAGGAAGCAGTAGATGCCGGTGGCCGCCGGCGTGTAGGAGGGGCCGGTGGCCGTGGCCGTGTTGCCCGAACCCGACAGGCCGACGCTGCCCAGCTTGGTGCCGGCGGTGGTGCAGGCGGTGGCCGTGGTGAAGGGCCCGCACACGTAGAAGGTGACGGTCCCCGTGGGGGTGATCTCCGACACGCCGGTGACGGTGACGCCGTCGGAGTCCGAACCGCCCAGGATGATGGTGCCGCTGGTGGGAGCCGTGGTGACCGTCGGGGTGGCCATCGTGACGGTGAAACACTCCCGGGAGGTGGAGTTGTCCGAAGCCCCGGCGTAGTTGCCGTCACCGGAGTAGACGCCCAGGAAGCAGTAGATGCCGGTGGCCGCCGGCGTGTAGGAGGGGCCGGTGGCCGTGGCCGTGTTGCCCGAACCCGACAGGGTGACGGTGCCCAGGTCCACGACGCCGGCGGTTCCGGCGGTGCAGGGGTTGGCGTTCCCCGGACAGACGTAGAAGTGGATGCTTCCCGTGGGGGTGATCCCCAACACCCCTGTCACGGTGGCGCCGTCGGAGTCCGAACCGCCCAGGATGATGGTGCCGCTGGTGGGAGCCGTGGTGACCGTCGGGGTGGCCATCGTGACGGTGAAACACTCCCGGGAGGTGGAGTTGTCCGAAGCCCCGGCGTAGTTGCCGTCACCGGAGTAGACGCCCAGGAAGCAGTAGATGCCGGTGGCCGCCGGCGTGTAGGAGGGGCCGGTGGCCGTGGCCGTGTTGCCCGAACCCGACAGGCCGACGCTGCCCAGCTTGGTGCCGGCGGTGGTGCAGGCGGTGGCCGTGGTGAAGGGCCCGCACACGTAGAAGGTGACGGTCCCCGTGGGGGTCACGCTGTCCGTTCCGGTCACGGTGGCGCCGTCGGAGTCGGATCCCCCCAGGATGATGGTGCCGCTGGTGGGAGCCGTGGTGACCCCGGGGGTGGCCACGGTGACGGTGAAGCACTCCCGGGTGGTGGAGCCGTCGGACCCACCGGCGTAGTTGCCGTCACCGGAGTAGACGCCCAGGAAGCAGTAGATGCCGGTGGCCGCCGGCGTGTAGGAGGGGCCGGTGGCCGTGGCCGAGTTGCCCGAACCCGACAGGCCGACGCTGCCCAGCTTGGTGCCGGCGGAGGTGCAAGCGGTGGCCGTGGTGAAGGGCCCGCACACGTAGAAGGTGACGGTCCCCGTGGGGGTCACGCTGTCCGTTCCGGTCACGGTGGCGCCGTCGGAGTCGGATCCCCCAGGATGATGGTGCCGCTGGTGGGAGCCGTGGTGACCCCGGGGGTGGCCACGGTGACGGTGAAGCACTCCCGGGTGGTGGAGCCGTCGGACCCACCGGCGTAGTTGCCGTCACCGGAGTAGACGCCCAGGAAGCAGTAGATGCCGGTGGCCGCCGGCGTGTAGGAGGGGCCGGTGGCCGTGGCCGAGTTGCCCGAACCCGACAGGCCGACGCTGCCCAGCTTGGTGCCGGCGGAGGTGCAAGCGGTGGCCGTGGTGAAGGGCCCGCACACGTAGAAGGTGACGGTCCCCGTGGGGGTCACGCTGTCCGTTCCGGTCACGGTGGCGCCGTCGGAGTCGGATCCCCCCAGGATGATGGTGCCGCTGGTGGGAGCCGTGGTGACCCCGGGGGTGGCCACGGTGACGGTGAAGCACTCCCGGGTGGTGGAGCCGTCGGACCCACCGGCGTAGTTGCCGTCACCGGAGTAGACGCCCAGGAAGCAGTAGATGCCGGTGGCCGCCGGCGTGTAGGAGGGGCCGGTGGCCGTGGCCGAGTTGCCCGAACCCGACAGGCCGACGCTGCCCAGCTTGGTGCCGGCGGAGGTGCAAGCGGTGGCCGTGGTGAAGGGCCCGCACACGTAGAAGGTGACGGTCCCCGTGGGGGTCACGCTGTCCGTTCCGGTCACGGTGGCGCCGTCGGAGTCGGATCCCCCCAGGATGATGGTGCCGCTGGTGGGAGCCGTGGTGACCCCGGGGGTGGCCACGGTGACGGTGAAGCACTCCCGGGTGGTGGAGCCGTCGGACCCACCGGCGTAGTTGCCGTCACCGGAGTAGACGCCCAGGAAGCAGTAGATGCCGGTGGCCGCCGGCGTGTAGGAGGGGCCGGTGGCCGTGGCCGAGTTGCCCGAACCCGACAGGCCGACGCTGCCCAGCTTGGTGCCGGCGGAGGTGCAAGCGGTGGCCGTGGTGAAGGGCCCGCACACGTAGAAGGTGACGGTCCCCGTGGGGGTCACGCTGTCCGTTCCGGTCACGGTGGCGCCGTCGGAGTCGGATCCCCCCAGGATGATGGTGCCGCTGGTGGGAGCCGTGGTGACCCCGGGGGTGGCCACGGTGACGGTGAAGCACTCCCGGGTGGTGGAGCCGTCGGACCCACCGGCGTAGTTGCCGTCACCGGAGTAGACGCCCAGGAAGCAGTAGATGCCGGTGGCCGCCGGCGTGTAGGAGGGGCCGGTGGCCGTGGCCGAGTTGCCCGAACCCGACAGGCCGACGCTGCCCAGCTTGGTGCCGGCGGAGGTGCAAGCGGTGGCCGTGGTGAAGGGCCCGCACACGTAGAAGGTGACGGTCCCCGTGGGGGTCACGCTGTCCGTTCCGGTCACGGTGGCGCCGTCGGAGTCGGATCCCCCCAGGATGATGGTGCCGCTGGTGGGAGCCGTGGTGACCCCGGGGGTGGCCACGGTGACGGTGAAGCACTCCCGGGTGGTGGAGCCGTCGGACCCACCGGCGTAGTTGCCGTCACCGGAGTAGACGCCCAGGAAGCAGTAGATGCCGGTGGCCGCCGGCGTGTAGGAGGGGCCGGTGGCCGTGGCCGAGTTGCCCGAACCCGACAGGCCGACGCTGCCCAGCTTGGTGCCGGCGGAGGTGCAAGCGGTGGCCGTGGTGAAGGGCCCGCACACGTAGAAGGTGACGGTCCCCGTGGGGGTCACGCTGTCCGTTCCGGTCACGGTGGCGCCGTCGGAGTCGGATCCCCCCAGGATGATGGTGCCGCTGGTGGGAGCCGTGGTGACCCCGGGGGTGGCCACGGTGACGGTGAAGCACTCCCGGGTGGTGGAGCCGTCGGACCCACCGGCGTAGTTGCCGTCACCGGAGTAGACGCCCAGGAAGCAGTAGATGCCGGTGGCCGCCGGCGTGTAGGAGGGGCCGGTGGCCGTGGCCGAGTTGCCCGAACCCGACAGGCCGACGCTGCCCAGCTTGGTGCCGGCGGAGGTGCAAGCGGTGGCCGTGGTGAAGGGCCCGCACACGTAGAAGGTGACTGACCCGGTGGGGGTGATCCCCGACACCCCGGTGACGGTGACGCCGTCTGTGTCGGAGTTGCCGAGCACGATGGAGGTCTTCGAAGGGGATGTGGTGACCGTCGGGGTGGGTGGAACGCACGTCGTCGACAACGAGACGCTCCCGGAATCCGTCGTGCTGAAATTGTCAGACCAGACGCCCTTCACGGTGATCGTGTCAGAGCCGGTGGTCGATCCCGGGAGCACCTGTTCCATGGTGCCCGTCTGGTAGGGCTGATTCGGGCTGGCCGCGATGTTGACCGGTGACCCCGTTACCGTGCCCACCCCACCTGTGGCCGACACCAATGTTGCGGTCTCGCTGAGGTTGTAGTCGTTGGCGATCGTCCAGGTGATGTCGTGGTTCCCGCCGACGGCCGAACAGGTGGCCACTCCGGTCACGACGTTGTTGTGGGCGGAGGCGGCGATGGGATTGATCACCACCGCCGTGATCACGCTCAGGAGCAAGACGACTGCCGCCAGCCCGGCATTCAGCGCTCGACGACTCGTTCGCACCTTCCCGTGGACACCCCGGGAGCGTGTTCTCACGTCGATCCCACCCCGATACGACGGATAGTGCGCGTACCTCTACGCGCTGTGCGTAACTACTCTTTGTGGGAACGTTAAGAGCGGTGTGGTGGTCCCGCCATCGTCAGTAATGACGAATGCTCGCATGCGGTTGTCCAACCACTGGTTGCACCTTTTAAGGGGGAAAAATACGAAGATCTGGGCTCTGGGCGACCGTGACAATGCGCAGAGTAGTTATACAGCGTGGGCGGTGTGGCGGCCTGGACGGGGTCGACGAGGGGCAGGCCGTCGCAGCGGTGCTCTTACGGTCGGACGATGACCTTTCCGGCGTCGGGGTCGCGCTCCAGACGGGCGAAGCGCTCGGGGAGCTCCTCGAGACCGATGGTCTCGGTCACCATGGACCGGGCGTCGAGCCGGTGGGCGTCGAGGGCGGCGAGGGTGTCCGTGAAGTCCTCCCGTCCGTAGTAGATGGAGAAGCGGACGTCGAGCTCCTTGGACAATGCCCAGAAGGGGAAGATCTCGTCGTTCTGGGGGCAGATCCCCACCACGACCACCCGTCCGTCCACCGCCGTCAACTCGATGGCCTGCTCGATGAGACCGGGGCGGCCGCTGCACTCGAAGACCACGCTCGGGCCGCCGCCGGTGGCCGCGCTCACACCGGCGGCGATGGGCTCGGCGGCGGGATCGAACACCGCGGTGGCGCCCAGCAGCAAGGCCAGCTCCCGTCGTAGCGGGGACGGCTCGCTGACCACGACCGCCTCGACGCCGATGGCCACGGCCCAGGCCACGGCGGCCAGGCCGATCGGGCCGGCGCCGAGGACGGCCACGCCGTCGCCGGGTTCCACCTGACCGCGGCGGAAGGCTCGGCGGACGACGGCGAGCGGTTCCACCAGAGGCTGTTCGTCGTCGCCGACAGTGGCGGGGAGCTTGAACAACTCGTCCCCACGGACCGTCACGAACTCGGCGAACCCCCCGGGTCGCTCGAGCCCGATGAGCTGGAACTGCGCGCAGTGGTCGGCGCGCCCGCCCCGACAGAAGGCACATTGGCCGCAGCCTCCGAAAGGCCTGGCCACCACCGGGGTCCCGTCGGGCCAGCGGGCCGGATCGATCCCGGTGCCCACGCCGGCCACCTCTCCGGCGATCTCGTGGCCGAGGACCGCTCCGGGGGCGGCCAATTGACTGGCCAGATGGAGGTCGCTCCCACAGATTCCGCAGCCGGTGATCCGCAGGAGGGCCTCTCCCGGCCCGGGTGACGGCATGGGCACGTCGGCCATCTCGAGCCGGGGCCGCTCGTCGGTGAGCACCGCGGCTCGCACCGGGTCAGCCGCCGATGACGACGACCGGCGGGTCGGCCATGCCGTGTTGGTCGGCACAGACGGCCCGGTAGAAGGCCAGGATTCCGTGGGCGTCGATCACCAGTTCGACGTTGCCGTCGGCATCGAGGTTCAGATTGGCCCCGTGGATGGCGAACCACACGTCGGTCACCCCGTCGTTGGTGGCCGGGACATGAAGGGTGTGCACCGATCCCGCTGGTTCGTAGAGGTAGGAGCCGGCGGTGTTCACGACGTCGGGATACTCCTTGTAGAACCACGAACCCTTCTGGGTGAAGGCCAGGACGTGCCCGGTGTGCTTGTGCGTCGGGATGGTCGTGTCGGGGGGGAAGTGGTTCCGCACGATCCACACGCCGTTGGCCAGATCGACCTGGAGCAGCTGGAGGGTCCCGCCGTCGCCTATGTCGACGAAGGGCAACTCGTCCTCCCCGCGGTGGATGGCGGTCGGCGGGAGATCGGTGATCGTCATGGTTCTTCCTCCGTGACGGCGTTTTCATCTTGCGACGGGGACAAAGCGACGGCCCCCACAATACCGACCGGTCCACGATCCGGCTCGTTCGCCCCGGAGCGGCCCGCCACGGCCCGCGGAGCCGGGATCGTCAACCTTTGCGATGGACCGAGACGGCGTAGTCCGCCCCGGGCGTGAACACCCGGCGGTCCCAGGTGGCCCACCGGTCCACCAGCTCCAGACCGGCGTCGGCGGCGGCGAGGTCATAGGTCTCGAGCGAGAGCCGATCCCTCACGAGCGAGAAGCCGGCCACGAGGAGTCCCGCCTCCTCCAGATGCCGGGTCATGTTGGCCACCACCGCGCCCTCTGTCCCCGGCGTCAGAAAGATCATGACGTTGCCGGCCATGACGACCCCGTCGAAGGTGCAGCCGAGGTCGACGTCGACCAGGTCCGCCTGGACCCAGTGGAGAAGTGGTGCCTTGCCCCGGGCCACCGCTACCATCTCGTCGTCCAGGTCGACACCCACCACGTCGAGACCCCGCCGCGCCAGTTCCATCGCCACCCGGCCCGTTCCACACCCGGCGTCCAGTACGCAACGACGACCGAGCGATGCCACGAGATCGGCCTCACCATGCACCTCGAGACCTTGAGCAGCGAGCCGGGCGAAGCGTTCGTCGTACTCCCCTCCTCGGGGGCCGTCGGCCTCGAGCCACCGATTGCCACCGCATCCTTTCCCGAACCGGCGCTCCTCCACGAGCAGGAAGCTTACGGACGTCACTTTGTCCCCATGCTCACCAGCGCGGCCGGACCGGTCCCGGAAAGAGACGGCCGCCGCTCCCGTCCCGGCCGAATTCACAGGGATAATTCAGGTTCGATTCGTACCATCCACCCCACCGGGGGGGAGGGTTGATAGTGAACGAGCACGGTGAGGGGCTTCGGAGATTGGTATTTCACCAACGCCGGATCTGGCGGTGGGCCGCATTCGATCCGCCGATGCGCAACCCCGGCCTCGGAGGTTGTTGTACCCGCAAAGTGTTGTGCGTCGCCTGTGGTGAGTCGTTGGGGACGACCGACGATCCCATCGACGCCCTCCTCATCGCCTGGAGACACCGCCGAACGGACCGCGCCCGCCGCCGGTAAGGACACCGACGGGGACTTCGCTCCCCCGGACGGAGGCGGTGGCGGCGCCGGTCCGGGCGGACCGGCGTGATGCGCCGGATCCTGTCCCGGAGGCCGCCGCAGCCGTCGCTGTTCTGGTCGGTCGCCGTCGTCCTCGTCGCCGTCCAGCTCGTCGGACTGGTCCTCTACAGCTGGTACCTCTATCGGCGCTTCGATCTCCTCGAGGACTTCGCCCACAACGCGCAAGCGTGGTACCTGATCTCCCACGGCACGCTGTCGCCCCTCGACACCGTCAGGATCCCGTCGACGCCGTTCCTCCGCGATCACTTCGATCTGGTGATGTGGCCCCTCAGCCTCCTGCATGTCCTCTCCGGCTCGCCGTTCTGGTTGTTGGTGGTCCAGGACGTGGCGGTGGCGGCGGCCGAGCTGATCACCTTGCGCTGGGTGTGGTCGCTGCTGGCGTGCCGTCTCGATCGTCATCGGACGGTGGCGGGGCTCCTCGCCCTCGTGGTGCTCATGGCCAACGCCTGGTGGTACGAGACGGTCTCCTTCGACGTCCACCTGACCCCGCTCGGCCTCCCCTTCCTGGTTCTGGTGGGTTACGAGCTGTCGAAGGGCCGGTGGGCCCGAGCGGGCCTGGCCGCTGCCGGGTGCGTCCTGTTCGGCGCCGTTGTCACCGAGCTCCTGGTCTTCGTCGGGCTCGGCATGCTCATCGTGCTCGTGGCCGGCCGGCCCAGGAACGGGCCGGGAATCCTGACGGCCCTCGTCATCAGTGTCGCCGCCACCGCGTGGGTCCTCGTCGTCACGGGCGTCGGGGCGAACCAGGCCAGCAACCTGGCCAGCCAGTACTCCTATCTCGTCGCCGACAACGGCCACGCCGGGACCCTGGCGTTGCTCAGTGGTGTGTTCCGCCACCCGGTGAGGGCGTTCCACATGCTGTCCCATCGTGCGCACGCCATCATCCGCCCCCTCATCACGTCCGGACTGGCCGGGGTCCTCTCCCCGATCGGGCTGTTGGTCTGCGTGGGGACGTTGATCCCCGCCGGTCTGGCCATGAGCCCGTCCTTCAGCAGCGTCAACGACTCGTTCCAGACGCTGGCCGTGGTCCCCTTCGTCATGATCGGCGACGTCATGGTCCTTCTCTGGCTCGGGGCGCGGCTCGGCAGGGCGAGCACGGGTGCTCCCGGCGCCGAGGTCACCCCGGCACGCCGGCGGAGCGGGCGCACGGCGATCGTCTGGGGCCTGGCCTGTCTTCTGGCGCTGACCGCCGTCGTCCAGGACGCCCGACTGCTTGTGCACCTGCGCCAGACGTGGTGGACGGTGAGCCCGTCCGGCGCGGCGGCCCTGCTCACGGGTCTCGACCACGCGTCGCCCTCGATGGAGGTGATCGCCTCGAACGGCGTCATCGGCCGCTTCTCACAGCGGCGCTACGTCTACCCCCTTCAGCTGTCACCGCAGACGGTGCCGGTGAAGGCGTCGAAGGTGCTCCTCGTCATCGCCACGGCCGGAAACGAGGCGCTCTCCGGCACCCAGGTGAGGGCCGATCTCCGATTCGCCCGTCTCGAGCTTCATGCGCGGCGGATCTCCGAAGGAGAAGGTGTGTCCACCTTCCTGTGGAACGCGCCCCCGGGTCGGAGGAGTCTCACGTTCCCCTGACGGTGGCTGCCGGCTTTGTGCCGGTGCCGGACAACGTCGGCACAACGATCACCACCGCGAAGATTTGACCGCTGGTTGGGCCACCGGTGGGGGTGGCCCGTCACAATCGGTCATGGCAACGGCGGCGTCTGTCGCGCACACATTCGGCAGAGTGCCGATGTGGGTCCGGGGTCAGCTCTGGGGGGCACCATGATTCGAAGTCGAATGAGAAAATTGCCATCGCTGCCGGTGCGGGCGCGGTCGCCACCATGACGACCCTGGCCCTGAACCCGTTCAGCGCGAGCGCTGCCGACGCGTCGACGGCCACCACCACGACACTCAAAGCGCCGGCCTCGGTCGTGACGGGTCATGCTCTGACCATCACGGCCATCGTCTCTCCGTCCAAGACAGGGGGCCACCCCGTGGTCAGGGCCACGGGCAGCGTGACGTTCACCATCGTCGGCAGCCATGCCAGCGTCGTCAATTGTACGAACACCCCCGTCGTCACGGCCAAGGGCAGGGCCCTGTGCAAGGTGGCGGCTGGAAGCCTCCAGGCGGCGGCGTCGCCCTACTCGGTGACGGCCGTCTACAGCGGCGACGACAACTTCATCGGTAGCACCGGCACACTCTCGCAGACGGTGACGGCGGCGCCGACGCGTCTGAAGCTGATGTTCGAATCCAAGCCCACGAGCGGAAGCGCCTCGACATTCATCGCTACCGTCACCGCCACCCGCGGCTTGCTTCCGGACGGTAGCGTGCAGTTCTCGGTCTCGTCGTCACCGGCGCCCACCAATACGGCTCTGCTCAAGTGTGCCCACGGCAACAACCAGGTCCTGAGTGCCAACGACGCCACGCCTCCCGTCCAGACGGCGACGTGCGCTTTGTCGGCCAAGTGGTTCAAGGTTCCGGCACCCACCACGACAGACCCGAAGCCCGTCGCCAGCTGGACGGTGACAGCCACCTACGCCAGCGCCAACGGGAACTTCCGAGCCAGCAACGCCACCAAGAGCGGTGCGACGAAGTAGAAGCAGCCTTCGCACGATCGGATTCGGCAGAGCCCCGGGCCATGCCCGGGACTCTGCCGCGTCCTGAGTGTTCTGCCAAGAAGCCGAAGCCCCTGAGCTGGCCGCCTGTCCGGCCCGTTCAGTCGACGGATGCCGTTCGACGGCGTTGTTTATCAGGAAGTCGGGGATCTGTTGACGGGATGATCGTCGCCGTAGTGGTGACGGGCGATGACGGGGGCGTCGCGCCCGGTTCCCCGGGCACCGCGTCCAGCCGAGTCGTCGCCGATCGACTCCTCGTGGTACTCCTCCTCAACGTTCACGTTCCAGACGTCGTGGTGCGTGCCCCGGGCGATGTTCTCGGCCGTGAGCATGGCTGTGTACATGGAGTGGTCCTGGTTGTTGTACCGGTGCATCCCGTTGCGGCCCACCGGGTGGACGTTCGGGGCACAGTCCTCCAGCCACTCGACGATCCGGGCCACGTTGGCCTTGTAGTGCTCGTCGTAGAAGGGATAGGCCTTGGGCATACGCACCACGTAGCCGGCCTCGACCTTGGACGGGTCGACCAGGCCCAGAATGGCCAGTTCGCGCTTTCCCTGGGCGATGAGCTCGGCGTCGCTTCTGTTCCAAGTTTCGTCTCCTTCGAAGACGAAGAACTCGAGACCGAGGCAGGTCCGTCCCTCCTTGACCATGTACGGGGACCATGAGCCGAAATTCTGGATGCGCCCCACCTGGACCTCTTTGGAGTGCACATAGATCCAGTTGTCGGGGAAGCTGTACTCCAGCGGCACCACCAGGGCCACGGTGACGAAGTCGCGGTAGCGCAGGTCCTGGGCGGCGGCGACGGCGGTCTCGGCCGCCGGCGGGTCCATGGCCTGCAGGAGCTGTGAAATCGGCATCGACGAGACGACGTGGTCGCAGGGGAATTCCTCCCGGTTCCCGTCTGCCGTCTCGGCGATCACCGAGACGGCCCTGTCATCGTGGTGACGGACACCGACGACCCGGGTGTTCATGATCACCTTGCACCCCGCCGCCTCGACCAGCTCGCGACAGCGCTCCCACATCATGCCGGGACCGAGCTTCGGGTACTGGAACTCCTCGATGAGCGAGGTGATGTCCTTCTGGTTGCGTCGGGGGAGCAGGGCGTTGATGATCGCTTTGGACAGGGACAGATTCTTGATCCGTTGGGCGGCGAAGTCAGCCGGGAGGTTCTTGGTGGGGACGCCCCACAGCTTCTCGTTGTAGGTCTTGAAGAGATGGTTGTAGAGCCGCCACCCGAAACGAGCGGCGATCCAGCCTTCCAGCGTCGTCTGGTCCTTCGGCGGCCGGATGCGGACCCACACGTAGGACAAGACGCAGCGGAGGGCTTCGAAAATACCCAGGTTCTTCAGGGCGTTCGACGCCTTCAGGGGATAGTCGTAGTACTTCCCCTCGTAGTAGATCCGGCTCAACCGGGGGCGCAGCATGAAGTCGTCGTCGTTCAGGACCTCGTGCCAGAACGCTTCGACCTCCTTGACCTTCGTGAAGAACCGGTGACCACCGATGTCGAATCGCCAACCGTCGCGTTCGACGGTCCGGCTGATGCCGCCCACCACGGCGTCGGATTCGAGCACGGTCGACGTGATCCCGTGCCGTATGGCCAGCTCATAGGCGGCCGTCAGCCCGGCGGGCCCGGCCCCGATGATCACGATGTTCGTCGTCTTGTCGGGCTGGGAGTGGGTGAATTCGGGCATGAAGTGGGCGTTTCCGGGTCGGGGTCCCGTGACGGGACACGCGACGGGACATCGTACTTCCTGGCGTTCCCCCACAGGTTCTTCATGGGAATGCAACGAATTCCTTAGGGAACACCCAATGTGCCGCCAGCCCCCTCTCAGGGACGGGCCCCACAGTGGTGTCAGACCCCGAGAACCGGGATCCGAACCCTGAGGGTTCTGCGAGCGAAAGGTCGGCCCGACAGATCGTCAGAAGGTGGCAGACCGACGCCGTGATTCTCTGCGGGAGGAGGTGAAACGAATG
Organism: uncultured Acidimicrobiaceae bacterium; assembly: GCA_963800065.1. GTDB lineage: Bacteria > Actinomycetota > Acidimicrobiia > Acidimicrobiales > UBA8190 > CAWJFJ01. Next base: position 237,157 of record CAWCZO010000010.1, on the reverse strand, counting down.
AAGATACGACTCCGACATACACTCGCCGGCGTAGGACTGGCGGGCGTTCTCGTGGGAGGAGGTGCGGCCGTCGCCAGCGCGGCGACGAGCAGCCCGTCCTCGACGACGTCCGCATCGACCAGTTCCACGTCGGCCACCACGGAGACACCGGGCGGCTCTTCGACGACCCCTCCCCCCGGGGCCCTGCCGAAGACCCCTCCGTCGGGTGGATCGTCACACTGCACCCACATGGGTGGTAGCTCGTCGGCGGCCGCCTAGCCCCCGGGGGCGATGGCCGACTCCACCGCGACAGGACTCCCGGGTGCACCCGGGGTCCCGTCGCGCCTTCCTAGGTCGTGGAGACCGCCGTCGTGGTCGTGGCGTGTCCCGGGGCCGATTCGGTGAGGAAGGTGGTGATGGCCTTGGCGAAGGCCGCCGCCGCCTGCTGCTGGAACCCCGGATCGACGAGGAGCGCGGCGTCGGTCGGGTTGGGCATGTTCCCGCACTCGACCATGACCTTCGGGACCGTCGTCAGGTTCAGGCCACCGAGATCATCGCGCGGGACGACGCCGTTCACGCCGTAGTAGTCGCTCACCGGCATCGGGGTCTCGGACAGAAAGGCGCTGCGGACGTGGTCGCCGAGGACCTGGGAGGCGGCGATGACGTCGTCGTTGACGCCGCTGGCCACCGGCTCGAGGATCGAGAACCCCCGGCCGGTGACGGGACCACCGTCGGCGTGGATGGAGACCGCTACATGGGCGCCGGCGTTGTTCACGATGCTCGCCCGCTCGGTGATGCACGGGCCGAAGCCGGCGTTGGTGGTCCTGGTGAGGACCACGGTGGCGCCCTGGGCGCGCAGGATGGCGGCCAGATTCTGCGCCACGTTGAAGGCGAACTGTGCCTCGGTGTACCCGTTGGCCTCCTGCGTACCGGTCGTGTCGCACGTCTCTTCCTCACGACCGTTCCACACGGGCTGATTGATGTAGCTGGTGTGTTCCCAGTTGTCCCCGTTGTGCCCGGGGTCGATGCCCACCACCATGCCGGTCAGGAGTGCTCGGGGAACGGTGGAGCCGGTGGTTCGGGGCGCTGATCCCCCGTGCGGCGATCCCCCCTTCTCCGCCGCCTGCTTCCGGTGTCTGGTGGCCGACCACGTGGCGCCGGCCAACCCCACACCGGCCGCCGCTCCCACCAACGCCTTCAGCAGTGTCCGCCTCGGTACGCCGCCGCCGCCGGCGGACCCGGTGGCAAGGCCGGCGTGCCGTGGACGGCGTCGGGAAGCGGACCGGGGGGAAGGTGGGCGGGCCACGGCGAAAGCATGCCACGGGGTCCTTGCCCGTTGACCTCAGGTCGGTGGGAGAAGAAGAGCCAGTTGACGCGACAGAGCCACCAGGCGACCGGTGTTGTCGAAGACCTCGCCGTCCTCCTCCAGGAGGCCACCGACCACGGACCGCGTCAGGAACGATCCTCGGACCCAACCGGGCCCAGGCCGGGCGCGGAGGTAGACCGAGAACTGCAGGCTGGGCACCCATCCGGCGGGGAAGACATCGAGGATCGCCGGCGGGAAGGCGTCGGCGAACAACATCAACGAGTGGACGTCGGGCTCGCCCCCGTCGGCGAAGCGTGTCCACCCCTCGATGCGGGCGTCTCCCGTTTCCGTCCTGCCCGGCCCGGCGCCGGTGAGCCATCCGGGCCCGGGGGCCAGGTGCAGGTCGAGATGACGGAAGATCTCGGGCGGGTCGATCCCGTTCGGTCCGTGCCGGTCACGGATGGACAGGCACTCTTCGAGCGGAGGGATCGTCGGCGGGGGGAAGGCCAGGCTGGCTCCGGTGAAGCCGGTGAGATCGCCCAGGACCACCGTCGCTCTCGCGTGTTGGACCGCCCCCTGGCGGAGAGCGACCTCGGCCACCGACGTCCGTCGTCCACGCTTGATCATCTCGACCGTGATCTCGGCCGGCCCCGCCGTGGGCGATGAGAGGAAGGTGGCGGTCACGGCCAGAGGGTCGGGCATCGACCCGGCCGCCGTGGCTGCTCTGGTCATGACGGCCAGGACGTACCCGCCGTTCAGGGAGCCCCTGATGCTCCAGGAGCCGTCGAGTTCCGTCGACCAGCCGTCCTCCGACGGCACGATGGTCGTGGCCCGGTCGAAGGCGCTCGTGGTCGGCGCCGGGACGAAGGGTTGTGATCGTGTCGACACCGTTCCCGAACCTAGGTCGCCGCCGGGACCGTGGGGGTGGTGGTCCTGCCGCGCTGCAACAGGGCCGTCACGAGCCCGGACAAGACGGCCATGGTGGCGGCGAACTCCCACAGGTGGCGGAAGTGGACGAGGGCCGACGCCGGGGTCCGGGGATTGCCGAGAATGACGACCAGGATGGCCACGCCGAACGCACCGCCGACCTGCCGGGCCGTCTGGTTCACGGCGCTGCCCACGCCGAAGCGCTCGATGTGCAGACTCGAGACCGCCGCCGCACTGAGAACGGGGAAGGTGAGCCCGATGCCGAGCCCCGTGATCAGCGTGGCCGGCAGCCAGTGCGTGACGTACGAGGGGTGGAGGCCGATGACCGTGGCGTACCAGGCGAGGCCCCCGGCGAAGAACGCGAATCCCACCAGCAGGACGGTCCGGAATCCGACCCGCTGGGCCACCCGTCCCGCCGGTCCCGAGACGACGGCCACCACCAGGGGTCCGGGGGTGACGGCGAGGCCGGCCCTCAGGATCGAGTAATGCCAGACACCGGTGAGGAAGAGGATGTTCCCGAGCAACATGGCGAAGAAGCCCATGGCGTAGAGGACGGTGGCGCCGTTGGCCACGCTGAAGGACCGTGACCGGAAGAGGGTCAGGTCGAGGACGGGCTCGGGATGGCGGGCCGACCGGCGGAGGAAGGCGGCCCCCACCACAACGGCACCGACGAAGCAGGCCACGATGCGTGCACTCGACCAGCCCCAGGTCGGTCCCTCGGTGATCCCGAGGACCAGGGCCGCCAGGGTGGCACTGACCAGGACGACACCGGCGTAGTCGGGCCGCGCCCCGAGCCGGCCAGGGCGGTCTCGGTGAGCACGCGCCGACCCACCAGGAAGGCCGCGGCGCCGATGGGCAGATTGACGAAGAACACCCAGCGCCAGCCGGGTCCGGACACGAGGAGCCCCCCGAGCGACGGCCCGGTGGCGACGGCCAGTGCGCCGATCCCGCCCCACAGGGCGACGACCTGGGAGCGGCGTTCACTGGGGAAGGCGCCGAGGAGCAGGCCCAGAGAGGAGGGAAGCATCGCCGCCGCACCGCTGCCCTGGACGAAACGTCCGGCCACGAGCAGATCCACCGAGGGAGCCAGGCCGCACAAGGCCGATCCGAGGGTGAAGACGCCCAGGCCGATGAAGAACAGCCGCCGTCGCCCGAGCCGGTCGGCGCTGCGACCGGCTGTGACCAGGAGGGAGGCGAACACGATGCTGTAACCGGTGATCACCCACGCCAGCGACGCCCGCGAGTCGTGGGGGAACGAGCGCTCGAGGGCGGGGAAGGCGACGTTCACGATCGACAGGTCGAGTGAGGCCATGAAGGCGCCGAGGGCGGTGACGCCGAACACCGGGCCCCGGCACCCGGAGAGGGCGCCGGCCGACGCTTCCGGTCCCGCCGCCGCCTCGTCGGGGCGGGGTCGGATGTCTGTGGCGCTGGCCATGGGTGGGACTCTAGGGTATTGCGTTCTATAATACAACCCACTAGTCTGGCGGCATGGAGAGAAAGAGCTTCGCCGACATGGACTGCTCGGTGGCCCAGTGCCTCGAGGTCGTCGGGGAGTGGTGGAGCATGCTGGTGGTGAGGGACGCGTTCCTCGGTGTGACGCGCTTCGACTCCTTCCAGGAGCGCCTCGGTATCTCCCGCAACATCCTGCAGCAGCGCCTGACCCGCCTGGTCGACGCCGGCGTCCTGTGGCGCGAGCCTTATTGCGAGCACCCGATGCGCTACGACTACCGCCTGACCGACAAGGGCCGCGACCTGTGGCCCGTGCTCACCACCATGCGCCAGTGGGGTGACCGCTACTCGGCACCGGACGGTCCGCCTCTGGTCGTCACCCATAAGGGGTGTGGCTCGTCGGCCGAGGCCGTGCTCGTGTGCGGATCGTGCGGGGAGACGGTCGGTCCCCGGGACGTGAAGGCGACGGCCGGACAGGGGCCGGGCCGAGCGCACCTGCTCCCGGAGCGACTCTCTTCGCCCTAGGCGGGGTGTCATGATACCGGTGCCATGAACGCCGGTGGACCGCCCCGCATCCCGCCGCTCCCCGAGGGTGAGCGCGACGAGCAGAGCCGCGCCCTGCTCGATCCGATCCGGGTGGACGGGCGCGATCTGAACATCTTCGCCACCGTGGTCCGCCACCCCGGGCTGTTCAAGCGGTGGTCGGCGTTCGGCGGTTTTCTGCTCTACCGCGGGGAGCTGCCCGCCCGCCACCGGGAGCTGTTGATCCTCCGGACGGCGTGGAACACCGGGGCCGGGTACGAGTGGGGTCAGCACGCGCGCATCGCCCGGACCGTCGGTCTCGGCGAGGACGAGATCTCCCGCGTCATCGACGGTGGGTCGGCGGCGGGGTGGACCTCCGTGGAGTCCGCCCTCCTGAGGGCGGCCGACGAGCTCCACGAGGAGTCGTCGATCTCCGACTCGACGTGGAGCGTCCTGGCCGGCGCCTATGACGAGCACCAGTTGATCGAGGTCTGCATGGTGGTCGGCCAGTACCACCTGGTGGCCTTCACCCTGAACTCGCTGGGGGTGGAGAGGGAGCCCGGCGTGGACGGCTTCCCCTGACGGACCGGGGTGGTGTGCGCCGCGCCGACGGCACCGGCCGGCCGGTGCCAGCCGCTCCGTGCCGCTAGACGAGAACCGGCAGACGGTGCCAGCCCCGCACCGTCGTGGTGTGCACCCGCTCGCTAGCCGCATGGTCGACCACCCAGTCCGGGAAACGGGCCAGCACCTCCTCCAACGCCACGCGCCCCTCGAGTCGGGCCAGCGCCGCGCCCATGCAGAAATGCAGTCCGAAGCCGAAGGTGACGTGGTGGTCGATGGTGCGCCGGACGTCGAACCGGTCGGGGTCGTCGAATTGTCGGTCGTCGCGGTTGGCCGCCGCATTGAGCATCAAGAGGATCGAGCCCTCGGGCACCGTGGCGTCGTGGATCTCGACGTCGCGTGTCACGTACCGGGCCTGGACCGGGGATGGCGCCTCGTACCGCAGGATCTCCTCGATGGCGCCGGGGATCAGACCGGGTTCGTCGACGAGGAGGCGGCGCTGGTCCGGGTGGGCGCCGAGGAGGTAGCCGGTCCAACCGATGAGCTTGGTCGTGGTCTCGTTGCCGGCGGCGGCGAGCAACATGGCGTAGTTCAGGACCTCTTCGTCGTCGAGTTGGCGTTCGACGCCGGTCTCGTCCACGAACGTGGCCTCGATCAGATCGGTCATCAGGTCGTCGGCCGGGTGCTGGCGGCGGAAGCTGATGTAGGGGGCGAAGTTCGACATGTCCGAAGCCCGCGACACCACCTGCCGGCCGTCGGGGGGTCGACCGTCCTCGATCCGCAGGCCCTCGTCGAAGTGGTCGCGGACGGCCACCTGATCCTCTTCGGGGATGCCGAGCATGTCGCTGATCACACGCATCGGCAGGTCGGCACCGAGATCACGCACGAAGTCGAAGCCGCCGCCGCCGACGAGAGGATCGAGCGCGGCGGCGCAGTACCGGCGCATGCGGTCCTCGAGGACGGCCACCCGTCGGGCCGTGAAGACCCGGGCCATCAGGCGCCGGTGCAGGTTGTGGAGGGGCGGATCCTCGAAGATGAACATCCCCTTCGGGATCTCCATCCCCGAGCGGATGATCTCGAGGACCGATCCCCGTGCCGAGCTGAAGGTCTGCCAGTCGATCGAGCACGACTCGACATCGGCGAACCGGCTCACCGCATAGAAGTCGAGTCCCTCGTTGTAGTAGAGGGGCATCTCGTCCCGCATGCGCATGAAGACGGGGTAGGGGTCGGCATCGATGTCGAAGTCGTAGGGGTCGTAATTGATGGCGCTGGCCGAAGTGGGCATCGTCCTTGATCATGCCCACTTGGCGCCCGCCCGGCCAGGCCATACCGGTGGCCGGCTCCCCGACCCGGTCACGCCGCTACGCCGTGGTCTCGGCGTAGCGCTCGAGCAGGCCCTGCCAGCCGCCCGGTGAGTCGAAGCCTTCGCGCATGGTGTCCGTGTTCTCGCCGAATCGCTCCAGGTCGCGGTGCTCGAGCTCGACAACGGTGTGGTGGGGACCGTCGGCCACGAAGCGGACTTCGACCTCGGTGACCAGGCGGGGATCGAAGTGCCAGGTGGCGTCGATCTGCCAGGCCAGAACCAGGCGGTGCAGCGGTTCCCACCGGAGGACCGCTCCCCATTGGCACTCGGAGCCGTCGACGCCTATCTCGTACCAGCGCCCACCGGCCCGGGGTTCGAGCACCACCTCATTGAGCTCACTCTCGCCGATGTGGTGCCCCGGGAACCACCAGCTGTCGATCCCCTCGGTGAAGATGCGAAAGGCCTTGTCCGGCGGTACCTCGACGGTGACGCTCTTGCGGACGACGGTGGCGGTCATGGTCATGTCCCTTCTCCTTGTTCGCTCTCGGCGGCCGCCTTGAAGTCGGCCAGAGCCCGGTCCCAGAAGCGGTCCAGGTAGGCGCGCAGTGCGCCCAGCCCGTCGGGATTGAGCTGGTAGATCCGACGGTTGCCGAGCCGCCGGTCGATCACCAGTCCCGCCTCCTTCAGCACCCGGAGGTGCTGGGAGACCGCGGGACGACTCACCGGCAGCCCCTCCGCCAGGTCGACGACGGCGTGTGGTCCCGTGCCCAGGCGTTCGAAGATGGTCCGCCGGGTCGGGTCGGCCAGCCCGCTCAGGGCTCCTTGGTAAGTAGTCACGGCAACTATCCCATCTCTGTATAGACTCAGGATTTGACTGCCAGTCAGGTTCTAAGTCAGTTCGGGTCGGCGGTAGCGGCCAGCGCTGTTGCCAGATCCCTCGTCCCGGTGGCCCAGATCAGTTCAAGGGTCGCTTCGTGGACCTCGGCAAGGATCGTGGGGTCGATACTGCCGCTTCCGCTGAGAGCGGATGTCAGAGCCACGTCGGCGGCCCTCAATCGCTCTGCGGCGAGGGTTACGACCTCAAACTGCAAGGGCACCCTCACGACGTTACTCCCAGGGATGACTCCAGGTGAGGGGCCTAGATGAAGCCTCCCGCTTGCGCCACCTCGGAGATAAAAGGGCGCAGGAACTCCAGACACTCGTCGAGAACATCGAGAACCGGGCGGTCGAGAGGCGGCTCGGGCTCGTCGAACGTTATCGACGCGGGCATGTGACCGTACACGTCCACATCTTCCTTACGCCTAGCGCCAAACGCGAAAACTTCGGCCACCGTAAGAGGAAATCTGTGGATCTCTGCGCCCGCCTTAAAGCTGCCCTTGATGTAAGCGGCTCGAATCGGGGTGAGTTGCCCATTGACGTGAAGGCGAACTCCGATTGCACCCTGGGTCAGGGCGATCGTGGTAAGAAACAGGGCTCGGTGTTTGTCGTGGTTAGAGAGATTGTGAATGAGCGCGAGGGGGTGCGCCGCTGCTTGGTCTCCTCGACAGCACGGCTGATTCCGCTTGATGAGTGCAATGACCTCTTCGGGCAACCCACTCAGCGATTCGTAACTGATCGGCCGTCCCTTTTTGGTGATGCAACTGAGTCTGATGGGAAACTGCGGAGTGCGATCACCAGCGATGGCCTGGGGGTTCCATTTCCCCAGCATCAGGTACAAGAGGTGATCCAAGGCATTTCGCATGTTCCCCACACAATCCCCGATGAGAACGGCGAGCCGGGGCGACGGCGAAAGTACCGTCTTGAGGGTGATGACGTATTCGCCGGACTCCTCGAACTTACCGACGATGCCGCAAGCTTCACCTTCTCGGAAGAAGTCGATTTCAGCGCGTATGGCTGCGAGGTGTTCCTCAGCCCGGATGATTTTGGGCCAATGCCCCTCGTCGCGGTGGTCCATCACGATCTAACCTTGGAGGACGATGCCAGAGGAACTGGAAGACGAACCGACGCAGCACACGCCCAAGGGAGCGGAGATATCTGTCCCCACCCGGGAGGAGGTGCTTCGTGACCTGGAGAAGGTCGCCAAGCCCTCGCGGGACAGACGGAACGGCGGGAGGCGGCGAAACCGGCCATCTGACTAGTTCCGCCGCCCCGCCTCCGTCATTACTTCCGGCCCGCCGACTCGTCGGCTACCACGAAGCCCTGACCGGGCTTGTCCGTGGGTGGCAACGGCCGTCCCTCAACAGAAACGACCTGCTCGCCAGTCGGGCCGCCATGGGGGCCTACGATGTCGTAGATTCCCGAGACGGGGGCCTTGTCTCCGGGTCGGAGTGGATTACTGCTCTTGCCCACTTGGGGCCTCCTTTTGCTAGAGCGACGGGGCGCTGGGAATTGGTTGGGAGACCGGTTCCAGCGCCCTTGTCGCGTGTTGTCCCGAATATCCTCGCGCGGTTGCATAGCGAATTCGGGGACCATCCGCGACGACCCTCCGGCGAGGTCCTACCTTGGGGCAATGGCAAAGCCGAAGCCCGACACTTCCGACAAGCTCGACCCCGTGATGATCAGGATGCCCCCGGAACTCCACAAGGCCATCAAAGACAAGGCCGCCGCAGAGGACCGGTCGATGGCCTCAGAGATCCGTGTCGCGTTGAAGCAACACGTGGGACTGGCGACGACCTAGCTGGGCGCCTCCGCGGAGCGGAGGAGCAGCGTCAAGAACATTGCCCGGCCGTCGTCGCGGTGGTTGTACCGCCAGACGTATTCATTGAGGTATCCCTGCAACCACTTCGGGGACACAGCGTGATGCGTCCCGCCAATCCCGCGCTTCACCAGCGACCAGAAGCCATCAATGGTCTGCGTGTGGACATCTCCGCTCACGTAGACCTTCTCATGATGGTTGACCGCATGGTGCTCTTGCGGAAGCTTCTCGTAAGCGTGGGCCGTGTCGGTGTAGATCACCGCGGTCGGCTCCACCCGCCGAACGACCTGCGCCATGAGCGTGGCCTTCCTTTTGCTCGGGATGACGTGGGCCGTAACGTTTCCCCCACGCTCCACGGCACCGAAAACCTGAGTTTTGGTCTGGTCAGACCATTTCAGGGCCGCAGAGCGCGTGTTGGGGGTCCGGGCGAAGGCAGCACGATCCTTGGCCCGCGGCTTCCCGCCGACGTACATCTCGTCCATCTCGACGGCCCCGCCCAGCGGGCGGTCGTCGTCCTGGGTCATCAACTCGTTCCGGATGAGGGTGAACATCCGCCAGGCGGTTTTGTAGGTGACTCCCAGCTCGCGCTCCAACTGCTTGGCCGAGATGCCACAACGAGTGCTGGTCATGAGGTACATCGCGTAGAACCACAGGTGGAGCGCCGTGGACGACTTGTGGAAGATCGTCCCCGCGGTCGGGTGGATGTGGAGCGAGCAGGTCGTACACGTCCACGACTGGCGCTGCTGCTTCGTCTCGTACCGCTGGAAGGCCCGCTCCTCGTCGCACCGGGGGCAGAGGGCGTGGGTGCCGTCCGGGGCGTACCGGGTCGTCCAGAGCCAACGCAGGCACGTCTCATCGTCCGGGAAGTCCCGGGTGAACTCCATGAGGGAGTAAGACGATTCCGACGACGCTGCTCGGGCGGGGGCTTTGCGGTTTCCGGGGGCCATGCCCCTATTCTGACACGCTGGGCTTATACAGTCAAGGGATACTTACCGTAGTCACTAACCGTAAGTTATGACGGTAACTATCAAATGAGAACACGTAAAGGATTCCACGCCACAGATTTGGCAACAAAACTAGGGCGCTCCGTTTGCAATTGTCCTAGTTCGGTGAGACCATGTATGCCTACCAAGAAATCGAAGTATCGGAGGCACCATGGCCGAACCGTCCGTCAACGAGCTGATCGCCAATATGGAGCGCCAGCGGGACGAGCTTGATACCGCCATCCGGGTGCTCCGTCGCCAGTCTGGCTTGCCGATCGAAGATGCCCCTGCCACCGCCGGTGGTGCTAGCTCCGGGGCCGCTGCTCCCGGTTCTCCTGCCCGTGGTGGTGGGTGGAACGTCGCCGATGGGGAGTTCTACGGCATGAGTGGACCGAAGGCGGCGTACGCACTCTTGAAGAAGGGTGACCGCTCGACCCCGCTCAAGACCGACGAAATCTTCAAGCTCATCAAGAAGGGTGGGTGCACGAAGGTGTCCTCGCCCTCCGTGCTGTACCGCAATCTCTTTCGCGACCAGAAGTTTCACAAGGTCGGGCGCAGCGTCTGGGGACTGACGGAGTGGTATCCGGCATCCGTTCGCAAGGCCGCCGTCACAGAGCTAGACGAAGAGGACACCGCCAATGGGCTAGCCGACGACGGTGTCGAGACTGACGAGAACGATGACGCGGAGGAAGCCGCCGCAAGCTGACTCCCGCGTCCAAAGCGTTCACCAGCTCTCATCGTGCGCGAGCTGGTGTGCGGGCAGAGGAGGGGGATCGGCGGGGGCTTCCATCGTCTGGAAGTACCCACCGATCCCCTCTCCCCGGAAGGTGGGTCCACCAAGAGGTGGAACCGGCATTAGACGCCGCGTGCTCTACCAAGAAACCGGGGCAGTACCGGCACCTTCCGCTAAAAATTGTAACAGGTTGCGAATTCGGGGGGAAGTAGTATTTCGACATGCCCAAGGACAAACCTGAGCCGCCGTCTGAACAGGTTGTTGCGAGACAAGATCCTGATCACACCGAAGAGAAATTCCTCGCGGATCTTGACCGAGCTACGAACCGGCTAGTCCCCGACGCACCACGACGCGGTCGAGGATTGCCCAGAAAAGCGGGTCGTCGCCGGCGCGACGGTTGAACCGGAACGAATACTCGTCCACGTAGCTCTGGAGGTACTCGGTGCTGACCGAGTGGTACACGCCCCGGAGCCCATTCTTGAGCAAGCTCCAGAAGCACTCGATGTTCTGGGTGTGGCTGTCGCCGTCGACGTAGATCCTGGCCGAATGGTTGACCCTGTGGTGGCCCTTGTATTCGCGGCCGACACCCACGTATAGCGGGAACTCGTCGGTAAAGATCATGGACGACGGAAGGACGTGCTCCCGGAGGTGTCTGCGCAAGGTGGGGGCCTTGCGGTCGGGGACAACCATCGCCCGCACACGGCCGCCACGCTCGACCATTCCGAACACCGGCGTTTTGGTCTCGTCCGACCATTTGAGGGCGGCAGAACGCAAGTTCGGGGCCTTGGCAAAGCGAGCACGGTCGGCCGCCCGAGGCTTGCCTCCGATGAACGTCTCGTCAGCCTCCACGTCGCCGTCGAGCGGGCCGGTGGCGTCGTCCGAGAGCAGCGAGCGAATCTGCTTGAACATCCGGTGAGCGGTCGGGTAGCTCACTCCGATTTCCCGCTCCAGCTGCTTGGCCGAGATCCCGCAGCGGGTCGAGGACATTAGGAAAATGGCCCAGAACCATAGCTGGAGGTTCGTGGTGCTCTTGTGGAAGATCGTCCCCGCCGTGGGGTACACTTGGCGGCCACAGAACTGGCATGAGTAGGCCGCACGGCTCTTGATTCGGTGGAACTTGGTCGCCTTGTGGCAGCCAGGGCACTCGGACCCATCCGGGTAGAACTTGCCCTTGAGGTACTCGACGCAGGCATCGTTGTCCGGGAACAGAGCCATGAACTGGCTGTAGGTCATCTGGGTCTCTGAGCAACCCGCCGCCGCTACTGACGCTCGTCTCCGTGCTCCCACAGAGGAAATTGTATCATGGTTGCACGTACGTGTCTAGGGTTCTACGATGCCGAATTTGCCCCTCAGAGAGCCAGACCGACCAGGTCTGCTCTGGCTCGCCGCTCCGATCCGTCGCCGATCGAGTAGTGGAGGAGATGACCCTCCGTGGCCCCGTCCTCAAACATACGAGCGATGAGCACTCCCATGGTGCAGGTAGGTTCGAGAGCGCCAGAGGATTTGGCCTTGTGGGATCGACCTCCCAACTTGATAGCAATGATCAGGTAACCATTGGCAACAGGCACGACGGCATTCGCCGTACCGCCGGCCTTCGCTACCTCTGAAAGCACATCGCTCACGACATCACTACGGAGTGCGGGGATTACGGCGGAGGTCCCATCAGGAGCCACGGAGAGGAGCGCGTGAAACTCCGGATCGGCGAACCGCCGCGCAATATCCGCGGCGAGCTTGGTTCTCGTCTCGTCAGTCTTCACTGCCACCTCTCCTTGTTCTTTTGCCACTCAAGCACCAGCTTCTGGGCGCACTGTTCGAAGAGTGCTCGAACGCTGTCAGGAACCGTGTCGGGATCGAGGTCAACCCATTCCTCTGCGTCCCCTGCTGGCTCACCGGATCGGTTGAACCGCTGGACGACAGGACGGTCCCCATCGAATCGAATTTCGAGCACGCGGAGAAAGCCGCCGCCCTCACCGGAGGACGCCTCTTGACAGATTCGGAAGCGTACCAGTCGATTCCCAGCATCCCAGCCGAGCCGAGCCACGACCCTGTCGGCGCCTCCCATCGGGGGCCCGAGCATCTCGGCGAACCGACGCCACTCCGAGACATCACCCGCATCGGGCTCTCCATGCGGGGACATGGCGCTGCACGATATCGACCGTCCGGTACCGGTTCCACTGCTTCCCCCCTGGTGGATGTGACAGTTGCCTGTCCCATGCCCGTCCCTTGACGAACGGTCCACCTGGAGTCATCGTCGCGCAGCGGTCACGTCTTGAACAGAGAGAGGCACCGAGTCGGCTCATCAGTCGCCACCGTCGCAAGATGACATCCATGTAACTACACGCGGCACCTGGTCTCGGGTACTCTCCCGATACGTGTCGTGATTTGATAGTTGCCGTTATGACTTACTCACCTTTGCCGTCAAGGGGTATCTCCACGGGGAGCAGGGCGCCACTGTGGACGTCGAAGATGAAGCCACCCACCTCGAGATCGGGCGGCAACAGGGGGCAAGACACGATCGACTCGATGTCGCCGTGCAGGGTCGCCACCTGATCGGTGGTGGCCAGGAAGTCCCAGCCGGTGGTGTCGACCCCGCGCGCCGCCTCGATACGGGCCCGTATCTCGTCATCGGTGGAGCCGACCAGCGCGCAGTTCGTGTGCTGGACGACACAGACACGTGTCACACCGAGCAGGTTGACGGCCAGCACCAGAGAGCGGAGCGCGTCACCGGTCACCCGCGCCCCGGCGTTGCGGATGATCTTGGCGTCACCGGCCCGCAGGCCGAGCATGGCCAGCGGGTCGATCCGGGAATCGATACAGGTGACGACGGCGAGACCCCGCGCCGCCGAACCCTGCACGCCCGAATCGTGGAACTCGTTGCGGTACCGCCTGTTGGCGTCGAGCAGATCGTCGAAGATCGACCGGTTCTACCAGGAGACGGCCCCCGGCGTGGACCTGGTTGCCTCCTCAGCCCGCGCCAGGGGGGTCGTGTTCGACAGCGGCCCTGATGCGCTCGAGGGTGGTCCGCATCCCCTCGGCGTTGGTCCGTCCGCGGGCCCAGCCCAGGACCTTCCAGTACAGGCGGATGGCGGCCTTGTCGGCCAGCTCGAACGACTCGGTCACGTCCGTGCCGTCGCCCGCCGTCTCGAAGACGTAGCGCCAGGCGTTCAGGGCCTTGGCGCCCTCTCCCACGGTGAAGGCGAACTCCCGGCCGGGCTCGCAGCCGACGATGACGCAGGTCGTCCAGTACACCGGCCCCCGCCCGTTCCGTCGGACGTGGCCCCGGAATCGGACCCCGACGGCGGGAGCGGTGGCACCGTCGAGCCACTCGGCCTCGAAGGTCTCGGGGCTGAATCGTCCGATGCCGGTGACGTCACTGACGACGCCCCAGATCCGTTCGGGGGGAGCCGCCATGTGAACCGTGACCGATCCGCGCACGCCGCGAACCTACAACGCCTCGGTCCCGGCGGCGGCCCCGACCAGTCCCCCCGGCGGGGCGTCCGTCGGAGGAAAATCCTGGTCAAGGGCATCAGATGACCGGTCCCCGGGCCGGGCCTGGGCGCCCCGCCGGGCCCCCGGGCGCCCGCCCCGGGGCCGTCACGCCGGCCTCGGCCACGGGCGCCTCAATAGACGACCCCCGGACGCCGATGACTGCACGATCATGAGACGTGGCGGCGGGAGCACAACCCCTCGAGATGGTGGCTGCGGCCCGGCACTGCGCTTCTCCGGCGTGGTCCACCGCTACCGGTCGCTGGTCGCCCTCGACCATCTCGACCTCGAAGTGGCCCGCGGGGAGACCCTGGCCCTCCTCGGCCCCAACGGGGCCGGGAAGTCGACCGCCATCTCCATCCTCCTCGGGCTCCAGCGCCCCCAGGAAGGTGAGGTCGCCGTCCTCGGTACCGATCCCCGGTCGGCCATGGCGTCGGGGAAGGTCGGGGCCATGCTCCAGGTGGGCGGCGGGACGGGACTCCCTCACGGGGTGAAGGTCGGCGACCTGGTGGCGATGACCTCCCGCCTGTACCGGCACCCGGCGGCGGTGAAACGGACGCTCGAGCGGGCCGGGCTCACCGCTCTGGCCGAACGTCAGACCCATCGGCTCTCGGGAGGTCAGGCCCAGCGGGTCCGGTTCGCCCTGGCCATCGCCGGGGACCCCGAGCTCGTCTTCCTCGACGAGCCCACCGTGGCCATGGACGTGGACGGCCGGCGCAGCTTCTGGACGATGATGCGCGGGTTCGCGCAGGAGGGCAATACCGTCGTCTTCGCCACCCACCACCTCGACGAGGTCGACGCCGTGGCCGACCGCATCGTGGTCATGCGCCGGGGAACGGTGGTGGCGAACGGCGCCGCCTCGACCATCAAGGCGGCGGTGCCCACCCGCCGGGTTCGTTTCGCCTCGACGGGAGCCGATCCCGCCCGCCTGCGCGAACTCGACGGGGTCGACGCCGCCATCGTGCGCGGGTCCGAGGTCGTCCTTGATTCCCTGGACGCCGACGCCACCGTGAGATCGCTGGTGGCCTCGGGCGTGGCCTTCAGCGACATCGAGGTCACGGGGGCCGATCTCGAGCAGGCCTTCGTCGCCCTCACCGGTGACCTGGCCGACGCCTGCACCGTCGACGACGCCGTCGCCGGTCCCGTGTCCGGTGCCCCGACGGAGGTGGCCCTGTGACCGCAACCGGGCGCGAGCCGGCGCCCGTCATGGCGCGGCACACGTCATGACGGGTCTCGGCGCCTTCCTCCGCTTCGAGGTCCTGCGCCTGTTGCGCAACGTCCGCTATGTCGCGATCAGCGTCGGCTTCCCCGTCGTCTTCTACATCCTCTTCCTCCACAACGAACATCCCGCCGCCCGTATCGCCGGGACCACCTGGAGGACGTACTTCATGGTGTCGATGGCCAGCTTCGGGGCCATGGTGGCCTCTCTCAACGCCGGAGGGACGAGGCTGGCCGCCGAGCGCGCCTCGGGTTGGACGCGGCAGTTGCGGGTGACCCCGCTGCCGGCGTGGAGCTACGTGACGACCAAGATCGCCGCCTCCATGGTGATCGCCCTGCCGGTGATCGCCGTGGTGGAGTCGACCGGCGCCCTTCTCGGCGGTGTGCACCTGGCCCCCGCCACCTGGGTGGTGCTCACGGTGGTGCTCTGGGCCAGTGCCGTCCCGTTCGCCGCCCTCGGTGTCCTCGTCGGCTTCGTGGCCTCGGGCGAGACGGCCTATCCGCTCGTCACCGCCCTCATGTTCCTTCTGAGCTTCTTCGGCGGGCTCTTCACACCGGTCGCCGACCTCCCGGCGGTCCTGCGGCACGCCGCCTCGTTCCTACCCAGTTACCACGACGCCTCCCTGGGGTGGGCCGTGGTGGCCGGACGGGTCCCCGCCCCAGGCGACGCCGGGGTCCTCCTCGGCTACGCCGCCCTCCTCGGACTGGCCGTCACCTGGCGTCACCGGGTCGAGGAGTCCCGAGCCTTCGTCTGAGGCGCTCAAGTCTCCGTGCCCGATGGTCGATTCACCCTGGTGGAGGCACTGGAGTCGACGGCGACGTCAACGGGCCCGGACGCAGGTCGACCCCGCCTGCCCCTGTTGGCCAGGCCCTTTCTGGCCAGGCCGACGGTGTACGACACGGGGTCGGCCGGCGTCTTGACCCCGGCCTCCGGGGGACGCCTTGTGGGTTCGCCGGCGGAGATCCGCCGGCGCGTCACCGATCTGGTCCGCCAGTCACGGGCAACGTCGACACAACTGTGGTGGCAGCTGGCCGCCGCCCTGCTGGTGGTCGTGTACTGGGGGTCGCTGTTCGCCATGCGGCGTCCCCCGAGCGGGTACCAGTGGTTCTGGGACGGGTGGGTGGGCAACATCGCCGCCACCCTGCCCATCGTTCCCATTCTCCTGCGGGTCCGGCACAAGACGAAGTTGCGAGCCGCCTGGGGAGCCATGGCCATCGGCATCGGGCTGAACACCATCGGCAATCTTGTCTACCTGTTCCACGACCAGCACCTGAGCCCGGTCTACAGCCCGACGTCGAGCGACATCGCCTACCTTCTGTCGGACCTGGCGTTCATCGCCGGCGTGGCGATGATGACCCAGGCGTCGTTCGGACGCGGCCTGCTCAGTCTGCGGCTCGACGGTGTGGTGGCCGGGCTGGCCACGGCGGCGGCGGCGGCGATGCTGTGGTTCGAGCGGCTCCTGACGGTCAGCGGCCACCCGTGGCAGGTCGTCATCAAGCTGGCCGACCCGACGTGCGACCTGGTGCTGTTGATGTTGATCGTGGCCGGGCTGGCCCCGCGGCGGTACCGGCTCACGTGGTCGACGGGCCTGCTCATCCTGGGCGTCCTCTGGTTCGTGATCGGTGACGCCATCTACCTGAACCAGGCGGCGTCGCGCGCCTACGTGGAGGGGAGGCAGGTCGGCGGGTCATGGGTCATCGCCCTCTGGATCATGGGGATCGCCGCGTGGGCACGCGAAGACCGGCGGACCCTGCCGCGGCGGAACCTCAGCGTGGCTCCGCCGGGGTTCGCGCTGGTTCCCATCGTGTTCGGCTTCGTGTCCCTGGCCGTCCTGGCCGCCGCCCTGGCCCGGCACGACGCCTCGGCCGCCTCCAACCTGGCTCTCGGGGCCCTGGGGGCTGTGATCATCCGGATGGCGCTCACTCTACGCGAGCTGCGCCGGGGGGCCGAGAACTTCCGCGACGCCCGGACCGACCAGCTCACCGCCCTCCAGAACCGACGCGCCTTTCTGGAGGACGCCGAGATAAAGCTCCATACGGCCCGCGATCCCGAACGCGTCGGGGTCCTCCTGGTCGACCTGGACGGCTTCAAGGAGATCAACGACTCACTGGGGCATCACTGCGGTGACGAGCTCCTGCGCATCGTGGCGCGGCGCTTCGAGCGCAAGATCGCCAACCGCGGCTCGGTGGCGCGGCTCGGCGGCGACGAGTTCGCCAGCACGTGTGTGGTCGACTCCAGCCAGGAGCTGGTGGTGGTGGCCCAGGAGCTGGCCGAGACCCTGTTCGACCCGATCTCGCTCGACGGCGTGACCGTCCGCGTCGGTGCCAGTATCGGGGTCTCGATCTCCCCGGACCACGGGTCGACCCATTCCGAGCTCCTGCGCAGCGCCGACGTGGCCATGTACGAGGCCAAGCGCAGTCGGTCGATCGTCTGCGTCTACCACGCCGACCACGACCTCAACAGCCGCGAGCGGCTGGAGCTGATCGACGATCTGCGGACGGCGATCAATACGCGGAGCCTGACCCTGCACTTCCAGCCGACGCTCAATCTGCACTCCGAGACGGTGGTCGGTGTCGAGGCCCTGGTGCGCTGGCACAACCCGAAGCACGGCCTGCTGCAACCCGACTCCTTCGTCCCCCTGGCCGAACGGGTGGGGCTGATCCCGCAACTCACCCGCGCCGTCCTCGAGATGGCCATCGCCGAGGCGGCCCGGCTCGACGAGCGCGGGCATCCTCTGCAGATGAGCGTCAACATCTCCCGCTACGACCTGGTCGACGAAGAGCTCCCGGCCTTCATCGACGATCTCCTCGAAGAGTACGACGTGCCCCACAGCCGGCTCACCCTCGAGGTCACCGAGTCCTGCATCGGTGCCGACCCCGAACGGGCCAAGCGCAGTATCGACGAGTTGCGCGACCGGGGGATCCGTATCTCCATCGACGACTTCGGTGTCGGCTACTCGTCCATGTCGCAGCTCCTGCAGCTCCCCATCGACGAGCTGAAGATCGACAAGTCCTTCGTCCTCGCCCTCGAGGAGGACGACCGGGCCCGGGCCATCATCAGCTCGACGGTCGAACTGGCCCGGGCGCTCAAGCTGATCGTGGTGGCGGAGGGGGCCGAGAAGGCGAGCAACCTCAACTCGTTGGCCTACCTCGGCGTCGACATCGCCCAGGGGTTCTTCATCGCCCGTCCCCTGACCAGCGATGAACTCCGGAGGTTCCTGGAGGACCCCGCCCGCGTGGGTGTGCCGTCAGCCTCGGCCAGCTGACTCCGGTTCCCTTCCGCTCCTGGTGGCCGCTGGCGGGCGGGCCGTGAGAACGGCGCCCATCTGCGCCACGGCCATGGGCGGGTTGGTCCACGGTCTCCCACCGGGTCGGAGCCCGTCCAGAACCAGTTCCAGGTAGCGGGCGGAGCTGTGGGGGACGTGCGGATCGCAGAGGTCGGCGACGGCCCGCACCGACAGCAGGATCACGGCCAGGTCGGTGAATTCCACGTCGGCCCGGATGGTGCCGGCGTGCTTGGCCCTCTCGAGCAGGGTGTCGACGAGCGGGGCGATCCGGGAGAGCGCCGAGCTGGTGGTGTTGTCGGTCGACGGAGCCCGGGCCGCGATCATCCGCCAGCACGACGGGGCGGCGATGCACCGCCGCAGGAATTCGAAGACCCCATCGGCGGGGGTGCTCTCGGCCAGGACCGAGGCGGCGATCCGTTGCGTCCGGTCGTGGGCAGCGGCGATGCAGGCGCCGACGAGCTCGCCCTTGTTGGGGAAGCGCCGGTAAAGGGTTCCGATGCCCACCCCGGCCCGCCCGGCGATCTGCTCCATCGATGCGTCGTAGCCCTGCTCGGCGAAGACATCGCCCGCGGCCACCAGGATGCGGGCCAGATTGCACTCGGCGTCCCTCCGCAGCGGCCTGTCCCCTGGGCTCCCCGCCACGTCCGGCGGCGCCGTCTGTTGAGGCGTCACGTCCCGTCCTCCGACGCGTAGGCGGCAGCCCCCACGAACACCTCGGCCTCCCCGGTGAGTCCCGGGTGGGACAGAGAGGTCACGACCGGCGAGTGCGGTCGGTTGGGAATGGTCAGAGCGGCGAGGGCGGCGACCACCAGCGATGCCGCCGACACCACGAAGGCCACCGTGTACCCGTGAGCGGTGGGGAATCCTCCCGGGAGGAGGTTGCTCACGATGATGCTGGTGGCGATCCCACTGCCCAGGGCGGCCCCGATGTTCCGGATGTTGGTGTTCATCCCGGTGGCCACTCCGGTCTGGTTCGCCGGCACCGCTTCGATGATGAGGTTGGCCATCGAGGCGTATCCGAGGGCGATCCCCACGCCCAGGAGGCCGGCCGCGACATAGACGTTCCAGGGTTGGCTGTCGGCCACGGCCAGGAAGCCGTAACTGGCGGCCGAGAAGACGGCACCGACGAAGAGGAGCGGTTTGGATCCGAAGGCGATGGCCAGGCGTCCGGTGAGGGGCGCCACCAGGAGCATGGCCATGGCGAAGGGCAGGAGGAACAGTCCCGACTGCGTGACCGAAGCGCCGAATCCGTACCCTTCGTGGGCCGGCGTCTGCACGAACTGGGGCACCGTGATGAAGAAGACGAACATCCCGAACCCGAACAACAGCGCCGCCAGATTGGTGCTCCAGACGGCCGGGATCCGCATCATGTTCATGTCGACCACCGGTGAGTCGGAGCGGACCTCAGACCACACCCACAGCGCCACCAACGCCGTCGTGGCGGCGAACAGAGCCAACACGGTGGCGTTCAACCACCCCCAGGCCGGGCCTTCGGAGACGGCGAGCAGTCCGGTCACGAGCCAGGCGGACATGAATCCGGCCCCGAGCCAGTTGATGCGCCCGGGGGCGCGGACGGGGGATTCGGGCACGAAGATGAACGTGGCCGCCGTGGCCACCAGCGTCATGACCAGTGGGATCCAGAAGAGCCAGTGATAGGAGAGGTGTTCGACGATGGGCCCGGCCAGAACGATCCCCCCTCCCACCCCGATCCCGAGGATGGCCGACATGATCCCGATGCCGGTGGAGACCTTCGCCCGCGGGAACTCGTCGCGGATGATGCCGAAGGCCAGCGGGAAGACCGCTCCCCCCGTTCCCTGGACGGCCCGGCCCAGGAGCATGACCGGCAAGGTGGTGGCCACGGCACTGAGCAGCGTCCCGACGGAGAGGGTGACGAGCACGACGACGAGCATCTTCTCCTTGCCCACCATGTCGCCCACGCGGCCGAGGATCGGTGTGGCGATCGCCGCGCTGAGGAGGTAGGCGGTCAACAACCACGTCGCCCCCGTCGCCGAGGTGTGAAGAGCACGCTCCAACTCCGGAATGGCCGGGATGATCATCGACTGCAGGAGACTGAAGGCCAAGGCGGCGATGGCCAGGACGGCGAAGGTGGCGCCGTAGTGGATCCGCTTCTCTGTCACGTCCCTGGCCTCTCAGTACCGGAATCGGATCCTCCGCTTCATGCCGACAGTATCCCGGACCGGTGGTTCTGAAGCTCCGTCGATCCCGGTCGGGGGACCATCGGGATTGACGTTAACGTGAAGGAACCTTGCCGTGAACGTCAGGGTCGACCGGATCCGCAGGAGCGCGATGACCCACCTCGAGCGATCGATGCCACCGGGCACCTCGGCCCCGCTTCCCGACGGCTACAAGTGGACGGCGCTGTTCGTCTCCACCCTCGGGATGCTGATGGCGACGATCGACGGCTCCATCGTCCTGATCGCCATGCCCGACATCTTCCGGGGGATCGGGATCAATCCCCTGCAGCCGGGGAACACCTTCTACCTGTTGTGGATGATCCTCGGATTCCTGGTGGTCACGAGCGTCCTGGTGGTCACGCTCGGTCGCCTGGGTGACATCTACGGCCGCGTCCGCGTCTACAACCTGGGTTTCGCCGTCTTCACCTTCTTCTCCCTGCTGCTCACCATCACGTGGGCCCACGGCCACGTCGCCGGGATTTGGTTGATCACGATGCGGATCTTCCAGGCCATCGGGGCGGCGATGCTGATGGCCAACTCGGCGGCCATCCTGACCGACGCCTTCCCGTCGGGACAGCGGGGCCTGGCCCTCGGGGTGAACCAGGCCGCCGCCTTCAGCGGGTCCTTCATCGGGTTGATCCTGGGCGGGGTGCTGGCGCCGATCAACTGGCGGCTGATCTTCCTCGTCTCGGTGCCCGTCGGCCTGCTCGGCACCGTGCTCGGGTACTTGAAGCTGCGCGAGCTCGGCCAACGGCGGCCGGCCGCCATCGACTGGCCGGGGAACATCACCTTCGGGTTCGGCCTGGTCCTGATCATGGTGGGGATCACCTACGGGATCGAGCCCTACGGGCACAGCAACATGGGGTGGGGGAACCCCCTCGTTCTCGGCGCCATCGGGGTGGGAGTGGTCCTGATGGTGGCCTTCTGCATCATCGAGACCAAGGTGGCCGAGCCCATGTTCCGGCTGCAGCTCTTCAAGATCCGCGCCTTCACCTCCGGGGTCTTCGCCAGCTTCCTCGCCGCCCTCTCGCGCGGCGGGTTGATGTTCATGCTCGTGATCTGGCTGCAGGGGATCTGGCTGCCTCTCCACGGTTACGACTTCGCCCGGACGCCGTTGTGGGCCGGGATCGCCATGATCCCGTTGACCCTGGGGCTGCTCATCTCCGGCCCCTTGACCGGGATCCTGTCGGACCGTTACGGGGCCCGTCCCTTCGCCACCGGCGGGATGATCGGCGCCGGGATCTCCTTCGGCCTTCTCGAGCTCCTCCCCATCGACTTCTCCTACTGGGTGTTCGGGCTCCTGCTGTTCCTCCTGGGGCTGACGATGGCCGCCTTCGGATCGCCGAACCGCACCGGCGTGATGAACAGCCTCCCGCCCGAGCACCGCGGCGCGGGGTCGGGGATGAACACGACGTTCCAGAACTCGGCCCAGGTCTTCTCCATCGGGATCTTCTTCACGCTGATGATCGTCGGCCTCTCGTCGACGCTGCCCCAGAGCCTCTTCCACGGTCTGGTCAGCCACGGAGTCCCGGCGGCCACGGCACAGCGCGCCGCCCATCTGCCCCCGGTGTCCACCCTCTTCGCCGCCTTCCTCGGTTACAACCCGATCGAACATCTCATCGGGGCCGGGACCGTGGCCCGCCTGCCCGCCGCCCAGCAGGCGGTGCTCCTCGGGCACGGCTTCTTCCCCTCGCTGATCACGGCGCCGTTCCGGGCCGGACTGCACGCCGCGCTCGATTTCGCCATCATGGCCAGCGCCCTGGCGGCGGCTGCCTCGTGGAGCCGGGGGACGATGTACGTCCACGCCGAGACGTCCGGGACCGACCGGCCGGTGACCGTCGGGGCCGCCCCGGACCCGGCCGCCAACGGAACACGTGGAGAGGTCGCCGGATCCGACGGGGGGTCGGCGGGAGTGGCCACGGCGGTGGGTGGCGTACCGCAGGGCGGTCGGTGATGACACCGGAGCCGTCGATGACGGCGGGGAAGCCCGTCGTGTTCCGGATCGGCGAGGTTGCCAAGCTGGCCGGTCTCACGACCCGGACGTTGCGCTACTGGGAGGAGCTCGGTCTGGTGGCGCCGTCCTCCCACGGGAGCAGTGGCGACCGCCACTACACGGCCACCGACATGGCCCGGGTGACGAGGATCCGGGATCTCCAGAAGCTGCTCGGATTCTCGTTGGCCGAGGTCCGGGTCGTCCTCGACACCGAAGACGTCGACGTCCTCGACCGGGTCCGATCCGAATTCCGGTCCGGTGCACCCACACCGGCGAGACGAGCGCGAACTTCTCGACCAGGCCGTCACGGCCAACGATCAGCTCCTGGCCCGACTGGACGACACTCTGGCCAGGATCGAGGCCTTCCGGGCCGAGCGCCAGGCCAGCGCTGGCCGGCTGCGGGCCCGACTCGACACACTCGACGCGTCGGAACTCTCACCACGGGACAGCGGCGACCGGTCGGAGACCGAAAGACAGAAAGCGAGGCAGTCATGACAGATGCGATGCGCGCCGAGACGGTGATGATCACCGGCGCCGGGGGTGACGAGATCGAGGCCTACCTGGCCCAACCCCTCGACGGGCCACCGACCGGCGGTGTCGTCGTGATCCACCACATGCCCGGCTACGACGAGCAGACGAAGGAGATCACGAGGACATTCGCCGCCCACGGCTATCTGGCCGTCTGTCCCAACCTCCACTGGCGCGACGCCCCCGGGGCCAGTCCCGACGACGCCGCCGCGACGGCCCGGGCCCGGGGCGGCGTTCCCGACGAGCGTCTGGTGGGAGACGTCGGCGGCGCCGCCGCCCACCTGAGGTCGCTCTCCTCCTCCAACGGCAAGGTGGCCACCATCGGCTACTGCTCGGGCGGCCGTCAGTCCTTCCTGGCCGCCTGCAGCCTGCCGCTCGACGCCGCCGTCGACTGCTACGGCGCCTTCATCATCAATCCCGTCCCCGAGGGGCTCCCGCTCAAGGTGGAGCCGATCGGGAACCTGGCCAAGGATCTGTCGTGTCCCCTCCTCGGCCTGTTCGGGAGCGAGGACCAGCACCCCTCCCCGGCCGAGGTGGCCGAGCTCGAGAAGATCCTGGCCGACAACGGGAAGACCTACTCCTTCCACTCCTACGAAGGAGCCGGCCACGCCTTCTTCGCCACCAACCGCCCGAGCTACCGGCCCGAGGCGGCCAACGACGGCTGGGAGAAGATCTTCATGTTCTTCGGCCGCTACCTGAGCAGTTGACGGGAGGCGATCGTGTGCACCTATGAGACGACCACCCTCGCCGTCACCGGGAGCGGCAAGGGCGCCGACGGATGGTTCGCCCTCTCGGACGCCACCGTCTATTTCGACCACCCCGTCCACGCCCGCGCCGAGCACACCCTGAACATCGACCTGCGGAACCCGGCCCGTGGTCCCGGGTACCGGGTGGCCGTGGAGCTCGACCCCGCCTCGGCCCGTGAGCTGGCCGAAGCCATCCTCCAGAGTCTCGACAGCGCGCCGGCCGGGCTCGTGCACCACGCCTGACGGGCCCCGTGTTTCGGGGCGTGGGAATCTCTAGGCGGTTAGAACAGCGGACATCGATGACCACGACCCCAGGAGAACGACGATGACAACGGCGAACCCGATGCAGCTCGGCATGGTCGGCCTCGGGCGGATGGGAGCGGGCATCGTCCGTCGGCTCATGCGCGACGGACATCGGTGCGTCGTCTACGACGTGGACCCGAAAGCGGTGAAGGCTCTGGAGTCCGAAGGAGCGACCGGAGCCGACTCCATGGCCGACTTCGTCCAGAAGCTCACCGTGCCGCGCGCCGCGTGGGTGATGGTGCCCGCCGGCGAGATCACGGGGAAGACCATCGAGGACCTGGCCGCCCACATGGAGTCGGGCGACACGATCATCGACGGCGGGAACTCCTACTACCGCGACGACATCCGCCGCGCCCAGAAGCTGTCGGAGCGGGGGATCCACTTGATCGACTGCGGAACGAGCGGTGGGGTGTGGGGGATCGAGCGTGGCTTCTGCCTCATGATCGGGGGCGAAGACGGGGTCGTCGAGCGACTGGATCCGATCTTCGCCACCATCGCCCCCGGTGCCGGCTCCGCCCCCCGGACCCCGGGCCGCACCGGCGAACCCGACCCGGCCGAGCAGGGGTTCCTCCACTGCGGTCCCAACGGTGCCGGTCACTTCGTCAAGATGGTCCACAACGGCATCGAGTACGGGATGATGGCCTCGTTCGCCGAGGGCCTCAACATCCTCCACAACGCCAACGTCGGCAAGACCAAGATCGAGGGCGATGCCGAGACGGCTCCGCTGGAGGAGCCCGAGTTCTACCAGTACGACATCGACACCACGGCCGTGACCGAGGTCTGGCGCCGCGGCAGCGTGATCGCGTCGTGGTTGCTCGATCTCACCGCCGAAGCGCTCTACGCCTCGCCCGAGCTGAAGGAGTTCGCCGGTCGGGTGTCGGACTCGGGGGAGGGGAGGTGGACCTCGATCGCCGCCATCGACGAAGGCGTCCCCGCCCCCGTCCTCACGACGTCTCTCTACTCGCGCTTCTCCTCACGGAACCTCGACGACTTCGCCAACAAGGTCCTGTCGGCCATGCGCAAGGGGTTCGGCGGCCACGACGAGAAGAAGGCGTGACCAAACCGGTCGTCGTCCTCTTCGACGTGGACGAGACCCTCGTCCACACCGGCGGGGCCGGGGCGAGAAGCTGGAAGGTGGCCTTCGAGGCGCTCTACGGCATCCCGGCCGACATCGGCGCCCACACGTCGGCCGGGGAGACCGATCCCCAGGTGGCGGGGGAGACGTTCCGGGGAGTGCTCCACCGGGACCCGACCCCCGACGAGCTCGGGGCCCTCTACGCCCGCTACCTGTTGGCCCTGGCCGACGAGATCTGGGCCTCCAAGGAGTACCGGGTGCTCCCCGGGGCGGAGCAGACCCTCGAGCGGTTGGGGGAGGCCGGGGTCATGCTCGGGATCGTCTCCGGGGCCATGGAGGGCGCGGCGCGGACCAAGCTCATGCCGGGGAACCTCAACCGGTACTTCGTCTTCGGCGCCTACGGCTCGGACTCACCCGACCGGCCCGAGCTCACGAAGCTGGCCATCGAGAAGGCGGCCCGCCTGCACGGCCGGCTCACCCCGGCCCAGGTGTCCGTGGTGGGCGACACCCCCCGTGACATCGAGGCGGCGCAGGCCGCCGGAGCGGTCTCGATCGGGGTGGCGACCGGCCATTACTCGACGAAAGAGCTGCTCGCAGCCCATGGCAACCACGTGCTCGGGTCCCTCGAGGAGCCGTTTCCGGGGATCTGAGACCTCCCGCCCGGTTGAGACGGCCGACCGGTGGTGGCCCAAGACCTTGACGTTAACGTTAATATATCGGCATGGGCCAGAACGCCGTCGCCTCCCGGTCGAGCGACAGCCGCTACAAGTGGATCGCCCTGTCGAACATCACGCTGGGCACGCTGATGGTCTTCATCAACCAGTCGATCGTCCTCATCGCCCTCCCGGCCATCTTCCGGGGCATCAAGCTCAACCCCCTCACCCCGGCCAACACCGGCTACATGCTGTGGATGCTCATGGGCTTCATGGTCGTCCTGGCCGTGTTGCTGGTGACGCTGGGCCGGGTGGGCGACATCTTCGGCCGGGTGAAGATGTACAACCTCGGCTTCGCCGTCTTCACCGTCTTCTCCATACTGCTCTCGGTCACCTGGATGCACGGGCCGGGGGCGGCCGTGTGGCTCATCGGCATGCGGATCGGCCAGGGGGTGGGCGGGGCCATGCTCTTCGCCAACTCCTCGGCCATCATCACCGACGCCTTCCCCGCCGACCAGCGTGGGCTCGGCCTCGGGATCAACAACGTGGCCGCCATCAGCGGTGCCTTCATCGGCCTCGTCCTGGGCGGACTGCTGGCCCCCGTGCAATGGCACCTGGTCTTCCTGGTGTCGGTGCCGTTCGGGATCTTCGGGACGGTCTGGGCCTATCGCAAGCTCGAGGACAGAAGCGTCCGCACGCCGGCCCACATCGACTGGTTGGGCAACGCCACCTTCGCCGCCGGTCTCATCCTCATCCTGGTGGGGATCACCTACGGCCTCCTCCCGTACGGCCACCACACCATGGGGTGGACCAGCCCGACGGTGCTGACCGAGATAATCGGCGGCATCGTCCTGCTGGTGGTGTTCTGCGGCATCGAGACACGCGTCGCCCATCCGATGTTCCGGCTGACCCTCTTCCGCATCCGGGCCTTCACGGCCGGCAACGTGGCCAGTGGGTTGGCGTCGCTCAGCCGCGGCGGCCTCATGTTCATGTTGATCATCTGGCTGCAGGGCATCTGGCTGCCCCTGCACGGCTACAGCTTCAGCTCGACCCCGCTGTGGGCCGGCATCTACATGGTGCCGTTGACCGTGGGCTTCCTCGCCGCCGGGCCCCTGGCCGGCCATCTGGCCGACCGCTACGGGGCGCGTCCCTTCGCCTCCGGGGGCCTGCTGCTGGTGGCCGTCACCTTCCTCCTGCTGCAGGCGCTGCCAGTCGACTTCGGCTACCCGTCGTTCGCCGCCCTGCTGTTCTTCAACTCGGTCGGGATGGGCCTCTTCATCGCCCCCAACCAGACGGGGATCATGAACAGCCTTCCCGCCAACCAGCGCGGGGCGGGAGCGGGCATGGCCGCCACCTTCAATTCCTCGGCCCAGGTCCTCTCCATCGGCATCTTCTTCACCCTGATGATCCTGGGCCTGGCCGCCACCCTGCCGACCGCTCTCCTGCACGGTCTGGAGGCCCACGGCGTCCCGGCCGCCACCGCCGCCCGCGTCTCGCACGTCCCGCCCGTGGGCTCGCTCTTCGCCGCCTTCCTCGGTTACAACCCCATGGCCACACTGCTGGGCCCGGCGGCGCTGCACCACATGACGGCGGCCCAGGCCCACACCATCACGGGCCGGTCGTTCTTCCCCCACCTCATCTCGGCCCCCTTCGGCAAGGGCCTGGAGAAGGCGTTCGACTTCGCCGCCATCGTCTGCCTGTTCGGCGCCGTCGCCTCGCTCCTGCGGGGCGGGAAGTACCACTACACCGAGCCCGACGGGGAGTCCTACCCGGTGGAGCCGGCCGAGGAAGCGGTGGCCGAGACCGAGCCACTGCTGGTGTGAGCTGAGGCCGTGGCCAGGAGCACGCCGGTGAAGAACCCGGACAGCGTCCCCGTGGTGGTGCCCGCCGGCGGGCCGGCGTCGGCGTCGGCGGAGTCCTGCGGCCAGAGCGAGACGGGACTGCGCATCAGCGACGCCGCCTCCCGGGCCGGGGTCTCGGCCCGCACCCTGCGCTACTACGACGAGCTGGGCCTGCTCTGCCCGTCGCTGTACACGGCCGGGGGCGAGCGGCGCTACCGCGGGAGCGACCTGGTCCAGCTCCAGCGCATCCTCGAGCTGCGCGAGGCGCTGGGGATGAACCTGGAGGAGATCAAAGGGTTTCTGGAATCCGAGCAGCGGCTCGACGAGGTACGCGCCGCCTACCGGGCCGAGCAGGAGGTCGACACGTCGGCGGCCCGGCTCCAGCGCCGGGCCCTGCTCGAAGAGGCCCTGGTCCTGAACGAGTCACTGAAGGAGCAGTTGAACGCCAAGCTGGCCCGGATGGACGCCTTCCGGGCCACCCTGGCCCGCAACGCCGAGCGCTGCCGGGAGCTGCTGGCCGAGCTGGGCTAGCAGCGCCGGCGCCCCCGCCACCGGAAGGGCCGACGGCCCCACCGGGACGCCGACCGGGCCCCGGATCCTGCGCCACCACGGCGGGCGCGGGAGGCTGTCACGGTGGTGGCGCTCGTGGGCTTCGGGTTGAAGGTCTTTCACCATCACATCGGGCGCAGCCTGGTCTCGGTGGTGGCCCTCTCGATCGCCAGCGCCGCCTCCTACGGGCTGGCGGCGGTGCTCCAGCACCACGCCGCCATCCGCCAGCCCCCGGAGCTGTCGGTACGCGTGGGGCTCCTCGTCCGACTGGCCCGGCGCCCGATGTGGCTGGTCGGGAACGCCCTCGACGGCGTCGGCTATCTCCTGCAATTCCTGGCCCTGCGCCGGGGGGCGCTGCCCCTGGTCGAGCCCCTCCTCGTCCTCAGTCTGGTCTTCGCCCTCCCCGTGGCGGCATGGCTCGACCACCGCCGCATCTCCCGCTCCGACATCACCTCGACGGTGGTGATCATGGTCGGCCTGGCCCTCTTTCTCGGCGTGGCCAATCCGGGCCTCGGTCGCCCCCACGTGTCGGCCGAGGCGTGGACGGTTCTGACCGTCGTCATCGCCGTCGGGTGCGGGGCCATGGTTCTCGGGGCCCACCGCGGATCACGCCCCGTCGCCGCCGTGCTGCTCGGAGCCGGATCGGGCACGGCCTTCGGCTACGTGGCCGCCCTCACCGAGCGCACCGGGCACATCCTCGACGGCGGGGTGGTCCACACCCTCGAGACCTGGGAGCCCTACGCCTTGGTGGTCGGCGGGGTGGTGGCCCTGCTGCTCACCCAGAGCGCCTTCCACGCCGGGGCGCTGCGCCTGTCGCTGCCCACCCTGACCGTGGCCCAGCCGCTGGTGGCCGTGGTCATCGGCCTCGGTCTCTTCGGTGAGAGCGTCGCCTCCCACGGGCTGGCCCCGGTCTGGGAGGGCCTGGGCCTCGTCCTGGTGGTCTTCGGTGTCTTCGCCCTGACGCGGTCGCCGGTGATCGGGACGGACCACGTCGGCGACCAACCGTGAGGGCGGTGCGTGCCGTCGGTCACGCCCTGACCGTCAGCGGCTCGATGACGTGGGAGATCCTGTGGGCGCTGATCTTCGGCTTCGCCCTGTCCGCCGTGGTCCAGGCGGTGGTGAGGCGGAGCACCGTCATCAGGCGGCTGGGTGACGACCGGCCCCGGACCCTGGCCGTGGCCGCCGGATTCGGTGCCGCCTCCTCCTCGTGTTCCTACGCCGCCGTGGCGCTGGCCCGGGCCCTGTTCCGGCAAGGGGCGAGCTTCACGGCCGCCATGACGTTCGAGATCGCCTCGACCAACCTGGTGGTCGAACTGGGCGTCGTCCTGGCCCTGCTCGTCGGTTGGCAGTTCACCCTGGCCGAGTTCGTGGGCGGGCCCGTCATGATCGTGCTGGTGGCCGTGGCCTTCCGTCTGCTGCTGCGCCAGCGCCTCCTGGACAGCGCCGCCGCCGAGGCCGACATCGGGCGGCCCGGCTCCATGGAGGGCCACGCCGCCATGGACATGACCATCGAGGAGGAGGGCGGCCTGTGGCACCGCCTGCGCTCGCCGCAGGCCCTCACGTCGATCTCGCACATCTTCGTCATGGAGTGGGCGGCGGTCATCCGGGACATCGTCCTCGGGTTGCTCATCGCCGGGGCGGTGGCCGCCTGGGTCCCCGATTCCTTCTGGCGGCACCTCTTCTTGGCGCGCCATCCGCTGCTGTCCAGGTTCTGGGGGCCGTTGATCGGTCCGATCGTGAGCCTGCTCAGTTTCGTCTGCTCGATCGGGAACGTGCCGTTGGCCGGGGTGCTCTGGAACGGGGGCATGAGCTTCGGGGGTGTGATCTCCTTCGTCTTCGCCGACCTGATCATCGTGCCCATCCTGGTGATCTACCGGAAGTACTACGGCACCCGGATGATGCTGTTCATCCTGGCCACCTTCTACGGCACCATGGTGCTGGCCGGCTACGCCGTGGGGTTCCTCTTCGGTGGGCTCGGACTGGTCCCCGCCACGCGCCACGCCAAGGTGACCGAGATGGCCGTCCGCTTCGACCCCACCACCGTCCTCGACATCGTGGCGCTCGTGGTGGCCGCCGGGCTGATCCTGCGCTTCGTGCGCACCGGCGGGACACCGATGCTCAAGATGATGGGCGGCTCGCCGGCCGACACCGGTGCCCCTCGGCGTCCCGCCCCGGAGCCCGGCCCCTGACGGCCGAGGCTCAGGGCGGTGCCCCGGCCATGACGGCGACCACGCCCAACACGCCGGCGGCCACGAGGGCGGTCACCACGCCCCGGCGAAGACCCAGGAGCCAGACGGCGGCCAGGCCGAGCACGCCCAGTTGCCAGAGGTGGACCAGGGCGATCCCGAGAGGGACGGCGGCGCCGGCGATCGCCCCCACGGTGGCTGCCCCGGCGCCGGTGAGGAACGCCTGGACGCGCACACTCGAGCGCAACCGGCCGAAGTGCGGCGCCCCGACCATGACGAAGGCGAAGGAGGGGGCGAAGGCCACCAGCGAGGCCAGCAGCGCGCTGGCCAGACCCCCGGCGGCGTAGCCCACGACGGCCACGGTCTGGACGACGGGGCCGGGAGTGACCTGGCCGAGCGCCACGGCGTCGAGGAACTGGGTGGCCGTCATCCAGTGGTAGGTGGTCACGGCGTCGTGCTGCATGAGCGGGATGATGACGAAGCCGCCGCCGTACGAGAGGGCCCCGACCTTGAAGGCCACCCACGTGAGCGCCGATAGTCCCCCCGCCGCCGGGATCACCAGTGGGACGAGGGTCAGGTGTCCCCGGTCCGGACCCCACCACGGACCGGCCCGCACGGCCACCTCGACGAGCCCGCACGCCAGGAGGACGAGGACGAGGTACTGGCCCACGGTGGCGGCCGCCGCCGCCCCGGCCACCAGGTAACAGAGCCACCTCACCCTCCCGGCGCCGTCGTGGTCGGTCCGTCGCCACCCGGCGGGCATGAGGCCGGTCGAGGCCCTGACGGCTACGGCGGCCACCGCCGAGCCGGCGCCGGCCGCCGCTCCCCGGATCCACAGAGGCGGATGGGGGGCGAGGAAGACGGCGGACAGGGCCAGGATGACGAGGAGTCCCGGAGCGATGAAACAGACTCCCCCGACGAAGGCGCCGAGGCGGCCGCGGAGGCGCCAGGCGCAGAAGATGGCGAGCTGCGTCGACGCCGGTCCCGGCAGCATGTTGGTCGCCGCCACGCCGTCTTGGAACTCGCGGGCCGTGAGCCACCCGTTCTTGTCGACGCAGAGCCCACGGAGCAGCGCCACATGGGCGGGCGGTCCGCCGAAGCCGATGATCCCGATCCGGGTCCACTCCCGGGCGATGGTGGGAAGGCGGACCACCGTCTCCACAGTACCGAGGCCGTCACCGGCGACCGGAGGTGGAGACGGCACGCGGGTGACCTTCCGTCGGCATAGCGTCGACCCCATGGCTGTGGTCGGTCGGTTCTCCCGTGCGCGCCGCCACCACGAGGAGGCACCCCTGCCCCTCCCGGCCGGTCCCGTCTCCAACGGCGAGTTCGTCCCGGCCGCGTCGCATGCCGGACACCGGGCCACCGACGCCCTGATCCGATCGACGGTGGAATCCTCCGCCACCCGCACCGGGATGGACCGGCGGCTCTTTCTGCAGAGCGCGGGGGCGGTGGCGGCGTCGCTGGCGGCATTCGAGTTGGCCGGATGCGCCGGGCCGCCGGCCGGCCGTTCGTCGAAGACGCCGGGGTCCGGACCGGGCGGTACCTTCCGCAGCGCACCCCCCGTCGACGCCGACGCCTGTCACGAGACGCTGGCCACCAAGGGGGAGTTCATCTTCGACGTCCACACCCACCATGTGATCCCGGCCGGCCCCTGGGTGCGCAACGCCCCCTCCACCGTCGGCCTCATCCTCGGCATGCTTCCCGCCGGCTGTTCCGACAGCCCTCAGCTCGACTGTGTGGACCGGGCCACCTATCTCCACGACATGTTCCTGGCCAGCGACACCACGGTGGCCGTCCTCACCGACGTCCCCAACTCGGGACCGTCCAACGCCCCCATCCCCTTTCCCGATGCGGTGGACACCCAGGAGGTCGTCGCCGGGCTCACACACGGGGGGGCCGCCCGGGTACTGGTGGAGAACATCGTGGCCCCCAATGTCGGTCCCCTGGGGCAGACCCTCGACGAGATGACGGCCGCCGCGCACTCGGGCCACCTCTGCGCCTTCAAGGTGTACACGGCCTGGAGCCCGACCGGGCAGGGCTATTCGCTGGAGGACCCGGCCATCGGCCTTCCCACCGTCCAACACGCCCACGATCTCGGGGTCAAGGTCTTCGTCGCCCACAAGGGCCTCCCCTTGGTGGACTTCGACCCCACCTTCAACCATCCCGACGACGTGGTGGCGGTGTCACGGCTCTACCCCGACATGAACTTCGTCATCTACCACTCGGCATGGGACCCGTCCCATGCCGAGGGTCCCTACGACCCCGCCGCCACCATCGGGATCGACACCGTCCTCGCCGCCCTGGACCGCCACGGGGTTCCGCCCAACGACAACGTCTGGGTGGACACCGCCGCCATGTGGCGCCAGCTCCTCACCCAGCCCGATCAGGCGGCCCACGCCATGGGGAAGATCCTCAGCCGGGTGGGAACCAAGCGCGTCATGTGGGGAACCGACTCCATCTGGTACGGGAGCCCCCAGGCGCAGATCATGGCCATGCGTGCCTTCCAGATCTCGGCGCAGTACCAGGAGCTGTACGGCTACCCGGCCTTGACCGACGACATCAAGGCCGCCGTCTTCGGGCTGAACGCCGCCGCTCTCTTCGGGATCGACCCCACCGCCACCCGTTGCGCGCTGGCCACCGACCCTCTGACCACGAAGACCCCCGAGGCCGCCGACCTGCGCGCCGACGGCGCTCTCCCCTCGCCGTGGGAGCCGCACGGTCCCACCACCCGCCGGCAGGTCCTCTCGTGGTTGGCGGCACCGACGACGCACTGGGTGCCGAATTAGATGTCGACCCTCTCGGAGGACGAGCTCATCGACGGTTCGGTGGCCCTGGCCGCCGACCTTCTGGTCGCCGCCCGGGCCGGCATCTCGCCCGGCCAGCGGCGGCGCCAGCTCCGGCTGCGCCGGCTGCTGGCCAGCGAGTCGGGAACCCGGTTGATCTTCTCCCTGGCCGACCGGGTGTTACGCCCCACCGATGTCCGCACGGCGGCCGGCCAACTGGTGGGGGTCACGGCCGGTGACCTGGAAGGGGTCTCCGCCGCCGACCGCGGCCTGCTGCGCCTGGCCGCCCTGGCGGGGCGCGCCGCCCCCGGCCCCGTCGTGGCTCTGGTGGCGGCCCGCCTGCGGCGGGAGACCGGCTCCCTCGTCTACCCGGCTGAAGCGGGACCTCTCGGCCGTCGCCTGGCCCGGCTGTGGGCGGCCGGACGGCGGCCCAATCTGAACCTCCTGGGAGAGGCCATCCTGGGCTGGCAGGAGGCCGAGAGACGGACGGCGGCCGTGGACCAGTTGCTGCGACGGGGCGACGTCGACTGCGTCTCGGTGAAGGTGTCGTCGGTGGCCGCCGGCCTGACCCTCATCGACTTCGAGGGCTCGGTGCGACGGATCACGGCGCCGCTGCGCCAGCTCTACCGGCGCGCCGGTTCCGCCGATGTCGCCAAGCTCGTCAACCTGGACATGGAGGAACACCGGGACCTGGATCTCACGGTGGACTCCTTCATGCGCACCCTGGACGACGACGAGTTCGCCCCGCTCACCGCCGGCATCGCGCTGCAGGCCTATCTCCCCGACAGCCACGCCGCCCTGGACCGGCTCCTCGACTGGGCCGGGCGGCGCCGGGAGGCCGGTGGGGCCCCCATCCGGATCCGGCTGGTCAAGGGGGCCAACCTGGCCATGGAGAACGTGGACGCCGAGCTCCACGGTTGGCCGGCGGCGCCCTACCGGACCAAGGCCGACACCGACGCGTCGTACATCCGTCTCCTCGAACGCCTGATGGAGGCGGCGGGCCGCGGCACCGTGGAGGTGGGGGTGGCGTCGCACAACCTCTTCGACGTGGCCCTGGCCCTCATCCTGTCGGAGCAGGCGGGCGCGTCGGTCGACATCGAGATGCTGGCCGGGATGGCCGACAACCAGGCGGCGGCCGTGGCCGAGCGTTCGGGGCGTCTGCTCTTCTACGTTCCGGCCACCACGCGCCGGGACTTCCGCAACGCGCTGGCCTATCTGGCCCGCCGCCTCGATGAGAACACCACGCCGGAGGGTTTCCTCCGGCACGCCCTCGACATGGTCCCGGGCAGTGCCGACTGGGACGACCAGGCCGGTCGCTTCGCCCGGTCGGTGCGGGCCCGCGGTGATGTGCAGACGGTGCCGTTCCAGACCCAGGACCGGTCCCGGGCCGCACCCACCGGGTCACCCACCACCGACGGCCCACCCGTCGCCGGCGACGGAGGATTCGCCAACGAGCCGGACACCGACCTGACGGTTCCCGCCAACCGCCGGTGGGCTCTGACGGCGCTCGGGATGGCGCCGCCGGACCCCCCGGCGCCGGCCACCGAGAGGGACATCGACCGGGCCGTGACCCGTGCCGGCGCCGCTGCTGCACGGTGGGCCGCCACCACCGCCACCGAGCGCCGTCACCTCCTCGAGGCGGCGGCCGACGTCATGGCGGCGGGTCGCGCCAAGGCCGTCGCCGTGATGACCTCCGAGGCGGGCAAGACCTTCGCCGAAGCCGATCCCGAGGTCTCCGAGGCGGTGGACTACGCCCGTTGGTACGCGGCGGGGACGGACCTGTTGGCGTCGCTCGAGGGCGAGGTGGCGAGCGTTCCCTGCGGGCCGGTGGTGGTGTCGCCCCCGTGGAACTTCCCCTACGCTATCCCCGCCGGCGGGTCGCTGGCCGCCTTGGCCGCCGGGAACACGGTGATCCTCAAGCCGAGCCCCGAGGCGCCGGCCACGGCCGCCCTCCTGGTGGCGCAGATGCACGGCGCCGGTCTGGGGGACGGTCGGGTGGAGCTGGTGGCGGCGCCCGACGGTCCCGAGGGCCGGCACCTGATCGCCCATCCGGGCGCCGGCGCCGTGATCCTCACCGGGTCGTGGGAGACGGCGAAGATGTTCGCCCGGTGGACACCGGGCCGGCGGTTGCTGGCCGAGACGAGTGGCAAGAACGCCATGGTGGTCACGGGCGCCGCCGACGTGGACCAGGCGGTGGCTGATCTCATCCGTTCGGCCTTCGGGCACGCCGGTCAGAAGTGCTCGGCCGCCAGCCTGGCCATCGTCGATGGATCGGTCTACGACCGCAGTCCCTTCCTGCGGCAGCTGGCCGACGCCGCGCGGGCCCTGCGGGTGGGTCCGGGGAACGACCCGGCGACGGACGTGGGGCCGATCGTGGGCCCCTTCACCGGATCGCTCGAGCGGGCCCTCACCGTCCTCGATCCGGGCGAGACCTGGCTGGTGGCGCCCGAGTGCCGCGACCGGGACCGCCGGCTGTGGTCCCCCGGTGTCCGTGTCGGGGTCAGGCCCGGCTCGTGGGCCCACACCACGGAGTGGTTCGGCCCCGTCCTCGGAGTCATGCGGGCCGACGGTCTGGACCAGGCGGTCGAGTGGCAGAACGCCGTCCCCTACGGGTTGACGGCCGGGCTCCACTCACTCGACCCGGCCGAGCACCGGCGCTGGGTGGACACCGTGGAGGCCGGCAACCTCTACGTCAACCGTCCCACCACCGGGGCCCTGGTGGGCCGCCAACCCTTCGGCGGGTGGAAGCGGTCGAGCGTGGGTCCGACGGCCAAGACCGGTGGGCCCAACTACCTCCTGGCGCTGCGCCGGTGGTGCGACGCCCACGAGACGAGTGTCGACGACGCCGCCGCCGACTACCGGCGCTGGTGGGACTCCCACTTCGGGCGTGTGACCGACCTGGCCGGGCTGTCGTGCGAGTCCAACCAGCTGCGCTACCGGCCGTATGTCCCGGGGGTGACCGTGCGCGTCACCGAGGACGGTTCCGACGACGAGGTGGCCAAGGCCCTGCGGGCGGCGGCCGTGACCGGGACCCCGGTGCGCGTGTCACTCCCGCGGCGGCGGCCGCGGTGGCATCGAAAGTCGGAGGCGACGCTCACCGTCGAGAGCGCCGAGGCGCTGGCGGCGTCGCTGGCCGACGGGTCGGGCGCCCGATTGCGGCTCCTGGGCACGGCCGAACCCGAGGTTCTGGCCGCCGCCGCCGCCCACGCCGTCACCGTCGTGGACGAGCCCATGTGCTCCCATGGACGCGTCGAGCTCGTCCGGTGGATGCGCGAGCAGGTGGTGACCAGGAGCCTGCACCGTTACGGGAACGTGGTGTACACACCGCTCGACCTCCGGTGAGCTCAGTCCTTCTCCAGAACGGCCACGTACGGATCGGACGGCGCTCCTCCCAGGATCCGGCTCTGGTGCCAGCCCGTTCCCCGCAGCAGCGTCCTCATCTCGCCACGGGAGACGAAGAGCCATGTGAACCACGGTGAGACCCTGTGCCGGTAACGGATGCGCAGGCGGACCCGGCCCGGCATGAGGCCGCGGTGGCGGTTGCGGAAGTAGTAGCTCCGGGTGAGCGCCGGAGCACCGCCGCAGTAGGGATTGGTGCTCCCGGCCAGAAGCCGCGCCCCCGGGGGTGTGCGACGGGCCCACGACGCCAGCACCCGCCGCAGCCGGGCCGGCGTCCCGAAGATGCCGAAGTTGTTACCGAACAGGACGATGGTGTCGAACGAGCCGATCCGGTCCGTGAGGGCGTCGGCCGACATGCACCACACGTCGGTGGCCCCGCAGGCACGCGCCGTGGAGACGGCCAGAGGTGAGGAGTCGAGGCCGACGACGTCGTGGCCGCGCTGCTGGAGGTAGATCGGCACCCGGCCCGCCGCGCAGCCCACGTCGATCACCCGTCCGCTCACGTACCGCATGGCCCGCCGCTCGGCGGGGAGCCAGTCGGCGAACCCGGCCACGTAGAGCTCATGACCCATCCCGGTCTCGGTGAACCCGTCGTCGCGCTCGAAGACCTCCGGGTCGGTCCCGCCCCGCGCCCAGTCCCGCAGCGCGTGGCCGAAGACGTCGCCCTCCTCAGCCATCCGACGCCGCGTGGTACCCCTTGGACCCGACGGCCCGGGCCAGGTCGCTTCTCGGATCCTCGTCGGCCTTCAGCCGGTCGAGGACCGACCGGAAGTCGTGACGCGGCGTCCAGCCGAGCTCGGCCCGGGCCCGGGCGTTGACGTAGACGCGGTCGATCCGGGGGGCCATCGTCCAGCCCCGACGGGCGTACTCGGCCTCCTGGTCGGGGAAGAGTCGGCCCACCACCCCGGGGGCGTCGACGACCAGGGCGGCGGTGTCGTCCCGGAGAAAGGGCGTGGTGGCGCTCACGACGAACCGGCCGAAGCCGATGGCCGGCGCCCGGTCCAGGGCCAGCAGATGTGCGTCCACGACGTCCTCGACGTCGACACGGCGGTAGAGAAACTCGTTGGCCTTCACGTTGTCGTCGGCATAGGCGCCCCGGATGGCGCCGTCGTCGTCGGGCTTGGGGAAGAAGCGCGCCACCCGCAGGACCACGACGGGAAGCCGGTGCTCCACGTTGACGAGTTCGCAGAAATCCTCCGCCGCCGTCTTGGTCACGCCGTAGACGTTCCTGGGGACGGGGGTGACGTCCTCGGTGATCCACGCCGCCGGCGCGCCCGGCGGGGGGGCCAGGGCCCGGCCGAAGGTGCTGGTGGTGCTTGTGAACACGAAGCTCTCCACGCCGGCCCGCACGGCCTCTTCGAGCAGGACCACGGTCCCGGTGACGTTCACCTCGACGAAGGACCGTCGTTCGTGGGAGTCGATGTGCGGCTTGTGCAGGGTGGCCGCGTGGATGACGCCGGTCACCCCGGCCAGGCAACGGCGGACGAGGTGGCGATCGGTGATCGAACCGACGGCGGTGGTGAACGGGGAGTCGAGCACGTCGAGTCCGACGACCTTGGTGCCCCGGGTGGTCAGCACGCGGACGAGCGCCTCGCCGAGATGCCCGGCACAACCGGTCACGAGGATCCTGCCCCGGTCCACATCGACGACCATAGGTCGCGGCCCGTCGGTGGCCGTGCCCGGTGCCCTCAGGCGGACATGCCCACCACCGGCTTCACCAGAGGCTTCCCGCCCATCGACCCGTAGTAGGCGGCGTCACCGAAGGCGAACACCCCGCCGTCGGAGGCCACCTCCCAGTAGCCGCCGCCGTCGGGTGTGGAGGCGATGGCCACCACCGGCCTGGTGAGCGGCTTCCCGCCCATCGACCCGTAGTAGGCGGCGTCACCGAAGGCGAACACCCCGCCGTCGGAGGCCACCTCCCAGTAGCCGCCGCCGTCGGGTGTGGAGGCGATGGCCACCACCGGCCTGGTGAGCGGCTTCCCGCCCATCGACCCGTAGTAGGCGGCGTCACCGAAGGCGAACACCCCGCCGTCGGAGGCCACCTCCCAGTAGCCGCCGCCGTCGGGTGTGGAGGCGAAGCCCACCACCGGCCTGGTGAGCGGCTTCCCGCCCATCGACCCGTAGTAGGCGGCGTCACCGAAGGCGAACACCCCGCCGTCGGAGGCCACCTCCCAGTAGCCGCCGCCGTCGGGTGTGGAGGCGAAGCCCACCACCGGCTTCACCAGAGGCTTCCCGCCCATCGACCCGTGGAAGGCGGCATCACCGAAGGCGAAGATTCCGCCGTCGGAGGCCACCTCCCAGTAGCCGCCGCCGTCGGCGGTGGAGGCGATGCCCACGATGGGCCGGCTGAGGAACTGTCCACCCATCGATCCGCAGAACGGGAGGGTGCCGTAGTCGAAGATGCCTCCATCGGCGGCGACGAAGCGGTAGCCGATCTTCGACGCCGGCGGATCGCAGGGAACCTGGAGCGACAGTTGGATCGGTGTCACGAAGAGCTGTCGGGTGGCGCCACACGCGTAGTCGGTACAGCCACCACTGCCGCCCTGCCACGCCGCGTAGTCCAACCAGTAGGCACCGGTGGCGTCGGCGAAGAGCGACCCGCCCCCCGGACCGAGGACAGAGCCGTAGGTGGTGAGGATCTGTGTGTCGAGCCCGCACGGTCCCAGAGGTCCGGCGCAGGTGGTGATGCCCTCCGAGTAGCCGGTCGAGGTGTAGACCCCGGCCGAGAACAGCAGGGAGTACGTTCCGTCGGCGTCGACCATGGAGGGGTCCTCCACGGTGCTCTCCCACCGGTAGGCGGCGGTGTCGTTGTACATGAGCTCGCTCGGTGAGCCGATCAGGCTGAGCCCGTCAGAACTCAGCTGTTGGGACCAGATCGTCGCCCGTTGCGCCGACCCCCCGTCGTTCTGCTTCCAGACCAGATAAGCGCGTCCCGACGCCGGATCGACGAAGGGGCTCGGATCGATGGAACCGGTCGGTTGACAGATGAGGCCGCCGCCGGAGTTGTCGGTGAACTGGGGGTCCGACGGCGACAGGGTGGCGGCGCCCACCGCCACCGAGATGCAGTCGTGTCCACTGTCGCTCGGGTTGGGGGACTGGGCGGCGTCGTAGTACATCAACCAACGGCCGCCCCAGTAGAAGACCCCCGGTGATGTCTGCGTGTTGGTCGTCTCCCAACCCGGTGTGGCGACCAGTGCCGTGGACCCGAAGGACGTTCCCGTGTAGCTGTGGTACCCGCCGGACGGGGTGGTGCTCACCAGCACCTGGATGTGGTTGCCCAGCGGGGTGCCGGTGGTGAAGGCGAAGTACGTCCCCGCCGAGTAGACGACATCGGGGTCACCGGCGTCCCCGGCGAAGGCGGGCGTGGGACTGGGATGGACGGTGACGGCCGCCGCCGGGGGCGACGCGGCCATCTCCGTGATCCCCGACGTGGCCAGGACCGCCATGGAGGAGGCGGCGATCAGTCCCGGCCGGGTCCAGCGGCGGCGTCGTCCCCGCCGGCCCCGGAGGCCGGTCGTGGCCCGTCCGCCCCCTCCACCCGTATGCATCGCCACCTCCGTGTGGGAGAATCGGTGTGCGATGGGGGGGAAGGAGTTGGCTGTCCTCACTACTCCGGGAATCGGCTGTCCGACCCGGTTCATTGAGGGAAAAGTGGTCGCCAAGCGTTTCGGGTGAATGCGTCGACTCACAGAGAGTGATCACTGTGATTGTCGTGGAATTGATTTCATCGATCCGGGGGGTATCCGATACACCCATGGTCTGCATCCCGATGGACGGCGCGATCCATGGACGAACGGTGAGCCCCCCGGAAAGAAGTACCGATGCAACCGAGGACTTGGAAGACGCTGATCGCACTGGGTGTCTTCTCGGCGACGCTGGTGGGAGGGGCGGGAACCGCGCCGGTGAGCGGTGCACCCGTCCGACCGAGCACGTCCGGCCCGGCGGCGTCGGGCCCACGCCCCGCCGATCCGGCAGCCCAGGCTGCGGCGGGCATCATCCCGCCGCAGAATCCCTCGGAAAGCCTGCCGCCCGACCCCAACTTCACGGGTGACGGAAGCTGCAAGGCGAGTGCCCTGGACGACTCCGACACGTGTAACGCCGATGTGGTGAAGGCGATCGACAATGCCCGGTCGGCTCTGGAGAGCATGGGGTCACTGTCTCTCAAGGTGAGCGCCTTCGCTGCCATGACCGTCCCCGAGCAGCTCTTCGCCGTCACCGACCTGGAGAGAACGGAACGAGGTCTGGCCCCACTCGCCGGGCTGACGGCGCAACTCGACACGGTGGCCCAGACGGCGGCGGCGAACGACACCGATCCGGATCTGTCCGCCACCACTCTGACCGGAGGGGCGACCGTCGCCTCGTGGGGATCGATCTGGGCCGGCGGGACCTCGAACGCACTCGGCTCCGACTACTACTGGATGTACGACGACGGACCCGGCTCGCCCAACGGGTCGTGCCCGTCGCCCTCCTCGGCCGGATGCTGGGGGCATCGCGACAACATCCTGGGCACCTTCGTCACCTGTGGACAGGCTCAGCAGTACATGGGTGCCGGTGACACCGCCTCCGGCTCCTCGTACGGCCCGTCGTTCGCCGCCATCATTGTGGGCGCCTGTGGGCCCGCCCCCACCGATGTGGTGTTCACCTGGGCGCAGGCCCAGCAGGACCTCGGCGGTGGGGGTGGGGCATCGGTCCCCGGCGCACCTCAGGGCGTGACGGCCGCCCCTTCGGCCCGGAAGGGGGTGGTGCTCGGTTGGCAGGCTCCCACCGACAACGGCGCCGCCATCACCGGGTACAAGGTGTTCCGGGCACACTCGTCGGGTGCCGAGAAGCTCTACACCACGGTGGCGTGCACCTCGGACACCTGTACCTACGCCAACCGGCACGCCCGGGCGGGGGCGATGTTCTTCTACACGGTGGCGGCCGTCAACGCCCAGGGAACGGGACCGGCTTCGGCCGAGGTGTCGGCCCGGGCCCGCTGACGGTTCTGTCGCCGACCACCCGGAGTCGGTCACCGGGGGGAGATGTCTGACAGCCGGGTCGGTATGGCCGACTGGAGGGCGACCAGTTTGTCCGGGTTGGTGACGACCCGGACAGCGACGATCGAAGCCCCGACGACGTCGAGAGTGAGGGCCACGGTCACCTGACCGGCCACCTCGAAGACCAGGCCGGGCTGCCCGTTCAGATCGACCTCCCGGCTGGCGACACCCGGGGGGAGGCGCCGGGCCACCGCCAGCAGGAAGCGGGCGGCCCGGTGGGGCCCCGACACGGGGCGGAGAGCGGCCCGCACCTTGCCCCCACCGTCGGTCCACACGATCACGTCGTCGGCCAGAAGCGACAACAGCCCGTCCAGGTCGCCCGTGCCGCAGGCGACCAGGAACCGGCGGGTGAGCTCGCGTCCGTGGGCCCGGTCGGCGTCGAAGCGTCGCCGGGGCGTGTCGACGCGGCGCCGGGCCCGGGACACCATTTGGCGGCAGGCCGCCTCGGTCCTGTCGACCATGGCGGCGATCTCGTCGTAGGGGTAGTCGAAGACGTCGTGGAGGAGGAAGGCGGCGCGTTCCACGGGCTGGAGCTCCTCGAGCAGGACGAGGAAGGCGAGCGAGAGGGAGTCGGCCAGCTCGGCGCTCTGGCCCGGTTCGGGGGAGCGGGTCTCCACCGGCTCCGGCAGCCACGGGCCCTTGTAGGTCTCGCGACCGCGCCCGGGCCGACCGCAAGTGGTCGATGCACAGTCGGGTCACGATGGTGGTGAGAAACGCCGAGGGCACGTCGACGTCCCTGTCGTCACGCCGGCTCCACCGCACGTAGGCCTCCTGGACGATGTCTTCGGCCTCGGTGGCGCTGCCCAGCATGCGGTAGGCCACCCCGAAGAGCGAGGCCCGGAGCCCGAGAAATGTCTCGAGGTCCCCCACCTCAGGCCGGGGGGAGAGGGGTCACCTCGCA
The DNA here is from genome assembly GCA_963800065.1 of uncultured Acidimicrobiaceae bacterium. Taxonomy (GTDB): domain Bacteria; phylum Actinomycetota; class Acidimicrobiia; order Acidimicrobiales; family UBA8190; genus CAWJFJ01. The sequence continues at coordinate 194,517 of CAWCZO010000010.1, read as the reverse complement.
CCGGTCGGAGAACTCCTGGCTCTTGAGTCCGAGCCCGGCATTGAACCGCGACCGGAAATTCTCGAGCGCCACCCAGGCGGCCAGCTCGACGATCTCGGGTTCGCTCAGGTGGCGGTGGAGCCGCTCGACCAACTCGTCGGCGATCGCCACCGGTGTCGCCGTGGCGGCCACGGCATAATCGAGGACCACCCGCTCGGTCTCGTCGTAGACGTCACTGTCGCCGAAGCGGGGGACGTCGCGGACCTTGCGGGGGTCGATCCCCTGTTGCATGCCCTCGTAGTACCCGAAATCGGTGCACCACGAGCATCCGATCTCCCCGGCCGCCGCCTGGATGGCCAGCCACCGCAGGCGCGGATCGAGCCGCTTCCAACCCCGTTCGGCGGCGGTCTCGAGGGCGCCCATGGCCACCAGGACCCCGCTGTGGTGGGCGGCGGCCATCATCGGCTCGACGTCCTGCCCGAAGCGGTGGCGGGAGTAGCGGGCGGCGAGCCTGGGGACGAGTCCCCGGGGTCGCTCGACCAGGGTCACATGGGCCATGACGCCTCCTCGGCTCGGTGCTCCCACTGTGGGAGCACTCCTCAGGTTCACGCCAATTGGGACGGCCGGGGCCCGCATTCTGTGACAGACCGCCGGCATCTATCCTCAAGGTGCCCACGCGCACGGGCCGATCCCTCCTTACGGTGACCTCCGACCCCCTTCTCAACAGCCTTCGAGCCGCCGTCGAGGCGTCGCCCGACGACCTCCCGTTGCGACTCCACCTGGCCGAGATGCTGGCCTCCAAAGGCGAGAAGGACGAGGCCGTCCGTCATGCCGCCGTCGTGCTCCAGAGGCAACCGGACAACACCTCGGCCCTGGGGATCATCACGGGCGGCGTGACCGGCCAACCCCTACCAGCACCTCCGGCGCCGGTAGGGACCACCGCGGGGGACGAGCTCACCGAGGCCGAGAAGGAGAGCCTCCGTCGGCTCGAAGCGGGTCTCGAAGGGGTGATCCCCCCGGCCTTCGTGGACGACGGGGACGTCGGGACGGGCGCCTTCGACGTGGAAGCGGCCGGACTCCGCCTGGCCGACGTCGGAGGGATGGCCGAGGTCAAGGAACGTCTGGAGGCCGCCTTCCTGGCCCCGCTGCGCAATCCCGAGCTCGTCCGGCTCTACGGGAAGTCCCTGGGCGGCGGGCTCCTGCTCTACGGCCCCCCCGGATGCGGCAAGACCTTCATCGCCCGGGCCGTGGCCGGTGAGATGGGGCGCGGTTCCTGGCCGTCTCGCTGGCCGAGATCCTCGACATGTACGTCGGTCAGAGCGAACGGAACTTGCACGAATTGTTCGAGACGGCGCGACGCAGTGCCCCTTGTGTCGTCTTCCTCGACGAGATCGACGCCCTGGGCCAGAAGCGGAGTCATCTTCGCAACAGCGCCTCTCGCGGCACCGTCAACCAGCTCCTGGCCGAGTTGGACGGCGTCCAGAACGCCAACGAGGGTGTCTACGTCCTCGGCGCCACCAACCATCCGTGGGACATCGATGTGGCCCTGCGCCGGCCGGGCCGGTTCGACCGGATGCTGCTGGTCCTTCCTCCCGACGAGGAGGCGCGCCAGGCCATACTCCGTTACCACCTGCGTTCCCGTCCGGTGGCCAACGTCGACCTCGGACGTCTGGCCCGCAGGACAGACGGCTATTCGGGAGCCGACCTGGCCTACATCTGCGAGAACGCATCGGAGCGTGCCCTGCTCGACTCGGCCCGTTCGGGAACGACGCGGATGATCGGCATGGAGGATCTCGAACAGGCGGTCGGCGACGTGAAACCGTCGATCGGACCGTGGCTCGAGACGGCCAAGAACGTCGCCCAGTTCGCCAACGAGGGTGGTACCTACGACGAGCTGCTGAGTTACCTCCGCCAGCGTCGACTGGTATGACCGGCGCCCCGCTCGACGCGAGGGGGGAGATCCGTCGGGCCGAGGCCCTCATCGAGCTCCGCCGGTTCGACGAGGCCGTCGCCGTCCTGACCCGGGCCATGGGTACCGATCACGACTCGCCGAGGTGCTGGTGCCTGTTGTCCCAGGCGCAGATCGGCCTGGGAGATCCCGAGGCGGCGCTCGAGTCGGCCGGCAGGGCCGTCTCGCTGGCACCGGATCTCGAGTGGGCCCACCGGCTGGCAAGTCTCGCCCTCAGCCGTCTCGGTCGTCACGCCGACGCCGTGGGGGCAGCCCGGGAGGCGGTCCGCCTCGACCCGGGATCATGGCGCGGGTTGAGCCGCCTGGCCCAGGCCCTGGTCCCGGCCACGTCGGATCGCAGCGAGGCACGCCGATGCGCCGAGCGCGCCCGGGAGCTGGCTCCCCTCGTTCCCGACACCCACATCGCCCTGGGCTTCGTGGAGGCGGCCGCCGGTCACCGCAAGGCGGCCCTGGTCTCCTATCAGAAGGCGCTGGAGCTCGATCCCGACAACACCGTCGCCCACAACGAGCTGGCCCGGCTCCACCTGCGCAGCGGCACGGCCGGGAGCCTGGCCCAGGCGGCCATGGGGTTCGCCACCGCCGTCCGGACCGATCCGAGAGCATCGGTGAGCCGTCACAATCTGGACATCGCCGTGGGCACCTTCCTGGCCCGGGCGGCCGGCCTTCTGCTGGCGTCCGCCCTGATCGCCAGGAGCTTCGGGTATTCGGGCACCGTGGCCTCACGGGTGGCCCCCGTGGTCCTGCTTCTGGTCCCGGGCCTCTTCGTGGCCCGCTTCGTCTGGCGGCTGACCGGAGAATTGCGCCGCTACCTGTGGCGGACCGTCGTCCATCCGCGGACTCGTCTGCTGGCCGTCATGGCCGAGACGTCGGCCGTCGTCCTGATCGTGGTGGGCGCCTTCGCCCCCGAGTCCGTCCGGCTCCACGTGTTCGACGCCGCCCTCGGTTGTGCCGTCGTGAGCTTGTTCAGCCCGTCGGGCGCCGTGAACCTGAGGAGGAAGGGCGCCGGCCCCGGCGCCACGGCGGGGCCGCGGGTCCCGGCGGCGCCCGTCATCGGTACCCCCGTGCTCTGGTTGATGGCCGCCACCCTGGCCCTGGTGGCCGTCATCGCCGCTGTCGTCGCCTTCGCCCCGGGGGCGGCGCCCGGCGCCGTCGCCGTGATCCTCGGATCGGGGGCGGCGTGCGGCGCCGTCGTGAGGATCATTCTCAGGCGCTCGCGGCCACGGGCCGCCCGGCCGGACCGGTCCGCCGGGACGCGTCGGGGCCGCTCCTAGATCGGGAGCCCGAGCCCCTCGGCGGCCGAGGCCAGCGCCTCCAGATGGCCGCCGACGGCGCCCAGTCCGGCGTTCATGGTGTTGACCGTGAGGTGGGTGGCCCCCATCGCCCGCCACCGTTGCGCGTGATCGACCAGGGTGGTGACGCCCCCGTCCCCCCAGTTCACCCGGCCCTCGAGGCCCAGGGTGCCGGGGTCCCGGCCGGCGTCGACGGCCGCCGCCTCGACGAGGGCCCGGGCCTCGTCGAGCTTGGGGCCCGGCGGAACGAGCGGGAACCAGCCGTCACCGAGGCGGCCGGCCCGGCGGTAGGCGGGCGGGGACGCCGCCCCGAACCAAATGGGGATGGGCCGCTGCACGGGCAGGGGGGCGAGGCCCGCTCCCGTCACGTGCTCGTCGTCGGACTCGAAGGTGACGCTCGGCTGCGTCCACAGGCGGCGGAGCAGCTCGACCTGGTCGTCGACGCGCCTGCCCCGATCGGAGAACGTCTTGCCCAGGGCCTCGTACTCGACGGCGTTCCAGCCCAGGCCCACCCCGAGGCGGAAGTGGCCGCCCGTGAGGAGGTCGACTTCGGCGGCCTGCTTGGCCACCAACGCCGTCTGCCGCTGGGGGAGGATGATGATGCCGGTGACCAGTTCCAGCGATGTCAGACCGGCCAGGTAGCCGAACAGGACGAGAGGTTCGTGGAAGGTGGAATGAACGTCGTAGGGGCCCTGCCATCCCCGGTGCACGGCGGGGTCGGCGCCCACGACGTGGTCGTAGGCGACGACATGGCAGTAGCCGAGCTCCTGCACCCGGGTGGCGTAGGCCCGGACGGCACCGACGTCGCCGCCGATCTCGGTCTGGGGGAAGACGACGCCGATCTGCATGGGTTCAAGTCCTTGCACTCGATGACGCCTCTCACGGTAGCGCCGGTCTGATCTCGTAGGCGCAGACGTGGGCGCCGTCCATCAGGTGGGCGACACGTCGCACGTCGGCGCCGGGGAGCGCGTCGCGGATGAACGACAGCTCGCTCGAGCACGCCTGGCGGAACCCTTGCGCCACCGAGAGGATGGCGCAGTTGTGCTCGGTGATGCGCCATCCCCCGTCGTCGAGCCGCTCCACGTCGGCCAGGTAACCGTCCTCGTCGAGGATGGCGGTGAGCTCGTCCACCTTCTCCTCGAGGGATCGCCTGTCCAGCCGGGGTCGGGCGTCGTGGAGTCGGCGGCGGCGTCGCTGCTCGAAGAGGTCGTCGACCTGTTCGGAGTCCGTGCCACCCAGATAGCTGAGCAACTCGGTCGTCAGATCCCCGTAGCGCTTGGGGAACAGCATGTCGGCCAGCGCCGTCAATTCGTAGACGTGGGTAGGACGGCCGCGGCCCTCGGTGTCGCGGTGGTGGGTCACCAGACCATCGGACTCCAACCGCCCCAGCTGTTGACGGACGGCGGCCACGGTGAGGCCGAGATCGGAGGCCAGATCCTGGGCCCGTCTGGTCCCCCGTCGCTTGAGCGCCACCAGGATGGCCCGCCTGGTGGTGGGAACGGCCTGGAGCGGTGGCTCGACGGCGCTCGCCGTGCCCGTCACGGCAGGACCAGGTGGACGTCGCCGAATTCGTGCCACAGGTAGCCCTCCTCCAGGGCCGCAGCGTACGACCGTTCGAGGAGGCTCCGACCCGCCACCGCCTCGAGCATGGCCAGGTGGGAGGCCTCGGGCTCGTGCCATCCGGTCAAGAGGCCGTCGATCGAACCGACCTCCCGCTCCGGTGTGATCACCGTCTCGGTCCACCCGCTGCCGGCGTGGACGTGGCCGCGGTGGTCGACGACGGTCTCGAGGGCCCGCACCACGGTGGTGCCGACGGCCACCACCGTGCCCCCCTCGCGGCGGACGTCGTTGACGCGGTGGGCGGTGGCGGCCGACACCCGGTAGTGCTCGGGGTACGGCGGTTCGGAGGCGTCCAGTGAGGCGACCCCGGTGTGCAGGACGATGGGCACCACGCCCACGCCGCGGGCGGCGAGCCGGGTGAGTATCTCGGGGGTGAACGGCCTCCCGGCGCTCGGCATCTCGGCCGACCCCGGCTCGGTGGCGTAGACGTTCTGGTACATGGCGATGGGCCAGCTCCCGTCGACATAGCCGTAGCGGATCGGTTCACCGTGTACGGCGAGGAACGTGAGGAGCGGGACAGGGGTCGACACCGTGGCCACCCACAGCCGGACGCCCTCGGGATGAAGCGAGTACGGCGTGAGGAGGTCGAGCCGGCCCCCGGCGGCGAGAGTGATGGTGTCACCGGGCGTCGCCGTGAAGAGAGGTCGGCCGTGCCGGCGGAGCTCCACCGTCCACAGGTTGGCCGGCAGCTGCGTGGACAGGTGGATCTGGAGCCGACGACCGTGCGGGTCGACCCCCTCCACCTCGGCGGCCAGGGTCCCCGAGGTGTTCACCACGAGCAGATCGCCCTCGTCGAACAGACGCGGGAGCTCGGTGAACGTCGTGTGCTCCACGGTGCCCGCGGCGCGCCGGGCGACCATCAGCCGCACGGCGTCACGCGTCATGCCGCGGGCCTCGGCCGGTTTGGTCGCTTCGAGCTCCGGGGGGAGGACGAAATCGTGGAGACCGGCGACGGGACGGACGGCCGTCGGCGTCAGGGTGGGGGTCATGGCCGGTCTCCGGCCGTGGCCAGCTCGGCGGCCCGGATCCTCCCGCTCGGTGTCCCGCCGGCGATGAGGCCCAGGAGGAGGGGGACGACCGAGTCGGGCGGGGGACGGTCGGAGATGTCCTCGCCGGGGAAGGCGTCCTGGTGCATGTCGGTGCGCATGTCGCCCGGGTCCACGGCCCAGACGCGGATGCCGGGCTCCTCGACGGCGAGGGTGGCGCTCAAGTGGTCGAGCGCCGCCTTCGAGGCCCCGTAGCCACCCCAGGAGTCGTAGTGCTCGATCGACGCGTCCGAGGTGACGTTCAGGATGCGGGGATCGGCCGACCGGCGGAGCATCGCCAGGGCCTCCTGGACCAGGGCCAGCGGGGCGATCGTGTTCACCTCGAGGATGCGCCGGAAAGTGGTCGGGGTGACGGCGGCCGCCCGGGGGAGCGGACTCGCACCCAGGGTGCTGGCGTTGTTCACCAGGAGGTCGACGCCGCCCAGGGCGGCGGCCGCCGCGGTCAGGGCCCGCCGGTGCCCGGCCTCGGTGACGTCACCGGCCACGGCCGCCACCCGGGCGCCGTCGACCAGCCGGGAGCGGATCTCGTCTTCGGCACGGGCCAGAGCGGGCTGCCCCCGGGCGTCGAGCACGAGGGACCAACCCTCGGTGGCCAGCCCTGTGGCCAGGGCTTTCCCCAGCCCTTTGGACGCTCCTGTGACGACGGCAACCGGCATGACGGGCCTCGCTCTCCGACCCCGGTGCGGTACCGGGCGTCCTTCACGGCGTGTCGCTTCCGCCCTGTTAAAACAAGGAAATAATTGTTTTATTTCCCTCGGAGAGCCGGACGGCGGGGGGTTGAGGCATCCTGGGCACCGTCCCGTCCGCTCGGACGGGGGGTGAGGGGGAACGCGCATGGCCGTCATCGCCGACACGACCGCGGGCAAGATCGCCGGCCGACGCAAGGACGAACTCCTTCTCTTCGCCGGGATCCCCTTCGCCGCCGCCCCGACGGGGCCGCTGCGCTTCCGGGCACCGGAACCCCATGGGGGTTGGGACGATGTGCGTGACGCCACCGCCTTCGGCCGGGTGGCCGTCCAGGTGGGGGACACCCTCGGTGCCGTGGGCGCCGGACCGGCCCCCGACTGGAGCGAGGACTGCCTCTTCCTCAACGTCCAGACGCCGGCTCTCGACGATGCCCGTCGTCCCGTCATGGTGTGGATCCACGGAGGGGCCTTCGTGAACGGGACCGGCGCCATCCCCTGGTACGACGGGGCCAGCCTCGTCCACCACGGCGACGTGGTGGTGGTGAGCATCAACTACCGGCTCGGCGTCCTGGGCTGGTTGCAGCTCGGTCACCTCGACGCGTCGTACGCCACGTCGGGCAACAACGGCCTTCTCGACCAGATCGCCGCCCTGCACTGGGTGCGCGACAACATCGCCGGTTTCGGTGGCGACCCCGACAACGTCACCATCTTCGGGGAGTCGGCGGGGGCCATGAGCGTGGGGATCCTGCTCGGGACCCCGGCGGCGGCGGGCCTGTTCGCCAAGGCCATCGCCCAGAGCGGGGCCGCCCACAATGTGACGTCGGCCGAGGACGCCGCCGCCGTCACCGGGGCCCTGGTCGCCCAACTCGGTGGCGGTGGCCTCGAAGCCGTGCTCGATGCCGCACCGGCGCGCCTCCTCGAGGCTCAGCAGGCGGTGGGGCAGTCCATGCTGGCCGGTCACCTCCGTCGCCCGGTGACGTCGGCGTCGGGCCTGCCCTTCGGGCCGGTGATCGACGGAGCGGTGCTCCCCCGTCATCCCCTGGAGGCCATCGCCGACGGCTCCGCCGCCTCGGTGCCGCTGCTGACCGGGACGAACCGCGACGAGTGGAACCTCTTCGGGCTCATGGACCGTCCTGTGGAGGACGCCGACACGCTGGCTCGGCGGTTGGGGCGGTTCGTTCAGAGTCCGGAGTCGGTGGTCGCCGCCTACCGGCGGGAACGGAGCACGGCCACCCACGACGAGCTGTTCAAAGCGATCATGACCGACAGGATGTTCCGCCTGCCGGCCATCCGGATGGCCGAGGCGCAGGCCGGGCACCAGCCCGACGGCACCTTCCTCTATCTCTTCGAGTTCGCCACCACCGCCTTCGACGGCCGACTGGGCTCGTGCCACGCGCTGGAGATCCCGTTCGTGTTCGACAATCTCCACAAGGGGGGCATCGAACTGCTCACGGGGCCGGAGCCACCGCAGTCGCTGGCCGGGGCCATGCACACGGCGTGGACGTCGTTCGCCCGTACCGGTTCGCCGGCCCACGACGGGCTTCCCGACTGGCCGGCGTACGACCGGACCGGGCGGGCCACCATGTACTTCGGCGTGCCGTGCCATCTCGAGCACGACCCCACCGCCACCGAGCGCGAGGCCTGGTCGGGCGTGCTCTGACCGCCCCCGCGCCGTCGTTCCCGGTGGTCAGAGGCCGGGTGTCCCGGCCGGCGGCGGGACCAGCTTGCCCCGGCTGTTGACACAGGCGAAGACCTCGTCGTTCTTCGACACGTCGATCACCCTCAGGACGTCGCCCGGCTCCACCTCCACCAGGGACCCGCACAGGATCGTCGCCGGCGAGGTGTGGGCCTTGGACCAGTTCACCGGTGTCGTGAGCCCGCCCGTGAACGCCTTCTCCTTGTTGATGGTGGCGATCAGGTCGGCCTGGGTGAGTGGCTTGCCCGTCTCGGCCTCCTGGCGGAGACCCTGAACGAACTGGACGGCGTTCAGATAGCCCTCGAAGGCCAGATCGTTATACGTCCACTCCGGTTCGTACTTCTCCATCGTCTTCAGGTACTGCTCCATGGCCGGGTACTTGCCCGGGAACTGCGTGGCGGCCTCGAAGGGCACGTGCTGCTCGAGGTAGATGGCGCCGACCATGTCGGCGGGGTCCTGCTTCAGGTAGTCCCGGTCGTATCCCTGGAGCCAGAGGGTGTGGACGTCGGTCATCCCATTCTGGTGCATGGCCAGGTCGAATGCCAGGTTGTCCGATCCCTCCATGCAGGAGATCAGGAAGTCGGCGTGGGCGGCCTTCATGGAGAGGACGTCGGCGGTGGGATTGGCGCCGAGCCCGAAGGCCAGATCCTGGAATCCCACGTGGACACCGGCCAGCTTCAGGCCCCTGATCACCGACGCGCAGGCATCTTCGGACTGGGCGGCGATGTCGTAGGCCACCACGGCGACGGACTTGGCCTTCAGGGTCTTGGCGATGGCCACCAGGCCGGGCTGGACTTCGCTGTAGTCGAGATACGACCCGTACGCACCGAAGAGGTCGGGGTGGTCGTTCCAGTTCGGCGATACCACGTACCCGAAGGCCGGGGTGCCCTCGGCGGCGAAGAACGAGGCGCCGGTGAAGAACGGCGTTCCCACACCGAGGACGGCGAACACGTGGTCCTGCTCCACCAGGTTCCGGGCCTGCGCCGTGTCGCCGGTCGGGGACCCGGTGTCGTCCGCCTGGTACTTCAGGTAGATCTTGCGGCCGTCGACACCACCGGCGGCGTCGACGGCGTCCAGGTAGGCCTTCACGCCGTCGACGCTCTCTCCGAACTGACCGGCCAGTGCCCCCGATGACGTGGACAGACTGCCCACGATGATGGCGTGCGCCGATACACCCGGCGCCGTCGACGGCAGTGGCCCGGTGGACGTGGTCGAGGATACGGGCGGGTTCGAGCAGGCGGCCAGCGTGACCGCCCCGACGGCCGTTGCCACGGCCACGACGGCGCCGCGCAGCTCCACGTTGCCCCCTGTCGGTTCAGGTGGCGGTCACTGTATCCCCGGCCTATGGGCGGTGCCGGGTCGGCACTCGGTCAGTGTGAGCGGTCGAGCACGTGGGCCAGCCACGGCACGACTTCCCGAGCGGCAGCGATGGCGTCCTCCCGGGAGGCGAACTCCTGAGCCGAGTAGTACGCGACCGGGGTCCAGGTCCCCATGTCCTCCGGGTCACGCCGGAACTCCTCGAATCCGAATGTGCCGTCCGGGCGGGCGAAGATGTCGACACATCGATCCACCGCCTGCGTCGAGGGACTGGCCAGGACTCGCCAGCTCTTGTCGAGCCGTGAGGACACGTTCGGAGCACCTAGGTGTCTCGGGTCGGGGATGGCGGTGCGTCGGTCAGAGAGGTGAGTTGAGGGCGGCGATGGCGACCATCTCGGCGGCGTCGTCGGCCAGGACGAAACCGTTCGCCACGGCGACGGCGGTGGCGTCGGTGAACCGGGCCAGATAGCTCTCCCTCGACGGGTACAGAGTCCGGAGGGTGGCGGCGTCGAACGCCGTGGTGTTCCCGCACAGGAAGGCGACGGCGTGGCCGCTGTTCCCCAGTCCCGAGAGCACGGCGGTGGGAACGTCGGTGTGCGGGGTCCGGATCCCGCCACGGGCGTTGCCGTGTTCGTCGGTGACGAGGGCACCGTCGCGTACCTCGAGTCGCGGTGATGTGGCCGGTGGCGTCCCGTCCCGGGTCCACCGGTCGAGATGAGAGACGGCGGCGTTCATGACGTAGTGCTGCGGCCCGGCGTTGACGGCCCTGTCGAGGGCCATGCCGTAGACCTCGGAGACGGGGAGCCAGGCGGCCGCCAACTCCTCGAGGGGGAGACGACCGCTGTCGATGGGGCCGGCGACGAACGTGTAGACGTCGCCGTGTGACGCCCCGGCGATCTCCCACAGGACGAACCGGTCGAAGTCGTCCTGGCGCACCGCCAGGTAGTCCAGGTTGATGAGGTCGGTCTCCGATTCGACGCACAGGACCGGGACGCGGAGATCCCTCCGGAAGGCCACGGGACCTCCGCGCAGGGCGGCGGCGGGGTCCCCGTCGTCGTCGAGCGGCGCGGTGGCGCGCCCGCGTGCGTGGATCAGGAAGCCGTCGTGCACCGCGGCGACGGGATCGATCTCGTTCACATAGGTCGTGAGGCGGAAGGCGGACTGCGACTGACCGACGGCCAGCACCCTCTCGACGGCCAGGCCGTCGAGAATCGTGCCCGAGCCGGTCCGGACGGTGGCGGCCACCTGCGTGTAGATGTCGTAGGAGAAGCGGTCGCCGGGATGGTGGAGCCCGCCGTAGCGCGCCGGGTTCGTTTCCACCAGACTGAGGCTCGGCATGCCGAGGACGCCGGCGCCGCCCTCCACCCCCGACTTCTGGGCCGAGACACCCACCCACGCCGCCCCCCGGCGCATGAGTTCGGTGTGGGTGAAGATCCAGTCGGGCGCGGCGTCGAGCCCGCCGCTCACGTTGAGCCACTCGACCCATACCGTCCCGTTGAAGGCGGCCGCGTCGGCGGGCCGGTAGACGAGGACGCGGGTGGTGAAGGCGGCGTGCTCCACCACGGCGACGCCGTCGCCGCCGGACCGGTAGGCGCCGGCGTCGCCGGCGAAGGCGTACTCGGCGGCGGCGTAACCGGCAGAAGAGATGTCGAACCGGGTGCCGCCCACGAAAGGCGATCCGGCGTCGGGGAGCGGCGAGAACATGGGACCTCCTGGCCCGAGGTTACGGCCGCCGCCCACGACCGCGTCGAATCCATGCGGCGTCGAATCCATGGCGCATCCCTGCCGAATCCTTGCCGAATCCCTGCTGAATCCCTGCTGAATCCCTGCTGAATCCCTGCTGAATCCCTGCTGATCCATATGGAAGAACCTCGGCGGTGACTCTTTTCATACGGTCTCAAATCGGTGTACGGTATTGATCATGCGGTGTCAGCACGCGACGCAGAGCCGGGTCGACCGGCGTTTCGGAGGGGCCCGAACCCCGGCGACGTCGTGCCGCGCCGTGTCCGTACCGACCCACGGGTACGCCGACAAGGCCATCGGGTGGGCCAACCTCGCCATGGAGGCGCCCTTGACGGGATGACCAGGACTTTCGAAGTCCGGAGACCGTCGAGGAGCCGCTTCCCCAGGGAGGCGGCTCTTTGTTTTCCGGGCCGGAAGGACATCTGAGGGCAAGCGCGGCCTCCGGTCGTCGGGTGGCTTCGCCCGCCGCCCGTGGGGGGTCAGGTTTCTCGCCGCGCCGGCGAGCGTGACGAGCCCAATGCGCAAATGGGCTTGATGGCGCGCGCCCAAATGGCTCTTTGAAAACCGAATAGATTGCCGAGAAAAGGATCGGGCCGTCACCACGTGTCGGACTCGACCACAGGCGGGCGGCGGAAGACGGGAAACCCACCCGCTTCGGGAGCCGGAGGACGGAGACGTCCGTGAGAGTTCGAGCCTCTCCGCCCGCACCCAGGCGGGAGCCCGGTGGACGGCCGGAGATGTCCCTTCCATCTCCCGTGGCCGGTTGCCTCCGACCGGCTCCTCCCGGCCGTCCGGTGTCACCTTCCCGAGGTGACGCCGCCTCCGACGGGACCGGGCTCCCGCCTCCCCGACAGGACGCGTTAGCTCAGAGGAAGAGCATCGGATCATCGATCCGAGGGCACGGGTTCAAGTCCCGTACGCGTCGCCGGGCAGTGGTCCCGCCGGGTCGTAGCGGACGGCCCGGCGGGTCGCTGCCTCCCGCCGCTCGTCGTGACCGGTCGGTGCCCCAGTCCGTCCCCGAGTCAGTCCCCGGGACCGACCAGTGAGTCCAGGCTCACCGCCGGGTCCGCCAGCCGCCCGGGGTCGAAGGTCTTCCGCGACCTCACGAGCGAGGCGATCTGGCCGGCGACGTCCCAGACGTTGACGTTCATGCCGGCCGCCACCCGGCCCCGGTCCAGCCAGAAGACGATCACCTCGCCCTTGTCCCGGTCACCCCGGTAGACGACCTGGTCCCAGCTGGCGGCCAACCCGCTGTACTCCATGCCCAGCTCGTACTGGTCCGAGAAGAAGTAGGGGATCTTCTCGTAGGCCACGTCCCGGCCGAGCATGTTCCGGGCGGCAACCGGCCCCTGGTTGAGAGCGGCCGACCAGTGCTCGAGGCGGATCGTCTTGTCGAGGATGGGGTGATAGGCGTTGGCCACGTCGCCCGCGGCCCAGATCCCGGGAATGGACGTGGCCAGGTGTTCGTCTACCACGACCCCGTTGTCGAGCGTGAGCCCGGCGCTCTCGGCCAGCTCCGTCCGGGGGCTCACCCCCACACCGACGACGAAGAGGTCACCGGCCACCGAGCTGCCGTCGGCCAGGATGACCTCCTCGGCGGCCGTCGCGCCGCGGAAGGCCTCCACGCCGACACCCATGTGGAGCTCGACCCCGTGGTCGGCATGGAGGTCGCGGAACATGGCGCCGACCTCGAGACCGAGAACGCGCTGGAGCGGCACCTGGGCCCCTTCGATCAGGGCCACGTCCTTGCCGAGCTGCCGGGCCGAGGCGGCCACCTCGGAGCCGATCCAACCGGCGCCGACCACGACGAGCTTCTGGGCATCGGCCAGCGCGTTCCGCAGCGCGTCGCAACTGGCCACGCTGCGCAGATAGTGGATGGCATCGAGCCCGGCCCCCGGGATGGCCACCTTTCTCGGAGTGGCACCCGTGGTCAGCAGGAGCTGGTCGTAGGCGAGAGATCCGCCCGGTTCCAGGGTGAGCCGTCCGGCGGTGGGATCGATCGACGTCACCGTGGTGGACGTGAGCAACTCGATCTCGTGCTCCCCGTAGAACCCCTCGGGATGGACAGCCGCGTCGTCGAAATCCACTTCACCGCGTAGGTAGGCCTTGGACAGCGGCGGCCGTTCGTAGGGCCGGACCGGCTCCTCACCGATGAGCACCACCCGACCGGCGAAGCCCTCCTCCCGGAGGGCCTGAGCCGCCTTGGCGCCAGCCAGGCTGGCTCCCACGATCACAAAGGTCTGTTCTACTGCCATGGGCGCTCCAGTCTGCCACCGGCCCTCGGCCACTCTCATGCTCGGCGTCCGGGCCCGGCCGGGGTTCTGTGATGGTGCAACGACAGGAAGCGTTCCGGATGGGGTAACGCCTGACCACCTTCGTCGAGCCAACGTCCGGTGGCGTGGTGGGCCCGGTCGATGAGCTCGCCGGCATGCTTGAAGTCGACGGGGGACACGGCCAGTGGGCACAAGGGGGGCAGGACGGTGATCTCGACTCTCTCCCTGAGGTGGGCCACCTCCACGATCAGCCTCTCTTCGATGAGAAGCGTCAGCGCGTGGACGACGACGGCCAGCGCCGTGGCCGGTGGTCGGTCCAGGGCGCAGGCGAACCCGGCGGGGAGGACGAAGATCCGGTCGGCCCCGAGGGCGACGGCCTGGGAGATGGCGGTGTTGTCGGCCACGCCACCGTCGACGAGGAACAAACCGTCCCGCTCGAGAGGCGGGAGGACCCCGGGGATCGAGGCACTGGCCAGGACGGCGCTGACCGCGTGCCCTCTCCCGATCAGCACTTCCTGTCCGCTCAGCAGGTCGGTGGCGACGATATGGACAGCGATGCCGGCGTCCTGGAGGTCGCCGTACCCGAGGTGGGTGTCGATCAGCCGGCCGAGCCGACGGTTGGAGTACAGAGACGGACGGGCACCGGCGGCGGCGCGCAGGAGGCGCCAGGGATCGAGGGGGAAGACGTCGCTGCGTCGCAGGCCCCGCCACAGGTCGGAAAGCTGAATGAGTGGGCCACGCCCGGTGCCGTGGCCGGCCACGAAGGCGGCGTTGATGGCGCCGGCCGAGGTCCCGACCAGAAGATCGGGGTGGATCCTGCGCTCATCGAGCGCCTGCAGCATCCCGACCTGAATGGCGCCCAGACTGCCGCCGCCGGAGAGGACGAATGCCGTCGTCATCGGATACCCACGCCGGCCAGTCGATCACAGCGGCGGCGGCTGACGCCGACGGGTTCTCCGGGCGGCGGCGGACACCACCCGAGGCCGAGCGACCTCCGAAACCGTCCACTACGTTGGCCGGGGTGGCTCGGTCGGTCCCGCAACGGCGCTGGCGATGACGGTGGAGGTGCGTCCCGTCGCCGGCGCCCTGGGGGCCACGGTGACCGGCGTCGACCTCGTCTCGGTGACCGAGGAGGGACAGCTCGACGGCGTGCGCCGGGCCCTCGCCGACCACCTGGTGGTCTTTCTCGCCGGGCAGGATCTCGACCTCGACGATCTGGAGCGGATCACGGACCTGCTCGGCGGGAGGGACGTCACCCCGTTCGTCTCCCCCCTGGAGGACCGTCCCTATGTGATCAGGGTGATCAAGGAACCCGACGATCAACTCAATTTCGCCAACGCCTGGCACAGCGATCTGAGCTATCTGGCCCAGCCGCCGTCGTACACGCTCTTGCACGCGTGGGAGGTCCCGCCCTTCGGCGGGGACACGATCTGGTCCAATCAGTACCTAGCCTTCGAGACCCTGTCGCGGGGACTGAGGAAGACCCTGACGGGGCTGCGCGCCGTCCACTCGGCGGGTATGGCCTACGGGACCGGGGGGTTCCTCGACCAGGTGAAGGAGCTCACCTCGATGGCCATCGCCCCCTCGGACGACGCCTATGCCGAGCACGTCCACCCCGCCGTCATCGAACACCCGGTGACCGGGCGGGCCGCCCTGTACCTCAACCCCGTGTACACGACCCGGTTCGAAGGCTGGAACCCGGTGGAGTCACAGGAGTTGCTGGGCCACATCTACCGGCACGCCACCGCTGAGAACCTCACCTGTCGTCTGCGCTGGGACCGGCACACCCTGGCCATCTGGGACAACCGCTGCACCATGCACAACGCCCTCAACGACTACGCGGGTGAGCGTCGGGAGATGTTCCGGACCAGCGTGAAGGGTTCGGGGCCTCCGGTGGCGAGCGCGTGGCCAGAAACGAACCGGCCAGGATGAGGGGGAACCCGACGGCGATGCCGGTGGTGAAGTGCTCATTCAGGAGGAGCACCCCGAGGGCGACGGCCACGGCCGGATTGACGTAGGTGATGACGGTCGACCGGACCGGTCCGATCTCGGCGATGAGGGCGAAGAAGAGAAGGAAGGCCAGGGCCGTGCAGAGGAAGGCCAGTCCGGCCACGGCGCCGGCGACCTCCAGGGAGATGTGCGAGGGCCGGTGGGTGAGGGCGGCAGGTGCGTAGGCCAGGGCCGTGAGGGCCACCGACACGCTGACCACACCGAGGGTGGGGAGGTCGGAGAGTCGGCGGCTGATGATGAGGGGACCGAGCGAGTAGCCCACGGCCGGCACCGCCATCTCGGCCACGGCCACCAGGTCGGTTCCGCGCAGGTCGATGCCCACCAGCGCCACCACGCCGGCGAAACCGACGAAGAGGCCGAGCAGGCGACGGCGGGTGAGCCGCTCAGTGTCGGAGCTGACGCCGCGGTAGAGGACGACGGCGATGAGGGGGACGGTGGCGATGAGGAGCCCGGCTACCGAGCTCGTCAGGTGTTGCTCCGCCCGCGACAGAAAGAGCCAGGGCAAGGCGATCTCGACCGCCGTGTAGGCGATCACCCAACGCCAGTGGACCGCCAACGGGCGGAGCTGGCCCCGGCGCCAGGCCAGGGGGACGAGGAGGACGGCGGCCGGCAGGGTTCGGGCGAAGACCAGGGTGGCGGGCGAGAGCTCGCGGACGGCCACCCGGATGAGGAAGTACGGGGTGCCCCAGATGACGCTCATGGCGATGAACAGGAACCAGCCGCGGCGGGACATGCCCCTGTCCTAGTGCCTGCCACCGGGGGGTGGTGACGTCTCTTTGCCAACGGGGGGTGAGTGGATAAGAGTCCTCGTCATGCGGGACCTCCGATTCGCCGTCATCGGTGCGGGCATGGCGGGGATCCTGTCGGCCATCACGCTCCGAAAAGCGGGACTGACGGACTTCACGGTCTACGAGAAGGCAGACCGTCTCGGGGGGACGTGGAGGGAGAACACCTATCCGGGCCTGTCCTGCGACGTCCCCTCCCATCTGTACTGCTACTCGTTCGAGCTCAATCCCGATTGGAGCCGGCTGTACTCGCCGGGGGACGAGATCCGGGCCTACTTCGAACGCGTGGCCCACGAGCACGGGGTGGTTCCCCACGTCCGGTTCGGCGACGAGGTGGTGAGCTGTGTCTTCGACGACGGCCGGTGGCACCTCACCACGGCGGGCGGTGTGCACGACGACGTCGACGTCGTGATCGCCGCCACCGGGGTCCTGCACCACCCGAAGTACCCGGACATCGACGGCCTGGAGTCCTTCGGCGGGGCCATGTTCCACAGCGCGCGATGGGACCACGGTGTGCGGATCGACGGGGCCCGGGTGGGGATCATCGGGACGGGGTCGACGGCCATGCAGATCGTGTCGGCCATCGTGGACCGCACGGAGAGGCTCTCGCTGTTCCAGCGGACGGCCCAGTGGGTGATGCCGGCCGTCAATCCGGCCTACACGGCCGAGGAGAAGGCGGCGTTCCGGGACGACCACCTTCTGATGGAGAGCCTGCGCGACAGCGTGGCGCAGCTCTTCGACCACTTCTCCGACGGGATCGTCGACGCCGGGTCACCGGAGATGGCCATGATCGAGCAGTTCTGCCTCGACAACCTGGAGAACAGCGTCACCGACCCCGAGCTGCGCGAGCGGCTGCGTCCGGACTACCGGGCCGCCTGCAAGCGCCTCGTCGTCTCCACCGATTTCTACGAGGCCATCCAGAGACCCAACGCCGATCTCGTCACCGAGGCGATCGACGATGTGGAGGGCGCCGGGGTCCGCACCGTCGACGGCCGGCTGCACGAGCTCGACGTCCTGGTGCTGGCCACCGGTTTCCAGGTCGATGCGTTCGTACGGCCCGTCTCGGTCGTCGGTCGCCACGGCGTCGACCTCGACCGGGTGTGGGTCGACCGCCCCGAGGCCTACCTCTCCATAGCGGTGCCCGACTTCCCGAACTTCTTCATGCTCAACGGCCCCAACGGCCCTGTGGGCAACTTCTCCCTGGTCGAGGTGGCCGAGCTCCAGATCGGCTACATCATGCAGCTGGTCGACCGCCTGCGGAGCGCCGACGCCCGGGAGATCAGCGCCACCCGGGAGGCCATGGAGACGTTCGAGACGGCGCGGGTTGAGGCGGCCAGGAACACCATCTGGGCCACGGGATGTCGCAGCTGGTACCTCGACGACCGGGGCATCCCCGCCGCCTGGCCCTGGCCATTCCGGCAATTCCGGGCCCGGATGGCCCGACCGGACTGGGAGGCCTACGAGCTCCGGGGCTGACTCACCGGCTGCCGGCGCCGATCCTCACAGGAGGAAGGGGGCGGGGACCGGGCTCGAAGGGAACGGCGGCGCGTCCCGCCCGGGCCGGCCACTCGAACTTGCGGTCCAGCAGCATCTCGCCGACGGACCGTCGCGAGGCGGTGCGGGCGACGACGGTGGCGTTCGTCTGCAGCAGACCCTCGGCCACTTCCTCCAGGGCCCGCCAGACCGCCCTGGCGTAGCGCCCGGTGCCGACCACCGACGGCAGCGCCCGGGGCCGGATCGAAACGGATGTCTGGGTCTCCGACCAAGCGTCGAGACCGAACTCGATCCGAAGCGGACGACAACGCATCCACAGGATCCCCGGAGCCCGGCGCAGCCCCGCGGGATCGGGGTCGGCGGGCATCAGGTCGCTGCCCAACCACAGGCCGCCGCCGGCGCGGACGTATCGCGAACCCACCGAGGTCTCCGCCAGGCCGCGGTGCCACAGGTCGGCGATCCCGCCGGCCTCGGCCGGGCGGAGGAGCAGTGTCTTGGAGACAAAGGCGGTGTCGGACATCGTTCGCTCCTTGGTGAGCTCGTGCGGCGTCTCCTCCCATCATGAGGGGCACGGTGCCCGCCGTCTGTGTCGGAGGCGACACATGGTCCGTGTCCACCGACACACCCACTGCGCCCACACCCGCACTCCGCCGGCACACTCACCGGGGCCGCCCGCACCCCCGGCCCGTCGGCGGGGTTCAGTCGAGCAGGTGGGGATCGGCCCGGAGCTCGGCGCGCACGGCCGCCTCCCAGAAGCCGAGGAACCCCTCACCGTCGCTGGCCGCCATGAAATCGAGGAAGGCCCGGGGCAGCGGTGACGGGGCGTCGCTCCCGGCAGCGCGCACGTGCCAGGCCCGTTGGCAGCGTTGCTCGAGGGCCACGGCCCGCTGGTGCACGGCCCGGGCCGATCCCCCGAGGACGAAGACGCCGTGGCCGGCCAGGAGGGCGTTGTCGGCGCTCCCCATCTGGGCGACGGCCCGGCGGGCGCTGGCGGGGTCGTTGACGGGGCCGTCGTACTCGTTGACGAGGGCCAGACCGCCGCCGCCCAGGGCCGAGCTCTGGTCCATGACGTCGGGCAGCTCGCCCATGTCGGCCCAGACGGTCCCGTAGAGGGGGTGGTTGTGCACGGCCCAGGTCACGTCGGGGCGGAGCTTGTGCATCTCGAGATGGAGGGGGATGCCGAGCGGCACCGGCCAGTCGCCCTCCACCACCCGGCCCTCGAGATCGATCCGCAGGACCTGTGTCGGCCGCAGCTCGGCCCAGATGAGGAGCCACGGGTTGCAGAGCAGCGTCCCGTCGCCCAGGTTGACGGTGATGTGGCCGGCCAGATGGTCGTTGTAGCCCTCGCGCCACAGGGCCCGGGCCAGGACCACCAGCTCCTCGCGGGGCGACAGGTCGGGGATCAGCTTCTCGGCCGTGGGCGTGAAGTCCATCGGTGTCTCCTGTGTGTTCGGCTCAATCGCGGGGCAGGACCGGGTCGGGCAGCGGGTGGCGGTAGAGGCGGGCCGCGTTCTCGCTGCAGACGGCCCGCAGCTCGGCGGCCGGGAGATGGCCCCAGCATTTCCCGATCACGTCCTGGGTATCGGGCCAGGTGCTGTCGCCGTGGGGGTAGTCGACCTCGACCATGATGTTGCCGATCCCGATCCGGTGGCGGGTGTCGATGGTCGACGGGTCGTCGATGGTGCAGAACCAGAAGTTGCGCTGGAGGACCTCGGACGGTCGCAGGTCCCAGCCCAGTCCGTAGCCGGAGCGGTCGACCATGTTGTCGAGTCGGTCGAGGAGCATGGCCACCCAGCCGATCCCCCCTTCGCTCATGGCGATCTTGAGCCCGGGATGACGCACCGGGTAGCCCGACCACAACCACTCGGCGCACGCCTGGAGGGACTGTTGACCGAAGAGGGTGGCTCCCAGTTGGAGGATCGGTGCCCCGGGGGGCGCCTTCGGCATGCCCGAACTGCCGACATGGAGGGAGATGACGGTATCGGTCTCGACGATGGCGTCCATGATCGGGTCCCAGTGGGCGGCGTCCCACAGCGAGGGCAGGCCGATCTCGTGGGGGCGTTCGGGGAGGGTCACCGAGGTAAAGCCCCGGGCCGCGTTGCGGCGGATCTCGGCCACCGCCTCGTCGGGGTCGGAGAGGTAGGTGATCCCGAGGGGGACGATCCGGTCGGGATGGGCCTGGTACCAGTCCTCGAAGAGCCAGTCGTTCCAGGCCCGGGTACAGGCCAGACCGAGTTGGCGGTCGGCGGCGGCGAAGAACACCCGTCCGCAGAAGCCGGTGATCTGGGAGGGGAAGTTGACCGAGGCCCAGACCCCGTTGACGTCCATGTCCCGTATCCGGGCCTCGATCTGGTAGCAGCCCGGGCGCATCTGGTCGAAGCGGAACGGCTCCAGGCTGTACGTCTCGGGCCGTCGTCCGGCCACGGCGTTCATCCCCACCTGCGTGAACCGCTCGCCCTCGAATTCCCAGACCTCATGGCCTTCGGGGGTCTCGACCACGTGGGGGGCCCGGTCCTGGAGCCGGGCCGGAAGCCGGCCTTCGAAGGTGTCGGGCGGTTCCACCACGTGGTCGTCGACCGAGATCACCGAGACGCGGACGTCCCGGGGACTCGGGTCGGGGAGGAACAGGTCGGCATCGGTCACATCGGTCCCCCTCGCGATCCGCTTCCGTCGATGTTACCGTCGGCCCATATGGCAGCTCCGTGGTTCGACGATGCCTGCAGCCTGGTGGACGCCTTCCGTCAGGGGACGCTCTCACCGGTCGAAGCGCTCGACGCCTGCATCGAGGCCCTCGGCCGTTCGTCTCTGAACACCGTCAGCCACACCGACTTCGACCGGGCCCGGGACGTCGCCGCCCACGCCGACGTGTCGCTCCCCTTCGGCGGCGTCCCCTTCGGGGTCAAGGAGCTCGAAGAGGTGAACGGGTGGCCCTACACGGAGGCATCCCTGCTCTTCAAGGACCGGGTGGCGCAGCATGACCAGACCTCCATCGTCCGACTCCGGCGCGCCGGGGCCGTCCTGGCCGCCCAGACCGCGGCCAGCGAGTTCGGGGGCATCAACTGCACGTCGACCGAGCTGCACGGGACCACCAGGAACCCGTGGGACCCGTCGCGCACCCCTGGCGGGTCGTCGGGCGGAACGGCGGCGGCGGTGGCGGGCGGGCTGTTGCCCATCGCCACCGGGAGCGACGGCGGAGGGTCGATCCGGATCCCGGCCGGCTTCTGCGGCCTGTTCGGGTTGAAGGCGACCTACGGGCGGATCCCGAAGGGCCCGGCGGCCGGGATCGAACCGCTCACCACCGCGCTCGGCTGCCTGAGCCGCTCCGTGCGCGACACGGCCCGTTTCTTCGACGCCTGCAACGGGTTCGACCAACGCGATCCGCTGAGCCTGCCGGCGGTCGGTGGGTGGGAGGCGGCCCTCGGGACCCACGACCTGGTGGGGAAGACGGCCGTGATCATCCCCGATCTGGGTACGGCCCGAGTGCGTGACGAGGTGGCCGAGGTCGTGGCCGGCGCCGCCCAGACGCTGGCGGCGGCGGCCGGTCTGAAGGTCGTCGACCTCCGCTCCGAACTCCCCCCGCTGCGCGGTCAGTGGGCCATGGCCGGTCAGGTGAGCTTCGTGGTCACCCTGGGCGCCGCCTACCCCGACAGGATCGACGAGCTGAGCCCCGAGATGCGGATGGGCCTCGAGTCGGCCCGGGAGCGCTTCAACCTGGAGCGGGCCGCCTCCATCGAGTCCTACCGCCGCCAGCTCAACGAGGCCATGGCCGACCTCTTCGACGGTGCCGACTTCGTGATGGCGTCGACCAATCCCGATGTCGCCTTCGCCGCCGAGGGCCCGCCCCCGTCGACCATCCCCGGAGCGGATCTGATCCACGAGATCGGCTTCTCCCGGGCCATCATGAACAACGCCGCCCTGACGGCACCGTCCAACATGAACGGCTCCCCGGCCGTGAGCATCCCGGCCGGATCGGTCGACGGACTCCCGGTAGGACTGCAGGTCCTGGCCGCCCACCACCGGGAACCGCTGCTGCTGGACCTGGCCCTGGTGGCCGAGAGGGAGATGCCGTGGCCGAAGGTGGCACCGGGTTCACCGCTGTGATCACGACATAAGCTCGATGTCCACGAAGGGGAGGGCGATGTCCGAGCGCTACGTGATCATCTCCGCCGACGGCCACTGCGGTCTCCCGCTGGCCGACTACCGGCCCTACCTGGAGACCCGCTTCCACGGCGCTTTCGACGAGTGGGTGGCCCAGAAGGAAGCCGAGCGGGCCGAGAAGCTGGAGAGCAACTTCGAGTACATCATGGGCTGGGAGTCCTCCAACGAGGAGGGCCTGCGCGGCGCCTACGACCCCGTCGTCCGCGACAAGGAGCTGGACCAGGACGGCGTGGCCGCCGACGTCCTGTTCGCCGACGCCGACGCCATCACCGGGATGGGTTCCCCACCGTTCAACGCCGGACTGGCGGCGGGGGAGATCACCGATCCCGACCTGGCCTTCGCCGGCGCCCGGGCCCACAACCGCTTCCTGGCCGAACTGTGCTCGACCAGCCCCGACCGTCGGGCCGGGATCGCCCTCATCCCGTTGTGTCACGACCCGGCGCGCGCCGTCGTGGAGGCGCGGTGGGCGGCCGATCAGCCCGGCATCAGGGGGGTGATGATCCCGACCATGTGGCGGGACCGCCCGCCCTACTCGTCCGAGGTCTACGAACCCTTCTGGGCGGCCTGTGCCGAAGCACACCTCCCGGTCCACACCCACTCGGGCGAGGCACCGCAGGAGGAGTACAACGGCCACCTCGGGATCTACCTGGCCGAGGTCGTCTGGTGGGCGGCGCGACCCTCGTGGCACCTGCTCTTCTCCGGCGCCTTCGAACGCCATCCCGACCTCATGTTCGTGGTCACCGAGGCGGCCGCCTACTGGATCGCCGACTCCAAGTGGAAGTGGGACCAGTACATGGGCGGGGGGCACACCACCAAGAAGATGGCGGCCCTTCTCGAAGGGAAGATCTCCAAGCTGCCCTCGGAGTACTTCGGGACCAACCTCTTCGCCGGCGCCTCCACCATGTCCCGGGAAGAGATCCGCCGCCGCCACGTCCTCGGCCTCGACTCCGTGATGTGGGGCACCGACTACCCGCACCCCGAGGGCTCGTGGCCCAACACGGCGGCCAAGCTGAAGGCCGATTTCTGCGAGGTGCCGGTGGAGGAGACCAGGCAGCTCCTGGGGGCGACGGCGGCCAAGGTCTACGGCTTCGACCTCGACGCGCTGCGACCGGTGGCCGACCGGATCGGTCCCAAGCCGGCGGACCTCGGCCAGGACCCGTCGCTGGCCGCCGACCCGGGGGCGGCGGCGTCGGCCAAGTGGTGGCTGGCCGAATACGGGATCACGCCGACGCGCTGACGGGGGTTAACCCCATCAGGAAGAGACCCGGTAGCTGTCTTCTCGCTGGTCGGGGCAGGCTCTAGGTTGGGGGGGTCAAGGCATGTCGGCCGTGACCCGTGATGAGCGGCCTGATCGACGAGATCGGAGCAAGTCTTGGCCACCGACACCCAGTGGGCCGTCGAGACCCACGGACTGACCAAGCAGTTCGGCGCCAACGTGGCCGTGAACGGCGTGGAGCTCCTGGTCCCCCGGGGCTGCGCCTTCGGCTACCTGGGTCCGAACGGCGCCGGCAAGACCACCCTCATCCGGGTGTTGCTGGGACTGACCCACGCCGACGCCGGCACCATGTCGCTGCTCGGACACCAGGTTCCCCGCCATCGCGACATAGCCCTGGCGCGCGTGGGCGCTATCGTCGACGAGCCGAGGTTCCACGGACACCTCACCGGGCGCCAGAACCTCCGCATTCTCGCCGCCGCCCGCGAGCCGGCGGCCAAGGACCGCATCGGGCCCGCCCTCGAGCGTGTCGGCATCGCCCACCGGGCCGACGACAAGGTGTCGAAGTACTCGATGGGCATGCGCCAGCGTCTGGGCGTGGCCGCCTGCCTCCTCGGCGATCCCCAACTGCTGATCCTCGACGAACCGATGAACGGACTCGACCCGGCCGGGATGCACGAGATGCGCGACATGATCCTGTCCCTGGTGGCCGAGGGCCGCACCGTGGTGCTGTCCTCGCATCTCCTCGACGAGGTGGAGCGGACCTGCGACGCCGTGGCCATCGTGGACCACGGCAACGTCATCCGCCAGGGACCGATCTCCGACCTGCTGGCCGGTGCCTCGGTCGCTCTCCAGGTCGAGTGTTCGGATCCCGATCGGGCCCGCTCGCTCCTGGAGGCCACCGCCCTCGGGGCTCAGATCGAACTGAGCGCCCAAGGACTGGGGATCGGCCTGCCGGCCGGGACCTCCCGGGACGTCATCGCCGAGATCAATCGCCTGCTGGTGGAGGGCGGGATCGACGTCTACCAGCTCCAGGAGATCCAGGCCTCGCTCGAATCCTGGTTCCTGTCCGTCACCAGCCGACTGGGGGACACCGAATGACCGTGGTGACCGACATGGGGGCCCCGGCGCCGGTGTCGCTTCCCGAAGTGCCGAACGACCACCGGGGATCGTGGATCCCCACCCTGGCCATGATCACCACCCGGATCATGGAGCTGCGCAAACGGCGCGGCCTCATGATCGCCCTGATCGTGGTGAACATCGGCCTCCCCTCCTTGTTCCTTGTCATCCGCCTCTTGGCCCACGCCTTCGCGCCCAAGTCCTACGGCCCCGCCGGCGGCTACGACATCTACACGCACCTGGTGGCCGGGGTGATGTACGTCTTCGGTTTCATCGTGGCCGCCGCGCTGGGCTGCACGGCGGGGTCGATCGACCTGACCGAAGGGATGTTCCGCCATCTGGTGGTGACGGGTCGCTCCCGGGTGTCGCTCTACCTGGCCCGCATCCCGGCCGGGTTGGCCATCGTCGTCTCCTTGGTGGCCGTCGGCTTCACGATTGTCTGCGCCGTGTGCGTCTTCGCCGCCCCCACGACCCTCAACTACGACGGGGTGAAACTGCCCGTCGGCATGTCGCTCACCCGCTTCGAGAACTGGGCCCGCGACCATCCCGGCGAGGCCATGTGTGATCTCCCGTACAACGGACCCATTACCTCCAGTATCCAATGCGGCCCCAACGGCCCCGTCACGTCGAGCGGTCCCGTTCCCAACGGCGGTGTGATCGTCAAAGGGTCTGTGCCACCGGGCGCCGGGGTGAACCCGACACCGGCCTCGAACAGGGCGCAGGCCGTCAAGATCGCCCAGCAGGACTACGCCGACTACAGGGCGCATTTCCTCTATCCGTCCAACTCCCTCATGATCAAGTCCGGCCTGTGGATCGAGCTCGAAGCGGCCATCGGGTTCATCGTCGGCCTGGGGCTCGGATCGCTCCTGGGCCAGAGAACGGTGGCGGTGATCCTGATGATCGTGCTCGAGGTCATCCTGACGCCGATCCTGTCGATGAACGTCATCCGCCACCTCGTGAATCTGCAGCGCGCCGTGGTCGGTCTGGCCACGGCCCACCTGGAACCGGGCGGGCTGCCCCTCGCCTTCGGTGGCGGAGGACCGCCCGGGAGTGGCCCGCGTCTGGTGCCCGAGTCGACCACCGTGGCGGTCTGCGTCATCGTGGCCTGGGTGGTCGGTTGGACCGTCCTCGGGGCGTGGCGGATGGCCACCAGGGACGCGTGATCGGGTGCCGGTCGACGTTCTCTTCGCCGGTATCCCCGTGGCCGACTTCCCGGCCGCCGTGACCTGGTACGACCGGTTGTTCGGGCGACCGGCGGACATCGTCGTGAAGGCTGACGAGGTGATGTGGCGCGTGGCCGATTCGGCCTGGGTCTACGTCGTGGGCGACCCGACGCGGGTGGGGACCGCACTGGTGACGATGGCGGTGCCCGATCTCGACGCCACCATGACGGAGATCGGAGAGCGGGGGATCACCGGCGCGGCGATCGAGATCGTCGCCGATGCCGGACGAAAGGCGTCGGTGGCCGATGCCGACGGGAACACGATCACGTTCATCGAGGTGAACCCCCACTGACGTGACCGGCCGGCGACGGCCGACCGCTACCAGGACCTGAGGACCTGGGTCGTGTCGAAGGCGTTCGACGTCGATTTCTCGGGGTAGGCACTGGCGGCGATGGGCTCGGCGATCTCCTCGACGAGAGGTCCGACCGCCGCCGCCAGGGGGGCGAGGGCTTCCATGTCAAAGCCGTAGAGGTCGGCGGCGTTGATCCCGACGCAACGCTGGACGACGTCGGGGTCTTCGCCGGCGAAGGCCACGCGCAGGGCCTCCCGGCTGAAAGGCCACGTCCCTTCGGAGTGGGGATAGTCGTCTCCCCACATGACGCGGTCGGCGCCGAACTGGGGGCGGAGCTCGGACTCCGACGACCGGAGGTAGGAGGCGCCCAGCCAGATGTTGCGGGCGAAGTACTCCGACGGCTTCATCGTCATCCCCTCGGCGGCGGCGCCGAAGAAGACGGCCTCGGCCGCCCCTCCGCCCGCCATCCGGCCGTAGAACCAGTCGAGGGTCTCGAGCCCCCGCGGCAGCCAGGCCACGCCCTGCTCGGTGAGGGCCACCTTCAGATCGGGGAACCGCTCGAAGACGCCGCCGAAGATGAGGTGCCAGAGGGGGCGGTGGCTGAACCAGGGCACCTCGACCAGCATGATGGCCCGGGCGATCTCGAGCTCGCCGTAGTAGGGGAGACCCGACCCGGCGTGGATGTTGATGACGGCACCGACCTCCTGGCACAGCCGCCACAGCGGGTCGTAGTGGGGGTCGTACAGCGGGGGGAGGGGTGATCCCGGCGGGATCGAGGGCAGGAGGATGCCGCCGAAGAGGTCGACGTGCTCGGCCGCCCAGGAGATCTCGGCCAGCGCGTCGTCGAGGCGGTTGACGAAGACCTGGACGACGCCGGCCCGGCGCCCCGGAGCCGCGGTGCAGAAGTCGGCCACCCAGCGGTTGTGGGCCTGGACCCCGGCCCAGCGCCGCTCGTAGTCGGACTCGCCGGGGGGGAGGGCGACGAGGTTCCCCTCCTCGAAGAACGGGGGGACGGTGTTGGGGAAGAGGACCTCGGCCACGATCCCGTCGGCCTCGTGCTCGGCCAGGCGCCGGTCGGAGTCCCAGTTCCGGTACCGGATGGGGGCGAGAAGGTCGGCGAAGGGGACCTCGTACGTGGCCGCCCAGGCGTCGAACTCCTGGTGGAACCTCGAGGCCAGGTAGGGCCGGTAGTCGAGGACGTCGGCCCCGCAGTGCGAGTCGGCCGATATGACGGTGTAGCGACGCTCCATGCAGACAGTCTCCCTCAGGGCGGCAGGGTCGTTCAGGGCGGCAGGGTCGTTCAGGGCGGCAGGGTCGTTCAGGGCGGCAGGGTCGTTCAGGGCGGCAGGGTCGTTCAGAGCAGCAGGGTCGTTCAGTGCGGCAGGGTCGTTCAGGGCAGCAGGGACGTTCAGTGCAGCAGGGTGGGCGGGAGCTCGCCCCGGGCGATGGCGTCGGCCCGGGCGTGCAGGAGGGGGGCGAACCGTTCCGAGCCCGGGCCCAGGATGTAGCGGCCCTCGTCCAGGTGCTCGAGGACGGTGGCCCCCAGCCAGTCGAGGTCGACGATCTCGGCCGGCAAGCCGGCCGCCTCGAGTTGCGCCTTGAATTCGGGGAAGGTCGTCCCCGGGGCCGGGGGACGGGGCCGGACGCGCTCGAGCTCGGCGGGGCGGTTGCGTCCCGCCGTCCACAGTCCCGTGTCGAGGAGCCCGCCGCCGGGATAGAAGACGTGGGCGCCCACGGAGGCGTCGACGGTCCGGAGCTGGTGGGCGACGGCTTCGATGAAGCAGCTGACGGCGGCTTTCGACGAGGCGTAGACACTGGCGTAGGGGACCGGCGCCACACCGCCGTCCCCCGACGAGGTGGCGACGATCTCGCCCGGTGTCCCGGCGGCGATCATCCGGGGCAGGAAGGTGAGGACGGTCTGGGCCACACCGAAGACGTTGACCGAGAAGCACCACCGCCAGTCGTTGATCTCCTGTTCCCACGGCAGGCCGCCGCCGCCGGAGGTGACACCGGCGTTGGCGAAGAGGAGATCGCACCGGCCCTCGGCGGCGTAGACGTTGTCGGCCAGGGCCTCCACCGAGCCGGGGTCGGCGACGTCGGTCCGGACCCCGCGTACCGTCCCCAGGGCGGCGAGTTCGTCGACGGCGTCGGACAGGGCCGGGGCTTCCACGTCGGCCACCACCACGTGTGCCCCCCGGGCCAGGAGTGCGTGGACGAGCCCCCGACCGATCCCCCCGGCACCGCCGGTGACGACCGCCACCCTCCCCTCGTAGTCCATGATGATCGGCCTCTCAGTCCTCGCCGAGCGGGGAGAGGTCGTCGTAGCGCTGGTGGATGAAGGGGATGACCCAATCGGCCGGCACCGTCGAGTGGATCCGCCCCTTCTGGATGGCGTTGCGCTCGCCCAGGGTCACCTCCACCAGGGACAGGACGGGGAGGTCGGCCACCGGATCGAACCTCGAGTCGCGCAGGACGAGATCACCGGCGCAGGCCTTCACCCACCGGATCGTCTCTTCCCTGGTGCAGTAGACGAGGGCGGGGTCGGAGTCGAGACCCCGGCCGTCGGGGGCGGGGAGCGCCTTGAAGTAGAAGTCGGTCCGGGTCTCGGGCGCCGGGACCTCGAGCTCCTCGGTGACGCGGCCGGAGAACTCGGCGAAGGTGACGCCCATCCGGCTCATCGTCCCGTGCACCGAGTCGCCGTCGACGTCGACGGTGACCTGCCCGATCTTCTTCGGCTCCCCGAAGGTCTCACGACCACCGATGACCGACTGCTCGGTGCTCATCGGCATGACGAGGCAGTAGTAGCCGACGGTTCCCTCGTGGGTGCACTGGACCGAGAAGCTCCCGGCCCCGAAAGTGGGGAGCCCGGGGATGTCGACGGTGGCGAAGGTGGCCTTGGCCAGCGGTCGCGACGACGGCTCGAGCGGTCTCGGGAGCACCGAGGCCAGCACCGCAGGGTCCGTCTCGAAGGTGGCCACCAACACCGTCGACCACGCGCCGACCGAGGTCTTCTCGACCTCCCGACTGTGCAGCTGCTCCGGCGTCCTGGCTCCGTAGCGGACGGTCACGTCGACCCCTTTCACGGCCGCCGTCGCCGGCGTCCATCAGGGGGGCATCGTCGCAGCGCCCGGTGGCGGGGTCAATTGGACCGGTCAGTGGAGAAGGACCCGGATGAGCAGGACCCCGGCGCCGAGGACGGAGCCGATCAGGACCTGGACGACCGTCTGGGCCCGTGACAGATGGCTGCGGAAGGCGGCCACGAACTCGAACACGGCCAGAGCCACGGCGGACGTCCACAACGCGGCGGTGACGGCGGTGTTGAGGGACACGCCGGCGGCCCACAGGACGAGGAGAACGGCGACGGGGAGGGCTGCCCCCTTCACGATCGTCCCTTCGTGGAGCAGGGACCGGCCGAGGGCGCGCGCCGACAGGGTCTGGCGGGTCTTGAGGCGTTGACCGGTGACGGTGGCGTAGCTGTGGGCCAACCAGTACAGACACAGGATGAGGACGGTGGCTCCGATGGTGTCGGCGAAGGTATCGCGACGTGTGCTCTGGGCGGCCAGGACGGCGCCGACGGCAATCGTCCCGTAGACCAGGCCGGACGGATTCTCCTCCGGGTCGATCCACCACAGGATGGTGGACGTCACCTTTCTGACCCCGCGGCGGCTCATCGCCGGGTCATGTCCAGTCGGACATGAGACCCCGCGCCAGGAAGGTGATCACGGCCTCGAGGAAGGACGCGTCCACGCCTTCGACGTCGAGGCCCCGCATGAGGTTGATCCCGTGGAAAAGGGCCACGATGATGCTGGCGACATGCTCGGTGTCGAGGTCTGATGTGATCCCGTGTCTCGTCCGCTCGGCGTCGATGAGTCGGGCGACCTTGTCGATGGCGGCGGCGTCGAACTCCGCCAGCTTCCTCCTGGCCGCCGGATTCCTCATGGCGTAGAGGGCGAACTCCTGATAGAGGATGTTCCAGTTGTTGCCGAGGTCGGTGGTCTGGTCCCGGATCAAGCTCACGAAGTCCGGCAGTCGGGACTCGGGGGGGACGTCGGACGCCTCCAGGGTGGCGAGCAGAGCGTTCATCTCGCGCTCCTGGTTCGCCTCCAGCAAGGCCAGGAACAGGTCCTCTTTGTTCTTGAAGTTCGAGTACACGGCCCCCTTGGTGAATCCGGCGGCGGCGGCCACCTGGTCGAGTGAGGCGCCGTGGAAACCACGCTCGGCGAACACCTGGGCGGCCGCCTGGAGCAGATACTCCCGGGTCTGTTGACGCCGGCGCTCCGGGGTGAGGGGTTCGAGGGCCATAGGGCTTGCGTCACCCCTCAGTATAGTAAATACTCACTGGTATGACAGATGTGTACGAGTATGCAGGTCTCGTCGACGCCCTGGCCACCGCCCCGGGGCCGATCCCGGCCGCCATCACCACCACCGGACTGGTCCGCCGCTTCGGCCCCGTGGCGGCCGTCGACGGGATCGATCTGGACGTCGCCGCCGGCGAGATCTACGGGTTCCTGGGTCCCAACGGTGCGGGCAAGTCGACGCTGCTCCGGGTCCTCTGCACGCTTCTGCGTCCGAGCGCCGGCCGCGCCGTGGTGGCCGGGCACGACGTGGTCGACGAGCCCCAGGAGGTCCGGTTCCGGATCGGCGTGGCCCTGCAGGAGGCGGCGCTGGACGATCGCCAGAGTGGTCGCGAGCTGCTCGCCCTCCAGGGCCGGCTCTACGGACTGCGGTCACCGGAGATCCGGATCCGGCTGGGCGAGGTGCTGGACCTCGTCGACATCGGACCCGCCATCGACCGGCGCATCGGGACCTATTCCGGTGGCATGAAGAGACGGCTCGACCTGGCCGCCGCTCTGATGCACAACCCCGAGGTCCTCTTCCTGGACGAGCCCACCACGGGGCTGGACCCGACCAGCCGGGAGAGCGTGTGGTCGGAGGTCCGTCGGCTCAACTCCGAACTGGGAATGACCATCTTCCTCACCACCCAGTACCTCGAGGAGGCCGATGAACTGGCCGACCGGGTGGGGATCATCTCGCGCGGCCGCCTGGTGGCCGAGGGCCCTCCGGCCGTGCTCAAGCGGTCCGTCGGCCAGGACGTGATCGTCATCGAGGTCGGGGGCGACGACCCGGCCGCCACCGACGCCCTCCGCCATCTCGACGGCGTCGACGCCGTCTCCCGGGAGGGCCAGACCATCACCGTGGCGACGGCGGACAGCTCGGCGGCCGTCAGCTCGGTGGCCGTGGCCCTCAGCCGGTCCCGCTTCGAGGTCAAGAGCCTCGTCGTCCGGACCCCGACCCTCGACGACGTCTTCCGGCAGCTCACCGGTGCCCGCCTCGATCCCGCCGGCAGCCGACCATGAGGACGGACCGGACGGGGCCGATCAGAGCCGGCCAGACCGGATTCCTCCGTGATGTCCGTTCGGTGGCCGGACGGGCACTTCGTCAGATCCCGCGCGAGCCGGCGTCGGTGCTCCCGGCGGTGCTCATCCCCGCCTTCTTCTACACGGTCAACCTCGGGGCGCTGGAGAATCTGGCCCACGGGAACTCGGGCTTCAGTTACAAGGCCTTCCTCGTCCCCATGGCCATCGCCTTCGCCGTCACCGGGATGTCGCGGGCCCCGACCCTGGTGACCGACATCCAAGGTGGTTACTTCGACCGTCTCTGCATGACCCCCGTCCGTCGGATCGCCCTCCTCCTGGGCCTGATGGTGGCCGACGTCGTGGTGATCGTCACCTTGTGCCTACCGGTGCTGGCCATCGGCTTCGGTGTCGGAGTGCGCTTCGTCACCGGAGCGCCGGGGGTGCTGGCCTTCATCGCCCTGTCGGCGCTCTGGGGGCTGGTCTTCACCGGCCTCCCCTACGCCGTGGCTCTGAAGACGGGCAGTCCCGCCGCCGTCAACGCCACCTTCGTCGTCTTCTTCCCCCTCTTCTTCCTGAGCGACGCCGTGGTCCCCAAGCAGGCGCTCACCGGTTGGTTCTCCACTATCGCCACCTACAACCCGGTGACCTACGTCCTCGCCGCCCTCCGGTCTCTCATCACCTCCGGTTGGCGCGTCGGGACCCTGATGGAGGGCCTGGCCGCCGTGGCCGGCATCGGGACGGTGAGCATGGCCCTGGCTCTGGCCGCACTGAGAGGCAGAATCAGACAGGGAGCGTGACAGCCGGTCGAGCGAATGGCGCCGGTACCGGGTGGGCGGTCATCGCGGGTGGTATCCTTCGTAGCAGTGCACGGCTGACATCACGCAGAACGTGCGTCGTTGCTGGTTGCCCGGGTCTCCCGCAAGCGTATGAGCGTGGAGAGAAGAGCAACGCCGTGGCCGACAGCACCGTTCAGTGGATCAGCTCGACCGATCACATCGGGATGACAGCGTCGCACGGTGGATGCCGCCACGTCCTCGGGTGCTACCCGTCCATTGAGATCTCGAACACATCCGGCCGGCGTGAGCCGGCGCGCCTGAGCGCCTGTTTCGCCGGTACGAGGAGGAGTTGAGGCAACGATGACCAAGGACACGGATCGTGACGACCGGGCTCTCGTCCTACGCGACCAGGGCCGGCCCTTCGGCGGGGTGGCGAAGATCCTCGACCTGGACAGCGCCGGCGCCGCCAACGCGTCGTTCAACCGGGCCCTCCGCCTGCGCCCCCGGGCCGAACAGGTGCGGTTGCGCAGTCGCGAATTGGAGCGCCTCGACGCCCTGGCTCTACGCCTCCGAGAGCGTGACGACCTCAGCGTCGAAGAGATCGTCCGTCGCATGCAGGGCGTGAAACACCAGCGCAGGGCCCTTCTCGTGCGCTGAACGCCAGGGCGGCGGCACCTTCGGGGCCGTGTGAGAGGTGGCTGACCATGGACAACGACCCGTTCGAACCGGCGCCGAAACACCTGGGCGTGCTCGTCGGAGACAATGTCGAGATTCGTACCCGGTACCAGGCCGGGCAGTGGGCGCACGGATACGAGATCGTCGACGTCGTCCTCCGTGGCTATCGCATCTGTCGACGTGGGTCGCGGGAACTTCTTCCCGACGTCTTCGGGCCCGACGACGTGCGATTGGATGGTGAAGAGTAGAACCGGTGTCAGGGGAATGGGACGTACCGTGACAAGGCGACCGCGTTCGACACGACGAGTAGGTGGTTTCACTGCCCATCGGTTTGGAACACGGCACCGACGGGTAACGTTGTGACAGAGCGGGAATCCATGTCGTGCCGTTCGGCGCGCATACCTGAACCGACACCTCCTGTCGGCGGAAATGGGGAATGGAAAATGCATCGATACCTTCTTCGTGGCGCGGCCGTCCTGTCATCGGTGGCACTGGTGGTGGGCGCAACGGCGGGCGTCGGTTGGGCCAAGACGACGCACAAGGTCAAGCCCACCGTGACCTCGGCGCTCAGCAGTTCGAGCATCCCGCTGGGTGACACCGTCAACGACACCGTCACCGTGGCCGGCAAGGCGGGCAAGGGATCTCCCACCGGTACCGTCACCTTCGGCGTCTGCGGGCCGACGGCCACGGCCACACCGTGCACCTCTCCGAACGCCGGCTCCGCCACCACCGGTCTGAGCGCCGGCACCCATCACCGTTCCACGGCCACCGTCACCGTCGATCCGAGCGCGGCCGGTTGGTACTGCCTCCTCGACCAGTACAGCGGTGATGCGAACTACAAGGCCGCCAGTGACGACAACAGCACCACCGGGTGCTTCGACGTCACCAGTGGCACGGGGACGTACACCCCGACCCTCAAGTCGTCGCTCAGCAGCTCGAGCATCCCCTACGGCGACAGCGATGTCGACACCGCCGTCGTGACGGGTAACTCCACCGCCGGGTCCCCCACCGGAACCGTCACCTTCGGCGTCTGCGGACCGACGTCGGTGGCCACGCCCTGCGCCTCGCCCGACGTGGTGGCCACGGCCACGGTGGAGTTGGGCCCGGAGTCCGGCAACCGGTCCACCGCCTCCGTCACCGTCAACCCCGGCAGCCCCGGATGGTTCTGCTTCCTGGACCAGTACAACGGCGATGCCCACTACAAGGTCGTGACAGACAACGACACGGCCACCGAGTGCTTCGACGTCACCAACGGCACGGGGACGTACACCCCGACCCTCAAGTCGTCGCTCAGCGACTCGAGCATCCCCTATCAGGACACCGATGTCGACACGGCCACCGTCACGGGTAACTCCACCGCCGGGTCCCCCACCGGAACCGTCACCTTCGGCGTGTGCGGACCCACGTCCAGCGCCACGCCGTGCACCTCGGGGTATGTGGTCGCCGGCGCCACGGTCGGGTTGAGCCCGGAGTCCGGTAACCGCTCGGTGACCGACGTGACCATCGACCCCGGCAGTCCCGGCTGGTACTGCCTGCTCGACCAGTACAACGGCGACGCCCACTACACGGTCGTGACCGACAACGACACGGCCACCGAGTGCTTCGACGCCACCGACACCGCATCGGCCGCCCGCAGCAGCGACGGCGCCACCACCGTGAGGCCGGCCACGACCGACGCACGGGGGCGGGCCGCGGCGACGACGTTGACGCCCCTCACGTAAGGGCGTAGGGGTTGGCCCGGTGGGGCTTGGCGAAGCGCATGTGCAGGGAGATGGCCCCGCTGGCCAGGGCGGCGTAGAAACACCACAACGACGCGAACCCGTCGGCCGTGAGCCGGGCCAGGATGACGACCGCCACCAGGTTGGCCACACCGAAGATGACGATGTGCCGGTAGCCGGAGAACAGCAGCGATCCGCACGTGGCCACGATGTAGAGGCCGATGACCACTAGCCCGTCGTGCAGGCCGATGCTGTAGGCCAGGTGGTAGGCACCCAGCTTGACGGTGACGGGACCACGCAGCATCGTCGTCAGGAGCACGGCCGCCACCCCTGTTCCCAGGAGCGCGAAAGGGGCGATCACCCATCGTCGACGGGCCGTGGGCTGGAGCCTCAGGATGGCCAGGGGTACCAGGATGGGTACGACGACAAAGGCGATGACCAGATAGATCCACATGGCGATCCGGCCGGCCAGATGCGGGACATGGCCCTGTAGCCCCCACCACACGAGCGACTCGTCGATCTGGTGGGCGCCGAGGACCAAGGGGGTGGCGGCCAACAACAGGTAGTTGTTCCGCCCGCGCAGGTGACGGCAGGCATCGACCCCGATGGTGGTGACCACGAGGCCACCGACCAGGTCACCTTCCGGGGAGAAACACACGCGCGCAACGTAGTCGTGATCCCGCAGACGGCTCCGCCCTGCCGCCCGTCATCACTCGTGCCGGCTGTCCGTCAGGGTTTCGATCTGCGCCGCCGTGGGCCAGCGGACCTTGGTGGCCCAGCCTGCCTTTTCGAACACCCGGATCAAGCGGGCACCGAGATCCACCTGATGGGGGAGCGCGCCGTGGCGGGCCGACGCCGGCGCGCTGTGGTGGAAGTTGTGCCAGCTCTCCCCGAACGACACCAGCGCCAGAGGGGCGAAGTTGGTGCTCTGGTCGGTGGTGAGGAAGGGCCGGCGCCCCGACATGTGACAGATGGAGTTGACGCTCCACGTCACGTGGTGCAGCGCCGCCATGCGGAGCAGTCCGGCCCACAGGAAGGCCGTGAGCGCTCCGGCCAGGGTTCCGTACAGGAGCCAGCCGACGGCGAAAGGGATGGCCAGGGAACTGACGGCCAGAACGGGGAACAGCCGGTCGATGACCGCGAGGTCCGGGTCACGACGCAGATCAGGAGCGAAGCGTTTGGGGTCGGTGGGATCGGTGGCGAAGAGCCAGCCGACGTGGGCCCAGACGAAACCCCTCACGGTCCCGCCCGGACCGGTCCCGAAGCGGTGGGGCGAATGGGGATCGCCGGGCTGATCGCTGAACATGTGGTGGCGACGATGGATGGCCACCCAGCTGATGATCGATCCTTCCAGCGCCATCGACCCGGCCACGGCCAGGGCCACCTTCAGAGTCCGGTTGGCCTTGAAGCTGTGATGGGCGAACAGGCGGTGCAGCCCGACCGCCACCCCGAAGCCGGTCACGAGATACATGACGGCGGCCAGGACGAGGTCCCCGACAGGGACGACGCGGCCCCATCCGAAGAGGAGGAGGAGGGCGAGGCCGACCACGGGACCGGCCACCAGGAGGATTGTCACCACCCGGCCGGCCGTCGAACCCGGCGTCGGTGCCGGGGTCGCCTCGGCGACCGGGGTCTCGATCTGCGCTCCGGCGCGCGGCGAGAGTGGAGTGGCGGTGGCCAGTGCCGACATCGATGTCCCTTTCCCAACCCGCCGGGACCACGCTTTCGCGGCACGGCCAGAGTTTCCATGGGTCACCGAGGTCTAGGGCGACACCTCTACTTTACACCCGTCCCCGGCGCCCCGGGCCCTTGACGGACGGCCGGCGGGGTCGCACGATGGGGACTCGACCGAGGGGAGGGGGGGCGGCCATGCCGAATCCGGGCCGGGCCACCGGTGCTCTGATCGTCGTCCTGGTGGCCACGTGGGCGGCGGCCTCGCCCGCCGGTGCCATCGGCCACGGCAGGGTGGGGCCGATGCAGTACTTCACCGGCGTCATAAACGGAACCGACGGGAACACGGCCAACCCCATCACCATCGAGATGGCCTGTTTCGGACCCCTCCATCCCGGCCAGACCGGGCATCCCCTGAAGGGCCAGACCCTGGCCGTCCACCAGCTCTTCCCGCCCGGCCCGGCGACGGGCTCGGTGGGCAACACCGGCGACGACTCGGAGATCGGTGCCTTCTTCAACGCCCCGCCCCCGGCCGGGTCGCCATCCCGGGCCGCCGCCTCGACATCCGTCTTCCTCCGCTACGACAAGCCACGGCGTCTGCCCACCTCGGTGACCCTGCCCTGTTCGGGGACGGGGACGGTCTGGTTCGTCCCCATCCCGGTCGTCCCCCCGTCGTCGGCGGCCTCCGTCCCCGTCCGCTTCGCGGGCCAGCCGTGACCGGACCGGGGCGGGGTGCACCGTCGGCGCGCCAGGAGCCGGCGGCGGCGTTCCTCCGTTTCGACGACATCGACTGGGCCGGAGCCGGGGCCGGGGTGAAGAGCGCTCCCCCGGAGCTGGTTGAGGCGGCCCGCAGGACGGGGGCCCGTCAGAAGCGCATGGCCACCGGGGAGTCCGGCTTCTACATGAACCACAACCTCATGCCGGCCGGATTCACCGTCCCCCCTCATGTCCACGACCACGACGAGCTCATCGTGGTCCTCGAAGGCGGGTGCACCGTCCTCGACGGCGGTCCCACCCTGGGGGCCAACGACGCCGTGGTGATCCAGGCCCGGCACCCCTACGGCTTCACCTGCGGGCCCGAGGGGATGCGTTTCCTCACCATCCGCACCGGCGAGGCGGGTTTCGCCACGGCGCCGGGCTGACGCCGTCGGAGCGCGTCCCCTCAGAGGCCCGGCGCCGATCGTCCGAGAGGCCCGAACGGCCGGTCGCCGGCGATGGTGACCCGTTCCATCACGCGCCGCGACTGTGTAGTCGGCCACGGCGTAATGCTGGACGGCCCGGTTGTCCCAGAAGGCCACCGCACCCTCCGACCAGTGGAACCGGCACTGGAACTCGGGGTTCTTCACGTGCCCGAGGAGGAACCCGAGCAGGGCCGTGCTCTCGGCCTCGGTGAAGCCGTCGATCGACGTCGTCCAGTTGGCGTTCACGTTGAGCAGCTTCCGACCCGTCTCGGGGTGGACGCGCACCACGGGGTGGACCATCGGCGGCCACCGGTCGAGGCTGTCGCGAAGGCTGGCGTTGGCCACGTGCCTGGTCCGCTCCACCATCTGTTCCAGGCTGTGGACGGCCCCGAGCCCGTCGACCACGTCCCGCATGGCCGGGGACAGGGCGTCGTAGGCGGCGTACATGCTGGCGAAGCACGTGTCGCCGCCGACCGGGGGCAGCACCACGGCCCGCAGGATCGGAGCCCATCGGCGGGCTCTCCATATAGGTGTTGTCGGCGTGCCAGCTGTCGGCCCCCTGGCCCTTGGGCTCGATCTGGTCGAGGACGATGACCTCGGGTCGGGGGCTCGAGGTGGTCCGGAACAGCGGCAGGTCGATCTCCCCGAAGTAGCGGGCGAAGCGGATGTGGTCGTCGGTGGTCATCGCCTGGTCGCGGAAGAACAGCACCAGATGGTCGAGCAGGGCCCGGCGCAGCACCCCCACCGTGGCGCCGTCGAGCTCGTCGGACAGGTCCACCCCGCCGGACCTCGGCGCCGATGGCGGCGGTCAGCTTCTCGACGGTGATGGTCCCGCTCGGCCGACCTCGTCACGTCCGAGCCCCCGGTTCCGTCCCGTCGGATCGGGCGCGCCGTTCCCGGACGGCGGTCTGGGCCCGGCGGGCCATC
This sequence comes from uncultured Acidimicrobiaceae bacterium, assembly GCA_963800065.1. Lineage (GTDB taxonomy): Bacteria > Actinomycetota > Acidimicrobiia > Acidimicrobiales > UBA8190 > CAWJFJ01. Next base: position 156,300 of record CAWCZO010000010.1, on the reverse strand, counting down.
TTCTCCGACCTGGTCCACGGCGCTCCTCACGGCGCCCTGGTCGAGATCGGCCACGAGGTGGACGGCCCCGGCCTCGGTCAGCATCTCGGGCAACCGGGTCCGGATCCGTTCCAGTGCCCAGGTGAGCATGTCGCCGTGGGCCACCACGTCGAAGTCGATGACGTTGTTGACGACCCCGGTGGTGCCGTCCCCGGCGCCGGGGCGGTGGATGTAGTGGTAGTGGGGCTCGTCGTCGAAGACGTCGAAGCGCAGGTACTCGTGGCCGCCCTCGGTCTCGGCCACGTGCAGCGACACCCCCTCGTCGGAGAAGCCCCCCTCCGGTGACCTCTCGATCAGCTCGGCCAGGTGGTCGGGGTTGTCCTTGTAGGTCTCGACGAGGCCCTCGGGGTCGACGTCGCGGTACTCCACGCCGACGGTGATCACCCCGGCCGCGAACCAACGGGTGTTCTGGCCGGTCGACCGGTTGGGGCGGGATGGCGTAGACCTTGCCGATCATCTCGGCGACCTCCCCCGGTCCGGCGCCGGTTCACAGCCGACCGAAGACGGCGGCGGGCGTTGCCCTCGAGCAGGCCGTGGCGGACGGTCGTCGTCGAGACCGAGCTCACCCAGCTGGCCGAGGGCGTGCCGGTGGCCCACGGTGGGGAAGTTGGTCCCGAAGAGGACCTTCGTCCCGCCCGGCGTGGCGGAGGAAGTCGACCACCGCCGCCGGCCAGCGCCGCGGCGGGTACGACGCCGTGCCCAGATAGACGTTGCTGAACGTGAGTGCCATCGCCACAGCCTCGTCGACCCACGGCCACCCCGTGTGGGAGAGCACGAAGTCGGTCTCGGGGAAGTACAGCGCCGGCCGGTCGATCCCGATGGGACGGCCCGACTTCGCTCGGCATCCGCCCCCCGGAGATCCCGGCCTGCATCACCACCGGCACCCCGGCGCCGTCGGCCAGCGCGTAGAAGGGGTAGTAGTCGGCGTGGTCGAACCGACGGTCGTGGCTGTGGGTGTGCACGTACAGGCCCACCACCCAGTTCTCCGTCCAGGGCCTCCTCGGCCCGCCGCACCCCGGCCATCGCCCCGATCGGGGGACACCGTCCACAGGGCGGCGAAGCGCCCGGGTGGCGCCGGGACAGGCTCTCGACCTCGGCGAACGAGGCGGCGACGTCGGAGAAGGCGAACCCCGACCCGTGGGTCTCGGGGTCGGCGGCGGCCACGACGACGGTGGCGATCCCCAACGCGTCCATCCGGGCCACCATGTCCCGGGGTCGGTGAAGCTGTCGTCGGGGGCCCGTTGGATCTTGAGGGTCAGGCCCTGGGCGGCGATGGCGGCGTCCCAGGCGGCGGCCCGCTCCGGGTCCGAAGGCGTTGCACAGGTAGTCGACGGTTCCCACCGTGGCCCGACCGCCCACCGCCGGCGCGCTCACGAACGGCCCCCGCCGCGCTCGTCGCGGAAGCGCTTCAACTTGGCGGCCGTCCCCAGGCCCGTCCAGCGCGTCGAGCGACCCCGGGACGACCACCTCCACCTCGATCCGGACCCCGAGCCGGTCACGCAGACGCTCCTCGAGGGTCGCGGCCGATGGCGTCGAACTCCGTCGGCGATGCGGCTCGCTCACGGCCGACAGGACGAGCTCGTCGCGGTTGTCGCGCCGGACGGCACGGACGAAGTAGTCGTTACCCACCCCGGGGACCCCGGCGGCGATCTCGCCCACCGCCTCGGGCCACACGTTCACCCCCCGCAGCTTGACCATGTTGTCGCCCCGTCCGGCGAACGACGTCATCCGCCGCAGCCAACTCCCGCAGGCGCACCGCCCCGGAGGGTGGAGCGCGGCCAGATCCATGATGTTGTACCGGAACTGCGGGCTCCCCGTCTTGTAGAGCTCGGTCACGCACAGCGACCCCAGCTGGCCGTCGGGAGCGGGATCCCCCGTCTCGGGATCGAGGACCTGGACGACGTAGGCGTCCTCGAAGATATGGAGCCCGTCGTGGGCCCCGCACTCCACGGCCACGGTCTGGACCTCGTGGAACCCGTAGCTGTCGAAGTACTCACCCCCGAAGGTCTCCTCCAGCAGGACCCGGTCACCGATGTTGGGGATGGCCGTCAGGGCCAGGTCGGTCGCGGGGGTCGTACCCGAGTCGCCGGGCCACCTCGGCCAGCCGGAGCAGGTAGTCGCCGGTGGTGAGGATGGCGGCGGCACCGTAGGCCATGGCCAGCTCCACCTGCCGCTCGCTCGACGTCACGTTCCCCGTCGAGGTGGTGAGGACCACGCAGTTGAGCCACCGGTGCAGCGCCTCGTCGTAGATGAAGGCACCGTTGTGCGTCCCGTAGGCCCACGAGTTGAGGACCACGTCGCCGAACCGGATCCCCTGGCGGTAGAGCTGGCGGGCCAGGAGCAACGCCCCCACCTCGCGGTCCCACTGCGTGTAGAAGGTGGGACGCGACACCCCGGTCGTCCCGCCCGACATGAAGACCCGCATCGGCTCCCGCCTGGCCTCTCCCGGGGTCACGCCCTGGTAGTCGCCCCAGGGCGGGTGCTCCTCGATGCTCATCCGGATGTCGTCCACCGTGTACGGGGGCGCCTTGTGCAGGTCGTCGAGAGCTCTGCAGCGACGACGGGTGGAATCCGGCGGCGTCCCACCGGCGCCGGAAGAACGGGACCCGGTAGGCGGCCTCGGCCCGGGCCTTCAGGCGCTCCAGCTGGACCCGCCCGATGGTCTCGGGGTCGTCGTGGAAGGTCGTCTCGTAGTACTCCGGGGCCGGCGGATAGGCGCGCACGAGCTCGTCGTAGTCGACGGCCTGCCACGGTCTGCGTACCCCCTGCGTCATCGCGATCTAGACCGGCAGGGTCCCGGTCGGCATGGTCCCGGTCGGCATGGTCCCGGCCGGGAACCGGTAGAGGTCGACGGCGTTGTCCCACAGGATCTTCTTCTTCGACTCGTCGGTGATCATCTCCGGCAACAGGGCCAGGAACGTCTCGGTGGCGTGGGGGTACTTGGAGTCGGGGTGGGGGAAGTCGGTCTCGTAGACGATGTGCCCGTCACCCATCCAGCGGATCACGTCGGCCACGTACCGGTCCTCGCACTCGGTCGAGATCCAGCAGTTCTCCCGGAAGGTGTCCCACGCCGAACGGGTGAGCTCGGGGAACTCGGCCGCCCCGGCCAGCTCCAGCTGCTCGTCGATCCGGTGCAGCCACGACGGCAGCCACCCGCACCCGGCCTCCATGTAGGCGCACCGCAGTCGCGGGAAGCGCTCGTAGACGCCGTGGCAGATCATCGACAGCACGGCCGACTGCGCCTCATGGGCGTGGACGACGGTGTGCCACTCGGTGAACGTGGTGAAGCGGTCCGACCCCGCCGACGGACCGTTGAGGCCCATGTACTCGTGGGTGGCGAAGGCGCAGTCGAGATCCTGGAGGAGCTCGTAGACGGGGTCGTAGTAGCGCGATCCCAGATTCCGGTGGTTGAACCGGTCGGGCCGGGCCCAGAAGCACCGGACACCGAGATGCTCGTGGGCGTACCGGATCTCCTCGACGGCGCGCGACACGTCGTTCAGGGGGACCGGTCCCGAGACCTGCACCCGACCCCCCGAGGTCTCGCGCATCTCGGCCCCCCACCGGTTGTAGGCGCGGGCCATGGCCGCCTGTAGCTCGGGGTCGATCCCCTCGAGCCACATGTCGTACTCGGGGCCGTAGATGACCATGATGTCGACACCCTCGGCCTCGAGGGCGCGTGCCACCCGCTCCCCGGTGAAACCCTTCACCACCATCTCCTCGCCGTACTGGGCGATCATGTCCTCGGTGGTCCACCCGATGGCCTTCTGGAACTGCCCGTAGAGGACGGTCGGGTGCTGGACCCACCGCCCGTCCACCACCACCGGGTTGTACGTCTCGAGACCGGCCGGAGCCTTCCGCCCCACCCGGTCCCGGAAGCGCTCGTCGAGGAACCGGTCCCACAGGTCGTGCGGATAGATGACGTGGGCGTCGGCGTCGAAGACTCTCAGGCCGTTCTTCATGCGTCCCCCTTCTCAGTCGCCGGGCTCGAACAGCACCAGGAGTCGGTCGAGCGCGTCGCGCAATTCGTGCTGGCGGGGGGCGGCCGGGGCCAGCGACTCCTCCCACCGGTGCAGGGCGGTGTTCACCCGGGTGGCCAGCCGGCGACCCTCGGGCGAGAGGGCCACGATGATCCGGCGCCGGTCGGCGGGGTCGGGCAGGCGCCGGATCAGTCCGTTCGTCTCGAGCCGGTCCAGGGTGAGCGTCATCCCGCCCGTCGTCCGCCCCAGCACCCGGCACAGCTGGGTGGGGGCGTTGCGTCCGCCCGGGGAGCGCCGCACCGTCGACAGCACCAGGTAGTCGCCCACACCGATCCCGAAGGCCTCGACCACCGACTCCAGTCCACTGCTCACCAGCAGGTTGAGCCGGATGATCCGGGTGAGGAAGTCGGCGTCGTCGGGGAGCCCGAGCTCCTCGCGCCACGACGACACCGGGGCCGGAGCGGCGTCGCCCTGCCGGGTGGAGACGGCCATCGTCAGCCGGCGATCCCGAAGCGGTCCAGACCGAGACAGGCGATGGCGTTGCCCCGCAGCAACCCGTAGACCTCGGCGGCGTCGAGCCCGGCGGCGCTGCAGATCCGGTGGGCCACGGCGCGCGAATGGGGCCACGTCCCGTCGGAGTGCGGATAGTCGGTCTCGAAGAGGATGGCGTCGGCCCCCACGGCGTGGCGGTTGGCCAGCCCGGTGGGGTCGTCGAAGAGGCACCCGTAGACCGCTCCCCGCACGATCGTGCTGGGCGGCTCGGCCAGTTCCACCCCGTTCCACCCCGGACTCTCCCGCCAAACGGTGTCCATCCGCTCGAGCACGTACGGCATCCATCCGACCTGGGCCTCGGCGAAGAGGATCCGCAGATCCGGGTACCGTGACAGGCTCCCGGAGAACACCCAGTCGCACAGCGAGCCCTGGGCGTTCTGGGCCGTCAGCACGGCGCTCACGGCGGGCGGGGCGTCGGGCGACGTCGACGGCATCTGCGACGAGGAGCCGATGTGGATGGCCACCACCGTCCCCGTCTCCCCGCACGCCTCCCACAGGGGCTCCCAGTGCCCGCTGTACATGGTCGGCAGCCCCAACCGGTGCGGGTTCTCGGTGAAGGCGATGGCGTGACTCCCTTTCGCCGCACACCGCCGCACCTCCTCGGCGGCCAGTCGGGCGTCCCACAGGGGCACCAGCGTCAGGGGGATGAGACGACCACGGCCGTCGCCGCCGCACCACTCGTCGATCATCCAGTCGTTGTAGATCTTCAACGAGGCCAGCGACAGCTCCTTGTCCGCTCGCTCGGCGAAACCCTGGCCGCAGAAGCGGGGGAAGACGTTGGGGAAGCACATGGCGGCGTCCACGTGGTTGAGCGTCATGTCCCGGAGCCGTTCCCCCTGGTCGTAGGCGCCGGGACGGAAGTCCTCGTAGGTGGCGGGCAGGTTGTGGACGTCCTCGGGGGCGTACCCCACCGGTGCGTGCAGGAGGCCGGTGGGGTAGACGAGGTCGTCGAAGAGCCAGACGTCGCACCACCGGCCGTCGTCCACGTCGCGTTCGAAGCTGTAGACGCCCCCGACGTACTCCAACCGGACCTTCTGGCGCACCGTCCGCGGCCCCCGTTCCCGCCAGCGGGCCGGGAGCTCCCGTTGCCACAGTTGGCGCGGCTCGACGACGTGGTCGTCGACCGAGATGATGCCGGGGAATTCCTCTTCCCGGGGAGTGGTGGACACCGGTCTCCTTGACAGAAATGCTCATTGCTGAGTAACTATGTCAAAAGTAGTCTAGGGGACGGGGACGAGGTGGGCAATGGCTGACGACGCCGGGGTGGACGCCGGGGTGGACGCCGGCGTGAAGGTGCCCGGGTTGGCGCCGACCTTCCGTCACGTCGACGACCCCGACATCACCTGGCAGCAGGTCAAGGCCATCCGCCGGGCCGACGGCTCGGTGTCGTCGGTGTGGGAGAAGTGGTTGGCCTTCTCACCCGAGCCCCAGTACCTCTCCCTCTACGCCAAGTGGGACCCCGGCGTGGTGGTCCGTCGCCACGGCCACTACAGCCCGCACGTCCTCTTCGTCATCGAGGGTGAGATGTGGTGCGGCGACCGCCACTGTCCCGCCGGCACCCACGTCGAGCTGCCCTTCGGGGCCGCCTTCGGCCCCTTCGTGGCCGGGGAGAACGGGACACTGCTCCTCGAGGTGATGATGGGCGATCCCCGGTCGTGGGGAGACGACGCCGAGGCTTTTCACCGGGCCCTGGCCCACCGCGGGGCCGAGGCCCTGCCCGATCCCGAGATCGAGCTCCCCGAGTGGCTCGAGGATCTGCGCCAGCGGTGGGTGGTGGACGGGGAGGCCGGTCACCCCTGAGATCGCCCTCTGTGCCATGGGGTTAGATTGCGCCATGCCGCCGGACCGTGCGAACGCTCTGGACCACGTGGTCCTGGTCCTCTTCGAGAACCGATCGTTCGACAACCTCCTGGGCCGTCTCTACCAGCCCGGTGAGGTCGCCTCCTTTGAGGGCGTGACGGGCAAGGACCTGTCCAACCCCGTCCCCCCCTGGGCCGAGCACACCGCCGTCGGCGACGTCGTCCCCTACACGGTGGCCACGTCGATGGACGCACCCAACCCGGACGCCGGTGAGGAGTACCAGCACACCAACACCCAGCTCTTCAACGTCCTGGACGAGGCCAACCGCTTCAAGGACGCCACCGAGATGGTGGCGCCGTTCAACCTCCCGGCCGACGGTCGCCCTCCCACCATGGACGGCTTCGTCACCGACTACATCAATTTCTTCACCGTCGAGATGGGCCGGCAACCCACCTACGACGAGTACGCCCAGATCATGACCGGCTACACGCCCGAGCAGGTCCCGGTCATCAGTGGCATCGCCCGCGGCTTCGGCGTCTTCGATCACTGGTTCTCCGAGGTCCCCTCGCAGACGATGACCAACCGGTCGTTCTGGACGGCGGCCACGGCGTCGGGGTTCGTGGTGAACCGACCGATGAGCAACTTCATGCGCCACAACCGGGCCGAGACCATCTTCGAGCGCCTCGAGCACCATCAGCGGACCTGGAAGGTCTACGTCCTTGAGCCCGACCCGATCTCCTTCACCGGGGTGATCCACATGGCGCGCCTCAGGGATCGTTTCGCCACCCACTTCGTTCCCTTCTCGGAGTTCGAACGCGACGCCGCCGAGGGGACCCTTCCCCACTTCTCCCTCATCGAGCCGAACCTGTTGGCCGGCCACAGCGACTACCACCCCGCCTTCGGACGGGCGTTGATCCCCGGGTTCGAGGTCCCCATCGATCCCCCCTCGTCGATCCTGGCCGGCGAGGTGTTCCTGGCCCGTATCTACGACGCCCTGCGGTCGGCCCCTTCGTCGGCCGGTTCGAACGTCTTCAACACCACCCTCTTCGTCGGTTTCGACGAGCCCGGTGGCACCTACGACCATGTTCCGCCCGGGCCCGTCGCCCCACCGGACGCCTCGGGGGCCGCCGGAGAGTTCGGCTTCCGTTTCGACCGGTCCGGGTACCGCGTCCCGGCCGTCATCGTCTCCCCGTGGATCGGGGAGGGTGCCGTCCTCACCGAGGAGTACCGGCACACCTCGATGATCGCCACCCTCCGACAGGCCTGGGCCCTGGGCAAGCCGTTCACCGGTCGCGACGCCGCGGCCCGGACCTTCGGTGACGTCCTCACCCTGGACGTCCCCCGCCACCCCGACACCTGGCCCGTGGTCACGGCGCGACCGGTCCCCGACTTCCAGGCTGAACGGGTGGCGGCCGGTGGTTCGCTCAGCATGCTGGGCAAGCACCTCTGTCACGGCCTTCTCCACCACGCCAGGGACACCGGCATGTCGGTGCCGCCGGCCCCTTTCGATCCCAACGCCGAGATCTCCCCGGCGCTGGCCCTCGAGTGCGTCCACTGGATCGCCGGGAAGCTCTTCCCCCGGCTGTCCTGAGGACCAGCGAGGCCGCCCGCCCGGCGCCGTCAGCGAGCGGCCTGGGCCAGCTCGGGGACGAACAGGGCGGCGTCGACGGTGCCCACCCCGGAGGCCAGGTCGTAGCCGGGCAGCGCCGAGAAACCGGTCACCGTGTGCTCGGAGCCGTTCTGGTGGAACGACACCGTGTTGTCGCCGGTGGTCACGTCCACGATCCCGGGGGCACCGGCGGCCGACAGGGAGTACAGCGCCGGGTTGATCAGTCCGAGCTTGTGGCCGGCGTCCTGGTCGGCCAGGGCCACCACTCCAGCGAAGAGCGGCGTGGCCTCACTGGTCCCACACACCGGGTACCAGCCCGGCGTCTGGCCGGCGAAGCTCTGGTAGGTGTCGACGGCGCCGTTGCACGCCGCGCTCATGGAGATGTCGGGCACGCCCCGCTGGTCGCCGACCACCGCCTTCACGCCGTCCTGGTAGGAGGGCCGGGGGAAGATGATCGACAGGCCACCGCCGCCGGCCAGCGGATTGGGGCCGGCGTTGCCGAAGATGAACTGGTTGGTGGGGACGTTGTAGGTGTCGTTCCAGACGCTGTCCGGCGCCGTGTGTCCGCCCTTGGCGTCGAGGAACAGCTGGGTCCCACCCACCCCGGTCACGAGCGGGTCGCTGTCGGGCCACGACGTCACCGGGACCCGGTAGTAGGTCTTTCCGTCGTACTTGACGTCGGCGGCCCCGCTGTCACCCGAGGCGGCCAGCACCGTCACGTGATGCTGATCGGCGTCGATGTAGGCCGTCCGCAGGGCCAGCAGCGCCTGGGGCGAGGGGAACGTCTGCTCGGTGGCGCTGAAGCTCTGGCTGATGACGTCGCCCAGCTTGTGGTCGATCACGTACTGCTCCGCCTGGACGATCTGGGGGAACCCCGTGGTCCCCTCGTTCTCCGAGGTGGGGGTCTCGACGAGGAGGATGTCGGCGTCGGGGGCCATGGTGTGGGCGTACTCGACGTCGAGAGTGGTCTCCCCGGCCCAACCCTCGCGGGCGTTGTCGTCCACGTAGGGCGGGACGGGACCGGCGGGCTGGATCACGGTCAGGGCGGGAGGGTCGGGGAGCCCGAACGTCCGGTCGAACACGGACAGGTCATGGCCGATGGTGGGAGACCCGAAGGAGTCGACGATGATGATCGTCTCCCCCTGACCGGTGATCCCGTTCGAGAAGAGCGTGGGCAGGTCGTAGGCCTTCTGGATCTGGGCCGGCTGGTAGCACGCCACCTGGAAGGCGGCCTCGCACTGGGCCGTGGTGGGCGGCCCGGCGCTGACCGCACCGGCGTAGACCTCGTCGGGATGAATGAGAACGGCGGTCGGAGAGATGGCCGACGTAGCCCCGGCGGTGCCGATGGTGGCTCCGGCCACGGCCACGACCAACAGGGGGACGGACACGACAGCGGCACACCGTGAGAATCGCATCATCCCCCCGCCTGGGCACCGCCCGCCGGTGACCGCCGACGTCGGACAGCCCAACGTCGGACAGCCCGACGTCAGAGAATTGTACCCAACGGTACGTGGGGGAGTCCGTGGGCCTGGGCCACCGGCTCGGAGGTGACCTTTCCTTCGGCCACGTTGACGCCCCGAGCCAGGGCGTCGTCTTTCCGCACGGCGTCGCGCCACCCCCGCCGGGCGATCTCGAGCGTGTAGGGCAGGGTGGCGTTGACCAGCGCGTGGGTCGAGCTGTGGGGCACGGCACCGGGCATGTTGGCCACGCAGTAGAACAGCGAATTGGCCACCTCGAAGGTGGGATGCGAGTGGGTGGTGGGGTGCGTCGACTCGAAGCAGCCACCCTGGTCGACCGAGATGTCCACCAGCACGGACCCCGGCCGCATCTGGGCGACGAGCTCGTCCGTCACCAGCCGGGGGGCGCGGGCGCCGACCACCAGCACGGCACCGATCACGATGTCGGCGTCCAGACAGGTCTCCTCGATGGCGTGGGCGCTCGAGGCCACCGTCTCCAGGGCGCCCCGGAAATGATGGTCGACCTGCCGCAGCCGTTCGAGGTTGCGGTCCAGGATGTTGACGTCGCAGTGCAGGCCGACGGCCAGGGTGGCGGCCGCCATCCCGGCGATACCGGCACCCAGGATGACCACCTTGGCCGATCGCACCCCGGGCACGCCGCACACCAGTACCCCGCGCCCGCCACCGGGTCTCATCAGGTGGTGGGCGCCCACGATGGGTGCCATCCGCCCGGCCACCTCGCTCATCGGGGTCAAAAGGGGCAGGGAGCCGTCCGGGAGCTGCACGGTCTCGTAGGCGATGGCGGTGTTCCCGCCGGCCAGCAGGGCGTCGGTGCACGCCCGCGAGGCGGCCAGGTGCAGGTAGGTGAAGAGCACCTGGTCGTGGTGTAGACCGAGCAGTCCGTACTCGTCGGGGCCGGGCTCCTTGACCTTCAGTACGAGGTCGGCCCGGGCCCAGATGGCGTCGGCGTCGTCCACGATCTCGGCACCCGTCCGGGTGAAGACCTCGTCGGACATGGAAGAGCCGACACCGGCGCCGCGCTCCACGTAGACGGTGTGCCCGGCGGTGGTGAGCTCCCGCACCCCGGCGGGGGTGATGGCCACCCGGTACTCGTCCTCCATCCGCTCTTTGGGCACCCCGACGATCATCGGCTCATCTCCATTGCCGTTCCATGTGCCAGGGATCTTGCCATCCCGCAACTGATCGGAGCCCCGGCGGGCCGGTGCCGGGGACGCCCCCTTCAGCGTTCCGATGCGACGGTGGACTGACGCAGCATCGGGGCATTCAGCAGCAGTGCCTCCACCGTGGCGGGGTCGACCGGCCGCGAGAACAGAAAGCCCTGCCCGAGCTCGCAGCGCTCACCCTGGAGACGTTCCAGCTGCCACTGGTCCTCGATTCCCTCGGCCAGCGTCTCGATCCCCAACGAGCGACCGAGCTGGACCAGGGTGTGGATGAGGGCGACCGACTCCGTCGAGTCCCCCATGGCGGCGACGAAGGACCGGTCGATCTTGAGGGCGTCGACGGGGAACTGCCGGAGATAGGCCAGGGAGGAGTACCCCGTCCCGAAGTCATCGATGGCGACGAGCACACCGAGCTCCTTCAAGGCCCTGAGACGGCGCACGGTGGCATCCGTGTCGCGCATCAGGGTGGTCTCGGTGACCTCCAGAATGAACGAACCCGGGTCGAGTCCGCTATCCAACAGCGCCAGTCGAACATGGTCGACCAGGACGTCGGTGTCGAGCTGGCGCATGGAGACGTTCACCGACATGGTGAGCTCGTGCCCGCGGCGATGCCAGTCGGCGGCCTGCCGGCAGGCCTCGTCGAGCACCCAATGGCCGACCTCGATGATCAGCCCCGTGTCCTCCAGGGTGGGGATGAACTGGTCGGGGCTGAGGAGACCGCGCGTCGGGTGACGCCAGCGGATGAGGGCCTCCACCCCACAGGCGCGCACGTTGTCCAGGTCGAAGACCGGTTGATAGAGGAGGAGGAACTCCTCGTTGTCCAGCGCTGACCGCAGGTCCATCTCGAGCTCCAGCCGGTCGGAGACGGCCGACTGCATGGCCTGCTCGAAGACGGCCGAACGGTCCTTGCCCAGAGCCTTGGCCCGGTACAGAGCGATGTCGGCGTCACGCAGAAGCTCGTCGGCCGACGGCCGGTCCCCGACGGCGATTCCGATACTGGCCGAGACGACCAGGGGAACGTTCTCGAAGCCCTCGACGTGAAACGGCTCGCGCAGCACGTCCTGGATGCGTTCAGCGACCATCTCGGGACCGGGGGCCTCGGAGTCCGATTCGGTCAGGACGACGAACTCGTCTCCGCCCATCCGGCCCACGGTGTCGCTGGCCCGCAGCATCCCCTCGAACCGTTGGGACACCGCCCGCAGGAGCTTGTCGCCGGCGTCATGGCCGAGGGTGTCGTTGATGTCCTTGAAGTTGTCGAGGTCGATGAACAGGGCGGCCACCGCCAGTCGCGCCCGGCGCGCCCGGGCCAGCATCTGGTTGGCCCGGTCGAGGATCAGGGTCCGGTTGGGTAGTCCGGTGAGGGCGTCGTGGAGGGCGGCGTGGGCCAGGCGCTCCTCGGCGTCCTTGCGGCGCGTGATATCGCGCAGGTCGGCCACGAAGCCGTTCACATCGGGGTCGTCGGTCAGATTGGAGATGGCCGCTTCGAACCACAGCCATTCCCCGTCGGCCCGTCGCAGGCGCAACTCTTCGTTGATGGCCGAGGTGGACGACAGTTCCGACGCCGCCATGGCGGCGCCCAACGACGCCCTGTCGTCGGGGTGCAGCAGCATGTCCCCCATGAGGCTGTGGGCCTCGGTGCTCGTGTAGCCGAGCACCGACTCGAAGGCCGGGCTGGTGTACTGGAGCACGCCGTCGGCGCCGGCCACGATGACGATGTCCCGGGAGTTGGTCACGAGCGCCGAGAAATGGCGTTCGCGGCGGCGGAGCTCCTCCTCGGCCTTCTCCCGCCCGGCGGCGAACCAACCGAGGAGGGCGATGGTGAGCACCAGCCCCGCCCACTCCAGGCCGGCCAGGCTGTGGGCCAGCGGCGGGTGGATGAGCGAGGGAACGAGCCCGGAGGCCACCCCCAGCTGGCCCCCGCCGATGATGAGGGTGCTGGCCACCAGGGCCGGTCTGGTCACCGACGAGCCCGAGCGTCGCATCATGTCGGCGGCCCCGAGGATGAGGGCGATGGCGAAGACCGGGCCCCACCCGATGACGTAGATGACGGCACCGATGGCCCCCAGATCGGCACCCACCAGCGTCCACAGCCGCCATCCCAGGCGCGCCTCCCCCCACAGGCCGAAGGCGATCACGCTGATGCCCTCGGCCGCCAACAGGGTGGCCAGGATCGCCCAATAGGAGATCGATGCGATCAGGTGGTGCTTCCACAAGACGTAGAAGGCGACGGCCACGACGGGGACGGCCAGGTTGATGGGGTGCGCCACCCGGTCCAGGACCCCCGAGCGGAGCCTCGTCTGGGGCGCGGTCGTCTCCGCGCCGGCTGAAGACCGTTCGAGGTTCGCCATCGGGCCACCTTCTGCAACCCCCGATGCCGGCGTCCCCGGTCGGAGTGCGTGCGCGTGGGAGTCAGGATCCTTCTCATTGGTCGACGCTGGGCTCGGGCGTCTTGCACAACGGCGGCACAACGCTGCCGGAGCGTCGGGCGTTATTGATTCCTCGAATCCCCGGGCACGATCCGGGGCGGCGTCGGTGGGCCGAGATCAGCGGTGGCCGTGGTGGCCGGGGTGAAGGATCTTTCCGAGGTACGGCGCCACCGTGGAGTACGGGATGGCCTTCACCTCAGAGGGTGGTGGCGTCGTGATGGTCACGGGGGCCCCGTAGTCGCTGAAATCGACGGTGGCCGTCAGACCGACCGGTCCCTTCTTGCCGGCGCCGGCCACCGTCACCGCTCCCTGAACGAGACGATCCGACGAGTCCGCCCACAGGCTCGCCGTCAGGGTCCCGGTGGACCCCTTGTGGGGAATTCTGGCGACTATCTGGGTACCGGTCGCCGTCACGCCGTTCACCGTGGCGGTGCCCAACGAGGACACCGTGGCGTGGTTCTTCTGGGCGAAATGGACGATGGCGTCGACATCGCCGAGGGCGGAGGCGACCTTGGTGAAGACCCCGGGCACGGCCGAGGCGGCGCCGGCCGGCAGGGCGACCGAGATCCACGGTTCGCCCACCAGCGAGGCCAGGCTCGGTATCTCCAGGTAGACCGTTCCCCCCGAGAGCACGGCGTCGACCACCTCGGGCGAGTCGCTCCCCCCCGGTATCAACTTGGCCACCACGGCGGGGAGATCGACGGTCAGCGCCACGGCGTCGTTAACGAAATCGGCCTCACCGCTGCCGGTGACGGTCACCGTCGACGGCGTCAGTCCGCTGACCGAGACGTTGAAGCTGACCTGTGCCGTCGTCACCGGGCCGGTCGCCGCGTGGGCGCCGGCGCTCGACGACCCGGAGGCGGCCCCGGCGGCGCCGATCATCCCGCCGGCCGTCCCGATCCCCAGGACGACGACGATCCCGGCGCATGCCGCCCATCTCGTTCTGAGTCGCCTCATCGGACCTCCCGGGGGCGTCGCCCGGCTGGCGCCCGGCGGCTGCAACACGGCCAGCGTACGTCACCGACCCGGGCTCGGGCCGGTCGTCCAACATCGAAAGGGGGTACGGTCGGCGCCGTGGCTGCGATCCTCCACGAGTCCGACGCCCAGCTCGACGCCCTCGCCGGTCAGCGGATCGCCGTGGTTGGGTACGGCAACCAGGGCCGGTCGTGGGCCCTCAACCTGCGTGATTCGGGTCTCGACGTGGTGGTGTGCGTCCGGGCCGATCCCTCCCGGGACACGGCCGAGGCGGACGGCTTCACCACCAGCGATCTCGGCGGCGCCGATGGTGCCGACGTCGTCTGCCTCCTCGTCCCCGACGACGTCATCCCCACCCTGGCCCTGACCCCCCGTCCCGACGCCGCCGTGATCGTGGCCAGCGGCTACACGCTGGCCTTCGGGAGACTGGACCCGCCGTGCGACGTCGGGATGGTCGCGCCCCGGATGCTCGGCCCCGAGGTCCGCCGCTGCTATCTCGAGGGCGTCGGCTTCATCACGGCCGTCGGCGTGCACCGCGACGCCACCGGGACGGCCCGACGTCGCGTGCTGGCCGTGGCCAAGGCCATCGGGGGACTGCGCCAAGGGGCCATCGAGATCACGCCCGAACAAGAGGCGGTCCTCGACCTGGCCGTCGAACAGGCGCTGGCCCCGGCCCTGCGGCGCGTCAGCGAATCCTTCGTCCAGGTCATGCTGGAGCGAGGCGTCCCCATCGAGGCCATCGTCACCGAGCTGGTGCTGTCCGGCGAGGTGGAGCGGACCTATCGCCTGGTCCGTCTGGAGGGCGGGGCGGCGCAGATGGCCTACCACTCACCGACCAGTCAGTACGGTCAGATGTCGCGAGCGGGCCGCTACGCCCACCTCGACCTGGTGACCACCATGCGGGAGCTGGTCGACGACATCGCGTCGGGGCGCTTCGCCGACGAGTGGGACGCCGAGCGCGACGCCGGCTACCCGCACTTCGAGGCTCTGCGGGCCAAGGCCATGGCTCCGGAGATCCTGGCTTTCGAGGCCGATCTCCGGTCCAAGCTGGGCGAGGGAGCGGTCAGCACCTGATCAGCGTCTGAGGGATCGACCACCGACGGGCACAGGAGCGCGGCGTGTTGGAGCTGGGCTTGGACGGAAAGCGGGCGCTCGTGGCCGGATCGGGGCCGGGGTTGGGCCGGTCGTGCGCCCTGGGACTGGCCGAGGCCGGAGCGGCCGTCGCCTGTGTCGACATCGACGGAACCCGGGCGGCGGCGGTGGCGGCCGAGATCACGTCCGAGGACGGGCGGGCCGTGGCCATCGAGGGAGATCTCCGGCGGTCGTCGGACGCGGAGCGGGCGGTGGCCGAGACCGTCGACGAGTTGGGCGGGCTCGAGATCGTGGTCGACGTCATCGGTGAGATCCGGTGGGGTCGCGTCGTCGATCTCACCGACGACGACTGGGACTACAGCCTGGACTCGGTCCTCCGTCACGTCTTCAACCTCGGACGGGCGGCCGGTCGCCACCTGGTGGATCAGGGCAACGGGGGGAGCATCGTCTCGGTCTCGTCGGTGAGCGGCCTGGCCTCGGCACCGTTTCACGCTCCCTACGGTGCGGCCAAGGCGGGGCTCATGTCGCTCACCCGGTCGCTGGCCATCGAGCTGGCTCCGGCCGGTATCCGCGTGAACAGCGTGGCGCCCGGTGCGGTGGCGACGCCGCGCGTGGCCGGGCGCCTGGCCGACACCCAAGGGCCCACGGCGGCGGCGCAGCGGAGCCGGGCCCCCCTGGGGCGCATGGGTGAGCCCGACGAGATCGCCAAGGTGGTGGTCTTCCTGTCGTCCGATCTGGCCAGCTACGTGAGCGGCCAGACCATCGTGGTCGACGGGGCGGCGACGGCCCAGTTCGCCATGGGGCAGCTGCGCGGCGACCAGATCCCCGACAACGCCACCCTGGAACAGCCCCCGCCCTGACGGTAGGCGCGCCCGGAGTCGCCGTGATGTGAGGGCGCGCCGCTAATCGGGCGTCACGGCGAACGGTGTCTCCTCCCCGCCCAGGACCTTCCGGAGGTTGTCGACGGAGCACTGCGCCATGGCGTTCCTCGTCTCCTCGGTGGCCGAGCCGATGTGGGGGACGATGATGACGTTGGGGGCGGTCAACAGGGGTTCGTCGGGGTGGGGCGGCTCGTCCCGGAGCACGTCGAGGCCGGCGCCGGTGATCTCCCCCTCGGTCAGAGCCCAGGTCAGAGCGGCCTGGTCGACCACATCGCCGCGCGAGGTGTTCACCAGGAACGCCGTGCGCTTCATCAGGGTGAACTGCTCCCGACCCATGAGGCTCCGCGTCCCGGCGTTCAAGTCGACGTGCAACGAGACGAAATCGGCGTCCCCCAGCTCGTCGTCCAGGGCTCCGCCGCCCTCGACTCCGGCCAAGGCCGGTAACGCTGTCGCGGCGTCCACGTACCGCACACGCATCCCCGCCGCCAGGGCCCGTGTGGCCACCGCCCGCCCGATGCGCCCGAACCCCACCAGGAGCAATGTCTTCGACGCCAGGTCGCCGCCCAACGGGACCTTCCAGCCGCCACCGGCCACGGCCTTCATGGCCTGGGGGATACGCCGGCTCAGCATGGTCATGAGGGCCATGGTCAGGTCGGCGACGGCGTCGCTGAGCACCGGTGTGATGGTGACCGTTATCCCCCGCTCCTTCGCCGCGTGGAGATCGATGTGATCGACCCCGACGCTCATGGTGCTGATTATCCGGAGACCGGGTGCCGAGGCCATGACGCCCCGGCCGACGGGGACGTTGGAGCTGACCAGGACGCCGTCGGCGTCGGCCAGGGCGGCGGCCAGGATGGTCTCGTTGGACCCGCTCGTCGGCACCATGACCAGGTCGTAGTCGGCCATCTGGTCCAGCAGGGCCTGGGTGAGCGGCAGGGCGACCACCACCTTGGCGCGTCTCGCCCCTGCCATCACGGACAGCCAGGCATCACAGATAGGCGGAGCCGGTCGCCGGGCCGGCACTGGGTCGAACCTGGGCCAGGGCGTTGCCGGCGCCGAGTCCCAGCAACCCGGCGTCCGACGCCACCTCGACCAGTCGGAAGCCCTGTCGGAGGCGCTTGGGGGCCGTGGTGGCGTTGCCGGCGATACCGGGGACGACGTCGTGACGCCGGCAGGCGTCGAGGACCCGTTCGAGGGCGCCGGTGAAGCTCTGATCGTCCTGGTCCGGCCCGGGCGGGAGACCCAGGGTGACGCTCAGGTCGGCCGGGCCGATGTAGACGGCGTCCACCCCCGGCACCGACACGATCTCCTCGACCTTCTCGACCGCCACCGCTGTCTCCACCATCACGATGCACGCGACCTCGTCATTGGCGCGTGCGAAGTAGTCGAACCCGGCGTAGTAGTTGGCCCGGACCGGTCCGTAGCTGCGGATCCCGGCCGGGGCGTAGCGGCACGCCGCCACCGCCGCTTCCGCTTCCTCCCGGGAATTGACCATGGGCACGATGATCCCCCAGGCCCCCGCATCCAGGCTCTTCCCGATGATCCCCGGCTCGTTGCGGGGCACCCGCACGAGCGGAACGGTCTCGGTGGAGGAGACCCCCTGCAACATATGGACCATCTCGGAGTAGTCGATGAGGCCGTGCTGCATGTCGACACACACCCAATCGAACCCGCCGTGGGCCATGATCTCGGCCGACACGCTGCTCGGGACGGTCAACCATCCACCGAGAGCGGCACCTCGCCCGGCCCAGATGGCCCGCAACGAGTTCTGGCGCATCTCCCCTCCCCGATCGAAGACCCGAAGGCTACGTCATGTGGTCGGAGGCGTCGTCGGTCCGAGGGGTGGGCGTGCTCCCTCACCGTCTCCCGGGCGCCGGCGGCGGTCGGCGAAACACACCTAGTCTTGGTTGATCGATCGCACAACGAATACCGCGCCCACAGACCATCCATAGAACCACCTGGGTGTCCGAGAATCCCATGAAGCAGGATCATGGTGACGAGGGGGAGACTCGATGACGCTGGAACCGACCCCGGCAGACATGTTCTCGTTCGGCCTCTGGACGGTGGGCTGGCAGGCCCGCGATCCCTTCGGTGACGCCTCGCGTCCGCCCCTCGATCCGGTGGAGGCCGTCAACCGGCTGGCCGAGCTCGGAGCATACGGGGTGACGTTCCATGACGACGACGTCGTCCCCCCCGGCAGCAGCGATTCCCACCGCGAGACGCACCTCAAGCGCTTTCGCAAGGCGTTGGACCAGACCGGTCTGGCGGTCCCCATGGTCACCACCAACCTCTTCACCCATCCGGTGTTCAAGGAGGGCGCCCTGACGGCCAACGACCGCGGCGTCCGTCGGTACGCACTGCGAAAGACGATGCGCAATCTCGATCTGGCCGCCTCCCTGGGCGCGGCGACGTACGTCTTCTGGGGTGGGCGTGAAGGATCGGAGGTCGACACGGCCAAGGACGTCCGGGCCGCTCTCGACCGCTACCGGGAGGGGATCGACATCCTGGCCCAGTACTGCATCGACCGCGACTACCACCTCCGGTTCGCACTGGAACCCAAGCCGAACGAGCCCCGGGGCGACATCCTCCTCCCCACCGTCGGGCACGCCCTGGCCTTCATCGCCACCCTCGACCACGCCGACATGGTGGGGGTGAACCCCGAGGTGGGACACGAACAGATGTCGAACCTCAACGTGGTGCACGGGATCTCGCAGGCGCTCTGGCACGACAAGTTGTTCCACATCGATCTCAACGGCCAGCACGGGCCCAAGTTCGACCAGGATCTGGTCTTCGGCCACGGGGATCTGATCAGCGCCTTCGCCCTTGTCGACCTCCTCGAGAACGGCGGCCCGGCCGGTGGACCGGCCTACACCGGTCCCCGGCACTTCGACTACAAGCCGTTGCGCACCGAGAGCGTTTCCGAGGTGTGGATCTCGGCGGCGGCCAACATGCGGACGTACCTGCTCCTCAAGCAGCGGGCCGTCGCCTTCCGGGCCGACCCCGAGGTGAGGGAGGCACTGACGGCGGCTGGTGTGCCCGATCTGTCGATACCGACGCTCTCCGCCGGCGAGACGGCCGGCGATCTGCTGGCCGACCGATCTTCACTCGAGGAGTTCGACGTCGACGCGGCGGGCCAGCGGGATCAGGGAGTCAGCCGGATCGACCAACTGATGATCGAGCACCTCCTCGGCGCCCGGTAGACGATGCCGCTGGTGGCGGGCGTCGATTCGTCCACCCAGTCCTGCAAGGTCGTCATCCGCGACGTCGAAACCGGCGCACTCGTACGGCAGGGACTCGCACCTCACCCTCCGGGCACGGAGGTGGACCCGTGGCAGTGGTGGCGAGCCCTCCAGCTCGCCGCCGACCGTGCCGGTGGGCTCGATGGCGTCGACGCCGTCTCGATCGCCGCCCAACAGCACGGCATGGTCTGCCTGGACGACGCCGGCGAGGTGGTCCGCCCGGCACTGCTGTGGAACGACACCCGCTCGGCGGCGGCGGCAGCGGAGCTGACCGGGGAACTGGGGGCCGAGACGTGGGCGCAGGGCGTCGGCTCCGTTCCCAACGCCTCCCTGACGGTCACCAAGTTGCGCTGGTTGGCCACACACGAACCGGAGTCAGCGCGTCGGGTGGCGGCGGTCTGTCTGCCCCACGACTGGCTCACCTGGCAGATGACCGGGGCCACCGGCCTCGATTCCCTGAGGACGGACCGGGGTGACGCCAGCGGCACCGGTTACTGGTCCCCGGTGGAGAACCGTTACCGGTTGGACCTCTTGAAGAGGGCGCTGGGAAGAGAAGTCGCCGTCCCGCCGGTCCTGGGGCCTGCCGCCGTCAGTGGGCACTTCGCCAGGGGGGCGGTCGTCGGCGCCGGAACCGGCGACAACATGGCGGCCGCCCTGGGCCTCGGGGTGGGCACCGGTGACCTCGTCATCTCCATCGGGACGTCGGGTGTCGTCAGCTCCGTCAGCGACGTGGCGACGGCCGACGCCACGGGGACGGTCACGGGGTTCGCCGACGCCGCCGGTCGGTATCTCCCGCTCGTGTGCACCTTGAACGCCGCTCCCGTGTTGACGGCCACGGCCCGGATGCTCGGCGTCGGACTCGACGAGCTCTCGGATCTGGCCTTGTCGGCGCCCGCCGGCGCCGGCGGTCTCGTCTTCGTGCCCTACCTCGAGGGCGAGCGCACCCCCAACCGACCCGACGCCTCCGGCTCCCTGGTGGGCCTCCGTCAAGGCAACACCACACCCGCACACGTGGCCCGCGCCGCCGTCGAAGGTCTCCTGTGCGGACTGAGCGCCGGCATCGGAGCCCTGGCCGACGTCGGCGTGGAGGGGAACCGGATCATCCTCGTCGGCGGGGGCGCACGGTCGGAGGCCGTTCGCCGGATCGCGCCCACCATCTTCGGTCGTCCCGTCCTCGTCCCCCCGGTGGGCGAGTACGTGGCCGACGGCGCCGCCCGCCAGGCCACGTGGGCCCTCGCCGGAGCGGTCCTTGCTACGACCCCGGCACCGTGGAGCACGGAGGTCTTCGAGGCCCAGGTCGTCCCCGGGGTGCTCGAGCACTACCTGGCGGCGGCTTCGACCGTGGGCCGGCCCGTCGACGAGCGCCGTGTCGACGAGCGCCGTGTCGACGGCCGCCGTGTCGAGGGACAGGAAGAAGGTGCCGGCTGAGGACCCAGGAGGCCGATGGTCCCGCCCGTCGTGCCCGACCGGGCCGCCGGTATCATCGGTTCCTCATCGCCGAGAGAACGGGTGTATCCGATGACGTCAGGCGAGCACGTGCCGCAGCGTTCCTTCCCGAGCCCGCCCCAGATCACCCCAGCCGACGGACGACTCGCCGTGCTCTGCGTGGGGCTCGGCGCCGTCGGGACCACGCTGATCGCCGGGGTCGAGTCCATCAGGAGCGGTTCGGACCAGCCGATCGGCTCCCTCTCCCAGCTCGGGACGGTCCGCCTCGGCCGTCGTGACGAGCAGCGGGTCACCCGGATCGGTGACCTCGTACCACTGGCCTCGCTCGGCCAGCTCGACTTCTGCGCATGGGACCCGTTCCCCGACGACGCCTTCGTCGCCGCCAGCCGGGCCGGGGTCCTCGACCAGTCGTCCATCGAGCGGGTCGGTGCGTACCTGCGCACGATCCGGCCTCTCCCGGCCGTGTTCGACTCGTCCTACGTCACCCAGGTGCACGGAGAGAACACGCGTTCCGAGGACACCCATCGCCAGCTGGTCGAGGCGATCAGGACCGACATCATGACCTTCATGGAGGCCAAGGGCTCGGCCCGGGGCGTCATGGTGTGGTGCGGCTCGACCGAGGCCCTGCTCCCCGATCACGAGGCGTACCACAGCCTCGAGGCCTTCGAGGCGGCGCTCGACCGGAGCGACCGCGCCGTCGCCCCGAGCATGCTCTACGCCTATGCCGCCCTGGGGCTCGGGATCCCCTTCGTCAACTGCTCACCGAACCTCTCCATCGACACGCCGGCGCTCACCGGATACGCCGCCGAGCACTCGGTGGCCATCGCCGGCAAGGACCTGAAGACGGGCCAGACCATGGTGAAGACGGTCCTGGCCCCGATGATCAAGGCCCGGCTGCTCGGCCTCTCGGGGTGGTACTCGACCAACATCCTCGGGAACCGCGACGGTGAAGTCCTCCAGGACCCCGACAGCTTCCGGGCCAAGGAGCAGTCCAAGCTCGGCGTGCTGGAGGGCATCATGCAGCCCGAGCTGTACCCCGAGCTCTACGGCGACATCGAGCACCAGGTCTCGATCAACTACTACCCGCCCAGGGGCGACAACAAGGAGGGGTGGGACAACATCGACATCTTCGGATGGCTCGGCTATCCGATGCAGCTCAAGGTCAACTTCCTCTGTCGTGACTCGATCCTGGCGGCGCCGCTCGTCCTCGACCTGCTGCTCTTCACCGACCTGGCTCAGCGGGCCGGCATGGGCGGGACCCAGGAGTGGCTTTCCTTCTACTTCAAGTCGCCGCAGTGTGCCCCCGGCGTCTACCCCGAGCACGATCTGTTCATCCAGCTGACCAAGCTGAAGAACACCCTGCGCTTCCTGGCCGGTGAAGAGCCCATCACCCACCTCGGCCTGGAGTACTACGACTACTTCTCCTGACGCCCCCCGTCTTTCTGAGGCGGCCCAATCGGCGCGGCTTCTCAGACCAGATTGCGGACGGCATCGGAGCCGTCCCAGTCGGTGGCCGCATCCCGCACGGTGGCGACGAGCCAGCGGGTGGCGTCGGTCAACTCCATCACCTCGACCACCGTGCTCGTGACCCCGCCCCGGTCGTAGTAGGCGAACTGCGCCATCCCCCCGGCGTTCCCCGAGTGCACCTCCGGCCAGCCAGCCTCCCCGGCGGCCCGGGCCACGCCCTCGAAATCCTCCGCCCACCAGGCCAGGTGGTGGAAACCCTCCCGCCCGGCGTCGAGGAATTCCCGGTAGATGCTGGGGGCGTCGTCCTCCTGCTCGATGAGTTCGACCTGGAGGTCGCCGGAATTGGCGAATGCTATGGACACCACCGGCTCGGTGGGCCGGCCCCGGTACACCGAGCCCGTCTGGCGCATGTGGGGGAGAAGCAGCCACGGGCCGACGCCGGCGTCGAGCCATGCGTCGATGGCCCGACCGAGGTCGCGCACGACGTAGCCGTTCTGCCGTATGGGGCCGGGGAGGACGGACCGGGGTCGTGCAGGGTTCATAGTGCGCACGTAGGGTACCTCCGTGGTCGCGCCAGCCCATGACGCCGAGCTGCGGTGGCGGCCCCGTCCGGGCCGGTGGGGGGCGGGATGGTAGCGGTCAGCTTCGACTACTCCGGCGCCCGCGTCCTCGTCACCGGAGGATCGAACGGGATCGGACTCGGGGTGGCCACCGCCTTCCGCCACTCCGGCGCCCATGTCACGATCACCGGCACCCGCCCGTCGCCCGGCCACTACGACCATGATCTGAGTGGCTTCGAGTACCACCCGTGCCGGCTGCCCGACCCCGACGCCGTGGCGGCCCTGGCCGCCGCCCTGCCCGGCCTCGACGTGCTCGTCAACAACGCGGGCCAGAACCTTCCCGCCGGGCGCAGCGAGTACGAGCCCGAGGTGTTCGAGGAGGTGGTGGCCGTCAACCTCTTCGCCGCCTTCCGGATGGCCTCGGCGTGCCGGGCGCTCCTCGAGGCCAGTGTCCTCCCCGGTGGGGCCAGCGTGATCAACGTGGGTTCCATGTCGAGCTTCTTCGGGATCGAGATCGTTCCCGGCTACGGCGCCGCCAAGGCCGGCGTCGTCCAGCTGACCAAGACCCTGGCCGTGGCCTGGGCACGCCACGGCATTCGGGTCAACGCGGTGGCGCCGGGGGTCATCGAGACCAACATGACGGCGCCCATGCTGCCGTTCGACGAGCTCACCGGTCCGATCCTGGACCGGACGCCGATGCGCCGTCTGGGCACGCCGGACGACATCGCACCCGTCGTTCTGTTCCTGGCCAGCCCGGCGGCGCGGTACGTGACGGGACAGACCGTCCCCGTCGACGGCGGCTTCTCGGTCCAGGGATGACGACAGGGCGGCGCATCCGCATCACCGACCTGCGTCGGCCGGAGCTCACCGACGTCCAGCGTTTGGCCCTCGACCACGGCGAACGCCATCGCGTCGAGCTGACCGAGGAGGCGGTGCTCGGTGAGGCCGTCGAGCGCGCCGGGCTCGACGACTTCGGCCCCGACGACTTCCGGGTCCGTCTGCGGCTCTGGCTGGGGGAGATGGACGGCGACGGCGATCGCACCGCTCTCGGACGGATGACGTTGTTCCGGGACTGCGTCCGCTACGCCGTCAACCGCCTGCGGATCCATGACCTTCTGACCCGCCATCCCGAGATCGGTGACGTGGCCGTGGTGGCGCCGATCATCGTCGTCGGGCTGCCCCGGTCGGGGACCACCCACCTGGTCAACCTCATCGCCTCCGACGACCGGCTGCGTTCTCTCCCGCTGTGGCGGAGCTACGAGCCCGTCCCCGATCCCGACGAGGTCCCCGGACCGGACGGCGTCGACCCCCGTCACCGACGGGCGGAGGCGGAGTGGCGGGGGATGGACGCCACCTTGCCCTACCTGGCCGCCATGCACCCCATGCATCCGGATCACATCCACGAGGAGCTGGAGCTCCAGCAGCCGGACTTCTCGAGCTACCAGCTCGAGTGGGTGGCGCGGGCCCCACAGTGGCGCGACTACTACCTCGACCACGACCAGACGCCGCACTACGCCTATCTGAAGACCGTTCTCCAGATCCTCCAGTGGCAGGGCACACCGCGGCAGCAGGGCCCTCCGGAACGGCAGGGCTCCCGGGAGCGCTGGGTCCTCAAGTCGCCGCAGCACCTGGAGCAGCTGGGACCCCTGCTCGCCACCTTCCCCGACGCCACCGTCGTCGTCACCCACCGCGATCCGGTCTCGGTGGTGCAGTCGGCAGCCACCATGATGACCTACGCCGCCCGACTGTCCTACCGGACGCCGGAGCCGGACTTCTACCTCTCCTACTGGACCGACAGGATCCGCCGCCTCCTGGAGACGTCTCTCCGGGACCGCCACATGGTCCCGCCGGGCGCTCGCCAGGACGTCCTCTTCCACGATTTCATGGCCGACGAGCTGTCCACCGTGGCCCGCATCTACGCCACGGCCGGTCTGGCCCTGACCGACGGGGCGAGGGCCCGGATGTCGAGGTACCTCAGCGACCACCCCCGCGACAAGGAGGGCCGGGTCGTCTACGACCTCCGGGGCGACTTCGGCGTGACCCCCGACGAGGTCAGGGACCATTTCCGCTTCTACCACGACGCCGTCGCCGTTCAGACCGAAGTGACATGACGATTGGGGCGACATGACAATTGGGGCGACATGACCACGGAGGGGCTATGACCACGGAGGGGCTATGACCACCGACGAGGTGGACCGGCTCATCGACGAGCGGCCCGGCAAGGAGCTGCTCACGCCGGTCTACGACGACCCGGCTCACCGGATCACCGACTTCCTCTACCGCTCGGGCGGGACCACGGCCGCCTACATGCTCGTCACAGGTGCCGGCCGGATCATCGTCAACACCGGCATGGGCTACGAGGCCCCCCACCACAAGCGCGTCTTCGACGCCGTCTGCCCCGGGCCGACCCCCTATGTCGTCACCACCCAGGCCCATGTCGACCACGTCGGCGGCGTGGCGTTGTTCCGCGAGGCCGACACCCGGTACGTGGCCCAGGCCGCCAACCGCGCCTGCCAGCACGACGACGAGCGGATCGCCGCTCTCCGGCTGCGGACGGCGGCCATCTGGTTCGACGTCTCGGGGCGCCGGGCCCGGGAGATCGCCACCGAGAACCCCGGCGTCCCCATGCGCCAGGACACGCCGGTCCCCGACGTCACCTTCGATCACCGGCTCGAGCTGTCGGTGGGCGACCTCGACCTCGACCTCATCTCCACTCCGGGAGGCGAGACCATCGACAGCTGCATCGTCTGGCTTCCCGACCACGGCGTCTGCCTGATCAGCAACCTGGTGGGACCCCTGTTCCCGCACTTTCCCAATCTCAACACCCTGCGCGGCGACCGCTACCGCAGCGTCGAGCCCTACCTCGCCGCCATCCGCACGCTCAAGGATCTGGAGCCCTCGATGCTCGTCACCGGGCGACACGAGCCCATCGTCGGGAGCCGACTCATCGACAGGGCCCTCACCCGTCTGCACGACGCCGTCGACTACGTCCACCGCCAGACCCTGGCCGGTATGAACGAGGGTAAGGACGTCTTCACCCTGATGCGCGAGATCCGCCTGCCCCCCGAGCTCCGGGTGGGGCAGGGCTACGGCACGGTGGCCTGGGGTGTGCGCACCATCTGGGAGACCTACATGGGATGGTTCACCCTGCGGTCCACCACCGAGCTGTACCCCCTGGAGCCGGCGGCGGCGTGGGCCGGGATGGTCGACCTGGCCGGGCCCGACGCCGTCGTGACTCGGGCGCGCGCCGAGCTGGGAGGCGGCGAGCCCGTCGTCGCCATCCACCTGGTCGAAGCCGTCCTGCGCACCCGGCCGGACCACGCTGGCGCCATCGATGTCATGGTCGAGGCCCACGACGCCCTCCTCGACGCCGGCGGCGACGTGAACTTCTGGGCGAGCGGCTGGTTGCGCCACCAGCGCGAGCGCTGGCGGCTCGAACGGCGGGGATGACCCGTGTTGGAGATCCGCCTCCTGGGCGAGCAGCGGGTCATCGGCGGACCCGATCTCGGCGGCCGCACCCAACCGTCGCGTTCGGTCGCCCTCCTCGGCTACCTCATCCTCCATGCCGAGGTACCCCAGACCCGGCAGCACCTGGCCGGCGTCTTCTGGCCCGACTCCACCGAGCCGCAGGCCCGCACGAACCTGCGACGCGAGCTGCACAACCTCCGGGTGATGCTGGGCGACGACCCCTCGTTGATGGTCCAGCCCACCTCCTTGGCCTGGCGTGACTCTCCGTCGTGCCGCGTCGATGTCCGTGTCTTCGAAGCCGAGCGCCGGGCGGCGTCCTCAGCCAGGGCCAGTGGGGACAGCGCCGGGTTCGTGGCTCACGCCGAAGCGGCGATTGCCGAGTACCGGGGCGAGCTCATGCCCGGGTCCTACGACGACTGGGTCCTCGATGAGCGCGAACCTCTTCTCCGGGCCTGCGTGGACCTGTGCGACGGGGTCATCGGCGCCCATCGCCGTTCCGGTGACCGCACCCGTGCTCTCGAGGTCGCCCGCCGTCGTGTCCAGCTGAAGCCTCTCGAGGAGGCCGGATACCGGGTCGTCATGGAGCTGCAGGCCGAGTCGGGGGACCGCGCTGCGGCGGTGAGCACCTACCACCGTTGCGCCACCGTCTTGGAGCAGGAGCTCGGCGTCACCCCGGACCCCGAGACGACGACCATGGTGGACCGGCTCCTCCACCGTGGCGATGTCCGGGACCGGCGGCGCACCGTGGACAGCCGGTCGTCACCGCGCCGTGGCGGTGCCGCTGCCGGTCTGATCGGTCGGGCCGGCCAGATCGACCTGCTCGTCGAGCGCTGGCGCCAGGCCACGGGTGGGCGCCCCGGGCTGGCCGTGGTGTCGGGGGAGGCCGGTGTCGGCAAGAGCCGCCTCGTGGCCGAGCTGGCCGCCGTGGCCGGGACCGAGGGCGCCGTGGTGGCGACCACCCGCTGCTTCGGACAGTCGGGCCGGTTGGCTCTGGCACCGGTGGCCGACTGGCTTCGCGGCGCCGCCCTCCGATCGGCCGCCGCCGCCCTGGAGCCGGTCTGGCAGATCGAGGTCGACCGCCTGGTTCCGCGTCTTCCCTCCTCTGCCACCGCCATCCGTGCCGACGGCCCTCCCGCCGTCGGCTCGCGTCCGACGATCGACGCCTGGCAGCGGCACCGCTTCTTCGAGGGCCTGGCCCGCGCCGTGATGGCCACCGACCGCCCCGTCCTGCTCGTTCTCGACGACCTCCAGTGGTGTGACGAGGAGACACTGGCCTGGTTGGCATTCCTCCTCGGCTTCGCCCAGGGGACGCCCTTGTTGGTTGCCGCCACCGTCCGGTCTGACGAGCTGGACGACAACCGAGAGGTGGCCGCATCGCTGCGGTCGTTGCGATCGGCGGAGCTGGTGACCGAGATCGGCCTCACCCCGCTGGACCCGGCCGATACACGCCAACTGGCGGAGACGCTTCTGAGCCGGCCCCTTTCGACGGACGAGGAGGTCCTTCTGTACG
This sequence comes from uncultured Acidimicrobiaceae bacterium, assembly GCA_963800065.1. Taxonomy (GTDB): domain Bacteria; phylum Actinomycetota; class Acidimicrobiia; order Acidimicrobiales; family UBA8190; genus CAWJFJ01. The sequence continues at coordinate 128,621 of CAWCZO010000010.1, read as the reverse complement.
CGGCGACCGGCGGCTACCCCCTGTTCGTCGTCGAAGTGGCGAGCGGGCTCCCCGACCTCTCCACCTCGGCGTCCCTGCCCGACAACGACCTCCGGGCTGTCCTCCACCGCCGACTGGAACAGGCTTCGCCCGCCGCTCGGGACGTGGCCGGCCTGGCCGCCGCCGTCGGGCGGGACTTCAGTCTCGATCTGTTGGCCGAGGCCAGCGATCTCGACGCCGACACCCTGGTCCAGGCGGTGGACGAGCTGTGGCGCCGCCGCATCCTCCGTGAGCAGCGCAGCGGCTACGACTTCTCCCACGACCTGTTGCGCGCCGCCGCCTACTCCTCGGTCAGCCCACCTCGGCGCTGGTTGTTGCACCGGCGCCTGGCTCAGGGAATCGAGCTTCTCCACGCCGGACACGTCGACGACGTCGCCGCCCAGCTGGCCGAGCAGTATGACCGCGGCGGGCGGCCCGACCGTGCGCTCGGTTACTTCGGCACTGCCGCCGAGATGGCGGGCGCCGTGTTCGCCAACGCCGAGGCCATCCGGCATCACCGCCGCTGTCTGGACCTGGTGGCCCAGATGCCGGCCGGGCGCGATCGTGACGAGCACGAGCTGGACGTTCTCGAGGCCATGTCGGCACCGCTCAACGCGCGGCACGGCTACTCCTCGCCTCTGCTGCAGTCGACCCTGGAGCGGTCGGCCGCCCTGGCCGACCGTCTCGATCGGCCCAAGGTGCTGGCCCGGATCCTCGTCGGGTTGTTCGCCGTCCGGTTCGTCCAGGGACACATCGCGCAGGCCCACGAATTGGCGGTGCGGGCCTTGGCCCTGGCGGCCGCGGACCCCGACCTGACCGGCCAGGCGCATTTCGCCTTCGCCGGGACGGCGACCAGCCTCGGCATGCTGGCCCCGGCCATCACCCATTTCGATCTGGCCATCGACTGCTCGCCGGCCGGCGTCTCCTTCATCTTGGGGACCCACCACGAAGTCCACGTCCAGGCCTGGGCCGCCCACGCCCATTGGCTGCTGGGGGACGACGACCGAGCGGTCTCCCGGTGCGCCGACGCCGTCGACCAGGGACGGTCGGTCGACCATCCCTACAGCCTGGCCGTGACGCTCGCCTATGCGGGGATCACTCACCAGCTCTGCGACGACAGGACCTCGCTCCTCCGTGCCGTCCGGGAGCTGAGCGATCTCTGCCGACGTTACGAGTTCGCCTACTACGGCGAGTGGGGGCTCATCCTCGGAGGCTGGGCCACCGGTGGCCAGAGGGGCGTCGACGACATCCGCCGCGGGATCAACCGGTTGCGGGCGCTCGGCGCCTACACCCGCATGCCGTACTGGTTGTCGCTCCTGGCCGAGGTCCTGATGGCCGAGGGGCGCCGTGACGAAGCCAGCGCCGTCCTGGACGCGGCGCTGGTGGCGGCGGAGCAAGGTGACGACCGCTGGTGGCAGCCGGAGGTCCTCCGACTCCGAGCGGGCCTGGATCCGGGCCCCCGCGCCCTGGACATGCTCCGGCACGCCATCGATCTCGCCGGTTCCCAGTCCTCCCGGATCCTGGCGTCGAGGTGCCGAGCCGACCTGGCCGTCCGCAGCGTTCGCCCGTCGCCGGGGCCGCCGAATCCAGAGGCGAACGCTCTGCGAACGCCGCCCTCCTAACGTGACCATGACCGAGGGTGGCCTCGAGCGAGGGGCCCTCTCCGTCCAGAGGGGAGACCGACGATGACTCAGACGACCACCACGAGCCACGACCAGCACCGACCGGCCCCCTACCAGGAGCTGGCGGCCGAGATCGGGGGGCCGGTGATCACGTCCGGGGACCCGGCCTACGACGAGGCGCGCGCCGTCTACAACGCCATGATCGACCGGCACCCGGCCGCCATCGTCCGCTGCACCGACGTCTCCGATGTCGTGGCCTGTGTGCGTTTCGCCGCCCGGCACGGGGTCGTCCTGGCCGTCCGCGGCGGCGGCCACAATGCCGCCGGCCTCGGGGTCTGGGACGACGCCCTGGTCATCGACCTGTCCGGTATGCGCACCACCGACGTCGACCCGGAGGCCCGGACCGTGACCGTGGGCGGTGGCTGCACGTGGGCCGACGTCGACAGCGCCACCGCAGAGTACGGAATGGCCACCCCGTCGGGCTTCCTCTCGTCGACCGGGGTCGGCGGGCTGACCCTCGGTGGCGGTGTGGGCTATCTGACCCGCCGGTTCGGCCTCACCATCGACAACCTCCTCTCGGCCGACGTCGTCCTGGCCGACGGCTCGGTTGTCACGGCCAGCGACCAGTCGCACCCCGATCTCTTCTGGGCCCTGCGCGGCGGGGGCGGCAACTTCGGGGTGGTCACCTCCTTCACCTTCGCCTGCCACGACATCGGCGAGAACGGCACCATCATCGGGGGACCCGTCCTCTACGACCTGGAGGACGGCGGAGCCGTGATGCGGTGGTACCGCGAGTTGCTGCCGGCACTGCCCGAGGAGCTCAGCGGTTGGATCGGCCTCATCACCATCCCGCCCGCCCCGCCGTTCCCGGAAGAGCTGTGGGGTCGCAAGTCCTGCGCCATCGTCTGGTGCTACACGGGACCCCACGACAACGCCACCGACGTCCTGGCCCCCATCCGCGATTTCGGCTCTCCGCTGATGGTCGGCTTGCACGCCATGCCCTTCCCGGCCCTCCAGAGTGCCTTCGACGGGCTCTACCCGGCCGGGCTCCAGTGGTACTGGCGGGCGGACTTCTTCCGCGAGATCTCCGACCGGGCCATCGAGGTGCACCTCAAGTACGGCGCCCAGCTGCCCACCGGCCACTCGACCATGCACATGTACCCCATCGACGGCGCCGCCGGTCGTGTCCCCGACGCCGCCACCGCCTTCGCCTATCGCGACGGCGGCTGGGCCGGTGTGATCGTCGGCGTCGATCCCGACCCGTCGAACGCCGGCCTCATCTCCGACTGGGCCAAGCGGTACTGGGAGGAGTTGCACCCCACCTCGGCAGGGGGCGCCTACATAAACTTCATGATGGACGAGGGACCGGACCGCGTGCGCTCCGCCTATCTCGGGAACTACGCCCGGCTCACCGAGCTGAAGGCGCGCTACGACCCCGAGAACCTCTTCCACATCAACCAGAACATCCCGCCGGCCGTTCGCTGAGGCCGTCGGGCCGGCCCCACCCCGGGGGGGTCGGCCCGGGCAAAAAGGCCCCCGAGTCGCTAGCGTCAGAGGCATGCCCCTGTTCCTCGACCGCCACGATGCGCCCGATGCGACGGCCGAGGCGATCGCCGCCGCCCACGAACTCGATCTGGCCGTTCAGGACAAGTACGGAGTCCGTTACGTCACCTACTGGTTCGACGACAACGGGGGGAAGGTGTTCTGCCTGGCCGAAGGGCCCGACCGGGAGTCACTGGAGGCCGTCCACCGGGAGGCTCACGGCTTGGTGGCCGACAACGTCATCGAGGTGGGTCTGGGCCCCATCAATGCGTTTCTCGGCGATCCCCCCCACCACCAGCCGGGAGACGTCTACGCCGAGTCTGCCTTCCGGGCGATCCTCTTCACGGATCTCTGCGGCTCGACCGAGCAGACGCAGGAACTGGGTGACGAAGAGTTCATGGTGATCCTCCACGCCCATGACCAGATCGTGCGGGAGGCACTGCACGAACGGGGCGGTCGCGAAGTGAAACACACGGGCGACGGAATCATGGCGTCGTTCACCTCCACGGTGGCGGCCGTCGAGTCCGGCATCGCCATCCAGCGAGCTCTGCGACGCCGGAACGCCGATGCCGAGCGACCCATCCACGTGCGCGTCGGGATCAGCGTGGGGGAACCGGTAACGGAGAGCGACGACCTCTTCGGTGCCGCTGTTCAACTCTCGGCGCGTCTCTGCGGAACAGCATCGCCCGGTGGAATCGCCGTTTCGAATGCCGTGCGCGATCTCTGCATCGGGAAGCGTCTCGACTTCGAGGCCCGAGGGGCCGTCGACCTCAAGGGCTTTGCCGAGCCGGTGCCGGTCTTCGAGGTGCGCTTCGCCTGAGCCGCCTCCGCGGCGTTGTGTCGCCGTTGTTTCTGCCGGGATTGCGCCATGTCGACGATCAAGAGATGAGTGGCGGTCCGACCCGGGAAGACGACGGCTGGGAAGGCGCCCTCTGGCGTCGGCACCTCTTCATGGGTCTGGGGTCGTTCACCCTCGGCGCCGTCCTGCTCTTCGGGTACCTGATCCTGACGCCGCACGGCCCCCATCGGGGCCTGCTGATCACCATCGACGCCGGGTCGGTGGCGTGCTGGCTCGGGGTGTTCGCCCCGGTCGGGACCCGGATCATCCACTCCAGATGGCGCGTTCCCTTCTTCTTCGTCTGGTCGGTCACCACCCTGGCCCTGATCGCGGCGGCGGCCGGTCTCGACGGTGGGGTGGAGAGTCCAGTGACGGGCATGCTCGTCCTCCCGGTCCTCTTCGCCGCCCTCGTCTACCCCTTGTCCACCGTCATCGCCCTCGCCGTCCTGGCCGAGGTGTTCTACGCCACGGTGGCGTCAGCGGCCGGCTTCGTCAGTCCGTCGCGGGCGACGATGAGCGGGGTGGCCCTCGGTCTGGCCGGGGGAATCGCTGTCATGGCCGCCATCAACCGTAACGCCCAGGACCGCGACAGACGGCGCCTGACGGCCCGTCTGCACAGACTGGCCACGCGCGACGGCCTCACCGGATGCCTCACCTATCAGGCGTTCCAGGACGCGCTGGAGCTGGAAGCGGCCCGGACCCGCCGGCACGGCCGTCCGTTCAGCGTCGTCATGGTCGATCTCGACTCCTTCAAGCACATCAACGACGCCCACGGACACGACGTGGGCGACGCCACGCTCCGCTCCGTCGTCCAGGCGCTCATGGCCGCCGCCCGGGAGACCGACGTGGTGGGCCGGATCGGTGGGGACGAGCTGGCCGTCCTCCTGCCCGAGACCGATGTCGCCCAGGCGCCACTCGTGGCGGAGCGGTTCCGGTCGCATGCCCGCTCGGCCGATACGCCGGTGGACGTCACCGTGAGCTTCGGCGCCGCGACCTGGTCCGACCAGTTCGACACCCCCGCCGAGGTCGTCCGTCACGCCGACCAGGCCCTCTACGCGGCGAAGCACGCCGGGCGGGACCGGCTGGTGGTGTGGGAGGCGGAGTATCGGGCCGACCTCGAGACGGCCGCCCAGGCCGCCCACGGGCGTTCCTGACCACGAGGTAACGCCGGGCCAGCGGTCTCCGACGCTTCTCGTCCGGGTGTTTCCCCGGCAAGTCCGGTCGTCGGTTCCTAGTATGACGGCACGGTTCGAGCGGGGGAGAGGGCCATGGGGCGTTTCAGGGGTGTCGTGACGGTGCTGGGCGCTTCGCTGTGTCTGGGGGCGGTGCTGGCCGCCTGTTCGTCGGGCTCGCCATCGGCGACCCCGTCGGGCACGACGCCGACGGGGGCCAGTGTCCCCCTGGTGGCTGGCGGCTCGACGAAGAAGTCCAGATACATCGTCTACTGGGACCAGAACGAGGAGGAGGACTTTCTGTCCATGCCCTCCGGGGTCCAGGGACAGCTCGTTCCGCCCTGGGACCCGAACGGGCAGATGTGCATCCTGCCCGACGGTCGTTTCGTGGTCGGTTACGACCCCACCCTCCCGGCCCAGGACAACCTGGGCTCGGCCAAGCCGTACAAGGAGCCGGCCGACGGCGAGGAGCTCGACGAGCCGAACGGCTCGTTCAGCGGGCAGACCCTGTACGTACCGGGGCCGTACAAGATGCCGGGCCAGACCATCGGCAGTGACTCGCCCCCGACCGCCAACGGCGTGTTCAACAACAACCAGACCTACACCGGCTGTGCGGTCGACAAGCACGGCAATGTCTTCGGCAACGACATCGCCACCGCCCAGGGTCAGTTCCCCTCGCCCAGCAGCGGACGCCTGGTGGAATGGTTCGCTCCCAGCTACACCACCTACTGCATCGTCTACGGTCCCACCGCCGGCGGGTTCGGACCTCACCACACCGACGGAACCGGTGGGCTGGCCCAGCCCGGGATGATGGCCCTGGCCGACAACGGCGACATCCTCGTCCCCAACGTCGGCACCTCGAGCGTGCTCCGCTTCTCCGCCTCGTCGCTGCCCGCCGAGCGCGGCGCAGTGCCCCGGAGGGATCTACCCGCGGAGCAAGGTGCAGGTGACCCCCTTCGTCAGCGGCGTGTCGTTCCCGGCCGGTATCGCCAAGGACCCGACCTGTGACTGCTTCGCCATCAGCAGCTACATCGGAAACCCGTCCATCCGTTGGGTGACGCCGAACGGCCAGCCCGAACCGGGACGCACCCCCGTTCCCGGCGAGACCATCGCCCAGCTCGGCACCAACCCCAACGCCTACAACCCCTTCGGCATGGCCTTCGCTCCCGACGGGACTCTGTACTTCATCGACATCCACATCACCTGCAAGGACAACATGATCGGCAACGGATGCGGTCCCGCCAATTACGGGGGCCGGGCCATGAAGGTGACCTTCGCCAACGGACAGCCGAGCACGCCCACGGTGGTCCACGCCGGATTCGACTTCCCCACCAGCGTGACGGTGTGCGTCCCCGCCACCCAGGTGTGCCCCTACCCGACGGGCAAGATCGTGGCGCCCCTGTCGGGCCCGGCCGAGAACCCGGCGCCGGACAAGGGCCCGTCGAGCCGGGCGCCGGCGACGGCGGGCTTCGGGTAACGCCTTGTCCTCAGTCGAAGGGTCACAGCCCGTGCCCGCCAGGCCGGGGAAGCGGCGTCACGGGCGGGCCCTGGCCGGAGCGCTCATCGTCGTCACCGCCCTGGGAGGATGCAGCGGTACCTCCGGTCCGACCAGCGCGGCGACATCGACGGTGCCCGGTCCCTGGGACTGGCCCACCTACGGTCACGACGCCCAACACACCTTCCACGGTCGCACCACGCTGACGGCGTCCACCGTCCAGACCCTGCGCAAGGCGTGGGTCTTCCCCACCGGTGACTCGGTGACGGCCACCCCGACCGTGGTCGGTCACACCGTCTACGTCGGGTCGTGGGACGACTACTTCTACGCCGTGAACCTGGAGACGGGGAAGTTGCGCTGGAAGACGAAGGTCATGGCACAGAACGGGGTCACCCCCTATCCGGGGGAGAAGAAGCGAGACCTCACCTCCGACGGCGGTCTGATCACGTCGTCGGCGTGGTACCAACCGGCAGCGGGACGCCGGCCGGCCCTCGTCCTCTTCGGCGGTGGCTACACGCTGTACGCGCTCAACGCCTCGACCGGCGCCGTCTACTGGAAACACGACTACACCGGCCAGCCCGACAAACGCCCCGACCCCGAAACCGACGGGACCCGTATCTTCTCGTCGCCCGTGGTGGAGGACGGCCTCGTCCTCTTCGGGGTCGACGTCGACGGCACCCCGGGATTCCGGGGCTACATCGTGGGCGCCGACGTCAACACGGGGGACCCCGTGTGGGAATACCAGACCGATGTCAACGCCCAGGGTGTGGTCCAGAACGACGGGTGCGGGAGCGTGTGGTCGTCGGGAACGGTGCTTCCCGCCCTCGGCCTGGTGGTGTACGGCACCGCCGACTGCGATTTCACCAACGACGAGCCGTATGCCGACGCCATACTGGCCCTGCACATCAAGAGCGGACGGCTGGCGTGGGTGTACCACCCGCCGTTGCCCGACCTCCAATGCGACTGGGACATCGGCGCCAGCGCCAATGCCGGCGTCGACGCCCAGGGAAAGGCCCTCTTCCTGGGTGAGGGGAGCAAGGACGGCACCTACTATTCCCTCGATCCGAGCACCGGGAAGTTGCGATGGGCCACCAACGTCGTCTTCGGCGGATTCTCCGGCGGGTTCATCGCCACCACCGCCTACGACGGCCGGAACGTCTTCGGCGCCACCGCCCTCGGTGATTTCGGGCGCTTCGAGAGCAACGGACAGAAGCTCTGTGACCCGTCCAACCCCCGCGACACGCCCATGCAGAATCCCTCCGACGACGCCTTCGACGCCAGCACGGGTGTGGTGCAGTGGCAAGCCGACAATGCAGCCTCGTTCTCACCGGTCACCGTGGCCGGAGGGATGACCTTCAACAGCCAGGCCCTGGCGGCCACCCTCCAGATACGCGACGCCACCACCGGACTTCTGATCGTCGCGCTGAAGCTGCCCCAGGCCAACTGGTCGGGCATCGCCACCGTGGGGGACGCCCTCGTGCTGGGACTGGGATCCACGTACAGCCCGAAGGCGGCGGGCATCGAGGTCTTGACACCCGGAGGACGACCGCCGGTCGTCCCCTCTCCGGGTTGAGCGCCTGGCCGTCGACGGCGTTCACCTGGTCAAACGCCGCCGCCGCCATCCTCAGTGTCTCAGCGGGGCAAAACGACGTAGGGTCACCCTCCGGCGGGATCACTGGCGGACCCCCGAGCCGTCCCGAATGACCGGCGAGGAGTCAAACAGCACATGCACGGACGTAGCGGCGCGCGGCTACGACACGAAAAGCTCCCCATCTCGGCCCGGCGCAGTCTCTCGCTCCTGTGTGGTGCGGGAGTGATGCTTGTGGCGATTCTCGGCACCCCCCACCCCGGTTCGAGGCCGGCGGCTCCAAGGCCGCTGGCCGCCCACGACCAGGCGGACGCCATCCTGCCCCCCGGTCACCCGGCGGCCAATGTCCCCAGTCAGGTCCCTTTCAACTGCGATCTGTTCGCCATCGACGACTCACCTGACTGCATCTATTCGTCCCTGCTCAACATCGACTACGCCAGATCGCTGGAAGGTGTGGGACCGATGATCCTCCCGGACGACTACGCCGGGCTGGCGCCTTCTCAACAACTCTTCGTGATCTTCAATCTGGAACGCACCGCCCGGGGACTCCCGCCCCTGGTCGAGCTCGACACCAGCGCCGACAACGACGCCCTGACCGGTGCGCTGCAGTCGACGGATCCGGCGGCACCGGGGTCGTCGAGCTTCCAGGCGGGCCCGAGCATCGCCGCCTTCGGGGTGGGCAACGCCCTGCAGGCCGACTGGGAGTGGATGTACACCGACGGGTGCTACCCCTACGTGGGTAACGCTGGCTGTACCTCGGAGTCTCCCGACGACCCCGCCGGCTGGAACCACCGCGACGCCATCCTGGGCGACTACGGCTCCGGCTCGGCGGCGGCGGGCACCGCCGAAGCCACGGCGACGTCAGGCCCCTACCCCGGTTCGCTCACGTGGACGGCGGAATTCGGAGAGTCACTGTGGGCGATCCCGAACTCCGACACCGCCTTCCTCAACTCGTCGGTCTCCTATCCGTCGACGGCCTCACCGCACCTCGTCCGCCTCGATCCCTCCGCCGGTGGCGTCGGTTCACACATAACGGTCCAGGGCGTCTATCTGACGGGGGCGTCGGCCGTCGAGTTCGACGGCCCCGGCTGCGCGGCGGCGCCGTCGGTGGCGAGCGACGAGAGTGCCGACGTGGTGATCCCCCCCTGTGCCGCGGGGTCGGTGAGCCTGCAGGTTGTCGTCCCACCCGCCGTCTCCAACGCGCTCCCCTACAGCGCCGTCGGTCCCATTGTCGAAGCGGCCTCCGCCGCACTGCGACCGCCGTTCGTGGGCATGGCGTCCACTCCCTCCGGCAACGGCTACTGGGAGGTGGCCTCCGACGGAGGCGTCTTCACCTTCGGTGGCGCCACCTTCCACGGCTCGATGGGCGGCCGCCACCTGAACGCACCCATCGTCGGCATGGCGGCCACCGCCGACGGCGGCGGCTACTGGCTCGTGGGCGCCGACGGCGGGGTGTTCACCTTCGGCGACGCCGGCTTCCACGGCAGTGCCGGCAACCTGAGGCTGGCCAAACCGATCGTGGGCATGGCGGCCACCGCTGACGGCGGGGGCTACTGGCTGGTGGCCAGTGACGGGGGTGTCTTCGCCTACGGCGACGCCCGCTTCCACGGCTCGATGGGCGGCCGCCACCTGAACGCGCCCGTCGTTGGCATGGCGGCCGATCCCGCCACCGGTGGCTACTGGCTGGTGGCGTCCGACGGGGGGATCTTCTCCTTCGACGCTCCCTTCGACGGCAGTACCGGGAACATCCATCTGAACCGGCCCATCGTCGGCATGGAGACGGCCCCGGACGGATCGGGTTACCGCCTGGTAGCCGCCGACGGAGGGATCTTCTGCTTCCATCTTCCCTTCGAGGGATCGGAGGGCTCGGTCCACCTCGACCAGCCCGTCGTGGGCATGGCGGCGCAGGGAGCCACCGGCTACTGGATGGTGGCCGCCGACGGCGGGGTCTTCACCTTCGGCGGCGCCGGGTTCTTCGGGAGCCAGGGCTAGGCGGAGCACTCGCTCCCGCACACCATCGGCGCCCGGGCGTCGGCTGACCGTGATCGAGCTGCACCCACCCCGGGCCATCGGCTGACGCCTCCGCCGCCGAATCCCTACGCACCTGACTCCCCACGTGCTTGTCGGGACACGCACGTGCCTATTGCAGTCGCCCTCCCCCACATCGCTTGTTGCCAAGATCACAAGATGGGGGCTGTCGAACCGACGTCGCCGGGTGGCGAGCGCGAGTCGCGTCGCTCCCTCGCAGTTCCCACGCGCCGAATGCGCCCAAGTCCTGCCCGCTTGCGACAGTCGTCACTTTCACCACAAGCCTCGTTGACACGAATGTCAGGTTCTGTTAGATCTCCGAGCGGGGAAGCGCGCCGAATGGTGCGCTGGGCGGGGGAGGCTCACATGTCTCGACGTGGCTCGTTCCGATTCGTCGCCGGTGGTCTGGCTGCAGCGCTGATCACGAGCATGGTGGCCGTCCTGGGGTTGGCAGCGCCTGCATTCGCCGCAAACACGGCGACGTTCAAGGTGTCGAACGCCGACATCTTCGACAACGGCTACAACCAGTCCTACACCTCGGTGCTCACCGTCACCGAGACCGGGGGGGGAGTTCCCAACATCCCGACCCTCTCATCGGTCACCCCCGGCACGCTCGGCACCCTTCCGAACCTCGCCAGCGGCTTCACCTGCGGGGCGCCGTACACGCAGACCGCCACCACCGCCTCGTGCACCATCCAGGCCGCTCCCGGCTTGGGCGACGACACCAACGTGATCGGTGCCTCCGGGACGTCGAACACGGTCGGCGTCGCCGCCACGGACAACGACAGTGACAACTTCACCGGCTCCGAGACCATGATCATCTACCCCGCTCCCGTCTGTGGCGCTGCGCCCGACAGCGGGGGGACCCTGAGCGGCACCAATGACACGATCTACAGCGCCACCGCCGGCGCCAACACCGTGGCCCAGGCGTGCTACGACGGCGCCAACACCAATCCGACCGGGACCGGGGCCAACGACGAGTCCAACTCCCCGGCCTCGCCGTGGACAGCCGCCAGCACCCTCCTCCTCGGTCTGAACAACACGTCCGGCGCGGGGTCAACGATCTTCGAAGGCTCCAACGCCATCGACGCGGCCGGCGGCACGGCCCTGACCATCGAAGCCGGCCCCGGCTTCAACTGGACAGGTGGCGTCGGCTCGGGCGAGGCCGACGTCGACACCGGTACGGCCGGTCTGAACAAGCAGGCCTGGTCGGGCGCCACCACGACGGCGGCACCGCCCAGCACCACCGCCGACATGTCCGCCAGCACGGTGGACGGCTACAACACCACGACACAGTTCAAATCCAGCGGCGACCCCATGAACGAGTGCCCACCGGCACAGGCGCTGATCGACGCCGGCCTGCCGTTCTGCTTCGACGAGTTCGAGACCACGGGATCGGGGCCGAGCGCGACCCAGACCGCCGTCGGGTTCTCCGGGCAGAACCTTCCCACCTCGCAGGCACCCACCGCGCAGCTGAGCACGTCCAACGGGTCCCTCGGTCAGACCATCACCCTCAACGACACCCCGGGAGCCTGCCCGGCCACCATCGGCGGCCTGGGAGCGGGTGCCGCCAACCTCTTTAGCGCCACGAACAACTGCTGGTACGCACGCGCCGGGGATTCCACGCCGGTCAGCGTCACGGTAGGCGGCCAACCGGTCACCGTGACCCCGAACCCCACGCAGACCCAGGTCACCAACGTGTCCGTGACGTCCGGCTCGGAGGTGACGACCGTCGTCCCACCCAACGCCTATCCGACCAACCTCGAAGGTGACCTGGTCACCGATTCGGCGGGCGATATTCCGCCGGGTACCACGGTGACGGGTCAGGGTAACGGCACGACGGGCGATTTCGCCACCGTGGAGCTGACACTGTCGGCCGATGCGATCGGCTCGTCGCCTTCGGACACCCTCACCTTTACCAACAACGCAGACGTGAGCGAGGCCGACTACAGCGTCGACAACGTGAGTACGACCACCAGCCTCGACGCCGCCAGCAGCACGATCACGCTCGTTCACGAGAGCGCCTCGAACACGGTGGAGACCTGCTCCGGCGCGGGCGCTCCGGCGGCAGCGTGCACCGCCGCATCGGCCGGAACCTCGGCAACGCCGTACAACCTCGTCGGTGACTCGGTGAGCGGGACCGGTGTCCCCGTCGGTACCGAGGTGACGGGGTCGGCGCCGACTCCGGGGGACTCCTCCTCCACCACCCTCACCCTGTCGAACAGCACCCTGGCGGCGGACAACAACCTCAACGAGACCCTCACGTTCTACCAGGCCATCCTGAACCCGCCACAGCTGAACGCCAACTTCACCATTCCCGACAACACGCCACTGAACACTCCCGAGCCGGTCGAGGTGTGCGAGGCCACCACACCCAACAACGGAAACGACTGGGAGTTCGGTGTGCAGTGGTTGAGCGCCCAGGGCAGCCTCCAGAACATCGCCGGGGACTCGCCGACGCAGACGGAGATCTGTGCCTCGGCCGGCACCATCACGGCCACCCTGGACCCGACGTCCACCACCACGACGCCCACCAGCCCGAGTATCGAGTTGGGAGCGAGCGACACCGACAACGCGGTGGTGTCCGGTGACCCCGACGAAAACCCCGGTGCGCAACCGAGCGGGGCCGTCAGCTTCACCGTGTGCGGACCGACGGCCACCGCCGTCTCCTCCGACCCCTGCACAGCGACCGATTACCCGGTGGGCAACCCGGTGAGCCTGACCCAGGGGGCCGACAACTCCACGGCCACCTCGGCGTCGTTCACCCCGACGTCAACGGGGTGGTGGTGCTTCGACGACAGCTATCCCGGAGATTCCAACTACAGCGGCAGTTCCGACGACAGCACCGATGAATGCTTCGATGTAACCCCGGCCGGTAGCTCGACGAGCAGCACACCGACTAGTTCGGGCATCTCCCTGGGAGACAGCAACAGCGACGGAGCGACGGTGACCGGCAGCGTCAACGGCGTCGATCCCACCGGCACGGTGAACTTCTATGCCTGCGCTGAGAACGTCGATCCCTGCGTTCCGAGCGGATTGCCGTTCGACACCGAGTCCCTGAACGGCACATCCAACCCGGCCACGGTCACCTCGGCGGACCTCACACCGGACTCCACCGGTACCTGGTGCTTCGCCGCTGTCTACTCGGGCGACGGCAATTACAGCGGCAGCTCCGACCAGAGCTCCGACGAGTGTTACAGCGTCGGCCTGGTCGGTAGTTCGACGACGAGCATGCCGGTCGCCGGCAACATCGAGTTGGGGAGTTCCAACAGCGACGGAGCGACGGTGACCGGCAGCGTCAACGGCGTCGATCCCACTGGCACGGTGGACTTCTATGCCTGCGCCGAGAACGTCGATCCCTGCGTTCCGAGCGGATTGCCGTTCGACACGGAGACACTGAACGGCACGTCCAACCCGGCCACGGTCGCCTCGGCGGACTTCATACCGGACTCCACGGGCACGTGGTGCTTCGCCGCCGTCTACTCGGGCGACGGCAATTACAACGGCAGCTCCGACGCCAGTTCCGACGAGTGCTACACCGTCGGCTCGGCACCGAGTTCCACAGTGAGCTCGCCGTCCAGCTCGACTGCTGCGCTCGACGGCCCCAACACCGACAGTGTGATGGTGACCGGCGAAGACGCCGCTGAGAATGCCCCCAACCCGACCGGCACGGTGAGTTTCTATGCGTGCGGGGAGAATGTGGATCCGTGCACCCCGAGTGGAATCCCGTTCGACGTGGAAACACTGAGTGGGGCGTCCAACCCCGGCACGGTCACCTCGTCGGCGTTCACCAATAACTCGGTCGGCACCTGGTGCTTCGCCGCCGTGTACTCGGGCGACGGCAACTACACGGGCAGCTCCGACGCCACTTCAGACGAGTGCTACACCGTCTCACAGACGTCCACCAGCACCCTGAGCGCGCCGCTCAACACCACCATCACCGAGGGCCAGGCCAACATCGATCAAGCCACGATTACCGGCAATGACTACGACGGCAGCCCCCCGGCGCCGACCGGCACGGTGAGCTTCTATGAGTGCGGGCCTACGCCGACCCCCACGCCGTGCGTCACCGGTACCCAGGTGGGTAGCGCCGTGAACCTGACAACGTCCGGTCCCAACACGGCCACGGCCAACTCGGCGAAGTTCACGCCCAGTGCCAGTCCGACGGCCATCGGCTACTGGTGCTTCCGCGCCGTGTACCACGGAGACAGCAATTACGCCAACAGCCAGGACGGCAGCGTCGACGAGTGCTTCTACGTCACCGGCCCTGTGCTGATAACGACAGCATCGCCACTGCCTGACGGGACGAAGGGCGTTCACTACTCCGACCAACTGGACGCGGCAGGCGGGACGGCGCCGTACACATGGACGCACAGCGGCGCCCTGCACGGCCTCACCCTCAGCTCCTCCGGCAAGCTGTCGGGAACCCCCACCCGCAAGGGGACGTTCACCTTCACGGCCAAGGTCAAGGACTCGACCACGCCCCACCATGAGAAGGCGACGAAGTCCCTGACGATCACCATCAACTAGGGAGGGAACCAGGGAGGGCAACTTAGGAGGGCGGCACCATCCGACGGCGTGGCGGTGAGGCGGCTCGGGGCCGGGCACGCCGCCCGGCGAGCTAGCCGCCCGTGAGGTGCCAGACGTCGCCGCCGGCGTAGGGGAACCCGGTGACACGCCGGCGTCCGCTGTCCCCGACCACGGTCAGAGTGCCCGTGCCCACGAGGGTGGGAGGGGGAGGGAGCAGCGACGCCGTCCCGCGGCGCCCGGCGGTGGCCGTCTCCCTCCCGTCGTCCGTCACCAGCCCGACGTGTGCCCCCGGTGACACTCCCGTGAGCGTGACGGGGGCGGCGTCGGTCACCCAGAAGTCCCGGAAGGTGGCCGCGTACCCGATGTCCCGGCTCTGCACCTCGAGGTAGGCCTGGAACGGGGTGGGAATGTCGAGACCGAGCCGATCGCTCGAATACACCTGATCGTGGCCCAGCCAGACGACGAGGCGGCGATGACCGTCGGTCTGGATCGTCACCGGCTCGGTGGTCGGGGAGTCGGCGCGCAGGGGGGAGCGCCACAGCACCTCGGTGTCGGCGTTCGCCACCACACCGTGGGCGTAGCCGACGAGCCACTCGCCCTTCCCGTGCAGGGACAGCGCCGAGACGACGACATAGTTGATGGCCCCGCTGTGCTGGGTGGTGGCCGTCTGCACGGCGAACACGGCCTCGCCCTCGCCGAAGGTCACGGCCCGGGACGGTCGCGACATCTGCGTGTGCCACACCACCCCGGGACCAGCGGCGTCCAGGGTGACGGCGAACCACCCGGCCCACCCGGGGTGGGGGCGGACACCGACGGCGAGACCCCCGGCGGTGGCCCGCGACCAGCCCACGCCGGGACCGGCCGAGCCGTTGAACACGTAGTGGTCCAACAGCTGGCCCTGCGAGACGGGGCGGTCGAGCGGATCAGCCATGACCAGGCCGGAACGGGCCAGCGTGACGCCCCCGACGCCGGCCCGCGGTGCGGTGGCCCCCGGCCAGACGGTCAGCACCACGGTGGCCACGACCAGAGCGAGACCACCGATGGTGACCTCGATCCTCCACCGTCGGGCGTAGTCGTTCACCCGCGTCCGCTTGCGACGGCGGATCCGGTGGGCGGGCCGTGAGCGCCGGGCAGCGAGGCCCGGGCGGGCCGGGGAACGCCGGGGCGCGCCCGGGCCCGCCCGGGGATGCCGCCGCTCCTCCAGTTGGGTGGTCACGACGCCACTCGAACTCGTCAGAAGGTCCGGTAGTAGGCGAGATCGGCGCGCCAGAACATGAGGTGGGCCCCGAAGAACGAGACGCCGGCGAAGACCCCACCGGCCACCACCAGTCCCACGGCCGCCGCCGCCGTGGCACCCAGAGCCATGGACCCGGCCGAGGCCACCACCAGGGCCACGTTCCCGGCGCCGGCGGCGGCCAGGGGCCACGTCGGCGCCGACATGGAGAACAGCAGCTGACAACAGAAGAGGCCGGTACCGAGGAGGACGTAACCGGCGGCGCAGGCGGCCAGAAGACCCTGGTGACGCGCCAGATCACCGAGGATGGGGAGACTCGGGCCCACGTGGGGGGCGCCGACGACGATGACGATGCCGGCGGCCAGGCCCAGAGCCAGCACCATGCTCAGCTGCCCCCGCCAGTACCGGCGCATCTCCTTGCGGTACAGCTCGATCTCCGCCACCTTGCGGCGCCGCAGGGACGAAGGAAACTGGCGGTGGAGCATGTGCTCGGTGGTGGCCACGGTCTGCGCCAGCAGGGGGACCAGGACGATGAGGGCCACCCCGCTGGTCAGGGTGAAGGAGGGATTGAAGCTGTAGCGACCTTCCAACAGACCGCCGCTCACGATCTGCGGCAGCACGACGATGGCGAAGAACCCCAGGCCGTAGACGGCGTAGGGCATGACGGAGCGCACCACGGCTCTGGCCGACGGACGCCACAGGGGACTGGGGCCCGACGACGGGACACGCAGGAGCCACCACGCGCTGATGACCCAGCACACGGCGGCCATCAGCGCCAACAGCCGCAGCTGCCAGACGATGAGCGCCACCGGATTCAGGTAGGCGCCGGCGTGCTCGACATGCCAGACGAGCAGGGCGGCCCCGCTCACCATGATGACCCCCATGGAGAGGAAGGCGCCCCGCATGTAGAACGAGGCCAGTCCCACCTGGAGGCCGGCGATGGCCAGTCCGGCGGCCAGACCCAGACGGTCGGTGGCCGGGGTACCGGCGTGGAGCACGACACTGCGCACGAGGTAGAAGACGAGACAGGAGGCGGCGGTCACGACGAGGCCCAGCTCGAGGGTCCACCGGGTGATCCACACGATCATCCCCTGGTCACCGAGTCCCCGGTAGAACGAGGCCCGGCGGCCGAAGGCCTGGATGAACGGCGCCGTCACGAGCAGGGCCAGGGCGGTGGCCAGCGTCACGGCGTTGGCCACCGACGGTATGGCGATCTTCGAGGACCAGAACGACACGCCGGCGACGACCATGGTGATGATGCTCACCAGCCACGGCGACGAATAGACGAGCCCCCGGCCGAAATCGAGCAGGCGATTCGACCGCCGTCCGCCCTCCGCCGGCGCCGGCTGTGCCGCCACCGTGGGCGAGGCGTAGAGGGACATGAGGCCCAGAACCTTGGTCCCCAGATCGAGCAGCCCGTCGGCCCCGAGGGCCGAGGCCCGGGTGGACGTGTACCCGCACGTCTCCAGGACGACGGCCACCTCCATGGCGTTGAGGGGTGTCGGGCACAGTCCGGCCACCGTCCGGGCGGCCATGTGGAGGGCCAGGTCGCCGGCGTCGTCGAGAGTGGCGCTCATGACATGACCTCGGCGACGACGGCCGCCGGCACCGGATCGGGCACCGGCTCGCCGGCGGCGTCGGGCCACGACGGGGCGAGCGGCGGGACCGACGCCGATGCCACCGTGCCCGTCAGTTCGTGGTAGATGGCGTCGTACGCGTCGAGGAGGAGCCGGGCCGTGAATGACGAGAGCGCTCTGGCGCGCAACTCCGCACCCACGCGGTGGCGTTCGGCCGCCGGGGCCCCGAGCACGGCCACCAGGGCGCCGGCCATGGCCCGCGGATCACCCGGCTCGACCACGAGGGGGACCCCCCGGCAGGTCGTCCCTTCCAGTGCCTCGGTGACGCCACCCACGGCGGTGGCCACGACGGGACGACGGGCCAGCATGGCCTCGACGACGGTGTAGGGGAACGCCTCCGAGATCGAGGACAGGGCGATCACGTGGGACGCGGCGTAGGCCGATGCCGGGTTGTCCGTGGGTCCCTCGAAGGTGACGACGTCGGACAGGCCCAGCTCGGTCACGGCCGTCCGGCACAGGGCCATGTACTGCGGCGAGGTGCTCGGTCCCCACAGCCGGAGCCGGGCCTCGGGGAGGACGACGTGGACATGGGCGAACGCCTGGATGAGGGTGAGGACGTCCTTGAGCGGATCGATCCGCCCCACGAACCCGACCGTGGCCGGGCCGTCGGGCTCGGGCCGGACCTCGATCCGTTCGGGGTCGACGCCGTTGTGGATCACCCGGATCCGGTCCCGCTCCACGCCCAGGGTCTCCTCCCAGCGGGCGTTGTAGGCGCACACCGGGGTGAGGACGTCGGCCTCGCGGTAGGACAGCTCGCTGACGGCCCGGTAGAAGTTGGCGAACAGCAACTTGGTGCCGAAGGGCTCGGCCGACAGGGCCAGGAGGCGTTCGCGCAGATAGATGCCGTGCTCGGTGAGGACCAGGGGGGTCCCGTAGCGGTACTTGGCCACGATGGCGGGTAGGGCACAGAGGGCGGCGGCCGAACTGTGGGACAGATCGCTCACCGGAATGGGAACGGTCAGGGGCAGCAGATAGCGGTAGAGGGTGCGGGCGAACGTCATGGCCGGGGCCAGCCCGCACCGGGCCTGGATGGGGTTGGCCATCAGGCGGTCGAGCAACACCGCCCATGTGCCGGCGTCGGCCAGGGCGCGCCGCAGGTCGTGGGACTCGGCGAAGTGGGCCACGCTGGACAGGGCGTCGCCCAGGGCCAGGGGATCGGCTTCCGGCGCCGCCAGGCAGTTGACGAGCCGCTCCCAGGGGGGCAGGAAACGATGACGCACGATGGACGGTGAGGTCCTCCACGAACGGCGCCAGGCGTCGGGGTGGGGCAGGTACTCCTCGGCCAGTTCGAGGCCCCACAGGGGCAACGGCTGGATGGTGACGTTGGCCGGGGGGATATAGGCCATCCGGTAGTGGGGGTTGTCGACCACGGCACCGATGTCGAAGTGATGGTCGGGCAGACCGTGAACGAGCATGTCGACCCAGGTCGACACCCCGCCGAGCACAAACGGATAGGTCCCCTCCGTCGAGAGATAGACCCTCACGTCGATTCCGTGTAGCCGAGGGTCTCGCCGATGGCGATCGCCTTGGACAGGCACGTGTGGGCCAGGGGCAGGTTGCCGGCGTCCAGGAAACAACGAGCCCCTTCCCGGAAGGCCATGAAGACACCCTGGGGGATGGTCTCGGACAACTCGGCGATGTCCAGGTAGGCCTTCCCGGCCAGCCGCAGCAGGCGGTTGGCGTCGTCGGAGCGCCCCGCCGCCCGGGCCGCCGCCGAGGCGGCGCGGTAGGCGATGGCCGCCCGCTGCGGCGAGCCGCTCTGGACGGCCTCCTCGGCCTCGGATTCGAAGGCGGACAAGGCCCGGGAGTGGTCGGCGTCGCGCGAGGCGACGACGCCGCGGACCCACTCGTCCACGTTGGCGTCGGTGCCCGCCGTGGCGGGCGCCGGGGAGCCTTCGCCGACGATGACGTCGTACCGCACCAATTGCGCCTCACCCGGGGTGGCGCCGTAGCGCAGCTCCATGTCGTCGCAACGGGCGGCCACGGTGGCCGAGGAGGGGGCGCCCATCTCCGTGAACAACTCCCGCAAGAGGGTGTGGCTGGCCGTGATGACGGCCAACAACGTCGGGGCCATGTCCGACGCGTAGTGCTCGGGACCGATCCGGCCGTCGTGGAAGTAGGGAGAGCCGATGTTGAGCAGGATCCGTTCGGCGCCGGCGCCCGACTCCTGCGGACCGGGGGCGTCACGGGCTTCGCCGTCCGGCCCGTCTCCGAGGTCGCCAGGAGGAGGCAGCGCCGAGGGGTCGGACACATGTGCCTTCATGGGGATCCTGACTTTCAGGGGGTCGGCGCTGTCCCGGGCTGGCCCGGTAGGTATTCAAGATCGGTCCGCCACCAGCTGTTCTTGAACGTTTGGGTGCCCGGGGGTCCCGATCGCCGGCTCACCGTCCCGCCGACCGTGCACCGGCGTTGACCAGGACTTTCCCGGCGGGTCGGAGGATCAGAAGGCGGCCGTCCCGTCGGGGGTGCCCAGTCCGGTGGGCCCGTCCCAGCCCACCCCGGCCGTGCACAGATCGGAACCGCAGGTCCCGTCACTGCCCGTGGTGACGTCGAAGAAATCCCGCGACGGCGCCGCGTAGAGCCCGGACGCCCCCGGGGAACCGTCCGACCCCCCGGCCAGGCCGTAGACGGCGGCGATGATCTGGGTGGCCACGCTGGTGCCGCCGAAGACCGTCCAACCGGGCAGGCCACCGAAGGTGTCGAAGACGGCGACGCCGGTGTCGGGGTCGGCCACGGCGGCCACGTCGGCCACGGCGCGCTTGGTGCACTGCGACCGGAGCGAGCTCACCCGGCTCTGCCAGCTCGGTTGAGGCTCGACCGCCGAGCATCCGCTGCCGTCGTCCGACCAGGCCGTCTCCGTCCAGTGGCGGTCCGGTCCGCTGGCCGGCGAGAGGGTCGTCCCCCCCACGGCGATGACGTCGGGAGACGAGGCCGGCCACTGCACGCCGTAGCCGTCGTCACCGGCGGCGGCCGTGATGGCGATGCCGGGGTGGTCGAAGGAGGCGTCACCGTTCGTCTCGGCCGGGACCTCGCTCATGCCGAAGCTGTTCCCGATCGAGATCGGATCGGCGGCGGCGGCGGTGTCCTCGGCCCGGGCCAGGCTCTCGGGGGTGGCGGCGTCGGCCTCCACCAGGAGGATGTTGCAGTCGGGGCAGATGGCCGAGACCATGTCGAGGTCGACCGAGATCTCCTGCGCCCAGTCGGGGTCGGGGGAGGGTAGCGGCCACGGCGCACCCCTCTGGTTGACCTTGGCGAAGGTGACGCAGTTGCGGGAGGATCCCACGCCGCAGATGGGCGGGAGGCCCCACTGGGCGCGGTAAGTGGACAGGTTGGAGAGGGCGAAGGGATCGTCGTTGGCGTCGACGACGGCCACCGTCCTCCCCCGGCCGTCGACGGCGCTGGCCGCCGTCAGGCCGTACGCTTGCTGCAACTGGGCCGGGCTGTAGCCGGCCGGTAGGGCGACCCCGGCGGCACACGGGCCTTTCCACGTCGAGGTGTTGTCCAGTTCGACGGCGTTGCAGGTGACGACGGTGCCGGCGTTCGGGGCCCCGCCGCCGCAGGCCGGGAGTCCGGACGCCGGAGCGCCGGCGCTGCCGGACGGTCCGAGGGCGAGAGCCATGGCCGGAGCCGAGAAGGCCAGTGCCCCGGCCAGTCCGGCGACGGACACAGCCGTCGTGAAGACGAACGCTCGACGTTGCATTTCCACGCCTCCCAGGACGTTGTCGGAGAAGAGAGCAGAGGGGTCACGACCGGGCCGACGCCGGTGTGCGTGCGGGGCCACCGGCGTCGCCGTCGGGCGGCTGGGCCGGTGCGTACGGGAGGACCGCCCGTGCCGGACGGTCATGCGGACGGTGGCGGATACCGGCGCCGGTCAACGGGGCGCCGGTATCCGCCTTCCCGTCCGGTGCCTCAGGTGAGGCGAAGGGAGAGGGGTGTGAAGCTCAGGGCCAGGCGGTGGGAGGCCGGCTTGATGATGGGCGCCTTCCAGGCGTCGTGACCGGCGATGGACGCCGTGGTCACGGCGGGGACGGACAGTGCGGCGGTGGCCAGGGCACCGATCGCCAGGGTCCGGATCTTCTTGCTGAATCCGGTTCGGGGGGAGCCGGTCGTTGCCATCGATTCGGTCACATTCACTCCTCAACTGGTGGGCAATAGATGGTCAACGCAAGATAACAACTACGTAGAGTGATGGCTACCCTACAAAGCGCAAGTTTTTCGTCTGTTGCTCAAGCCGTACGGGGGGACGCGCCAAAAGCGCGGTCAGGACCGGGTCCCGCCGGGACCCGACCAGGGTCGAACTGCCCGGTCACCGGGCACCGGCAGGACGGAAAAGGGCGTCTTGACGGCCGAAAAGGCCGACGGTGCGGGTCCGGCGGCTGCCCATCGGCGCGCCGAAGAGGCGGGCGGCAGCGGAGATACGAGGGGTCCGATGACCACGGTCCGCACGAACACAAAACGCAAAACTCGCGTGTCGTGGGATACCGACCACTACAAGCGTTATTAGGGTGAGTTGATGAAGTATTGCTCCCCAGTTGACGAGCCTAAGGGAGCGATGGAGGCGGCGTGCCGTGGGCCGCGTCCCACCGGAGACCTCCCGACGAGTTGATTTCTCGTCGCCGATTCGAGAGAGCCGAGAGCTCGCCATGACGCCTCCTGGGATGTCCGGGGAATTGGAGACGACGGTGAAAGACGGCGCCCTGCGGCGGGCGCTGGCATCCGCCGACTTCCGGCTCTGGCTCCTCATCGCCGTGGTGACGGCGTGGGCCGTCGTGGTCCTCACCACGTGGCTGCCGGGTTCCCCGGCGCACAGCCACGGCATCACGGCCCCGTGGTGGTTGCTGGCCGGCGGGTTCGTCCTGGCCGAGGTCTTCCCCGTCCATCTGGACATCCGTCGCAACACCTGGTCGGCGACGCTCTCGGAGATCCCCCTCATCATCGGGCTGGCCCTGTCACCGTCGATCCACGTCGTCATCGGTCAGATCGTGGGCTGCGTCGTGGCCTGGGGCGTGATCCGCCGTCAGGCCCTGAACAAGCTGGCGTTCAATACGTCGATCGCCGCCCTCGAGGCGGCGCTCGCCGTTTTCGTCTACCACGCCATCGCCGGGAACGAGTCGGTGCTCTATCCGAAGGTGTGGGCGGCGGCCTTCGCCGCCATGATCGTCGAAGGGCTGGTGAGCTCGCTCGGCGTGGCCGTGGCCATCACGGCCCTGAGCGGGAAGCCGCCGACCGGCGTTCTGGCCAACTTCTTCGTCAGTGGCGTCATGGCGTCGTCCTGTGGAGCGACCCTGGCCCTCTGCGCCGCCATGGTCCTGCGCACCCAGCCGTGGGCGCTCGTCCTCCTGTGCGGCACGGCCGTCATCCTGGCCCTCGGCTACCACCAGCTGGCCGCCACCCGACGGCGCTATTCCGGACTGCAGCTGCTCTACGGCTTCACCGAGGCCATGCAGAACTCCACCGCCCATTCGAGCGTGATCGAGGCCCTTCTCAGCACCACGCGCAAGCTCCTGGGCGCCGACGTGGCCGAGCTGGTGCTGCGCGACGAGCGGGGTCGTCTCCGTCGGAACGTCCTCGGTCTCGACGGGCTGGCGCGCTACGACCTGGCCACCTCGGCGTCGTGGGTGGCCGCCGAAGGCCCCAAGGGTTGCCTCCTGGCGCGCGCCGGGACGCGGGACAAGGCCGCCGCCGCCTGGCTCAAGGCCCAGGGCTGGACCGACGGCATGGTCGTCTCGCTCCGACGCAACGGCCAGATGATCGGCACCATGGCCGTGGCCAACCGCGAAGGGGACGTCGCCACCTTCGACACCGACAACCTGAAGCTGTTCGAGACCCTGGCCAACCACGCCGCCATGTCGCTCGAGAACAACGAACTGATCGACCAGCTCTCGTGGGAGGCCACCCACGACACCCTGACGGGGCTCGGCAACCGCCGTGAGTTCTACCGCGCTCTGGCCTCCGCCCTCGAGGCCCGCCCCACCGGCGCCAAGATCGCCGTGGCGCTGGTGGACCTGGACCGGTTCAAGGAGATCAACGACACCTTCGGCCACCACACCGGTGACACCTTCCTCCAGTGGTTGGGTCAGAGGTTCAAGGACCTCCTGCCGCCCGAGGCCAAGGCGGCCCGCCTCGGCGGTGACGAATTCGCCGTCTTCCTCCCCTACGACGGGGACGTCAACCAGGCCGTCGGCGTCATCGACAGGATTCTCTTCCCCTTGTGGGAGGAGGCCTTCGAGATCGGTGACGTGGAGGTGGAGGTGAGCGCCAGCACGGGGGTGGCGGTGGCCCCCGACCACGCCGAGGACCCGGTCACCCTGCTGCAGCGGGCCGACGTCGCCATGTACCTGGCCAAGGGGGACCGCAGCGGGGTCGCCGGCTACACGACCGAACGCGACACCTACAGTCCCCGCCGTGTCGGCCTCGTCTCCGCCCTGCGGTTGGCCATCGAGCACGGCGATCTCAACGTCTTCTTCCAGCCCAAGCTGGACCTGACCACCGGCCTCATCAGCGGGGCGGAGGCCCTGGTGCGCTGGCAGCACCCCCGGGAGGGGCTCGTCCTCCCGGACCAGTTCATCCCCCTGGCCGAGCGGACGGGCTTGATCGTGCCCCTGACCGACGTCGTGCTCGACCAGGCCCTGGCCCGCTGCGCGGCCTGGGGTGGGCGGCTCCCCGACGCCGGCGTGGCCGTCAACCTGTCGATCGGGAACCTGACGAACGACGCCGTCGTCACCTCGGTGACCGAACTCCTGCGACGGTACGACGTGGCCCCGGAACGTCTCACCCTCGAGGTGACCGAGTCGCAGATCATGGAGGACGAGACGCGCCACGTGGCCGTCCTCGAGGCCCTGGCCGACATCGGGGTGATGATCTCGGTGGACGACTTCGGCACCGGCTACGCCTCGTTCGCCTACCTCACCCGTCTCCCCGTCCACCAGGTGAAGATCGACAAGTCCTTCGTCGGCCTGATGGACCGGAGCCCCAACGACGCCGCCGTGGTGCGGTCGGTGATCGAGCTGGGTCGGGACCTCGGGATCAGCGTGGTGGCCGAAGGGGTCGAGACCGAGGCCAACCTCCTCACCCTGCAGCACCTGGGTTGCGCCATGGCCCAGGGGTACCACATCGGGTTCCCCATGTCCTCGGACGAATTCGAATCCATGGCCTACGAGTGGAACACCACCGCCCACGGCGCCGGGGAGACGGTCGTCACACCGATCACCACCCGGACGGCCCCGAAAGCGTGGCGTGCCGCCACCTAGGACGGGGACGGCCTGATGCCGGCCATGGGCGAGAAGACCGCTGACGGCGCCCGCGACGACCGCTGGCGCGGCCGTCCCGTCCTCGCCGCCCTGGTCAGCCTGTCCGTCTTCCTCGCACCCGTCGCCCTGTCCATCGTCGTGGCCACCGTCACCGCCCACGCCCTGCCCCGGCCCCGGACGACCGCCTCCCTGGTGAGGTGGTGGGCCGTCGTCCTCGTCGTTCCCATCGTCGTGCTCCTGGTGACAGACCGGCTGGCCCGTCGGGCGCTGCCGCTGGCCGTACTGCTCAAGATGACCCTGGTCTTCCCCGACCGGGCCCCGAAACGCCTGGCGGTGGCCCGCAAGGCCGGGAACACCCGGGACCTGGCCCGGCGCGTCGAGGAGGCGCGGACCCACGGGATCGACGACGAGCCCTCGGCGGCGGCCGAGAAGATCCTGACCCTGGCCGGGGCGCTCAACGCCCACGACCGTCTCACCCGCGGTCATGCCGAACGGGTCCGGGCCCTGACCGACCTCATCGCCGACGAACTGGCCCTCCCCACCTCCGACCGCGACCGCCTGCGTTGGTCGGCCCTTCTCCACGACATCGGCAAGCTGGCCGTCCATCCCCACGTCCTGAACAAGGCCGGCGCCTTGTCGGACGAGGAGTGGGAGGTGATGCGCCGGCACCCTCTCGAAGGGGCGAAGCTGACGGCGCCGTTGGCCGCCTGGCTGGGTCCCTGGGCCGACACCGTGGCCGAACACCACGAGCGTTTCGACGGTGGCGGCTATCCCTTCGGTCGGGCCGGTCACGAGATCTCCCTGGGGGGCCGGATCGTGGCCGTGGCCGACAGCTACGACACCATGACGAGTGCGCGCAGCTACAAGAAGGTCATGTCCACCGAGACGGCCCGGGCCGAACTGGCCGCCTGCGCCGGCACCCAGTTCGACCCGGTCATCGTGCGCGCCTTCCTCGCCGTCTCGGTCAGACGGCTGTACGCGGTGGCCCCGCTCACGTGGGCCGGTTCGTTGCCCTTCGACAACATCGGCCCCCAACTGGCCCGACTGGCCGCCGCCGGTGCGCGGCGTGGGGGTCACCGCCCTGGCGGCGACGGCCGCCGTGGCCGGTCTGGCCACCGGGCAGCAGGCGGCGGGGGCGACCGGTCCGGCGCGCCTGTCGGCGACAGCGGTCGGGACCCGTGAACCGTCTTCCGTGAAGGCGTCGTCGCCGACGACGGTCGTCGCTTCCGGGCGTGCGGCCGGGCCGGGCCATAGCGGTGGTCGGGGCAAGGCAACCGGCGGCGGCCGGTCATCCTCGGCAGGCCCCGGATCGGGAGAGGCGACGCCCCCGTCGGGCACCGGCAGCGGCACGGTGTCGACCGACTCCGACGCCCCCGGGGACGCCGGCGGGCAGGCGGCCTCCGGTCCCACCGGTGGCGGGGGCGGTGCCGTCACCGGCGATGGGGGACCGACGACGACGGTGGCCCCCGGATCGGACCCGTCGGGTCCGATCGTCAGCGAGGGTGGAACGACCCCGACCTCCTCGACCACCACGACGACCACCACGGCACCTTCACTTCCGGCGGCACCCAGCGGGCTCCGGACCACCCCCGGATGCCAAGTCCTGGTCCTCGTCCCCGACGTGGCACTGACGTGGACGGCGAGCCCCTCCCCGCAGGTGACGGGCTACGTGATCCTGCGGAGCAGCGACAAGACCTCGAACTACAGCTCCGTGGGCACCGTCGCCGGACGCACGACCACCTCCTACACCGACAGCTCCGTCAGCGGGTCCAACACCACCTACTGGTACGAGGTCGAGGCGGTGGCCGGCAGTCAGTCGTCAGCCGCTAGCGCTCCGGCATCGGCGACCACGCCGGCGTGCCTGCTCTGAGGTCCCGAATCGCTCGGTGGCGACGTGTCGCCGGACTGGTGACGTGACGCCGGAGAGGTAACGTTCCGGCGATCGAGGACCATCCCACACCGATCGCCCTGGTCCACGGCTTCGCCTCGTCGTTCGACCACACGTGGCGCAAGAACGGCTGGGTCGACATCCTGGGCGACCTGGCCCGCCCCATCGTGCCCGTCGATCTCCTGGGCCACGGCACAGCGGCGCGTCCCACCGACCCCGCCGCCTACGGGGCGGTGGACGAGCTGGTGGACGGGGCCTTGCCCGACGGTCCCCTCGACGCCGTGGGATTCTCGGCCGGAGCCGCCGTCCTGTTGCACCTGGCCGTGGACCGACCGGGCCGCCTCCGGCGCATGGCCCTGCTCGGGTTGGGGGACAACGTGTTCGGCGGCGCGGAGCCGATGCTCACCGTCGACGCGCTGGAGGGCCGGACGGGACCCGAGGACGTGCAGGGAAGGCTCTTCCGCCGGCTGGCGGAGTCGGCCGGCAACGATCCTGCCGCCCTGGTGGCCTTCCTGCGCCGACCGGCCCGTCTCCTGACCGAGCCGGAGCTGGCCAAGGTTGACTGTCCCGTCCTCGTCGTCCTGGGGGACCGTGACTTCATCGGGGGAGCCGACCGGCTGATGGCGGCGCTCCCCCGGGCGGACCTCGTCACCCTGCGCGGCGTCGACCATTTCGCCACGCCGTCGGACTTCGGGGCCATCGATGCCGTCATGGGCTTTCTCGAGGACCGGTGAACGTTGTGTGACATGCATGGGGAACGTTGTCTTTCGCACCCCTTGACGGGCCGCTGAGGCGTACTGTCTGTCACGGTGCCCGCTGACGGAAAGGTGCGGAAGTTCATCCGGCAATGGCGCAAGCGTTACCCCTTCCCGTTTCTTTGGGTGAGCAACGGCGCCAACAGGCAGTGTCGCAAGAGCGAGGCGCAGTGGTTCGCCCTGTTCGACGGAGCCGGTCAACTGAAGCGGCGCCAGGTGGTGGCTCTCGTCGAGTGGAGGTTCGCCCACGACACGTCGGCGAGGGAGCGTGCTCTGCGCGGCGTCACCGGCCCGCGGGAGAGTGGACACGCCAAGCGGTGCATCAAGAAGGCACTGGAGACGACGAGTGCGATCGCTGCTCTCGACTGCCTGGTGGAGGAAGGTGGCGGGATACCCGGATGGGGCCCGGACATGGCCAGCGCCGTCCTCGCCGCCTGCCGCCCCGACCGCTACGTGGTGGCCGATCACCGTGCCCTGCGGGCTTTGGACGGGTTGCACCTGTACTCCCCTTGTGACCCGGACGGGTTCGTCCGCGCCGACTGGTGGCCGTATCTCCGCATCTGCCGCAAGCTCGCCACCTCCAGTGGGGTCTCCCTGACCGAGGCGGGCCAGGCGCTGCGGGCCGCCGGGGACGACGCACCGAAGCTGCCGGCGGCGGTGATCCGCCGGACCGGAGACCGGCGCCCGACCGGTTGACCCCGGGACCACTTTCTCAACGCCACCCCAAGGCCAGCCCAACCGCTTGACTACATAGAGTGGGGATTCCCATACTATTCGTAGTCACACACGGTGCCCGGATTCCGGCGCCAGCGGAGGTCCTTGAGAGGCGCTATGACCACGATCGAGACGTCACGTGGAGAGCCGACCGACGCGGCGGACCAACGCGAGACCCTGGGGCGATGGCGCCGCCGGCCGCTCGTCTCGGCCTGTCTGCGGTTCGTCATCGTCCTCGTGCCCCTCACCGTGGCCATCGTGGTGGGGCTGGTGGCCGGCTACGCCGTCAACGGGAACGGATTGGTCGCCGCCGTCCTTCGGGTGATCGCCGCCGGTGTGGTCTCGATCGCCACCTTCGTCATCCTCGAGCGCCTGGCCCGCCGCTTCCTGCCGTTGGCCATGCTCCTGAAGCTCAGCCTGGTCTTCCCCGACCACGCACCGTCGCGTTTCTCGGTGGCCCTTCGCAGCACCAGCGTCCGCAAGCTGCAGCAGTGGGCCCGGGCCGCCCGTCACGAGGACGGTCCGGCGGCGCTGGCCGAGAAGGTGGTCACCCTGGCCGCTGCCCTCAACACCCACGACCGTCGGACGCGCGGTCATTCCGAGCGGTCGAGGGCCATGGCCGAGCTCATCGCCGTCGAGATGGGGCTCCCCGCCGCCGAGGTCAACGAGGTGCGTTGGGGCGCATTCCTCCACGACATCGGGAAGATCCTCGTCCCGGCCACTCTCCTGAACAAGCCCGGTGCGCCCACGGCCAGCGAGTGGAAAACGTTGCGGCGTCACCCGGCCGACGGCGGTCACCTGGTGGAGCCGCTGCGGGGATTCCTCGGTAGCGGTGTGGAAGGGGTCAGCGGCCACCACGAGAACTACGACGGTTCCGGCTACCCCGAGGGACTGGCCGGGGACGACATCGCCATGGCGGCACGGATCGTCCACGTCGCCGACTCGTTCGAGGTGATGACGGCCGTCCGGTCGTACAAGCGTCCCATGAAGGCCACCGAGGCCCGCCAGGAGCTGGCCCGCAACAGCGGGACGCAGTTCGACCCGACCGTGGTGCGGGCCCTGCTCAACATCTCGCTCGGTCGGCTGCACTGGGCGCTGGGCGTCGCCGCCTGGATGGCCGAGGTACCCTTCCTGACCGTGATCCCCCGGGCCGCGGCCCAGGTGGGAGCCATCGCCGCCACTCCCACCGTCTCCATGAGCACCCTCTCCGGTGTGGCCGCCATCTCACTCGGTTCCATCGTCGCTCCGGCGGCGACGAGTCCGGTAACCGCCGCCGCCTCGCCCACCGAAGCGGTGGCGCCGGTCAGCGCCCCGGCCCGTGCCGGTGCCAGCTCCGGCGCCACCACACAGAACGGATCGACGACGCCGCCGCCGCCGGCCAGCTCGGCCCCGTCGTCGACATCCCAGACGGAGTCGTCGTCGGACACCATCGGGCAGGCGGGCGCCGGGGCGGCCGCCCCGTCGGCATCCGACACCGACACCGACACCGAACCGTCCGATACGTCGACCGGCGACACCACCACCGTCAAGGTCGCCACGCCGGTCGTCTCGTCGGATCCCACCGTCTCCACCGGGACGGCCACCCCCGATCCGGTCGTCGCCGTCGGGACCACGACGGCGACCACCGATCCGGTTATCGCCACCGGGACCCCGGTGGCCACCGGTCCGGTCGTCGCCACCGGGACCGCCGATCCCACCACGACGACCACGACCACGACGACCGTGGCCACGGTCAAGACAAGCAAGGCCAAGAAGTCGAAGTAGAAGTCGTCGGAGTGGGGGCCGGTCCGGCACCGACCGTCAGGACGTGACGATCTCCATCCCGGCGGCGACGAGGCGGCGGACCCCGGCCACGGCTTCGTCGAGGTCGGAGAGGTTCCGCTCGACGGCCCCGTCGGGTGTGAGGAAGAGGAAGGTCACCCGCACCACGGGCTCGGCCGTCGTCGCTCCCACCGTGAGTGCGTACGACGCCCCCTGGATCCGGTAGCCCTCGACCCGGCGGTCGAGTTCGTCGGGGTCGGACGTGGCCGCCGTCTTGTGGTCCACCACCACCAGTCCGTCGGGGCCCCGGTAGAGCAGGTCGATGTATCCCTCCAGCAGCCGGCCGTCGACGGGGGTGCAGGCGTAGAGCTCGCGCCAGTGCGGGCAGGCGGCCGCTTGGCGCACCGACGGCGAGCCGAGGGCGTCGGTGACCAGCCTGCGGACGTCGTCGATCCGGTCGGGGACGGCCTCGGCCTCGCACTGGGCGGCCAGTGCCTCTTCCAGACCGGCCCCGGTGGCCAGGTCGACGGTCTGCAGGACGCCGTGCACGGCCCGGCCCACGGCCGTCCCGTAGCGACCCTTCAGCCACGGCGGGAGGTCGAGATCCCGAGGGCGCTTCTCGAGCCCCGGGTCGGGCTCCCCCCCGCTGTCGGGTGTGCCCTCGTCGGTCAGGGCGGTGGCGGCCACGGCCGTGGGCCGCGACGCCCGCGCCAGCGCGGCGGTGCGCTCGGCCGCCCACTGGGCGAAGGGAGGCGGCGCCGACGGTGGGGCCAGGACGACCAGCGGCAGCGCGTCCACGGGCACGGCGCCGTCGGGGAGGCCGTCGATCAGGTCCCCCATGCCCGACAGCAGGAGCTCGGCGTTGGTCCGCCGTGTCGGCGCCGGCGCCTTGACCCGCGCCTTGCGGTGCAGCGACACCACCAGGTGGTCCCGGGCCCGGGTGCAGGCCACGTACAACAGGCGGATGCGTTCGTGGAAGCTCATCTGCTCGTCGATGGGTGCCCACTCGGCGTACTCGAGCGTGGTGACGCTCTTGCCGAACCTGTACCCCACGCCACCACCGGAATCGCCGCGGGCGGCCGGGAACACGACCTGGGCCGGCGCTGGCCGACCCTGGGGCACCGTCGACATGCCCGAGACGATGGTGACGGGGAACTCGAGACCCTTGGCACTGTGGATGGTCATGATGCGGACGGCGTCGTCGTCGCTCTCGGGCAGGATGGCCTCGGCCACCCGCGCCCCCTCGGCCGTCTGCAGCCCCACCCAGCGCAGGTACTGACGGAGATTGCCGCCGGTGGCCTCGCTCCAGGCCCGGGCCTGGTCGATGACGAAGCGCAACCGCCGCCAGACGTCGCGGGGCCGGCCCTCGGCGAATCCGAGCTCCATGGCCCGGCGGTCGGCAGCGATGCGGCCGAGCAGTTCCGACGGCGCCAGCCAGTGGCGCTCGTCGTAGAGCGAGCGCAGGTAGCGCAGGCCGGCCCCGACGGGATCGTCGGCGGGGACGGTGTCGGGCTGGTCGGCCAGGTAGCTCCACCGCCCTCCCCGTTCCACCTTGAAGCGGAAGAGATCGTCGTCGCCACAGGCCAACAAGGGCGTCCGCAAGGCGGCCACGATGCGGAGGTGGTCGGTGGGATCGTCGACGGCCCGGAGCACCATGAGGAGGTCCCGGACGGCCCGGCTGGCGTAGACGAGCGAGCTCGACTCGGCCCGGAAGGGGATGCCGGCGCCGTCGAAGGCGTCCTCGAGGAAGGGAAGCGAGGTCCGGGCCGGGACGAGGACGGTGATGTCGCCCAAGCGGACCGGGCGCCAGCCGCCCCGGCCGTCGTCCACCTCCCACCCCTCGCCGATGGCCCGGACCACCGTGGCCGCCACCTCGTCGGCCTCGGCCGCCCGCAGCTCGTCGGCCAACGTCTCCGTCGGGTGCTCGTGGCGACCGAGGACGGACACGGCCGCCCCCGTGCCGGGACCGGGGCGGGTGGGATCCAACGCCATGTACCGCGGCTGCGACGGCACCGGGAGGTCGACGTCGTCGGGTTCGGCCATGAGCGTGGCGAAGGTGGTGTTGACCCATTCGATGACGGGCGCGACGGTGCGGAAGTTGGCCGTCAGCTCGACCACCCCGCCGGCCTCGGAGCCGAACCGCGCCGCCGCGGCCAGGAAGGTGGAGATGTCGGCCCGGCGGAAGC
Source organism: uncultured Acidimicrobiaceae bacterium (assembly GCA_963800065.1). Classification (GTDB taxonomy): domain Bacteria; phylum Actinomycetota; class Acidimicrobiia; order Acidimicrobiales; family UBA8190; genus CAWJFJ01. The sequence continues at coordinate 96,363 of CAWCZO010000010.1, read as the reverse complement.
GGTAGATCGACTGCTTGGGGTCGCCCACCACGAAGAGCTGGCCCGGGGTCACCTCCACCTCGTTCCACGGCGCCGTCCCGGCCACCGCACCGCCGTGGTCGGCGGCGGCGATCCGCACGGCCAGCTCGATCTGGATGGGGTCGGTGTCCTGGAACTCGTCGAGGAGGAGATGCCGGTAGCGCCGGTGCAGCGTGGCTCGGACCGACGGCCCGTGGTCGGGATGGCGGAGAAGGGCGCGGGCCAGGACGAGGAGGTCGTGGAACTCCAACTGGCCGGCGTGCTGACGCTCGAGCGCCGCCTCCAGGGTGAACCGGCGGATGGCCGAGCCCAGGCGCACGGCGCAGGCGTTGGCCACCTCGGCGCCCACGGCGGCCAGGGCGTCTCCGGCATCCTTCACCCGCGCCTGGAGCTCCTTGATGTCGCCGTCGAACGACGCCTTCTTGCCCAGATTGCCCACCTTGAAGCCGGGCAGCTTCTCAGCGGCGCCGGGCCCGAGGGCCTCGAGCAGGTCGAGCTCGTCGGGCACGGCGGCCAGCGCGGACAGACGGGCACCGATCTCGTCGAGCCGGATGCGGAGCTTGTCGGCCGGGTCGCGGCAGGGCTCGGCACAGACGGCGTCCACGCCGGTGCGGGCCGCACGGAACAGCTCGTGGACCGACGGCGGGTCGGGGGCGGTCCCCGGGACGCGCTCCTCGACCAGGTCCCAATTGTCGTCGAAGGCCTCGGCCAGCGCCTGGAGAGCGGCGGAACGGACGCCCGAGGCCAGGAGGAGAAGGATGGTGCGTTCCAGGGCGGGGTCGGCCAGGAGCTGATCGCGGAACATCGACCAGCGCCGCTCGAAGGCCACCTTGGAGCTGACCTCGTCGAGGACCTCGACGCGCGGGGGCAGGCCGGCCTCGACCGGATGCTCGGACAGCAGGCGCTGGGCGAAGGCGTGGAGTGTCCCGATGGCGGCACCGTCGAGCTGGTCCAGGGCCGCCCGGCAGCGGCTTCCCACCTCTCCGGCGGGATCGTCCTCGGCCCGCCTCTCGAGCTGGCGGCGGATCCGGTCACGGAGCTGGGCGCCGGCCTTCTCGGTGAAGGTGATGGCGGCGACGGTCCGCAGCTCGGCCCGGCCCGACGTGACCAGGGCCACGACGCGGTCGACGAGGGCGCTCGTCTTCCCCGACCCCGCCCCCGCCTCCACGAACAAGGTGGTGCCGAGATCGCCGGCGATGCGGTCCCGGGCGCCCTGGTCGGGGGGCGGGGTGCGGCGAGGCAGAGGACCGTCGTCCCGGCCGGGCTGGATGTTCACGGATCGGATGGTAGGCGGCCGGTGCGACGGCGCCCCGGGCCGTCGCCGTTCAGTCGTCGAGGGTGGCCGCCAGCTGGCGCCGGGCCCGGGTGGCCATGAATGGGTTCGTGTCCCGGTAGTAGGACAGCTCGGCGACGGCGGTCGAGAGTGCCCACCCCCGTCCGCGTTCCCATGTGGCGTCGTCGACTCCCAACTCGGACCGCAGCACGTCGCGTGAGGCGGGATCGAATATCTCCCAGGCGATGATGAGATCACACGCCGGGTCACCGATGCCGAGACAGCCCCAGTCGATGACCGCCGTCAACCGTCGCTGGCGGAACAAGATGTTGCCGGCGGCGATGTCGCCGTGGACCCAGACGGCCGGCCGGTCCCAGGCGGGGACCGTCAAGGCCCTGTCCCAACACGCCGTGACGGCATCGGCGTCGACCGATGCGTCCGACGCGTCGATGGCCCAGCGGGTGGACCGGTCCCGATCGGCCAGAGGGACCCCACGTCCGACGTCGGCCTTCGGCTGCGGACCCCCGGTGGGATCGATCGAATGCAGCGCGGCGATGAAGCGGGCGACATCCTTCGCCGCCTGATGACCCGAGAATTGCGCCGTTCCGGCGTCCTGGCCCTCGATCCAGCTCAGCACCGACCATGGCCAGGGGAACTCCGGTGCCGGTTCGCCCCGTGCGACCGGTACCGGTATCTCCAGTGGGAGATGGGGGGCCAGGCGAGGCAGCCACAGATGCTCCTTCTCGATGGCGCCGGTGGCCGACGGGCGCAGGGGCATACGCACGACCATGCCGTGGCCGAGCCGGTAGAGCGCATTGTCGGTCCCGGTGGATCGGACCGGCTCGAGCGGCAGGTCGGCCCACTGCGGGAATTGTGCCCCGAGGAGGAAGTGCACGAGGTCGGCATCGCTGTCGATCTGATCGTCGTGCATCTTCGCCGTCATCGTCGCTCCGATCCGGTCACGCGGGCCACCGGAAAACGGGGCGAACCTTACCGGTCGGGGCGCTCGTCGCCGTCCGGCGACAGGCGACGGATCGGCGCTGTCAGTCGGTGGCGCCGTGGACCGACGCGTCGATGCCCCTGGCCCAGGGGTCGAAGAGGCGGATGCACTGCACGACGTGGACGGCCAGATTCTGGGCCTCGTGCCGGGTGAGACGGCCGTAGACGAAGAGATCGACCACCAGGGCTCCGTCGTGCCTGCTCACCTCGGCGTCGACGGCGGTCCCGTCGCGTCCCTGGCGGCGCAATTCCTCGATGACGGTGTGGCGGGCCCTGGCCGTGTGCAGCGGGAGGACGGCGTCACTCACCAGGCGGACGGCGTCGACGGCCCGTGAGGCGGGGCCCATGGCCGCCGCCCGCCGTTGCAGCGGGTGGTTGGGCCAGTCGAGCAGGACGAGCGGGATGTGGCGCCGGATGGCGCAGAGGTCGCCGTCGCCCAGGGGATCGATCCTCTGCTCCGGACCGACGCTCACCGCCACGTCGACCTGATGGGCGTCGAGCGGGCAGACCGACCCCCGCAGGGCAGCGCAGGGGACGCCACCCGTTCCGGCGTCTCCACAGGTACGCACCACGTATCCGTGGGCCTCCAGATCCGCGGCCACCTCGGCGGCGGGGCGGGGGGACCTGTCGGCGATCAGGACGTCCATGGGTACTCCTCGTCTCTCGGCCGGGCCGGCGGCCCGCTCCCTCCAGCGTGACGCTCCGGCGGGGAGGGCGGTAGGTACGAAAGACCCGAAAACGGCGGAGGCGGCTCCCGGATTCAGGAGTCGAGGAAGCGGAGGACGGCCAGGACGCGGCGGTGGTCGGACTGGGAGACGGGGAGGTCGAGCTTGGTGAAGATGTTGGCCACGTGCTTCTCCACGGCGCCCTCGGAGACGACGAGGGTGGTGGCGATCGCCGCGTTGGAGCGCCCTTCGGCCATGAGCGAGAGCACCTCGCGTTCCCGGGCGCTCAGCCGCGAGATGGAGTCGGTGCGCCGGGAGGCCCCGAGGAGCTGGGTGACGACCTCGGGGTCGAGGGCGGTGCCGCCCGAGGCCACCCGGACGAGGGCCTCGACGAAGTCGCTGGTGTCGGCCACCCGGTCCTTCAGGAGATAGCCGATGCCGGCGGCGTCGTCGGCCAGGAGGTCGGCGGCGTAGCGGGTCTCGACGTACTGGGAGAACAGCAGGATGCCGAGACCCGGATACCGGCGCCGCAGGTCGATGGCGGCCCGGAGCCCCTCGTCGGTGAAGGTGGGCGGCATGCGGATGTCGATGACGGCCACGTCGGGACAGTCCCGCTCGACCGATGCACCGAGCCCTTCGGATTCTCCGACGGCGGCGGTGATCTCGAAGCCCCGGTCGGTGAGCAGCTGGACGAGCCCGTCGCGCAGCACCCCGGAGTCCTCGGCGATGGCGACGCGGATGGAATCGGTCACCGGACGGAATCGGTCATCAGGCGCGTAGGGGCAGATCGACGGTGACCACGGTGGGGCCACCGGGTGGGCTGGTGATGTGGAGACGACCGTCCACGGCGTGGACCCGGTCGGTGAGTCCGGCCAGTCCGCTGGAGGCCGAACCGACCAGCGCCGGGTGCGCTCCCCCCTGTCCGTCGTCGCGGACGACGAGACGGAGCCACTGTCCCTGCTGGGCGCAGGAGATGGTGGCCCGCGAGGCGTGGGCGTGCTGGACGACGTTGGCCATGAGCTCGGCCACGCAGAAGTAGGCGATCGATTCGATGGCGGGGGTGGGACGGTCGGAGAGAGCGACGGTCACGTCCGTCGGCACGGTGCTGCGCGCCGCCAGGGTGGACAGCGCGCCCTCCAGGCCGATGTCGAGGGCGGGGGGGTGGATTCCCCGGGCCAGGTCGCGCAGTTCGACGATGGCCTCCTTGGCCCCTTTGTGGGCGTCGTCCACCAGCTGGCGGACCTGGTCGAGGTCGATTGTGCCGGTCCCTTCGGCCAGCTTCTCCTTGACCTGGCCCAGGCGCATGGCCACGGCCACCAGCTGCGCCTGGGTCCCGTCGTGGAGGTCGCGCTCGATGCGGCGGAGGGTGGCGGCCGACGTGTCGAGGGTCTGGGCCCGGGCGTGCTCGAGTGACCGCACCCGCGCCGTCATGGGGTCGGGGGCCAGAAGGACGCGCATGAGCCGGCGGTCGACGTAGACCACGGCCCGCATGGGCCAGGGCGCCAGGAAGACGAGGACGACACCGGTGACGAAGATGAAGAGACCGTGGAAGAAGCCGGACGTCCCCGCCGAGAGGTACCCGGGGGAGAAGGCGTTCACCACCAGGCCGAACTCCGGCGGGCGCTGAGCCCCGGCGCCCCAGATGGGGTAGGTGAGACAGAAGAAGGCGTCCACCCAGACGCTGAGGGCGAACCAGACGCCGAAGATGGCGATGGGGATCTTGAGCAGTGAATAGGCCACCGACCGCCAGCCGATGGGGTCGCGGAGGGCCGACTGGAGCCACCCGAAGAAGCCGGGTCGGGCCACGAAGGGTTCCGGCTCGGCGATGTTCTCGTCCAGGAAGTTGCGGGCCAGGGCCCGGTGGAAGCCCCCGATCCCCCTGGCCCCGCGCAGTGACGCGGCGATGATGACCAGGCCGATGAAGGTGACGGCCAGGGCGATGCCGCCCAACATGGTGACGGCGATGAAGGCCATGCCGGCCGCCCCCAGGAGGACGCTGAAGACGAAGAAGAGGAGTTCGGACCACGACCGCCGGGCGAAGGGCTCGTTCCAGATGGTGCGGGCGATCCGGTGGAGCTGTTCGAGACGGGCTCCGGAGAGAACGATCACCTTCTCGTCGCCTCCCAGCCGGAACTGGAGCCGTACCCCTCTGGCATCGACGTCCCCCGTCATCATGTGTCGCGCCGGCCGATCATGCATTCCACCGTACGGAACCGCTCTCCGTTTGAGAATGCCGCTACCGGGCGTCTCGCACTGGGGCTAACCCCCCGCAGAAGTTGACTAGATAGGTCGGGATTGTAAGGATGGGCCGGCAGCGCCCCGGTCAGGGGATCCACCCCCGGGGGCGACGATCCAGGGAGGCGACGCCATGGCCGAATGGGGCTTCGAGACCCGGCAGATCCATGCCGGTGCCGCACCCGATCCCACCACCGGGGCCCGGGCCGTTCCTATCTACCAGACCACCAGCTACACCTTCCGCGACACGGCCCACGCCGCCGCGCTCTTCGGTCTGGCCGAGCTGGGGAACATCTACACCCGGATCATGAATCCCACCCAGGCCGTCTTCGAGGAAAGGATGGCCTCGCTCGAAGGCGGTGTCGCCGCCCTGGCCGTGGCCAGCGGACAGGCGGCCGAGACCATCGCCCTGCTCAACCTGGCCGAGAACGGCGGCCACGTCGTCTCGTCGGCATCGCTGTACGGCGGGACCTACAACCTGCTGCACTACACGCTGCCCAAGTTCGGGATCGAGGTCACCTTCGTCGACGACCCCGACGACCTCGACGCCTGGCGGGCCGCCATCCGGCCGAACACCAAGGTCTTCTACGCCGAGACGCTCGGGAACCCCAAGGGCGACGTCCTCGACTTCGAGGGGGTGTCGGCCATCGCCCACGAGAACAAGATCCCGCTCATGCTCGACAACACGTTGGCCACGCCCTATCTGTGCCGGCCGTTGCTGCACGGGGCCGACATCGTCGTGCACTCGGCCACCAAGTTCATCGGCGGCCACGGGACGTCGATCGGCGGCGTGATCGTGGACGGCGGGACGTTCGACTACGAGGGCAGCGGTCGCTTCCCCGGTTTCACCGAGCCCGACCCGAGCTACCACGGCCTGGTCTTCGGCCAGCTTCCCGAGGCCCTCTTCCCGGCCCGGTTCGTCCTCAAAGCGCGGCTGCAGTACCTGCGCGACACGGGACCGGCCATCGCCCCTCTCAATTCGTTCCTGTTCCTGCAGGGCCTCGAGACCTTGAGCCTGCGGATGGAGCGGCACGTGAAGAACGCCACCGAAGTGGCCCGGTGGCTCGAGGCACGCGACGAGGTGGGATGGGTGACGTATCCCGGTCTGGCTTCGAGCCCGTGGCACGAGCGCCAGAAGCGCTACCTGCCCAACGGCGGCGGCTCCATCATCGCCTTCGGGATCGCCGGCGGGGCCGACGCCGGCCGGAGGTTCATCGAGGGCCTCGAGCTCTTCAGCCACCTGGCCAACGTGGGCGACGTCCGCAGCCTGGCCATCCACCCGGCCTCGACGACGCACTCGCAGTTGACCGAGGCCGAGCAGGTGACGACCGGGGTGACCCCGGACCTGGTCCGTCTCTCGGTGGGGATCGAGTCGATCGAGGACATCATCGCCGACCTCGAAGCCGGATTCCGCGCCGCCAAGGGAGCGTGACGGGCGCCGCGCTCCCCGGCGTCTGGTCACCCGGTGACCCTCCGGGTGGGCGGCGGTTCGCGGTGGTGTCCGGTGATGGCAGCGGGGCCGTGGCGCTCGAGGGCGGTGGGTCGCTGCCCGCCGTCACCGTCGCCTACGAGACGTGGGGGCGACTGGACGAAGGCCGGGGCAATGCCGTCCTGGTCCTGCACGCGCTGACCGGCGATTCGCACGCCGCCGGCCCGGCCGGGCCCGGGCACCCCACCAGAGGATGGTGGGAGGGGATGATCGGGCCGGGAGCGCCGATCGACACCGACCGGTACTTCGTGGTCTGCCCCAACGTGCTCGGTGGGTGCCAGGGGACGACGGGTCCGGCGTCGGCTGATCCGGGCGGCGTCCCCTACGGCTCGCGGTTCCCCGTGGTGACGGTGCGCGACCAGGTGGCGGCCGAGGTGGCGCTGGCCGACCATCTGGGTATCGGGTGCTGGGCCGGCGTGGTGGGCGGCTCCATGGGGGGGATGCGGGTCCTCGAGTGGTGTGTCGGACATCCCGGACGGGTCACCCGGGCCGTGGTGCTGGCCGCCGGGGCCGCCGCCACCGCCGACCAGATCGCCCTGTGCTCACTGCAGGTGCGGGCCATCCGCGCCGACCCGGGGTTCGCCGGGGGCGACTACTACGGCACCGGGGCCCGCCCTCTCGACGGGATGGCCATCGCCCGTGGGATCGGCCAGGTGACGTACCGGACGGGGACCGAATTCCAGAGCCGGTTCGGTCGCCGGGCCCAGGAGTCGGAGAACCCTCTCAAGGGGGGGCGCTACGCCATCGAGTCCTACATCGAGCACCACGGTGACAAGCTGGCCGGGCGATTCGACCCCAATTCGTACATCGTGTTGAGCGAGGCCATGAACAGCCACGACGTCGGGCGCGGTCGCGGCGGGGTGGGACGGGCCCTGGCCGGCGTGAGGGCCAGGGTGACGGTGGCCGGGATCACCACCGATCGTCTCTACCCGCTGGCGCTCCAGCAGGAGCTGGCCGCCGCCCTCCCCGGTGGGGACGAGGTCGTCGTCATCGACTCCGCCTACGGCCACGACGGCTTCCTGCTGGAGCTCGAACAGGTCGGCGCCATGGTGGCCAAAGCGTTGGAGGACTAGCGCGGCACCAGGACACGCTGGCGGGTGGGAGGGCTCCGACGGTCAACGGCTGAGGCAGTCCCTCGATCGTGGTTCTGCCGTAAGTTGATGTGCAACGTGATGAAAACCGGAAGTCGACGCAGAGCATGGGTGGGTGTCTCGACCATGGTGGCCGCAGCGGCGGTCGTTGCCACCGGAGTCGTTGTCGTGCCGTCGCCGGCCGGAGCGACGGTTGCGCCGAGCCTCTCGGTGAGCGTCGGTACGGGACCGGTCGGTTCGGTCGTCACCGTGACCTTCTCCTCGACGGCGGACGACGGTTGTGGACCGGTGGAGTTCGGGCCGGAGAAGGCGGGGAGCAGCGGCACCCTCCTGCCGTACATCGGGAGCACCGGGAGCCAGCGCTTCGTCATTCCCGGCGTTCTCGGGTCCCCGAACGCCCCTCCCGGCGCGTCGGTGACCGCCGGCCACTACATGTTCTCCCTGTCCTGCAACACGAGCAACCAAGTGGGGTTCGGGATCACCGTGTCCGTGCCCTTCACCGTCACCACCCCGCTCCCGTCGCGCTTCGTCGGGATCGCCCCCACCCCGGATGGGAACGGATACTGGCTGGCTCAGGCCGGCGGCGGGGTCTTCAGCTACGGCGACGCCCACTTCTACGGCTCTCTACCGGGTGAAGGCGTGGTGCCCTCCGCCCCCATCGTCGGGATCGCCGCCACCCCCGACGGCAAGGGGTACTGGCTCGTCGGCGCCGACGGTGGCGTGTTCAGCTTCGGTGATGCCGAGTTCCACGGTTCGTTGCCCGGGCAACAGGTCATTCCCACCGCTCCCTACCTCGCCCTCACCTCGGACACGATTGTCGGCATCACGGCGGACCCGGCCGGGGGTGGCTACTGGCTCCTCGGTGAGGACGGTGGTGTGTTCAGCTTCGGCGACGCGCCCTTCCTCGGATCGGCCCCCCAACCGGACGACCTCGCCACCGGCCTCAGCGACGAGCCGTTCGTCGGGCTCGGCGCCACCGCCGACGGCGGCGGCTACTACGAAGCGGGAATCTTGGGCGCCGCCATCGGGTTTGGCGACATCCATAACACAGGTAACGGACAGATGTCGATCGGCGACGTGGCGCTCGGTTCGCTCGTGAGCGGCGTCGCCGTCACACCCACCGGTGACGGTGCTTGGTTCGTGGCCGGTGACGGCGGGGTCTTCGCCGTCGAGGCTCCGGGTGGATCACCGCCCCCCTTCCTCGGATCGCTCCCCGGTGAGGGCATCCGGCCCGCCGCCCCCATCGTCGGGATCGCCGCCACTCACGATGGTTCGGGATACTGGCTGGTCGGCGCCGACGGCGGCGTTTTCAGCTTCGGTGACGCAGGGTTCTTCGGATCGGCCGGGGGCTCCGGGCTTCCCTGGTAGCCCTGCTTGCGGGCAGGGCGCGTGCCCGACGAGGGCGATCACTTGTCCAATGCCAAACGAAGCAATTCGTCGACCACCTGGTCCAGAGGCTGGGTGGCGTCCACGTCTATCGCCCCGGCCGGTCTTTCACCGCTCCGATTCAGGTCGAGCATGAGGTCGATCATCCGGGTGAGGTCCTCGAGGTAACTCTCCTCGGGCCCGAGTTCCCAGTCATCAGGGGTGCGCCCTCGGAGGCGGCGACGCATGGTGTCATCGTCGATCCGGAGGTTGAAGATCTTGGTGAAATAGGGCGCAAAATCGTCGCGATTACGGCTGCTCCCGCAGACGAACAACACCTCCGGTACCGGGCTTTGGAGTTCGCTGACAGCCTTTTGGCGGTCCCACACCCAGTTGTCGTGCTGAAGGGGCCCACCCGGGAGGCCGGTGTCGGGGTCGGCATGATAGGCCCAGGCATCGTCCGTGCTGATCGCCTTGTAGCCGCGCCGGATCAGCTCATCGTAAACCGAGGATTTACCGGCACCCGATAAGCCCTCCACCAAATAGTTGCGTTCAGCCATGGCGACGGCCCGGGTTGGTGAGAGGAGCGTCGTGGGGCTCGGCCGGCTTCCCCAGCCAGCCCCGGTCAGACCCGTCCATGCCTTGAGCCTACGCACGCTCGCATTCCCGACAGCTAGCGGACGCGTACCCCGGTGACGGCAAACCTCTCCACCGCGGCAACACCGCCCCCGGTCTGGGCGGCGATTGTGAGCACCGCGCCCGACGACGCCGCGAACGAGACGGGCGCAGTCCATGGCGTATTGGCATTACCCTCCGGCAGGCAGCAGAAGCTCCCGACGGCGGATGACGACGCCGACGTACGCACTTGCACCCTGATGCTTTCGTCGACGCCGCTGATGAGGCCACCGACGGTGATCGGTGAGGTTACGGTTGCACCGTAGGCGGGGCGGGTCAGGCTGAATGTGGTGTCGTCGGTTCCGACAACTTCCCAGGGGGCATCGGGACCGGTCCCCCAGCGCACCAGATGGACGACCGCCGAAATCACGTTCTCGTTGCTCGGCCCGCCCACGGAGAAGCCTACGGACACGTGTGCTCCGAGATCGTCGGTCCGAATGCCCACCACCTCATCGATGCCCGAGAATCCCAACCAGGCTGTAAAGGCGAGCGCACTCTGACCGGCATCGAGGTGCCACGGCTGGTGACCTCCGGAGACGTAGCTCTGCTGCCACGTCTGCACCTCTTGCGCACTTGAGAATGGGAACAGCGGTAGGTACGAGTCGAGGCTCGCCGAAGGCGTCGTGGTCGTCGTCGTCAAAGTCTGCCGGGTCGTCGAAGACCGGGAAGGGGTCGTCGAGGGCCCTGACGAAGTTGGTGAAGGGTGCTCGCTGGACGTGCAGCCCACCATCGACATGCCCATCACGAGCACGACACCGACTGCCGCCATGGTTCGGACGGGCCGCGGATCTCGGCGGAAGGTCCCGTTCATCCGTGACCTCCGACCGCCGGTCATTCAGCCGATCGGCACGACCGACCAGCTGGCCCCCCCGTCGGTGGTCATGAGCAGCTGGCTGACGACGTTGCTCGGCGGGCCCGGGACGCCGTGGATCACCACGGCCTGGGTGGAGGTGGTGAACCCCAGGTCGTTGAAGCCGATGCCCCCGTCATTGAAGGTATCGGCCGTGGTCCAGGTCGCCCCGCCATCGGTCGACCGGTACAGCCAGCTCGCCCCCGAGGCGGCGGAGACCACCAACGTGCCGGCCGAGGTGGCGGCCAGGGCCTCGGGGTCGCCACCGGCCGGAGGGGTGCCGGTCACCACGCTCGCGCCGCTCACGGTCTTGACCACCGCCTTGATCACGCTGCCGGCCGCTCCCTGCCCGCTGCACAGGGTGTAGAGGCTGGTGCTGTCCGGGGCCACAAAGGCGTCGAATCCGTAGTTGGTCAACCTGGCGCAGGGATCGGGGAAGGCCTTCCAGCCGCTGGGGTTGGCCAGGTTCGACGTGGCATAGACGACGGCCTGGTTGGGCTCGCCCACCCCGTTCATGTTCACGAAGCCGACCGGGGCGTGCAGCGACAGGTACAGGTGGACGCCGCCGGTAGAGCTCACCGAGGGTCCGGTGAGCACCGAGCTGAAGCCCCCACCGGTGGCCTGGGCCTGGTACAGCAGCAACGGGCCGGTGCATTCCTGCCCCTGCGAAGCGGTGCAGGGGGAGACGAGGGCGTCGACGTAGCCCCCGGAAGTCTCCAGGGAGACGACCGAGCCACCCAGGCTCACCTGCTGCCAGGTAGCGCCCCCATCGTGGGTGGCGAACAGCGACGGACCGTAGATCCAGCCGTCGAGCTTGTCGGCGAAGCGCACTTCGCTCACGGCCGGGGTGCTGCCCGACGTGCTCCCGTAGCGGTTCACGTAGCCGGCCGGCGGCGTGGGCAGCGCCACCCAGCTCGAGCCCCCATCAGTCGTCCGGGCCACGGCGACGCACGAGCCGGCCGGACACGACGAGTCCACGCCGATGACGAACCCGGTGCTCGGCGACACGAAGGTCACCGATCCCGGCTCGAAGCCGCTCGGAACAGTGGTGCCGGCCGGAGCACTGGGCCGTGTGGTGCTCGTGGTGGGTGGCACCGATGTAGTCGTGCTCGTAGTCGTGCTCGGCGTGGGCGGCTTGGAAGAGGCACAGGCCGCCGCGGCCAAGGCCAGACACAGCACAACGCCGACTGCCGATGACGGATGGCGGAGACGGTTGGTCATGGACCGACTCTGCCCCGATGGGGCGCCGCCGCGACAGAGGAGAAAGTCCCGAGCGCCACAAATCGGGACGGCTGCCGGCGGGGCCACGCTCTGCTGGTGGCTCAAGGGCCCACGAGGCGCCCGGCAGTCGGGTCGTGCCGAATCGGAGGGCGGATTGAGCAGCGAATCGGACGGGTGCGGTGCTCGGGGCGAAGCGCGTCCGGCACTCTGACATGAGATCATCCGTTATGGTCGACGCGGGCTGGAGACGGAGTGTTCTGGTGGTTGGGACGGTCCTCACAGCCGCTGCCTTTGCCCTGACCGCATGCGCGGGGGCTGGACATCCGTCGGAGGTCGGGCCCGCACCATCGCCGATAGCCACCTCCCTCGATAGCTGCCCCAGACCCGTTCCCCTGCCCTTCGATCGGCGCGCTGAGGCCAACGCGAATGCGACGACCAGCAGAGCGGTCCCGCTGCTGTCAAAGGGCATCAACGTGACAGGCTTCGAGATCACGACCAGCAATCCCGCGGCCAGCGTTGGGGCTGGCTCACTCGGTGGGCTGGTGGCCAGTTCCTGTGGACAGCTCACGCGGCAGCGGACCTACGTGGTGGAGGTCAAGTTCCCCGCCATGCTCCCGAGCGTCGCCTTGTCGCAGGCGACCGTGTTCGTGAGTCGGTTGGCGGCGGGTTGGCAGGTCTGGGCCCGGTATCCTCCCGGCCCCGAGCCCACCACTTCCATAACCAGCCCCACGACGTCGACCCTTCCGGCACCCGGCTCGACGGTCGATTCCATCGCCCCCTCTCTGGCGACGAGACCTGTCTACCTGGCTCTCGGGGACTCAGCACCGATATGGAACGGAAACGCGTCGTATCCGAACTACATAGCGGCCCACTACCGGTCGAGCGTTGCGGGCCTACAGCTGGTGAATCTCTCGGTGTCCGGGGAAACCTCGGGTTCGATGCTCTCGGGATCGAACGGGCCTTCCGGCTCGCAGCAACAACAGGCAGTGGCCTTCCTCGAAGCCCACCGGAGCTCTGTGGCCCTCATCACGATCAACATCGGTGGAAACGACGTCCTCGGCTGCGGCAGCGACAGCACCACGAGTAGCTGTCTGAAACAGGTGGAGACAACGATGGCATCCAACCTGACCACGATCTTGACCCAGCTTCGACAAGCGGCCGGCCCTTCGGTGCCCATCGTCGGAATGACCTACTACGACCCCTACCTCGGCGACTGGTTGGCCGGCGGATCAGCACGGTCGACGGCCGTCGGGAGCGTTCCATTCCTCGTTGCCCTCAACAGCCTGCTGGCGAAGACCTACGAGGCGGCAGGTGCCCGCGTCGCCGATGTCCAGGATGCCTTTCAGTCGACTGACATGTCGACCTATGTGAGCTCGCCCTGGGGCCACGTACCTATCGCCGTCGGCCGGGCGTGCGCCCTTCTCGACATGAGTTGTCGGGTGGGGCAGCAGACAATCGGTAGCGACCCGGCTCCGGCGGGAGCCGTCGTCATCGCGAAGGCATTCGAAACGACGATCGGCGTCCTCGGCGCGCCAAGGTGAGTTTCCCGACCGGAGCCGACGCCGGACTTGCCGACGGGCAGCCCGGCGCGACGGCCCGCCAGGCATTCAGCCACACTCAAATGTGGCTCTACGCTTCCCGGGCATGACCTCAGATGACTCCAGGCGCATCACTTCGGAAATTGGCCGCTCAATAGCCGAGATCGATAAGCAGGTTCAGGCCGTCGCTGTCCGCAACCACGCTCCTGGTGACCTCAACGAACTCGCCGTGGCCATCCACAAACTCATCGGAGTCATCAAGAGGCTGCATGGCGACCTGTAGCCCGGTAGGCACCAGGGAAGGAGTGGTGCTCTGTCAGCGCACACACATCCGGGCAGCATGCACTGTCATCTCCGCATGGATTGTCATCTCTCACGGCGGGAGCTGAGTATGCAGAACTCGTTGCCCTCTGGATCAGCCAGCACGACCCATGACTCCTCACCCTGACCTACATCCGCCCGGGTAGCTCCGAGCGCGAGCATCCGCTCAACCTCTCTGTCCCTATCGTCAGGTCGGAAGTCCAGGTGGAGTCGGTTCTTCACCGTCTTGGGCTCAGGGACGGCGCCGAAGAGCAACCCGGGGAATCGATCCGGTGCCGGTCGAATCTCGAACTCTTCCGGATCGTCATTCACGACGACCCATCCGAGTGCCTCCTGCCACCAACGTCCCAGAGCAGCCGGATCTCGTGCGTCAATGATCGTCTGTTCCCAGTCCAAGCCCATATTCTGAATCTAGGCGCGGCGTTCTAGCTGCCGAACGATCCATGGCGGGGCGAGTCCGTGGAATGTGACGTTACCAACGCTCTGTCGTCTGGAATGCGCCGTGGCAGTGTTTGAATTTGTTACCGCTGGCACACCAGCACGGCTCGTCGCGCCCATCAGAAGAGCCGTCTTTGAGAATCCGGGAGGGGAAGTCCTTTACTGTGGAACGGGATCGGCAGGCCCATCCTTGAGTCCACGCATAGTTCTCTCAGGGTGGTAAAGGATCCCCACATTGCGCAGCAATGTCAGGCAGCCGGCTTCATCCGGGCATCATTAGGATCGCGCCGGGGAGAAGGAGCAGCTGTCGATGACACCGGGTCGCCGCCGATTCCCCCGCGTGGACCCACCTGACCCCGACCGCCGGCCCTCCACGCCCACCGGAGCTGCCGCGCCCACCACGCTGACGTGGAGGTCCGTGGTCAAACGGGTCCTGGTGGTGCTCGTGGCCGGGGTGGCCATCTACCTGGTGCTGCCCCGCGTCACCGAGGTCTTCGCCTCGCTGCCGCGTCTGTCCACCCTGAACTGGATCTGGGTCGTCGCCGCCGTGGCCGCCGAGGCCGCCCACTTCGGGTGCGACTTCGCCCTGCAGCGACTGGCCCTGCGGGCCCGGGGCTGGTTCGCCGTGGTCGCCGCCCAGCTGGCCGGGAACGCCATCACCAACGTCCTTCCGGCCGGGAGCGCGGCCGGCGCCGCCGTCCAGTACCGGATGCTCGCCGCCTCGGGGATCGCCACCGACACGGCGGTGGGTGGGCTCCTGGCCTTCTCCCTGTTGGGCGTGGGCGGCCTGCTGGGGCTGCCCGTGTTCGCCCTGCCCGCCATCCTGGGTGGCGCCCCCGTGCGCAGCGGTCTGGCCGAGGCCGCGTTCGTGGGGATCGGGGGTTTCGTCCTCTTCACCGGCTTCGGCGTCATGGTCTTGGCCACCGACCGGCCCCTGGCCTGGTTCGGTCGAACCGCCCAACGCCTGCGTAACGCCGTCGTCCGTCGCCGTCCCCCCGTGGACCATCTGGACCGGCGACTGCTCTCCGAACGCGACGTGATCCGGTCGGTGCTGGGCCGGAGATGGCGCGACGCCGTTCTCTTGTCGGCCGGCCGGTTGGGGTTCGACTATCTCTGCCTGCTGGCCGCCCTGCGGGCCACGGGCAGTCATCCCCGTCCCTCGCTCGTCCTCCTGGCCTTCGCCGTGTCCGGTGTCATCGGGCTGGTGCCCATCACCCCCGGCGGCCTGGGCATCATCGAGGCCACGTTGAGCGCCATGCTCGTGCTGGCCGGTGTCAACGTGGGCGATGCCGTGCTGGCCACCCTGACCTACCGGGTGGCGTCGTACTGGCTGCCCCTGCCGGCCGGTGCCGTCGCCTACGGGCTTTTCCGCCGGCGGTACGGCACGACGGCGGCAACCTGACCACGTGGCCCGGCGCCGTCCTCAGATCTCCGGTGCTCTGGGCTCTCTCCACATGCGCCAGATGGTGGGACTGCCTGACTCCGGTGGGAGCTCCTCGACCACCTCGAAGCCGAAACGGGCGTAGAGGGGAACGTTGCGCTCTTTGGAGGACTCGAGATAGGCGGGATCTCCGGCCTCGTCGATGTGGTTGAGCATCGACCGCAACAATGCTGAACCCACACCCTGGCCCTGTCGCTCGGGAGCGGTTCCCAAGGTGAACAGATACCAGTGCGGCTCGGTGGGGTGGAGGCCTTCCACCCTGAACATCAGGCGCAGGGCGGCGACGGTGTGGGGGCTGAGTAGGAACGGTGCCGTCGGCAGGAGTTCGAGCAACTCGACGACGGGGCGGCGTCGCCTGTCCGGGGGTCCCCACATGGCCACGCCACTCAGATCTCCGGTCGTATAGACGTGACCGTGGGGCATGTACTGGTGCCGCATTTGGGAGGTGAAGAACGAGTGGAGTCCCAGTGCACGACGTCGTCGACCGGCGAACATGAAGGTGGCGACCGGATCATCATCGAAGGCGCGTACCAGCAACTTGGTCAGCGCCGGACCGTCGTCGGACGTCGCCGGTCGGACCTCGGGGGCCTCCGGTCGGGAGTTCACGCCACAGGGTAACCGAGAGCGGCCTATGACGACTGTCGAATACTGCACCCGACCATCGTCTCGGAGCCCTGAACGGTCACGTGGACGTCGCTGCCCAGGGCGTCATTGACGTCGATGGTGGTCGACTTGTTCCAGAGGACCATCCGGCCGCCTCTTTCGTCGACGTTCCACTGGTGGAAGCCGACGTAGCTCTCACGCTCGGCCTCGTTGCGGGCGTGCCGCAGCACGACGGGTGCCCCCGTCTTGGCCACCGTGAGCATCTGCCTGATGCCTTCGAGCGGGTCGTAGCTGTGGTCGAGGGCGTTGCGCATGTGGACCAGGTCGAAGGAAGCGGCGTCGAGAGATTCACTCAGTCGTTCGACGTGCCCTGTGATGGTCCGGACCGGAGGCACCACACCGAACCGGTCGAGCAGTCGGTCATAGATGGTCGCCAGGGGATCCACGGCGATCAGCGTGACCGGCTCTCCGCGCCACATCTTGCCCAGGATGGTCATCGGGCCGGCCCCGACATCCAGAATGACGGGTACCTGTCCCTCGGGCACGTCGAGCTCTTCGCTGACATGCGGCTGCAGTTCGGTGGTCGGGTCCATCCGCTCCCGGAACTCGTCGGGCCACTCCGATCCCCGGGTTTCGATCCAACGGGCCCAGAAATTTCTCCTCTTCCGCTTTGCCGTCCTCCCACGAACTGGGGATCGAATCGTTGGACATGCCCTGCTGACTAGCAGTAGGCCGGGCGAGCGTCAAACGGGGCCCGACTCTCGGCGCCCTCTCCTAGGGCCGGCCCTGTGTATCGGCGGCCGCACCGTTGCTGGCCGCCGCTCCGGGCGGTCCCTTGGGGCCGACCAGGTCGCGCACTCCCGACAGGAGGTTGGTCAGCTCCATGGGGATGAGCACCTTGGTGGACGGTGAGCCGGCGATGTCTCGCAGCGCGTCGAGGTACTGGAGCATCAGCGTGTTGGCGTCGACGCCCTGGGCCACTTCCGTGATCCGTGCCAACGCCAGCGACAGTCCCTCGGCCTGGAGGATGGCGGCCTGGCGGTCTCCTTCGGCGGAGAGGATGGCCGACTGCTTCTGGCCCTCGGCGATGGTGATGGCGGCCTGCTTCTGTCCCTCGGACTCGGTGACGACGGCCCGACGGGTGCGCTCGGCCGACATCTGGCGGGTCATGGCTTCCTGGACGCCGGGCGGCGGATTTATCTCGCGCACCTCGACGTTGGTCACCTTCACCCCCCAGCGCTCGGTGACGTCGTCGAGCTTGGTGCGCAGGACTGTGTTCATCTCCTCGCGCTTGGAGAGGACGTCGTCGAGGGTCATGTCACCCACCACGCTGCGCAGCGTCGTCGCCGCGATGTTCTGGGCGGCTCCGGCGAAGTTCTGCACCTGGAGGACGGACATGACCGGGTCGACCACCTTGTAGAAGATGATGAAGTCGATGGAGATGGCGGCGTTGTCCCTGGTGATGGCCGACTGATGGGGGATCTCGAGGTAGCGCTCGCGCAGGTCCACCCAGTTCGACCGGTCGGTGACGGGGTTGAGTAACACCAGGCCCGGCCCCCGGGGCCCCAGGGACCGGCCCAGGCGGAACAGGACGATGCGCTGGTATTCCCGGACGATCTTCACCGACAGGACGGAGAAGGCCACCAGGAGGACACCGACCACGGCGGCGATGGCGATGACGAAGGTCATGCTCGCTCCTCATCTTTCGGGCCGTCCGGCAGGGCGCCGGCGGCCGCGTCGGACCACACCCGCAGGTGCAGCCCGTCGACCTCCATGACTTCGATCGGCGCGCCGGCGGGCAGACGACCGCACATCGACTCGGCCGTCCACGTCTCCCCCCGGACCCGTACCGTGCCGCTGGGGGTGAGGTCGGTGACGGCCACGCCGTTCGCTCCGAAGAGCCGACCGGTTCCGGAGGCGGGCTGACGGCGCCGCAGGGCGGGCAAGGCCAGTGCTCCGGCCACCAGCGCGCCGGCGGAGAGAACGGCCGTGGCGGCCAACATGATGAGAGCGACGGCCGGACGGGAACGGGCCGGGGCGAGCTCGACCACTCCGATGATGATGCCGATGCTGGCCACGACGCCCAGGACACCGGCGGCGACCAGTCCGTGCGGTCCGGTGTGGACGCCGGCGGCAACGGCCACCGCCATGACCACCAGCACAGCCAACGCCACCAGGACCATCGAGCCTCCTTCGTGGGCCGGCTCGCTGAATCCCATGCTACCCGTGTGCCGCACTGGGCAATATCCGGCCCGGAAACGGCTCGGGCGGCCGGCGCCGTTCGCACGCGCCGCTCCGCCACGGCACACTGAGGTCATTCCGAAGCTCGAAGAGGACCTACCGGACGAATTGGAGCAGCCGCCGACGCCGGAGAGCGTCGCCGATCCTGTCGACCGGCAACCCGCCGAGGGATCCCACCGGCGGTGGCGGTGGTGGGTGGTGGTCATCGCCCTGGTCGCCGCGGCCGGCGGCGGCGTGGGCGTCGGATCGGTGCTTCCGCGGGGCGGGCCCGCTCGCCCGCCGGTCCGCCGGCTCGACCCGCCCCCGCCCCCGGCCCCGGCGTACGCCGAGGCGATGCTCGTCCCTCCCCTCCACACACCGATGCCCGACCCCTCGGTGCTCGAAGGGGGTCATCTGGACTACCTCTACACCAGCGCCGCCGGCCTGTCCCCGCCCAACATCCCCGTCCGGCCCTTCCGCCAGCTCGAGCACCTCGGTCCGGAGGTGGACGCCCTGCCCACGCTTCCCCCGTGGACCCACGGCGGGACGTGGGCAGCCGACGTCAGGCACGTCGGCGGCCACTATGTCATGTGGTTCAGCGCCCCCGACTTCCACGACGTGCTGCTCACAGGTGCTCCGGCGAAGTGCCTGGGCGTGGCGGTGGCGAGCTCACCGCTCGGGCCTTTCGTGCCCGGTGCCACCCCGGTCTTCTGCGGCCCGTCGGGGACCATCGACCCCCGCACCTTCGTCGCTCCGGACGGACAGTTGTGGCTGTACTGGAAGGCGGACACCAACGCCTTGTGGGGACCGGCTCAGAACCCCGACGTGCCGACGAACATGCCCACCACGTTGTGGGCGCAACGCCTGGCACCGGACGACGTCAACCTGATCGGGCCGCCCCACGAGATCCTGGTGGCCACCGAGGGCTGGGAACACAAGCTCATCGAGGCGCCCGACATGGTCGACCACGACGGCCACTACTACCTCTTCTTCTCCACGAACCCGTCGTACCAGGACTCCGACGGCATCGCCGTCGCCTTCTGCCACGGGCCGGCGGGTCCTTGCGACGAGCCCTACGGCGGCCCGCTCCTCGGCTCGAACACGCTCGGGCTCGGTCCCGGTGAGGAGTCCCTCTTCACCCAGGACGGCGCCACCTGGGTGCTCTTCTCGCCCACCGGCACCTCGTTCTTCCGCCAGATGGCTGTGGCCCGGGTGGGATTCGGGCCGAGCGGCCCCTATATCGCCGAATTCGCCGGCCGCGTACCGGGCATCTGACTACCAGAGGCTGCGCAGCTCGGCGTCCACCACGTTGGTGAGGGGCAGCGACGAGGCGGGCAGATCCAGGTCATCGGTTCCCCGGATGGCCCGGTGGTCGAGGAGGTCGTCCATGTCGGGAGGGAGAAACCGCGTCCGTTGGGCGTAGCTGTGCCTGTCGGTCCAGCCGGCGGGATCGCCGTGGTGGTAGCGCAGGGGCGCGTAGATGTGGAGATGGTGCTTGGCCCGGGTGAGAGCCACGTAGAAGAGGCGGCGTTCCTCGTCCACCTCCTCGTCGCTCCCGGTGGCCAGGTCCGACGGGAAGGCCCCGTCGGCGGCGTGGATGAGATGCACCACCGCCCACTCGCCCCCCTTGGCCGAATGCACGGTGGAGAGGGTGAGCCAGTCGTCGTCGAGCGACGGGTTTCCGGCCAGATCCCCGGTGGAGGTCGGGGGGTCCAGGGTGAGGTCGGCCACCAGCTGAGTGGCGTCAGCCGCATCGGCGGCGATGCGGGCCAAGGCGTCGAAGTCGGCCAGGCGGGCGTCGGGATGGTCGTAGCGACGGCGGATCAGGGGCTCGAGAGCCCCGCGGACCACCTCCACCTGCATGCCCGCCGAGAGCCGGTCGTCCCGGCACGACCCGAGCGCCGAGGCCAACGACGTCAGGTCCGCCGCCGAACGCGGTGCGGCGCCGCAGCTCTGGGGGGCGGCACTGAACGTGGCCACCGGGTCGGGGCCGGTCCGTCCCGGATCGCGCACCCCCAGATGGTCGAGGACCTTCTCGATCGAGGTGGGGCCGGTGCCGTGGGCCAGGTGGAGGACCCGCATCCAGGCCAGTTCGTCCCACGGGTTCTGGACGATGCGGAGCATGGCCAGGAGGTCGCGGACGTGGGCCGCTTCCAGGAAGCGGAGGCCGCCGTACTTGACGAAGGGGATCCTCCGCCGGCGGAGCTCCACCTCGAGCAGGTCGCTGTGATGGCCCGTCCGGAAGAGCACCGCCTGATGGCGCAGCGGTAGGCCCGCCTCGTAGTGGTCGAGGACGGTCTGGCTGACGGCCATGGCCTGGGCCTGCTGGTCGGGACAGGTGGCCAGGGTGGGCCGGGCGCCGCTGCCTCCGTCGGTCCACAGCCGTTTGGGGACGCCTTCGCCCATTCCGGCGATGACGGCGTTGGCCAGCTCGAGGATGGGGGTCGTCGAGCGGTAGTTCTGCTCCAGGGTGACGATCGACGTCCCCGGGAACTGGGTGGGGAAGTCGAGGATGTTGCGGACCGTCGCCCCCCGGAACGAGTAGATGGCCTGGGCGTCGTCGCCCACCACGGTGACGGCGATGTCGTGGGTGGCCATGGCCCGCAGGATGTCGCCCTGGACCAGGTTGGTGTCCTGGTACTCGTCCACCAGGATGTGGTCGAACCGCTCACCGAGTGCGGGCCCCAGAGTCGGATCGGTCACGGCCGCCCGCCAGTAGAGCAGGAGGTCCTCGAGATCGAGGAGGCGTTGAGCCCGCTTCCGGGCGGTGTAGGTCGAGAAGATGGCGCGGAGGCCCTCCACGTCGTCGGCACAGAACGGGAACCACCGGATCACCGTCTCCTCCAACGGCATCTGACCGCTCACCACGCGGCCGTAGACCGACGCCACCGTCTCGGTGCGGGGGAAGCGGGTGGGCGAGTCCGCCGCCACCGGGGCCCGGACGAGGGCCAGCAGATCCCGGGCGTCGCCCTGTCCGAGGACGCTGAAGCCGTCGGCCAGTCCGAGAGCGGCACCGTACCTGCGCAGGAGGCGGTGGGCCACGGAGTGGAAGGTCCCGGCCACGAGCCGCCGGGCCAGCAGGGGATCGGTCAACTGCCCCGCCCGCCGGGCCAGCTCGGCGGCGGCCCGACGGGAGAAGGTGACGAGGAGGATGCGCTCGGGAGCCCCGCCCTCGTCGAGGAGCCGGGACAGCCGGGACACCAGGGTCCGGGTCTTGCCCGTTCCGGCACCGGCGGCGATCAGGAGCGGTCCGTCACGGTGGTCCACGGCCAGACGCTGGGAAGGGTTCAGTCCCTGCGCCCACGCCGGTCCGGACCGGAGAGCGACCTCGAGAGCCTGCACGGCAGGATCCTAGCCTCCTGATCGAACATACGTTCGACGCCTCTCGACGGTGCCCGGCGGCGCGCTCTTCGGCATGATGAGGTCATGACCGGTCCCGATCAGGGGCAGGGCGGAGGAGCGGGAGGATGGATGGACGAAGGAAACGAGAAGACCGGCGTGATCGTGGTGGGTGTCGACGGCGAGGACTCCGCCGACGCGCTGCGGTGGGCGGCGACACAGGCGGAGCTCTCCCGCTCCTCCCTGGAGGTGATCACGTGCTGGACGTGGCCGACGGCATGGGGTCGGGAACCGACCTGGCCACCGGGGTGGGATCCGGACGAACAGTCGCGGAAGCAGCTCGCTGAGCTCGTCGAGAGCACCCTGGGGTCCCAGCCCCGTGTCGAGGTGCGCCAGGTCGCCGTCGAGGGCCACGCCGTCCCCGTTCTCATCGCCGCCGCCGGGCACGCCGATCTCCTGGTTGTCGGTAGCCACGGTCACGGCGCCTTTGCCGGCATGTTCCTGGGCTCGGTGAGCATGCACTGCGTCGCCCAGGCGCCGTGTCCGGTGGTGGTCGTCCATTACCGCGCCACAGGGGTCCAATGACCCTAGGGCGAACGGCGCCGATGGCGGACACTGTGTGCCATGACTCGTGTGTGGCCGCGCTCCCGGGCCCGACCAGATGTGGCGGACGATCCGGAACAGACGGTGCGCCGACGCCATCGCCGCTGGCCCTGGGTGGTGGGGGCACTGCTTCTTCTCGTCGGGGTGGGAACGGCCGTGATCTGGCTGACGTCGAGCCGGGCGAGGCCCGTGACCTTGCATCAGGCCGAATCGCAACTCGGAAGCAAAGACACCGGTTCACCGGGAGCGGATCGCCCTGCACCAGGGGTCTATCGCTACACGGGCTCGGGTACCGAGGAGCTGTCGTTGCCGCCGCTCTCTCAGCCCGAGGGACCGCTCATGCCAGGAACGGTGACCCTGCTGGGTTCGAACTGCTGGATCTTCAGGATCGATTACAGCACCCATCACTGGGAGACGTGGAAGTACTGCCTCCACCGGGGTGACCTCTGGGAGGCCGGGGGGCAGTCCTGGCAGCTGTGGTCGGTCGGCCCCCTCAACGTCACCAACCTGAGCTCGTTCGTCTGCGCGCCACGTTCGATGGCCCTCCCGGCCGATGCCAGGCCTGGCCAGGAGTGGGAGTCGAGCTGTACCGGTACCAACACCTCCGTGAAAGGCCAGACCGTGAGTGCCGGTCCTTACCGGTTCCTGGGTCTGACCACGCTGGTGGTCGGCGGGACCCACGTCCGGGCCGCTCACTTCCTTCGGGTGCGGAAACAGTCGGGTGCCCAGAAGGGTACCGAGCGTTCCCAGGAGTGGTTCAGCGTGGGTACCGGTCTGCCGTTACGTCTTCAACAGGACATCGAGGTGACGACCTCGACGGCGTTCGGCACCTCGACCTACACGCAGCTCGGTGTCTTCACTTTGGAATCGCTGGTCCCACACCGCTGAGCGTCTCGTGTCCGTCGGACCAGGCCATCGGTCACCCAGACCCCGTAAAAGAGGCCAAAGGGCCCTGCCGGGACCACCGGGCATCGGCGTACGGTGGTGTTCGGATGCGGGTCATATCCACTCGACGAGGAGGAGTCCGACATGCGGGCAGCAATCGGAGACAAGATCGTGGTAAAGGGTCACCACGTGGGTGAGCACGACCGCGAAGCGGTCATTCTCGATGTCGAGGGGTCCGACGGAGGCCCTCCCTATCGGGTGCGCTGGACCGACGACGAACACGAAGGCGTGTTCTTCCCGGGGTCGGACGCCGTCGTCGAGCACTACCCGGTGGCCAAATCCTGACCGGACCATCGGAATCGGGGAGCGAGCCATGACCGACGAATGGGGTCCCCTGGGGCCGTTGTCCGGCGAGTGGGAGGGTGAGGGGGGGCTGGATACCGCCTTCTCGCACTCCGAGAAGGCGGTCCTCGACACCCCGTACCTCGAGAAGTGCACGTTGAAGCCGTTCGGCCCGGTCGACAACGGAAGCCAACGTCTCTACGGCCTGGACTACAGGACCGCCATGTGGCGCGGCGACGAGGAGAATCCCTTTCACACCGAGGTCGGCTACTGGCTGTGGGACGTCGTCACCGGTGAGGTCGTCCGGGGTTTCGTCGTCCCGCGCGGGATCACCGTGCTGGCCGGCGGTGTCGCCGCCGCCGACGCCGCCGGGTTCACTCTGAAGGCCACCTCGGGCGGGGCCCGGTACTCCATCGGTGAGAACCGGTACCTGGCCGAGAACGCCAGCACGTTGAGCTACGAGGTGACGGTCACCGTTGGCGACGACACGTGGTCCTACGACGAGACCACGATGCTGCGGATGAACGAGTTCGACGAGCCGTTCGCCCATACCGACCACAACACCCTCCATCGGGTGGCGTGAGACACGGCCACGAGACCGTCGGGCGGCCTGCGGAACATTCGGGGCCGTTCCGGTGTTCTACCAATTGAGGGTTCCCGGAGACGGGGGCTCCAGGTGACAGGAGGCTTGCCTATGATGACCAATCTGATCCCCAGCGCCGCCGTGTGAGTTGCTCCAGTGAGGCGTCCGGTGTGGTTGTGCCGGGATGTTCCTCAGCGGTGACAGGTGCGATTGTCCGGGATTCATGTCCTGGTCCGCACATAGTCGGAGCGCTCAAGGCTTCGTTGAGTGTCCGCCTCTCGATTCGGCGCTCGCTCGGAGTCGCTGGTTAGAAGTCCAATGATGGCTCGCCCGTCTTGCCTCGAAGGTAGGGCGGGCGAACTCGCGTCAGACGTCCTGAGCGACGGCCACCGCGGGGCCACCGTCGTCGATACGATGAGCTTTCATGGTCACCGCCGAGGACGCCGCTCTCGAATTCCCCGAGGGCTTCTTGTGGGGGGCGGCCGGCGCCGCCCACCAGATCGAGGGCGGCAACACCAACAATGACTGGTGGGCCTTCGAACACGCTGCTGACTCACGATGCGCGGAGTCGAGTGGGGATGCCTGTGATTCGTATCATCGGTGGCCCGACGACCTCGAACTGGTTGTCGGCATGGGTCTCGGCGCTTACCGCTTTTCGTTGGAATGGAGCCGGATCGAGCCGGCCGAGGGGGAGTTCTCGGTGGCCGCCCTGGAGCACTACCGACGGATGTGCGCCGGCTGCCACGAGCGGGGCATCGTCCCCGTGGTCACCTTCCACCACTTCACCAGTCCTTCATGGCTGGCGGCTCGGGGTTGCTTCGAGGCGCCCGACGCCCCCGACCGGTTCGCCCGGTTCGTGGAACGCGCCGGAGGGCACCTCGGGGATCTGATCGGTTGGGCCTGCACCATCAACGAGCCCAACGTGATCGGGGCCATGGGCTACACCATCGGCGACTACCCACCAGGGGTGAAGGACGACCTGACCCGCCATCTGGCGGTGAACGACGCCATGGCCCGTGCACACCGGCTGGCCGTCGAGGCGCTGCGCTCGGGACCAGGGAGTTACCCGGTCGGACTCACCCTGTCGATGGCCGAGATCGTGGCCGACGAGGGCGGTGAGGCCATACGCGACCTGGCCGAGGACATCCTGGAGGACACCTTCCTGCGCGCCGCCGAAGGTGACGACTTCGTGGGCGTTCAGGCCTACACCCGCATGCACTTCGGGCCGGAGGGACTCGCCCCCGACGACCCGTCGGTGGAGCAGACCCAGATGGGGACGGAGAACTGGCCGCAGGCGGTCGAGCACTGTGTGAGGCGCACGGCCGCCTTCACGGGGTTGCCCGTACTCATCACGGAGAGCGGACTGGCCACCGAGGACGACGCCGAGCGGATCTCCTACCTCGACGCCGTGTTGCACGGGGTCCACGCCTGCATCGCCGATGGGGTCGACGTGCGCGGCTACTTCGTGTGGAGTCTTCTCGACAACTTCGAGTGGAACATGGGGTATGGCCCCAAGCTGGGTCTGTATTCGGTGGACCGGACGACGTTCGAGCGCAGGGCCAAGCCCAGCGCGGCCTGGTACGGGAACGTGGCCCGCACGAACCGGCTGGCGACGGTCAGGCGCTGACGCCCAACCTCTCCCGGAAGAACGCCAAGGTCTGATCGAGCGCGGCCCGGGTCGGTGTGCCCTCCCTGTCCTGGAGGTGCTCGGTGAGGACGGAGTGGGCCGCCTTGGGGTGTCCGTGAGGATTGCCCGGCGAGGAATCGATCTCGACGGCGATAAAGGCATCGCCCAGTTCGCGCCGCAACGTGACGAAGCGCTCCTCGAAGCAGAAGGGGTCGTGGGTGAAGCGCAGTCCCAGCAGGCACGCGCCCTCGGCGGTGCGTTCCTTCACGCGGGCCAGATCGGCGTCGGAGATCCCGACGTCGGCCCTGTGCTTCTTGGTGATGGGGAACGGCAGGGACGGCTGGCTCAGGACCGGGGCGAGCATGATGTCGTCGACCATCATGGCCAGGGCGAATCCGCCGGTGAGACACATACCCACCGCTCCGACCCCGGGGCCCCCGCAGCGGGCGTGCTCGGCGGCTGCCAGCTTGCGCAGCCAGGCCGTGATGGGGCTGGTCTTGCGGAGGGCGAAGCACGAGAACTCCCGTGAGATGCAGACCGGCCCGATGGTGGTGAAAATGTAGGTGCCCGAGGGTGGCCGTCCCGGATCACCGAAGAGGTGCGGCATGACGGCGGTGCACCCTGCCGCCGCCACCTTGCGCCCGAACTCGGCCACCAACGGCGTGATGCCGGGGACTTCGCTCATCACGATGACGGCCGGTCCCGTCCCGGCGCGGTAGATGTCACGGGTCTTGCCGTCCGCCTCGAAGGACTCCTTGGTGAAGCCTTGAAGGTTCTTCGCCCAGTTCCGCTCTTCGCTTTTCGCCACCGGCGGACCGTAGCATCGTGACACCCCGTCTCGGCGTGGGGCGCGCCCGGGCGTCGCCTCAACCCTGGTAGTGGAAGGGCACGCGCACGACGCCGAGCGTGCCGGCCAGCATCGACAGCATGGCCACCGTGGCCCCGGCCAGGGCGGCCGCCTGCAGGGCTGTCCGGTCGGTCCCGAAGCCCAGGACGTGGACGGCGCCGAGGGCGATGGCGAAGGTGAGTCCGCCGGCCAGCCAGCTGCGGACCCCCAGATGCAGTGCCGAGCACATGGAGACGACCATGCCTGTGAACAGCGTCACGCCGATGGCGTCCTCGGCCCCGAGCGACAGCAGTGGCAGCTGGTGCCCGGTGGCGGCGCGAAGCAGGCCGACGACGGCCGAGACGAAGACGAGTGCCGTCAGATAGCAGGCCGTGGAGCGCAGCAGATCGCCCACCGCCCGCCGCTCGAAGGCGGCCAGCGTGGGCGAGGCGCGCAGCGCCTTGCTGGCCCGGGCCCGGAAGGTGTGGAGCTGCCACTCGAGCACGCCCAACGAGAGCATCACCGGTAACGCCACGATGGACAGCGGGCCCAGGTTCTGGGCACCGTGGGCCACCAGGGTGACGGTGGAGACGGCTACTCCGCAGCAGGCGCCGTAGGAGAAGAAGGTGAGCACCGAACGTCGATCGTGCGCCCCGAGCCGGAGAGGGGACCACCAGGCGAAGCGGGCGTGCCGGAGGGCCAGGACGAGCGACGCCAGCACGGTCACCACCACCGCCACCACGTCCGACACCCGGAGATACCGGTTCGAGGGTTCACACAGATGCGCCACGGAGAAGAGCAGCGCGGGTGCCAGGGTCATGGCGATCGAGGCGGCCTCCTTGTACACCGACAGAACCGTGAGCGAGGCGACGTAGGCGCAGAACGCCGTGATCGTGAGCACCGCACTCCAACCGCCGCTTCCCCACCTGATCCCCACCAGCGCCGCCACGAAACCTGTCGCCACCGTGAGGAGCAGGCTCGGTAGGACGGCCGGGGCCGGGTCCCGCCCGCCGTTGGAAAGAGCCAGCGCCGACCCGGCCATGGCCTGGCCGAAGGCCCAACCGACCGTGAGAGCCAGCGGAAAGGCCCACAACGGCAGGCCCAGGTGCAGGACGCCGGCGGCCACGGTGAGGCTGACGGCGGGCACCACGAAGAGCAGTCCGAAGGCCAGGTCCTCCAGACCACCGGGCCGGGGCGGACTGGGCTGGTCTCGCAGTGGCACCATCCGGCAGGTGCGGGCGTCGTAGAGCTCCTCGGCCAGCGCGAACAGATCGGGACGGCCGAACTTCGTCTGTGCCACCCGGTTGCTGATGCCCGCCGCCTCCAGGGCGGCGGCGATCTCCAGAGGGTCCACCGCCGCGTTGCACACCGGATCGACCTCCGGTGGGAGCAGATAGATCAGCTGGTTGACATCGGCCGGGACGGGGCGTCCGACCGGGGTCACGACACGCTCGCCTGTCACGACGACGGCACCGCCACGGGTGCCCCCCGGTTCCGGCCGGCATCCGAGGGCATCCCGTGAACGGGCGGCTCGTCCGGTGCGTGGTCAGGGATCGACAACGGTCCCGGGCCCGACGGCAGCACCGACCGGTCGTCGGGGCGGGCGACGTCCTGATAGATCTCCCGGTAGCTGGACACGCACCTCGACAAGGTGAAGTGGGAGATCACCCGCTCCCGGGCCTGGCGACCCAGCGTGTGCCGCAGGCCGGGTTGGCGCAGGAGTTCGATTGTCGCCTCGGCCACCGCCACCGGGTTGCGGGGCGGCACCAGGATGCCCGCCTGCCCCACCGCCTCGGCCACCCCCCCGACGTCGGTGGCGACAACCGGTCGCCCGCAGGCCATGGCCTCGAGGACGGCGAAGGGGAATCCTTCCGAGATGCTGGTGAGGAGGACCACCTGACCGGCCCGGTAGGCCTCGGCCGGCGACGCCACATGGCCTTCGAAAACGGCCGACCGGCCCAGCCCCAGCTCGGCCAGGAGCCCGTCACAGCGCTCGCCGTAGGACGCCGAGTCCCGGGGGCCGAACATCCGCAGCCGGGCGTCGGGCACGACGTCGCGCACCAGGGCGAAGGCCCTGAGCAGCGTCTCGATGTCCTTGAGGGGGTCGATGCGCCCCATGAACACCAGCGTCGGCTCGGCCGGCTCGCCCGGGTCGTAGGCGAACCTGTCGGGGTCGATCCCGTTGTGCACGGGTCGGATCAGCGCGCTCGGGGCACCGCTCTTCAGTTCCCACAGCCGGCAGTACTGCGATACCGGGACGATGCGGTCGGCCATCAGGTAGGTGGTCTCGACCAGCCGCTTGAAGAACCGGAGGAGCACCGACCGGACGTGGGTGTTCATGGTCCCCGGGCGGTGGGCGAGAAGCCGCTCGCGCAGGTAGAGCCCGTGCTCGGTCAGCACCAACGGGGTGCCGGAGCTCCACTTGGCCGCCAGTGCCGGCAGGGCGGCCAGCCCGTTGGAGGCGGCGTGGCACAGGTCGGCGCGCAGGGGTGGGAGTTCGAGCGGCCGCAGGAAGTGCTCGACGAGAACGAGGGCCGCCACGGCGTCGGCGACCCTCGGCGTCTCCGGCCGGCGCCCCGCCACCCGGCCGAGCGAAGCCTCGTCGGCGTGTTCGCGCATGTGCAGGAGCATGAGCTCGACGGCCTCGGGTGAGTTCAGTCCCGGGCGGAGCTGCCCGTCCTGGGCGGCGAGGAACAGCTGATGGAGTGCGGCGCAGAAATCGGCGGCGGTCCCCGCCTCCAGGAGGGTCCCCAGGAATCCCCGGAGGACGGGCGCCATGGCCGACCGCACCGCTCGGGAGGGCCGGGGCGCCGGCGACGGCGACCACAGTGGGACCGTGGTCAGTTGCACGACGTTGGGCGGCCAGGGCCACTCCTGCCGCTCGTTGCCCGAGCCCACGATGGCCACGACCTCGTACCGGTGCTCGGACAGACCCCGCACCACCTGATCGCACCAGACACTGACCCCCCCTTGGTGGTGGGGGTAGGTGCCCTCCGTGATGAGCGCGACGCGCACGGTCTCAGGTTCTCTGTTCCGAGAGGCGGTGGGCGCCACCACGCGTGCCGCCCGGTAACCGATGCCCCACCCCCGCCTCCCCGTCCGCCGCCGCTTCTGAAGGCTCCCCCGCGGCGTACGGCCAGAAACTAGCCGGGTCCGGTTGGGCTGCTCAAGGGGCAGATCGACTGCAGGAGCGCCTCCCAGATGGGCGGGGAGGGGAGCCCGTCGTAGGGATTCCCGCTCTCCTGTCTCCCGTCGGTGATGTACACGAACCCGAACCCCCGGGCCCGGGCCTCCGCGCACGTCTCGGTCACCTCCATCGGCGAACGGGCGTCGTGGAGGATGGCGCCCAGACGTCGCGCCGGGCAGCGCGACGTCCACGACGGCAGGCTCATCCTGTGGAAATCGGCGACGTAGTTCTCGTAGACGACCATGTCGGAGCCGCTGTCCAGGAGCCAGTCCGAGCTCGGGAGTTGGCCGGCGTTGGCCACCACCGTCCCGGGAACGTTCCGGGCGATGGTCCGGTGGTAGCGACGCTCGGCGAGGGTGCCGGCCGTCGCCACCTGGTCGAGGAAGACCCCCTGAATTCCGGGGTACAGCTCGAACCACAGGCGGACCTGCCCGAGGACGGTGGCGGGATCGGTCGACTGCGGCGATCCGAGCGGTGCGGTCCCGTGTTCGATGTTCACGTACCCGAGGGGCCGGACCCCGCGTCGCCGACAGCCGGCGATGGCTCGCCGGTAGTTCGGGTCCACCAGATGGCTGCGCTGCCCGGCGGCAGCGGACGCATCCTCCACCGACCACGCCCCCGGCCCGGGCGACACGGCGAGGGTGGGCTGACCCCCGGGGTCGGCCACGCCATTGGCCACATTGGCGATCACGAAGGTGACGTCCCCGTCGCCTCCGCCGGCCGGGCAGGACTCCCACACGTCCTCCCCCCGGGGGCCACCCGGAAGGTTCGCCGGGTACACGTACATCGGGATGATGTGACCGAGCGGCGCCACGTCGGCCTCCCCGTCACTACCTGATCGGTACGCCACCGCCCCCCCGATGCCACCAAGCGGGCCCCGACTCGGTCGTGGGCTGTGGCGATGGTCTAGTTCTGGGTGCAGCCATCGTCAAAAGTCCAATCGATGACGCTGAACCGCGGCCTCACTCACCAGGCGGGCCATCCCGGGGGGAGGCTCCCGGTGGGAGGTTCGTTCTGGGGGATTCCCGGTGGCGCACCCAGGGAGGCCAGGAGTTCCGAGAAATCGGCCCCGAAGGCCGTCGAGTTGGCGCCGGAGAACTGCCCGGCGTCGGAGGCCATGGTGACGCCGTCGCCCGACGGATCGGCCCACCCCGTTTCGATGCCGTCGGGCCCCTCGTACATGGTGCCCAGAACCGTCGTCGACGACACCGACTGCCCCACGGTGACCAGCGGATCGATGTCCTCGGCGGCATAGACGACGAGACCGCTGGCCGGACCGTCACTCAGGCGGTAGGTGATGAACGTTCCCCCCGGCCAACCGCCGTTGACCGTACTGAGCACCACGCCGTCGCCGACGGCGTAGATGGGGCCGTATCCGCTGTAGTCCACGCCCTGGTCGATCCGTTCCGGCGTGAGGGCGGAGATGCCCCGGAGGGGGTCGGCATAGGAGCCCGGTGTGGGGTTGAACGTCACCGGGACGGGAACAGCCGCCTGGATCTGGGCCGCCTTGACCTGGGCGGCCTTGGCCGCCATGGCCTCCTCCTCCGCTTCCTCGGCGGCCTGGCGTTGCCGGGCGGCGGCCGCCAGCAGTGCCTGGAGGTTGCCCTTGGCCTGCGCCAGCAGGGCGTCGTCGTTGGTGAGAGCGGCCTGGGCCGCCTGACGTTCGTCGGCCAGCTGGCGCACGTCGGCGTCGGCCTGGGCCTGTTCGAACCGGAGTCTGGTCTCGGCCGACTGGGTCTTCTGCTTGTCCAGATCGACGGCGTCGACGGCGTTGTCGAGGTTGTCGGAGGCGAGCCGCATGTACTCCTGCTTGGACACCTGGGTGCTCGAGTCTCCCGTCTCGAACAGCGACAACGCCGCGTCTTCGCCGGCACCGGTCATGTAGCTGGTCAGAGCCAGTTGCCGGAGAACGCTCTCGCCCCGCGCCTCGGCGCGGCGGTCGGATGCGAGATGGACCTGGACGGCGGCCAGCGCCGCGGTCACCGCCGCCTGGTGGGCCTGCGCCCTGTCGTACCTGACGACCAGTTGTTGAACCTGATCACCGTCCTGGGCGATGCGCAGTCCCAACTGGTTGATCTGGGCCTGGTCCGACTTGGCATCGGCCTGCGCCGGAGCGGGCCGGAGTACCACCGTCGCCGCCACGACCACGCCGATGACGACCGGGAGTGCGACAGCCCGCGCCATCGACGGACGCAGCCCGCGGCCCGAGAGCGGTGAACGGGCCTTGGGGTCCCTGGCCCCGCCATGTCCCGGCATAACGGACGGAAAGGTTATCTCAGCCCCCGCATCGGGTACCGCGACCAGGCAGGGAATCACTGACGAAATAGCGGCTGACTACCTTCTGCATGCAGGCGTTGGTCGATCCGTTGAGCAACCAGCTGTGCCCGTAGGCCACGTAGGTGACGAGCCGACCGCCGATGGCCGAGGTGAGGGCCCGGGCCGCCGCGTACGGGGTGTTGGGATCGCCGGTGTTGCCGATGACGAGCGGCGTCGGGGAGCTGACCGGATGGAGATGGGCCACGGCCCCGTGCGAGCCGGTCCAACCGGGGCAGGCGATGAGGTAGTTGGCCACCGCTTCGGCACCCCCGAGGGGGTGGCGCACCGACAGCGAGCGGGCCAGGGCGGCCGTGGCCCCGGCGCCCGGGTGGTCGACGGCATCGTTACAGGTGATGGCCCACAGCGGGCCGACCAGTGATCTTCCGTTCAGGTCGGTTTCCAACGTCACCGCCACCGAGCGCAGAGGGGCCCCGTTACCGGCGGCGGCCGACGCCAGGGCGGGGAAGTAACCCGGGGTGAGGCCCGGGACCGAGAGATAGAGGAGGGAGGCGGTGGTCAGATCGCCCTCGGTGACCGGGAGGTCGTCGCCACCACCGGGTGCGGGGAGCGGTGACCGGGCCAACTTCCGGGCCAGATCGTCGTAGACGGTGACCGGATGGGCTCCCAGAGGGCAGCGGGGAGAGGCGGCGCAGAGGCCCAGATCGTGGAGGAGGGCCGTCTCGATGGCCGACGCGTCCAGGGTGGCGTCGGCGGTGAGGCTCAGGTTGGCATCGACGGCGCCGTCGAGAACCATCGACCGGACGTGGCTCGGGAACAGCTGGCGGTAGACGGAACCGAGGACCGTCCCGTAGGAGAGGCCGTAGAAGTTGATCCGTCGGGCCCCGAGCGCCACCCTCAGCTGATTCATGTCCCGGGCCGACGTGGTGGTGGTCACGGTCGGGAACAGCGCCGGATAAGAGGAGCGACAGGAGCGCTCGAGGTCGGCGAAGGTGCGGGTGGCGGCCTCGGTGCCGGCGACGGCACTGCTGGCCGCCGCCACCGAGGGTCCGCACAGCAGGGGCTCGCTCGACCCCGTACCCCTCTCGTCGAAACCGACCAGGGTGAAATGGCGGCGGACGGCGGCGGGGACGTACATGACCAGGAGCGGGAGGATGGACACCCCGCTCTCCCCCGGACCACCGGGGTTGAAGATGACGACGCCCCTGCTGTGGGCCACCGGATGTTCGATCACGGCCAGGCGGAGCGAACCCCGCGACGGATGCCCGTAGTCGAGCGGGACCGGGAGCGTTCCGCAGCGGTATCCGGCCGTGTGGGGGCACGGCGACCAGGCGATGTGGGGGGTGGGCCCGCCCCATGCCCAGGCTCCCGGGCCGGCGACGAGCGACGAGGCCAGGACGGCGCCGGCCAGGACGCTGACGGCGGTACGCCCCCTCACGGGCCCAGACCCTACCCAGTGGCGGTCGGGCTAATCCGAAACGGCCGCTTCGCGTCCTAGGCGGGATGCCAGTTGTCGTGAGATCCCGAGCACCCGCCCGATCTCACTCATGGATGCGCCCTCCTCCTTGCCCTGGGCGAACAGGGCCAGGCGGAGGTGATGGCGGTCCGCCTCGAACTCCTGGATGGCTTCGGTCAGTTGCCGGCGTTGCGTGGCGATGCCGGTGCCCCGGGCCGCCGTGAGCGCCGGCTCACCTTTTTCGAGGCGTCTGGAAATTCTGACCATTGCTCTTTCGTAGTCCTGGAGCTGGGCCCGCAGGCGTGAACCACTCTCCACCAGTTCCTCTATCTGGCCTATCAGGTGATCTTTTTTGGTGGACAACGAGGACCCCTCGACGACGGACTCTGATCGAACGCGTCCGAAGCTAGCCCCTACGGCCGGCGGCGGTGTGCGTCCGGCACCATGTCAATACGAGTTGACAGACGGTCGGCCATCGGGCAGAGTGCGTCGGGCACGACCTTTCTCGGGTCCGCCGGTCGCCCCCAAGCGCTGCGGACCCAGGATTGGCGGAACCGGCGACGCGTCCCACGACCCCTGTCCGTCGTGGGACGCGTCGCGTCACCGGTGCCGTCGCACCCCCTCAGATCCGGCCGGGCTGCTCCGTCTCGACATCGAGGGGCGTGTCCTGGAGCGGCTCGGCCAGGTCCACGAAGACGGCCATGGCCGGGTCGGACGACTTGGCCTCGAAGGCACGGCGGAGGTCGGTCACGCCCAGGCCGTCGGGATCACAGGACGGGCACACGATGAAGGGCGTGGTGCTGGAGGCCGTGGGGTAGTGGGGGAAGACTCCGGCCTCGATCCCGGCCACCATGCTCCCGATGGTCGCCCCCACCTTGTCGAGGACGTCCGTCGTCACGGGGTAGCCGACCCGTTCGAACTTCCCCTTGGCCGAGACGAACCAGTACTCGGCCACGACGGCGGCCGAGGGGGCGGCGCGGAGCATGCGGGCGGCCTGGCCGTAGACGGCGAGCTGGAGCCTCTGACCCTGGGCGTCGGGGTTGTCCTCGGACAGGTCCCCGTAGCCGCGCGATCCGCCCGTCTTGTAGTCCACGACGTGGATGGTCCCGTCGTCCGACACGTCGACCCGGTCCGCCATCCCCCTGAATTGGACCGACCGCCCGTCGGGGAGCGGTATGGCGATGGTGCCCAGGGGCGAGCGGGGGAGGCCGAAGGACAGCTCGGCGGCCACCGGTCGCGTTCCGTGGGCCATGCGGTGCTCGGAGTCGGCCCGCAGGAAGCGGTCGAGATCGGCCAGGATCCGCTTCTTGTCCCGCTTCCAGAAGACGGCCCGACCGGTGAGGCCGTGGACCTCGTAGCGCGCGCATATCTCCTCGCCGATGGCCATGAGCCGCTGGCCGTCGGCCGCCGACCACGGCTCCGCCGGCGACGGTTGCCCGGCCACGGGGCGGGCCAGGACCTCCGCGATGAACAGTTCCAGCGCCTCGTGGACCAGCGACCCCCAGTGGCGCGGTGAGATCTGGAGCTGGTCCTCGGGGTTCTCCACCTCCTCGACCCGGAGGATCGACTGCAGCAGGTAGGCGAACGGGCAGCCGGCCCAGGCCTCCAGCCTGGTGGCCGACGTGGGCTGGTCGGCCGGCGAGGGGATGGCCAGTCCGGTCAGGTTCCCGTCGAAGCGGGTGAAGCAGTCACCGCGCCGCGCCGCCACCACACCGCCTCCGGCGTCCAGGGTGGCGTCGCCGGCCGAGGCCAGCGCCGGCGCGCTCAGCCGGGTCGAGCCCTGACCCATGAGGAGACGGAGTCGGTGCTCCTGCTCGCTGGCCGGGAAGGTCATGTGCCGGAGGCCGGAGTCGAAGGAGGCGACATGGTCCAGCCACGGCCGGTCGGAGGTGAGGAGCTCGTCGGACCACCACCGCTCGCCGGCCAGGGCGGAGGCGATGGCGAGGACCCAACGCGACGGGACGCGTTCGATGTTGCGACGGAGATCGCCACGCGGCACACAGAGAACATGACGCGACGCCCCGGCCAGGGCGGCCAGGAGTTGGCGGTGCTGGCGTTCCACACTCTGCGAGCGCAACGGCAGTTCGCCGCCGGCGGCTTCGCGCTCGTGGTCGGGAAGCAGTGAGTCGTCGTGGGTGGGCGACGGGAACAGTCCTTCGGCCAGCCCGAGGACCACGACCAGGTCGAGATCGAGGCCCACCCCCATGGAGATCGACCCGACCAGCACCCCCTCGCCCATCCGGCCGACCCGGCCCAGGTCGGCCTCGAGCTCGAGCTCGATGGTGCGGGTGAAGACGTCCAGGCTCACCGATTCCTCGACGGCGTCCAGGCCGGCCAGCCGGTCGAGAGCCCGCTCGACCCGTTCGGCCGCCTTCTGTTCGGCCACGGGCCAGCTGGCCCGACTCCTCTCGCCGCCGAAGAGGTCGGTCAGATGCCGGCGGGCCCAGACCACCCGTTCCCCCCACGGGCGGGGCCGGGCGGCGGCGCCGGCCAGATCGTCGATCAGCCCGAGGACGAACTCCCGCAGATGGCGCGCCCGGACCGACTTCTCCCGGGACCGTCCGGCCCGCCATTCAGGGGCGTCGGGATCAGCCTCGTCGCGCGCCGCCTCGGCGTCGAGGTCGTCGGCCAGAACGGCCAACCGCCGGTCCCAGTCGCCACGCCGGCCCACCACCCCGGCATCACGTGACAGCCGTTCCCAGGCCGTCACCGGGATGGCCTCCCCGTCACGACGGAGCCGGGCCCCGGCCAACCAGGCGAAGACGTCCTCGCGCCGGAACCCACTCTCCGGCAGCTCGAAGAGTTGCAGCAGGGTCCGTCCCGCCACCCGGGCCGTGAGCGCCATGACCGCCGCCCCGTTGAGGGGGATCCCGGCCGCCGCCAACTGCTCGTGGGCCAGCCGGGCATACGGCTCGGGGCTGGCGTGGAGGATGGCGATCCGGTCGAGGGGCGTCCCCGCCCGGGCGGCGTCGACGACGGCCCGCACCGCCACCCGGACCTCCTCGTCGCCGTCCGACGCCGTGACGATCCTCGTCCGCCCGGCACCGACCACCGCCATCCGGTCGACGTCCGGTGGGGGATCGCCGCCACGGTCGCCGGCCATACGACGGACCGACAGCTCGACCTCGGCGTCGGCCCGCTGATCGCCGGTGGTCCCGGCCAGGACCACCAGATCGCCGACTTGGCCCACCGTCTCGAGCAGCAGCCCGCCGTGGCGCGACAGCCGCTCCGGCAGGTAGGCCACCACGGCACCGAGACCGCCGGCGGCCGACGCATCGGTGCGCAGGACCCCGACGGCGGCGTCGATGAGGTCCTCCTCGTCGTACCAGGCCGAGGCCAGTCGAGCCCGGGCCGCCCGTTGGAGACGGACCACATCGGCGGCCCGGTCACTTCGCCGCGCCAGCGCGTCGAGCGTCTCGTCGGAGAGGTCGCGCAGCTCGCGGTAGGCGGCGATCAGCGCCGTCTCGGTGGCCGCATGGCCGGCGACCTCTGCGAAGATCCCGGGACGTTCGGCCAGTGCCGCCCGGAGGGCGGCGGCGATGACGGGCGTGGACACCGGCCGCCGCCCGGCGCCCGCCAGCGGCGACGACCCCAGCAGCTCGGCCAGGCGGTAGACGGTGAGGAAGGAGACGGCGGCGACGCCGACCCCGCGACCGCAGACCGGCCCCAGCTCCCCCGACGCCAGCATCCGGCGGGTGCCCACCCCGACGTAGTTGGAGGGGACGACCACGCTGACGGGGGAAAGGGCGTCGTCGCCTTTGGTCCGACCGATCGTCCCGCTCAGGGCTTCGGCCGCCGGGCGCCCGTATCCCACCCATCGGACCTGGACGCCCACGTCCGGAATGGTAGGCGCCCGTTGTCACGCCTTCCGATGGCTACGCCCGTGGCGCCACAGGGACGAGGTCGAGGGTGTTGGCCCCGTCGTCCCCGAACTCGACCCCGCCGCCGTGCGGCGTGACGGCCAGGCCGATCAGGTCACCGACGCCGTTTCTGATCAGTGTCCGGGAGGCGATCTGATCGCCGCCGGGCGTGACCTCGACGGCGTCTCCGTCGTCGCCGTTGACCACCACGAGGTCACCACCGGGGGTGAGTGCCATACCCAGCGGGGCGTTCAGCGCGCCGCCCGACGAGATGATGCTCGAGCCGTAGGCGACGGCGTCGGTCCTGGTCATGGCGTCCGGGATGGCCGAGATGGTGTTTCTCTGGGTGTCGTCCACGTAGAGGGTGCCGTTGCGTCCGAGAGCCGATCCGGTGGGGCCGAGGACGACAGCGGCGTGATTGGCGATCCAGGGAAACCCGGAGCCGACGATCGTGGTGGAGGTCAGGCGGGGTGGGCGCGTGGGGGAGAGCGACATCACGAAGCGGACCACCGTGGAGACGGTCACGATGGGCGGACCGGTGTCGATGCCGGACCCGCCGCCGAAGGCATTGGCCACGAAGAGGGTCGCCCTCTCGGGAGTGGCCTCGACGGTCATGTCCCAGGGTCCGACCAGATTGTCGTTACTGATCGTCTCGACGGGGACGCCGTCGGCGTCGAGGACGATGAGACAGCCGGCGGGATCGATGTCCGGCAGGCTGCCACCCGACGCCGTGGGCAGGCTCCCGACGACGACCCACCCGCCGGGGAGGATCCCGAGGGCGACGTCGAGCCCGACTCCCCCGGGGCAGGACAGGCCGGGCCGGAGGTGCGAGATCCGGGAGAACAACCGCACCGACCTCTGCGGCGTGATCTGCACGATCGTGGTGCCCGTCCCCTGCACGTTGGCCTTGTCGTTGAAATTGCTCACCAGGGTGTCGCCGGCCACCAGGTGACCGATCGTCGTCGGGACGATGGCGATGCCGTAGGGGTTGACGTCGCCGTCCGGCGGCACGGTCGAGGCGACCCGGGAGACGGCACCGAGCGATCGGAGAAAGGAATGGGTGGTGGACCGGGCGATGGGGATCGAGCCCTCGGGGGAACCGCATGCCGCTGTCCCGAGGGTGAGTGCCGCCATGACGCACACCACGACCCGCCTCGGATACCTGCGGTTCCGAGCAGCCGGTCGGAGCCGCACGGCCATCCCTGT
Organism: uncultured Acidimicrobiaceae bacterium; assembly: GCA_963800065.1. Classification (GTDB taxonomy): domain Bacteria; phylum Actinomycetota; class Acidimicrobiia; order Acidimicrobiales; family UBA8190; genus CAWJFJ01. Next base: position 57,733 of record CAWCZO010000010.1, on the reverse strand, counting down.
ACGGTACCCGGCCCATGTTTCACCCAGGTTCCTCCCCGGGCCCCGGTCTGTCGACATTCGGTAAACTTCCCCGCACGGCGCTGGGGGCGGCCGAGAAAAAGGGGGCGGCGGTGTCGATTGCTCGCGGGAGATCGCGTCACGCCGTCGTCCTCGCCCTGGCCCTCGTACTGGTGGCCCTGGCACCGGCGGCGTCCGCCCGGGCGGCCGGGCGTTCCGCTCGATCCGGAGCACCGGCCCTGGCGGCCACCGGCTACTTCACCACCGTGCACGAGGACGGTCGATGGTTCTTCGTCACACCGACCGGTCAGCTCTTCTTCTCCACCGGGGTCGACCATGTCACGTCGGATCCCGACACCGATCAGACCACCGGCCAGTGCCCGTACTGCGAGACGATCCAGAGCCAGTACCCGAGCACATCCGCCTGGGAGACGGCCACCGTGGCGCAGCTCAGATCGTGGGGCTTCAACAGCCTCGGCCCCTTCAGCGACGTGAGCGAATTGGGCAGCCAGATGCCCTATACCGTCCAGCTGTCGATGGCCAGCGGGGATGACTGGTTCGCACCGTCGTTCGTGACCAACGCCGACGAGGTGGCCGCCACCCAGGTCGCACCGCTGGCCGACGACCCCGACCTGATCGGCTGGTACACGGACAGCGAGCTGACGTGGGGGCCGGACATCACGAACCGGAACACCGAGCTCCAGGACTATCTGGAGCTCCCCGCCGGCTCTCCCGGTCTGGCCGTGGCCCAACAATACGTCGGGCGCCCCGACGCCTTCCTCTACGCCCTGGCCACCCGATACTTCCAGGTGACCACGGCCGCCATCCGCATGTACGACCCCAACCACCTGATCCTGGGGGTCAAGGCCGAGGGTCAGTACATCCAGCCCCAGCTGCTCCAGGCGGCCAGCCACTACGTGAACGTCTTCAGCATCGACGACTACAACCTCCAGCCCGGTTACGCCCACGGCATCCACGCGCTGTGGCCGCAGTACCTCCCGGTGACGGCCACCTTCGCCAATTTCGAGAAGTACGCCCGGATACCGATCATGGTGGCCGAGTACTCCTTCATCGGCGAGACCCCCGAGACACCGGACACCGTTCCCGGCGTCTACGCCGTCTATCCGACCCAGGCGGCCCGGGCGGCCGCCTACACCCAGTACATCGCCCCCCTCTACGAGGACGCGCCGTGGGTGGTGGGTGACGAATGGTTCGAATACGTCGACGAACCGCAGGGCGGGCGTGTCCCCGACGGTGAGAACAACAATTTCGGCCTCGTCAACGTCGACAACCAGCCCTATGACGACCTGGTGACCCAGATGGAGATCATGCACTCGATGGCGCCCGACCGCCTGGGCCAGTCCGGTCCCGTCTGCGACGCGTGGGCCCAGGGCGACGACGGCGTCGTCTGCACCGCCACCATGCCCCTGGTGACCTATCCCCTGGCCGTCTTCTCGACGGCCCTGGCCGACGGCACCAAGGGCCAGAAGTACCACGGCGACGTGATCGCCGAAGGCGGGACGCCCGGCTACACCTACACCATCCAACAGGGATCGCTTCCCCCCGGACTGCACCTGCACGGCACGACGGGGAAGATCACCGGGAAGCCCAAGGCCAGTGGCACCTACACGGTGACGATCGAGGTCACCGACTCGACCACGCCTGTACCGGAGACGGCCACCCAGACCCTGTCACTGGACGTCGCCGCCCATCGCTGACCGGCGGCGCCGCTGTTCTCAGAAGGTCAGGTCCCGACGCTCACTGGCCACCCGGAGGTCGACGGAATGACGCTGGAGGCGTTGCAGATCGGCCTCCGAGACGTCGATGAATCTGATCCTGGTGGTCCCGTCACCGACGTTCTCGACCACCTCGCCCGACAGCTCGACCGTTCCCGTGGCCAGCGAAAGGTCGACGCGCAGACGTTGACCGACCTCGAAGTCGCCGACCGTTCTCAGGCGGACACCCCCGTCCGACAGATCGCGAGTGGTGGTGGGGTGCCAGACAGCGACGTCGGGGGAGTCGTCGGCCCGTGCCAGTCTGGCCGCCACGTTGGTGGGCACACGGACCGATTTCCTGCGCTGCAGCTCGCCGGGAACGGTGATGGGGTGCAGGACGGCCAGTATCGGGGGGGTGGGACGGACGATCTCGAGCGATCCGTTCAGCCGCAGCCGCTCGGGCCCCGATCCGAAGCTGATCACCACCGCCCTTCTGTCGAAGGCGTGGATGCGGGAGTCCACCGACTCGATCCGCACGACGTCGCCCTCGTAGCCGGCCACGGTCACCTCGAGCTCGGTGACCGCCTCCTCCCCGGCGTGGATGATCCGCCGGGAATCGTTGGCCACCACCGGCTGGAGCCCGCCCGTCCTCCCCGCCAACCGGGACAACGCACCTGCGTCATACATCTCCTGCACCCCTTTCGGCGCAGAGCCTAACGACACCGCCGGTGCCGACAGGGGATTGTGTCTAGAGTTTTTAGCAATCTATAGAACTGTTACTATAAATCGTCCCCACCCCGGCACCGGGCGGCCGTCTTGACTACCTTCGTCCCCGGGGAAGCTCATTTGTCCAGGAATCTCGGATAAAGGCGGGGGCCATGCGAGCAGCGACCGGGTGGACCAAGCGACGCACCGGAGCGGGCCCTCGTCTACGGCTCGCCACCGCCTGTCTGACGGTCGGCCTGGCCACCTTCGCGGTCGCCGTCCTCCCGGCCTCGGTGGCCGAGGCGGGCACCGACACGGTCACCAATTGCTCCGGATCCGTCTCGGTCCCGGGGTCGCTGCCCTACGAGGTGGCCAACGCCGGTTCGGGCGACACCATCGTGTTCGCCCTCTCGCCGCCGTGCCCCACCATCACGCTCGCCTCTCAAATCGTCATCTCCGAGGACCTCACCATCACGGGTCCGGGAGCCAGCGCCGTGACGGTGAGCGGGGGAGGCTCCGTACCGATCTTCGGCATTCCTTCCGGCGTCACCGTCGCCATCTCGGGCCTCACCATGGACGACGCCTACGACGACACCGGCTTCGGTGGCGGTATCTACAACGACGGCAACCTCACCGTCACCGACAGCACCGTGTCCGGCGCCGACGATACGCCCGGCTACGGCGGCGCCATCATGAACGACGCCAGCGGCGTCCTGATGGTCACCGGCAGCACCCTGTCCGGCAACACGGCCGGCGGCTACGGCGGCGGCATCATGAACGACGGCACCCTGACCGTCAGCAACAGCACGCTGGCCGACAACACCGCCACCGGCGTGGGCGGAGGGATCGACAACCAGGGCACCGCCACCGTCACCGACACCACCATGACGGGCAACGAGGCCGAGTTCGGCGGGAACATCAACACCATCGGCTCGCTGAAGATGGGCACCACCATCCTGGCCGATCCCGTCACGGGGACCGACTGCCACGGTCCGGGCACCTTCACCGACCTCGGTTACAACCTGGCCGACGACGGCTCGTGCGGCTTCACTTCAGGGACGGATCTCTCCTCCACCGCCGCCGGACTCGATCCCGCCGGTCTCGCCCACAACGGCGGGCCCACGCAGACCATCGCCCTGGAATCGGGGAGCGCGGCCATCGATCACGTGAGCAACGCCCCGCAGTGCCCGGCCATCGACCAACGCGGGGCGCCGCGGACCGCGCCCTGCGACATCGGCGCCTACGACACCGACTGGGGTCCGGCCGTCACCCTGGACGTGTCGGGAGCGCAGTCGTCCGGAGACGGGCTGAGCTTCACGTACACCACGAACGCCCCGGGGGGGACCGTGTCGGGGACCCTCACCTGCACCACGGTGGACGGCGGGACACCCATCTCCCCCAGCCTGGCCCTTGGCTCCTACACCATCGACGGCTCGAGCTGTTCGGGGTTGACGTCGTCCGACCAGGCGGCCTACGCCGTCTTCCCCAGTTCGTATGTGGGGGTGCCGGACGGCTTCGTGGTCTCGGCCTCGCCGCCGTGGTCCATCTCGCCCAGCCCCAGCCCGTACGCCAACGGCCAGGTACTCAATGACGTCTCGTGCACGAGCGTGACCTTCTGCGTGGCGGTGGGGAACTACTCCAACGGATCGATCCTCCAGACCCTCGTCGAGTCCTGGAACGGCAGCGCCTGGTCGGTCGTCTCCAGCCCCGACCTGGGCACCAAGGACGACGATCTGAACGGCGTGTCGTGCACCAGCGCCACCAGCTGCGTGGCCGTGGGGTACTACGTCGACGCATCGAACGCCGAGCAGACGCTCGTCGAATCCTGGAACGGCGCCTCCTGGTCGACCGTCTCCAGCCCCGACGACGGCAGCGCCCTCAACCAGCTGGCGGGAGTGTCGTGCACCACCGCCGCCGCCTGCATGGCCGTGGGGAGCAGCACGGCGGGCGGCACGCTCGTCGAGTCCTGGAACGGCGCCTCCTGGGCGATCGTCTCCAGCCCCGATCCGGGCGTGGCCGGGAACACCCTGAACGCGGTGTCCTGCACCAGCGCCACCGCCTGCATGGCGGTGGGTCGGTACTCGAACGGGACCAGCCTGCTGACGTTGACCGAGTCCTGGAACGGCGCCTCCTGGTCGGTCGTCTCCAGCCCCAGCCCGGGCAGCAACCAGAATCAGCTCTACGGCGTCTCGTGCACCGGCTCCACCGCCTGCATGGCGGTGGGCGAGTCCGAGAACGGATCGGCGGCGGACGAGACCCTGACCGAATCCTGGAACGGCGCCTCCTGGTCGGTCGTCTCCAGCCCCGACCACGGCAGCGACGGCAACGAGCTCTACGGCGTCTCGTGCACCAGTTCGACGAGTTGCGTGGCGGTCGGCGTCTACGTGGTCGGGATCGACTATCAGACTCTGGTCGAGTCCTGGAACGGGAGCTCGTGGGCCCTGGTCTCGAGCCCCGACCAGGGAGCCAGTGACAATTATCTCTACGGCGTGTCGTGCACCAGCTCGACGAGCTGCGTGGCCGCCGGCTACGACCTCTCAGCGTCGGTCGGTCAGACCCTGATCGAGATGCCCCCGCCCCCGGTGGTGAGCGCCGTCAACCCCGACACGGGCTTCACCACCGGGGGGAACACGGTGACCGTCACCGGTTCCGGGTTCACGGGGGCGACCACGGTGGACGTCGGCGCCAACCCCGCCGCCATCACCGCCCGCAGCGGCGACACGTCGCTCACCGTCACCGTGCCGCCGGGGTCGGCGGGCGCACCGGTGGACGTGATCGTGACGGCGCCGGGAGGCGTCTCCACCGTGAACAACGCCGACCAGTACACCTATACCGTGGACCAGGCCCAACACACGGTGCCGTGCCAGCCTTCCTGCACCAACCCCGTGAGCACCACCCTCAATCAAACGAGCGTCTCCGTGGTGGGGAACTCCGGAACGTCGAATCCGGGTCCGTCCACGACCCTGGTGGTGAACACGGGCAAATTGAGCTGCGGAACCTCGAAGAAGCACGACTACGACTACTCCACCGCCGTCTCGGACCTGTCCACCTACGAGTTCCCCGACACCGCCGTGCTGACGGTGACCGAGACGGTGGGCGGGGAGCCGAGCACGGCGGGGGTGAAGGTCTGCTACGCGCCGGGGTCGGACCCGACGGGCGCGTTCCTCAAGCATTGTCCGCCCTCCGACAAGGCCCCGTGCCTGGTCTCGCTCACCGAGTCGAGCGATTCGGTCATCGCCGTCATCCGCTCACCGGCCGACGACCCTCGGTTCTGGACCGGGGTGGCGGCCACGGACCTGAAGAGCTTCTCGCCGTCCAAGGGTGCCCCCGGTTCGACGGTCACCATCAAGGGCAAGAACCTCACCGCCGTCCAGGCCGTGGTCATCGGTGGCCTGGACGCCACCATCTCGAGCAAATCGACAGCCTCCAAGCTGATCGTGACCGTCCCCGAGAACGCCGTGGCCGGACCGGGGGTGATCACCGTGACGGCGGCGTCGGGTCAGGCCGTCTCGAGCAAGAAGTTCACCGTCACCTGACCCCGGGGTCGGTGCCGCTGCGCTCGATGGCCCGCTCGTCGGTTCCCAGGTACGAGGCGATCACCAGCGGGTCGGACCGGACCTCGGCGGGAGTCCCCTCGGCGATCACGGCACCGGCCTCCAGGCAGTAGACGCGGTCGCTGATGGCCAGGATCATGGGCAGGTCGTGCTCGACGATGACCAGGGTGGCATCGAGCTCGCTCTGGACGCGCGTGATCAGCGGCCCGAAGGCCTCGGCCTCGCGTTGGGCCACGCCGGCCGTGGGCTCGTCCAGGCAGATGACCGACGGGGCGGCGGCCAGGAGGGCGGCCAGCTCGACGATCCGTCGCGTCCCCGTCGAGAGCTCGGCCACGAAGCGGTCGGCGTAGCGACCGAGGCCCAGGAAGTCGATCAGCTCGGCGGCGTCCCTGGTCCTCTGGTGCTCGACCCTGGTGGAGCGGGGGAGGAAGAGCAGGGTCCCCCAGAACGACGTCGCCTCCCGCGCCTCGAGGGCCAGTTCGACGACCTCGCGGACGGAGAGCTCGGGGAAGAGCTTGGCCGCCTGGAAGCTCCGTCCCAGCCCCAGGCCGGCTCGGCGATGGGCCGGGAAGCGGCTGACGTCCCGGCCGAGCAGCTCGACCCGGCCCCGGGCGGGGACGAAGCCGCCGATGGCGTTGAGCAGCGTGGACTTCCCGGCGCCGTTCGAACCGATCAGTCCGACGACCTCCCCGGGAAGGGCCCGCACGCTGACGTCCTCCACGGCGACGAGGCCGGTGAAGGCCACGGTGAGGCCCACCGTGCGCAGGACCGATCCGTCATCGTTGGTCGGTCTCGGGCCGACGGGGACGGTGCGGGTGAGCGACGCGGGTGGTTCGATCGTCGTCTTCACCAGCCCCGCCGGCCGGCGCTTCTCGATGAAACGCAGGGCCTCGTCCCTGAACCAGTAGCCGATCTGGGTGAAGCCACCGGGGATGTACAGGAGGATGATCAGCAGACCGATGCTCGAGGTGAGGAGGGGGACCAGGTTGTTGTTGGGCCAGAAGGCGGGCAGACCGATGACCCACAGGGCGCCGATCACGGCTCCGGCCCGGCCGCCGATCCCGCCGATGACGGCCATGGCCACCAGGGCCAGGGAATCGTCCACGGTGAAGAAGGACTGGGTGTACCCGATGGTCACGACCAGGCCGCCCAGGATCGCACCCCCCAGCCCGGCGATGAAGCCGCTCACGGAATAGGCCGTGAGCTTGGCCTTGGTGGGCGAGACGGTGAGGGCGGCGGCGGCGTCCTCGTTCTCGCGCACACCGATGATCGTCCGCCCGATCCCGCTGCGTCGGAGGCGGCCCAGGAGCACCAGCACGATGCCCAGCACGATGAGGGTGCCGTAGTAGTAGCCCCGGTTGTTGAGGTTGACGTCGAACGGCCCGATCTGACCTCGGGGCAGCTGCACCGTCTCCTGACCGAGCGACAGGATCGGCAGCGGGAAGATGTAGTCCTGGGCGGCGATGGCGAAGGCCAGCGTGCTGACGGCCAGGAGCAGGCCCCGCACCCGCAGGGCGCCGACCCCCACCGCCGTGGCCAGCAGGCAGGCCACCACCGAGCCGGCCAGGAGGGCCCAGCCGAAGGGGATGGCCGGCAACGTGCCCTTCAGCAGGTGCACGCCGCCCCAGCCGATGTCGACGGACACCCCTCTCACGAAGGCGGCCGCACTGAGGGCGCCGATGCCGGCGAAGGCCATCTGTCCGAGCGACAACTGCCCGGCCCACCCCGTGAGGACGGTGACCGACGTGGCGCACAGGGCGAAGGCCAGGATCTCGGCGTAGGTGAACTGTTGGGAGGACTCCCGGAAGAGCAGGGGGAGGGCGATCCCGAAGAGCAGGGCCAGCAGCGCCCCCAGCTGGGGCAGTCGCCGGACCCACCAGATCTCCTTGAGGCGCTCGGGGACGGCCCGCACCCGGGGAGCGAACTGGAACCCGGCCGTGTCCGGCTCGGCCTTCCGGCTGACACGCCCCACCAGCAGGACCACCACCACGAAGAGAACGAACTGGATGAGGCCGGTCTGGCTGGGGAAGTTGAAGGTGAGGACCTGGTCCAGGATCCCGATGGCGATCGAGCCGGCGAAGGCGATGGGAAAGGACACCATCCCGCCGATCATGGCCGCTACCAGGCCCCGCAGAAGGGTGTCGGGGCCGATGGCGACCAGGTCGGTGGACGTGGAATCGGTGGCGATGAGGATCACGGCCAGCGCCGACAGGAACCCGGCGATGGTCCACACGGCGGTGGAGACCGTCTTGGGATTGATCCCCGTCAGACGGGCCAGGTCCGAGTTGGAGACAGAGGCCCGGACCGACTCACCGAACCGGGTGTGGCTGAGGAGCCACCACAGTCCGAACGTCGTCACCGGCACGGCGATCAGGGCCAGGACCTGGGCGCCGCTCACGGTGACCCCGCCGCCGATGTCCCACTGGCCGTTGATGGGGCTGGGGAAGGTGGTCTGAAGGGTCCCGGTCTGGTAGTTGGGCAGCGCCCGGCTGACGGCCTGGGCCAGCTCGGCCACGCCGATGGTGGCCACGAGGACGATGACCCGCGGCGCGTGGAACAACCGGCGGATCACGGCCAACTCGACGACGGTGCCCGACAACGCCCCTACGGCCAGGACGGCGGGGAGGGCCAGCCAGTAGGGCCAGTGGTGGAGCCCGACCATGATGGCCAGCAGAGCGGTGGCCGGCACCCCGAGATCACCCACGGCGAAGTTGATGACCCGGCTCGACCGGTAGACGAGCACGATGCCCATGGCGATGAGGGCGATGATCATCCCCCGGACGGTGCCGATGAAGAGCAGGTTCGAGGTGAAGATGGCCGAGAACAAGGTCTAGCCGCCCTCGGCGCCGAAGAAGACGGCCCGGACGAGGTCGTGGCGCTCGAGGAGATCCTGCGCCGGGCCCTCGAAACGGACCGAGCCCTTGTCCAGGAAGATGGCCCGATCGGCGATCGACAGGGCCACGTTCAACGACTGCTCGACGATCACCATGGTCTGACCCTCGCTCTTGAGGCGTTCGACGATGGCCAGCAGGCGTTCGACCACGATGGGGGCGAGGCCCAACGACAGCTCGTCGATGAGGAGGATGTCGGGCTCCTGGAGAAGGACGCGGGCCAGAGCCAGCATCTGCTGCTGACCCCCGAGAGTTTGGCGGCCATCTGGTCGTCGTGTGCCTCGAGCTCGGGGAGGAGTTCGAAGACGTACTCCAAACGGCGTCGTGTCTCGGTTCCCGAACGGCCCAGGAGCCGGGCGCTGGTGGCCAGATTCTGGTGGACGGTCAGGCCGGGGAACACCCCCTTGCCCCCGGGGAGCTCGATGATCCCCAGGCGGGCCCGGGCCTCCGGTGTCACGTAGGTGATGTTCTGCCCGTTGAGGCGTACCACGCCGCGCTCGGGCACCTCGAGGCCGCTGATCACGCGCAGGATCGTCGATTTCCCGGCCCCGTTGGTGCCGAGGAGGGCCAACGTCTCGCCCCGGTGGACCTCGAAGTTCACGTCGAACAGCACCTGGACGGGGCCGTAGGAGAAGTCGATGTCCGCCACCTGGAGGACCGGGACGGTCGCCCCCTCCTCGGCCCGCTTGTGCTGTTCCTCCTGTTCCTCGAGGAGCTCGGAGACGACGAGTGACAGGTCATGGCGGATGAACCGGGCCCCGTTCATCAGCAGCAGCCCACCGATGATGCTGGTGGGCACGCCCAGCACGATGACCGTGTCACGGATGCCGAAGGCGTTGGTGAAGAAGCCGGCGATGATCCCTCCGGCGAATCCCCCGATGAAGAAGATGTACATGGTCGTGAGTGCTGTCCCCATCCCCCGCAGCCGGTAGGGGACCACGGCGTACAGGACCGGTCCCACCATGGCGAACGCCGACGTGGTGAGCACGGCCTGCGGGATCCCGAGAATGACGAACCACGTGTTGCTGTGGATCGAGAATTGCAGGGGCGTGAAGACGGCCGACGGCAGGATCAGCAGGCCCACCACGGCCAGGGCCCTGGCCGGGTCCTTGCGGTAGGCGCGGTCGAAGTACTTCCCCACGAAGGGCAGCAGCGGCAGGGCGCCGACGCCGCTCAGGGTCAGGATGACGCCCCGGTGGAGCACGTTGGTCACGTGCAGGTCGTTGTTCAGGTAGAGCGAGGCCAGGGTGGCCTGGCTGAACAGGCCGAAGCCCAGAGCGCAGAATGCCACCAGGACGGTGCGGATGGTGGCGATCCGCTTGAGCCGGGTGAAGGCCGCCTCCATCGAGATCGGCGCGGGCCGCTCCTCCTCGATCACCTCGTGCAGCACGTGGTCCTTCTCGAACTGGCCCCGGGGCGGCTCCTTCATGAAGAACGCACCCACGGCCACGATGGACACGGGAACCCCCAGCAGGTACCAGGCCCAGCGCCAGCCCTGCTGCCCGCCGGCGATGTCGGCGATGGCCGCCACCAGGACCGGGCTCACGAGGGCCAGGGCGTGGGAGGAGCCCTGCATGGCGGCCGACATCCGGGCCCGCACGGAGATGGGGTAGGCGTCGGCGATCAGCGACCCCTGCACGGGGATGGTGTTGGCCTTGGCGATACCGGTGAAGAAGCGGGTCCAGAACAACATGAAGGAATTGACGGCGAAGCCGGAAGCCAGGACGAACCCTCCGAAGAGGATGCTGGAGACGCCGATGATGGGCACCCGCTTCATGCGGTCGGCCAGCCACCCCATGGGGACGGCCCCCAGGACGAAGAAGGCGGCCGACGCGGTGCCGATGAAGACGATGGCCCCGGCGCTCATGTGGAACGTGTGCTGGATCTCCGGGGCCAGCACGTTGATGGCCGCCCCTTCGAGCTCGTCCAGCGAGACGAGGGCGGTCAGGATCAGGAACGTGAACCAGCCGCCGATCTGCAGCCCCTGGCGCAGGGTCATGGGCGGGGCGTCGACGCCGGGGAGGAGATCGTCGGGGAAGACGATCTCCTGGCGGGCGTCTTGTTGGGCGGCCTGCCGGGCCGCCTCCTCGGTGAGCACGGCTCCGGCCAGAGACGCCGCCGAACCCTGCTCCCCGCCCGCGTTCGGCCCCACCGGTCCCCCTTGCCTGACGGTAGCTACGACCCGGGAACGTCCTCGAGCGGGGTCAGCGGTTTCCAATCGCCCTGCGGTCCGAGCTTCGAGTCGAACTCCTCCAGGCGGAACGTGTCGTTGTCGTCGTACTTGCCGGTGTGCAGGGACGCGTACTGCCCGGCGCCCACGTCACGGATGGGGCCGAAGTGGTCGACCGTGCGCACCCAGTTCTGATCGTTCAGGTTCCTACCGACCCGCTGCCCGATCTCCTGGAACTCGGTGAGCAGCTGGCAGGCGTCGTTGATGCTCCCGTAGGTGTCGAGCGTCTTGCCGTCGGGACCGGGGATCACCGTCTCGGCGTTGGGCGCCACCTTGCCGGTCTCCTCCTTGTAGATGGTGGCGCAGTACTTCCAGTTGGAGCTGGCGTCGTATTCCTGGGAGGTCTGGCCCCCGGCGGTGATGATGCCCTCGTAGGGGTTGGGCTTGCGACCCTCGTGCTGCTCCTGTTGCCCGTACCCGAGAATGTCGCTGGCGTTGTCATCGGTGACGAGCACCACGTTCGGCATCTCCTGGCGGACCTTCTCGATGAACTGCTGGGAGGCGACCTGGGTGCCGGTGACGTACAGGGCGGTCACGTCCTCGCTCTTCCAGCGCTCGATGAAGCTGTCGAGCTGCGCCTGGGCGGCCGAGGTATCGGCGCCCGCCACGTCGAGGATGGCCGTGCTTCCCATGGGCACGCCCAGATGCTTCAGGGCCGGAAGCACGCTGTCGTCCACCACGTTCTGACTGTCCAATTCCCCCAGAACGGCGATCTTCCTGCCCTTCAGGGTGTGCTGGGACTTCAGCAGACTGATCAGGACGGCGTCGGTCCGCTCGGGGGTCGTGCCGGGCAGGATGATGAGGCCCGGTGGCGACTGGTTGATGATGGCCTGCGTCAGGTCGAAGGTCAGCAACACGGTGTTGTGGTCCTTGGCGATGCACGTCTGGGCATCGCCCGAGAAATCGATGAAGTCACCCATCACGGCGAACACGTCGGCATCCTCGGTGAATTGCGTGCACAGAGTCAGTGCCTGCGCGTCCTGGATCGGGCAGTAACTCTGGTAATCGGGGACGATGCGCCGGCCGGCCACTCCACCGTGTGTATTGATGTATTTGATGAAGACGTTGTAAACCTGGGGCTGGTTCTCGCGGATCGCGTTGGTGAACTGCTCGATGCAGTTGAAGTTGACGAGCGCCACACCGACCTTCACGGTGTCAGCCGTCACTCCCACGCCGAGCGCCGTCGAAGCCTGGCCTGCGCTCGTCGTGGTGGACGGCGTGCCGCTTTTCGCCGTGGTGCCGCACGAGGCGAGGAGGAAGGCACCGGCCAACATCACGATCATCCCCGAGCGGGAGCAGCGACGCACGGAGCGTTACCCTACTACCGGGGAGCGACCCGGAAATGAACGGTGACGTTCCTGGTGCGCGCCGACAGCGTCACCGTACCGGTCTTCTGGTCGATGCGGCCCGACGAGGTGCCGGCGATGTTGTCGACGAACGACGGGAGCTGGAAGAGCACCGGCCCCGACAGCGCCTGGCCGGCCACGGTCAGGGAGACCGACCCACCGCTCGAGGAGATCCTCACACCGATCCTCTTGCCGTCGGTGGTGGGGAAATTGGTGACCGAGATGGTCCGGCCCTGACGCAACCACGGGGCGGGGACGCCACGGCCCACGATCAGACTGCCGTCGGATCGCTGCGCCACCAGCGAGTCGAGCAGGACCATGTTGGCCTCGGAGATGCCCCACCCGTGGGGGGAGGATCCCTGGCCGGCGGCCGGATGGTTCCCGATCCAGGGCGTCGTCTTCGAGGGGGCGGACGAGCTCTCCCACCACGAGTACGGACCGGCCTGGTCGTTGGCGATCATGAACTCGTAGCTCAGGATCCCCTGGTCACGGTGGTTGTGGCTGGCCAGTCCCCACTCGCCGTAACCGGCGTTGTAGCCGGTCGAGTAGTAGTCATCGGGGAAGCCACCGAAAGTGTTCGGTGGAAGCTTCCCCCGCAGACGACCGAAGCCGTAGGCATACGTCGCGTCGATGAGGGTGATGCCCGGTCCGTTGACGGGGGCGCCGAAGAGTTGCGCGTCCCACGCCCATCTCCCGAACTCGAACGGCGCCGCCCAGTTGGCGTCGACGGGGTTCTTGCACCGGTTGGCCGTATTGGGTTCGAGGATGGAACAGGGGAGGTAGTGGAGATGGAAGCGGGCGATGGTGGCGTCGAGAGTGCGGTTGGTGGCCGCCAGGAGGGAGTCGTACTGACCCGTCGCCCACTGCACCTCGGTCGGGTCGTCGACGCGCTGCGCCACGTAGCGGTAGGCGGCCAGGCCCATCAAGGCCTCGTAGTCGTCGATGGTCCAGTACCCGTTGGAGTCGATGTCGTCGGTGAGCTCCATGATCCCACCGGGTCCGGTCCGGTCGGCGGCGATGGCGTGCGCCGTGTCCTCGATGCTCGGCTCGGCGGAACCGCCCGGACCCTCGGTGGCGAAGTTCTGTTTGGCGAATCCGATATCCCCAGTCTTCATCAGGTAGACGGCCCAGAGCCACGGGTACGTCCACATCCCGTCCACGTACTCGCCCCCTTGGGACGCCACCACCTCGCGCGCCCGCAGCAGCAGCGCATGGGCGTCGGAGAAATGCCCTTCGGTGAAGAGATTGGTGAGGATCCCGATGACGTCGTGGCTGTACTCGCTCTCGTAGCCGTTGACGCCGTCGTTCAGGTGGTCGCCGTTGCGGGCGATCTCGGTGTAGATGAAGCCGCTGCGGTAGGCGTCGTCGAGTGAGGCGTCGGGGACGCTGATGGCGGCGCCCTGGGCCAGCTGCTGGTTCCAGAAACTGCGCATGTGGGCGAAGTGCTGGTCGAAGCCGCCGCCTCCGGCCAGGGCCTGGGCACTGGGCCACGGATAGTCGTTCCCGAAACGGTCGGCGGCCACCACGTAGTCGTGGTCGACCGACGAGTGGGCCGGCACCAGATCGGGCGCCATGTCGAGCGGAATCAGACCGGGGGAGGCTTCCGGGTCGGCCATGACGGCGCCACCGGTCGGGTTCGAGACCCTGACACGGCAGTACACGGCCACGAAGGCATCGCCATCGAGTACCACCCGGTCGCCGAACTCCGTGATGGAGACGGTGGCACCGGAGTGGCGGAAGGTGGTGATCTGGGCGGGGAGATATCCGTCGGCGTCGGTCCACGTCGTCGGGGCACCGTCGTAGATGCCGAAGCCGTAGTTCTGGTAGATGCCGTCCTGGACGAAGAAGACGCCGCCGAGGCACGTGACGACGCCCTGCCCGTTGCCCTCCCATCCGATGGCCGAGGCGGTGCCGTCGGCGCCGGTGAAGGCATCGGTATCGGCGTTGTACGTGCAGTCGTACTTGAGCGCCAGTCCGCCGCCCGCCGGTCTGGCCGGGAGTCCACCCGAGGACGCTCCCCACGCCGCTTGCGGAGCCACCAGCACGACGACGACACCCAGGATGATGACGATCAGGGGCGACGGCCGTCGACCCTTGGCCCCACCCCCGTCCGGGTGGACCCGTCTCATCGTCGCCCGCTCCCCACGGCGCACAGTCTGCTCCACCGGACCCGGCGTGGCACGGCCCGTCAGGGCTCGCCTTCCCCCCGCTTCGGGAGTCCCTACCGCCGGCCTCTCCGGGCGCCGTCCCGGCTACCGGTCAACCGACGCGGTAGAGGTAGGGGAGGGCGGCGATCTGTGTCCCCGCTTGGAAGTAGGCCTGAGCGGGCTGGTAGTTCTCGGCATTGGCCGAGACGCTCAGGACCTCGCCCCATTCGTCGACGTACAAGGTCCCGGAGACGACCTGGCCGCTCGGGGCGGACGGCGTGATCGTCACCGGGATGACGGCCGACTGACCGGGCATGACGGTGAGCACCTGGACGGTGGCGTCGGCGTCGACCGACTGGAGCCAGAGATCGCCTGTCGGAGAGGTGATCGACGGGTCGAAGGCCTGGGTCTCGACCGTGGCGGCCATGGACGCCTTCGACTTCGGGGGAGGGCTCGTACCGTAGGGCCCGATCTCCGACGGGTCGGCCAGCCAGACACCGGACGTGATCGGCGATCCGGACCACGTCCCCACCGCCGTGTCGCCCGTGCTCACGGCGTTGAGGTCGGGGTCGCCGATACCGGGTCCCCAGTCGAAGGTGAGCGGCACCGATGCGTGAGCGCTCAGGGTCATCTCGCTGGTGTCCGAAGGTACGAGCCAGGAGGGTGACGACGCCGTGGCGGTCATGGGCAGCTCGAGCACGGCCGACGACTGCGGGGCCAGCGCCACGGTGGCCGTGTCGTCCAGCCGGGCGTCGATGAAGTAGTCCTGGGGCGCATCGCTGGTGTTGTCCACCGTGACGGGCACGGTCACGGGTTGCCCGGCGGTCAGGACGGTCGTGCTGCTGTCCGGCAGTTGGGCGGCGGTGGCCGGACCGGCGACCAGTGACACCATTCCGCTGTAGGGCTCCGACAGCCGGTTACCGGTGACGGTGGGCGTGAAGTTCAGGATGAGTGTCCACAGCCCCGGCATGGGGGAAGTGGTGCCGACCTGCACGGCGCTGGTGGGGGTCTCCGACGGTCCGGAGGCCGAGAGTTGCGTCACCAGGTCGTTGGTGGCCAGCGACACCGTCTGTCCATCCGGATCCACGAGGTAGGCGATCACGGGATCGGTCTGCCCGTCGGCCAGCTCGACGTCGCTCAGCAGGGTCCGGAACGTGGTGGCCGGCACGTCGAATTGGTAATAGGCGGACTGGCCGAGGTCGGGTTGGCGCCCGTTTCCCCCCGTGAGCACGCCCGAGAAATGACCGCCGGACGACAGGGAGACGAGACTGCGCAAGGTGACGGCCACGGACGACGCCGGGCCGGTGGCGCCGGCCACGACGACCGCTGCGCTCTCGTCTCCGGGCGAGGACGGCGTGGTCATGCGTACCGTCACCGTCGCCGTCTGCCCGGCCGGGATGGTCACCCGGGCCGGGCTCACCGTCCCCAGAGGTTGGAAGTCGAAGGTCTGGGCCTGGAACAACACGGGCCCCACCGTGCCCTTCTCCGACGACATATTGGAGAAGATCAGCGCCGTCCACGTACCGGCCGTCGGATAGCGCACCTCGACCTCGGCGGCGTTCCCGACACCCTGCGGGACGGCGTCAGCGGCGAAGTTCCCGTTCGGATCGATGAGCACGACATCCACGTTGCCGAGGAAACTGTGGACGTGCTGGCCCTTGTAGGCGATCTCCACCGCCAACCGGTCACGGCCCGGCGCCACGCTGAAGGTCGTGGTCCGGTAATTCTCGGTGGCGTTGTAGAAGTTGTTGAAGAAATGCGGGCCCGAGTCGCTCAAGGTGACGGTGCGGAGCTGCGTGTCGAGCGCCGGACCCAGGGTCCGGGTACTCAGTTGAAGGGTGGAGGGAGCATGCCCCAGGTTGGTGATGGTGAGAGGCCAGGATTCGGCCGTCCCTGCAGCAGCCGTGGCGTGGAGTTGGCCGGTGCTGAGGAGAACCTGCGAACCGTGGGCTTTGCCGGTCCGGCCCGCCGGGATCGACTCCGCCGCCAGGACGGCCCGGTAGGCATCGACCAGGCCACTTCCCTGCTCGTCGGCGGGGTGACCGAGGTCGTCGGCCGTGCTGACCAGGATCTGCTTGATGAGCGCCGGTGACGGTGACGTACCGGCGTGGGTCTTGCGGTAGGCCTGGATGACGAGTGCGGCCACGCCGGCCGTCAATGGAGACGACTCACTGGTGCCGCCCGAGAACTCGACCGACGAGGGGGCGAAGGCCAGATTGGTGCAGTCCGAGTACATGGCCACATCCGGCGTGCAGGCGGCGAAACTGGTATCCCCGGGGGCGACCAGATCGACGGTGGGGCCCGACTCGGCGAATCCCCCCGAGCTCAGTCCGCTGATGTTGTCGCTGATCCATCCCTTGGTGGCCAGGGGCGGTACGTAGCCGTCCGTGCCGGTGTCGGCGTAGAAGCGGAAGTTGTTCGACGCCCCGACGTCGATGATGTCGGGATCCGTGTCGGGCGAACCGATGGTGTCGGCCGGACCGGCGTCGCCGGCGGCCACCGTGACCGTGGTCCCGGCGGCCACGGCGGCGTCGTTGAATTCCTCCACGATGTCCTGGGCCTGGACCATGGGGAACGGGTTGTAGCCGAACGACTCGTTGAGAACGTCGACGTGGTCGACGGTGACGGCGTAGTCGATGCCCTGGAGGATGCCCGACGTGGTCGAGTATCCGTTCTGGGCGAAGATCTTGATGTCCACCAGTGACGCTCCCGGCGCGACACCCTCGATCTTGATGCGGCAGGGACCGGCCAGGGGAACGGTCCCGAAATCGCTGACGTCGTAGGTCTTGCCCTGAGAGGCGATGGCGCTGGCGTCGAGGAAGGCTTCGCCGCCCGAGGTGGGTGCGTCCAGGCCGTCACCACTGAAGTCCTTGTAGTCGACGAACACGTGGCTGCCGTCGGGCCGGATGAAATCGGGGTTGTCGGTGTCGATCCCCTCGGCCATGAAGGCGACCTTCACCCCGGCGCCGGTGAACCCCAGTGTCCGGGCCGTCGGCTCGGACGAGGAATTGCTGTCGGCGTGGATGAGCTCCAGCTCCTCGCCCACAGGCGCCGGTTGGCCCGGCGCCGGACACGCACCGGGGGGGATGGGCAGGGGCTTCGAGGGAGGCGCTGGCGCCGTTCCCGTCGAGGCGCTCGAAGGCCCGGGCACGTCGGGCCCCCGCACCTCGACGTCGGGGATCACCTCGCTCACGGCGGGATCGGCGGCCAGGCGGCTCGCCTCAGCGGCGGAGACGGTGGCCGACACGGCGTCCACCAGTGAGTAGGTGTGGACCTTGACGGCGGCGGTCTGGTGGAGCTCGGAGAGGATGGGCGCCTGAGCCGCGGCCATGGCGTGACGACGGACGGCGGCCGCCGGTCCGTTGACGGGGCCGGCGGCGGGCTGGTCCTTGAGCACGATGATGACGTGATCGGTCACATCCCTGGACAACGCTTTCGCCCGGGATGGGCTCATGCCGGTGTGGCGACCATGCCGGGCCGCGGCGACGCCCCTGGCACCGGCGGGCGAGACGAGGAACACAAGAGGAATAACAAGAGCCACTCCCGCCACACCACACGCCGTTTTCCGCATCACCGCCACCTCTCCTTCGGTGACCGGCAGCGCAGCGAAGTCAAGCGGGAATGTCGTAGGTGACGAGGGCGCGCGCCGGCACGGTAGCGGTGAACTTACCCGCTTTGACCTTGATCTTCTTCTGCTTGGCGGTGTGCGAGGAAGCGTCGGTCACATAGGGGGTCGCTTTGGCCGTGCTTCGGATACCGGTGTTGCTGAGCGAATAGCCCACCGCCACAGGACCGGTGTCGGTGTTGAGGACGACGACGGCGATCGAGCCGTTGGTGTTCTTGAAAGCGGTGATTTCGAGGTCGCCGTCCGAGGTGGTCGCCCCGATACGCACCGCTCCCGGTCGGATGAAGCGGCTGTAGTTGGCGAATGCCCACAGGCGACCCGACGCCGTCACGGCCGAACCGTGCAATTGGACGAGGCTTTCGTTGTCATCGGCGAGGGCGGAGTCGCCGACGCCCCACCAGTAGAGAAAGGCGTTCAGGTCGGCCGACCTCAACCCGGTGTAGATGTTCTGCGCCCAGCTGAATCCCGATGCGTCGGTGCCGTCGTCCCACGCCGGGTCCCAACTCTGGAAGGTGGACCACTCCGTCTCCCACACAGGCGCAGTCCAGCCCGGTAGCGGCGATGCGGGCGGTGCGGTGTAGCCGTGGCTGGTGAAGAGCTTCACGTAGGAGCTGGCGGTGGGATCGGCCTCGATGGCACTTGCGTACTGGGCGGCGTAGTCCCAGCCCTCGGCGGCGCAACACTCGAGTTGGGTCGAGAGGCCCGAACTGGCCAGGATCGGCCCGAGTACATCGGCAAAGCTCGCCGTCTGGACCGGCGTCAGGACCATGCCCGAGTACGAGGGAGCCAGGTTGGCCTCGTTCTCGAAGCCGATGTACTCGAGGTCGATGCCGTCCGCCGCGTAGTCCTTGGCGTATTGCACCAGATAGTTGGCGTAGGCCTCTTGCCAGTCCCCGCTGCTACAGGTGGCACCAGGCACGCCGCACAGTGTGCCGCCGTTCGTGTCGGAGTCATTGGTCTTCATGAACGCCGGTGCCGACCACGCGTCGGCGAAGAACTGATTCACGCCGTACTTCTGTTGGATGGTGTGGGCGAGCCATTCCTGACCGGCGTCGTCCCCCAGCGGGGTGTAGGTCGGCGTAGCGGTGGGGCTGGACGGTGCCGTCGGCTCGATGGTGCCGTAGAGAGATGTCGAACCGACCATGTTGCGAAGTATCGTCAAGCCGGCGCCACTCTTGGTGCTGTAGAGCAGGTTCAGCACCTTGCTCTGGGTGGCCTTCGAGGCGTTCTTGAGAACGGAGGCCTGGAGAAACGCCTCGGACGAGCCGAAGCCGTTGATCTGCTGATATGTCGTACCGCCGTCGATGGCGGCCGTAGAGCCGGGACCGGCGTCCGCCGGGGCTGCTTGAACGACGCCGACGAGACCCATGGTCAGAACGACGGTCACCGCGGCCAGTGTTCGCAGCTGTCCCAACGAGTGCCGAATCGACAGCGACATGCGGGCCTCCTCGCAGACCGGGCGAATGTATCCGCACCAGAACCGGCGGTCCATTCACAAAATTGACGAGACCAACTCTCCGCAGTACGGACCGGTCCTCTAGATCGGTCCGCTCTCCTCGCCGGCGGTGCCGAAGCTCGGAGGGCGCTTCTCCAGGAAGGCGGTCACCGCCTCGTGCATGTCCCCGGTGAACGACGAGAGGATCTGGGTGCGGTTCTCGAGGTCGATCCCGGCCTGGAGGGAGCCAACCTCCAGTTGTGACCACATCACCTCTTTGGTCATCCGGACACCCCAGGGGCTGTTGGCGGCGATCAGCCGCGCCGTCACCAGAGCCTCGTCGAGCAGCCGGTCGTCGGGCACCGTCTTGAGGACCAGCCCGATGCGGTCGGCCTCGGCGGCGTCGATGATCCGGCCGGTGAGCATGAGCTCCCAGGCCCGCGAGGCACCGAGGAGCCGGGGCAGGAGCCAGCTGACGCCGATGTCGCAGCCGGAGAGGCCGAGGCGGACGAAGGCCACGTTGAATCGGGCCGACGCCGCCGCCAGACGGATGTCGCTGGCCAGGGCCAGGGCCAGCCCGCCCCCGGCGGCGGGGCCGTTCACGGCCGCGATCACCGGTTGAGTGAGAGTGCGCAGGCGCGGCACCAGGGCGGCGATCTCCTTCTGGGTGGCCAGGCCCGACTCGGCCCGGCCCGTCTCGACCGGACCGCGGGGGCGGCCGTAGCCGTTCAAGTCGAGGCCGGCGCAGAACCCCCGACCCGCCCCGATCAGGACGACCACCCGGCAGGACCGGTCACCGTCGAGCGCCCCCAGGGCATCGTGGAGCTCGCCCACCAGGTCGGCCGTCATGGCGTTCAGGCGCTCCGGCCGGTTGAGGGTGAGAAGGGTGACGCCGGGTTCGATCCGTTCGCTGGTGACGCTGGGCATGTCCGGCCTCCGACGGTTCGGCGTGGGTTCGTGCCCACGTATGTCTATTCGCCGTGGTGCGAGGCTGCCGCCCGGCGCCTCGCTACCATCGCCAATCGTGAGCGTTCCGATCGTCCTCGTCCACGGCGGCGGCCACGGGGCCTGGTGCTGGGAGCCGACTGTGGCCGAGCTCGCCACCGCCGTTATGGCCGTCGACCTCCCTCCGGCGTCGATACGCGGTGGGCCGGGACGGCTCGACCAGGTCCCGGAGTGTGGGACGCTCACCCTGGCCGACTGGGCCACCGCCGTACTGGACGCCGCCACCGCCCCTGGCTGGGACCGGTTCGTGCTGGCCGGCCACTCGCTCGGTGGGGCCACCATCGCCGACGTGGCCCGGCGGGCCCCCGACCGCGTAGCCCACCTCGTCTACGTGTCGGCCGTGGTGCCCGAGGAGGGGGGATCCATCCTCGACATGCTGCCGGCCGAGCTCCTGGAGCGGACGGCGGAGGGTCTGTTCGAGGAGGCGGTGCGGGAGATGTTCTGCACCGGCATGGACGAGGAGCAGACGCGCTTCGTTCTCGACAACGTCGGCACCGAAGTGGTGGGCGTGCTCACCGAGGCGGTGAGCCGGACGGGCACGCCCCGGACGATGCCGGTGACGTTCGTCCGCCTGGCCCGGGACAACGCTCTGCCACCGGCCACCCAGGACGCCTGCATCGCCCGGCTCCGCCGCCAGTTCGATGCCGTCGACGTCATCGACCTCGACGCCGGCCACGATGTGATGATCAGCGAGCCGACGGCCCTGGCCGCCGTCCTCGACAAGGTGGCGGCCGCCGCCGGCTAAGGACCGGAATCGAAGGCTGACCTCCAGGGACTCATGTCGAGTCCCGGATAACGCGCCTGGACGCCGGCCAGAGTCTGCTCGGTCCAGTAGGCGTGGCCCGGCTCCGGAAAGCCCACCGCCGTCAGCTGACGGACGCCGGCGCCCTGGACGAACCTGTACCAGGCGCCGGTGAGCCCTTTGAACGGCCACGCCTGGTACCCACCCCACTCCGCTCCCGACGGTTTGTAGGCGACATGGAGCATGAACCGGGACACCCCCGGCTCGGTCCGGTCGACCGACCGGTGGTAGACGTCGGGACGGTACATCACCACCGATCCTGCCGGCCCGACCGTTTCGCCCGGATCATCGTAGAGGGCGGCGTAATCGTCGAAGCGGAGCGTGTGGCGCTCGACGGGGATGTCAGCGGTAAGACGACGGGACACCATCCTGGTGGCCCCGTTGGCCGTCGAGACGTCGTTCAGGTAGATGTACGTCTCGAGCTGCTGATACCCGGCGTCGCGCCGAGGCACGAGCATGCTGTGGTTGGGATAGTCGGTGTGGAGAAGTTGGTTGTATCCCGATGACTGGTTCGAGTACTTGGCCGTGAGCGTTCCCTGGTAGAGACGAACGTCGGTGGTTTCCAAGAGGTCCTGGGCCGCCCCGATGAGCGCTTCATGGACGACCAGCTGGTTGAGGGCCTGGCTGTCGAACGGGAACTCCGGCCAGGGAGCGTCGCTGGTCCGCCAGGGAGCGGTGCGTTCGTTCTCGACTCCCGAGTCCATCTCGTCCGGCGTGGGGAACAGCGACCAGACGGCCTCCCGGGCCCGGGTTAGGAGGTCTCCCGAGAACGCACCCGGGACGACGCACCACCCGTCGGTTCTCCACCGGGACCTCAGCTCCTCCGTGAGGAGTCCGTCGCTCACTCCTTCAGGCTATCGCCGGGACGGAGCCGGGAAGTCCCGTCCGGTCACGTTCACCCTGCGGGCGAAACAGCTCGCCTACTACGATTCTGGCGGAAGGGGAACGATGACCGAGCTCTATGACCCGTACTCGCACGAACTGCACGATGACCCCTACCCCGTCTACCGGACCCTCCGCGACGAGCACCCGCTCTACTACTGCGAGGCGCGGGGCGTCTGGGTACTGAGCCGCTTCGACGATGCGTGGGACACCGTGCACGACCCGGGGACCTTCTGCTCCGGGCAGGGTGTCTTCCCCGGCATGGGCGAGTACAACCCCGATCAGATGCTGCCGGTGATGATCATGATGGATCCTCCCCGCCACACCCAGCTCCGGAGCCTCGTGAACCGGGCTTTCACCAGGCGCCGGATCGCCGATCGTGAAGAGGCGATCCGGGTCATCGCCCGGGATCTGGTCGACGCCCTGGCCGACGCCGGCAGTGGTGACATGGTCGAGGACCTGGCCAAGCCCCTGCCGACCATCGTCATCGCCGACCTTCTCGGTGTGCCCCGGGAAGACCGCAAGACGTTCCGGCACTGGTCGTGGCGCCTACCGGTCCCCGAGCGGCGGCACCGTGGACGTGGTGGTGACGACCTCGAGCGGAGCGACTCCCTCCGACCCGGTGGCGAACTTCACCTACGCCGTCCGGCCCCCCGTTGTGGATGCCGTCGAGCCGTCGACCGGGTCCGAGGGCACGGTGGTGAAAATCATCGGATCGCTCTTCGAGAAGAACCCCAAGAAGGGCCCGGTGGTGACGGAGGTGTACTTCGGGGCCAACCCGGCGACGAACGTCAAGGTCGACTCCTCGAAGAGCATCACCTGCGATGCCCCCGCCGGTGAGGGAACGGTGGACGTCACCGTCGTCGATCCCCGGGGAACGAATTCACATATTCCTGACCCCTAGCCCCGAAAGGGGACCCCGGTCGAGTACGTCAGGACCCCGCCCCCAGAGACTCGGGGGCGGGTTCAGGCGGCGAGATCAGAAGCCCGCAAACGCCGGGCCATGGCGCAGAGCACCCGGCGAGCAATGCCAGGTGATACCTGGAGGACCTCGTCAAACTCTTCCCGGTTGAGAACCCAGAGGTCCATGTCGCTCGTGGCGATGACGGTGGCCGTGCGGGGTCCGCCGCACAGCGTCGCCACCTCGCCGAAGAAATCACCGGCGCCGAAGGTGGCCACCTCCCGGCTGCCCACATGGCAGGACGCGGTCCCGGCGAGGACCAGGAGAACCTCGAAGGCGTAATCACCGGCTGTTATGAGGGTGCGCCCGGTACCGACGTGAATGCGTGTCCCGATCGTCTCGAGCTTCTGCAGCTCGCGCGGTCCGCCACCCGAGAAAAGGGAAATCCCCTCGATCATTGATGAGCGTCTCGACCGAAGAGGTCGTGGAACGATCATGGACCAACCTCCCGATGGCTACCACGTTCAGGTTACGCCGCCAGAGTTACAGAGCCGTGAACTGAACGTGAACTGTCGGACAACTCCGGCTCGAATGCGGGGAACGGCGATCAGGCCATGCCCCGCATCGATGGTGACGGGCGGACGTCGGCCCACTGAAAGATGTCTTCCAAAGAGGCATCCTTCGGACGACCTCCCAATTCGGCAACCGCCTGCGGCGTAATCGGCCACATGGAATCCGGGGCTCCACCCCCCGAGGTACCGGGTCCTGACTTCGACGACGGAACCAATGAGAAGCGGCTGGATCGATTCCGTCGGAACGGGACGATCATCGGGGGTCATCTCTGTTCCTCCATGGGTCGGACCAGACCGAGCGCTGGTACGAACGGCTGGGCGATGTCCCGCCCTGGAGCTCGGGGGATGCCACGGCAAGAAGTACGCCCGGTAGGTGTTCACTCCGGTGGGGAACTGGGCATTGAAGATCAGATGTCCCGAGGAGTCGAAGTCCGAGAAGTAGGGCAGCGCCCCCAGTCTACGAAGAGGTCATCGTCGAGGGTGGCCTGGGCGTTTCCCTGTGAAGCGGCCGAAAGACCCTCAGGCTGGTCATCGGAGGACACGAGGGTGGCCACGCGCGTCCGTTGGTTCAGGGAGATGGTGATGGCCCTGCTGTAGGGGAGCAAGGCTGTCCCGGAGCCCTCGTTGTCGAAGAAGGTGTACTCGTCATGCCCGATGGTCTCGGGATCGTGTTGCCAGGCGAAGATCTGCTTCCAGCGCTCGGATCCAGGGACTCCACGGGGACGGTCAGGACTTCCCGGGTGGTTAGACCTGGCGACCCAGGAAGGCCAGGAGCCTGTCCTGAGCGTCGGCACCGGTGGCGGGCGCCAGCTTGGGGCCGTAGAAACCGGGACCGCGCAGGAGATCGTCGATCGGCTCCAGGTCAGCCAGGGCCTTTTCACACGCCGTCGGATCCAGCCGGTCGTCGGCACCGATCGCTCTGGCCAGATCCCACGTGTGCACGAGCATGTCGCTCAAGGGAAAGCCGAGGCCGTCCCTGGCTGCCATCTCGCCGAAGGGCAGCTTCACCTGTTCGCCGAGCGCACCGGGAGCCCCGAGGGCGGCATCGGCGGCATCCCGCACCGTCTTCCAGACGAGGACGGCGTCGTCGCCGGTGGCATCGATGGCGCCGGTCGCTCCGAGGGCTCGGGGCACCATCCGTTGTGCGCCGATGGCATGGTCGACCAGCTTGGCCACGTCCCATCCGTCGCAGCACGTGGGTTTCGTCCAGTCGTGAGGTCCAACCGCCTCCACGCGTTCGGAGAAGCCGTCGGCCACGCGCCGCCACAGTGTCAGAAGTTCGGTCATGTGCACTCCGTTGGTTCGATGGCGGGTCACCCAGGCACTTTCTGAGCTTAGGGCTCGGGCCGATCGACGATCGAGGGCAGGTCGGGGATCCAGCGCCGCATGAAGGTGTCGAACATGGGGACGGTGAAGTCGATCTCGCCCCAGCGCGGCGAGTAGCAGACGGCCTTCTTGATGAGGCCGTCGCGGGTGGGACCGAGGGCGGTCGTCTTCTTGCGGAGGAGGGCGGCGACCTGGCCCGACCGGACGGGACCGGGGCCGAGCTCGGCCATGGCCCGGAGATAGGCCCGCTCGGGGTCGGAGGTCCGACCGGTCCGGACCCGGAAGAAGCCGTCGTCGAGCTCGGCCGTGGCCACCGGAATGGACCTCTCGACGTCCCCCAGATCGATGGTGTCGGGGCCGTCGGAAGCGTCCCAGGCCTGGGCCCCGAATTCCTGGAGGAAGTAGGGGAAGCCTTCACTGACCTCGACCACCCGGAGCACGGCGTCCTCGGTCCAGGAGACCCCCTCGTCGGCGGCGGGGACCCGGAGGGCCTCGGCCGCCTGGGCGGCGTCGAGGGAGCCGATGACGGGGAAGGTGAACATGCGCTCGGCGTAGGACTTGGCCTCGCCGGTGAGGGCGGCGAGCGACGGGAGCCCGGCGCCGGCGATGGTGATGGGGAGGGTCAGCTGGGCGGCCCGGTGCAGCCCCATGACGAGGGCCTCCAGGATCTCGGCCTTCACGTAGTGGAGCTCGTCGACGGTGATGAAGACCCCCGTGTCGTGGTCGCGGGCCACCTCGCCCAGCTCGGTGAAGAGGCCGGCCAGGTCGGTGGCCAGATCGCCGGAGTCGGCCGGCCCCGAGACGGCGTCGACGTCGATGGAGAGCTCCGGTCCGTTCGGGAGGCGGAGAGAGAAGGCCTTCAGGACGCCGAGGGCCCGGCGGACCCGCTCCCCGATCCGGCGCCGGGCGTCCATGGCCAACAGGACCCGGCGGAAGGCCGAGGCCAGCCGGACGGGGAGGTCCCCGTCCTCGTTGATCTCGACATGCTCCTGGAAGTAGCCCCGGCCCTGGGCCAGCTGCTCGAACTCGTTCAGGAGGACCGTCTTCCCCACCCCGCGGAGACCGGTGAGCATGGCCGAGCGCCCGTCGCGGCCGAGCCGGAGGCGCTGGAGGGCGATGTCCATGGCCTCGATCTCCCGCTCGCGCCCCACCAGAGCCGGCGGCCGGGTCCCGGCGCCCGGGCTGTAGGGGTTCCGGACCGGGTCCATCCTCGGAGTGTAACCAATTTAGTAATATCTAACGTAATCCCTATAAATGGACCTCGCTGATGTGTCAAGACATAGGCGAAACCCGAGGCGGGAGGTTCGCTTGTGACCAGGGGGGCGACGGCTGGTCAGCTCATGTGCCCGATCTTCCCGGGTGCGCTTCCCCCGGCGTCGGTCGGGAGGGAAGTCGAGCAGCTGTTTCGGAAGGCGACCTCCCTCCAGATCGAATCGATGCGGGTACACGGCGAGCCCGTACCTCCCCCCTCCGCCCGAGGTGCCATCGTCGCCGCGGGTGGCGTAGGTCGACGACTGGAGCTATCAAGGGACGATGTCCGACGATGGTAAGGACCGTGGCGACCGGGTGATCGACGGTGCACTCCCAGGGGTACCACGGCACGAGGATTTCGACATCTCCTACCAGGCGGGTACGCCACCCTGGGACATCGGAAGACCTCAGGCCGCCTTCGTGCACCTCCTCGAGGCCGGCGAAATCCGGGGCCACGTACTCGACGTGGGTTGCGGGACGGGTGAGCACGCCCTGATGGCGGCCGCAGCCGGTCTCACCGCAACCGGTATCGATGCCGCCCCCACCGCCATCGGGCTGGCCCGGGAGAAGGCGGCGCAGCGTTCGCTCGAGGTCCGTTTCGAGGTGTGGGACGCCCTGGACCTGTCCGGTATCGGGATGCAGTTCGAAACGGTGCTCGATTGCGGGCTCTTCCACGTCTTCGACGATCATGACCGGGCGCGCTTCGTGGCCAGTCTGGAGGGCGTGGTGGCGCCCGGCGGGCGTTACTTCATGCTGTGTTTCAGTGACAGGCAACCGGGAGACTGGGGTCCGAGGAGGGTGCGCCAGGACGAGCTATGCCAGAGCTTCGGCACCGGGTGGCGGGTCGATTCCATCGAAGAGACGGTGCTGGAGATCACCATCAGCCCCGAGGGTGCCCAGGCGTGGCTGGGCTCGTTCACCCGGGTGTGACGGCCCCGTGGGTTGCCGAGCGATTCTTCGGGCATGATGGGGAAATGGGTTCAGCCGGGGACAAGCCACGCAAAAAAAGGCATCCGTTGGCCAAGGTGCCGAAGTTTGAGGAACCCAACAGCCTGCCGCTCCCAGGCCTGACTGGTGCGAACGAGGTTGGTGTCTCGGACAGCCGTTTCGGTCATGGTTCCGACCACAAGCACCCCGGCATGCCAGGGAGGGCGGGAATGTTCCTTCTCAGGATGCTGGGGAGGCGTCCCACGGAATAACCGCCTGGACCTCGCGGAGCCTGAGACTCGCTGCCAGCGCGATCGGGACGGAAACCGAGCCGTGTGTCCGCCGGAGCTCGGCTCGGATGCGCTGACGGCTCCGGGCCGTCACGCCGCCCCAGATGCCGACCGTTTCGTTGTGCTCGACGGCCCATGCAAGACAGTCCAGGCGAACGGGACAGACGGAGCAGATGCTGACCGCTCTGGCCCCACCGTCCGAGTCGATCGGAAACCACAGGTCAGTCTCATGCCCGAGACACATCGCCAATTGACGCCACGATGTCGCGCCCAGGTTCAGTTCGTGTTCGCCAGCGGGGGGATCTGGCGCAATCAAGAGAGCACCCGGTTCATGACGCCGTCCATGTCTAGAGCGTCGCCGGGGTCTGGGGCGAGATTTCCCAGGTACCTCCGTCGGGGGCACCTATGGAGGAACGATAGTCCGAAAACCTTCTCTGGGAGACGCGCTCTCAGGAGGTCGAGGAACCCGGCCCGACCTGCGGTCGACGTCCATGCCGTGGACGAGACCTGCTGTGCATGTCGGAGCCGTCGTGTCTGTCGACACAGGAATAGTGGAGGGTGCTGTGCTCAGGGCTCGGAAGATTCGACCTCGGTCAAGAAGTCACCTTGGGCCGCCCCTGCACCCGACCTATCACTACGGCCGCGCAACACGAAGGCGATGCCGACGGCCACCACGGCACCGGCGAGCGGGTCGGCGGCGTAGTCCCAGGCGTAAGCCAACCGGGGCGTCGGGAAGGTTGTCAGTTGGCCGGATGTCCGATCGGCGATGGTCAGCCCAACGGCCCCGCCCCGGCGGGTAGAACCGTGACACGTGTCGCCGTCACAGTGTCTCCACTGCGGGTGCCCTGCACCGCCACCCGGGCACCGGTCACGACTGCGTTCGACGAGGTGCTCGTCGCGCCGCTGTAATACGTGGTCGATGACTGCTCGTCGACCGTTACGGTCTGATCGGAGCGGCCCGTCACGGTAAAGCTGTCTGTGCCGACGCTGGCGACCGTCCCGAAGACGCCTAGATTACTGAAGGTCCCTCCAGAAAAGCCGGGCCTGCCGCCGAACGACCTACCCGAACCCGGAGCGAAACCACCAATCGGTGTGGAGATCCGCGCCGGGCTGGAGCTCCCTGCTGCCAGGGCCGCGGAGAGCCCGGCAACCGTGAGAGCGAGCACGCCCGCCACGATCCAGGCCGCGGTGGTGTTGCGCAGAATTCCGGAGACGCCTCGATGCCCGCTCCCAGAAGGCACTGCATACGGCCCGGGCTCGGGCCATCCGACCCACCCGTACCCTGGCGGCGGCCCTTGCCCGGGAGGAGGGGCGTAGCCAGGAGGCGGCACAAAACCGCCTGGAGGACCCTGCCCCTCGGGACGCTCGGAGCCGGGAGGTGGGTAGGGCGTCGCCGCCGACACCTCAGAAGGGGAAGGGGTCGACCCCGGCGGGGACGGGACCTCCGCTGTGTTATCTGGGTTCCCGGCTGGACCAGAAGGCTCAATCACGTCGTTCACAGGGCCATGCTGCCGCCCGATACTGTGAAGTAGCTATGTGTTGTATGTGAAGAGGCTGTCAACAGAACGGGGTGTCGCCGGGGAAAGTCATTTTCATTTCGCACCCAGTGCGAAGACTGGCCCTATGCCTGTGGGTGTATCACTCGTCCGCCGCGACGCGGGAGCAGAGGAGGGCGGGATGGGCCGTACCGATTATTGGGGATTCTGGGCTACCCCTACGTGCGTACATCCCGCCGTGGCCGGAACGCAGGCAAGCCTCGCCGAGCTAGCTGGCCCTTGGGTTTACCGGGCAAGCCGAACGGCGCCGCTTGTGAAGGAACTCTGAGGCGGACACCCGGAGCAAGACTCGGCAGGGATCACTAGGTGGTGGGGATGACATTGCGCTCGGTCACCATGGCGATACCGGATGGCTCGTTGTCTTGGACAGTCCGCGGGTTGCGAGCAGCTGGTCTCTTGTCATCCCTTCATCCCCATGCCAACACGGGTCTTACCGGACCCCACCTGACAGCGCAAGGAGTCACGTGGCGGCCCGCACAAGCTCGGCAGTTTCGCAGGCCGGAGATGGCAGATCATTTGATCCCATGTCAACCTAGTCGGATCCATCGGTGCTGAATAGCGGATCCAAGAGGAAGAAGATTCGGATGGTGGCCGTTGCTCGAAGTGTCACGGTCATTCTGATGGTGTCCGCCCTGGCGATCTTCGCTGGATGCTCGTCACCTCTGGCATCGACTACCAAGAGACAAGCGGCGTCGTCTACGACCTCCACGGCGCGTGCCACCTCTACACCTACGCGGCTGTCCTTACCTGGTGGGGCTGTCTATCCAGCCCCGATCAGTGAGGGTATGGGCGACGCTCGGTCAGGATGCCCCAGCCTTTCCGGCGTGGAAGCCTCCCGACAGCCGTCTTTCCGTCAACTCGCCGTGGCGATCTTCGACCTCGGCGGCTCACGAACCGAGGCGCTCAAGGCCAGTGACCCTGCGTTCTGGCCCATGATCCTAACGAAGAGATACGGGACCTATTACGGCCGCGGTTCTCCACCCGTAACAGAACTCGCCCCTCGCCTCTTGGTCGTTCGGGCTTCCCAATCGAGCTATGAGGCGTTGATAGCTCACTGTGGCTCCAAGACAGTCGCCAGCTCCTGGATAGCGCAAGTGTGTCACGTATCGTCGGGACAGACCGCCGCCCAAGGGTGCGCGGCGGATCCGGCTCTTGCTGGGAAGGTGGTGTTTATCGACCGTCTTGGGCATTGGCTCATTACTTACGTGTACACATGAAGATCTGATGGAGCCCTGGGCGCCAGGTAATTCGGCGTCAATACCGCTCCCCAAGACTAGTCCCCCGAGTTGTTGATTCGTAAGAAATATCGGTCAACCCGGAATTTTCGTCTCGATCGGCGCGTTCCCGTCGTTGTCAGCAACGATGGGAGACGACGATGCCGCCAAGGGGACGACCGAAGACGGAGCTGGTGCTGAGCGACGAGGAGCGTGAAGTCCTCGAACGCCTGACCAGGCGACGCAAGAGCGCGCAGGCACTGGCTCTGCGGGCTCGGATCGTCCTGGCCTGTGCCACAGGTGCCACCAACCAGGCGGTGGCCGCCGACCTGCGGATCAACAACACCACCGTGGGCAAGTGGCGCCGGCGGTTCGTGGAGAAGCGCCTCGACGGGTTATTCGACGAGCCCCGGCCTGGAGCAGCGCGCACCGTCACAGACGACAAAGTCGAGGCCGTGATCGTGAAGACCCTGGAAGAGAAGCCGGGCGACGCCACCCATTGGTCCACACGGTCGATGGCCGAAGCCATGGGCATGAGCCAAACGTCGATCAGCTTGATCTGGCGGGCCTTCGGACTACAGCCCCATCGGGCCGAGAGCTTCAAACTGTCCACCGACCCGCTGTTCGTGGACAAAGTCAAAGACATCGTGGGCCTCTATCTCGATCCCCCCGAACGGGCCGTGGTGCTGTGCGTGGACGAGAAGTCCCAGATCCAGACCCTGGCCCGCTTCCAACCGATCTTGCCCATGATGCCCGGCACTCCCGAACGACGCAGCCACGATTACATCCGCCACGGCACCACATCGCTGTTCGCAGCCCTCGACATGGCCACCGGCAAGGTCATCGGCTCGCTGCACCGGCGCCACCGAGCCGTCGAGTTCAAGAAGTTCCTGGTGCGTATCGACGAAGAGGTTCCCGAGAACCTCGAGGTCCATCTCATTCTCGACAACTACGCCACCCACAAGACCCCTGACATTCAGAGGTGGTTGTTGCGCCACCGCCGGTTCCATCTTCACTTCACACCGACATCCGGGTCGTGGTTGAACATGGTCGAACGTTGGTTCGGCGAGTTGACCACCAAGAAGATCAAGCGAGGTGCCCACACCAACGTGCAGAACCTCGAGCGTGACATCCGCGACTGGATCGTCCTGTGGAACGACGACCCCCGGCCCTACGTCTGGGTCAAAACCGCCGATCAGATCCTCGCTTCAATCGCACGATATTGCGAGCGAATCAGCAACTCGGGACACTAGATGCAGTCTGAGAACAGGTTCACCCGGACCAGTTGACCCGCACCAGCATGGACACTTCCAGGTCGTTGGCCAGTGCCCAATCCTGGCGACGACACCCGGTATGCCCTTGGGGCAACGACGAATCTGTAGATGTGGCTACCCGTCACGGTCTGAGTCGCCACGGTGTTGCCATCTGCGGCAAGAGTCACGGTAACAGGACGACGGGCGAATTCCGCCGTTGTCGTCATTTGCGCATCGCATGGCGTTGCTACGCCAGTGACCACGCCTCGTGCTGCTCGCGCGGACGTAGAAACTGCCGTGGATGTCGTAAGTGACGAAGCCAGATGACCGTGACCGCATCCAGTCAACGCCACGCCAACCACCACGGCGGCCATCACCAGCCCGATCATCCTCATGCTCATTTTTGACGATTCGTAGGTTGCCTGAGTTCCCACGAGGCGTTATTTTCGTGGGTGACGGCCAAGCCCACGGACGGCGGATCAAGGGGTCGAAGTCGCCGGATCATCGGGTGATACCTGGCGGCTTGTGAGAACGGGGTAGATTCCCCTTGTGGCCACGTTTTTGGTCGTTCTGGGTGTGCTGCTGATTGTCCTCGCCTTCCTTCTCGCCTTCACAATTTTCGGCGAGATTTCTGCACTCGTCGGAGTTGCCATTCTCGTTGTGGGAGCACTGATGGCCGGACGCCGTTCAGCCAGCCGGGCCGCAAACTCATCGGAGTGTCCGGGCTGACGTACCTGAGTTCGCGCCGTTCAGCCAGCGCTGGTCCCGGACAGAAGGTCCGAGGGTCGGCGGGTCCGGGCCGGAAATGATCGGGGGATCCCGGGCGCATCACCTATCCATCTGTTTCAGAGGTGTCGCGGCGGAGTCGACTGGTCGGGCCCGGAGAGCGCCTCGACCCGGGATCTCCCTCGCCCTGTGTTGGCGCGTGGGTTGTTGGCGCCGAGTAGGAGCTACCAGTAACAACTCCGAGTTCACGGGAGGTCGGCTAATGACGGAGTGGTTCTATTGGAGGTGACAAGAGGGCATTGAGCTCCGCTTGCCGATCTCGTCGTTCTCGCGTGAACGACGCGACGCGCTCAGAGTCAGCCCTAGCTCGTCGAATCTCGTCGTCCAACTCATTGATTCTGATGCGGAGTACTTCGGCGCGTTGTTCATCTTCGGGCGAGAGATGAGCATCCGCGGAAAGGTTCCTATCTTCCCATCGGACCGGTTCGGTCACTCGCTCCACGGGCGTTGGGTGCCCCTGCACAACCCAGTATTTGGAGGTCGACTGAAGCCGGTCGCCCTGAACGAGGGTTAGCGACAGACGGTCGTACTCAACGCCGTCCTTTCGATAGTGGCCTCGGGTGACGACTTCCTTCACGACGGCAAGATCGTTGTGCTGAAAGAGGAACCTCGGATCATCATCCACCGACGGAATATCGGCTCGGAGTAGGTCAGCCTTGAGACCCCAACCCGGGTGATCCCGACTGGTCCGACGGTGGCCTGACCAGGCCTTTTCGGCGGCCGGGAAGTGCTCGGGCGCTCACCGCGATCGAGGCAAGCTCGTTCGAGCTGCGCTACGGGATCAAATCAGAGGCAGGCTTTGCGATGAAGAAGGAGGATCGCCGATCAGATCGAGGCCATTCGGTCGGGAATGCGACGGACGTGCCTGAGCTTTGACTCCGAGCGTTGCCAGAGTCCGTCAATACATCGCCTCGGCACCTTGGTCATTTCTCATCTTGTCGTGGGCGTCTCTGCTGAACGTTCCTCGCTCCACGACGCCAGCTGCCAACTGACCTGCCCTCCCGGCCCGGAACCGAGCTGACTGAGGAGCCCGGCGAAGTCCCAGTAGGCACGGCACGAGACGACCTTCCCGCCCCTCGCTTCGATGATCCAGGTGCCGCGGACCTTGAATGACTGGCCTGACGGTTCCAAACGGAGCGGCCCGAAGGGACCATCATTGGTGCCAGACAACTCCCACTCAACGGCGTAGCGATCTCCGTCACGTAATACCGACACGGCCGTTATGGAGAAGTCAGACGATAGGCTGTGCATGAAGGCGACCTGCTCTTCGACCTTGTCGGGACCAAAGATTCTTCCCTGGGGAACGACCTCGTAGGTCGCATCCTTGGACAAGGTCGCCCGGAGGGCATCGGCACTGTGACGGTTCCATGCCGTGACGAACGCGTCGACGAGTGGATGTTCCATTCCCCTTCTCCGATCTGAGCCGCCAAAGCGTAACTCATGCCGCACGACCCCCCCGCTCATATTGAAGATGTGTCCGACCAGTCGAGCGGCACTGATCGCCGGTGTGACTCTCCGTCGAACGACTGGAACATCGTCACCGGCGATGCCCGCGGCATTCCAGCCAGTCCGTCCCCGACGCTGGAGGTATATCGCCCATGAGCGCCGATCCCGATGGGGGACGGACTCAAAGGTGGGGTCTGGCCCAACGAGCACAGAACGGGGATCCAGTGTGGTAGTCCGCCATCCTGGATCAGGCTTGAATCGCCGGTGTTCTAGAGCGGGTACCGGGCTGCTGCAATGAACCCACTAGAGCCCGTGGTAAGCACTCGGGGTTCCCGAGATCCCTTTGTAACCATCCGGCCCGGTTCAATGTGACGGACCAGTGAGCCACGCGTTGCTGGCTGCCCACGAGGGATCACCGTCTCGAGCCCGTCGCAGCGTCGAGCCATCATCGCGACGGATTGGTTCAGGCGCGAGCCGCTCTGAATGGGCTCGCTAGGAGAGGATCAGACTGAAAGTGCTGGTGGCGGTGTGACGTTCGTGCTTTGTGGAGTCCCGGACTTGAACGGTGAAGGCGTAAGTGCGAGCAGTGTCCTCGATCGTGGGGGTGCCATGCAGTAACCCGCTTGGAGTCAGCTTGAGGCCTTTGGGCAGCGAGCCGCCAATCACCTTCCACTTGTAGGGTGTGACCCCTCCGACCGCCTGCAGGCGTTCTTTGTATGCGACGCCCGGTGTCGCGCTCGACACGGAAGTAGTCGTAACGCGGAACGTGCTCTCGACGGTCACCGATCCATTCACATAGCCGATCGTGTAGTTGGCGTCTACCGCCCCGGTGCACGAGGAGGGATAGGTGCCCACCGCTGAGGCGCTGGTGGCCGACGTCGAACACGCTGGGGTTTTGGTAAGGCTGGAGGCGTTGTCGTCGTTCACGAACCCCGAGTAGCTCGGGGTGATGGTCGGCACGGTGCCCCCATAGGTCATGGTGGTGGAACTGGCCGTGATGGTGAGCGGAGCGGGGTCGACGGTCACCGATCCATTCACATAGCCGATCGTGTAGTTGGCGTCTGCCGCCCCGGTGCACGAGGAGGGATAGGTGCCCACCGCTGAGGCGCTGGTGGCCGACGTCGAACACGCTGGGGTTTTGGTAAGGCTGGAGGCGTTGTCGTCGTTCACGAACCCCGAGTAGCTCGGGGTGATGGTCGGCACGGTGCCCCCATAGGTCATGGTGGTGGAACTGGCCGTGATGGTGAGCGGAGCGGGGTCGACGGTCAGGGTGAAACTCTGTGTGGCGTTGGGCAGCGTACCGTTGTTCGCCGTGACGGTGACGACGTAGCTTCCGGTCGTCCCGTCTGCCGACGTGCCCGCCAGAGTGGCCGTGCCGTTGCCGTTGTCGACCATCGTCACACCACTGGGTAGCGCTCCCGTCTCGGTTATCGACGGGGTGGGCGAGCCCGACGTGGTCACGGTGAAGCTGAACGGATTTCCTACTGTGGCCGCCGTTGATGAAGTGCTGAGAATTTGAGGCGCCGTCGATCCGCCCGAGCACAGCGCCGTCGAGAGGGTCGAACCGATCGGCGTGCCCAGGCCCGAAGCCATGTCGTATCCGGTCGTAGCCGAAAATTTCTCGGCGTTTGTGCCCGTGTAGTCGTTGTTGCCCGACGTGATGTCGCTAAAGTCGTTAGCGTAAGCGGTGGCGGCGGCCTTGTAGAGGTTGGGGTTGGCGAAGCCGATCGGCGTCCCCCCGCATGTTGTCGAGGCGTTTGTCAGAGCCAAGAATGCGCCGAACAGCGGGGTCGCAGCGCTGGTGCCGCCGATCCCCGTCCATTTCCCGTCGAAATAGATGACGTACCCCGTATAGGGGTCGGCGTCGGCCGAGACATCGGGGACCTCTCGGCAGTCGCCCGACGAGGCGCCACACGGTGTACCCGAGGAATCGGGGTTGACCACGTTGAGGCTCGATGGTGCACCCGACTGATAGCTGGGCATGACCCACAACTGAGAGATGCCGCCACCGCCGGCCCCGCCTTTGACCGGTTTCTCATTCCACACCGTCTGCGTAGGTGGAGGGCCGAGCGTGGTCAAGGTGGTCCCACCCACGCCGGTGACAAAAGGCTGACTGGCCGGATCGTCGATGGCCAGAGCCTTCGAATGGTTCTCTGGCTGGCAGTCCTCCGAACCGTTGTCGCCCGCCGCCGCCACGACACTTTCTCCCAAAGTGGCCGCCTCTTCGAACACCATGTTTTCTGAGGTGGCCGCGGTCGAGCCCTCGAGCGCCTCGCACTCTCCCCATGAGGTGGAGATGACGCTGGTCTTGTGCTGAGTGACGATGGCGTCGTAGGTGTCGTAGACGCCGGCGCTCGTGTTGGGGCCCTGGTAGACGTCGATGTTGGCCATGGGCGCCAGACCGATCAGATCCTCGATGTCCAGGGGTGCCTCCTCGCCCGCCCCGCTCGATCCACCGTCCACCTCGATGTAGGAAACGGTGGCCGAGGTTCCGTAGCAAGCCTGGTAGGCGCTGATATCCGAGGTCAGGTTGGTCTCGAGCTCGAAGAGGGCGATGGTCTGGCCGGCGCCGAAATCACTGGCGTCATACAGGCTGGAGAACTGGTAAGCCGATGCCAGCTGGTCGGCCGTGTAGGCGTCATTGCTCGGGCCAGCCGACACAGCGGCGCTGCAGGGCTGGGGGCCGCCGGTCACCACCTGCGGGGTCAGGTGCGGATGGATCAGGTGGGGCAAGGGGACAACCCCGAGCGGTTGGGCCACGGCCAGGTTGTCGAGGCCGATGACGCCCTCGATGTCCGGAGCCACCTCGGCGTTGAATTGCGGCGCCGACCTGTTGGCGTAGGCCATCCGGCCGCTCGGCAGACGGACAGTGGCCAGGGTGGTGGAGAAGGCCCGGGACAGCTGCCCCGCAGTCGCCGTCACCGACACGGAAAGACGGTCGACGCTCACGTCTCCGGCGCGGAGGCCTTCGGCCCGCAGCGAGGCCACGACGGCGGCAACCGTGGCACGGCTGGGGGCGAAGCGCTGAACGAATCCGTCCTCCGTCAGGTAGCGCCGGTACTGCGCCGTCCCCGGCGTCGAGATCGCTTCGGCCAACACACCAAGCGCGGTGGCGTCGCGCGGTCGCAGCGTCACCGTGACCCGCAACGGGTGGTTGGCGGCAAGAGTGCCCACCCGCTGCGCGCCGGCCGGCACCGTCGGAGCCGCCCCCACCCGAGCCGGACGCGAGTTTCCGCTCGCGGCGGCGGCAGACATCGCCACAACCGACAGCGACACCGACGCTGCCAGGAGGACCGCGGCGCACAGCACCACTGGCCGACGAAACATGTCTACTCCCCCCAAACACCAGGCGCCAGCCTGACCGCCGGGCTGGCCAATATAAGGTTACCAATCGGTCATGAGTTAGTCGCGCGCATCGCCGTCCGCGCCCGCGTGGCGGAACGACGACAGTGCCGCCTACCACCTGACCTACCGGTGTCACCGCCCTGAGGTAGGTGACTTTCCGGCCAGCGGCCATTCCTCTGACGCGATAGGTACAGATGGGGTCATTGGGCTCCTCTCGACGACGACATCGGTGTATCGCTCCCGAAGAGGATTTCGACATCGAAGTGGCGGATCACGAACGAACCCCGCGCGCAAGCAGACAATGGAAGTACTTGTGCAACGCAGCCCCGCGAAAGCTCGATTCGCGTCGATCTCCTCCCTGTTGGGGTGGAATCGCGCACCGGCGCTGGTTCGCTATCTCGTGATCTCTGAACCTTCGGCGTTCGTCAGGGTGGCATCCGCCTCAAGACCCGGTCACCATCCACGCGCTCCACCGGATTCGGCGAACCCGTATAGCCGATCGGGCGTTTCTCCACAACGGTGGACCAACAAGTGGATAGCGCCCTACTGATGGCGCGCGGGGTGCCGAGAATTACCACACTCAGTGGTGATCCTGGGTGCACCCGAGAAAGGGCACGGACTCAGAGGAGAAATTCCCATGGTGAGCCAGGTGGCATCGGTTGGAGAGGACGAGGCGGAGGACGCTCAAAGTATCGTCGACGCCCAGAGCCTTGGCTTGCGCCTCCGGGCTGTGCGTCGGCAAATGCGGCTGTCCCTTCACGCTGTCGAGACTCTGAGCGACCGCGCCTTTAAGTCCTCGGTCCTTGGTGCCTACGAACGAGGGGAGCGGAACATCTCGGTACCGCGCCTGAAGCAGTTAGCCCGCCTCTACAACGTCCCCGTCGATCAGCTCCTGCCTCGCGACGCCACGATCCGCAAGTCCGGAGTGGGTCAAGGAACGGTCGTAGAAGGTGCAGCGTGGACCAGCCGGGTGGCCGAAATAGACGGTGAATCCGAGAAGATCACCATCGACCTTACGAAGCTCAACTCGGTGGACGGACCCGAGCGTGACCCGCTGCGTCGGTTCCTGTCCATGATTCAGGTGAAGCGCCAGGACTTCAACGGCCGAATGATTACAATCAGAGCCAGCGACCTACACGCCATCGCCTATCTGTTTGGTACAGCACCTGATGCTCTGGCGCACCGGCTCGGCCAACTTGGTCTGCTCGTACAGTCCTGACAAGCACCGTATTCCTCGGGCTGTTGCCCGAGGAATACGACTTAGACCGAGTGCGGGCGTTTGGTCGGGCCACCAAGGGCCAGGACCGAATTCTCTGGTCGATCGGCAGACGGGCGATGGTGACACATACTCCGCAAAACCTGCTCGAGCCTCGGGTCGTAGGCAGGGAATCAGCTTTCCAAGAATTGCGGCTAGCCGAACGAGCCTTCGTGTCAGGAGTGCCCCTGAGACGACATCGACACGGTGACCGACGGAAAAAACGAGTCGGCAAAATTGTGTGGATCTTGTGCCCCGAAGAATTGGGACTCACATCCTCCCATGCCGATTGACCTGTATCGTCTTTCATTGACCAGGTAGGAGGATGTCATGGCGCTCGCAAATGACGCCATGCTGCGACGTTGCCGACTGCGAATACCCATCCGAATATGCCGGAAGTAGTGAGGGGCAGGACCAGAACCCGACGGTCCGACCCACGCGCAAGTGTTCAGAGGCGGTGATCCCGGGCGGCTTCTCTTCGGCCTGGCCCGCAGACTTTGGCCCAACGGCCAGGCGCCTCCGAAGATGCAGGGGGCTCAGGATCCCCGAGTAAAGGGCGTCCTACCGACTCTCGTTATTCCGACCAGGACCCCAGTCGGGACCGGCAAATTCCGGACCGCCTAGGGCATCTTCTCAAGGGCGTCGGCGGACTCGAGCAGGGCCCGAAGCTCTGATGCTTCTTTCGGTCGTGAGAACAGGTAACCCTGAAGAAAGTCGCAGCCGAGCTCGACAACGGCCTCAAGTTGACTGGGGTCTTCGATACCTTCGGCAGTCACCTTGATATTGAGAGTCTTGGCCAGCGAAGTCACAGCGCTGACGATGGCCATTGCCTCGCGTTCCACACGCAAGGTGCGGATGAATGATCCATCAATCTTGATGATATCGATCGGGAACGTGCGAAGGTACGTGAGGGAGGAATAACCAGTCCCAAAATCATCCAGAGCAATACTGACTCCCAGTTCTCGAAGTTCACGAAGGATTGCCTGCGCGTTCGGCGCGTCGTCGATCAGGGTCGTTTCTGTAAGCTCAAGTGTGAGCAAGGCCGGGTCGAGACCGCTCTCGTCGAGAGCAGACGCGAACGGCCTGATAGATGTCTCCTTTCAGCACCTGTCGACTCGAGATATTGACTGCAACGCCCAATCGACGCTCGGGCCACAGGGTCGCCCATGTGGCAGCCAGTCCGCACGCCTCATTCAGTATCCAGGCGCCGATTTCGATGATGATGCCCGTTTCCTCCGCGACAGCAATGAACTCGCCCGGCCCCAGGAGTCCAAAGCCAGGACGTTCCCAGCGCACAAGAGCTTCAAAGCCAATAATCGTGTGGGCGTCGTTGGCCAGGAGGGGCTGGTAATGGACGCGCAGTTCGTTACGACTCACGACCTGACAAAGTGCACTTTCGAGCTCCAAGCGAGTTGCAATCATGTGCTGCATCGAATCGTCGAATATTTCGAATCGGGCTCTTCCGCTTTCCTTTGCTCGATACATGGCCGCGTCTGCGTTCTGCAGGAGCACCTCAGCTGTCTCATAGCCACTGCTTGCAAAGGCAATACCCACGCTTGCGGTGACAAAGAGTTCACGTTTGTTGCAAACGAATGGAGCAGCAAAGGCGTCGAGGACGCGGCGTGCAATCTGGATTGTGCCACCTATATCTTCGATGTCCTGACAAAGGACGGCAAACTCGTCTCCGCCGAAGCGGGCGACATCATCGTTTTCACGAACTGCTGCTCGGAGTCGTCCTGCCGCGTCGAGCAAAAGTTGGTCTCCGGCCGCATGACCGAACGAATCATTCACATGTTTGAATCGATCGAGATCAACGAAGAGCACGGCTAGGGGGTCCTTGTTGCGTCGCAGTCGGGCAAGTGCTTGGTCCATTCGCTCGATGAAGAGGAGGCGGTTGCCCAAGCCGGTAAGAGGGTCATGCAGTCGACGGTCTACTTCGAGTGTTGCGAGATGCGACACGCGCTTGTGTGACCAAGCCAAGACCTCGCCTAATACCGCGGCAGCAGACATAGAAACGAGGGCACACTCCCAAGAGATCGACTGGTGTCCACCCGCGAGGAGCATTCCACTTAGGGCCAGACCGGAGAGAAGGGCGGTGATGGATGCGACTCCTCGGATTTGGATGAATCCGGCCCACGCGACCACCATGATAAAGAAGACTGGGTATACCGCGACCGCTGATTGGGTGTGCGAGAAATGATTGAGCTGATCACTCAGGACGACAAAGCCGACTGCGCCGATGACGAGGCTGCTGGCAACGAGGCGACGGTTCCACGACCACGGAAGCAGTGGCACTCCGAAGGCTGCGAGCATAGATAGCAATCCGGTCAGGCGGAGGGCCTGGATGTTGGCTCCATGGAGAGACGCGAGATAGCTGTTGGCGACAGCGATCGTCCCCGCCCCGAAGAACAAGAAGCTCGCCGACCGACTGAGAAGACGGGCTTCGCTATCCGGAACCCCATTCGTAATGTCGCGACGCTTGGGTCCTGTTGCGATCGCCTGGAACGCGTGTCGTGTCCGTTCGAGCGCTGATTCGAAGTAGTGCTCGCGGGTGACATTACGAGTGATGACCGTGGGCGCGCAGGTGCGATCGTTCGAAGGCCTACCTTCCTGCCCACGGACCACCATGTAAAAGGTATCGGCACCCTGGGCCTCGTCTAAAGCCCGCCAGAGGACACCACCGCTAGTTCGTTGCGGTCTTCCGAGCGGTGGCAGTCTTGATGGGTCCGGATGCCGGGATCGGACCATCCGACGGGCCGGCGCTCGAGTCGACGTCATGGGTATGCGGAAATGGCTATGAGTCCAGGGCGCGCCGACCGAGGCAGGGCGGTCACCCCAGGGTTGCCCGTCAGGTGACCTGCGGTGTTGGGGCGCCAGGCTGTAAGACCGCCTTTACTTGGTCAGGAAGCGTCTCAAACTGTGTCGTCTCGATGCGAAGGATGCGATTGCCACGAAAGCTAAAGTGGTCAGTGACAACCACGTAGGGACCCACTGGACGGCCAGCCGAGTCATAAACCTGGCAACATGCCGTTGCGATGACCGTGTTACCTAGTTCCACCACGTCCCCAACGGTCACGTGGACAGTTGCATCTGAAAACCGCTCTTCGAAGCGCTGACGGACAGCTCTGCGTCCATAGGCCCTGCCGTCCTTGTTCAACAAGTCTCGGAACTCGATGTCAGGGTCGCAGAGGTCCAGGGCACCGTCAAAGTTCTTGTCGTTAAATCGCTGATAGGCGGTTCGGACAATCTCGCTGCGGGTCATGAGCCAAGGCCTCTCGTCCGTAGTCTTCTCAGCAAGGAATCATTGTGGATATAGGGCCACCGTAGGGGGACCCGGGACGAGGAAGCCTGCACTCATGCCAGGTCAGAGCGAGCGCCTGAGATTGCCGGAGTTCGATATTCCCGGTCAGACGCGCACCGCCCATGGCGATCGGCGGGGTCGTCTCGGGGACCAAGCGGTGGCTGTGTCCGATCGGAACGTCGACGGAAGGCTTACACGCCCGAGGACGTGCGGACCCGACTACACCAGCGGGTCGCAGCCATCGCGGCGATCGCGGATGCCGCCCCGGTGGTGAGCCTCCCGGCCGCTCAGCCAGACCGCTTCCGCCGCGTGCGCCGCCTGGCAGGAAAGTCGTTCCAGCTCGTGCGCCGTGGCTGAACCGCTCAGCTTGGAGGACGCCGTCGAACTGACGCGTACCGGGGATCTTTGGCTGTTCCGGGGCCCGAGCGCCGCCGACCACGCCATCCGAGTTTTCACCAACAGCCCCGTCAACCATGTAGGCATGGCGGTCGTGCTCGAGGACCTCCCGCCTCTGATGTGGCATGCCGAACTGGGCCACTCGCTGCTCGACGTGTGGAGTGGCACCTACCACCGGGGCGTGCAACTGCACGACCTGCGGGGGGCGGTAACCACCTGGATGGAGCGCTACCACCAGAGCGCCTGGCTCCGCCAGCTACACGCCGAGGTGACCCCGGAGATGGAGGACGCTCTGCTGACGGAAATCGCGCGTAAGGACGGCACCCCGTTCCCGGCCATGCTCGCCCTGGCCGGCCGTTGGGCCCGGGGGCGGATTCGCCGCCCGGCCGACGTCGAGGCTAGCTACTGCGCCGAGGTGGTCGCCGGCACCTATCAGGCCATGGGCCTTCTCGCCGACAACCGCCCGGCCAACTGGTACGACGCCGGCCGCTTCTGGAGCGGCGACCACCTCGGGCTTCTTCAGGGCGCCCATCTGGGCGAGGAGATCACCGTTCTGGGCGCCCCAACCGAGCCGCCCAGGCCCGGCGCTGACACTCGCTAGCACTGCCAGCCCGGATCTCACTGGCTGCCAGGAAACCGTCCGGTAACGACAACGTCACCGCAGACCGTTGAAGGCCCAAGGCCCGTCGCAACTGCCGGTTCTGTGCGCTCTGGCAGGCCAGCCCCAGCCCTCCGCAGTAATGCTCCGGGTCGACGAATAGCGGAGGGTCGACGTTCAGGTCGTTGGGAATAGCGGCACGGGCGTGCTACGCACGGGCTTCTCGTTCGACTCAAAGGGAGCCGTGTCCGCTGGCTGGTGTACACAGGAAGGCGCTCGGACCCGAGTCTCCTAATGGCCCGGGACGGCCATTTGGCCGTCAACCCATTCGTCGACCCGGCACCACGCCTCGTCAAGCCAGGCCAACCGCTCGTCCTTGGCCGCGGGGATGTCTGCGTTGGGGAACCGCCAGGCCGTCACGCGGAGAGGGGCGGTCAGCGGTGCACTGCGGGCCAATTCCATGAAGCTCGGATAGGAGTCGAGTCCGGCATGAGCGATGACCACGACATCAACTCCGGGGTTGGCGTCAAGCAGGACGTCGACGCCTCCGAGGCGTGGCGGAAGCACATGTCGGAGTCCCGAGAGACGATGGCTGCGGGGGGCGTCGCTCTGCGCGAGCTTGTCCAAGTACCTTCTCAGCAGCTCGGGGCGAAAGAGCCGACCCTCCGGAAAGATGACTATGGCCGTCTCCGGGTCGTCGCTGCCTCGGAGCCGGGCGACTGCCTTCCGTGCTTCAGGACCGTTATCCCGGGTGATGAATACTGATCCAAGGCGGCCGTAGAGCAGATCAAAGCCGGGATCGGCGAGGAGTTCCGCCATGATGATGCCTCGCACGTGATAGCCCCGCTGCTGGTAGAGCAACGCCGGGAGGGATGAGTCCACAACGTTGACGTGACGACACAGCACGATGACCGGGCCAGGCTTCTCGAGCGCTGCCGCTCCCTCGGCATCGACATCCACCGTCAAGCCAAGGAGTTGGTCGGCCCGCCGGGCCATCAGATCAATGGACCATCGCTGGAGGCGTTCGTGACGGTGGATTGAGGCTACCGAGTCAAGGCGAGCCCCGAACCCAGCCGCCAACCAGTACGGCCCCGAGAGGAGGATCTCGGCGCTGTCGTTGACCAAGTACTGCGTCACGAACAAGAACAGGCGGAGGGACGGTAGGCGGAAGCGCAAGCGGACGAAGTCGTAGATGACAGCCCCGGCGACGATCGCCGGTGAAAAGAGGACCGCTGCCGCTGTGGCGCCGAGCATGGTCGGGATAGTGACCGCGCGTCGCTTCCATCGCACCGAGGCTGGTTCGCTCGTCCCGACATCGCCTCTTCCACCGACCATGCCCGAATCATAAGTTCTTGTCGTCGCCGACGGATTAAGGCAACTCCGCCGCTTGTCGCACGGCCAATGCGTGCGTCGAGGCGTTCAGAGAAGGTTCAGTCGTTGAGTGCCGTCGGGAACTGAGGCCCGTCGAGGAGGATCCACAGTGTGGCCTCGCTTTTCGCAAAACCATTGGGCCAGGGCGTCGCCCTTGACTCTCTCGGGAGTCAGCTCCGCCGCTGGCCGGCAAGCGCCAGT
Organism: uncultured Acidimicrobiaceae bacterium; assembly: GCA_963800065.1. Classification (GTDB taxonomy): domain Bacteria; phylum Actinomycetota; class Acidimicrobiia; order Acidimicrobiales; family UBA8190; genus CAWJFJ01. The sequence continues at coordinate 13,410 of CAWCZO010000010.1, read as the reverse complement.
TCTCGAACCTCGTCGGGAAGGGCGTCGGCGCACCCGCAAGCAAGTTCCTCGGCATCGCCCGTCCGGCCGACATCGTCAAGAGCGCTCCCGGTGACAGCGTCCGATTGGATCGTGGCCACGACGAGGGCCACTGCCTCGGCGTTCCACTGCGAACCAGCGTGCTCGGACAGCACTGCAATGGCCCTTTCTTGTCCCATGCCCTGGCGGTAATGCCGCGTGTGACACATGGCATCGAAGGCGTCGCAGGTGCTGATAATGCCTACCTCCACGGGGATCTGGTCCCCGGCTAAGCCGTCGGGGTAACCCCGCCCGTCGTGGCGTTCGTGATGAGAGCGCACGAAGGATGCCGCCGGGGCAAGCTCCGGCTCGCTCAGCATAAGGCGCTCACCGATGGTCGGATGGGTGTGGATAACCTCCATTTCATCATCGGTCAGGGCGCCGGGTTTGGTGAGGATGTGTTCGGGGATCTCGAGTTTGCCGATGTCGTGGAGAAGAGCAGCCAGACCAAGGTTGCGAAGCCGGGTTCCCCGTAGGCCGGCGCGCTCTCCGGTTCGGACGGCCAACTCTCCCACCCGAGTCACATGGTCTTTGGTGACAGGGTCTTTGCGGTCCAACAGTCCCACGAAGCGATGGACGGCCGGCGACAGGCCGAGATCGAGAGCGACCAAAGGGTCTCGTGTCAGCACCGGTGCGATCAGCTTGATGATGGAGGGCTGCGAGCGGTAGCCGACGCCGAGCGCCACGGCCGCGCCGGCCACGCCTCCGATGTCCAGGATGTGGGCGGTCCAGAACCCCAGCGAGAACGGGCTCCGGCCGAGCCACACGAGGCCCGACAGTCCTAGCGACAACAAGGTCAGTGAGGTGACGAGCGAAGCTCGGAGCCTGCCCACCCAGTACAGGCGGAGGTGGCGGATCGACAGCGCCATAGTGACGCCAAGCGAACATGCACCCACGAAGAGGGGAATGGGGGTGCCCATGGTAGGGGCGGCGAAAAGGTCGGGACGAGTGAGAAGGACGGCGGCACCGGCCGCGCCCAATACCGTCCAGCCGACCGCCCAACTGCGCCAGTGTCGTCCGAGCACGGCTCCGGCCTCTGACTGTCGGGCGAGGATGGGGATGGCGGTCACGAGCGCCAGCGGCAGGGCGAGGAAGGCGGAACTCAACACGGCATTGTTCGGCCCGTAAAGGACCCCGGGAACCGTGAGGCCGTGCACCACGCCGAACCCCGACTCCACGGCCAGGGCGGCACCGAGGATGGCGAGTTCCGCCAGACCCCGACGCCAGCCGACGACAATCACCACCAGGGCTGGAAGCCAGCACAGCCCGGCGCCAATGACGACGAGCCAGAACAACGCCACCGGCGACACCAGCTGAACACTGGCCCATGGCCCCCGTAGCCCCACGACCAGGAAGCCACCTAGACCCGCCAGGACAGCCCACCATAGGAACAGCCCCGGTCGGGCCCTCCTTGCCCGCCTGTCGTTCATCTCCTCGGTATCGGCTGATACCGGGACTTGCTTGAACAGCCGACGCCAAGGTCCTCACGTCAAAAAGCAGCGTTGACCAGGAGATCTACTGGCGGGCTCCCGACCTCTTCACCGCGGCGATCCGCTCGGCCTCATCTTTGATGCCGGCCATGGATGTCTCGACCGTGCGTTCCCAGGGTCCGGCGACGAGCCCTGCCCACCACTCCCCAAAGGCCCACAGATCCGCGCCGATCTCTCCTGAGTAGGTGAATTGCGTGCCACCGTCGGCGGGATCGAACTGGAAGGTCTCTCGAACATGGGGTACTGGCCCTCGCACCAGGTTGAACGAGATGATGTTCGGACGCTCAAATCGAACGGTCTCCACCGTCGTCGCCGTCATCCCACCGGCAACCGGGGTGTAGTGGGCCGCCAACACCATGTCGCTGGCCCGTTCAAGGACGTCCAACTTGCCTTCCATGGCTCGTGGCGTCTTTCCTAGGTACGGAGCGGCCACGACATCGAACACCGTTTGGGGATCTGCCGATATGTGCATGTGACGTGGACCGAGCGGACGGATTCGCCGACCCACTTCCAGATCCACCGTCAGTGCCCCTCGTACGGTGAGTACATAGGTGCCGGCAACGAGTCCGCCGACGATCGCACCGAGACCGGCGAAGCGAAAGATCGTCACTGTCGGCCCTCCAATAGTTGCTAAATCAAACCAAGCTGCGTACCTCGTACTCTTGCACACCCGTACTGCTCGTCAACGTGGAAGTGGAAACACTTGTCCACGAGGTTCCAGGACGCCGTGCTGGGGCGAAGAGTTGGATCGCCTGATGATGTTGTGGCACGCCCTCGCGAGGCGCTGGCCATCGAACTGCGAGAGGAACAGTTCATGGCAGCACGCGCCGAAGAAGACTGTCGGCCAGGCCAGGCTATATTACCGCACCTCTCTTGCGGATCGAACGCTGCGCTGCAGCAGCTCCGCAGTACCACTCGCAGAATAGTTTCGTCGACGCCTGCGTCACGCCCTTCGCGGCTGGTGCTGAGCACAGTAGATGTCCCCGTTGTAAATGGATAGGCGCGTGTCATAGCCGAGCTCTCGACACACCCGCCCCTGGGGGTACGTCCTGACAGGCTCGGTGGGACGACCGCCCATCCCTCCGAGGCGATCCAGGTAGTGCTGGCGCAGTGTCCGCGGGTGTGAAGACGTGTCAGTGTCTAGGAGGTTGTGAGCTCTCGGCGATCGGTCCCGGAGATCGCCGTTGTTGCCAATGGCTCTGGTCATGGTGGACCTCCTTGTTGTGCGGATCCGTGGTGGAGATCTCTCGATTAGCGGTGCGACGGGGATCTCAAAAAGGGCTCCAGCAGCGCACCCCGACCGTCGCTGCAACGGCCAGCTCTGCCATGTGCCGCAACCGGGGACATCGGAGTGGGAAGGTCGGCGTCCGATGCCGTGGTGTCGTGACACCGGAGACGTGGGAAGGGGGCCGGACTTTCGTCCGGCCCCCTTCGCTCTGGGAGTCGCCCTCCCTTGACCACACTCCCAGAGATCGTGTGAGCTTCCCGTCCGACACCGTCGGCGTCAGGGAGGGCTCAGGAGTCCTGCCAGACGCCGCCGGTCACGGTCACCGTGGCGTTGGGGCCGGAGGTGCCGACGGGCTTGGCGAAGTAACCGGAGACGTCGTCGTTGTTGAAGGCCACGGTGCTGGCGCCATTGACGGCGTACACCTGCTCGGGCACGTCGGGGGTGCCGACCGTCGCCGAGCTGTTCTCGACCGTGACGTCGAACCCGGAGAGCTGGAAGCACGAGACGTAGACCGAGGCGGCGCAGGCGAAGGTGTCGTTGTCGAAGACGATGGGTCCATAGGGCGTCGAACCGTTGAGGTTCGATGCGATGACGGCCTCACCGGTGGGGCGGTTCCCGATGGTGCAGTCGCTGATGGTGATCTTCCCCGACTGCCTCCCCGCCGCCGAGATGTTGACCGGCTTGGCCAGGCTGCAGTTGGTGACGGTGGCGTTCTTGGTGCCGATGCCCACCGTGTCGGACTCGAAGTCCAGGCTCTCGAAGCCGGTGGCCCCGATGGTCACGTTGCTGGCGGTGAGGCCGTTCAGGTCGACCAGGGCGATGCCCTGGCGTCCGCAGACGTCGCCTTCGAAGTTGGTCACGGTGGCGTTGGTGTCCGGTGTCACGGTGACGTTGGGGTCGTACCCCTGATACCAGGCTCCGAGGGTCAGGCAGTCACCGAAGACGTGGGCGACGTTCACGCCCGACACCGTCAGGTGGGCGGTGCCGTCGGCGTTGATGGCGGCGTTGGAGGCCAGCTTGGCGTAGTAGCCACCGCTGAAGTTGGCCCCCACGATGGACATGTTCTCGAGGGTGATGCCACTGCCGCCGACGATGTCGAAGCCGGCACGCCCCAGGGCGGCGCCGTGGCCGTTGGTGTCACCGGGCGAGGTGTTCGGGTCCACCCACGTCCCACCGTCGATGGTGACGTTCTGGAGGTCGGTGAGGTTGAAGCCGTGACGCGGGACTTCGTAGATGGCACCGGCGGGGGCGGTGAAGGTGGTGTCGCTGGTGAAGGTCGGGGTGGGGGCGTTGGCTGCGGGGAGGGTGCCGGCGTAGGCCGGTGAGGACACGAGCACGGCGGCCGATCCCATGGCCAGGGCGCCCACACACAGTCCGGCGCTGATCTTGATGGTGCGGGTGATCCGGTTGCTGGTGCGGGTCTCGGTGGTCATCGGTTCTGCCCTTCTGGTTCCCCGGCTCGAGCGGTTCTCGTGCCGTTTTTTTTGGGTGCACAGGCAGAGTCGGGCCGAGACCTTCAGGCGCCCCTCACGGGCGCTGCAGAGGCGCTGCAACGAGGGATCGGTGGCGGCGACAGACGCCAGAAATAGGGCCACCACCTGGGACGTCGTGAGAGAGCGCCGACCCCCGCAACGGGGGCTGGACAGACAGAAAAGGCCTTGTCCGCTTCAGTGGCGTCTACTCAGCAGCGGCCAATGGGCCGGTCAGTCACGAACCGGGAAGAAGACGTGTCCAGCGAGGCTCCACGCCCGCCCCAGGAGATAGCCTTTGCGGTCAGACGCTGGGGTTTTTCCGAGCCGGGAGGGTGGGGCGGCGGTGCTCGCATTCGAGATCCTCGGCCCCCTGGTGGTGCGGGGCGACGACGGCGAGATAGCCATTTCCGGCGCCAGGCGCCGGGCCCTTCTGGTCCGGCTCCTCATCGCCGCCAACGAGCTGGTCCCGGCCGGACCCCTGGCCGAGGATCTGTGGGAGGGCGACCCCCCGGCGGGGGCGGTCGCCACCCTGCAGAGCCACATCTCCCAGTTGCGCAAGTCTCTCGATCCGGGGCGCCTGGTGGGGCGGCACGGGGGCTATGTCCTCGAGGTCGGCCCCGACGAGCTGGATGTGTGGCGCTTCGAGGAGGAATCCCGCCAGGGTCGTGAGGCGCTGGTCGCCGGGGACCCCGGCGCCGCCGCCGGGCTGCTCGCCACCGCCCTCGGACGCTGGCGGGGCCAGGCCCTGGCCGACGTGAGCGGGACGTCGTGGGCCCGGCCCGAGCAGACCCGGCTGGAGGAGCTGCACCTGGGGGCCATCGAGACGTGGCTCGAGGCCCGGCTCGAGCTGGGTCAGCACCAGGAGGTGGTGGCATCGGCCGAGGCGGCCATCGTCGACCATCCCCTGCGGGAGGGGATCTGGGGCTATCTCATGCTGGCCCTGTACCGGTCCGGACGGCAGTCCGACGCCCTGCGGGCCTACCAGCGGGTCCGCACTCTCCTCGGCGAGGAGCTCGGCATCGAGCCTTCGGCGCCGCTGGTGGCCCTCGACGCTGCCATCGTCCAGCAGAAACCCGAGCTCGAGTGGCTGGTGACCGAGGCTGCCCAGGGCAACGCCTGGACGGCGGTGGATGCGGCGTCAAACGTGGCCCAGAGAGCCGTCCCCGGTCTCCCTTCGGGGACAGTGACACTGCTCTCCACGGACATCGAAGAGTCGACCCAGATCTGGGAGGCCCACCCCGAGAGCATGGGGATAGCGCTGCGGCGCCACGACGAACTCATCCGCTCGCATCTCGAAGACGCAGGCGGCTTCGTCTTTAAGGCGACCGGGGGCGAGTTCTGCGCGGCATTCGGTTCGGCCACACAGGCCCTCGAGGCGGCCATCGATGCTCAACGGTCACTCGAGGCCGAGCCGTGGCCCGAGGGTGCGAGGTTGCGTGTGCGGATGGCCTTGCATACAGGCGAGTGCGAGGTACGCAACGGGGATTATGTGGGACCCACGTTCAACCGCACGACGCGCCTGGTGGCGGTGGCCCACGGCGGGCAGATCGTGGTGTCGGGGGCGACGGCCGACATGGTGCGTGACTACCTCCCGGCAGGCGTGGGCCTGCGCCACCTCGGGACCCATCGCCTGAAGGACCTGGGTCGGCCCGAGGAGGTGTTCCAGCTCGAGATCGAAGGCCTCGATGCGCAGTTCCCTCCCCTGCGCTCGCTCGACGACCCCGATCTCCTGCACAACCTGCCCGAGCTGGTGTCGAGCTTCGTGGGACGCGACGCCGAGGTGGCCGAGGTGCGGACGATGGTGGAGGAGTCCCGCCTCGTCACCCTCACCGGACCCGGTGGTGTGGGCAAGACCCGCCTGGCCCTGCAGGTGGGCGCCGAGCTCCTCGACGGCTCGGGTGACGGCGTCTGGTTGGTGGGCCTGGCCGCCGTGGGCGAGCCCGAGGAGGTGACGGGGGCGGTGGCCAAGGCGCTGGGGATCAAGGAACAGGGGGGACTCCCGACGCCCGACGCCCTGGTGACCGCCCTGGCCGACCGGAACATCCTCATCGTCCTGGACAACTGCGAGCATCTGATCGGGGCGTGCGCCAAGCTGGCCGAGGCCGTGGTCCGTGGCTGCCCGCAGGTGCACCTGCTGGCCACCAGCCGCGAGGCGCTCGGTATCGACGGGGAGCGGATCTTCCGGGTGCCCTCGCTCACCGTGCCCGCCGAGGACGCCCAGGAGGTGGCCGAGGTGGCCGCCTCGGGAGCGGTGACGATGTTCGTGGAACGGGCCCGCAGCCAGGCCACGGACTTCACCTTGACAGAAGAGGCCGCCCCGCTGGTGGCCGCCGTGTGCCGGCGCCTCGACGGTATGCCGCTGGCCATCGAGCTGGCCGCCGCCCGGCTGCGGTCGATGTCGCTCTCCCACCTCCATGACCGTCTCGACCAGCGATTCCGCCTGCTGACGGGGGGAAGCCGCACGGCACTGCCGCGCCAACAGACCCTGCGCGCCATGGTCGACTGGTCCTATGACCTGCTCAACGACGTCGAGCAGGCGGTGCTCCGACGCCTGTCGGTGTTCGTCGGTGGCTTCGACCTGGAAGCGGCCGAGGCCGTGTGCGGGTTCGGTGACGTCGAGGGCTTCGATGTGGCCGTCCTGCTCGGATCGCTGGTGGACAAGAGCCTGGTGGTGGCCGAGCCCCACGGCAGTACCGTCCGCTACCGGATGCAGGAGACCCTGCGTCAGTACGGGGTCGAGCGGCTGAGCGAGACGGCCGCCGGGGAGCGCCCCGAGGCCGAGCGGCTGGCCGACGCCCACAGCGACTACTACCTGGGCTTGGCCGAGCACGCGGCACCCCACATGGTCGGTCCGTCGCGCCGCTCCTGGACCAGGCGACTGGCCACCGAGGACATGAACCTCCGGGCCGCCATCGAGCACGCCGTGGCCACCCCCGCCGGGTCGGACCGGGTGCTGCGCCAGTTCTGGACGCTACAGAATTACTGGAAGGACGCCCATCAGCCGGCACAGATCCTCGCCCTCGTCGACCAGGCCCTCGAACGCCTGGGACCGGATCTGGCCCCCGGGCGCCGGGGGCAAGGCCTCTACTGCAAGGTGAGGCTGCTCTTTCACGTGGACCGCCGACTCATCATCGAGACGGTGTTGACGACCCTCGATCTCGCCCGGGAGGCCGGCGACCGGGCGCTCGAGGCCGGCGCACTCTCCCATTACTGCCGATTCCAGGATGGAGCAGACCCGGGCCGCCTCGACGCCGGGCCCGAAGCCGTGGCCCTGGCCCGCCAATGTGGCGACAACATGCTCCTCGGCAACGTGCTCTACAACTACGCCACGGCCCTGCACATTGCCGAAGATTCCCGCGCCGAGGCCCTCTACCTCGAAGGCCTCGCGTTCGTCGAGCAGTCGGGGGACGAAGACAACGCGATGGGCCTGCACAACAACTACGGCGTACTTCTGAAGTACAGGGGTGACCTTGCCTCGGCTCGTCATCACTTCGAGGTGGCGCTTGATCTTGCCGGCGTCGACGTGCCCAACGCATCGGTCATGATTACAATGAACCTGGCTTGGATCCTCCTTGAAGAAGGTCACATACAGCGCGCCGAGGTGCAACTCATGGACAGCCTGCGCTCATGTCGTCGCCTCGGCAATCTCAGCCTCTTCCCTGATGCAGTGTTGGCTTTGGCCCGCTGTGCGATACATAGCGATGAGCACGATCGAGCCGCCAAGTTGCACGGGGGTGCAGATGCGCTGAACGTGGCTACTTCTTCGGAGTGGAACCCGGGCCAGGCGAAGGCGCGCGAAACCGATATCGCCGTCCTTCGGGACCGGCTGGGTGCGGACTTCGAGCGTCACTATGAGGCCGGACTGGCCATGACCCACGACGACATCATCAAGCTCGCGTTGCGTCGGTCCTGAGTCAGAGCCACTCCCCGGACCGGGCCGCGCTGAGTGAGGCGGCCGGACCGGCGGTCGATAAAAGGAGTCCCCTAAACGCTCCGCTCGAGCAATGATAACTTGAGAACGAGTAAGAACTCCGGGTGAACATTATGGGGGGGGGCTGTGACTTCAACACGTCGTTTATTTGCCGTAGTGGCCTTCGCGGTTTTGCTAGCAGCGCTAGTCACTGCGAGTTTGTCCTCGGCTTCCGCGCACCCGTCCAGTGTGGCGCGGATTGCCGCAGGGCCGGCCGCGTCCGCAGGTCGTCCGGTCCTTACACCGTTCCGGCATCCCGCGCCGTCGGCTTTAAAGCCCTACCTCGCCCCGCCGGGGACCACGTCACCCTGGACACCGCTTGTGAACCCGCCGCCTTTCGGAACGCCCGGCACGATGCTGCTCGAGAGCGACGGGACGGTGCTTGTTCACGATGAGCCGGACAACAACGTTACGGGCGGTACGGATATGTGGTGGAGACTCACTCCGAATTCGCAGGGCAGCTACATCGACGGGAAGTGGAGCCAGATCGCGTCGATGCCGGCGGGCTATAAGCCCCTCTATTTTGCCTCGGCGATCCTGCCGGATGGGCGGATGATTGTCGAGGGCGGCGAATACATCGGGGAAAAGGCAGTGTGGTCGAACGAGGGCGCGATCTATAACCCGGCGACCAACACCTGGGCTTCCGTCGCGCCGCCCCCGGGCTGGACGAACATGGGAGACGCCGCGAGCGATGTCTTGGACAACGGCACCTTCATGCTCGAGCAGCCGTGTAACACTTGCGTTACGAATCCGAATTTTACCGTCGATGATGCGTTGCTCAACGCGAACAACCTGACGTGGACGGTGATCCCGGCGACGGGTAAGCAGGATCCTAACGACGAAGAGGGTTGGACTCTCGAGCCGAGCGGCCAACTGCTTACGCTCGATGCCTGGGCAGTGGGCGACACGCAGTTGTTCAACCCGAGCAACGATAGCTGGAGCTTCTCCGGGGCCACGGCCCGGAAGGGCAACCCCGTCAATCCGTTCCCGGTCGTGGAGATCGGGCCACAGGTCGAGATGCCGGGCGGCAACGTGTTCGTGGTGGGCGCCGGCTCGAGCACGCAAGCGGCGTGCAAGGATGCAAACACGCAGACCGCGCTCTACCAGTACCAAGCCGGGACGGCGGGCACGTGGACTGCGGGACCGAAAATTCCGGCCATCGGCGGCCTGGAGTACGACAGCACCGATGGACCGGGGTCGATCCTGCCGGATGGAAACGTGCTCTTCGACGTGAGCGCGTGCGTTTACAAGGCGCCAACTCACTTCTTCCTGTATAGCGCCGACTCGAATACGCTGACCCAGATCCCGGACGTGCCGAACGCGCCGAACGACACCTCGTTTGCCACGCGTCTTCTGGCGCTACCCAACGGGCAGGTGCTGTTCGACGATGGCAGCAACCAGATGGAGGTATACACGGCGGGCGGGACGCCGCGTCCGTCGTGGGCACCTGCGATCACATCGCTGAGCGCCACCACCCTCGCTCCTGGCGGCACCTACAACCTTTCCGGCACCCAACTCGCCGGGCTCGATCAGGGAGCCGCCTACGGTGACGACGTCCAGGACAACACCAACTTCCCCCTGGTGCGGATCACCAACTCCGCCACGGGCGTGGTCACCTACGGCCGGACGTTCGACTGGACATCGGTATCGGTTGCCCCCGCCACCAGCTCTTCGACCGGGTTCAGCCTCCCCACGACGACGCCGGCGGGCGCCAGCACCCTCGTTGCGGTCGCGAACGGAATCGCATCATCGCCGATGACGGTGACGATCTCCTGAAGCTGAAGTCGGGTAGCGGGAGTGAGGAGTACCCATCAGTGGATGTAGAAGTTGGCAGTCCTCAGGCTGTGCTGCCAACCTCGGAGCCTGTAGTCGAGTTAGTTAGAGTTCGTCAGAGAGTAGTTAGTAGGTGAGTTGGGGGTTAGTGGGTGGGTTAGTTAGTGGGGGGGTGGGCTGTCGACAGAACCCCAGTGGCCAGCGCTGACGGCACTCTGGGTCGAGCCGTTTCCCACGCTGTTCGTCTCGATTTCCCACGTAGTTGTCATCACAAAGAACGGCCGGGTGCGGGGAGACTGTCCCTGAGCTAGGTGCGGGAACAAGTGCTGATTCAGGGTGTCCAGTGGGAAGGACGGTCAGACCAGGAGGCCCACCGAGAGCTACGAATGTGCCTTCAGGGTCGTCCAGCCTTGTGGCCGCACCCACTGCGGCATCAAGAGCATCAGAAGTTCACCCACGTTGTCCCGTTCCATTCACCCAGGGATGGCCTCCGCTGGAGCACTGGCACGAGCCGCTTGACAAGGTCAACACCCATTGACAAGGCTCTGCTTGGGTACGTCCCAGGTCGGGAGCGGTTTCGGCGGTTTCGCGGTTCTGTGGCAAGCCTGGGGCGAAGGGGCGGGGGGTATTTCTGTGCGCGAATGGCGGCGGCTTTGGTTCGGTTCAGCGAAGAGTCCTGACCTGACTCCAATGCCATTAGGAGATGCACAACCAAGGCTGCCGACAAGACCCCGGTGGCCTAAGGCCTCGGACCGAGTGGGCGGACGTATCTATATGCGAGGATCCCGGGGCCTGTCAGCCAAGTTTCCATATCTTGGACAGCTACGTTCCCCGACTTGCCGAACTCGTCGAACGAGCTTCGTTCATCCAGTGATCGCCGTATTAATCATATTCGGTGTCCTCGGGACAACCCTGGCTAAGTCGACCCCGGCAAATGCACAGTCGATCCTCTATGTGTCCGGCACCAGCAGCTCAGACAGCAACGCCTGCACAGAATCCCTTCCTTGCGCCACCGTCTCCCATGCCCTAAGCGTAGCGTCGTCCGGTGACATCATCGACGTGTCGGGTACCATCGACGATAACATCGTCGTTTCCACTTCCTTGACCGTCACCATTACAGGGAACTCGGCATTCCAGCCAGATGGACCCGCAATACTTGACGGGACACTGAGCGGCACCGTTGTCACCGTTGAATCGGATGCCACCGTCACGCTCAATGACCTCACGATCGAGAACGGGGTCGGGGTGGTGAGTGATTCGGACTCCGATGGAGCAGGAGGCGGGATCTACAACGACGGTGGCACAGTTACTATCACCGACAGCACGATTACAGACAACATGGCGGCGGCCCAGTGCTGCGGCAGCGGGTACGGTGGTCCGGGCGGCGGAATCGAAACTGACTCCGGCACCCTCACTATCACAAATACCACGATTTCGGATAACACAGGATCGGGAGGCGGTGGCATCGACAGCGACTCCAGCATCGTAACGATTGTGAACAGCACGATCTCGGGTAATACGGCATTCCCTTACGACGGTGGCGGGATTAACAACGCTGACGGTGTAGGCGATGGACACGACAGCCTAACAATAACTAGCAGCACTATCTCAGGTAACTCTGCTTACTTTGGAGGTGGCGGAATCGAAACTGACAATGCCTCCATTACCAGTAGCACAATCTCAGGAAACAAGACATTAGACAACTATGGCGGCGCCGGCATTTATGCTGACGGGCCCTTGACAGTCACCAGCAGCACGATCTCGGGGAACACAGGTTCCTACGGTGGTGGGATTCATTTTGAGGGGAAGAGCGATGGCGTTCAATTGGGAGACCTAGAGATTACGAACAGCACAATATCGGGAAACACGGCAAACTGGGTCGGTGACTCCGGTGCAGGAGGCGGCATATACACGGTTGGCACTGCATCAATTGCCGATACAACCATCGATGACAATTCAACGAATGGCAATTCCGCGATATCTGGCGAAGGCGGCGGTGGGATCTATGGCAGTACCACCGCAACCGTTGGTGCCACAATCGTGGCAGGGAACACGGGCGGAAACTGCGCTAGTCCTGTAAACAGCATCGGTTACAATCTAACGGACGATGCTACGGGTGACGCGTGCGGCTTCACCTCTTCGACCGACGTAGTGAACGCAAACCCGCAGCTCGGTTCCCTCGCCGAAAACAATGGACCTAACGAACCGGACACTATGTTGCCTTCTTCTGGCAGCCCGGCCGTTGGAGCCATCCCTGAGTCGACGACCCTTAACGGAATCTCGGTTTGTGGTAGCGGCGCCACAGACGAGACCGGGTCGAATCGACCGATCAACTCCAGTACGAACTGCACTATCGGCGCGGTTGAGGTGGCGACAACGACCGACACGGCCACCTCCATCGGCCCGACGGCGTGCACCGCTAACGAGTCGATCCCGCAGTCGGCCCAGGTGGGTGACTCCTTCGGTGCCCTGTGCGCATCCGTCAAGGACAAGAACGGCAAGCCCGTAACGGGGGCGTCGGTGACGTTCACGGCCCCGTGCATGGGGACATTTGCCAACGGGTCGACCGTCGACACGGTGACGAGCTCCGACGGTGTGGCGGAGTCGTCGACCTTCACGGCCGGAGCCGTGGCCGGTTCCTACACGGTCACCGCCTCTGTTCCCGGGCTCTCCGAACAAGCGGACTTCGCTTTGACCAACACCATCCCAGCAAACGGAAGTCCGGAGGACACGTCTATCAGTTGCTCGGCCTGGGGTTGGGGTGATGACCCGGGCAATGGCACCTCGCAGAGCTCGTTGCCGGTCCCGTTGACGACCGGGGACGGGCCGAACCTGGCACCCGGGGCCACCGTCAGCGCCGTGGCCTCGGGCTCCGACGGTGCCAACCTGGCCTTGTCCGACGGCGAGGTCTACGCCTGGGGTGACAACAGCTATGGCGAGCTGGACCTCCCCACCCAGAAAGACGAACCCGAGGTTGAGCCACCTGGCGGGGTGACGACCACCGAGCAGTCGGCCGCCGACGGCAACCTCTGTCCCGATACCACCTACACCTATGAGGTCACGGCCGTCACCAGGTTCGGCGGCGAGACGAACACCGGTGCGACGCCGGACGTGACCACCCCGAGTAGCAGTACGGGGTCGTGCACCGATGACAGCGGTGACAACAATACCGACATAGAAGTACAGATCACCTGGAACGCCGCCAAGTATTGCAACGGCGGACATGGGTGCCCCGGTGGAACCACCGATGACCTCGACTCCTACAACATCTACCGCCAGGACGGAGCAGGTGCGCCCTTCTATGAGATCGACAACGTCCCGGCGACAACGACCTCCTATCTCGACGACGGGGGAGAACCGCCCGGAGGGGAGCCACCCTGCGCGGCGGACACGGTCACCTGCAACGACACGGCCGTCGCT
>CAWCZO010000009.1:0-455919 GCA_963800065.1 uncultured Acidimicrobiaceae bacterium | reverse complement strand
CGTGCTCTTCGACGGAATGTCGCACCAGCTCCCCGACATCGATCCCGAGGAGACGGCCGAATGGATCGACTCCTTCGATGCCATCGTCGACGCCCAGGGTCGGCCCCGGGCGCGCTTTCTGCTCATGAAGCTCCTCGAGCGGGCCCTCTCCAAGCAGGTCGACTTCCCGGCCACCGTCTCCTCGCCCTACGTGAACACGATCCCCCGGGACCAGGAGCCCTGGTTCCCGGGCGACGAGTACCTCGAGCGCCGGATCAGGGCCTACATCCGGTGGAACGCGGCCGTGATGGTGACCCGGGCCAACCACCGGTCCGAGGGGATCGGCGGCCACCTCGCCACCTACGCCAGCTCCGCCTCCCTCTACGAGGTCGGCTTCAACCACTTCTTCCGGGGCAAGTCCGACGGCGGCTTCGGCGACATGGTCTTCTTCCAGGGCCACGCCTCCCCCGGGATCTACGCCCGGGCCTTCGTCGAGGGCCGGCTCTCGGAGGACCAGCTCGACCACTTCCGTCAGGAGGTCTCGGGTCGGGGCCTGCCGTCCTATCCCCACCCGCGCCTTCTCCCCGACTTCTGGGAGTACCCGACCGTCTCCATGGGCCTCGGACCCCTCACGGCGATCTACCAGGCCCACGTGAACCGCTATCTCCTCCACCGCGAGATCGCCGACACCTCGGCCTCGCGGGTCTGGTGCTTCGTCGGTGACGGCGAGCTCGACGAGGTCGAATCGACGGGTGCCCTCTCGGTGGCCGGACGCGAGCACCTCGACAACCTGACCTTCGTCGTCAACTGCAACCTCCAACGCCTCGACGGACCGGTCCGGGGCAACGGAAAGATCATCCAGGAGGCCGAGGCGACCTTCCGGGGCGCCGGCTGGAACGTGATCAAGGTGGTCTGGGGGTCGAAGTGGGACGAGCTGCTGGCCCGCGACATCGACGGGGTCCTCCTCGACAAGATGAACACCACCCCCGACGGCGAGTTCCAGAAGTACGCCACCGAGTCCGGCGCCTACGCCCGGGAGCACTTCTTCGGTCCCGATCCCCGGCTCCGCCGGATCGTCGAACACCTCTCGGACGAGGAGATCCAGGCGCTCCCGCGCGGCGGCCACGACTACCGGAAGCTCTACGCCGCCTACAAGTTGGCCACCGAGCAGGCCAACCGGTCGACGGACGGCCAACCGACGGTGATCCTGGCCAAGACGGTGAAGGGCTGGACCCTCGGTCCCGAGATCGAGGCCCGCAACGCCACCCACCAGATCAAGAAGATGACGAAGGCCCAGCTCCTGACCCTGCGGGACCGGCTCTACCTCCAGGAGGAGATCCCCGACGAGGCCCTCGACGCCGACCAGCCCCCCTACTACCGGCCCCCCGTCGGATCGCCGGCCCACGAGTACCTCTCGGCCCGCCGCAAGGTCCTGGCCGGTCCCCTCCCCTCCCGGGTCGTCCGGCCCCGTCCGGCCGCCGCCGCCCCAGGCCACCGTGTTCTCCGACCTCACGGCGGGGTCGGGCACCCAGGCCGTCTCGACCACGATGGCCTTCGCCCGGCTCCTGCGGAACCTGGTCCGCGACCCGGCCATCGGCCGGCTGGTGGCGCCCATCGTCCCCGACGAGGCCCGGACCTTCGGCCTCGAACCCCTCATCGCCGAGACCAAGATCTACGCCCCCGAGGGCCAGCGCTACACCCCGGTGGACTCCGACCTCATCCTCCGCTACGCCGAGGACCGCAAGGGCCAGGTCCTCGAGGAGGGGATCACCGAGGCCGGCTCGATGGCGTCGTTCATCGCCCTCTCGACGGCCTACGCCACCTGGGGCCAACCCATGCTCCCGATCTACCTCTTCTATTCGATGTTCGGCTTCCAACGCACCGGCGACCTGATGTGGCTCCTGGGCGACATCCGGGGCCGGGGGATCCTGGCCGGCTGCACGGCGGGCCGGACCACCCTCCAGGGCGAGGGGCTCCAGCACGACGACGGCCACTCCCCCCTCCTGGCCTCGGTCAACCCGGCCGCCCGCGTCTACGACCCCGCCTTCGCCTACGAGATCGCCGTGATCATGGAGGAAGCGGTGGCCCGCACCCTCGGTCCCGAGCCCGAGGACCGGTTCTGGTACATCACCCTCTACAACGAGAACTACCTCATGCCTCCCCTGCCTCCGGGCGAGGCCGGTGACCGGATCAGGGCGGGGATCCTCCGCGGCATCTACCGCTTCGCCGGACCGGCCGACATCGCCGGACCGGATGTCGGCGGCGGCACCGGGTCACGCCGGGCCACCCTGCTCTTCTCGGGCCCGATGTGGCAGGCGGCCATGGAGGCCCGGGACATCCTGGCCCGCGACTGGTCCGTCTCGGCCGACGCCTACTCGGTGACCTCCTACACCGAGCTCCGCAACGACGCCCTCTCGGCCGAACGCGCCAACCGCCTCCACCCCGGCCGACGGCGCCCGGACACCCTTCGTCACCGAGGTCCTGGCGGCCGGGGCCGGTCCGGTCGTGGCCGTCACCGACTACCTGAGGGCCGTCCCCGACCAGATCTCGCGGTGGGTCCCGCGACCCTTCACCTCTCTCGGGACCGACGGGTTCGGCCGTTCCGACACACGGGCCGCTCTCCGCCGGTTCTTCGAGGTCGACGCCGCCCATCTCGTCGTGGCCGTCCTGGCCGCGCTGGCCCAGGAGGGCGAGGCCAAGACCGACGAGGTGGCCGAGGCCATGGCCGTCTACGGCATCGACCCCGACGCCGCCGATCCCTGGGCCGTCTGACCCCGGCGGCCGTCAGCCGTCAGCCCGGCCGGTCGAACGTGAGCTCGGCCGGTGGAGGGCCCGCCAGCGTCTCCGGCGTCAGGCCGTGGATCTCGAAGCACTTCTGGCGGAACCACTGGAGATAGGGGCTGTCCGAGGTGGCCAGGACATGGAACGCCTGGGCCAGGTCGTCCGCCTCGTGGTACAGGCAGACGAAGTCACCGGCCGGAGTCGGCATCAGGCTGACCACCTCACGGTGAATGCCCATCTCCTTCCGGGACGCCGAGTGCTCGTCCGCTCTCGACTGCATCTCGTCGTTGAACCGGTGCCAGGCGTCGAGCTTGCCCGGCAGGATGGGGGCGGCCCACGAGAGGTTCTGCATTTCTGATCTCCTTTCCGTCGTACCTGCTCGGCCCGAGGGGAGACCGGTCGTCAGGGCTTCAGCGCCGCCTCGGTCTGGGCGGTGTCCTCGGTCCCGCGGTAGTAGGCGATCTTGCCCTCGGCGAAGCGGAAGTAGTGGTGGAGGTCATGGGCCATCAGGCGCCCCGTCGCCCGGGACCGGGCCACGCAGTGCACGACGGTGAGGACCTCGGTCTCGGTGCCGGCGAAGGTGATCGGGGTGAACTCCTCGACCTCCATGGTCGAACCGAATTGGGTGAAGAAGGCCACCACCCCGTCAGGCCCGTGGTGCGGGCCGTACCAGGGTGCCCCCCTTCCCCGAGGCCTCGGTCGCCCAGTCGACGTCGTCGGTCACGTTGGACGTGATGGCGTCGACGTCACCACGACCGAACGCCTCGTAGATCATCTGGATGGTCTTGATGTTCGCATCGGCTCCCACGATCTGCTCCTCTCGGTTGACCTCGTCCGACGGTCGACCCGGTGGGCCGGCGGTCGACCCCCTATTCGTCTCCCGCCGCCGGCCGGATCACCGGGGATGTGATCCACCTGACCCGGCCGTGACGAATGGATGACGAACAGATGACGGCCGGCGACCACGGTGTCCCGGGAGGAAGGCGGACTATGGCGACCAGCGTCGGGAGCGGTGCGAACCCTGGTGCACGGTGACAGGCGTCGCGACCATGAGCCCCATCGTGGGGGATCTCGGACACGCACCGGAGCAGGCATCCGTCGGGTCGGGAACGTCGGATCGCGAGTTGGCCGGACGTCTCATGGCCGGCGATCCTGATGCTCTGGCCGACGTCTACCGGGAGTACGCGCCCCTGGTCTTCGGGATCTCCCGGCACGTCCTGAACAACCAGGCCATGGCCGAGGACGTGACCCAGGAGGTCTTCGTCTTCCTCTGGCAACACCCGGAGCGGTTCATCCCGGCGCGCTGGACGCTGCGGTCGTGGCTCGGGATGCTCGCCCACCGTCGCGCCATCGACCGCGTGCGGGCCGAGAGCCGCCGGGTCAAGGGTGAGGCGCGCTGCGACCGGTCGCACTCGATCGTGAGCGAGGTCGACGACTACCTCACGGCGACGTGGTTGAGCGACCGCGTCCGCGAGGCCCTCGGCAAGCTGCCGACCGACCAGCGCGACGCCGTGACCCTCGCCTATTACGGAGGCCGGACGTATCGCCAGGTCGCCGACGAGCTGTCCATCCCCGAAGGGACCGTGAAGTCCCGGGTCCGGCTGGCTCTGCGGAAGCTCGACACACTCCTCCGGGCCGAAATTCACCGATCAGGACGAGCCGGCATGGACCTGAGCCCCGACCGGCTGGACGCGGACCAACTGCTGCAGATCGCCTTCGACGCGGTGACGACAGGATCTCCCGGCCCGCCGCCGGACCTGGAGGCGCGCCTGCGGGACCGGGCCCTCGCCGGCCCGAAACCGGTCCGGCACCTCTCCTGGGGCGAACCGGTCGAAACCCGACCGGATTCGCTCCGGGCGTTCACCCGGACCGCGTCCGAGCTCGGCGAGCTCCTCGACGCCCTTGCTCCCGCCGACTGGTCCCGGACGACACGGATCGACGGCGCCACCGTCAGGGACGTCGTCGAGCACATGGTGGGCGTCGAACGCTACGTCCTCGGCTGCATCGACCGTCGGCCACGCCTCGACGCGCCGCGGCGCGAGGACCACCGGCCCGTGTCGAGACGGGCGGCGGCCGGGCTGGCCGACGAGTCGAACACGTCGGTCAGCCAGATCTGGTGGTCGGAGGTGCTCGCCCTCATCGCCGCCTGCGGCGAGTTGGGGCCGGACCATGACGTGGCCTACCACCATCTGGCGGGGACCTTGCGGGGGATGCTCGTCGTCCGGACCTTCGAGCTGTGGACCCACGGGGACGACATCCGACAGGCCACCGACCGGCCCCTGGACCTGCTCGACGAGGCTCGTCTGTCGATGATGGTCGACGAGCTGATGCGGGTCGTCCCGCTCGGACTGGCCCTGTCGGGCTGTCCCCAGCCCGGGTGCACCGCCCGGATCACCCTGACCGGCCCGGGCGGGGGCACCTTCGACGTCGCCCTCGACCCCGACCCCGCTCCGGGCCGCTTCGAGGGGCCGGCGCGCGCCCCTGCCATCACCCTCACGGCCGAGGCCATCGATCTCTGCCGGCTCGCCGCCAATCGGCTCGACCCCGACCGGTTCGACGTCGTCGTGGAGGGCGAGCGGGGATTGCTCGGGCCGATCCTGGTGGGGGCGGCCGCCTTCGCCGCCGACTGACCGGGTCCCGGTCCCTACCGCTCGGCGTCCTCGGCGACGTAGCTCCCGGGCTCCGGGACTCCGGTGGTGATGGCCAGCCTGTTCCAGGCGTTGATCTCGATGATGGCGTAGAGGATCTCGGTGAGCGCGTCCGGGGGGAAGGCGGCGGCGGCCTCCTCGATCACGGCCTCGGGGACGTGGGTCTGCGAGACGAGGGTGACCGCCTCGGTGAGGGCCAGGGCGGCCCGCTCGCCGTCGGAGAAGAACGGCGTCTCGCGCCAGGCGCTCAGTGCGTAGAGACGCTGTTCGCTCTCACCGGCGGCGCGGGCGTCCTTCGAGTGCATGTCGATGCAGTACGCGCAGCCGTTGATCTGCGAGGCCCGCATCTTGATCAGCTCGAGCAGGCCCGGATCGATGCCCGATCCCCTCACGGTCCGGCTCAACCTCTCCAGGGCGCCGTACCCGTCGGGCCAGAAACGGAACCGATCCTTGCGTTCGCCGCCCACCGGAGCGAGCGTACCCAAACGATCTCACTCCAGACACAACTCGAACTCGAGCTCGTGGCGGACCGGGATCCCCTCGTCGCCGACCATCGGGATCGACGGCTTCACCTTCCGCGAGGCGGCCACCCCGTGGCGGACGAACGCCGCCAGGTCCATCCCCCACCGCTGGTGGAAGCGGATGGCCCGGATGTTGTCGTTCGTCGTCACCAGCCAGAGCCGACGCGTGGCCGTCCGCCGGGCCCCGCGGCGGACGGCGTCCATCAGGGCCCGGCCCGGCCCGCACCGCCACCCTCCTGCTCGACGTGGAGCGTCACGATCTCGACCTCGTCGTCGCGTCGGGCGTAGGTCAGAAGACCGACAGGACGCCCCTCGACGAGGGCCATGAATCCGGGGAGCCCGGCGGCGTCGACGAGCACCCCCGGCGCGCCACCGACGTGGAGCCCCACTCCCCCCGGACCGCCCGGTCCCGGTCCCACCCGGTCACCGCTCGTCCGGCGCGATCTACAGTGCCGGTATGACGAAGCTCCGACTGTCGGGCGATCCCGAAGCCGACCGGCTCCTGTCCGAGGATCCCCTCGCCCTCCTGATCGGGATGGTCCTGGACCAGCAGGTCCCGTTGGAATGGGCCTTCGCCGGCCCGGCCGAGCTCCGGCGGCGGCTCGGCCACGAGCTCGACGCCAAGGAGATCGCCTCGATGGACCCCGAGGCCCTGGCCGCCGCCTTCTCGACCAAGCCGGCACTGCACCGCTATCCGGGGTCGATGGCGGCTCGGGTGCAGGAGCTGTGCCGGATGCTCGTCGACCACTACGACGGCAGGGCCGACGGCGTCTGGCGGGGTGCCGGATCGGGCACCGAGTTGTTCGGACGCGTCCGCCAGCTGCCCGGATTCGGCGAGCAGAAGGCCAAGATCTTCGTCGCCCTCCTGGGCAAACAGTTCGGGGTCCGGCCCACCGGGTGGCAGGAGGTGTCCGTCCCTTCGGCGACGCCGACACCCACCGGTCCGTGGCCGACATCACCGACGCCGACTCCCTCGACCGGGTCCGCGCCTTCAAACAGGAGATGAAGGCCAAGGACAAGGCGGCCGCCGCGGCAAGCACCGACGGCCACGACCGCGAAGACCGCCACGGCCAAGAAGACGGAGACGGCCGAGAAGCGACGGCCCACGGTCAAGAGGCGCGAGTCAGCGACGCGTTGACCGCCCGCCGGACGCGTCCCACGACGTCCGGTGGCGGGTCGGCGTCTCTATCTCTGCACCCCGGACCGAACCGACCTGACGGCGTTCCTGGCCGCCGGCATCGAGGGTGGCGTGGACGTTGTCCAGCTGCGCGACAAGCAGCTCGACGCGTGGGGATCGTCGACCGGGGACGGCTGGCCGGCCGGGTCTGCGCCGAGCACGGCGTGCCCTTCATCGTCAACGACCGTCCCGACCTGGCTCTCGAGGTCGGTGCCGACGGTGTCCACGTGGGCCAGGACGACGCCTCGCCCCGCCTGGCCCGCCGGATCCTCGGTCCCGACGCCATCGTGGGGCTCTCCACCCACGCCCCCGACGAGCTCGACGCCAGCGTCTCCGAGCCGGTCGATTACGTCTCGGCCGGTCCGGTCGAGGCGACGCCGACGAAGCCCGGTCGCCCCGGTACGGGGACGCCGTACGTCACCTACGCCGTCGAGCACGCGACCAGACCCGTCTTCGTCACCGGTGGCGTGACGCCGGAGAACGTTCCCGTTCTGGCCGCCGCCGGCGCCCGGGGTTTCGTGGTCGTACGCTTCCTCACCGAGTCCGACGACCCCGGGGGACGGCTCGCGCTCTGCGGCACGCCATCGACGCGGCGGTGGGCAGGGCGCAGACGCCTCCGCGATCCGGCCCGCCTGAGCTCGGGACCGTCGCGTGAGGGTCTGACTCAGGGGCCCTGGCGTTCGAGCCAGCCCACCAGCAGGGCCATGGCGCGGGGGTCGGCCCGCAGCCGATGGCCGGCGCCCCCGATCACCCGCAGCTCGGCGCTCCGGCCCGCGGCGTCGGCCAGGACGCGGGCGTCGGACAGCGGCACCTCGTCGTCGTCGACGCCGTGGACGACGAGCACCGGCCGCGGCGCCAGCTCGGCACAGGCCTCGTCGGGCCGCAGCGTGGTGAAGGCGTCGGCCCAGGCGGCGACGTCGGGCGGGTAGTCCGGCGACCGGACCACGCCGACGCGTCGGGCGAACTCCAGCATCCCGTCGACGTCCTCGGCCCAGTCGGCGAAGGTGGCCGGCGACCCGAAGCAGGCCACGCCCCGGACCCGTTGGTCGCCGGCGGCCAGACACAGCGCCAGCGCCCCGCCGGTCCCGAAACCGACGAGCCACACCCCCCCGCCGGAGACGAGTCCCGGCGCCGTGGGAGACGAAGGCCCGGAGGTCCTCGAGCCAGCCGTCGAGCGAGAAGTCACCTTCCGACGGTCCGATGCCCCGGAAACAACCGGCCACCACGCAGCGGCCCGACTCCGCGGCCAGACGATCGGCCAGCGCGGGCAGGCTGTCACCGGTGCTCTCCGCCGCGTGGGCACCGAGGGGGAAGCCGTGGCAGAGGACGACGACGGCCGCCAGAGGGCCCGACGCCGAGACCTCGGGCGCCACGTGGACGGCGAGGGTGCCGGCGGGGCCGTCGAAGCTGTCCCATGCCCGTGCCATCGATCGCCCCGCTTCCCGACCCGGTCGCGGCGACCCTCAGGCTCGTCGCGGCCGTCCGCGTCTTCAGTATCCCCCGGGGCCGGGCGTCAGATGCCGATGCGCTGGGCCAGAAGCTCGCGGTGGTAGCTGGGGTCGCCGAGCAGCAGCTCGGAGGACTTGGCGCGCTTGAAGTAGAGGTGGGCGTCGTGCTCCCAGGTGAAGCCGATGCCGCCGTGGATCTGGATGTTCTCGGCGGCGGCGTGGAAGTAGGCCTCCGAGCAGTAGGACTTGGCCAGGCTGGCCACGACCGGGAGCTCCTCGGAGTCCTCGGCCGCCGCCCACCCGGCGTAGTAGGCGGCCGACTTGGCCGACTCCACCTCGAGGAGCATGTCGGCGCACTTGTGCTTGATGGCCTGGAAGGAACCGATCGGCCGGCCGAACTGGATGCGGGTCTTGGCGTAGTCGACGGCCATGTCCAGGCAGCGCTGGGCGCCACCCACCTGCTCGGCGGCCAGAGCCACCGCGGCGAGGTCGAGCGTGCGCGACAGCGCCGGCCCGGCACCGCCGTCCTCGCCGACCAGCCGGGCCGGGGTCGCGGAGAACTCGAGCCGGGCCTGCTTGCGGGTCTGGTCCATGGTGGCGAGCGGCGTCCGGGTGAGCCCGGCGGCGTCGGCCTCGACGGCGAAGAGGCTCACACCCTTCGCCGGTGCGGCCGGCCACGAGAACGAGGTCGGCCGTGTGCCCGTCGATCACGAACATCTTGTGCCCGTCGAGCGTCCAGTCTCCGCCCTTGCCGGTGGCGGCCAGGGTGACGGCGTCGAGGTCCCAGCGACCGCTGTCCTCGGTCAGCGCCAGCGTGGCGATCGTCTCGCCGGCGGCGATCCCGGGGAGGAAGTCCTTCTTGGCCGCTCTCGTCGCCGCAGGAGAGCAGGGCGTTGGCGGCCAGGGCGACGGTCGAGAAGTACGGGGCGCACAGCAGCGCCGCGCCCATCTCCTCGAAGACGACGGTGAGCTCGACGTAGCCGAAGCCGGCGCCGCCGTACTCCTCGGGGATGGCGATGCGCCTGGAGGCCGAGCTGCTCGCCCATCTGCTTCCAGACGGCCGGGTCGTAGCCCTCGGTCGTCTCCATCAGCCGCCGGACCTCGGTCATCGGCGACTTGTCCTCGAGGAAGCGGCGCACGGAGCGGCGCAGCTCCTCCTGCTCCTCGCTGAAGGCGAAGTTCATGGGTCGATCCCCCTCGACGGTCCCCGGGATCGTCGGGTCCCCGGGCGGATTGGCGACGATCGTTGTCTACCAGACGGGGGCCATTGTTGACCACCGAGTCAATAGCTGGCGGGCCCGGACCCCCTCGGCGCCGCGCCCGAGCAGCGGGCCGCGAGGCCAGACCCGAGGAGAGAACATGCTCCACTACGAGGACAGCCTGGTCGAGGTCCACCGGGTCGTGGTCGGCCCCATGGACAACAACGTGCACGTCATCCGGTGCAAGGAGACGGGCGACGCCGTCCTCGTCGATGCCGCCAACGAGCACGAGCTGCTGCTCGAGATGTGCCAGGAGCTCGGGGTGCGCCAGGTGGTCGAGACCCACGGCCACTGGGACCACATCCAGGCCGTGCCGGCCGTCCGCGACGCCGGCTACGCGGTGTCGGTGTCGGCCGCCGACGCCGGCATGCTGCCCTCCTACGACCTGCTCCTCGAGGACGGCGCCGTCCTCGAGGTGGGCCGGCTGCGGCTGGAGACGATCGCCAATCCGGGCCACACGCCGGGGTCGATCTCGTTCTTTCTCCACGACACGCCGCTGCTCTTCAGCGGTGACACCCTCTTCCCCGGCGGACCGGGGAACACGAAGTTCGAAGGCGGCGGACTTCGACACCATCATCCGGTCGATCGACGAGCGGCTCTTCAGCCGGTTCGGTCCCGAGACCATGGTGCTGCCCGGCCACGGGAACGACACGACCATCGGCAACGAGAGCCCCCACCTCCAGGAGTGGATCGACCGGGCGGCTGGTCGAGGCGCCGCGAGCCTCACGGGAAGAGCCCGACCGCGCCGAGATGGCCGCGGCCAGGCGGTCGATGGCCACGACGCCGGCGGCGCGGCGCATCGACACCCCCATCTTCGTCGACCTGTCCCAGACGTCGGTAAAAGCGTCGTCCATGGTCCGGGCCAGGCGGGTGGCCACAAGGTCCTCGTCCCAGGCGTACCCCTGCCGGCTCTGGGCCCACTCGAAGTACGACGCCGTCACCCCGCCGGCATTGGCCAGGATGTCGGGGACGGTCGGTCACCTGGCGTTCCGCCAGGATCTCGTCCGCCTCCGGCGTGGTCGGTCCGTTGGCCGCCTCCACCACCACCGACGCCTTCAGGCCTTGGCCGCCGACGTCGATGGCGCCCTCGAGGGCGGCGGGGACGGCCAGCTCGGCGTCGATCGCCCAGATGTCGGCGCCACGATGGGCTGGCCCCCGTCAAACCCCGCGACCGTCCCGGTGCGGGACGACGTGGTCCGAGAGCTCGGCGGCGTCGATCCCGCCCGGGTTGTAGACGCCACCTCCCACGTCGGAGACGGCGACGACCCGCATGCCCGCCGACGACAGCAGGAAGACCAATGGGGCGCCGACCTTGCCGAAGCCCTGGACGACGGCGCGGGCGCCGGCCAGCTCCATCTCCTTGGCGGCGAAGACGGAACGGACGCAGCGCACGACGCCGGACGCCGTGGCGCCGGAATGAAGCGGCATCCCGCCGACGGCGAGCGGCTTGCCGGTGACCCCGGCCGGCATCGATCGGCCCTGGAGCATGTCGAGGGTGTCGAGCAGCCAGGCCATGACCCGTTCGTCGGTGTTGACGTCCGGGGCCGGAATATCGCGTTCGGGCCCGAGGAAGGTGGCGATCTCGTAGGTGTAGCGGCGGGTCATCCGTTCAAGCTCGCCGGACGACATCCGGTCGGGGTCGCAGCGGACCCCACCCTTGCCACCGCCGAAGGGAATGTCGACCACGGCGGTCTTGAGGGTCATCTCGGCCGCCAGAGCGGCCACCTCCCGGGCATGGAGCGTCGGGTGATAGCGGATGCCGCCCTTGGCCGGGCCCCGCGACGTGTCGTGGTGGATCCGCCAACCGGTGAAGACCTCGACGTGGCCGTCGTCCATCCGAACGGGGACGGCCACCTCGAGGACCCGCTCAGGTGAACGCAGCATGCAGAGGATGTCGGGGTCGAGGGACACGAGGGCGGCGGCGTCCTCGATGCGCTCGAGGATGGCGTTCCACGGGTCGTAGGCCGACGGATGAGGCTCGGAAGGGACGCTCGGGATGGTCACCCCGGTGCCGTCGCCGGGTCGCCCGATGTCCAGTCCGGAGGATCGGGACGGCCGCGGAAACCGCGGCTGCCGCGGCGAGAGCAGGTGGGCGGCGTCCCCGTCCTCGCTCTTCACGCTGATGATGAGCGGTGACCGCGTCAACGAGAAGGCACCCAGGAAGAGCACCATCAGGGCCAGCGCCTCCCCTGCGCCGCGGCCCCCGGCCGTCTGGACGTGGTCGCCGAAGAGCCCGATGCCGATGGCGATCGAGGCCAGCGGGTCGACGATCACCAGGGTCGACTGCGAGGCGGTGACCGGCCCGGCGCGAAAGGCGTTCTGCATCAGGAAGAGACCGGCCAGGCCGGAGACGGCCAGGGCGTAGGGCGGCCATTTGGTGAACACCCCCCCCCAGCCGCGACCGATCTCGGCGTTCGTCTCCTTCATGAGGGCGGCGGTGAAGGCGAAAGCGATGGCGGCCGCCACCCCGAACATGGCCGCCTTCCAGGCCGGGGACCCGACGCGGGTGAACATGACCGAGATCGTCCCGCCGCCGATGACGGCGATGGAGACGAGGCCCCAGTCGTAGAGGGTGGGGGTCTCGCTGCCACCACCCGGTGACGCCAGTAGGAGGAAGGTGGCCAGTCCGCCGGCGGCCAGCAGGGATCCGGCCCATTCGTGCCACCCCAGCTGCTGGCGGAACCAGATGCCCAGGATCGCCACCAGGAAGGGCAGCTCGAGCGTGAGGATGGGCTGGACGGTGGTCAGGCGACCGAAGTGGAGGGCGGTGAATTGAAAGAGGAAAGCACCCACCATGCAGGCGAAGCCGGCCAGCCACACCTTGCGGCGGAGCGCGTAGGCCATGAGGCTCCACCGCAGGTTCGTCTCCGCGGGGGCGGATTCCAGTCCCATCCGCTGGAGGATGGTGGTGAGGGCGTTGGCCAGCGCTGCTCCGACCGCCAGGAGGTAGGCCATGACCTTTTCTACCTTATGGGTTCTGCTGGCCATGGGCCCTGCTGCGATGGGCCCCTCTGAGTGGGCCCTGCCTGAGCAGGCCCTGCTGGCGAGCATGACCGGCCCGTCGATACCCTGGCCCGACCAGTGCCGTCACGACCCGATGCCGGGCCCGGCGGTCACGAGTAAGGGGAATCGATGCCCGAGACCATCTCCGAACAGGACTTCGAGCAGTCGGCCGTGGCCTTCCTGGAGGCCAACGCCGAGCCCCGGGTCGAAGCCCGGCAGAGCTGGGGCGAGGGGTCGGACCAGGTGTCGATCCTTCCCGAACGGACCCTCGAGGAGGAGCTGGCCGAGCTGACGGCCGCCCGGGCCTGGGCCCAGAAGCGGTTCGACGCCGGGTTCAGCTGGATCACGGGCCCCGTCGAGTACGGCGGGCGCGGGTTGTCCCGGGACTTCCAACGCAGCTACGACACCCTCGAGGCCCGCTTCGCCACACCGCCGATGTCGGCCTACGGGATCGGACTCGGCATGGTGGCGCCCACGATCCTGGCCCACGCCACCGACGAGGTGAAGGAGCGGTACCTGCGGTCGATGTGGCGGGGCGACATCGTGGCCTGCCAGCTCTTCAGCGAACCCGGGGCCGGCAGCGACCTGGCCAGCCTGCAGACGAGGGCGATCCGCGACGGGGACGAGTGGATCGTCACGGGACAGAAGGTGTGGACCTCGGGTGCCCATCTGTCGGAGATCGGCGAGATCATGTGCCGGACGAATCCCGACGCCCCCAAGCACAAGGGTCTGACCGGCTTCGTCGTCGACATGCACGCACCGGGGGTCGAGATCCGTCCCCTGCGGCAGATGACCGGCGGGTGCCTCGTTCAACGAGGTCTTCTTCACCGAGGTCCGGATCCCCGACTCCCATCGGCTCGGCGACGTCAACGGTGGGTGGACGGTGGCGCTCACCACCCTCATGAACGAACGGGCGGCCATCGGCGGGGGGATGGCGAGCGGCGGGAGCGGGAACATGGGGACGCAGACGCCTGATCGAGCTCGTCCGCCATCAGGGCCAGGACAACGACCCACTGGTCCGCCAGCAGCTGGCCGACATCATCATCAACGGCCGGGTGGCGTCGTTCACGAACCTCCGGGCCATGGCCAAGATCGCCACCGGCCAGCTCCCCGGTCCCGAGATGTCGATAGCCAAGCTGACCCTCACGATGAACATGCGCCGGGTCAGCGATCTGGTCGCCACGGTCCTCGGTCCCCGGCTGGTGGCCGACACCGGTGAATGGGGTACCTACGCCTGGTCCAAGTTCGTGCTGGGACTGCCCGGAATGCGGCTGGCGGGCGGCACCGACGAGATCCTCCACAACATCATCGGTGAGCGCGTCCTCGGGCTGCCGAAGGAGCCGCGCTCCAGACGGAGCGTCCAGACGTGAGCGTCCAGACGTGAGCGCCTCGGAGGTCGCCTGGGCCGTGCAGAGCCACCCGAGGTCGTAGACACTGATCTCGATGTCCGAGAAGCCGGAATCGGCCAGCCGGCGTCGGAGATCCTCGGGGTCGATCGGGTTGTAGACGTCGTCGTTGTGGAAGGCCCGGGTCCCCTCGTTCTCGATGCCGTCGGCGGCGACCAGCGCACCACCGGGAGCGAGGACCGGGACAGCTCGCCGAAGACCCTCCTCTGCTCCTCATCCGTCTCGATGTGATGGAGCATGTGAAAGGACGCCGCCCCTGAGAAATGGTCGTCGGGGAAATCCAGGGAACCGGCGTCGCCCACCACCACCTCCACATTCGTGCCGGCCAGCCGGGCCGCCAGAGCGGCGGCCAGATCGACGTCGAGCTCCACGGCGGTCAGGTGGTCGACCCGGGCCATCAGGACGTCGGTGGTGAACCCCGGGCCCGGACCGGGGAAACCCCTTCCGCCTACCGGAGGCGGGTCACCGCCCCACCCCCGGACCTCCCGAGGACTCACCCGGCCACCGCCGACGGAGAACCCGCCCTCTCCTGATCACCGGCGGTGGGCTACCGCCAGGGAAGGTCGTCGACGTACACCCACGAGCGCCGGTGGATGGCCGTCAGGCCGTAACCGCAGAGCGCCCGTTTGTGGGTGGGCGAGGGATAACCCTTGTTCCGGTCGAACTCGAACGGCGGGTACGACCCGGCGTCGGCCCGCATCAACCGGTCACGGGTCACCTTGGCCAGGACCGAGGCGGCGGCCACCGATGAGCACTTGGCGTCCGCTTTGACGACCGTCTGAACCGTCGGCGCCCAACCGGGCAGCGCGTCGTCCTCGGCGGCGAAGAGCGAGGGGGCCGGTTCGGGAGTGACGTAGTCGAAGGTCCCGTCCAACACGACCGCGTCGGGGAGGAGGTCCGGGGGCAGCTGGGCGAACGCACGACGGGTGGCCAGTCGGAGTGCGGCGGTCATCCCCAGGGAGTCACACTCCCCGGGTCCGGCGTGGCCGACGGCCCAGGACGTGCACCACCGGGCCAGCGGGTCGAAGAGGCGTTCGCGCACCTCCTCCACCAGCTGCTTGGAGTCGCGCAGCCCCGAGGGGGTCCGACACGGAGGTGCCGCCAACACGACCACCCCCACCGTCAGAGGCCCCGCCCACGCCCCCGTCCGACCTCGTCCACCCCGGCGACGAATCGATGACCATCCACCCACAACCGCTTCTCCCAGGTGAGGGTGGGCTTGGGTCCCCTTCCCGCCCGCGGGCACCCGGCCCCGGCCGTGAATTGGTCGCGTTTGTTTGCAAATTGTTGTCCGCTGTTTGCAGATCGCCACCCTCTGTTTGCCCCGTGTTGTCCGCCAAACCCTTGTCGAGAGGTGCCGTTGGGCGCATCATGGGATGTAGCGGCCCGGGACCCCCCCGAGGGCCCGACCCCTGACCCCTGAAGCTTGAACAGCGGCACCCGGGTCCATCGGATCATGGGCGCTGCGGGAGGAGCGGCGAATGGTCAACACGGCCTTCGATCCATCCAAGGCCACTTCGCGCGATAAAGGACTGACAGCGGGCACCGCCGTCGACGTACGCAGTCGGTACGTCGGGGCGTGGAGCTCA
This sequence comes from uncultured Acidimicrobiaceae bacterium, assembly GCA_963800065.1. Taxonomy (GTDB): domain Bacteria; phylum Actinomycetota; class Acidimicrobiia; order Acidimicrobiales; family UBA8190; genus CAWJFJ01. Next base: position 440,108 of record CAWCZO010000009.1, on the reverse strand, counting down.
GGGTTCGAGGTCGCCGAGCCCGTCAAGGACGGGTACCGGGTCCGCCGTCTCTCCGACGGCAGCGTCCTTCCCGACGTCTTCACCAACGAGGACGTCCGAGCGCAGCGCCACAAGACCGGTTTGTGGTGGTACTGATTCACTGAGCTCTGGTTCACTAAGCTCTGATTCACTGAGCTCTGGCACGACCGAGGGTCACCGGCGGGCTGACCGTCGAGGCCATCACGTCCCGGCCACCGCATCGATGAACTCGTCGATCGGGATGGCGGTGAGCGTCTTCGTCTTGAGCGTGCCACGGGCACCGAGGGTGAGCGCCACCCGGGCGACAACCTTGTCGTCGGGAGCCTCGAGGATGCTGGCGAAGTCGTAGGGACCGAGGAGCGCCCACTGCGAGACGACCCGGACGCCCATGGCCTCCACCTCGCCGTTGACCTCCTTCAGGCGCTGAGGGTTCTCCCGCAGGGTGGCCATCCCCTCGGGACCGAGCGTCGACAACATGAGGTACATCGGCATGGGGGCACGCTATCAATCAGCGGCCTTCCAATCAGCGGCCTTCGACTCGGGAGATGACGGGCAGCTCAGCGTCGTCGGGTCCGGCCTGCAGAAAGGCGTCGACCATCTCCCGCACCACCGCCGGCGAGCTGAGGCGGAGACCGAAGGCCAGGACGTTGGCGTCGTTCCATCTCCGGGCACCGTCCGCCGTGGCTGCATCGGTGCACAGGGCGGCACGGACACCGGGGACCTTGTTGGCGGCGATGCTCACGCCCGTCCCCGTCCAGCAGCAGACCACGCCCCGTTCGACGCGGCCGGCCGCCACCGCCTCCCCCACGGCCCGTCCGACCTCCGGCCACGCCTCCCCGCGCCCGACCCGCTCGACGTCGTGGCCCTTCTCCACCAGATCGGTGACCAGAGCGTCGGTCAGCGAGGTCTCTTCGTCGGTACCGAAGGCGATCTTCACGTCCGCCAACGCTAATGGGCCACCCCGCTACGACGAGCGCAGGTCGACCCGTCGCACCTTCCCCATGGCGTTGCGCGGCAGTTCGTCGACGAAATGGACCAGGCGGGGTCGCTTGTACGGAGCGAGGAGACCGGCGGCGAAGGCGACCAGCTCCTGGTGCGTGGGGGGGCTGCCCGTCGGCCACCACCCACGCCGTCACGGCCTCACCCCACTCCTCCGACGGTGTCCCCGTGACCGCCACCTCGGCCACCGACGGGTGGGTCAGAAGGACGTCCTCCACCTCGGCCGGGTAGACGTTGTACCCCCCGGACACGATGAGGTCGCTGTCGCGTCCCCGGATGCTCACGTAGCCGTCCTCGACGACGGCCAGGTCCCCGGTACGGAACCAGTCCCCGACCAGACGTTCGGCCGTGGCCGCCGGTCGCTCCCAGTAGCCGCCGAAGACGGTCGGGACCCCGGACAAGGATCTCCTCGCCGTCGAGGCGGACGTCCACACCGGGAAAGGGAAAGCCGACCGTCCCCGGACGCCGCTCCCCTTCGTACGGGTTGGAGATGGTCATGAGCGTCTCCGTCATCCCGTAGCGCTCGAGAACGTCGGTCCCACCGTCCCGGCGGATCCGGCCGTGCAGGTCGGCGGCCAGGGGGGCGGAACCCGACACGGCCAGGCGCAACCGGGACAACTCGTCGACGCGCGCCGACGCCGCCAGCCGGTGGTACATGGTGGGAACACCGAAGAACATCGTCGCCCGGTGGGCGGCCGACGCGTCGAGGACGGCGTCGGCGTCGAACCGCGGCAGAAGGACCACCGACGAGCCGCACAGCAGCGACGTGCACAGAGCGACGCAGAGTCCGTGGCCGTGGAAGATCGGCAGTGCGTGGACGAGACGGTCGTCGGCCTGCCACCTCCACGTGAGAGCGACCGATTCGCTGTTGGCCAGGATGTTCCCGTGGCTGAGGACGGCGCCCTTGGGGGATCCGGTCGTCCCCGACGTGTAGGCGATGAGCGCGGGGTCACCGGGGGCCGACGAATCGAGCCCGTCAGGTCCCCACGCCGAACTGCGCGCCGCCCCGGCGATCACGTCGAGATCGGCTGGTCAGCACGACGAGGGGCCCGGTCTCCGACCCGGCCACCCACCGGGCGCGATCGGGGTCGTCGACCACGGCCGCTGACGGACGAGCGTCCCCCACGATGTGGGCCAGCTCGCCGCGCCGTGTACGCGGCGTTGGCGGGCACGCCGACCAGGCTCCGGTCCGCAGGACCGGCTACGTTGGCCACCACGGCGGCCAACGACGATCCGGTGCACCACAGCACGCGGTCCCCGGCCGAGACCCAGCCCCATCGGAGGATCCCCGGCCCGGCGGGTGCGATCGTCGAATCGCCGGCGGTGACCCAACGGGCGGTGTCACCGGCGCCGACGTCGTAGACGAGCGGGGCGGCGGGGTTCGCCGCCCAGACGTCCGCCCAGGCGGCGGGAAGGCTGCCGACGGGCCGTCAGGTCCTCGACCCGGAAATCGCAGCCGGGGGCAGGTGCTCCACGCCAGTGACGGGGTTGCGCTTTCCCTCGCCTCCCACCGCGGGCGCCGGCTTGGAAGAATCCGCTCGGCGTCGGCGACCAGTCGGCCGTGAAGGCGCGACGGACGCGACAGCACCACCGTCCACAAGGCCCAGGCCGACAGCGCGAGGATCGACAAGGCAAGCCACCCAGAGGTGGGAACGAGGCGACGATTGATGCCGATCACCACGAAGGACCAGATCCGACGACCTGGACGAAGACCACCTTCGATGGAGGAGCGCGACCATACGTGCTCTCGTACCGTCCGAGCAACGACGAGCCAGGGCGTACGAAGCGGTGATCCCGACGACGTAGCCGGAAGCACGATCAGGAGGTGGCGCGCACTCAATCATGCCCGATCCGACTGCTCGGTCCGGTACGTCAACGATTGCACAGTCAGCACGCCGCTGTTACCCTCGAAACGGTGTGGTCTTCCCACGTCGAGCGCGCTTGGTGAAGGCGATGGCCGGGAAGGGCGGGGGAAGGCCCCAGGTGGCCGGCGAGCCCAACCCGACCCACCCCGATGTCATTCCCGAGTTCAAGTTCTTCGCCGTCATCAAGACGTGGATGGACGAGGACGTCGTCGAGGCGACGGTGCGCAACGCCACGGCGCAGGGTGCCGAGACCGTCTTCATCGTCGACAACGGGAGCACCGACGCCACCGTGGCGCGCGCCGAATCGGCGGGAGCCCTCTTGGCCGAGTCGTACGAGACCGACGTCTTCGAGGGCCGGATCTCGCAGATCCTGATCAACGCCGTCATCGCCCGCCAGTCGCTTTCGTGCCGGGCACCGTTCGTCTGGTGGCTGTTGCTCGACTCCGACGAGTTTCCCGAAGGTCCCGACGGCCTCACGATCAAGGAGTACCTGCAGACCCTGGACAGGCGCTTCAGGCTGGTGGGCAGCAGCTACTTCAATCATCTGCCGTCGGGCAAGCCCGAGTACATCCCGGGGTTCCATCCCATCGACTTCCAACCGCTCTGCGAGCCCTTCGCTCCCCGCCGCCATCCCCCGTGCGAACGGGGCCATTGGAAGCACCCTCTGCAGCGCTTCGACCGGAGCGGACTCTTCGTGACGAGCGGTGAGGGCTTCCACGACGCCACGGTCCGGACCGGAGTACCGCTCATCGAACCGGTGGGAGGGATCGTCACCCACCATTTCCAGTACCGAGACGAGTCGCTGACCCGCGCCAAGCTGGAATTGACCTGTGGGCCGGGTTCCACGCGGACGGCGTTGCACGAGTCCATCGGCAACAAGGGCTTCGTCGCTCGACGCCGGTCGATCGACGCCGTGTACGAGCAACGTTGGGGAGACGTCGTGAGCCTTCCCAACCTCCACCGGCCCGACCGTGTCGATCCTCGGCCGTGGCCTCATCTCGACCGTGTCCAACGGTGGTACGACGTCGAACAGCTCGCCGCCGGGCGGCAACGCTGGGCCGCCGGGGCCGACGCCACCGGTGTGGCCGATTAGTCCGGCGAGACGGGACGGCGCCGCCATGGAGGACCCCGGTCCGCCTCGGAACCGGGCCGCACCCGCGCCCGAGGTGTCGGGACTGCGGAGGCGAATAGGGCGGGACACGGACTTCCTGCGGCCCGCCGTGGCGCACCCGGACCTTTTCCGCCGACGGGCCCAACAGGGCGGTGTCGCCCAAGGTGGCCTTCCTCGAGCGCAATCACGACCCCGACCGGTCGTTGCTGGTGGCCGGCAGCGCCCGCAGCGGGACGACATGGTTGGCCGAGGTCCTGAGCGAGACGCTCCACGGCCGGCTGCTGTTCGAGCCGCTGCGGGCCGAGGCGGTCCCCAGGCCCGGCCCGTCCGCTTCGGGCACTACCTCGATCCCAACAGCCGTTCCGACCGGGCTGTCACCGAGGTCCTGGACAAGGTCATGGCCACGGATACGCGGCCGGTGGATCGACGAGTACAACACCGCCCGCTTCCCCCGTTGCCGCGTGGTGAAGGAGATCCGGGCCACGAACCTGCTGCCCTGGATGGTCCGTCGCTATCCGCGGACCCCCATGGTCTACCTGCTGCGCCATCCGGTGCCGAGCGCCTGGTCGGTGGCGCAACTGGGGTGGCCGGACAACCTCCCGCAAATCCTCGGCCAGGAACCGCTGATGCAGGGGCCGATGGCGCCCTTCGGAGCCTTGATCAACAGACGGCGGACTCTCCCGACCCCTTCCTCCGACTCGTCCTGCGCTGGTGCCTCGAACTTCGTCCCGACACAGCTGCTTTCCTCGGGGCAGGCGCATGTCGTGTTCTACGAGCACCTGGTGAACGATCCGCGAGGTGAGCTGGTGAGGCTGAGCACGTTTCTGCGACGGTTCGGCCCCGGCCCCTGGGACATGCGGCTGGACTCCACCGGCAACCTGGACGAACCGTCGCACACCAACTATCGCGACACCGACGTGGCCTCGGGGCCCGGTCGGTTGGACGACTGGGTCGGCGAGGTGCCGGCCCCCGGGTCGATGCGGCGCTGGCCTTTCTGGGCGGGTTCGGCCTCGACCGCGTCTACGGAGACTCGACACGGCCGCTCATCGCCCCCGAGGCCGTCCTGCGGGGCCGGCCGGCCACGCCTCCCGGTCCCCGGCTAGGGCGACGGTCGACGGGTCAGGGCGGAGCGCATCTTCCAAAAGCCGGTGACGACGCGGACGCCACGCGATCGCCGGAGTGAGGCGTCGGCGATGCGGACCGTCTCGAGCTCCCGGGCCAGGGTGAGCACATCGTCGACCCACTCCGGCTCCGGGCCGAGATCGGGACGCTGCCGCGCCGCGTGCGGACCCTAGTCTCCGGCGCAGCTCGTCGAAGACGAGGCGAGCCCCCGCCGCCGGGCCCGGGTCGGCCTCGGCGGCGCCGTGATGATGACGGAGATCGCCGTTCAGGAAGGAGACGGCCGCGGCCCGACGCTCAGACTTCGACGTCCACCTGCTGGTCGCCCAGGAACAGGACGAGCAGGTCGAGGCAGCCCACCGGGTCGCGCGACACCGTGTCGAAGTCGGCGGCCAACGTCGGGATGCCCTGGAGGTTGCGTGCCACGACCTCGCCGTGGCGCCTGCCACGTCGCCAGCCCGTGCACCACCGGCAGCCCGCTGCGGGCCCGTAGCCGGAGGCCCGGGCCACCTCCACCGGGTCCCGGAAGACGAAGACGGCGGCCACCGGGGGGTCGATCACGGTCTGCCAGAAGGGCAGGGTGATGCAGGCTCGGGGATCCTTCCAGGCGATCGGCCGGGGGCCGAAGCTGGCGCGGAAACGCCGGGACGCCTCGGACCGGAGGTCGTCCAGGGACGGGTCGTCCTGCCAACCGTCGGCCAGATCGGGCGGCGAGAAGAGCAGTCCCCCGAAGTGGCGGAAGAGCTGATTGTTCAGCCGGACGATGCTCTGGCTCTCCCAGTGCCCCCGCTCGTTGTCGGCGGTGGCGGGGACGAGGTCGTCGTCCACCGGCATCCCCAGGCCCAGTTGACCGAGAAGGCCGGCGGTGGCCGAGGTCCCGCTGCGGTGCATGCCGATGACATGGATGCAGACGTCGCCTGAGCCCGTCGAGCCCTGCGAGGCCATCGGTCGCAGTATAAGCCGAGCCCTCCGAGGCGCCGGGTGTGGCCACCGCCACGATCACCGGGTGATCCGGCCCGGGAGCCGGTCGACGCACGATCGGCCACGAAGAGGGCCCCGTGCGCGGCATTATTGACGGGCGGCTCGGCGGTCAGCTGAGCGTCATCGAGGACGGGGTGAGGATGGCTATTGGCGACGACGGCATTTCGGCTGCTCAGAAGGTACAGAGGCGTGTCTCCATCGTTCCGCACACCCACTGGGATCGGGAGTGGTACGAGCCGTTCCAGACCTTCCGGCTGCGGCTGGTCCACCTGATCGACGCCCTGCTCGACCTGCTCGAGAGTGACCCCTCGTACTCCCGGTTCCTGCTCGACGGGCAGATGGCGGTGGTCGACGACTACCTCGAGATCAGGCCCGAGAACGAGGAGCGGATCCGGGCCCTGGCCGGCGGCCGGGCGGCTGTCGATGGGGCCCTGGTACATCCTGATGGACGAGTTCCTGGTCTCGGGCGAGACGATCATCCGGGACCTGCAGACGGGGCTGCGGCGGGGGGCGGCCTTCGGCGGGGCCATGGAGGTCGGCTACCTCCCCGACATGTTCGGGCACATCGCCCAGATGCCCCAGATCCTGCGGCTGGCCGGCTTCGAGCACGCGGTGGTGTGGCGGGGGGTCCCGTCGGTGATCGACAAGACCGGCTTCTGGTGGGAGGCACCCGACGGGTCGACGGTGCGGGCCGAGTACCTGCCGATCGGGTACGGCAACGGTGCCGCCATCCCCGACGACGCCAAGGAGCTCGTCCGGCGGATCGCCGACCACGAGAAGGAGATCGGCGAGCTTCCTCATCGACGGTCTGCTGTTCATGAACGGGACCGACCACCAGGAGCCGCAGCCGTGGCTCGGGCGGGTGGTGGCCGAAGCCAACGCCCTCCAGGACGACTACGTGCTCGAGGTGACGGCGCTGGCCGACTACCTGGCCGGGGCCCCGACCGACGGGCTGCCGCGGTGGAAGGGCGAGCTGCGCTCCGGGGCCCGGGCCAACGTGCTCATGGGGGTGGCCTCGAACCGGGTCGACGTGAAGCGGCAGGCGGCGGGGGCCGAACGGGCGCTCGAGCGGCGGGCCGAGCCGTACTGCGCGCTGTACCTCCCGGCGGAGCGGTGGCCCCAGGCCCTGCTCGACGTGGCCTGGAAGCAGATCGTGCGCAACGCCGCCCACGACTCGGTCTGCGCCTGCTCGGTGGACGAGGTCGTCGACGCCGTGCTCACGCGCTACGCCGAGGCCCGGCGGATCGGTGAGGGACTGGCCGACCAGGCCCTGCCGGCCCTGGCCCGGTCGCTCGCCGACGCCGGCCCGACGGTGGTGAACCCGTCGGCCCGTCCCGCGGCGGCGTGGTCGAGATGGTCGTGGCCGGCGACGAGGTTCCGCCCGACACCCAGGCCCTGCCCGAAGAGCCCGGCGCCTTCGGGATCCCCCGGGGGCTCGGTGCGCTCACCCTCGACGCCAACACGGTCAGGACCATCCTCGGGATGCTCCCGGCGGGGAGCCAGATCGACGCCCACACGTGGATCCAGGGCGTGCAGGTCGAGGAGGACGAGACCGGGATCGACATCACGATCACCTTCGGCAGCGAGGAACGCTTCGACGTCCCCCTGGCCTCGATCAAGCAGGACCTCTACACCCGACTGGGGGCCCGACCCGACTCGCGCGGTGCGGATCCGGATCGACCAGCCGCCGATACGGCGGGTGCTGGCCCGGGTGACCGACGTCCCCGGCTTCGGCTGGCGCAGCTGCACGCCGGCGCCCCTCGCCCACCCGGTGACCGTCACCGACGGGGAAGGCGGGGGGACGGCGGGGGGCCGGGTCGGTCGAGCTCGGCAACGGTCTGGTGACGGTGACCGTCGACCGGCGTCGGGGACGTTCGCCCTCGACGGCGTGGCCGGATTCGGGAGGCTGGTCGACGGGGGCGACCACGGCGACTCGTACAACTACTCACCACCTCTCCGGGACCGGCTGGTGGACACGCCCGACAGCGTCTCCGTCGTCGTCAGCGACCGGGGACCGGTGAGGGCGTGCGCCGTGATCACGGCCGGCTACCGTGGCCGGAGTACGTCGACGGCATCACCCGGGCCCGGACCGGGGAGCGGACCGTCGAGGTCACGACCACCGTCGAGCTGCGGGCCGACGAACGGATCGTCCGGGTGGTCACCCGGTTCGTGAATCCGAGCCGGGACCACCGGCTCCGGGTCCATCTGCCCCTGCCCGAACCGACCACGTACTCCGAGGCCGAGTGCGCCTTCGCCGTGGTGCGCCGGGGTCTCGAGGCCGAGGGGCGGCCGGACGAGTTCGGTCTCCCGACGTTCCCGTCGCGGCGTTTCGTCTCGGCCGGCGGGCTCACGGTGGCCCACGAGGGCCTGCTCGAGTACGAGCTCGTCGACATCGACGACGGCGACGGCCGGGCGCGGACGCTGGCGCTGACGCTGCTGCGGTCGACGGGGATGCTGTCGCGTCTGGGGATGGCCTACCGGCCGCTGCCCGCCGGACCACTCACGCCGGTGAGCGGCTCCAGCTCCAGGGCCGTCCGATCGAGGCCCGCTACGCGCTGTGGTGGGGTGCGACGACCCCTACGCCATGGCCGACGACGCCTTCCTCCCGCTCGAGCTCGTCCACGCCCCCGGAGGAGGGGGGCGGGCGACACCCGGGAGCGCGCTCGAGATCGACGGGGCCGAGGTCTCCGCCGTGCGGCGGGAGGCCGGCCTGCTCGAGGTGCGCGTGTTCAATCCGACCGACCGAACCACCACGGTCCGGGTGGGGAGCCGGTCGGGCTGGCTGGTCGACCTGCGCGGACGGACCCTGGGCCGCTTCGACGGGTCGTTCGAGCTCCGCCCCTTCGGTATCGCCACCTTCCGCTCAGGCGACCACTGACGTCAGTCGTCGTCGGGGAGGGCCACCGGCTCGACCGGTCCGCTGCCCGACAGGAGGCGCTCGCCGCGTTCGCGGAGATCGTCGAGCTCGTGGAGGACCTCGGACAGCCGCTCCCAACGCCGGGAGGCCCGTCGGTCGAGGGTCAGGGGCTCCGATCCGGGCCGGTGCAGGGCCCACAGCTGGACGCGACCCAGGTCCTTCACGAGCCGCGGGCGAAGCGCCTTGAAGGCGAACTCCCCCGCCGGCCCCGGGTCCGGGCCGGTCTCCGACAGCAGGGCGGAGTGGAACTCGTCGGAGACGAGGACGCTTCCCGGCGCGGCGATGCCGGCGGCCCGGCTGGCCAGGTTGACGACCGGGCCGTAGAAATCGCCGTCCTGGACGAGGACGGGGCCGACGGCCAGGGCCACGCGGACGTCGGACAGCAACTCGTCGTCGGCGTAGGCCTCGGCCAGGGCCAGCGCGATCCGGGCGGCGTCGGTGGCCGTGTCGGTCACGAACATGACCTCGTCGCCGATCATCTTCACCACCCGCCCACCACGGGCCGTCACCGTGTCGTGGGCCACGTCCTCGAAACGGCTCACCAGGGCGGCCAGTTCCTCCTCCGACAGCTGCTGGCTGAGCATGGTGAAACCGACCATGTCGGCGAAGCCGACGCAGAGATCGGGAAGGGCGCCGGGGTGGTGGCGACTGCGCTGGAGCATGGCGCGCCGGACCGATGCCTGGACGTGGCGCCGCCAGGCGAACTCGAGGAGGCGGGTCATGGCCGGGAGCGACCGGTCGGCCAGGCGGACGAAGCGATCGGCCGCCTCGACACTCGACCCGGCCCCCGATCCCGACGCCCCCATCATCCCCCGCACGGCCGGCGCCACCTCGGCCTCGGCGATACGGGCCATCGAGGAGCCGATCACCCGGGCCAGCTGCAGTGCCGTGTCGACGTCGGCGGCACCGAGGTCGACCATGGTCTGGAGGATGCGGATGGCCTCGATGTCGAGGTCCGTGAAGATCCTGTCGTCAGCGGAGACGTCGGCGAATCCGAGGGCGCGCCAGAAGCGGCTGGCCAGCTCCTCGGGCATGCCGGTGATCTCCGCCACCTCGCTCTGGGTGTAGCGCTCGCCGGGGACGAGGAGACAGTCGACCACCAGCAGGTCGAGAAGGTCGTCCTCTTCGGCCCGGGCGATGTCCTGCTCCGGAACACGGTGCTCGAGGAGGAAGGCCCGGACCCGCGCCAGGGCGGCGGCCGACGACACCGTCTCGGTCACGTCGGACCCTGGACCGACGTGGCCCCCAGGGGGGCGGTCCCGGCGCATCTCGAGGCCGTGGAATTCGGACTTGGCCGAGCGGAGCATGAGGGCGGGGATCGCTTCCGCCGGGGCGCGGGTGCCTTCGAGGACGTCGGCCACCTGCTGGGCGATCGGCATCTCGACGCCCTGGGCGGCGGCCAGCTCGAGCAGCGGACGCGCCGTCTTCACGCCTTCGGCCACCATCCGCATCTCACCGAGGACGTCCTCGAGCGGGCGTCCCTGACCGAGGAGCTCGCCCACCATCCGGTTCCGACTCAGTCGGCTGGTGCAGGTGGCCACGAGGTCTCCCACCCCGGCCAGGCCGGCCATCGTCATCGGGTCACCACCGAGGGCCACGCCGAACCGGCCCAGCTCGGCCAGGCCCCGGGTGATGAGCGCCGCCAGCGACGAGTCCCCGAGACCGAGGCCCTGGATCATGCCGGCGGCGATGGCGAGGACGTTCTTCGTGGCGCCGGCCGTCTCGCAGCCGACGAGATCGGAATTCGTGTAGACGCGGAAGGTCTCGGTGCGCAGGAGCTCCTGGACCTCCCGGGCGATGGCCTCGTCGGTCATGGCCACCACCGTGGCCGCCGGTTGACCGACCACCACCTCGCGGGCCAGGTTGGGCCCCGTGAGGACGCCGGCGGGGTGGTCCGGTATCACCTGCGCGACGACCTCCGTCATGCGCAGGTGGGTCCCTTGTTCCAGTCCCTTGGCCAGACTGAGCACGGGGACGTCGGGCGCCACATGGGGGGCCAGGTCGGTGAGGACGGCCCGGAAGCCGTGGGAGGGAACGGCCATGACGACGAGAGCGGCACCGTCGACGGCCTCCGCCAGCGACGTCGTCGCCCGCAGGGTCGCAGGGCAGGCGGACGCCGGGCAGATAGTCGGGATTCTCGTGACGCCGGTCGATGGCGTCGCCCACGTCCGGTCGACGGGCCCACAAGACGGTGGGAGCGGAGCGCGATGCGATGGCAGCCACCGTGGTCCCCCACGAGCCCGCCCCGATCACAGCGACCTTGTCGAGCATCCGCCAACCCTACGGCGTGGTGCGCCGGCGGTGGACCGCCACGGCGGCCGTACACTGGGCCCGTGACGACCGAGACGTCCGAGGTCCCCCGCCTCGCCGGTTGCGTTGTCCTCATCCCCGTGAAGGCCTTCGCCGCCGGCAAGGCCCGTCTGGCGCCGACGTTGGACGCCGACGGGAGGGCCGAGCTCTCCCGGATGATGGCCGGCCGCGTCCTCGAGGCGGCCGCTCCGCTCCCGGTGGCCGTCGTCTGCGACGACGCCGAGGTCGCATCGTGGGCCGTCGGGAACGGAGCCATGGCGCTGCCCGAACCGGGACGCGGCCTGAACGGGGCCGTGGAGGCGGGGGTGGCACGACTGGCCGCCCTCGGCGCCGACGAGGTGCTGGTGGCTCACGCCGATCTGCCCATGGCCCACGGTCTGGCCCAGCTGGCCGGGTTCGACGGCGTCACGCTGGTGCCCGATCGGCGCGACGACGGGACCAACGTGGTCTGCGTTCCGGCGCACGCCCGGTTCCGGTTCTCCTACGGTCCGGGTTCCTTTCTCCGGCACCGGGCCGAAGCGGAGCTCCTCGGACTGCCGTACCGGGTCGTGCGGCAACCGGACCTGGCCTGGGACGTCGACGTCCCGTCGGACATCCCGGCCGAGTTCGTCCCGACCGCCCGTCTCTGACGCCGGTGGTCGACGGATCCCGCCGCACCGACGTCCTTCCCGTCGGCGACCTCCCCACGCACGGCGTCGTCACCATCGATCTGCCCGTGCCGAAGGTGGCGCTCGCCGTCGCCGCCCATCCCGACGACGTGGAGTTCGGATGCGGGGCGACACTGGCCAAATGGGCCGCCGGCGGTTGTCTGATCCACCATCTGGTCCTCACCGACGGATCGAAGGGAACGTGGTCGGCCGACGACGATCTCGCCGCGCTGGTGGAGCGCAGACACCGTGAGCAGCGCCAGGCGGCCAGGGTGCTGGCCGGTGGAGCCGGTGCGGGCGGTGGCGTCCAGTTCCTCGACTGGCCCGACGGCGAGCTCGAAGCCGGGATCGTCCAACGCCGTCAGGTGTGCCAGGTGATCAGGCGGGTGCGGCCCGACGTGGTCCTCGGACACGATCCGTGGCGTCGGTACCGGTTGCACCCTGATCACCGCAATGCCGGCTGGCTCCTCACCGACGGGGTCGTGGCCGCCCGCGACCCGCAGTTCTTCCCCGATCTCACCGAACCGCCCCACCGGCCGACCTCGATGCTCCTGTGGGAAGCCGACGAGCCCAACCACGTCGAGAGGGCCGACGGGATGTTGGACGTGAAGGTGGCCGCCCTCCTGGCCCACCGGAGCCAGCACCGCTCCACCATGGGGATCGAGGGCACCGATCCCGCCGGCGCCGGTCCCGAGGGTGACGATCTACCGGCCGACCAGCTCGAGGCGTTCCGGAGCGTCGTCGAGGCCCAGTTGGCGGCGCACGGCCGGCTGGCCGGATTGGTGGCCGGCGAGGCTTTTCATCTTCTCACCGAGCTCTGAACCTCACCCTCACGGAGCTCGAGCCCCACCGGCGAACCATCGCTCGGCGGCGAGCCCGTCGACGACGCGTGACGAGGGGCCCCGCAGGGCCCCTCGTGCACACGCTCTCGAAGCCGTCGTGTCCGGCGGCAGGGTGCCTCAAGCCTTCTTGGCCGGCGCCCGCTTGACGGCGCGCTTCTTGACGGTCCGCTTGGCGGCCTTCTTGGCCGGCGCCCGCTTGACGGCGCGCTTCTTGACGGTCCGCTTGGCGGCCTTCTTGGCCGGCGCCCGCTTGACGGCGCGCTTCTTGACGGTCCGCTTGGCGGCCTTCTTGGCCGGCGCCCGCTTGACGGCGCGCTTCTTGACGGTCCGCTTGGCGGCCTTCTTGGCCGGCGCCCGCTTGACGGCGCGCTTCTTGACGGTCCGCTTGGCGGCCTTCTTGGCCGGCGCCCGCTTGACGGTCCGCTTGGCGGCCTTCTTGGCCGGCGCCCGCTTGACGGCGCGCTTGGCGGTGGTCCGCTTCGCTGCCTTCTTGGCCGGGGCCCGCTTGGCCGTCTTCCTCGCTCGCTTGACTGGCATTTTCATGCCCTCCTTACGGCCTTCTTGGCCGATCGCTTCGCTACTTTCCTCGCCGGGGCGCGCTTCACCGGTCTCTTCGCCGGAGCCCGCCGTACGGCCTTGTTGGCCGATCGCTTCGCTGTTTTCCTCGCCGGAGCACGCTTCGCGGTCTTTCTCGACGGAGCGCGCCTGGCGACCTTGCCGACAGGCCTCCGGGCGACTTTTCGCGCCGGGGCCCTTCGAACTGCCTTCTTGGTCGACTTCTTGGCCGTTTTCTTGAGGGCCTTCTTGGCGGCCGGCTTCGCCGCCTTCGCCACCTTTCGGACAGGAGCCGGCGAAGCCTTCAGCGCCGGCAGAGGCACCTTGCCGTTGACGATCCCTTTGAGTGTGCTGCTCGCCGAGAAGCGCACACCTTTGGATGCAGCGATCTTCACCGGCGCACCGGTCTGGGGATTGCGTCCCATGCGAGCACCACGCTGCGTGGGATTGAAGCTACCGAATCCGACGACGGACACACGACGACCGGCGCGCACTTCGCTCACGACGGCGTGGACCAACGCGTTGACCGCGTCTTCGGTCTCGCGCTTCGTCAACGACGTCGTGTTGCTGATCGCGTCGATCAGGCCCGACTTGTTCACCCGCCGTCCTCCTCCGTGTAGCGGAATGCCATCAATCAAAGAAGGTTTTCGCGCCAAGGTCAAGCATTGTCGCTGCTGGTGGACGTTGGCGCGCGAGGTTTCGCGCGAGGTTTCGCGATGGCAAATGTGTTGCGATGGGCTCGACGCGAACGTGCGGGCGATCGGACCCACAGTCGCGTATGGACAGGAAACCCTTCGTTTGCAAGGATTTTTCTCATGCCGATGCTGCCCGACGGAATCTACGACGTCATCGTCGTCGACGCTGACAGAGGCGACGACGGTGACCTGCACCTCGAGGTGACAATTTCTCTCGGTCCCCGCGTCGGAGACGTGATTCGGCTGCGGGGACGCCACGTCGAGCTCCGAAGCGGAGCGGCGCAGACAGAGGATCCCTACGCTCTGCTCGGTGTTCCGGGTACGCTTCGTGTCCACGCGGGACGGCCGACTTTTCGTCCGGAGACGCGATGAGACGTCCCTCGGGCACCGGTCCCCCGCCCGCAGCGAACAACACAGTGAGTGACGCTGCGAGTGGAAGACACAGCGAGCCGGAGAGTGGGGACAGCCGGTCGGCCGTGGTCGCCGCGCCCCCGTGGGCGGCACGTGGGTTGGCCGAGATCGTCAGGTCCGGAGCTCTCGGGGGCGACGTCCGACATGTCGTGGTGGGTGACGACCCCGTCGGCCCCGACGACGCGGACGGGGTGCAGGTGCTCTGGCGGTACCACCTCACACCCGCCCGTCTGGGGAACGCCATCGACGAGCTCCCCGACCTTCGCTGGGTCCATTCCGACTACGTGGGGGTGGAGGACCTGCCCCTCGAGAAGCTGGCAGACCGGGGGGTCATCCTGTCCAACGGCGCCGGAATCGCCGCCCGGCCCATGGCCGAATGGGTCGTCCTCGCCATCCTGTCGGCCGCCAAGGCCCTACCCCGTTTCGTGCGCCAATCCGACGCCGGCCTGTGGGAGGTGGGGAAACCGCTGGCCGAGCTCGAAGGGGCCGTGGTTCTCCTCCTGGGGCTGGGGGCGGTCGGGACCCTGGTGGCGGCCATGCTCGAGCCGTTCGGCGTCGAGGTCAGGGCCTGCACACGACGACCACGAGCGAACGCCCCGCGCGGTGTGACCCGGATGGTGGTGGGCGACGCGTGGCGCCAGGAACTGGGCGATGCCGATTATGTCGTCTGCGCGCTCCCGCTGACGGCCGAGACCACCGACATGCTCGACGCCACCGTCTTTGGCGCCATGAAGCGAGGTTCGTTCCTGGTCAACGTGGCACGGGGTGCTCTCGTCGACGACGATGCGCTCGTGGCCGCGCTCGAGAGCGGTCGTCTCGGCGGCGCCGTCCTCGACGCGTTCCGCCAGGAGCCGGTCCCACCGGGACACCCTCTGTGGGGACGTCCCGACGTTCTCGCCCTTCCTCACGTCACGTGGTCGTCATCACACACCCTCGACGACTTCAAGTGGCGCTTCGCCGCACAACTGCGGAGATGGCTGAACGGGGACGTACCCGGCGACCTCGTCGACCTCGACGCCGGCTACTGAGAACGCCGTGCCCGCACCGTGCCGGAGACCGTCCGGCCGTCGACGCGCCGCAGGACGGGGCCGACACGGCGCAGCGGGCCACGAGACAGGGTCGGCCCCGATATGACGGCCGAGATGACCGGAGCACAGATGACCGGGGCACTCAGTGCCATCCGCCAGGCGGCGGGGCGGACCGGTGGTTGTCTGTACATCGGTGCGGGGTCGCAGGGGCCGGTGTGGGCGCCGGCCGAACAGGCCGCTCTCGTCCTCGGGCCACCGCGATCGGGGAAGACGTCGGGGCTCGTGGTGCCGACGGTGTTGAGCGCCCCGGCGGCGGTGGTGTCCACCTCCACCAAACCCGACGTTCTGCGGGCCACCGCTCGCGCGCGCGGGCGGGACGGCCCGTGTCTCCTCTACGACCCGAGCGGGACGGTGGACGTACCCGTTGGCGTCGAACGCGTGCGGTGGTCTCCGGTCACGGGGTGTGCACGCTGGGACGATGCCTTGCTGGTGGCCCGTGGTCTCGTCGGCTCGACACGGCCGTCGGGCGGCCGCGGCGACGGCGAGATCGGCGTCGACCACTGGACCGAACGGGCCCAGGCCCTGCTGGCGCCGGTGCTGCACGCGGCGGCGCTCGAGGAGGTCGAGCTGGCGACGGTGCTGTCGTGGATCGACCGCCGGCAGGCCGCCCCCGCCCTGCGTGTCCTCGATCGGGAGGGAGCCGGGATCGCCGCCGACCTCCTCGCCGGGATCGCCGCCACCGACGGACGCGAGCAGAGCGGGATCTGGTCGACCGCCTCGGGCGTCCTCGCCGCCTACCGCAGTGAGGCGGCCCTCGCCACCACCGTCGCCGCGGACTTCGATCCCCGGACCTTCTGCGAGTCGTCGGCCACTCTCTACATATGCGCCACCGGACGCCATCAGGCACTGGCCGCACCGCTCGTCGTCGGCTTGCTCACCGACATCCGGGCGGCCGCCTACGCCCGCGCCGCCGAGGGTGCCCGGCGGCGCCGGACCACCGGCACGGCCGGACCGGCGCCCGTCGTGCTCGCCCTCGACGAGGTGGCGAACATCGCCCCGGTGCCGGACCTGCCGGCCATGGTGAGCGAGGGAGGCAGCCAGGGGGTCGTCACGCTGGCGTGCCTGCAGGACCTGTCCCAGGCGCGGGGGCGGTGGGGAACGGCGGCCGAGGGCTTCCTCTCCCTCTTCGGGACCACGGTGGTGCTGCCCGGAATCGGGGACGTGCGCACCCTCGAGGCCCTCTCCACACTGGCCGGAGAAGAAGAGGTGTCGACCCGGTCGCTCTCCACGCCGGTGCTCCGGGGCGGGGGCGGGATGGCCCGGGTGGTGGTGGACCGGGTCCTGCGGGGTGCCGGTGGGCGGGGGCAGGATCCGGTCCCCTCCGTCACCACGTCGACGGTCCTGCGGAAACGGCTCCCCGTCGATGTGGTGGCCCGGGGCCGGCCGGGAATGGCCCTCGTGGTGGACGAGAAGAACGCCATGGGGTGGATCGAGCTGACCCCGTGGTTCGCCCATGAGCCATGGCGGACCGCGGCGCTCGGGACGGGGCTCCAGCTGGCCGGCCCCACGGGGCCGGAACGACACCTCGGACGGGGCCGACGCGGCGTGGCCGACGGCTCGGCCGCCCGGCGGTCCGGGAGGGCGTGAGCTGGGGATGTAGGGGTCGACGGACACGTCCCGGGGGTCCCCTAGCGGATCGAACATACGTTCGCTAGTCTCGCAGTCGATGGCCCTCGTCGACATCTCCCTCGCCTCCCGGGCCCGGCCCGTGTCCTCCAGCCGGGACCAGCTCCTCCCCCTGCTCCCTCCCCTCAGACCCCTGCTGCCCCGGGGTGGACTGCAGCGGGGGGCCGTCATCACCGTCGGCACCGGTGATGGCACGCCGGGGGGGACGGACGGCCGGGGGGGGGACGGGGGGTGCCGGGGGCGGTGCCGGCATGCTGGCTTTCGCCCTGCTCGCCGCCGCCTCGGCCGCCGGCTCGTGGTGCGCGGCGGTGGGAACGGGCGACCCCGGGATCCTGGCCATCGCCGAGATGGGGGTGGATCTCGACCGCCTGGCCCTCGTCCCGGGCCCCGGGTCGGCGTGGCCGGAGGTCACCGCCATCCTGGTCGACGACATGGACGTCGTGCTCGTGAGCCCCCCGGGTCGGGTCCGGTCGGGGGTGGCGCGGCGGCTGGTGGCCCGGGCCCGGCAGAAGCGGGCGGTGCTGGTGGTCCGGACCGGGCCGGGGACGTGGCCCGAAGGGCCCGACGTCCACCTGACGGTGGAGGACGGGACGTGGGCCGGGGTGGACAGGGGCCATGGCCACCTCCGGGGGCGCCACGTCGAGGTGGTGGCCTCCGGCCGCCGGTCGGCGGTGAGGGGTGTGCGGACCGGGCTGTGGCTGCCGGCGGCGTCCGGTGTCGTGGCGGCGGGGTGAGAAGGGGGAGACGGTGCAGCGGGTGCTGGTGGTGTGGTGCCCCGACCTCCTCGAGGAGCAGGAGGACGGGGGCCGGGGACGGGCCTTCGCCCGGGTGACGGGGGCGGTGGGAATGTTCTCACCCGTCGTCGAGGTGGTACGGAGCGGGGTGTGCGCCGTGGGTACCCGCGGCCCGTCGCGCTACTTCGGTGGTGACGACAGGTTCGCCCGGCTGCTCGCCGGCGCCGTGGGGGCGGTCGATGGTGTGACGGCCGGGGTGGGAGTGACGGCCGGGGTGGGAGTGGCCGACGGGCTGTTCGCCGCCGTCCTGGCCGCCCGGTGGTCGGGGACCGACCCGGTGGTCGTCCCCCCGGGGGGGACCCCGGGGTTTCTCACCCCCTGGCCGGTGGCCACGCTGGAGCGGCCCGAACTGGCCGACCTCCTGGGTCGCCTGGGGATCCACACGCTCGGCCGGTTCGCCGCCCTCCCGGATCGAGATGTGCTCGCCCGGTTCGGTGCCGACGGCGCCGCCTGCCACCGGGTGGCCCAGGGGATCAGCGGCGAACTGCCCGGCTTCCGTCAGTCCCCCCGGCGGGGAGGGCCGGCACGGGCGGGCGGGGGCATCTCGACCCGGCAGCCCGCCTTCTGGGGGGGAGAGGCGGGGGCCGCGGCCCGGGCGGGACGGGCGCTGGCCCGGGTCCAGCAGCTGCTCGGGCCCGAGGCGGTGGTCACGGGACGGCTCCAGGGGGGACGGGGGCCGGCCGAACGGGCCCGGGTCGTCCCCTGGGCCGGCGGACGCGACACCGGGTCGGAGCAGACCGGGCGCCGGCGGGGCGGGTGCGGGACCTGTCCCGGACCCCCCGTGGCCGGGACAGGTCCCCCCACCGGCGCCGGTGATCGTGCTCACCCGGCCGCTGCCCGCCCAGCTGGTCGACACCGGCGGCCAGCTCGTCGGTGTCAGCGGCGGGGGGATGGTCACCGCCGCACCGGCCCGGTTGTCGGTGGACGGGGGACCGTGGACGGCGGTGACCGGATGGGCCGGGCCGTGGCCGTCGGACGAACGGTGGTGGGCGGTCCCCCGACGTCTTGCCCGGATGCAGGTCGTCACCGGCCCCGGGACCGCACATCTGCTCACGCGCGAGCGGGGCGGCTGGTGGCTGGAGGGGACCTACGACTGACCATCGCCGGGCCGTCCGGCCGGTGAATCGCTGTCCGGTGAATGGTGGTATGCCGAATTGCACTGTCATTCCAACTTCAGCTTCCTCGACGGTGCCTCGCACCCCGAGGAGCTCGTGGCCGAGGCCGCCCGGCTCGGCCTCGGGGCCCTCGCCCTCACCGACCACGACGGCCTGTACGGGGTGGTCCGCTTCGCCGAGACGGCCCGGGCGGTGGGGCTCGCCTCCGTCTTCGGTGCCGAGCTCACCCTGGTGCCCGCCCCTCCCCCGCCGGCGCACCGCTCTCCCGGGCCGCCTCCCGTCCCCGGACCGGGACGCCCGACCCGGTCGGGACCCACCTGGTGGTCCTGGCCCGCGACCCCGACGGCTATGCCCGACTCAGTCGGGCCATCGCCGAGGCCCATCTGGCCGGGGGCGCCAAGGGCACCCCGACGTGCACGCTCGACGATCTGGGGAACCGGCACGGGGGCCACTGGCTGGTCCTCACCGGCTGCCGGAAGGGGGCGGTCCCCGCCGCCCTCACCACCGCCGGCCCCGCCGCCGCCGGGCGGGAGCTCGACCGCCTGACGGATGCCTTCGGCCGGGAGAACGTGGCGGTGGAGCTGTGGGCCCACGGTGATCCTCTCGACACCGCCCGCAACGACGCCCTCGCCCACCTGGCCGTCGACAGGGGGGTGGACCTCGTGGCCACCAACAACGTCCACTACGCCACCGCCTCCCGGAGGCCTCTCGCCACCGCCCTGGCCGCCGTGCGGGCCCGGCGGCCCCTGGCCGAGCTCGAGGGGTGGCTGCCGGCGGCGGCCGCCGCCCACCTGCGGAGCCCCGGCGAGCAGGAACGCCGCTTCGCCCGCTGGCCCGGTGCCGTGACCCGGGCCGGCGAGCTGGGGCGGGAGTGCGCCTTCGACCTCCGGCTGGTGGCACCGCGGCTCCCCCACTTCCCCGTCCCCCCCGGGCACGACGAGCAGACCTGGCTGGTCGAACTGACCCGTCGCGGTGCCACCGCCCGCTACGGGCCGCGCCGGGACGAGCGGATACCGGGAGCGTGGGCCCAGATCGACCACGAGCTCGAGGTGATCGGCGCCCTCGGGTTCGCCGGCTATTTCCTCATCGTCTGGGACATCGTGGAGTTCTGCCGGCGTCACGACATCTACTGCCAGGGTCGGGGCTCGGCGGCCAACTCGGCCGTCTGCTTCGCCCTGTCCATCACCCGGGCCGACGCCGTGGGTCTCGGGCTGCTGTTCGAACGGTTCCTCTCCCCCGAGCGCGACGGCCCCCCCGACATCGACCTCGACATCGAGTCGTCCCGGCGCGAGGAGGTCATCGCCTACGTCTTCGAGCACTACGGCCGGCATCACGCCGCCCAGGTGGCCAACGTCATCACCTACCGCACCCGCTCGGCCATCCGCGACATCGGGAAAGCCCTCGGGCACTCCCCCGAAGAGGTCGACGGCTGGGCCAAGGGGGTCGACAACGGCGAGCCCCTCGACCGGGGGGGACCGCTCCCGGCGGCGGTGGCCACCCTGGCCGGGCAGGTCCTCGACTTCCCCCGGCATCTGGGGCTCCACTCGGGGGGGATGGTCATCTGCGACCGGCCGGTGGTGGAGGTCTGCCCGGTGGAGTGGGCCCGGCACCCGGGGCGGACCGCTCTGCAGTGGGACAAGGACGACTGCGCCACGGTGGGGCTCGTGAAGTTCGACCTGCTCGGACTGGGGATGCTCGACGCCCTGCACCGGGCGGTGGACCTGATCCGACAGGCCCACGGGGTGGACGTCGACCTGGCGATGGTGCCCCAGGAGGACGCCGTCTACGACATGCTGTGCCGGGCCGACACCGTGGGGGTGTTCCAGGTGGAGAGCCGGGCCCAGATGGCCACGTTGCCCCGGATCCGGCCCCGGTGCTTCTCCGACCTGGTGATAGAGGTGGCCATCATCCGGCCCGGACCCATCCAGGGGGGATCCGTCCACCCCTACATCCGCCGTCGGCAGGGCCTCGAGGAGGCCGTCCCCCCGCACCCCCTGCTCGAGAAGGCCCTGGCCAAGACGCTGGGGGTGCCGCTGTTCCAGGAACAGCTCATGCAGATCGCCATCGACGCCGCCGGTTTCAGCGCGGCCGAGGCCGACGAGCTGCGCCAGGCCATGGGGGCCAAGCGCTCCGGGGCCCGGATGACACGCCTGCGGGACCGCCTCTTCGCCGGGATGGCGGCGCGTGCCATCACCGGAGAGGTGGCCGACGAGATCGTGGGGAAGCTGGCCGCCTTCGCCAGCTTCGGGTTCCCCGAGAGCCACGCGTGTCCTTCGCCTACCTCGTCTACTCGAGCGCCTGGTTGAAGCTCCACTATCCCGCCGCCTTCTGCGCCGCCTGCTCAACGCCGAGCCCACGGGGTGGACGTCGACCTGGCCATGGTGCCCCAGGAGGACGCCGTCTACGACATGCTGTGCCGGGCCGACACCGTGGGGGTGTTCCAGGTGGAGAGCCGGGCCCAGATGGCCACGCTGCCCCGGATCCGGCCCCGGTGCTTCTCCGACCTGGTGATAGAGGTGGCCATCATCCGACCCGGTCCCATCCAGGGGGGATCCGTCCACCCCTACATCCGGCGTCGGCAGGGCCTCGAGGAACCCATCCCCCCGCATCCCCTGCTCGAGAGGGCCCTGGCCAAGACGCTGGGGGTGCCGCTGTTCCAGGAGCAGCTCATGCAGATCGCCATCGACGCCGCCGGGTTCAGCGCGGCCGAGGCCGACGAGCTGCGCCAGGCCATGGGGGCCAAGCGCTCCGGGGCCCGGATGACACGCCTGCGCGACCGCCTCTACGCCGGGATGGCCGCCCGCGGCATCACCGGCGAGGTGGCCGACGAGATCGTGGGCAAGCTGGCCGCCTTCGCCAGCTTCGGGTTCCCCGAGAGCCACGCCGTGTCCTTCGCCTACCTCGTCTACTCGAGTGCCTGGTTGAAGCTCCACTATCCCGCCGCCTTCTGCGCCGCCCTGCTCAACGCCCAGCCCATGGGGTTCTGGTCCCCCCAGTCCCTGGTGGCCGACGCCCGCCGGCACGGGATCGTCGTCCACCGTCCCCATGTCGACCGGTCGGGCGCCGAGGCCACTCTCGACTGGGAGGTGGCGGGCCCCGCCGGTGGTCCCGTGGGGTCACCGGCGCGACAGCCGGAGGTCCGTCTGGGGATCGGGACGGTCCGCGCCGTGGGCGACGAGATGGCCGAGCGCATCGCCGAACGTCGCCCGTACGCCTCGATAGAGGATCTGGTGCGCCGGGGAGGAGTGGGGCGGGCTCAGCTGGAGGCGCTGGCCACCGCCGGTGCCCTCGAAGGCCTGCCCCCCCGTGACGGAGCGGCGGCACCCGGCGGCTGGACCGGCGGGGACCCGGCGCCAGGCGCTGTGGGCCGCCGGGGTGGTCGCCCAGGCCACACCCGACCGTTTGCCGGGCCTCCTGACCGGGGAGGATGCCCCCGTGCTGCCCGACCTGGCACCGCTCGAAGAGGTGGCGGCCGACATGTGGGCCACCGGTCTCACCGTGGGCGCCGGCGCCGTCGAGCTGGCCCGGCCGCGCCTGGACGCCCTGGGCGTCATCCCCGCCGGACGGCTGCCCGGTGCCGAGACGGACGGGCGGGTGACCGTGGGCGGGGTGGTCACCCACCGTCAGCACCCCGAAAGCGCCAAGGGGACCGTGTTCCTCAACCTGGAGGACGAGACCGGGATGGTGAACGTGATCTGCTCACCGGGTGCCTGGGTGCGCTGGCGCGACTGCGCCCGGCGCTCCCCCGCCCTGCTGGTGCGGGGCCGTCTCGAGCGGGTGGACGGCGTCGTCAGCGTGGTGGCGGAGAAGATCTCCCGGCTCGATCTCGGGTCGGCTCCCCTGCCGCCGTCACGGGACTTCCGCTGAATCGTCCGGAAAATCGGGCCACCGGGAAATCGGCCACCGGGAAATTGGGGAGGTGTTGCGAAAACTCCTCAAGAAGACGCCGCCTCGCGCCGATGCAGGGCCAGAGACCTCCCCGACGGAACGGGGGACGCAGGTCCCTGCGCCGGCCCGGACCGGCGACGACCGTGAGGTGGCGAAGGATGAGGAGCTGTCTCGGCCAGTTGGTTGTGCACCGTGACGGCACCGTCGCGTACTGCACGGAAGAGAAGGCCGGGCGTCAGTGTCCCGGCGAAGACCACCCTCATCGCGGCGGCTTCTTCGCCCACCGCCTGGTGGCGCGCCATTCCTGTCCCCGGTGCACCCAGGTTCCCGTCCCGGCACCCCAGCGCTGATCGCCGGCGCCCCCGGTCCCCACCACCGTCACCGCCCCTCGGCGGACCGCCCGTCGTCCCTCCCCCGGCGCGGTTCGACCGCAGAGCGCCTCTTTCCTAACCACTCCCAGGAGGTAATGCCCCCTGTTTGACCGCGGATAGTGGTAAAGCTGAAGGATCCACACTCACAGTGGGCGCCGTTGTGCATCGCTTGCTCCACCGGCCCCGTCCTTCGGCCGATTGTGAGAAGGCACACAGGGGATATCCCTTAGGCCACCGGAAAGGATTCTGGGCCAATGTGTAACGGATGTCTCGTTCTTCATCGCGACGGTGAGGTCGCCTACTGCTCCGAGGAGCTGGACGGGGGAACCTGCAGCGGATACGACGTACCCCACCTGGCCGGGATCATGGCCTGCCGGGTGACGCCGCGAGGGACGCGCTGCCGTCATTGCGACGAGGTGATGCGCAACCGGCTCATCATGGCGCCCGACTTCGTGCCCGACGGACTTCACGCCTTCACCAATTGATCCCGGCCGGTTGATCCCGGCCGGTTGATCTCGGCCGGTCTGATCGCTGACATCTGATCAGGACGTCGTCGCAGGAGCCGTTTTTCAAGCCACACACCGGGTCCTCGCACCCATTGGTCATCCGCGGGGGCGGGCGGTGTACCCCGTCAGGGCGCCGCCGTGGACTCGGCTGTGGGCTCAACCGGTGAGATGTCCAGCTCGGAGCCAGGATCGCCGGGGCCGCAATAGCTGAGGTCCTGGTGGCCTTGGATGCTCACCACCAGCGATGTCGTGTCGTCAGGCGGGATGAGGTGAAGGCTGACGGCCGTGTCTTTGTCCCCGGAGTCGCATCGGTACTTGCTCACCATGACGAACGCCGCCCTCCCTGGAGCGATGTCGACTCTTTGCGGCGCTGGTCCAGTCGTCTGATAGCCGTGCCATTGGTACGACAGCGGGAGCAGTGCATTGTCGGCATCGTAAAGGGTCACCCCTGGATACCCGTCGAGATAACAGGCACGAGAGCCTTCGTTGGTCAGAGCCAGCAGCAAGGGATGCTCTCCGGTCTCTGGAGAGACTTGCGGTCCGATACCGATCCGAAGCTCATAGGGCTGGCATCGTGTCGACGCCATGACGGCTTGTGTGGTGGGTGGTGGGGCCGTTACGGGACTGGTGGGTGGTGGAGCGAGGGTTGTCGTGCCGGAGGTTGGAGACGCCACTTGTCTCTTGGTAGTCGATGCCTGAGGTGACGAACATCCAGCCACCATCGAGAGCGAGAGCGCCATGAGAACGACGGCGGTGCTTGGCGCGCCGGCTGCTGCCATCCGATCCTTCTTCCTCTGGGACCTCCCATTCCACGCTGGTAGATCCAAAGAGGTTGACGTGGAGTTGAACGGCCTTTCTGAAAGAAGCCCTACTGGTGGCGATTGCGTGTTCGTGCGACACGGGACCCAGGTCGGTGGGAGGCCGAGGCGGCGGTAACGGCGGTCGGGCCCCGATGACTGCTTGCTGGAGAGCTTGGCTGGCGGGGGAGGGCTCGAACCTCCAACATCCGGCTCCAAAGGCCGGCGTTCTGCCGATTGAACTACCCGCCAAGGCACCGATGCCCGCCGGGGCCCGGCAACGAGGATCTCATCTCTCGGGCTCCATCCTCGCCCATCCAGCGCTCACGCCTCGATGAGCTCGATCCGGTTCCCGAAAGGATCGTCCACGTAGCCCCGACGGACGCCCGGGAGCTCGTGGTCGGGACGCACCGGGTGCCCCCGGGAATCGAGAGCGGCGCACAGGGCGTCGAACCCATCGACCACCAGCGCCGGGTGCGCTTTGCGGGCGGCCCGGAAGTCGGTGTCCACGCCCAGATGGACGACCACGTCGTCGTTGGCGAACCAGCAGCCGCCCCGGGCGGCCAGCACCGGCGGCTTGGGCCGACGCTCGAGGCCCAGGATCCCCTGGTAGAACGCGGTGGCTTCGTCCTCGCCTCCCGCCGGCATGGCCAGCTGCACATGGTCGATGGCAACCAGCCGGTGGCCCATGGCCCACCTCCTCCGGGGGCCCAGAATATCGGCAGGACCGGGATACCGCGCTGAACCTTCGCCCACTCATGGGATCGCTGATCAAGAAGCGCCGCAAGCGCATGCGCAAGAAGAAGCACAAGAAGATGTTGAAGGCCACCCGCTGGCAACGGCGGGCCGCGGGCAAATAGCCCGCCGCCGCCGCTCCCGCCCGTTCAGGTGGCGGTGACGCGCTCGGCTCCCTCGAGCATGGTGGCCAGGTCCACCTCGGCCTCGTCGGTGGCGTCGCCGATGGGAACGGTGATGGGCAGCCCCCACTCACTGGCCACGAGGGCGTCGACCCCGGCATCCCCGGCGGTGAGCAGGTTGTGCCTCTCGGAGGGGTCGCCCTCCAGGTCGTACAGCTCGAAGCCGTAGAGCCGGTCGCCCCGCCGGACGAGCGCCGGCGCTCCCATCAGATTCTCGCCGAACTCGAGCAGAGCACGGCGGGTATCGGAGGTGGAGCCTGTTCCGGGCCGCAGGTGCAGACACGTCATGATCGCTTTGGCCGCCTTCGACCGGTACGACCGCACGATCGGCGCCTCGGCCAGCTGTGCCCGCAGGCGTTGGTTGCGCTCCCCGTCCTCCTGCGACATGTTCTTGCCCCGCCCCATGATGTTCAGCCGGAAGCGGTCCTTGAAGTAGAGATAGCGGCGGTCCTCGCTGACCACCACCCGCTCGCTCGACGCGGTGTCGATCCGCCGACCGTCGGCCTGGGGGACGGGCCCCACGCCGGCCAGGGCCAACAGGGTGGGGAAGACGTCGGTGATGCCGACGAGGGACGACGACAGAGCGGCCGCCATGTCGCGGCGTTGATGCTCGGGGATGGTGGAGGGAAGATCGAAGTAGAGCGGAACCCGCAGAAGGTCGTCGTGGACGCGACCGCCGTGGTGGAGGCGGCCATCGTCGTAGTCGAGCCCTTCGCCGTGGTCCGACACCACGACGGTGACGAAGTCGTCCCGGGCCCGGGCCATCTCGAGGATCTCACGGGCGCACGAGACGGCCTTCATGGCCGACGCTCGGTACGTCCGGGCCACGGCGGCGCGCTCCTCCGGGGTGGTCCCGGCCCAGCGGATCACCCGGTTGCGCAGGATGCAGGCGGCGTCGGTGGTGCCGGGGAACTCCTCGTCGTAGTACCGGGCTGCGCCGGGGAGGTAGTAGTCGTGGGGGATGTTCGAATGCACGATGAGGAAGAGCGGCTTCTTGGGTCGCGCCCGCCGGATGTAGGTGGCCGCCCGCCGGAAGGGACGGGCGTGGTCGTCGAAGTACTTCCACCGGTCGAAGCCGGTGTCGAGCTTCGAGGCCGAGAGGAGAACGGTGTTGTTGACCAGACCGACCTTGCGGTAGAGGTCGGGGACGGCACGCACCAGCTCGCTCGTCACCCGACCTCCGGAGTGCCAGAAGTGGTGATGCCGGGTGACGTCCATTCCGGTGATGAGCGAGGTGCAGGCGGGAAGGGTCCAGGGGGCGGACGTGATGCAGGTCTCCGCCTTGAAGCACCGGTCGGATTCCTCGAGCGGTGGTGTGACGCAGTCTTCTCTCAGGGCGTCGAGCACGATCACCAACATGTTCGTCGGGCTCGTCACGCGCCGGTCCTCCGGGTACCCACGGCGGCTAACCCTGGGACTGGCGCTTGGGCGAGAGGCGTCGGGCCAGGGACCGCCCGGCCGACGGGAGCGACCGCCGTTGGTCCCGGTCCGGCCCGGACACGGCCGCCAACGCCGCCTGCAACGTGGTGTCGCCGTAGTGGCCGGTGGGGTCGTGGAAGGCGAAGCCGGTGTCCACCTTGTGTATCAGGTACTGGTTGTGCCCCAGGGCGGTGATCGGGGATCCGACCGCCTCGGCGAAGTAGAGGGCGAAGGGGAAGACGAGCGACGGCTCGAAGCTCCGGTCGTGCTGCCAGGTCGACCGGCTGAAGTCGTCGCCGCCCAACAGGCCTCCGGGACGGACCTTCTGCCACACCCTGATCAGGTCGATCGAGATCCCGCGCAGGGTGTGGTCGCCGTCGACATAGGCGAGATCGAGCGACCCGTCGGGGATCGAGTCGATGACCTCGGTGGTGCGACCGCGCAGGACGACCCGCTTGGCCTCCCACGGTGCCGTGCGCTCCACCGTCTCCTCGAAGAGGGCCTGGAAGCGGGCATCCTGCTCGTCGGCCGGCTTGTTCGGCTTGTTGGCCGGCTTGTTCCAGTCGGCGAGGCGCCGCCAGGGATCGATCATGTAGTACGTGGTGATTCCCGGACAGTCGCGCAACATGGCCTCGGCGAACACCCCCCGGTAGACACCCACCTCGACCATGGTCTGGACCCGGAAGTCGGCGATCACCCGTGTCCACAGCTGGAAACGGTCGGGCGTCTGGGTGAGCCCGACCATGTCGAGGCCGGGGACCACCGGCCCGTCCTCGTCGCTCATTCCGTGTGGCTCAGCGACCGGTCGTCCGCCCACGCCCGCTTGGCCGCCTCGAGCTCACCGGGCTCGTACCAGAGGTGCGTGGGACGCGGACCGGTCCACGGTTCGGGATCCACACCCTTGTTGGTGTCGCGGATCCGCAGGTTGTCGACGTCGCGCCAGCGCTGTTCGTAGATGGCGTCGAGCGAGGCGAATCGTTTGCCGATCTCGGTGTTCCCGATCGAGTGGTTGTAGGTATTGCGTCCTCCCCCGCCGCACAGCAGCTCCATCCGCATCCTGGTGAACGCCTCTTCCCGGTACTGCACGTGGTGGGTCACGATGCCGCCCGTCGGCTCGAGCAGCGGGGCCGGGTGCATCGTGTTGGCGCTGTGGAACCCGATGATGCTCATGGCGAAGGGGCCGACGCTGTCGAACCTCTGCAGGGGATGCTTGAAGTGCCACTGATCGCAGAAGCGGGGAAGTACCCGCACGTAGTGTTCGCACAGCGGTTGGAACTCCAGGGGATGGAATCCGGGGAGATACTCGGGCTTCGTGCTGGGGTAATGGTTGTAATAGGTACTGCCCACCAGGCGGAAACGGCGATCGAGGGTGCGGAGGTACTCGACGATGGTCATCCCGTCGGGACCCTCGGGGAACTCATCGGCGTCGAGCCACAACCACCAGACGTGCTCGGCGCCGCAGGCCAACGACTCCCGGGCCACCACGCCGTTCATGAACAACACCCGGACGTGCTCCTCGTAGACCTGCGTCTCGAAGGACTCGGCCAAGGTGGCACCGGCGGCCAGGGCCCGCTCCACGGTGGCGTCGGTCGAGGCGTTGTCCACCAGGTAGACGGCCTCGACCCCCTGGGCGAAGGCGTTGCGGACGGTGGCCTCGACGACGTCCTCCTCCATCCACGTCCCGAGCACGGCGAAGAACCGGAAGTCGCTCAGCGGGTTGGGGTCGGCCGGATTGGGCTGGGTGGCCACCAGACGCTGGTTGGGTCGACCGAGAGCCCGACGAACCTTGCGGCGGACGACACGGAGGGTACGGCGCGGTCGACCCACCACCAGACATTAACACCCGCCTCCCGCGTCGCCGAGAGCGGTGGCCCTATCCCTCCGTCCACGGCGGCAACGTCGCGACGGCGCAGATCGCCGCCTTCTCGCCGTCGAGGATGAGGTGGTCCCGTTGGCCGAGACCGAGAGTCTCGGGTTCCCCCTCGACGAACCAGGTCGACCCGCTGCCGGCCAGTCGGGGCCGCTTCCCGCACACTCCGGCCAGGTGGTCGCGCCATGCCGCCAGCCGGGGGGCCACGGCCACGGCGGCGTCCTCGAGCTCATTGGAGGCGCCCTCGCCCTCCTCCACCACGGATCCGGCGGGACCCCGACGTGCATCCCACGCTCTGTACACCTCGTGGGTGCTCACGCCGAGAGGCGGCAGGAGCAAGACGAATTGCCGCGCCTCGAAAGGCAGCGGCTCGATCGTCTCGCCGATCCCCGTCACCAGGGCCCGGCCTCCCCGGAGGCAGAACGGGACATCGGCGCCCAGTCGAACCGCCGTCGTCGGGTCCAGAGCCCGGGCCCACCGCAAGACGGCGGCGGCATCAGCTGATCCACCGCCCAGGCCGGCACCGACAGGGATCCTCTTCACCACCTCGACCGAGGCGCGTCGACCCACGAGGGCCAGGGCGCGGGCGATCAGGTTGTCCGGACCCGGCCCCACCGCTCCGGGAGGCAGCCCCCCCACCACCTCGTCGACGATGGAGACGCCGTCGCCGGGTGCGAAGGTGAGCGAGTCCACCAGATCCACAGTCACCATCTCGGCCTCGAGGAGGTGGAATCCGTCGTCACGGACGCCCGTCACCCGCAGCGAGAGCGTCAGCTTGGCCGGAGCCGACGACGTCACCGATGCCCAGCCCGATCCCGTCGCCGCCCGGTCCGCTCGGGCCTCCTTGCCACCCGGCATCACCGGTTCTCCCGACGCCCACCGGCCAGGGCGCCGTCGCATGCCACCAGTCTCCCCCAATCCTCCACCGACAACTGCTCGGCGCGCGCCTCGGGATCGACGCCGGCGGCGGCGAAGGCGGCCGGATCGATCACTTCGTTCAGCGCGCCACGCAGCATCTTGCGGCGATGGGCGAATCCGGCGCGCACGACGGTGAACAGGCGATCGGCAGAGACCACGGCCGGATCGACGGCCACCGAGGGGCGACGGACGATCCGCACCAGGACCGACTCCACCCGGGGTCGGGGCAGGAACACCGCCGGAGGAACGCGTCCGACGACGGTGGTGACGGCGTGGTAGGCGACCTTGACCGAGACGGCGCCGTAGACCTTCGTCCCCGGTGCCGCGGCCAGTCGCTCTCCCACTTCGCGCTGGACCATCACCAGCATCGACGACACCGCCGGTGCCTCCTCGAGCACGCGGACGATGACGGGGACGGCCACGTTGTAGGGCAGGTTGGCCACGACGGCCCAAGGCGATCCGGTGTCGTCGTGATGGCCGAGCAGTCCTGACCAGTCCAGGCTGAGGGCGTCGGCGTGCACGACGCGGACGTCGTGGCCCTCCACCTGCGCCTCCAGAAGGGGAATGAGGCGCTCGTCGATCTCCACCGCCGTCACTCTCGCCTCCGCCTCGGCCAGGGCCACCGTGAGGGCACCGAGCCCGGCACCGATCTCCACCACCCGTTGGCCCCGCTCGAACCCGGCCAGGCGGGCGATGCGACGGACGGTGTTGGCATCGACGACGAAGTTCTGCCCCAAGGCCCGGCTCGGGCGAACCTGACCCGCCGCCATCATCTGCTGGACCTGGCTTCGGGTGAGGGTCACCCCACCATGGTGCCGCCTGAGGGGCGGCACCGTCTCTCACCAGGTCAGGCGGACCTCGATGAGTCCCTGCGCCGGGTTGGCCAGATCGGCGAATCCGTCGTAGGAGAGGTCGATGACCCGTCCCGGATTCTGTGCCTGGCGGTCGTCGACCCGGCACTGGATCGATCCACCGGTGAGCTCGTCGGTGATCGTCACCACGGTCCCGAACGACAGGTACGGACTGGCGCAGTAGCCGGTTGGCGCTTCGGGATACCACGACGCCTCGCCCTGTTCCTTCGTCCGCGGTGGCGGGGGGGCCGTCGTCGTCGTCGTCGTGGTCGTGGTCGCCGTCGATGTGGTGGTCGTCGTGGTCGGGGCCATCCGGGCGGCGGCGGCCGTCGTCGTCGTCACCGGGACGGTGGTCGTCGTGGTGGCCGTGGCGGTGGTCGTCGTCGAGGGTGACTCGTCGGCCGCCAAGGCGATCGGCACCGTCCACGGTGCCAACATCCCCGCCGGCGGACCGGTCGTCGGGCGGCGCGGCGCACCAACGGTTCCGGCGGCGTCGAGCCGGGCACCTGTCGATCGAGGCGATGCTCGACCCGGGGTCGCAAGCAGGAGGAGCGGTGCCACCGCCAGAGCGATACAGAGCCCCAGGCGGACGGTCGGCCGCAGCCCCCCGGCGCTTCGTGTCCTCAGAACTCCACCCTTCCTCTGCGGACAGGTCTACTGCGTCGGGATGAGTACCGAAGCTAGGGGACCTCTTCGGGCCCGACAAGTCGAAATGGAGTCCGCCGACTCCCTGAAATGGAGATGGCGAGACTCGCCCATCGAGATGGCCGACGAGCGGGGTGCAGAGCGTGGCGAAGCCGCCACCTGTTCATCGGAAGGTCTGATGTGCGCTTGTGGAAAACCTGCGACAACCGCAGGTGGCGACGACGGCATCGACCACCGTGAGGATTGACAGACTCACGGCCACACTTTCCCGCCGGCACGCCGTCGGCCGCCGGCAACACCGGAATTTGACGGATTCCGTCAGAAAAACCGTCAGAAAAAGGACCTGTCAGCGAAGGCGAAGGCGATGCTCGTGGCGGCGCGCGACGATTCCGCCAGTTCGGCTGCCGTCATTTCTTTGACGGCGGCCACCGCCGCACCGACGACGGGGACGA
The DNA here is from genome assembly GCA_963800065.1 of uncultured Acidimicrobiaceae bacterium. Lineage (GTDB taxonomy): Bacteria > Actinomycetota > Acidimicrobiia > Acidimicrobiales > UBA8190 > CAWJFJ01. The sequence continues at coordinate 408,381 of CAWCZO010000009.1, read as the reverse complement.
GGGCCGGTCGGTTGTCCTCGCCTCGGTGCGGCACGGGAGCGAGGAACGGGGCATCGGTCTCGACCAGGAGCCGGTCGAGCGGACACAGCGCGGCGGCGGCGCGCACATCGGCGGCGTTCTTGAACGTCACGATCCCGCTGAACGACAGGAAGGCGTCGAGGTCGAGACAGCGACGCGCCTCTTCGGGTCCACCGGTGAAGCAGTGCATCACCACGTGCTCCGGTCGCTCCGTGGCCTCGAGGATGTCGAAGGTGTCGTCCCACGCTTGACGGGAGTGGACGACGAGGGTCAGGTCGAAGCGCCGGGCCAGGGCCACCTGGGTGGCGAACATCTCACGCTGAACCGGTCGCGGCGAGTGGTCGTAGTGGTAGTCGAGACCGCACTCCCCGACGGCCACCACCACGCCCGGATGTTCGGCCATGGCCTCCTCGAGCACCCGCTCCACCCGGTCCAGGCCGTCAGCGGCGTCGTGGGGATGGAGGCCGACGGTGGCCCACGCACCGAAGTCGCCCGGCACCCGAGCGGAACCGACCGCCGACCGCACCTCGTCGACGAGGTCCACCCCCTGCCGCGATGTCTGGGCGTCGGTGCCCACACACACCAGGCCGACCACGCCGGCGGCGACCGCCTGCTCCACGCACTCCACGACGCCGACGTCGCCGGGCCGGTAGGTGTCCTGGAGATGGCAGTGCGAATCGATCCAGCGTCCGCCGGCGGTGGGCACCAGCGGTGCGTCGACGACGGTCATCCCTTGCGACGGGGGAACAGGGGCGACCCGCGCTCGACTGTCAGCCCGCCGGGATACCCTCCCCAGGCCGCGTCCTGCGGGACCCGGCACCTCGACGGCTCGCCGGTGAGGCCGAGTCGCCGCCAGATCTCGGTGGCGGTGTCGGGCATGGCCGGCACGATCAGAAGGGCCACGATCCGCAACGCCTCCAGCGCGCTCCCGAGGACGGCGTCGACAGCGGGGCCGGGCTCCGCCTTCCAAGGCTCCGAGGTCTCCAGCTCGGCGTTGGTCTCACGGATCAACCGCCAGGTCGTCTCGAGGGCCACGTGGGGCAGCGCCTCCCCCCAGGCCGTGACGACGTCGGCGAGAACCTCGGCGGCGACGGCCGCCAGTCGGCTGGTGGGGTCGGGGGCCGGTCCGATGCCGCCGCATTTCGAACCGACGACGGTGGAGACCCGAGCGGCCAGATTGCCGAGATTGTTGGCCAGATCGGCGTTGTACCGCGCCGTCACCCCCTCGTAGGAGAAGTCACCGTCGCTCCCCAGCGGCGTGTCGCGCAGCAGGTGGTACCGGAAGGCGTCGAGGCCGTATTCAGCCACCAGATCGGCGGGAGTGACCTGGTTCCCACCCGACTTGGACATCTTCTCCCCGGAGACGAGCAACCAACCGGTCACCAGGAACTGCGCCGGCGGATCGATCCCGGCGGCCATGCACATGGCCGGCCACCAGACGCAGTGGAAGCGGATGATGTCCTTACCGAGCAGATGATGGACGGCCGGCCACCAGGTGTCGAAACGGGTCTGGTTCTCGCCGTAACCGATGGCCGTCAGGTAGTTGATCAGCGCGTCGTACCAGACGTAGAAGACGTGACGACTGTCCCAGGGGACCTCCACCCCCCACCGTGTCGACGTCCGCGTGATCGAGATGTCCTCCAGCCCCGCCTTGATGATCCCGAGGGCCTCGTTGCGCTTCACACTCGGGTGGATGGCGTCGGGATGGTCCTCGTACCACTGCAGCAGACGGTCACCGAAGGCGCTGAGCTTGAAGAAGTAATTCTCCTCCTCGAGCACCTCGACGGGACGGAGGTGGATGGCGCACTTCCCGTCGACGAGGTCGGACTCCTTCTTGTAGTCCTCGCAGGCCACGCAGTACAGACCCTGGTAGACGCCCAGCTCGGTGTAGCCGTTGTCGTGGATGGTCTGCAGAAAGTGCCGGACGGCCCGGTGGTGCCGGGGTTCGGTGGTCCGGATGAAGTCGTCGTTGGAGATGTTGAGCGTGTCCCAGGCCTCGACGAATCGCTCGGACGTGCGGTCCACCCACTCCTGCGGACTGACCCCGTTGGCCTCCGCCGCACGGGCGATCTTGTCGCCGTGCTCGTCGGTCCCGGTGAGAAAGAAGACGTCGTCGCCGGCCAGCCGGTGCCAGCGGGCCAGGGCGTCGGCGGTGACGGTGGCGTAGGCGTGCCCGAGGTGGGGCACGTCGTTCACGTAGTAGATCGGCGTCGTCACATAGAACGGGGGCACCGACGTAGCGTACCGATCACGACCGGTTGGTCAGTCCGCTCCAAAGATCGGAGTCGTCCGCGCCCAGCAGCTCTACCGGCCCGACGGATCCTCGTTCTCCCGACGAAGGGCCAGGGCGAGGTCGTAGACCTGTCGGCGCGGGGACCCGAGCTCGGCCGCCACCGCACCGGCGGCGTCGCGCCAACTGGCCCCACCGTCCACGTGACGGCGCAGGGCCGCCACCACCGCGCCCTGGTCGGCCGGGGGGGCCGGCTCGGAGCCGGCCAGGACCACGACCACCTCGCCGCGCACCTCACGGGCGGCGAATTCGTCGACCGCCCCGGCCAGGTTGCCGCGCCAGACCTCCTCGTGGAGCTTGGTCAGCTCCCGGGCCACCACCACCTTCCGGTCGGCTCCGCAGCTGGCGGCCAGATCGGCGAGGGTGGCGGCCAGCCGGCCGGGAGCCTCGTGGATCACGGTGGTCCGCTCCTCGGTGGCCAACGCCTCCAGACGACGGCGCCGGTCGCTCCCGCGGCGGGCCAGGAAGCCTTCGAAGCAGAACCGACCGGTCGGAAGGCCACTCACCACCAGCGCCGTCAACGCCGCGCTGGGCCCCGGTACGGCGGTCACCTCGGCCCCGGCGCCCACGGCGGCCGCCACCAGACGACCACCGGGGTCCGACACCGTGGGGGTCCCGGCGTCGCTCACCACCGCCACCGTGTCCCCGGCGGCCAGGTGGGCGAGGACCTCGGGAAGACGCTCCACCTCGTTGCGGGCGTGGAGCGAAAGCAGTCGTCGGCCCCTGACCCCGGCGTGGGTGAGCAGTGCGCGCGTCCGCCGCGTGTCCTCACAGCACACCAGGTCGGCTCCGGCCAGTACCTCCACCGCCCGCGGTGACAGGTCGCCCAGGTTTCCGATCGGCGTCGACACCATGACCAGACGGCCACCCGCCGGGGCGGATGCCACCGACGTCGTCACCGGGTGTCGTGCAGCTCGAGGCGGTCACCGGGGCGCAGCCGCCACCGCTCGAAGGCCCCCGACTGCGCTTCCAGGACGGTCCGACAGCGCCGACGGGGACGGGTGATGTGCCACGGTGTCAGATAGACGGTGTCGACCACGGCCAGATCCCGGTCGAGGAAGGCGACGTCGAGGGCGAAGCGCATCCCGAATGAGTGCAGGGCTCCGCTCGTGTGGGGGATCAGGAAGGCACCCTCGTAGCCGGAACGGCCGATCAGGCCTTTGTTCCGCGCCACCAGCGAGTCGGCCATCTCGGCGGCCGCCAACACCTCGCCCTCACGCAACAACCACATCTCCCCACGACCCTCTCGTCGCCGTCTCCGTCTCACCGCTGCTTACACGTTGAACCGGATCTCGAGCACGTCGCCGTCGGTGACGTGGTACTCCTTGCCCTCCAGACGGATCCGCCCGGCCGCTTTGGCCTTGGCCCATGATCCGCACTCGAGGAGCTCGTCCCAGTGGATGACCTCGGCCCTGATGAAGCCGCGCTGGAGATCGGAGTGGATCACACCGGCGCACTCGGGCGCCGTGGCCCCGGCCCGGAAACTCCACGCCCGCGACTCCTTGTCCCCGGTGGTGAGAAAGGTCCGTCGCCCGAGCAGGTGGTAGGCGCCGCTGGCCACGCGCGCCAGCGCCCCCTCGCCCAGGCCCAGGCCCTCCAGGAGCTCGACCCGCTCGGCCAGGGGGAGCTGGGCCGTCTCCGCCTCGAGTTGCACACAGACGCCGAGGGCCTCGCCGTGACCGCCCAGCTCGTCGGCCACGGGCCCCACGAGGGCGTCGGCCTTGTCCAACTGGTCCTCGCCCAGGTTGACGACGGCCAGGACGGACTTGTCGGTCAGGAGGAAGAAATGGCGCAGCAGCCCCCGCGTCTCGGCGTCGAGCCCCGATCGGTACAGGGGCTTTCCACCGGAGAGGATTTGGAGGGCCGCCTCCATGGCCGACACCTCGGCGGCGAGGCTCTTGTCGAGCCGGGCCGCCTTCCGGCGCTTCTCGATCTGGGCCTCGATGGTTCCCACGTCGGCCAGGACGAGCTCCAGCTCCAAGGTGGCCAGGGCCTCGACGGGGTCGGTGTCACCGGGCGCCTCGGCGCTCTCGAAGGCCCGGAGCACCAGACACAGCGCATCGACTTCGCGGATCCCGGCCAGGAACCGGTTGCCGAGACCCTCCCCCGTCGAGGCCCCCGGGACCAGGCCGGCTATGTCCACGACCTCCATACCGGCGTGGACCACCTTCTTGCTGGCGCTCATGGTGGCCAACGCCTCCAGCCGGGCGTCGGGAAGGGGGGCGATGGAGACCGACGACTCGGTGGTGGTGAAGGGATGGGGTGCCACGGCGGCGCTCGCCCCCGTCAGGGCGTTGAACAGAGACGTCTTCCCGGCGTTGGGCAGGCCGACCAGACCGAGACGCTCCATCGGACCCGACGCTACTCGCCTCTCCCCGGGGCCCCCGGGGGGTCGGTCGGGGTCGACGGCCCCGGCACGGTATCCTCGGTCCCCATGTCGAAACGGACCAACAAGCTCAAGATCCGCGCCAAGAAGAAGGCCAACCACGGCAAGCGGCCCAACGCCGGCCGCGGCTGATTCGTCGCCACCGTCTCGTCGCCCGCCTCAGGGTCGCCAGACGACGTCCCGCTCCCGCAGGAGCCCCACCAGGGCGGTGGGCAGGTCCGAGATGATCCCGTCGACGCCCAGGTCGAGCAGGCGTGCCATCTCCCTCTCGTCGTTGATGGTCCACACGTGGACGGCGAGCCCGTGCCCGTGGGCCACCTCCACGAAGCGCTCGTCCACCAGGACCTGGTCGCCGTAGACGGCGGGCACCTGCAGAGCCACGTGGGGCATGGCCGGGAACTCCCCTCCCTGGGTCACGGCCCGCCAGAAGGCGGCCACGGCCAGCGTCCCCGCCGATGTGGACACGTCGGGCGCCCAGCGCCTGAACGCCTCCGAGGCGACGTCCAGAAACGACGCCACAATGACCCGGTCCCGGTGGTCGTACCCCGCCAACGTGGAGGCGAGGCGCTGCTCGTAGGGCTCGACGGCCGGGCCCGTCGCCTTGATGTCGAGGTTGAGCGCCACCCGCGGATACCCGTCCAGCAGAGCCAGGACCTCTTCGAGGGTGGCGACGGCAAAGTCGGCGTCGTCGGGGGCCCGCCCCCGGTAGGGGTAGGCGGGGGGATCGAGTCCCGGGCTCACGTCGGCCCCGGGGGCGAACCAGTAGGCGTTGTCGAGCGAGCGGACCTGGTCCAGGGTCAGCGTGTGGATGGATCCCCGCCCGTTGGTCGTCCGGTCGACCGTTCCGTCGTGACACACCACGAGATGACCGTCGGCGGTGGCGTGCACGTCGAGCTCGATGCCCGTGGCACCGAGCTCGAGGGCGCGACGGACGGCGAAGAGGGTCGATGACGGCGCTTCCCAGGCTCCGCCCTGGTGGGCGTACGAGACGACACGGCGCCCGAGCCACACATTGGCGGGGGCAGGGCTCACGCCCGGAACGGTAGCCTCCCGCTGTGCTCGACCACATCCTGGTGGACGTCATCACCCAGACGCGCCGTGCCCTCGAGGACGCCCTGTTGCAACGCCAGGCGGTCGAAGAACGGTTCCAGGTGGACGTCTTCCTCGGCGACGTCTCGTGGGAAACGTCGTACTCCCTTCCCGGTGAGGAATCCCCGCCCCGGGTCCGAGCCGACGTCTCGGTGGACTGGCCCACCTGGAGCCAGAGCGCCTACCGGTCGTGGTCGATCGGCGAACCTCCGGAGGACCTCCCCGAGGTCGTGGTGGAGATCACCCTTCGACTCCAGCGCCTCTCGGTCATGCCCGATCTCGACATCGTCCTGGCCTGCCTCCCCGAGGAGAGCCCGCCCATCGGGACCGACACCCTGGTCCGCGGCGCTCCCGTCGTCGAGCAGGTCCACGAGCCCGGTGAACCGGGCCCCCGCTTCGCTGTGGAGACTTCCTACCAGGGCACTATCCGGCTGGCCGAGGCCGCCCTCGAGGACACCGCCAGCCTCGCCGGCCCGGCCGGACAGCTGGCCCGGTGGGTGGCCTCTGTCCTCGTCCGCCTGGGGGACCTCCGCCTGGCCTACCTACCCCCCGACCCCGCCCCCGCCGGGGACGACGGCCACTGACCGGGGCGGTTCAGGACAGTCCGGCCGCCTTCACCATGAGGCTCAGATCGGCCTGGGGGCGCGCCCCGAGGTGGGAGATGATCTCCCCGGCGCACAGGCCGGCCAACCGGCCACAGCCCGCGGGGTCGTATCCGTGGGTGAGCCCGTAGAGGAAGCCGGCGGCGTAGAGGTCACCGGCGCCGGTGGTGTCGACCACCCGTTCCACGGGCTCGGCCGCCACTGCCACCGGTCCCGACGCCGCCACCACCACCGAACCGGCCGCGCCCCTCGTCAACGCGGCCAGCAGTCCCGTCTCCTCGACGGCGCTCACGGCGTCGTCGAAGGTGGCGGCGCCGAACAGCAGCGTCACCTCCTCCTCGTTGGCGAAGAGCACGTCGATCTCACCGTGGAGCAGGTCGAGGAACTCGCCACGGTTCCGGGTCACGCAGAAGGGGTCGGAGAGGGAGAGGGCCACCAGGGCGTCGGCCGAGTGGGCCACCTCCATGGTCCGGCGCAGGGCCTTCTTGGCCGGAGGCTGGTCCCAGAGGTAGCCCTCCAGGTACACGACCCGGCCACGGCCCAGAAGGTCCTCGTCGAGGTCGTCGGGACCGAGGGCGGAGGCCACCCCGAGGTGGGTGGCCATCGTCCTCTCACCATCCTCGGTGACGAGCACCAGGCAATGCCCGGTGGCCTGCCCGGTGCCGTCGGCCCCGGTGACGGGGACGCTCGAGATGTGTCCGTCGGCCACCCCGACGGCCGCGATGTCGTGGCGGAAGGTGGCACCGAACTCGTCGTCGGCCACCTTCCCGATGTACCCGACCCGGCCCCCCAGGGCGGCCACACCGACGGCGGTGTTGGCGGCGGAGCCCCCCGAGACCTCGACGCCGGCCCCCATCCCGGCGTAGACGGCGACGGAACGGGCGAGGTCGACGAGCTCCATGCTCCCCTTCACCAGTCCGAGCCGCACCAGGTCGTCATCGGTGGCACGGGCCAGCACGTCGACCAGGGCGTTGCCCACGGCCACGACGTCAAGAAGGCCGTCGTCCCGGGCGCCCTCGCTCCGCTGGTGGTCGGTGTCGGACACGGACCAGGAACCTACTGCGCGTCGCCGCCGCCCACGTACCGGCGTCCGGGGCGCTCGGGGAGGCGTTGGTAGCGTGCACCGGTGATGACCACTCCCGGGGCTTCGACCAGCACCGATCCCTCCGCCGCGCACCGGCTCCCCTACACGGTCGAGCCGGAACGTTACGAGATCCGCCTCGCTCCCGATCTGGAGGCCGCCACCTTCAGCGGGGAGGTCCGCATCGAGGCCACCGCCCATGACCGGGTCGATGCCATTGCCCTGCACGGCGCCGAGCTGGCCGTCACCACCAGCGAGGTGACGAGCGACGGCACCGTCGTGCCCGCCACGGCCACGGTGGACGAGGGGACCGAACGGATCCTCCTCACCCTGGCCCAGCCCGTCGGCCCCGGACCGCTCTCCATCGGGATCTCCTTCACTGGCGTTCTCAACGACAAGTTGCACGGCTTCTACCGCTCGACCTACACCGATGCGGCGGGGATCGACCACTCCCTGGCCACCACCCAATTCGAGGCGACCGACGCCCGCCGGGCCTTCCCGTGCTTTGACGAGCCCGACCGCAAGGCCGTCTTCAGCCTGACCCTCGACGTCGCCCCCGGTCTCGACGCCTACTCCAACGCGCCGGTGCTCTCACAGTCCCCCCTCCCCGGCGACGGGCGACGCGTCCGCTTCGCCGACACCATGGTGATGTCCACCTACCTCGTGGCCTTCGTCGTCGGCGAGCTGGTGAGCACGGCGCCGGTGGATGTGGACGGCATTCCGGTCCGGATCGTCCACGTCCCGGGCAAACAGGACATGACCTCGTTCGCCCTCGAGGTGGCCGCCCACGCCCTGCGCTTCTTCACGGGCTGGTTCGGCATCTCCTACCCGGCCGAGAAGCTCGACCTCCTGGCCATCCCCGACTTCGCCTTCGGCGCCATGGAGAACCTGGGCTGCGTGACCTTCCGAGAGGCCCTCCTCCTCGTCGACCCGGCACGCGCCTCCCGACTCGAGCTCGAGCGGATCGCCGACGTCATCGCCCACGAGATCGCCCACATGTGGTTCGGCGATCTCGTCACCATGAAGTGGTGGAACGGCATCTGGCTGAACGAGGCCTTCGCCACCTTGATGGAGCTCCTCTGCGTCGACGCCTTCCGCCCCGAATGGCGGCGGTGGATCAGCTTCGGCATGGACCGCGACCTGGCCATGGCCACCGACGCCCTCCACTCCACCCGGCCCGTCGAGTACCCGGTGGGCTCCCCCGACGAGGCCCAGGGCATGTTCGACGTCCTCACCTACCAGAAGGGGGCGAGCGTCCTGCGCATGCTCGAGCGGTACCTGGGGGAGGAGCCGTTTCGCGCCGGCATCCGCCGCTACCTCGAGTCCCACCGGTTCGCCAACACCGAGACCTCCGACCTCTGGGACGCCATCGAGGCGGCCAGTGGCGAGCCCGTCCGCGACATCATGGACACCTGGATCCTCCAGGGGGGATTCCCGCTCGTCACCGTGGGCGACACGACCGGACCCGACGGGGCGCAGCTCACCTTGACCCAGGAGCCGTTCTCCTTCGCCGCATCCCGGGGGCCCAGCTCCATCGGATCGGACTGGAAGATCCCCGTCCTCATACGGACCACCGGCGGCGCCGAGCGACGCGTCCTCCTCGGGACCGACGCCGAAGTCGTCGCCCTCGACCACATGAGCGACGATGACGACGTGGCCGTGGTCAACGCCGGCGCATCGGGCTACTACCGCGTCCGGTACCCGGCGAGGGACCTGGGGCGCCTGGCCGGTCGGCTGGACGCCCTCGACGCCTCGGAACGGTTCATGATCCTGGGCGACACCTGGGCCTCGGTGGTGGCCGGCCGGGCCCAGCTGGAGGAGTTCCTCCCCCTGGCCGAGGCCCTCGACGACGAGGAGGACCCCGACGTCTGGGGCCAGGTGAGCGGGGCGATGCGGTTCCTCGACCACACCGTCGACGACGCCACCCGCCCCGTCGTCGCCGCCTACACCCGGGCCCTCATGGCGGCGCCCTTCGCCCGACTCGGCTGGCGGGCCCCGGCCGGCGAGGACGAGCGCACGGCGACGCTTCGGGCCCAGCTCCTGGGGATGCTCGGCACCGTGGGCCAGGACGCAGCGGTCCGCAGCCGGTGCGCCACCCTCCACGCCGACGCCGTCGCCGGCGGTGCCGATCTCGATCCCGACCTGGCCTCCACCATCGTCACGGTGGCGGCCACGGCCGGCGGTGACGCCGAGTTCGACACCTTCCTCGAGCTCTACCGTCATCCGGCCACCCCCCAGGCGGAATCCCGCTACCTCTACGGCCTCACCGTCTTCCCCGACCCGGCCTTGGCGGCGCGCGTCTTCGAGCTGGCCCGGACCGAGGTCCGCACCCAAAACGCCCCTTTCGTGGTCCAGCAACTCCTGGCCCACCGCGATCACGGCCCCGCCACGTGGCGGCGCGTCCGCCAGGACTGGGACGACCTGATGGCACGGTTCCCGGCCAACATCGTCCCCCGGATGCTCGACGGGGTCCGCCTGCTCTGCCGCGACCACGCCCTGGCCGACGACGTCCGGACCTTCATCGGCACCCATCCCGTTCCGAGCGGCCAGCGCACGGTGGACCAGGTCGTCGAGCGCCTGGGGGTGAACGAAGCGTTCGTGGCCCGCCTCGGGGGAGCCGACGCCGTCCTGAGCGCAGCCGTCGACCGTCGCGCCGGCTGAGTGGTCTCCTGGCGGGCCGCCGACCATGGACCTGAGCGTCGTCGCGGTCACCTTCGGTGTCATCTTCGTGGCCGAACTCCCGGACAAGACCATGATCGCCACCATCGTCCTGGCCAGCCGGCACCGGCCCCTGCCCGTCTGGACCGGAGCGGCCGCCGCCATGCTGGTCAACAGCGCCGTGGCCGTCCTGGCCGGGCGCCTTCTCGAGCTCCTGCCCCACCGGGCCGTCGAGTCCGTCGTGGCCGCCCTCTTCGTGGCCGGCGCGCTCTATCTCCTCCTCACGGCCGAGGCGTCCGCCGAGCGGAAGGGTGAGGGCAAGGCGCTGCGTCCACGACGCGACCGCCACGTCGCCCTCACCTCCTTCGCCGTGATCATCGCCGCCGAGCTCGGGGACCTGACCCAGATCATGACGGCCAACCTGGCCGCCCACTACCACCAGCCCTGGTCGGTCTTCGTCGGTGCCTCCGCCGCGCTGGTCGTCGTGGTGGGCATCGGCGTCATCGGGGGCCGGGCCCTCTTGCGGGTCCTTCCCCTCGGCGTCATCCGCAAGGCCGCCGGTGCGATCCTGGCCGGATTCGCTGTCTACACCGCCGTCTCGGCGGCCCGAGGATGAGGAGTGACCCGCCAATGTCCGATTCACCGACGTCCTCACCGACGTCCGGTCCACCGACGTCCGGCCCACCGACGTCCGGCCCCTCACCGGTGCGGTCGGGACGGGTCGAGGACCTCATCGTCCTGGCCCGGTCGGCCAAGGGCTTCATGCCCGACGACGAGGGCCTCGCCCTCCTCGACGCCGCCGCCCGCGCCGCGGCGGCCAACCCGGCGGGAGCCACCCTGATGGAGATCGGCGCCTGGTGCGGAAAATCCACGGTCTACCTGGGAGCGGCAGCCGAGGCCGGACGGGCGGTCCTCTTCAGCCTGGACCACCACCACGGGTCGGAGGAGAACCAACCGGGTTGGGACCACCACGACCACGACGTCGTCGACCGCACCACGGGCCGCATCGACACCCTGCCCTTCTGGCGCCGGACGATCGACGGGGCCGGGCTCGGGGCCTGCGTCGTCGGCCTGGTCGGGGACTCCCCCACCATCGCCTCGCGGTGGAGGACCCCCCTCGACCTGTGCTTCATCGACGGTGGCCACGGCCAGGAGCCCGCCTGGGCCGACTTCACCGGTTGGGCCCCCCACGTGGCGGTGGGCCGGTGGCTGGCCATCCACGACGTCTTCCCCGACCCGGCCGACGGCGGCCGCCCCCCCTACGAGCTGTGGAACGCCGCCCTGACGTCGGGTGAATTCACCGAGGACGGCGAGTGCGGTTCGTTGCGGATCCTCAGGCGCGTCGCCCCTCCGGGCGTAGCCGCTCGGGGCGCGGGGCGGTGAGGTCCAGGCCGCGGGGAAGCGACTCCCCCCGGAACAGTCCAGCCGCCGGTGAGGCGTCGGCCAGCGCGTCGGCGGCCAGGATGATGGCGGCCGCCGTGTACGTGGTCCGCTCGGAGAAGGGGAACGTCTCGCGCCCGGGATAGACGATCCCGGTCCAGTAGGAGCCGTCGTCGCAGCGGTGCGCCTGGGCCCAGGTGAACAGGGCCAAGGCGTCGGCCCGCCTTCCCACGGCGTCGAGGGCCAGGACGCACTCGGCCGTCTCGGCGGCGGTGACCCACTGGTTGGTCGACACGCACCGCACCCCGAGCCCGTCCATCACGAACGTCTCCCACCACCTCTCCATCCGGGCCGACGCCGGCGCCCCCTCGACGGCACCCGAGAGCACCGGGTAGTACCAGTCCATGGCGAAGTCGTCCTTGGGCTCGAAGGCGTCCGGGGCCACGGCGATGGCGTGGGCCAGCCGGCCCGCCGCCAGCTCCCAGTCGGGACGCTCCCGGCCCAGGGCCTCGGCACACGCCACCCCGCACCGCAGGGCGTGGTAGATCGACGACGAACCGGTGAGGAGCGGGTACCGCCCGGGTCGACCATCGGGGTCCACCGACCACAGGACCGTCCCGTCCTCGGTCTGCCACCTGAGCACGAAGCTCAGGGCCCGGTCGATCATCGGCCACATCCCGGCCAGCACCGAGGTGTCGCCCGTCACCCGGAAGTGGTGCCATCCCCCGGTGGCCACGTAGGCGCAGACGTTGGTGTCGAGTCGGGGGTCCTTCACGCCGATCCCGGGGAGGTAGTAGTTGAACCACGAACCGTCGGGCAGCTGGCTGTCGGCCAACCACTGGTAGGCCAGCAGGGCTTCCTTGTGGAAACCGCCGACGGTCAGGCCCATGGCCGCCTCGACGTGGTTCCAGGGATCGCAGTGCCCACCCTCGGACCACGGGATCATCCCGTCGTGACGCTGGACGGCGGCGATCGAGGCGGCCGTCTCCTCCACCTCCGATGCCGTCAGCACACCGCCGACCTCGGGCAGGGGCACGGCCAGGGGGCGATGATCGATCAACGAATCGACGGTCTCACCGGCGGGGGCCGGCACCAGGCGCTGGGTGGGGATCATGCCGGCTTCTCCAGATAGACGACGAGGCTCTTTCCGAGCAGGGGGTTCAACAGGTGCTCCGCCGTCCGGGTGATCCGGGGCGCGCTGGTGATGTCCCAAACGAGCAGCCGATGGTAGGCCCGGACGACGGGATGGTCGTCGCGGCGCGGTCCCACCAGGCATCGCACCCACCAATAGGGCGAGTGCAGGGCGTGGGCGTGGTGGCTGTCCAGGGGCCGGAGCCCGGCCCGGCGCAAGCGCCCGAGGAGGGTCGACCGGCGGTAGATCCGCACGTGCCCCCCGGGGACGTCGTGGTACTCGTGGGAGAGGGCCCAGTTGACGACCTCGGGGCCGTAGCGCGGCACGGTCACGGCCATCGTCCCCCCCGGACGCAGGACCCGTGACAGCTCGGCCATGGCCGCGTTGTCGTCGGGGATGTGCTCGAGGACCTCGGCGGCGATGACCCGGTCGAAAGTCCCGTCGGAGAACGGCAGCCGCAGGGCGTTGCCCTGGACCACCCCGGCCTCGTCGTCGACCCGGACCTCGCCGGCGTCGACCATGGCCCCGATGGTGTTCCGGACCTGCGTCACCTCGTCGCCGGCGGCGTCGAGGGCGACCACCCGGGCCCCGAGCCGCACGGCCTGGAAGGCGTGCCGTCCGCCGCCGCACCCGAGGTCGAGCAGCCGCTCGCCCCGACTCACACCGAGGCGGGTGTAGTCGACGGTCAGCACGGCACCCTCCCCCCACCACCACGGTGCTCCTCGAGGACCACCCGGTACTGCTCGGCGGTCCCCCGTGCCGTGGCCTCCCAGGTGAAGCGGCCGAGCACCCGGTCCCGGCCGCCGGCGCCCAGCCGGGCCGCCAGCGCCGGGTCGTCCATGATCCGCCTGATGGCCGAGGCCAGTGCCTCGGCGTCGTCCGGCGCCACCAGGAGACCGGTCTCGCCGTCGGTCCCCACCACCTCGGGGAGAGCCCCCCCCGTGGTGGCCACCAGGGGGACCCCGCAGGCCATGGCCTCGATGGCGGGCAGGGAGAACCCCTCGTAGAGCGACGGCACCACGGCCACCTGGGCCTCGGCGTAGAGCACGGCGAGCTCGTCGTCGCTGATCCCGCTGGCGCACCGCACCACGGGGGCGAGGCCCAGTCGCTCGATGGTCCGCGCCACCCGGCCGCCTTCGGTCGGCCGGCCGATGACCACCAGCTCGACCTCACGTTCGGTCCGCAGCTTGGCCACCGCCTCCAGGAGAGGGACGAGACCCTTCATGGGGACGTCGCTCGAGGACGTCACCATGATCCGCCCGGAGGCCCTGGGACGGTCGGGGCGGGGGCGGAAGACGGTGTGGTCGACGCCGACGGGAACCACCGTCATCCGCTTCGGGTCGACCTTCATCTGCACGGCGATGTCCGCCTTGGAGGACTCGGACACCGTCACCACGCGGGGGAGCCGCTGCGCCACCCTGATCTGCATCCCCAGGAATCCGAACCAGCGACGCTGGGTCAGCCGGCGATAGGCATTCTCGGCGTGCGACAGCGCCAGCTCACGGTCGACGGTGATCGGGTGGTGCAGGGTCGTGAGCAGGGGCCATCCGTCGTCCAGCATTCCGAGCAGCCCGGACCCGAGGCACTGGTTGTCGTGGACGATCTCATATTCGTCACGCCGGGCGGCGAGGATCCGGCGGGCCCTCCGGGAGAAGGTCCTCGGCTCGGGGAACCCGGCCGTGCACATGATGGCGAACTCGAGGAGGTCGTCCCGTGTCCGGAACTCCCGGGGGTGCGGGACCCGGAAGGGATCGGGATCGCGGTAGAGATCGAGGCCGGGCACCGGGGTGAAGCCGACGCCCTCGTCCAGCTCGGGCCACGGCTGCCCGGCCAGGACGTCCACGCAGTGGCCCAGCCCCACCAGCTCACGGGCCAGGTGACGGGTGTACACACCCTGGCCACCACACCGGGGATTACCCCGATAGACCAGGTAGGCGATGCGCAGGCCCCCGGGGCCGGGGGGCTCGGGGGCTCGCGGCGGGGGCACCTGGACGTGCCTGCTGCGCTCCCACGACCGGCGCACCTCGATCACCCGCTGCCTGGGGCTCTTAAGCAAATCCGTTCCCCATGACGGCGACCATGGCCGATCAGCCTCCCCCGGATGGGTCTCGGGGCGCAAACGTGTGGGGTGGCCGGCGACCGGCCGAGGCGCCTCCGGCCGGTGCCGAACCACTAGGTTTGTGGACGCGGGTACCGCCGCTGCTCGAGGAGCACCGACGCATGGCCATCGAGATCCTGCACTTGTCGAGCGTGGTGAAGAGCGCGCTCGTGGACCGCAACGGGGACCGGCTGGGCCGGGTCGAGGATCTGATCGTCAGGCTGGGGGACAATCCCCACCCACCGCTCTCGGGCCTGGTCGTCCGCATCGGTCAGCGCTCGCTGTTCGTCCCCATCGAACGCATCGCCGACATCCGCCCGGGGCGCGTCGAGCTGGTGGGCGAGACGGTCAACCTCCAGCGCTTCGACCGCCGACCCGGTGAGCTGCTCCTGGTGAAGGACCTCCTGGCCCGCCACCTCATCAATCTCCAAGGGGCCCGCCTCATCCGGGCCAACGAGATCGAGATCGCCCGTCTCGACGCCCGCTGGGAAGTCGTCGGCGTGGACCCGAGCCCCCGCGTGGCACTCCGGCGCCTGCTCCCCCGCCCGCTGGCCCGGCACATCCCGACCCGGACGGGGACCGTCGTCGACTGGGCCAGCATCGAGCCGTTCGTGGCCCATGTCCCCACGGCCCGGCTCCGCATCCCCTACCGCAAGCTGGCCCGTCTCCATCCGGCCCAGATCGCCGACCTGGT
Source organism: uncultured Acidimicrobiaceae bacterium (assembly GCA_963800065.1). GTDB lineage: Bacteria > Actinomycetota > Acidimicrobiia > Acidimicrobiales > UBA8190 > CAWJFJ01. The sequence continues at coordinate 392,953 of CAWCZO010000009.1, read as the reverse complement.
CGAAGCGGCCTCCCACGACGAGGGGGAGGAGATCATCGAGGCCGTGGGCCAGGACCGCGAGCTCGAGGCCGACGTCTTCGAGGAGTTGAACGCCGAGCATCAACTGGAGTTCATCCGGTCACGATCCGACGGCGAAGCGGCCCGGCTGCTCGCCACCATGGCCCCCGACGACGCCGCCGATCTCCTCACGGAGCTCGACCAGGAGCGCAGGCTCCCCGTCCTCGAGAATCTCCCGGCCGCCCAGCAACGCAAGATCCGGGCCCTCCTGAGCTACAACTCGGAGACGGCCGGGGGACTCATGGGCCCCGACTTCCTCGTCCTGGCCGAGACGACCCCGGTCGCCGACGTCCTCGATTCCGTTCGGACCAGCCAGGCGCCCCCCGAGGCGTTGGCCGTCGTCTTCTCCTGCGACGAGGTGGGTCAGGTCACCGGCACGGCGTCGGTCGTCTCGCTCGTCCGGGCGGTGCCCTCGGCCACCCTGGGGTCGGTGGTGCGGCCCGACCCCCCCCACGTCCACGCCGACTGGGACATCCACGCCATCGCCCGCAAGATGTCCGACTTCAACCTCACGGTGGCGCCCGTCATGGACGACCACCACCTCATGGTCGGCGTTATCACCGTCGACGACCTCCTCGAACAACTCCTCCCCACCGGATGGCGGCGCGACTACGGAATGGCGACCGCCGAGGATTGAGCCCAGCTACTTCCCGATGGCGACCTCGACGACCTTCACGATGACGAGGGCGAAAGCGAAGAGCAGATAACCGCGTAGCGTCAGCATCCCGAACCTGCGCTGTCTCGACATGACGGGCCGTTCCAGCAACGTGAGCGGTGGCATCCGCCAATTCTCCCTCCGGACCAATCGGTCTCCACCGCCCGGCGCCGCCTGCTCCGAGGCGAGGACGGCGGCACGATGTTGCCGCGACTGCACCAGGAGGTACCCGCCGATGACGAGGCCGACGCCCACCCCGACGAGGATGATGAGCTCGATTTCGGGACCCGACAGGTGGGGGAACACCACCGAGGCCGTGAGAATGAGCGAAAGCAGCACGAGCACTCCGATGATGATCGAGGCGATGATGTTCGTCCTCGTGGAATTGGCCCACGGTCCGAGGACCTCCCGGTCGTTGCAGAGCAGCAGGAGGAAGACGGTTGCGCTCGGAAGAAGGACACCGGCCAGCGTCTGGACCCCCTCGGTGACGGTTCCGAGTGGCACGCCCGGTGTGAGCACGAGCGCGGCAGAGACGACCATGAGACCCACGAAGACGGCGTAGAAGCCCTTCGCCCGCCGGACCGATCGATGGAGCGAGTGCTTGATGCCGAGGACGTCCGCCGTGGCGTAGGCCGTGGAGAGCCCGATGGCCGAGGCGCCTATGAGGCTGGCGTCGAAGAGGATGATGGCGAAGAGGACGCCGGCGGCATGCGACACGTACCGCCCGAGTCCGGAGGCGACGTGACGGGCGTCAACGAACTTGCCCAGCAGCGGGGTGTGGGCGAAGGCGGCGGCCGACGCTCCCATCAACGCCCCCGCCCCGACGATCACGATCACGATGCCGAGGACGAGATCGACGCGTTCGTAGTTCACGAATCGGGTCGTGATCCTCTTGTCGATGACGTAGGACTGCTGGAAGAAGAGCTGCCACGGCGCCACCGTCGTCCCCACCAGGGCGATGATGAGCAGCATCACGGTCGACAGCTGAGAGGGACCCCCGGGCAGGTTCACCAGCGCGAAGTTGCGCGCCACCTCTCCGGCTGGGGGGTGCACGATCACATAGAGCGGGATGACGACGAGCGATCCGATGCACAACGCCAGCGCCGTCCGCTCGAAGCGTCGAAGGCTCCCGGTGCTGGCGGCCACGACGATGACGACCCCGGCCAGAATCACGGCGGGGACCTTCGATACGCCGAGGTAGCCGGCGGCCAGCGATACACCGATGAATTCCGTGACGATCGTGAGGGCGTTGAGCACGAAGAGGTCGATCACGCTGAAGGCGCCCCAGAACTTGCCGAAGCGCTCGAAGATGAGCCGGGCATGGCCCACCCCTGTGACAGCGCCCAGCCTCAGCACCATCTCCTGGGCCACGTACAGCACCGGTATCAGCAGGAGCAGCACCCAGAGCAGGTGGGTGCCGTAGTCCTGACCAGCCTGGGCGTAGGTGGCCACCCCGCCGGCGTCGTTGTCCCCCACCATGACGATGAGACCCGGGCCGACGATGGCGAGCAGGGTGAGCAGCTTGGCCTTGGACGAGCGCCGAGCGGCGGTGTCCCCGTAGGCGATGGTCCCGAAGGCACCTTCGATGTCGCCGACATGCTCCTCATCGAGGACGGCACTTCTGTCGACGGTGGGCCCGGTCCGGCCCTCGGCGCCGGGAGTCATCACGGGGAGCGTCGCAACCCTGCTCGGGCGTCTACGCAGAAGCCTGTCGAGAGGGGTGGCGCGCTCGACCATGATCTCCCTCCTTTCGTGGATCGACCGTCTCGCCATGACAGCTGAGGTGGCACGTCGGTCACCGGCACCCGGGGTACATCCGAAGACAACGGGCGGCTTCTGGCGACGGAAAAAAAGACCTAGGACGGGAACCTCATCGGCTCCCCTCGCCCTGCCGGGCGGATCATCCGGGACTGTCGGGGAAGCGACCACTCAAGGGGCGGCTTCCCTGCTGTTCAGCTCGCCGGCCGCGACGGAGGGCGCCGGCTACTGGGGGGTTCCGATTGCACCGGCCCACCTCCTTCGATCGACAGACTGGCATTCTCATGCTATGTCACGCCTGCCTGATCGATGTTAGAGACTCCCTATGAATACGGCAACTCTGCGTCACACCGAATCGCCATCACTCGCCGGTGAGGTCGGACCAGTCGGAGGACGCCGGTTCGACGCGCCCGGCGCCGGTGCGGAACAAGATGTTCCCGTCCGGGTACCACCTCCCGACGATGAACCGGCCGTCGACATCCTGGGACTCGTGGGCCGCGTACCGGCGCGCAAAACGGCCATGCCCGTCCTTCGGCTCCACCTGGTCGCCTCCGTCGTCCGCTCCTGGTGAAGGCCGTCCAGCTCGGCTGATCCAGGCCCAGCCTTCTTCTCGTGCCACCCGGTCGGTGGAGCTCCTGGGGGTCGTTGGTCACGGTGACGGTCGAGTCCGTGGCAGCCGCCGTTTCATCGGCCACGACGGCTCCGACTTTGACCACTGAGCCCATGTCGGCATGTCGGGTCGGACAGTTCGTCCTCACGACGACGACGGACAAGAGCTCGTATTCACTTGGAGAGACAGCCATCGTCGACCTGACCGTGCACGACACCTCCTCGGAGGCATGCCTGGATGCAGGGGTGCAGATCGGGGGCTGCTACGGGACGACCGCATCGAACAGCGCCGGCGGAGACGTCTGGGACTCGATGGCCGGACCGGACGGTCTCCCGGAGAGCTGTCCGTCGGATGCTTTGACATCGCCGACGACGGTGCCTGGCAACTTCTCCCTCACCGCTCAGCTGTCTTGGGCTCAGGACGTCTACACGCAGCCGGTGACAAACGGTCAACCGAATCCGGACCGTCCCCAGACGCAGCTCCCGTCCGGGAGGTATCGGATCACAGGTTCCTGGACGTTCTTCCTGTCGGCGCCGCCGGTGACGATAGACATCGATCCCTCCTGACCGCCTCGACGGCAGCTCGTTGAAGACACCCGGTCCACCCCCGCCCCCTGGCCGTGGGCGGCGCCCGGCGGTACGTTCGGAGCATGGACCTGACCTACCCCCCCGAGACGGAGGCCTTCCGCCAGGAGATCCGGAGCTGGCTCGAGGAGAACCTGCCGCCGCGCTGGGGGGACCCGGACGCCCCGATGACCAGGGACGAACGCAGGGCCTTCAACGCCGAGTGGGTCCGCAAGCTCCACGAAGGAGGCTGGATCTGCGCCTCGTGGCCCAAGGAGTACGGCGGCAAGGGACTCTCGCTCATCGAGCTCGTCGTCCTGAACGAGGAGTTCGCCCGGCGCGACGCGCCCATGCGCGCCGACTTCTTCGGCGACACACTGGTGGGCCCCACCATCCTGCAGTGGGGGACCGAAGCCCAGAAACAGGAGTTCATCCCCAAGATCCTGAACGGCACCATCTCGTGGTGCCAGGGCTTCTCCGAGCCTGACGCCGGGAGCGACCTGGCCTCGCTCAAGACGCGCGCCGTGGCCGACGGCGACGAGTGGGTGATCACCGGGCAGAAGGTCTGGACCACCCAGGCGCAGTTCGCCGATTACATCTTCGTCCTGGCCCGCACCGACCCCGACGTGGACAAGCACGCGGGCATCTCCTACCTCCTGATGCCCATGAAGCAGCCCGGCGTCGAGGTCCGCCCCATCAAGCAGATCGACGGCTCGGCCGAGTTCAACGAGGTCTACTTCGACGAAGCCCGCTGTCCCCGCCAGAACGTGGTCGGTGGTGACAACAACGGCTGGAAAGTGGCCATGACCACTCTCGGGTTCGAGCGGGGCTCATCGGCCACCACCGGCCACCGCCGTTTCCAGAAGGAGCTCGACACCATCGTGGCCGCCGCCCGGCGCCGCGGCCGGAACACCGACCCCCAGATCCGCCAGGGCCTGGCCCACGCCTGGTCCAAGGTGAAGATCATGCAGATCAACGGCTACCGCAGCCTGACCGATTCGCTGCAGGGCAGTCATCACGCCACCGCCCTGGGAACCACCAACAAGATGTTCTGGTCCGAGTACCACCGCGAGACCATGAATCTGGCCATCGACATCCTCGGTCTCGAGGGCCAGATCCTCACCGGTACCGGGGGTGACGTCGACGCCGTCGAAGGACCCTTGGCGCGGCGGGGCAATCCGGGCTACCCGGTGAGCGAATTGCAGGCGTCCTTCTTCTTCTCCCGATCGGAGACCATCTGGGGCGGCACCGCCGAGATCCAGCGCAACATCGTCGGCGAACGCGTCCTCGGCCTCCCCAAGGAACCGAAGCCGGCCCCTTGAGCTCCACCCACCGGCGCCCCACCGGGTGACACGCCGTCGGTGGGCCGGTCAGGCCACGCCCAGCTCTGACCCCGGTTCCGCCTCGGCGACGACCGCGGCGGGGGCAGCGGCCACGGCGGCGGCAGCGGCTTCGTCTGACCGCAGGTGGGCGCGTCGGTGGTGTCGGCGCGTGATCACCGACGCCACGATGGTGGCCGTCCCGCCCACGGCCAGGGCCACCCGCGGGCTCGACGCCTGCGAGATCCAGCCCACCAGAGGGCTCCCGATGGGGGTGGTCCCGAGGAAGGCGATGGCGTAGAGGGCCATGACCCGGCCCCGCATCGACGGCTCGGCCCGCAGCTGCAGGGTGGCGTTGGCGGTGGCGATGAAGGCGATCGATGCCGCTCCCATGGGGAAGATGAACACCAGGGCGGTGGCCAGGTCGGGGGCGGCGGCCACGGCCAGGATGAGGGCCCCGAAGACGCAGCCGACAGCCGTGAGCCGGTGGATGTTCGGTCGGTTGCGGGTGGCTATGAGCAGTCCCCCGACCACGGCACCGCCGCCCATGAGCGACGTGAGGGCCGAGAAGACACCGGCGCCGCCGTGGAAGGTGAACCGGGCAAACAAGGCCAGGACGACCTGGAAGTTGTACGCCAAGGTCCCGACCACGGCCACCAGCACCAGGGGCTGACGCAAACCCGGCGTCCGCCACACGTAGCGCAGCCCCTCGCGCAGCTGCCCCTTGCCCCGTACCACGGGAACGGTCCGGTGCAGGTCGCCACGCCGCATGAGCGAGAGTCCGATGATCACGGCCACGTACGAGGCGGCGTTCACCTCGAAGCACACCGCCAGTCCCACCAGGGCGATGAGCACCCCCCCGATGGCCGGACCGATCACCCGGGCCGAATTCATCACCACGCTGTTCAGGCTCACGGCGTTCGGGAGATCCTCGCGACCGACCAACTCGAGGACGAACGTCTGGCGGGCCGGATTGTCCACCAGGTTCACGAACCCGAGGAGGGTGGCCAGACCGAAGACCTGCCACAGCCGCACGGCGCCCAGGGCGGTCAGCAACCCCAGGGTGAGGGCCAGGATCCCGGCCACGGACTGGGTGGCGTAGAGCAGACGGCGCTTGTCGACCCGGTCGGCGATGAGACCGCCCCATGTCCCGAAAAGGAGCATGGGGAGGAACTGAAGGGCCGTCACCAGGCCCAGGTCGATCCCCGAGCGTCCCGGCGGGGCCAGATGGAGCACGAGGAAGGCCTGGGCCACGCTCTGCATCCACGTCCCGCTCACCGATACCAGTTGGGCCGAGAAATAGATCCGGTAGTTCCGAACGTGCAGGGAGCGGAACGTCCCTTTCACGGCGTGCCGGAACCGCGTCATCGCTCCTCCACCAGCCGCTCGAGCAAGGCCACCAGCTCGCCCAGCGCCTGGCGCTCGGATTCCGACAGGCGGCGCAGGCGGCGGGCCAGGAAGGCCGTCCGCAACGACCGGCTCCGTTGGAGAACGCGGCGGCCCTCGGCGCTGAGCATGACGCGCGCCACCCGGCGATCGTCGGCGTCGACGCGCCGGGTGACCAGCCCGGCCGCTTCGAGCCCGACCACGATCCGGGTCATGCTGGGCGGCCGCACCTGTTCGAAGGCCGCCAACTCCCCCAAGGTGGGGCTCCCCAGGCGCTCCACCGTGGCCAGGGCCGAGACCTGCGAGGAGGTCACCCCGCCGGCCACCTGTTGGCGCAGCCGCCGCGACAGCCGTGTCACGGCCAGGCGCAGGCGGGCCGCCAACTCGGTCTCGGAGTCGAGGGCCCGAACTCCGGTCTCGGCGGTGGTCGGGGGGGTCACAGCGGTCATCGTTCACTATTCTAATTAGAATTGCTAACCAATGGGCCGGCGGGCGTCGCGGCAGGTGGGGCCTACCATGGGGGCATGCTTCCCGACTACGCCGAGTTCGACCAGGCCATCGGCCTCGATTGGTACCGGATGGATCCCAACCTCTCCTTCCTCCTCGACCGGTACCTCCCCGATCCCGCCGACCGGGCCTTCGCCGAGGACCACGTGGGCCGCTTCGGCTCCCTCGTCGGCCGGGTCATCGCCCCCCGGGCCGAGGAGACGGACAAGAACGGACCGGCACTGCGGCGCTACGATCGCTGGGGCTACGAGGTCGACGAGATCGTCCACCACCCCACATGGACCGACAACAAGGCCGACCTCGTCCGCAACGGATTCGTCAGCCTCGAGACCTACGCCGGACGGCCGGCCCCGGCCGTCGTGGGCGCCTCCCTCTCCTACCTGGTCTCCCAGGCGGAGACGGCCATCTACTGCGGCCTGGGCATGACGGCGGGCGCCGCCGACATCATCGAGCGCCACTCCCCCACGGCGGTCGGCACCGACATGGTCCGGCGCCTTCGCAGCATCGACCCGGCCGACGCCTGGGAGGGCGGGATGTTCCTGACCGAGCGCCAGGGGGGGAGCGACGTCGGGGCCAACACCACGCGGGCGGTGGAGGACGGCGACGAGTGGAGGCTCTTCGGGGACAAGCACTTCTGCTCGAACGTCGACGCCGACGTCTTCATCGTCCTGGCCCGACCCGATGGCGCCCCCGGCGGGAGCCGCGGCCTCGGCACCTTCATCGTCCCCCGCCACCTCCCCGACGGATCACCCAACGGGTTCACCATCAAGCGGCTCAAGCCCAAGCTCGGCACCGTCGGCGTCCCCACCGGCGAGGTCACCCTCGACGGAGCCCGCGCCTGGCTGGCCGGAACGGCGGCCACCGCCGACGCGTCGGCCGGCGCCGCGACCGCCGACGCGGCGCGGCGACGGCCGGGGCATCAACCGGATGATGGAGATGGTGAACGGTTCGCGCTTCGGGGTGGCCCTCATGGGCCTGGGCATCCACCGCCGCTCGTTTCTGGAGGCGGCCATCTACGCCGCCCGGCGCAGCCAGTTCGGCAACCGCATCGACACCTATCCCCTGGTCCGCGAGACGCTGGTCGACCTCCTCGTGGACCTGGAGGCGGGAATGGCCGCCACCTACGAGTGCGCGGCGGCGGAGCGGACGGCGTCGGACGTGGCCGCCGGCCGTCTGGTCCGCCGCATCCTGGTCCCGCTGGCCAAGATGCGCTGCACGCGGATGGCCCTGGCCGCCGCCTCCACCTCGCTCGAGGTCTTCGGGGGAAACGGCTACATGGAGGACTGGCCCATGGCCCGCCAGTTGCGCGACGCCCAGTGCCACACCATCTGGGAGGGCACCGAGAACATCCTCTGCATCGACGTCCGGCGCGCCATGCGCGGCGAGCAGGCGCACCTGGCGTTGTTCGCCCGCCTGGAACAGGCCCTCGACACGGCGAACGGGCACAAGGTCCTCGGCACCACCGTCGACACCCTGGCCGGCACCCTGGCCGACGCCCGGACGGCGGCGGCCTATCTGGAGACGACCACCGGCGACATGGCCCTCCTGCAGAGTCGGCGTTTCGCCGAACTCCTGGGCGACGTCTCCGAAGGAGCGCTCCTGGTGGAGCAGGCGGCCTGGGCTCTCGATCACGGCGGCGACGCCCGCAAGGCGGCCATCGCCCGGCGCTTCGCCTCCCGCCGGCTGGCCACGGCACCGCTCCGGGGCATCACCGATCCCGACCGGATGGTGCTCGACCTCTTCGAGCCCCTGGTCCGCTACGGGCCCGTCGAGGACTCCGACCTCGCCGCCTGACACGGCGCGGCGGTCACCACTTGGGGACGTAACCGCCCTGGCCCCGGGCCGCGCTCTCGAAGGGGTCGGCCGACTCGTCGACACCGCCGCTGACCTCGGTGACCCAGTCCAACCGGCTCTTCAGGATCCGCTCCACTCCTCCCTGGAGGGTGGACGACGATATGGCGCACGAGCTGCAGGCCCCCTGCAGCTGGACCTCGACGGTCCCGGCGTCGACGTCGAACGCCACCAGCTCGAGGTCGCCACCGTCACTCTGGACGGCGGGCCGCATGAGCTCGATGAGCTCGTTCAGGTCGTCTGAACGTCGTTGTCGTTCCTCGTCGCTCAGCCCTCTCATACCTCCATTGTGCCGTGAACGGGCCGTCCCCCGTGCCGCGGCCGGCGTCATGGGCCCGTCCCGGGCTGGCGGGTACCATGCAGGCGTACCCTCCGTGGGCCCCCCGGCACGATGAAACGAGGTGGCAGTGACGCAAGAGGTGAGCATCGTCGGGGTGGGGATGACCACCATGGACCGGCGTGACCTCACGCCCCAGGCACTGGCTCGCGAGGCCGTCCGTGACGCCCTGGCCGACGCCGGCCTCTCGCCCGGCGACATCGGTCTCGTCGTCATGGCCAACGCCCTGGGCGGGCGCCTGTGCGATCAGGGCTGCATCCGCGGCCAGTCGTGGCTGCGCGACGCCGGCCTGGGCAACGCCGGCGTGGTGAACGTCGACAACTCCTGCGCCGGCGGTTCCACGGCCATGCACGTCGCCGTCATGGGCGCCAGAGCGGGCCAGTCACCCGTTCTCGTGGTCGGGGTCGAGAAGATGTGGACGGGGAACCGGGAGCAGACGATCGCCGGGATCGAGGACGGGCTGCCGGCCGACGAGAGGGCCCGGCTCCGCTCCACCATCCAGAACAGCGCCGGCAGCGTCCTCATGGGACTGAACGCCCAGTGGGTCCGTCACCAGATCGACGTCCTGGGGACGACCGCCCACCAGATCGCCGCCGCCGCCGCCAAGGCCCGCCGCTGCGCCTCGCGCAACCCTCTGGCCCAGTTCCGCACGCGGGTGACGGTCGAGGAGGTCCTGGCCGCCCCGGTCGTGGCCGGTTCCCTCACCCGGCTCATGTGCTCGTCGTTCACCGACGGGGCCGCCGCCGCCGTCCTCACGGCCGGTCCCGTCCCCGGCGCCCCGCGCGTCCGCGCCAGCATCCTGCGGTCGGGCAACGGTGAACTCGACTACCACAAGCGGCTCGAGAACACCGTCGTCGAGGCGTGGAAGGAAGCCGGCGTCGGGCCGGCCGACGTCGACGTCATCGAGCTGCACGACGCCACCAGCGCCGAGGAGCTGTACGCGCTGGAGTCACTGGGCTTCTTCCCTCCAGGGACCGCCGGGGCGGCCACCGTGGCCGGGGACACCGACATCGACGGAAACGCCGTCTGCGTCAACCCGAGCGGGGGCCTCGTGGCACGGGGCCACCCCCTGGCGGCGACGGGGTTGTGCCAGATCGCCGAGCTGGTACACCAGCTCCTCGGTCGCGCCGTCGGACGCCAGCGCCTGGGGGCCCGGATCGGCGTGGCCGTCAACACGGGCGGGATCATCGCCGGGGACGCCGCCGTGGTGGGTATCCACGTCCTCCAGGGAGCCTGAACCGTGCCCGGAGCGGTCACCACCGGTTGGGGGATCGCCCTTCCCGACAAGATCGTCACCAACGAGGACCTCTCTGCCAGCCTGGACACGAGCGACGCCTGGATCACCGAACGGACCGGCATCAGGCAACGGCACATCGGGGGCACCACCTCGGAGTTGGCCATCGCCGCCGGTCGGGGGGCGCTCGAGCGGGCCGGGCGGCGGCCCGAGGAGATCGATCTCCTGATGCTCGCCACCACCACGCCCGACGCCGTCGTTCCGGGGACATCGGCCACCGTCCAGAACGCGCTCGGTGTGGGCGGCGGGGCCTTCGACCTGAACGCGGCCTGCTCGGGATTCGTCTACGCGCTGGTGGCCGCCCACGGGATGGCGCTGGCCGGGGCGCGTCGGATCCTCGTCATCGGCAGCGACACCCTGTCGCGCATCACGGACTGGGACGACCGCACATTGGCGGTCATCGTGGGCGACGGCGCCGGCGCCGTGGTCCTCGAGGCCACCGACGGACCCGGTGAGCTCCTGGCCTGGGACCTCGGCGCCGACGGCTCGCTGCGTCACCTTCTCAAGTGCGACACCGGGGGCTACCTCTTCATGAACGGCCGGGAGATCTTCCGCCACGCCGTGCGCGCCGTGGTCGACTCCTCCCTCGCCGCCCTGGGGCGCGCCGGGATGGAGCCGGCCGACATCGACGTCTTCATCCCCCACCAGGCCAACGCCCGGATCATCTCCGCCGCCCGTGAGCGCCTCGGCATCCCGGTCGAGCGCTGCGTCGTCACCATCGATCGCTACGGGAACACCTCGTCGGCCTCGATCCCGCTGGCTCTGGCCGACGCCCTCGAGACGGGACTCCTCCAACCGGGGGCACGGGTGCTGATGTCGGGGTTCGGAGGGGGTATGACCTGGGCCAGCGCCGTCCTACGATGGGGGGGCTGACGCCCGCCGGTCACGGGACGACCACACCACCGGTCCTCGTGATGATGGCGGCCGGCGCGGCCCGGCGTTACGGCAGCTGCAAACCCCTGGCCCCCGTCGGACTCCACGGCGAGGCGGTCATCGACTTGAACGCCGGTGACGCCGTGCGGGCCGGATTCGGCGACATCATCCTCGTCCTGGGGCCGGCCACGGCACCGGCCATCGCCTATCACGTCCGTCGGTGCTGGCCGGCGTCGATCCCCGTCTCGTCGGCCCTCCAGGACAAGGCCCTCGGCACCGTCCACGCCGTGCTGAGCGCCCGACGCCTGGTCGGCGACCGCTCCTTCGCCGTGGTCAACGCCGACGACATCTACGGCGTCCCCGCTCTCGAGCTCCTGGCACGGCACCTGGCTTCCACGGCGGACCACGCCCTCGTCTCCTACCGACTGCGTGACACCGTCGTCACCTCCGACTCCGTGACGCGCGGCATGTGCGTGGCCGACGACGATGGATGGCTGCAGGCCCTGGTGGAGAGGCGCATGGTCACCCGACACCACGACGGGACATTCACCGCCGACGACGGGCAGGAACCCAAGGAGCCCTCGGGTGACACCGCCGTGTCGATGAACCTCTGGGGATTCACCCCGGCCATCTGGCCCTTCCTGGAAGAGGCGCTGTACCGGGTCCACCCGGAACTGGGGCCCGACGGGAACGGTCCCGGGGCCGGGCCGGGATCGGACACCGAGGTCCTCCTGCCCGAGGTGGTGGGGGACATGGCCGGTGCCGCCTCCGCCGACGACGGACCCGGCCGCCGGGTCCGGGTCATCGCCGGGACGGGGCGCTGCATCGGAGTCACCCACGCCGACGATCTCCCGGTGGTCCGGATGGAGTTGGCCGAGATGATCGGTCAGGGCCTGCGGGCCGAAGGACCGTGGGGGTCGTGACCTGACCACCCCGGCCCGTGGCCACGGCGGACCCCGGGACCCGGTCCTGCTCCCCCGGCCGCGCTCCCTGGACCTGGCCCCCGACGGGGGACGCGTCGTCGACGGCCCCGTCACCGAGGACCGCGACCGAACCATCCCGGCCGAGGGCTACCGCCTCGAGGTGGCGGACAGCGGCATCCGCCTCACGGCGGCCGACGACGCCGGCGCCCGCCACGGCCGGGCCACCCTGGCCCAACTGCGCCGACACGACCCCGACCACCACACCCTGCCGGCCTGCCGCATCCTCGACTGGCCCGACTTCGCCGTCCGGGGCGTGATGCTCGACGTGGCCCGTGACCGGGTCCCCACCATCGAGTGGCTGTCCGCTCTCGTCGACCGTCTGGCCGGGTGGAAGCTCAACCAGCTCCAGCTCTACACCGAGCACACCTTCGCCTACGTCGGTCACGAGGACGTCTGGCGCCACGCCAGTCCGTACAGCGCCGACGACCTCCGTGCCATCGAGGCCCACTGCCGGGCCCGCGGCGTCGAGCTGGTGGCCAACCAGAACACACTGGGTCACTTCGAACGGTGGCTGCGCCACGACCGCTACCGGCCCCTGGCCATCGCACCCGACGGATTCGAGTGGGTCTTCGGAGTCCGGCGCTCGCCCATGACCCTGGACCCCGCCAAGCCGGGAGCCTTCGCCCTGGTGGCCGATCTGCTCGGACAGCTCGTCCCCGTGCTCGAGAGCCCCCTCGTCCACATCGGTCTGGACGAGCCCTGGGAGCTGGCCCCGGATCGCCGGGGCGAGTGGGTCGACTGGCTGAATCGACTGACGGCCCTGCCGGTGATGGCCGGGCGCCGGCCCCTGGTCTGGGGTGACGTCCTGGCCGCCGACCCCGACCTTCTCCGAGGGCTCCCCGAGGGGGTCACCGTCTGCGAATGGGGCTACGAGGACGACCACCCCTTCGCCGAGCGCGCTGGGGCCCTGGCCGCCGCCGGCATCCCCTTCTGGATGAGTCCGGGGACGTCGAGCTGGCTCTCCCTCACCGGCCGGGTGCAGAACATGCTCGGCAACATCAGAGGTGCCGCCGTGGCCGGGTTGGCCCAGGGCGCCGCCGGGATGCTCACCACCGACTGGGGCGACATGGGTCACCACCAACAGCCGGTGGTGAGCGAACCGGGGCTGGCGGTGGCGGCCGCCTTCAGCTGGTGTGTCGATTCCCATCGGGAGTTGGATCTCGACGCGCTGGCCACCATGCTCGACGTCCACGCCTTCGACGATCCGGCCGTGGCCCTGGGCGGCGCCGTCGTCGACCTGGGCCGGATCCCCCGGTTGGTGACACCGCAGGTCCCGAACATGTCGGCCCTCGTCTTCTCGATCCTCTTGCCGCAGTGGCGGGTGGGCCGCGGCGCCACCGCCGGTCTCACCGCCGACGACCTCGATGGCGTCGGGACGGTGCTCGACGATGTGGAGGCGGCCGTTGCTGACGCCCGACCGCACCGCCCCGACGGGGCCGACCTCCTCGACGAGGTCCGGGCCACGGTGGTCCTGCTCCGACTGGCTTGCCGTGACGCCCGTCTGCGGTTGGCGGGCGACGGCAGTCTGGCCTCGGTGAGCCCGTCCGACCGCGCCGCGCTGGCTGCCGAGCTCGACATGGTCGTGGCCGAACACCGGCGCCTGTGGACGCAGGCCTTCCGGCCGGGCGGACTCGACGACAGCGTGGCGTGGTTCGAGCACCTCCGCTCGTGCTACCTCACCGGCTCAGCCGACAGGAGCTGGTTCGGGCCGCAGGCCTGACGGACCGTCCGGGGCGATCTGCAGGATCAAGCGCGGACGGCGCCGGTAGTCTGTGACCAGGACCAAAGCGAGGAGCGGGGCCGGGACATGGGCCGAGGGACGAGCCGGACACGGCGTCTGACCGTGACGCTCGGTGTGAACGTCGCCCTGGCGGCCGGACAGGTCGTGGCCGGCGTGGTGGCCCATTCGACGGGCCTCCTGGCCGATGCCGGGCACAACGTCACCGACGTGGCCGGGATCACCATGTCCCTCGTCGCCGTCCGCCTCGCCCTGCGCCCGCGCAGTCCGGCCCGCTCCTTCGGATACCACCGCGGCACCATCCTGGCCACCCTGGCCAACGCCGCCATCATCGCCGCCGTGACGGTGGGGATCGTGGCGGTCGGTATCGACCGCCTCCTGCACCCGCGCCCGGTCGAGGGGGGCGTGGTCGTGGGCGTCGCCGCCGGGGCCTTCCTGATCAACGCGGCGGCCGCCCTGGTGCTGCGCGAACGTCGACCCGATCTGAACATCCGGTCGGCCGCCCTCCACATGACCGCCGACGCCGCCGCCTCCCTGGTGGTGGCGGCGGCCGGGGCGCTCATCCTGATCGACGCCCACCTGCGGTGGGCCGACCCGGTGGCCTCCCTGGCCGTCGGGACACTCATCATCGTCGAGGCCTACCGGCTCATGCGGGCCAGTCTGGAGATCCTGCTCGAGTCGGCACCGGCCGACGTCGACCTGGCCGCCCTCACCGGTGCCATGGTCACCATCCCCGGCGTGGCCGAGGTCCACGACCTCCACGTCTGGAGCCTCTCGAGCGAGGTCCGGGCCCTCTCGGCCCATGTCGTGGTGGTCGGCCACCCCACCCTGGAACAGGCCCAGCTCGTGGGCGACCGGGTCAAGGCGGCGGTGGCCGAGCCGTTCAGCATCGCCCACTCCACCCTGGAGCTCGAGTGCGAGCGATGCACCGACGAGGCGTCGGACCCTTGCCTCATGGACTCCCTGTCCGACACGGTCCCCGTCTCCGCTCCCTCCTCCGCGCACCATCGGTGACCCTCGTCCGCCGCCGGGTGGTGGTGGCCGGCCGGGTCCAGGCCGTGGGGTTCCGGGCCTCGTGCGCCCACCGGGCCACGCGGGCCGGCCTCGCCGGCTGGGTCCGCAACCTCCCCGACGGCCGCGTCGAAGCGGCCTTCGAGGGCCCGGCGGAGGCGGTCGAGCATCTCGTCGGGTGGTGCCGCGCCGGTCCCCCCCTGGCCCGGGTCACCGCCGTCGCCGTCTCCGACGAGCCCGTCCTCGGGGAGACGCGCTTCGTCGTCCGCTAGAGGCCGGGCATCAGCCCGCCGGGCCGCCATCAGCGCAGGCGCCGGGCGCGGCCCGGAGGCGGGGTCGGGACCGACCCGGGGTGAAGGATCCAGGCCAACAGCTCCACCCCGTCGACCACCCGGGGTCCGGGCCGGGAGAAGAAGGCACTGCCGTCGAGGGCCCAGACCTCACCGGCACCGGCCATCTCGGGGCGCTCGAGAAGCCCCCTCCCCGCGGCCACGGCCTCGTCCAGCCCGTACCCGCAGGGGGCGACCACGACCACGTCGGCACCCGCCCACCCGATCTCGTCCCAGGTCACCCTGGGCGACGGACGGCCGGAGACCGAGAGCAGGACCGTCCCCCCGGCCGCCTCCACCATCTCCGGGACCCAGTGGCCCCCCACGTAGGGCGGGTCGGACCATTCGAGCTCGAGGACCCGGCGTCGTCGGAGGCCGGCGGTGAGCCGGCGGACCTCGTCGACCCGGGACCGCAGGGAGACGGCCAGGTCCCGCCCGCGGTCGGGCACCCCCGCCGCCGCCGCCACTTCCGTCACGGCGTCGATCACCCCGGGCAGCGTCTCCGGGTCGAGCGACACCACGACGGCCCGGGACCCCAGGCGTTCGAGGGCGTCGGTCACGTCCCCGGAGGCGACGGCGCACACCCGGCAGAGATCCTGGGCCAGGATCAGATCGGGTCGCAGGGCCCGGATGAGATCCTCGTCGATGCGGTAGAGCGGCTCCCCCGCGGCGACCAGGGTGGCCACGGCGCCGTCGACCTGGGCGGCCGACGTCGTCCCGTCGTCCGATGCCGTCCCGACCATCGGAAACGAGACCACCGGCTTGTCACGCGCCGCGGGCGGGTGATCGCATTCGGCGGTGACTCCCACGAGCGCTTGGTCGAGCCCGAGAGCGAAGACGATCTCGGTAGCGGAGGGAAGCAACGACAAGATCCTCATCGGTGGCCCCCGGAGAGTTTCCGTCACAGACAGCGGTTCCGACGACGCCTCAACGAACCCCGGACGCGGCGAGGCCCCGAGTAGCCGGTTCGGCCGAAACCGCCCGCACTCCTCGGGGCCCGCGCCCTCGGCGAGACGAGCTGCCCACACTCGGGGCCGGACGACCCCTGGCGTGGACGTTGCACCGCTTGGTCCCAGGGAACCTCCTGATGCAGCACCGCCAAGCCTTACCGGCGAACCCGTCTCCTCGCGTGCGCTCGGTGATCCCGCCTTTCAGCGAACTCTCCGGCCGTCGCTCGGTCGTCATTCATCCGGCTCCCCACACTCTGCGCCCGGCCCTGCGAAAGGTCAAGATCCCGGCGGGAAATCCCTATGTTGTCCAGAGAATTCACCCGTCTGTCCCCAGGTGGAGTGACGATATCCCCAGGGAGATCCCGTTCATCCCCAAGTCACCCCCAACCCGGTTACGCGACCCATGCGCCGGTGGTCGATACTGGTCGGATGACGGGCGCGGCGGGAACGGGGATCACGAGGGCCGACGACGCCCTCCGCACCGGGCTGGCCACGGAGGACTGGACCGGCGACGCCGTCTTCCACGAGTACAGCGCGGCGGTCGACCCCCTGCGCAGCGGGGCCATCTCCGCAGTCCCGCTCCACCGCTTCCCCGCCGCGCTCCACGAGTCGGGACCCACCCGGGCCATCGCCCTCGACCTGTCGGGCCCTCTCGGCGTCGACGTCCCCGCCACCGGACCGTCGCTTCTGGCCACCTTCCTGCGGATCGAAGCGGGCGCCTCTCTGGGGACCGCCCCCGTCGCCACCAGCGAACTCGTCTTCTGCCTGCGCGGCGAGGGACGCCTGGAGATCGACGGTGGCGAATCGGTGGTCTGGCGCGGCGGTGACGTCGTCACCCTGCCCGCCGGTTGCCGCGCCGTCTACACGGCGCGTCACGAGGCGGTCCTCTATCACGTCGACGACTCACCGTTGCTCGCCTATCTCGGTGTCGTCCCGACGACCCGGCGCTTCCGAGCGACCCTCTTCGACGGCCGCCTGGCACGCGCCCGCCTGGAGGCGGTGGCGGCCGAACCCGGCGCCGGCGACCGCAGCCGGGTGGCCGTCCTCCTCGGCAACGCCGCCAACGACCAGACCCTGACGGCCACCCACACCTTGTGGGCCATGCTCGGGGTCCTCCCCGACGGATGCGTCCAACGTCCCCACCGCCATCAGAGCATCGCCCTCGATCTCATCGTCGACTGCCGCCCGGGCTGCTACAGCCTTGTCGGCGACACCCTGGCCGGTGACGGGACCATCGCCGACGCCGAGCGGGTCGACTGGGAACCGGGTGGGGCCTTCGTCACCCCTCCCGGTCTCTGGCACAGCCACCACAACGAGTCCGGGGCCCCCGCCCACCTCCTGCCGGTCCAGGACGCCGGCCTCCACACCTACCTGAGAACGCTCGACATCCGGTTCACGTCGTAGGCCCGCGGCCCCGTTCGCCCGCCTCCAGGAGCCGGGCGATCTCGGCCACCTCCTCGGCCACCGACCGGGAGAACCAGGACCGGGCCACAGCGTCGTGGAGCCAGCCCAGCGGACCCCGGCCCACCTCGAGTTCCTCCACGTGACGCAGCCGGGTCCCTCCCGCCACCGCCTCGATCTCGAACCAGGCGTGCAGGCTCCGGGGGACGCCGTGCTCCAGCGTCACGTCGATGGCCGTCGGCCGCGTCCAGCGGTAGCGGGTGATCACCGAGCCCGGGAGCAGGCCCAGGAACTTGCCGTCCTCACGGGCCACCATGCCGTCGGGCGTGTCGGCCAGCTTGGTGACCCACACCATCTTGGTATCGGCCTTGGTGTACTGGGCCGGGTCGAGGACGAAGTCGAAGACGTCCTCCGGGGTGACTCCACGGACCACCGCCACCCCCTCGCCGCGGATCATCGGGCCCTCGTCGCCATCGTCTTCAGCCTCGCACGCGGTACTGCACGATGCAGGGTCGCCCGGCGCGCGCCACGCCACCGATCTGACGAGCCCGGGGGCGGGCGTCGGAGAAGCGGGGTTCGAGATCGAGGCGTTCGAGCATGGTCCGGACGGCGATCACGATAGCGGCGATGGCGAAACGCTGGGCGGGGCAGGTGTGGATGCCATGGCCGAAGGTGCTCACCACCTCCTTGGCCGGGAGCACCACCGACGGCGCCAGACGGCGGCCCTGATAGTGGGCGGGGTCGAAGGTCTCGAGTCCGGGGGCCGACGAGGTGTTCGTGACCGACAGCATGGTGGCGATCATGACCCCGGGACCGACCCGGTAGCTACGGATCCCGTCGTCGAGCTCGATGGGGCGCACGACCTGTCGCAGGGTGATGGACCTCTGGGCCATCCGGATCGACTCGTAAGCCGACGCCTCGAGCACACCCTCCTCGCCGGAACGCACGCGGGCCATGACGTCGGGGTGCAGGAGCAGATTGACGAGCGTCCAGGCCAGTGCCGCATAGAGGTTCGACTGCGAACCCATGTGGATGAGGATCAGATCGCGCGCCACCTCGACGTGGCGCCGGTCCGGCGGGAGATCGTCGAACGAACGGTAGAGCTGGGCCAGGAAGTCGTCGCGGTCGACGCAGTGGCGTTGGCGTTGCGCCCAGATCTCCGCCACCACCGCCTCGATCCCGTGCATGGCCCGACGCTCGAGCACCTTGCCGGTGGCGGTCGTGAGGAGGGTCCGGGCCGGGCGGACGAAGGCCTCCGAGCCGTCGAGCCGATCGAACAACGGCACCAGGCGCGCCATGTACGACGGCGACGCCGCCTCGACGCCGGCCCAGGAACCGAGGCCCAGGCGGTGACCGAGGCGCCGGGACTCGGCGAAAATCTCGAAGCGCCCATGGTCGCCCAGTGCATCCATCTCGAGGGCCACCGCCTCCTCGAGGCTGCCCAGATAGAGATCGGTCTGGTGACGACCGAACAGGTCGTGGGGCGTGTTCCGCCGCCCGGCGAAGAGCTCGTCGGGCACCTTCCGGCGGATCAGCTCGAAGGTGGCCAGGCCGAAGCTGGCCTCGTGCTCGGCGAACCCGTACAGGGAACGGACGCCCTGGGCCGAGAACACGCACAGGAGCCGGTGGCCTCCGGCATCGACGATGAAGGTGTCACCCCACCGCTCCCGCCCCCGGCGGAAGTAAGCGGTGGGGTCCCTCAGCAAGGACCACGTCGCCCGGGCCCGGTCCAGGCGTCCCCCCACGCCGGAGGGCATCGGTTGGACCTCGGGCAGAGGCCGGCCGGGCACGAGGGCGAGCCTAGCGGCCGGCCGTTCGGGCCCCCGTCCGACAATTCGAAGGCACCGCGGCCCCTGTGACGGCGCCCAGGGCGGTACCGTGGAGTGATCGTGCTCAGTTGCCGTGCACGACACACCCTGACGTACGACATGACCACCACCTTGCACCCGACCTCTGACGCGCCGGGGAGCGGTCCCGGACCCATGCCGACGACAGACGGACCAGGCCGGGGAGCGCCACTGTGGCTCGCCTTGGCCATCTTCGGCACCCTCTTCCTCGGCGCGTTGATCCTGGCCGTCGAGCCGGGCCGGAACGTCGTCGACAGCTGGGGCTTCACCGTCTTCTCCGTCCACCTCCGCTCCGGCTTCCTCCGCGCGCTCGCCGACCTGGGCCTGGGCCCCGTCACCGTGGGCGTCGCCGTCGTCGGCGCCGCCGTGATCTGGCGACGCGACCGGCGGCGGGTCGTCGCCTGTCTCGGGGGGCCGGCGCTGGCCGTGGAGCTGGCCGAGCTGATGAAAGTGGCGGTGGGCCGCCGTTTCGAAGGCGCCCTGTGCTGGCCGTCGGGGTCGGCGGCGGCGGTGGCGGCGATGGTCACCGTCGCCGTCCTCGTCACGCGCGGAATCGGCCGCTGGGTGGCGGTTGTCCTCGGTTCGGCGGCCATGGTCCTCGAGATCATCGCCCTGGTGGCGTTTCGCTGGCACTACCTGAGCGACACCCTCGGCGGCGTCCTGGTGGGCGTGGGCAGCGTCGTGCTCGTCGACGCCGTCGTCCACCGACTCCCTCGTCGCCGGCGGTCGACGCTCCCCTCCGAACCGCTCTGATCGCCGGACGACAGGCAGCGGGGACGACGCCCGGCAGGGCCGACCGGCGCGCCACCACGAGGACCGCGGATCGGGACCCGGGACCGGGCGAGTATCCTGGGAAGGTCCATGCGCTCACGCGACGACCTGCGCAACGTGGCGATCGTGGCCCACGTTGACCACGGCAAGACCACGTTGGTCGACGGAATGCTCCGTCAGACGGGAGCCTTCCGAGCGGACAAGGAGCTGACCGACCGCGTCCTCGACTCCGGCGACCTCGAACGCGAGAAGGGCATCACCATCCTGGCCAAACACACGGCCGTCCAGTACGGACCCACCAAGATCACCATCGTCGACACCCCTGGGCACGCCGACTTCGGCGGTGAGGTGGAACGGGGTCTGGCCATGGTCGACGGGGTGCTCCTGCTCGTCGACGCGTCGGAGGGCCCACTGCCGCAGACCCGCTTCGTGCTGCGCAAGACGCTCGAGGCCCAGCTTCCCGTCATTTTGGTGGTGAACAAGGTGGACCGGGCCGACGCCCGGATCTCCGAGGTCGTCCACGAGGTGGAGGACCTCTTCCTCGACCTCGACGCCGACGAGCACCAGGTGGGATTCCCGGTCCTCTACGCCAACGCCCGGGCGGGCTGGGCCAGCACCGATCCCGACACCGTCGGTACCGACCTCGTTCCCCTCTTCGACACCATCGTCCGAAGCGTTCCGGCTCCCGTCTACGACCCCGACCACCCTCTCCAGGCTCTGGTGACCAACCTCGACGCCTCCCCCTACGTGGGCCGACTGGCCATCTGCCGTGTCCACCACGGGACCCTCCGACGGGGGGACACGGTGGCGTGGTGCCGCGTCGACGGAACGGTGCAGCGGGCCAAGGTGACCGAGCTCTACGCCTCGCGCGCTCTCGAGCGCGTCGACGTCGAGGAGGCGGGACCGGGAGAGATCGTGGCGGTGGCCGGCTTTCCCGAGGTGACCATAGGAGAGACTCTGGCCGACGCCGACGATCCCGTCCCCCTGCCCGCCATCCTGGTGGACGAGCCCAGCCTGTCCATGACGATCGGCATCAACTCGTCACCCCTGTCGGGCACGGACGGGTCCAAGCTCACGGCCCGGCTGGTGAAAGGGCGCCTCGACACGGAGCTGATCGGCAACGTGTCGCTGCGCGTCACGTCCACCGATCGACCCGACACGTGGGAGGTCCAGGGTCGGGGCGAACTCCAGCTGGCCGTCCTGGTGGAGACCATGCGCCGCGAGGGATTCGAGCTCACGGTGGGCAAACCCCAAGTGGTGACCCGACTGGTGGACGGCGCCGTCCATGAACCCATGGAACGCGTGGCCATCGACGTCCCCGACGACTATCTGGGCGTGGTCACCCAGTTGCTCGCCCTGCGCCATGGGCGTCTGGCCGAGGTGGTCAACCACGGGACCGGGTGGGTCCGCATGGACTACCGCGTCCCGGCCCGGGGACTGGTCGGCTTCCGCACCGAGTTCCTCATCGAGACGCGAGGAACGGGAGTCCTCCACCACGTCTTCGACGGGTGGGAGCCCTGGCACGGCGAGCTCCGTACCCGCCGCAACGGCTCGATGGTGGCCGACCGTCGCGGTGCATCGACCACCTACGCCTTGATGGCCCTTCAGGAGCGCGGGACCATGTTGATCGGGCCCGGCACAGAGGTCTACGAAGGCATGATCGTGGGTGAGAACTCGCGTGCCGACGAGATGGACGTCAATCCCACCAAGGAGAAGAAGCTGACCAACGTCAGGTCGTCGACGGCCGACGAACTCGAGCGGCTCACCCCCCACCTCCAGCTGTCCCTCGAGCAGGCGCTCGAGTTCATCGCCGAAGACGAATGCGTCGAGGTCACCCCGAAGGCCGTCCGCCTGCGAAAAGCCGTCCTCGATCAGGCCATCCGGGGTCGTCAGCACAGCCGGGCCCGGCGCGACGCCCGGTAGCGCCATGCCCCGGTAGCAGGAAGGCCCGCTGGCGGCACGGCCCAGTAGCGGGATGTTCCCGGAGACGGCATGGCCCGGCAGCCGACCAGCGGGCCACGGGCGGCCCACCGGGGCGGATCGGAGACCCCTGTCGACATCACCGCTGCAGGGAGACACGTCGGCTTCCCGTGAAGCGATCGGTCGATCGTGAACGGCGTCACGAGTGTCGTCCGACAGGGCAGGTCCGTTCGAGCGCTCCACCCCGTACAGTAGGGGAAAGGCGCGGACCGAACCGCCATCCCGACCGACCGACACGAAGGACTCGACGGCCAGAGAGACACATCTCCCGAGGAGGACCAGACCAGTGCGCATCTCGACCCTGCTTGCCAACAAGGGATCCGACGTGGCCACCATCAGCGGCGACGCCACCGTGGCCCACGCCGTGGAGGAGCTCAGTCGGCACCACGTCGGTGCGCTGGTGGTGTCTGCCGACGGACAGTCGATCGACGGCATCGTCTCCGAACGCGACGTGGTCCGCAAAATGAGCGAGTGCGGAGCGGCCGTCGTCGACGAGCTCGTCTCCTCGATCATGTCCTCGATGGTGACCACCTGCTCCCCCGACGACGACACGGAATCTCTCATGCGGATCATGACCGAACGCCGCATCCGTCACCTCCCCGTCACCGACGAAGGCCGGCTGTGTGGGATCGTGAGCATCGGCGACGTCGTGAAGGACCGGATCGAGGAGCTCGAGAAGAACCGGACGGAGCTGATCGAGTACATCACGGCTCGCTGAAGACGGGTCTCAAACTCGACGGGCCCACCTTGGCCGCCATCTTCCTGGGCAAGATCACCAATTGGGACGACAGCGCCATCGCCGCCCTGAATCCCCACGTCAAGTTGCCGAATCTGGCCATCGTGGCCGTCCACCGGGCCGACTCCTCCGGCCCGGGATACGACCTGGACCAGTACCTCATCGACACCGGCGGCGCAGCATGGACGGGGGCGATCGGAACCAAGCCCAGCACGCACTGGCCCGTCACCAACGTCGGAGTGGGTGAGCAGCTGAACACCGGACTGGCCACCTATGTGGAACAGACGACGGGGGCCATCGGGTACGTCGAGTACGGGTATCCGCTCCAAGCCAAATTCACCAATGCGGCGGTCAGGAACAAGGCCGGCGACTTCGTCGTTCCCACGCAGTCGTCCATCGCCGCGGCCGGCTCCCTGGCCGCCGGTCTGAGCGCCTCCAACTTCGACATCGTGGACGGAACCGGAGCGGCCACCTACCCGTTGGCCAACTTCAGCTGGACGCCGATCTACCAGAGGCAATCGAGCGTGAGCGTGGCCACGGCGCTCGGGCGGCTCTTCGACTGGCTCACCACCACCGGTCAGAGGCAGGCCGCCGCCCTCGGCTACTCACCTCTACCCGCCAACGTGGTGAGCCTGGCCCACCAGACCCTCCTGCACATCCAGACTTCGGCCGGGACGGCCGTCTTCACGGGGTGAGGTAGGCCCGGCCCGTCGGCTCCGACGTCCTGGTCCATGGGACACTGGAACGTGATGGCGGTCCCATCCCCTCCTGCGTCCGACGCCGCGCCGGCCGTGGCGTACGTCCCGGACCTCATGGACCGTTCCCGGGTGGAGATCGCCAGCCGGGCGGCGGGGCGAGCGGTCGATTTCGTGGCCACGCCGGACGACCTGGCACCCGCCGTGGCGGCCGGGGTGACGTTCGTCGTCGTCGATCTGGCCCATCCCGGGGTCCTCGAGATCCTCCCTCGTCTGGGCCCGGCACACACGGTCGGTTTCGCCAGCCACGTCGACAAGACGCTGCTCGACGCGGCCCGGGAGGCGGGCTGTGACGAGGTCCTGGCCCGATCGGCGGTATTCCGCCGGCTGGCCCGGCCCGGTCCGGGAGGTGACGTCAGGGTGGCGGGGCGGCCGCCACCGCGGTGACGTCCACGGCCACGTCCAGCGTGTGTGACGCGCCACCACCCTCGACCGATCCCCGCAGGGGCGAGACGTCCCAGTAGTCCCGACCCCAAGCTGTCGTCACGTAGGAATCGGAGACGACCTGATCGTTCGTCGGGTCGACGTCGATCCAGCCGGATCCGGGGAGGTACACGGAGAACCAGGCGTGTGACGCGTCGGCGCCGAGGATCCGTTGCTGTCCTTCGGGGGGAATGGTCTCGATGTAACCACTGACGTAGCGGGCGGCCAGACCCATCGATCTCACACATCCGACGGCTAGATGAGCGAAGTCCTGGCAGACCCCACGGCGAAAGGCGAGGACGTCAAGAACCGGTGTGGTCACCGATGTGAAGCCCGGCTCGTAGACGAAGTCCCGATGGATACGTCCGGCCAGATCGACAACCGCCTCGATCAGCGGGCGTCCGGCACCGAAGGAGGCCAGCGCGTACTCGGCCAGATCGGGCGAGACGGGGACGAGCCGCGACGGGGCCCGATACTGCCGGGCGTCACGCGAGATCGCCTGCCGATCAATGTCGAGCAGCCACTGGGCCGACTCCCAGGGCAGGCTGGCGGTCGGGAGGGAGGACCGGTGGACGCTCACTTCGCTGGTGGCCGTGACCGACAGTCGTTGGAAGCCTCCGGCCACGACGAAGACCGTCACCGCGTTCCCGAAAGCGTCGAGATACTCCGATCGCGATACCGGCTCCGGATCGATCTCCAAGGTATGCCACCGGCACTGTTGACGATCCGTGGCCCGCGGGCGGAGATGGGCTTCGTTGTAGGACTGCTCGACAGGTCCGCCGTACTCATAGGTGGTCCGGTGACTCACCCGGAACACCCTCGGATCGCCGACACCCGACGTCGCCGCCGCCTCATCGCCGCCCCTGCGTGCCTGGGCGCCGATGGTCACATCGTGAGCCCGTGACGACTCCGGGGCGAGGGTGCTCACGGGGCGGAAATATGTCTCGTCCAGACGACTGTGGATGGAGGCCAGGGCGCCATGGAGATCTCCGACGAGGGACCGTAACTCCGACGGGGTGAGTCGATCGACGGGCGCATCGGCGACCAGGACCGATGCGTCGGTGCAGGCGGCCAGCACCTCTTCGTTTCCCGGGAGTCTCTTCACAGTCCCACGCAGCTCGCTCAGACACGAGGAGACGGCCCGCGGGAAGGCGTCGTCCTGGAGAAGGAAGCGCAAGGTGGCGCCATTGTCGGGGCGCGCCGGCATGGCCCGGCGAAATGGTTGATATGCGGCCAGGGACCGAAGGAGGGCCATCCAATGGACGTCATCATACGGATCGCGCCGGCGCGTGGGGGCGGCGCTGTCGGCGCGGACGGCGAGGAGCCGTCCGGTGATGTCGGCCCTTTCGATCTGTTGCCCGATACTGATGAACGCCATCGCCTCGTCGCGCCGCATGGTGCTGGCCAGGACACCCGTCGTCCGCATGCATTCGTCGATGGCCCGGCGGAGCCACCGGACCCGCCCCTGCCTCGTCTGGATCAAGTGAGCGTCGGCGCCGAGCTCGCGCCACAGATCATTGATCAGTTCCCACACCTCGCGTGGCACCACAGGGCGGGCCACCCTGAGGTTGTCGCGAGCCCCCGCCAGGGCGTTGACGATGGACGCCGGATTGTCCCGGTCAGTGACCACGAACCTCACGACGGTCGCCTCGCTGATGCGGGGACCGCGACCGGGCGTCGACGCCCGTTCGGCCTCCTGCCGCCGGAGGCGCTCGATGCAGGCCTCGTCAGCACCGCAGATGTCGAGCAAGGGACTCCATCCGACGTCGGCACCCACGGGGAGGTCGACGTGCGTCTCCCCGTGCACCTGCACGACCCGGGACATGTCCTCGGTCCGCTCGAGGTAGCGCCCGGCCCAATACGCGGCCTCCGCTACCCGGGCCAGCAACATCTCGCCACCTCTCTCGGCGCCCCCGACGTCGGGCTCACGGCCGTCTTCTACTGGTCCTGCACCGCGGTCGGGACGACGGGCCCACCACCCGCTCCCGGGGCGCCGATCGCCCCCACCGGAACCGGTGGGGGCACTCTGGGCGGCGAACCGACGGAGGCGGCGGGACGCGTGTCGTCCACCAAGGCTCGGTCCACGATCCAAGTGTCCTTGCTCCCCCCACCCTGTGAGGAATTGACGATCAGGGAGCCCTCCTGGCGCGCCACCCGGGTCAGTCCTCCCGGTGCCACGTAGGCCCCGTCCGGCCCCAGCAGCGTGAATGGCCTCAGGTCCACATGTCGGGGGGACACCACTCCGTCACACAAGGTCGGCATGGTCGACAACGAGAGAAGTGGTTGCGCCACCCAGTTGGGTGGATGCTGCTCGATCCGTTGAGCGACGAGGGCCAGAGCGGCCGTTCCGGCGGTGGGACCGATCACGATCCCGTAGCCCCCCGACTCATTGGCCGGTTTCACCACCAGGGCGTCGAGATTGGCCAGTACGAATCGCCGATCGTCGGGATCGCCGCACCGCCACGTCGGAACGTTGGGAAGGATGGGCTCCTCCCCCAGGAAGAAGCGGATGATCTCGGGTACGAAGGCGTAGACGGCCTTGTCGTCGGCCACGCCCGTCCCCGGAGCGTTCACCAGAGCCACGGCCCCGGCTCTCCAAGCCCGGATGAGCCCCGGGACCCCGACCAGGGAGTCGCGACGAAGCGCATTCGGATCGAGGAAGACGTCGTCGATCCGGCGGTAGATCACATCCACCTTCTCGAGTCCTCCCACCGTCCGCATTTGGACCGTGTCGTCGTCGAGGACGACGAGGTCACTGCCCTCGACGAGCTCCACCCCCAATTGCTGGGCCAAGAAGGCGTGCTCGAAATAGGCCGGGTTGTGGATCCCGGGCGTGAGGACGACGATGGTCGGTTCACGGACGTCCGGCGCCAGCGAGGAGAGCAGCTCACCGAGCCGACCGACGTAAGGATCGACCGGCTCGATGCTGTACGAACGGAAGAGCTCGGGCAGCACGTGCTTCGTCACCATGCGGTTCTCCAGGAGGTAGGACACACCGGAGGGGACGCGCAAGTTGTCCTCGAGGACGTAGAAGGTCCCGTCCTCGCCTCGGACCAGATCGCTCCCGCAGATGTGCGCCCAGACGCCGCCGGGAGGGTTGACGCCGACACACTCAGGACGAAAGTTCGGCGAACCGACGATGACGTCGGGCGGCACCGTTCCCGCCTGGACACATCGCTGGGCGTGGTACACATCATCGATGAAGAGGTTCAGCGCCCGCAGGCGTTGGATGAGGCCCTGCCGCAGCCGTGTCCATTCGGCCGAGTCGACGATACGAGGGATCACGTCGAAGGGCCACGGCCGGTCGACCGACCCGTCCCCCTCCGATGTCCGAAAGGTGACACCGATGGTCCGGATCTCGCTGTCGGCCGCTCTCTGACGCTCGGCGAGGGCATCGGGGCCCAAGGTGGCCAGATGGCGCCAGAGGGCGTTGGCCACCGCCCGCGGCGCACCGTCAGAGCCGACGATCTCGTCGTACCCCGTCCCCGTTCGGTAGGGAGGCCATCGCGTCTCCACCACCATGCCCACCACTCCCCCTTCGCAGGATCGTCGAGATCCCGTTACCCCGTCACAGGGCCGACGAACCCTCCGGGTGCGGGACCACTCGGGCCGCCCCTTCGTGAACGGCTCCGGTGGCGGCTCCCGGCCGGCGGGTCCGACGAACCGACGTCAGCGGGGACGCCTCGACTGCAACGCCCACCGGGCGATCGCCACCGAGATCCCCAATCGCCGGATGACGTTTCGTGTCGCGACCATGGCGGCTCCTTCCATCGACCTCTCCGCACAGGGTACGAATCGGGCGTGAACAGCGGGGGTCGCATCGATGACAGCTCTGTTAACTCCCCACCGATGCCGGCCGGGTCCTCTCCGGACGGATCGGCAACAGAGCGTTCCCGGGGGACATGGGCGACGTTCCGGGGACATGGGCGACGTTCTGTGGACATGGGTGACAGCCCCCGATGTACAGCCCAGGCCCATCGGCTCAGGCACGGGAGCGCCGTCTCCTCAAGCACGGGACCATCGATGTCGATA
The DNA here is from genome assembly GCA_963800065.1 of uncultured Acidimicrobiaceae bacterium. GTDB lineage: Bacteria > Actinomycetota > Acidimicrobiia > Acidimicrobiales > UBA8190 > CAWJFJ01. The sequence continues at coordinate 364,787 of CAWCZO010000009.1, read as the reverse complement.
CCTGAACGGTGAAACCCTGCCCCTGGCAGGCCGGAAGACGACGGGCGTCGTCATCCGACCCCTCCACATCGGCCCTGGGCTAGGCCGTTGGCTCCGGCCGGGCAGAGAGACATCTTCATCGGACGAGCGGGCCGCCTGTCGCGGAACAGGGGACGCAGGTCCGATGGGACCCCCCTGCCGACCGCCCCCTCCTCCCCTGCCGGTGGCGGCCGTCTGATCCTGCCGGCGGGCGCGGATCCGAGGGCGGAGGTCCCCGTCAGTCTGCTCGAGCAGCAGCACGAGGAAACGGCTCACCGGCGCGAGAAGTTCGTCCGCATCACCCTGGCCGACCGCTCCATGCAAACGGTCTTCCAGCCCATCGTCGACATCCGAACGGGGGGAACGGTCGGGGCCGAAGCGCTGGCCCGCTTCACCTCGCCTCCCTTCCGGGCCCCCGACCTCTGGTTCGCCGAAGCGGCCGAGCTCGGCCTCGGTACGGAACTCGAAGTCACGGCCCTGCGCTCGGCCCTCGAACAGCTGGTGAAGCTCCCGACAGGTCTGTACCTATCGATCAACGCCTCCCCGGCGACGATCGTCTCGGCCGAGTTCCGGGCCGCCATGGCAGAGATCCCCGCTGAACGGGTGGTTCTGGAGTTGACCGAGCACACCGGGATCGACGACTACCACCTCTTCGCCGAGGCCATCGCCGAACTCCGGTCGAACGGCCTCCGTCTGGCCGTCGACGATGCCGGCTCCGGATTCTCGAGCTTCCGCCACATTCTCAATCTCCGCCCCGATATCATCAAGCTCGACATCGCACTCACCCGTGGCATCGACACGGACCCGGCGCGTCGGGCGCTCGGGTCGGCGATGCTCACTTTCGGGCTCGATGCCTATAACGCGGCGATCGTCGCCGAAGGAATCGAGACGCAGAGTGAGTTGGCCACCCTGCAGGGCCTCGGGTGCCGCTACGGCCAGGGTTACTACCTGGGCCGACCGGTTCAGATGTCCGTGCTGCCCCGCCAACAGTCGCAGCCCGGGGCGACCCCGAACCCGGTTCTCCGCCGGACCACGTTGGACCCCGACCTGGTTCTCACCCCTGAGCAGGCAGCCGAGCTCGATGAACTCCGCCAGCAGGCCGAGAGCGCCGGTCCCGACTGATCTCAGGTCAGGCCGGTCGTGATCCGGCGGGCCGTGCCGGGCTCCTGAACCGGCATCTGCTGCGAGGTGGGGACGAGATCCGGAGGATTGGCAACGTTGAACTCGATCAACTGCGGGGCCTGGCACTCCGAGGCGATGAGAGGATCGACCTCCGACGTGGGCGGAAGCGCGGGAACCGATGTCTGACGAGAATCCCAATGCAAGGTGGACGTCAGGTCGCCCGTCGTCCGACGCCGCCACTCCGAGAGATTGGGGACGTCGACCCCGAAGCGGGTCTCGAGGAACCGCAGCTGCGACGTGTGGTCGAAAGTATCCGAACAGACGTAGCCACCCCGGCTGAAGGGCGAGAGGACGAGCAGCGGAACACGGAATCCCAGGCCCGTGGGTCCGGTGATGCCGCCCGACTCGGCCGGAAGAGGGTCGGACGTCAGATACTCCCCCGGAGTCCCCGGTGGTGGCGTTGGCGGTGCCACGTGATCGAAGAACCCGTCGTTCTCGTCATAGGAGACGAAGAGAACAGTCTTGGCCCATACCTTGGGATTCGAGACCAACGTGTTCAACACCTGATGGGTGAACCACTCACCGAGGGCCGGCGGCGCCGGTGGATGCTCGGAATGGTCCTTTGGAACGGTGGGGGCCACGATCCAGGACACCTGGGGGAGCGTGCCTTTGGCCACGTCATTGGCGAAGTCATTGGGGAAAGCCGACAAGAACGCCTTCTTGTACAGCGCCGAGGAGGGATCCGAGTACTGCTTGAAGTGCATCAGGATGTTGTTGGAGATCAACACACCCGCCCCTGCTGACGGCAGATACTCCGACCCGGGGGGGTTGTAGACCTTCCAGGAGATCCCCTTCTCCTCGAGCCGCTCGGGCATGGTCGTCCACGAGAGACTCCATTGAGCCGATGTCGAGCTGCTGGTGATGATCACCGGCCCTCCCGCCTTGCCCTCCGGGTCGTTCGTACCGGACACCCAGAAGACGCGGTTCGGATGCGTCGGCCCCAACACCGAGCAGTGGTAACCGTCGCACAGCGTGAAGGCGTCGGCCAGTGCGTAATAGAAGGGCAGATCCTGGCGGGTGTAGTAGCCCATCGTGATGACGCCGTTCATGGGACCCTCGTACTGCGGCATCGTGTGTGTCGTCACGAAGGCGTCCATCTTCCCGTGGTTCCAGCACTGGTGTTGTGCCGTCCAGGCATGGGAGAGGTCGAACGTGCACTCGGCCAGGGTACGAGCGGTGTCGAGATGGAACGGGAGCATCTTCCCGACCGGATCGATCGCGGTGTTGGCCGGCCAGGGCTGGGCGAAATTGGCGACGTGGCCCACCGGGTGATCGTCGAAACCGCGGACGCCGGGAAAGGTCCCGTAGTAATGGTCGAAGGAGCGGTTCTCCTGCATGAGGAACACGACGTGGTCGATGGCCCCCAGATCGGACCCGGCCGGCTTGACGGCGGCCGCCCTGTTCGCGGTGGTCCCACCGCACGCCGCCAGGAGCACGGCGGCCGCTCCACCGGCACCGCCGGCCAGGATCTGCCGACGCGTGTAGATCGAATCATGCACGGCCGGGATCCCTGAGCGCTCGGCTCCGGAATCGTGATCCAGGGACCTCACGGCGTCGATTCCCGTGCCAGCGTGGTGGACGTGGCGGACAGCAACAGATGCAATCCCGCGGCCACCGCCCCACCCACCAGGGGGGCGACAATAAACAGCCATACCTGATGCAGCGCCAGCCCTCCAACGATGAGGGCGGGACCGAGACTGCGAGCCGGGTTGACCGACGTCCCGGTGATCGGGATTCCGATGAGATGGACAACCGTGAGCGTCAAACCGATCACCACGCCGGCCGTGGTGGCGTTGGCCGTCTCGCTGGTCACGCCCAGGATGACGAACACGAACAATGCCGTGAGCACCACCTCGGCCAGGAAGGCACCCCCGGCGCCGATATGGATGTGGCTGGCGGCGCCCCAACCGTCAGCACCGAGACCCGTCTTGGATCTGCTGTAGAGGGGCGAGCTACTGAGGGTGGCCCACAGCAACAGTGCGCCGAGGATGCCTCCGACGAACTGGGCGATCCAGTAACCGATCGCTTCGGTGACTCCTAGACGCCGGGCCAGCAGGGCTCCCATGGTGACGGCCGGATTGACATGGCACCCCGAGATGGGTCCGAGGACGTAGGCCAGGGCCAACAGGGTCAGGCCGAAGGCCAGGGCGGTGGCCACCACTCCGGCGGCGAAGCTGGTCCCGCTCGTCCCGAAGCCGAAACTCAAGGTGGCAACGCCTACAGCGAAGTAGACGAGCAGCGCTGTTCCCAGCAACTCGGCGGCAAGTTTGCGAGCCATGGCCATCCTCTCGTCGGGTCCGGGGATCGTCTGGTCGCTCGAGACGCTAACCAAGTTTGTCGTCCTTCGCTCGACCCCGGGCGGCGGGCGCGGGCACCCCCGGAACGGGCGAGCCACCGACTCGAAGCCTCTGTACGCTTGCCCGGGATGGAGGCCGGCGGTGATGCAAGCGGTGTGGCGGCGATCCCGTCGCCTCCGGTAAGCAGGCGCGCCGCAGTCTGGCGACCGCTCCTCATCGGTGCGTTCTGCCTCGTCGCCGCCGGCGTCGTCCTGTGGTCATCACGTGACGGCGCACCGACATCGGCCGACTCGGCTGTCTACGTGGGCACGGCACGGAGCGTGGCGGCCGGCCACGGTCTCAATGTGCCGTTCCACTTCTACCCCCTCGGTGACGTGAGCATCGGAACGCCCCCGCCCGGACAATCGTCTCCCCGTCCCACCCCGCTCGTCGTCTACGCCCCGCTGGCTCCCGTCCTCCTGGCCATCGGTGGACACCCCTTCGGAGCCGCACGTATCGAGGACGCCGTCTTCTTCGCCCTCACCATCCTCCTGGTCGGGATGTTCGTCCTGGACATCACCGACGAACTCTGGCCAGCCGTCGCCGCCCAGGCGGTCACCACCTTCTCACTCGGCGTCCTGGCCTCCGACGTGGGGACCCTGGCCGCCGCCCTCTTCTTCGCCGCCGTGGCACTCTTCGCCGTCCTCCGGCACCGGGCGCGACCACGGACAGCCTGGCTCCTCGTGGCGGCGGCGGCCATCGGCCTGGCCACCCTGGAACGGTTCGCCTCGGGTGGGCTCATCGTCTGGGGCGCGCTGGCCCTGCGGCACCGACGCCGAGACGCCGTTGCCCTCTTCGTGATGAGCAGTTGCCCGCTGGCCGGCTGGTTCCTCTACGAGCAGCTCTCCGGCCGGAGCACCGGGCACTTCGCCGGCTTCCACATAGTGACCACCACGGTCCGGACCGGCATCCGGTCCGTCGCCGACTGGATCCTGCCCACCAACAGTCCCTTCCCGCTGGCTCTGCTCGGAACCATCATGGTGGCCGCCGTCGTCCTCGCTCTCGTGCGGATGAACGTCACGGCCCGCCTCCTCATTTTCTTCATCGTCGTCCAGGTGGTGATCCTCGAGATCGCCATCACCTTCTTCGACGCCGGAGTCAGTCTCGACTCGCTCGAGTTCATCCCGTTGTTCCTGGCCCTGGTCGTCGCCCTCGCCTGTTCCGTCAAGGGCACAACGGTCAACAAGCTGGTGGCGATCGCCCTCGTGGTGGCGTGCGTGGCACGCTTCGCCGTGGACACCACGACGCACCCGACCTCGGGCTACGCCACGCCGGTCTGGGTCAAGAGCCCCATCATGGCCGACGTCCGGGCGCTGCCGTCGAATGCCGTCATCTACACCAATGCGCCCGACGCCCTCTACCTGTTGGCCGACCGTGCCACTTCCAGCATCCCGGAACGGGTGGACTACTCCACCTTGAAGCCGAACACGCACTTCGATGCCCAACTCGGCCAGGTCCGCCACACCCTGGCGGCACGAGGGGGATTCGTGGTCTACGTCAGGGGGCTCGGCCGGGACAGTTTCCTCCCCACCGAGACCGCGCTCAGACGCGAGCTACCGCTCCGCCTGGTCCGCAACGCCCGGGACGGCGCCATCTACACGATCCCGAGATCATCCTGACCGCCGGCGACAGACCACTCCCGCCCCATCCGGAATTCTCCCGGCCGACCTCAGCGGAGGTCGGTCAACCGATGACCATTACGGTGTTCGTCAACAGATGAAAGCTCCCGTGCGCCTGGCACAACACGGCTGAGACGGGCCCGCCCACCGTGATGACCCCGCTCGTGTCCGAGCGCACACGCCCAGACGCCCGGAGCTCCGTGCTGCCGGCGCCGCACGGGTTGTTCTTCTTCTTCACGACCTGAGTCCGGGCGCGGATGACAGTCGTCAGATGCTGGGTCGTGCTCGGTTGACTCCAGTAGATCGTGCCCGTGTGGGTCCCGGCCACGAAGAAGGGATAGGGCTCGATCGACGCCGCCCCACCGGTCGACGCCGTACAGCTGTACAGCTCCGCCGGACCCCACTGCGAGCCGGTCACCTGGTCGCAGGTCACGATGCCGCCCGTCGCCGTCGCCGCGACCGGGAGCGACGCCGTCAGGGCCGCCATCGAGCCGGCCACGACGAAGCCCGCGACCGCCAATCGACGAATGGGGTGCATGCGACGCATCATGAGCCTCTCTCGTTCCCTTGGGTGTCCAAGGTCGCGGATAGTGGTCCACCCAGCGTACAGAGGGGCAGCCGCCCGGTACTCCGTCAAAATTGAGGGCCCGCACCACCTTCCGCACCGTCGCGATCAGGCAGAGGAAGGTCCTGACTCCAGGGTGGCCGGAAAGGAAACGGGAGGTCAGGAAGGATGGACGGCCGGACGAAGGGCGCTCACGATGCAGGCCTTGCCCTCCATCTTGGCCCGGTACATGGCCCGATCGGCGGCCCGGATGAGGGTATCGGCCTCCGTCGGGTCGTCGATGCCGCAGGTGGCCACGCCGATGCTGGCCGAGAGGGTCCGGCCCCCCGACGGGGTGGCGATCGGAGCTTCGAGCGACCGCAGGACGCGTTGTGCGATCTCAACAGCTCCGGTCTCGTCCGAGATGTCCTCACAGACGATGACGAACTCGTCACCCCCGAAACGACCGACCGTGTCGGTCGGTCGGACACACGCCGACAATCGCTGAGCAATCGCCGTCAGGACGAGGTCGCCGACACCGTGGCCGAGCTCATCGTTGACGTGCTTGAAGTCGTCGAGATCGATGAACAACACACCCATCGAACACTCACCGCGCCGCACCCTGGCCAGCGCATGGGCCATCCTGTCGCCCACGAGGACCCGGTTGGCGGCACCGGTCAGGGGGTCGTGGACGACCTGGTGGGACAGCTGAACGCTCAATGCCCGTTCGGCTTCGTACAAGCGGGCATTGGCGACGGCGATGGCGGCGTGTTCGGCGAACAACGAGACGGCCCGGAGGTCGTGCTCGCTGTAGACGTGGTCGCCCGCCCCCTGCAGGATCAGAACACCGAGAACATCGTCGCGGTGGATCAGCGGTACGCAAACGGCGCTCTGCGTTTCGACACGCCCGTTCTCCGAGACCTTTCCCTGGATGAGGAGGGGTTCCCGGTCATGCAGAACACGGCTGGCGATCCCCTCGCCCAGTTCCAGACTGTCCCCGTCATCCGAGACGACGCCGGCCCGGCAGGCCACGACCAGGTTATCGGGACCTTCCAGGAGCATGATGAACCCGCTCGAAGCTTCCAAGAGCTCGAAGGCACTGGACAAGATGAGACGGAGCACTTCTTCGATGACGAGCACCGAATTCAACGCTTTGCCCGCCTCGTAGAGCACGGCCAGTTCCTTCAGGCGGTTGGACAACGCCGCACCGAGCACCCGCTCGTTGACGAGGAGTGAGGACAACCGGCGCAGGTGACGTTCCTTCTCCATGACATAGAAGGCCAGGGCCACCACCAGCACCACGGTGCCGATCCTGAATCCCAGGCGATTGGCGAAGCCGAGGTGGTGACCTCCCGCCGAGGTGAGCAGTCCGACGGCAGCGGCCATGGACGCCAGGCCGGCGAACGCCACTGTCCACAGTTGCGAACGGCGCCGGTCGACGGCCTCGAGGCTCGGAGTCGAGAAATCCTTGATTCCGACGATCCGGGCCTCGCGTTCGAGCAACGACGCGGCGTGCGCCTCGCCCGTCGCCCGCGCCGAAGAAGCCACCATGGCCTCAGGTATCGGCCAAGCCGGGCCGAACCATAAGGAACCCCTTGAAGGCCCAGGCACGGTCCGTCCCCAACGGGACCACAACGGTGCTCGGCCCGCAGGGACGAAGGTGCTGCGGCGCGGCATCGCTGCCGACCCGGGCTGCGGGCTCGAGGTGCCGTCACACGGCATACTGATCGACGGTGCTCGATGACCCTCGTTAGCCGGATCCTCGGCTCGCTGGCCAAGCTGCCGCCGGCGACGACCGGTGCCGTCTCGGTGGAACGCGATCTGAGAGCCCCGATGCCCGACGGAGTCGTCCTCCTGGGCGATCGGTGGTACCCGACCGAGGCTCCGGGACAGCAGGCACCGGTGATCCTGCTCCGGACCCCTTACGGACGCCGCCAGGGGGCGGGCATGATCGGCAGGCTCTTCGCCGAGCGGGGCTACCAGGTGGTGATCCAGAGCTGCCGGGGAACGTTCGGTTCCGGAGGCGACTGGATCCCGTTCCGCCACGAAAGGGCCGACGGACGCGCCACTCTCGACTGGATCGCGAACCAACCGTGGTTCACCGGCACGCTCGCCACCTTCGGCCCCAGCTACCTCGGTCTCACCCAGTGGGCGGTAGCGCAGGATCCTCCGGCCTCCCTGAAGGCCGTGGCCCTCGACGTCACGGCGTCCAACTTCCGGGACGCCGTCGTCTACCCGTCCGAATGCTTCGCCCTGGGGACGAGCCTGACCTGGTTGCAGCTGCTCGAGCATCAGGAGAAAGGGTGGACGCGGTTGATACGCGCCCAACGCGACGACCGACGCCGTCTGTCGGCGGCCTACGACGTTCTCCCGGCATCGGATGCCGACACCGCATTGGTGGGCCGGCGGGTCCCATTCTTCCAGGACTGGCTCGAGCACGAGATTCCCGGTGACAGCTGGTGGGAGCCCGTCAACTTCGGGCGCGAGGTCGGTGCCGTACCACCGGCCACGCTGGTCGGGGGTTGGTACGACATCTTCCTCCCGTCGCAGATCAACGACTTCCGGGCACTTCGGTCGGCCGGCCGGAGCGTCAGGCTGACCATCGGTCCCTGGACCCATTCCAGTCCGGGAACCATCGCCGCCAGCATGCGCGACGGCCTGGAGTGGTTCGACGGCCATCTGGGTGATGGGTCCGGCCCTCCGCCCCGCAACGTGGCGCGCGTCTTCGTCATGGGTGCTCGCCGCTGGGTGGAGTTCCCGGACTGGCCGCCACCGTCGGAGGAGCAGCTCTGGTACCTCGGTGGGAACGGCAGCCTCCGGCGATCTCCACCGGGCGACGTTGCGCCCGATCGCTATCGCTACGATCCTGCAGATCCGACGCCGGGAATCGGCGGACCATCGCTCAATTGGAGCGATGCCGGACCGAAGGATCAGCGCAGGCGTGAGGTCCGCGCTGATGTTCTCACCTTCACGAGCGACGTGCTGGCTGAGGATCTGACGGTGATAGGACCCCTCAGCGCCGAGCTGCACGTGCGGTCGTCGCTGGGCCACTGCGATTTCTTCGTGCGACTCTGTGACGTGTCTCCCAAGGGACGGTCGAGAAATCTGAGCGACGGGATAGCACGGCTGAGTCCCGGTACCCTTCCCCGGTCGCCGGACGGCTCGTTCTCCGTCCTGATCGGCATGTGGCCGACGGCGAACAGATTCACGCGGGGCCACCGCATCCGCCTTCAGGTCTCGAGCGGAGCCCACCCTCTTTTCATGCGCAACCCCGGGACCGGTGAGCCCCTCGCCACCGCAGCCGCTCTGCGCGTCGCCCACCAGGAGATCCTCCACGACGCCGAGCACCTCTCCTGTCTACGTCTGCCGGTGACCCGTCTCTGACGATAGGAGACAACCTCCTCCGTGACGCGCCGAACTGGCCCGGAACTGTCCAGACCGAGCCAGCTGGCGGCCCCCCACGGTGACGACCTCGAGGGGAGGAGAGGATCGCCGTGGGACACGCTACGGACTCCAGGTGAACCATTTGTGACCGCCGTGCGACAGATCGCCAAACTCGAGATGAACTGTTTGCCCCGGCCCGTCTCAGGGGCTGGTGGCGATCGACGCGCTCGACTCAGAGAATGGAGCTCACCGGGCGCGCAGGTATCGGGCCTGCTCGATGTGGCTCACGCGCAACTGAGTGTCCAGCCACCTGATGGACCCGGTGACCTGGCGCTCGTCCGGGACGTGTGTCCGCCCTTTCGGATCGTCGGTCTGGGATCCACAGCGCCGGCACACCGCCATGCGCCCATTCGTCTCCGGAGAATGATGCTCGTCGAGTCGAGCCCCGACGGATGCTGCTTCGGGAGAGACCACGATTCTCCTCACCGGCGTCCCATCGTGGGCTGACGCCTAGCCGGGAGGTCCGACACGCGCCCGGGGTGAGCGGGTCTCGTCCTCCGCTCCACCCTACTTCCCACCGACGGCTCGGTCCGACCGTGGGAGTTCACACCGGGGGGACAACGCCAGAACGCCGGATCCAGGCGTGCCGCGTGGCACCTGGCCCCCGATCGTCACCATCCCCTGTGTCCGGAAGAAGGCCGATCTCCCGCTCCGGGGCGGTGAAGAGGGCGCCGGTAGGCTGGCGCCATGTCCGGCGATGGTCGTGTCGCTGTCCTCGTCTACGACGGCGCCTGTCGATTCTGCACGACGGCCGCCCTGTGGGCACAGATGCGGTTCCACCGCGGTGAGCGGGCTGAACCGTGGCAAGCGCTGGGCTCCGGGACTTTGGATTCGTTCGGACTCACTCGACGCGACGTCGAGCAGGCGGCGTGGTGGGTGCACCCCGATGGACGACGTGAACGCGGACACCGAGCCGTAGGACGAGCGCTCCAGGCGGGAGGGGGATGGCGTCGGGTGGCGGGCGGCTTCGTCCTCACCCCGCCGACGAGCTGGCTCGGGGCCGGGGTCTACCGGCTCGTCGTTCGGTGGCGCCACCGGCTACCCGATGGCACGCCGGCATGTCATCTCGACGGCGGCCGCTGAAAGTTCGAATCGTCTCGATCGGACGCTCGTTCGCTACAAGGGCTCCCCCTCGCCGAGTTCCGACGTGACCTCGGCGATCGCCTCCGCTTCCGCTCCCCGGTCGAGCGGCCGGCCTCCTCCGGCGTCGCGCCACAATTCGGGTACCCGCCACAGGAGAACGACGACCCCCGCCACACAAGCCAGGCCACCGGTCCAGACGGCGAACTGCGGACCACCGATGGCGGCGGCCACGCCGGTCTCGGCGTCACCGAGCCGCGGTCCGCCGGCCACCACCGCGAAGAACGTCCCCGACAGCCGTCCCTGGAGATTGTCGGGGACGGCCCTCTGTTGCACGGCCTGCCGGAAGACGGCGGAGACCACATCGGCGGCGCCCGCCAGAGCCAAGAGGCTCAATCCGATCCAGAGCACGGGAACGACGCCGAACAGGGCGATGGTCACCCCCCAGATCACGACGCAGGCGGCGATGGCACGGCCCTGGTGAGACACCCTGCCGCACCAACCGGTGAACAGCGATCCCACGAGCGCCCCCGCCCCCGGCGCGGCGTACAGGAGCCCGACGACCCCGGCCCCTCCGCCGAACAACCCGACGCCCAGAGCGGGAAAGACGGCTCGTGGCATCCCGAAGATCATGGCGTTGAGGTCGATCCAGTAGGTGACTGAAAGAAGTCGCTCCCGGCGCAGATGACGGAAGCCCTCGGCCATCGACCGCAATCCCATCGGGGTGCCGCCGCCGCTCGGAACGAGAGGGGGAAGGAGCAGGGCGGCGAGCAGTGCCACCGAAAACGTGGCCACGTCGATGCCGTACACGGCGCCCAGCCCGATCGTGGCGATCAGGACACCGGCGAGGGCCGGTCCGGCCACCAGGGCCAACTGCTGGATCGTCGTCTGCAAGGCGATCGCCGCCGTCACGTCCGGCACGTCCACCAGCATGGGCAGCGCGGCGCGGCGCGCCGGCCAGTCGACCCCTTGGAACCCGGCGTTCGCCGCCGTGCAGACGAACAACGGCCACACCCGGGGATGCAGCGCCGAGGCGTTGATCACCAGTCCGGCCACGCCCGTCGCCATGGCGATCTGGGTGAGGACGAGCACCCTCCTCCGGTCCACGGCGTCGGCCAGCGCGCCGCCCCACAGAGCGCCAGCCAAGAGCGGCAACAGTTGGCCGAGGCCTATGAGCCCCACGACGAGAGTCGAACGCGTCAGTGCGTACGCCTGGAAGGACACCGCCACCAGCGTCAGCTGCGAGCCGAGTCCGGAGACCACCTGGCCGGCCCAGAGACGCCGGAAGTGCCGGTACCGCTTCAGGGGTGTGATGTCGACGACAAAGCGGGACACCCGCCCACCGTAGTGGTCGTACCCGGCTCCTCCGTACTGTCACGGGCGGTCCCGGCCCGATGAGACGGGAGGTCCCGCGAGCAATTGTGACGTCACACCGCCCCGTCGGTCACCGACGCCGGTCTGGGTCACGAGGCCCCATCGTGTCCGGTTGCACGCAACGGCTGTCGTCCCCACTCGCACGCGCGTCCTCCTCGTCGAGCGTCCTCCGAACCACAGTGTGAGAGATGGCCCTATGACAGCGCCGTCAATGTTGAGGCCAGACAACGGACAAGGCGAGCAGATCCGGCCCCCCGTTTCAACGGGTGCTGCAGAGGAGGGCCGGGACCACCCCGTACCCCGTCGATCCCGAGTCTTGGCGAAATCCTCACAGGTCCCACAGCCTCTTCACAGCTGCCGGGGCCAGAGTGACAGCCAAGCAACCAGTCAGCGAGGTGATCAATGTTGAGGAAGAAAATCCTTGGGTCCGTCGTCGCCTGCGCCGCGCTTCTCGGCGGTGTCACGTCGGTCGCAGTGGCCGGGGCGGGCGTGGCGGGAGCGGCGGTTCCCGTGACGTCAGCCGTCACCACCAGCGCTCATGGTCGCGGCCTCGAGCAATGGCTCGCCGCCCACCGGCGACAGATCCGGCGGGCGGTGGTAACGATCAGTTCCAAGACGATCGGTATCTCGGGCCAGGAGCTGGTGAGCGAACTGCGGTCCGGGAAGTCCATCTCGGCGGTAGCCGGTGAGCACGGCGTGAGCACCCAGGCGGTGGTCACCGCTCTCCTGAACACCGCTGACGCCAAGGTTTCCCAGGCCGTGACGAACCACAAACTGACCACGGCGGAGGCCGCCAAGATCGAGACGAAGCTCGGTCAATTCGTCGTCAAGCTGGTCAACCACAACTTCGGGCAGAAGACAGCGCAGACGCCTGCGCACGCCACCACCAACTGACAAGCCGCCACCCACAGAATGGACCCTCCGTCCCCCGGGCGGGGGGTCCATTCGCGTTCGGCTCGCAATCGTGAGAGCCGGTTGCCATTATTTCCGTCCAGGTGGGCAATGGCCTGCTGTCATCGAACCGGGGGACGGCCATGACGACTTCACTCACGTTCTACGCGCTCCTCGGCCTGGCGAGCACGGCCCTGGCCGTGGCGGGCAACCGACACCTCTTCGCCGCCGAAGGCGCCGGCCGGGCGTCGGCTCTCGAGGCCGTCTACTACCTCGTGGGTCTGACCTCGTTGTGCCTGGGCTGGTACTTCAACATCCGTTACGTCCACACCTATGAGCACGCCAGCTACGTCAACTACACGAAGATGCTCTTCTCGAACTGGGCGTCGGACTCGGCGGCCCAGGACTACACGATCGTCAACGTCGTCCTCCTCCCCCTGTGGACAATCGTCGACGGGAGGAGACGGGGGCTTCGTATCCCGTGGATCTTCTTCGTGATGAGTCTCTTCACCAGCCTGGCCTTCTCGGTGGCGATGTACCTGGCGTTCGTGGAACGGCAGGTTCGCTACGAGCGACGGGGCGCAGCGTCCAGGACGGCGTAGCCGCAGTTGTAGCCGGGAATAAAGGTGACGCCGGGACCGCCGTGGCAGCCCGCTCCGCACAGGTAGAGACCTTCGAGTGGTATCGGATTGTCCGGCCAACCTCGAGGGCCGGGGCGAAAGGGGCCCATGAACTCCGGTTGAAGCAGTCCGTGAGTGAAATCACCACCCGTGCACCCGAACATCAGCTCATAGGTATAGGCCGGGTAGTTGAACTGGCGTTCGATCAGGTCGGGGAAATTCGGAGCTACCGTCGCCACCTTGGCGACGATGCGCTCCGCCATCTCGTCACGCAGTCGAGTCTGTTCCAAGTGGGTGGCACCGATCGGAAAATAGAAGGCGAAACTGCTGGCCGCGTGTTTTCCGGGCGGCGCCAGGTCGGGGTCGTCAAGCGTCGGTATCTGCAGATTGAAGGAGGGCGAACCGGGGACAACGCTCCGCCTGCATCCTTCGTAATCGAGCTGCATCTGCTCCGCCGTCCCGAAGAGTGTCACGTTCCGGCGGAGCCCGCCCTCGTTGAGCACCTCGTACGGACCGCCATACTCGGGCAGCCCTCCGAGCGCGAAATGCATCTGAAAGTAGGCAGCCCGATGGTCAATGGCCTCGATGCGCCTGATGAAGCCGTCCGGGAGCTCATGGGGATCGAGTAGCTGCGTGAACGTGGCGGTGGGGTCGAGGTTGGACGCCACCACCGGAGCCGTCACCACCTCCCCGTCGCCCAATGCCACACCCTCGACCCGCCCGCCGGATGCCACGATCCGCGACACCTTGGCGTGACGGCGGAGCTCCCCACCGTTGCCTTCGAACAATTCCCGGACGTGGTCGGACATGGCGCCGATTCCGCCCCTCACCTTGGACATCGTGGCGCCGCCGGGCGACGCCAGTGCGAAGGCGAGACAAAGTGCACTACCGGGCGTATACGGACCCAGATAGGTGGAGTTGACCGCCAGAAAGCTCAGCATGCTGCGGATCTGAGCATGCTTCCGGCGGTCGGGTAGAAAACGATCGACAACGTCCATGACGCTGCCGAACATCGCCGTGCGGATGGCTTGGCGCTCAGATTCGTTGCATGCGCACGCCCACATCTCGTCCAGCGACTTCGGCGGCTTGCGAACCTCGAACCGACCGATCGCCCGCGCTGGCGCGTCCGCCCAGGCCGCCACTTCGGCCATGCCCATCACCGCATCGAGGTCGAGCACGTCGCCGAGATGCGCCAGCAGCTTCTCGGGGTCCGAGTAGAGCAGGATCGGCGGCTCACCGGACGCTCCGATGCTGGCGGACTGCACTTCGGGTTCGTAGATGGGGCATTCACCGAAACCGAGATCGTCGAAGATCTCGTTCGGCAGTGGAAACTGGACCGATCCGGCCAGCTCGAAGCGGTAGCCGCGGGCCAATTCTGTGGTGGACGACATCCCACCGACGAAGTGGTTCTTCTCCAGGCACAGGACCCGCATCCCACCGTGGGCCATCACCGCCGCCGCCGTCAGGCCATTGTGGCCGGCGCCAATGACGATGGCGTCATAATCCGACATCCCGAGGACCGTAGTCGACCCCGGTCCCGTCCCGGCAGAACGCTTGCCCCGGACGATGCGGCCCACAGCCGGGCGTCAGTCACTGTCGCCTCCAGCCCAGCCACACAGGGATCCCCGGATTTGCGACATGGATACGGCGGGCGTCTTCGAGAGGGCCACGTGTCGACGGCGTCGACGACAACCAGATCGCCGCCGACATCGGGCCCTTCCGAACCGAACGTTCGGTGGCGATGCGTCGGATCGCCCACCTCCACGACGAGCCCGAGGGGACTCCGACGCCGGCGCCGTCCGCCGGGACGGAAGAGGCCATGACGCGAAGGAGACCGGCCCCTGGGAACCGGTCTCACTTCAGCGGCAACCGCGCCCACCTCGGGTACACCCGGGAGTCTCCTCGGCGTGGCGCGGCGATGATACGGGAGTGCCTCTAGAGGCGCAAGCGCCTCTCTGGGGAGCCTGGGGGATTTGGGGAGCCTGGGGGATTTGGGGAAGCCTGGGGGATTTGGGGAGCCTGGGGGATTTGGGGAGCCTGGGGAATTTGGGGAGCCTGGGAATTTGGGGAGCCTGGGGGATTTGGGGAGCCTGGGGAATTTGGGGAGCCTGGTGAGTTCGGGGAACCCGGGGCGATGGGAGGCGATGTGAAAGGAGTGGGCACTCGCGCTCCGTCCTCCGGAAGACAGCGAGTGGTCACGAAAGTCGTCGTTAGGCTCGGGCGGCCGACCTGAGTCGCGTGTACTCCGGCCACGAGAACGGGAGATTGGACCGCCGATGAACCGCACGAGGACGCGCCCCGCGACCCTCGCTTCTGTGCTTCTCGCCGGACTGGCCCTCAGCCTCGTGATCACCTCCTTCGAGCCGCTCGTTCCGTCCGCCTGCGCCGCCCCTCGGCTGACCGCCTCCCGGTCGCTGAGCGTGGCTGTCTCCGTCGAGGGGAACCAGCTCGTCAACGCCGACGGCCAGAAGGTCCGTCTCCTGGGAGTGGACCGGTCCGGCACCGAGTACGCCTGTGAGCAGGGTTGGGGGATCTTCGACGGACCGTCAGACGAGTCGTCAGTGGCTGCCATGGTCAAATGGCATATCAATGCCGTCCGCGTTCCCCTGAATGAGGGGTGTTGGCTCGATGGGTACACGACGGCAAACGATCCCTACGACATGGGGAGGAATCCGGCCCCCTACGAAGGAGCCACGTACCAGTCGGCTATAGCCGCGTACGTCGCGTTGCTCCACAGTCACGGGATAGTCGTGATTCTGACACTGATGGGTCTCGACGTCCCCGGTGGCCTCGACGTACCGCCGATGGCCGACAGTGCGTTCTCGGCGACCTTCTGGGCATCGGTGGCCACGTACTTCAAGAACGACCCCGGTGTCCTCTTCGACCTCTACAACGAGCCCAACGCGATCACATGGTCATGCTGGCTCAGTGGATGCAGCGTGAAGACGGATCAGGGGACGTATCAGACCATCGGGATGCAGGCGCTCGTCACCGCCATCCGCAACATGGGCGCCACGCAGCCCATCATGATCGGCGGACTCGACTATTCCAGCGACGAGTCCTCATGGTCAACGTACCTGCCCAGTGATCCCGACCACAGCCTCGTCGTGAGCTTCCACACATACAAGCCCAATCTCGGCGGCTGCAACACCACGACATGCTGGAACGACACCATCGCACCCCTGGCCAAGGTTTATCCCGTGGTGACCGGCGAGTTCGGTGAGTATGACTGTGCGGCCAACTATTCGAACAAGTACATGAAGTACGCCGATCGTCTCGGTATCTCCTATTTGGCGTGGGCGTGGGATGCCATCAGTCCAGGCAAATGGAGTTGCAAGAGCCCGGCACTGATCAAGAATTATGCAGGCCGGCCCTCGCCTGCCGGAGTCGCCCTTCATTCCCACCTGGCCAAGCTGTTCAAGAACAATCAGCTGCCCCCTGTGCCGTAGTCATCACCTCGTCGGATCCCCGGCGGTCGTGCCATCTCACCCGAACCGGCGCGCCGGGCACACCACTCCCGATCCTGCCCGTTAAGTGTGTCCTCATCCCTGCCGATGCAGAGGGGGTAATGCCACGCACAGCTCTCGGGCAGCAGGAGCAGACCGCGGAGCGGGTGTCCTCAAGGACCGAACGGGCTCTTTGACGCCCCTCTGAAAAGGCACGATCGATGGACGGCTCGGTCAACCAACAGATCGCCGGGCCGGTGGCCGGGGGCATCCAGGCGGCCGCCACCACAGAGCGGCTCCGTGTGGGGCCTGAGGACGGGACCCAATGGCAGCCGCCCTCAGGCTCATCTGCCGCGGCGTTGGCCCCGGATGTCAAACGGAAACTCACGCACATTGGCCGGATCGGTTGGGTGCTCTTCGGTCTTCAGCTCATGGGGCTTCTGGTGTTCAGTTCCTTGGAGTACCAGCGTTACGCGCTCAGTGTCGGCTTCGGAACGTATGCACAAGCGTGGGTGGCCATCGCCCACGGGCACCTCGACCCGACGAGCACGCTCATCGGAAAGCCCTTCTGGCGCAACGATGCCGAGTTCATCATCTGGCCGCTGTCGGCTCTTTATGTCCTCTACCCACATCCGGTTGATCTCCTGTGGGTCCAGGACATCGCCCTCGTCCTGACTGAGGCGGTCGCCTTCAGGTGGCTCATCGAGATAATCCGGGACGGGGAACGAGAGAGTCATGAGACGATCGGACCGCTCCTGGCCGCCGGTGCACTGTGTGTGCTCCTGGTGGAGCCGTTTTCCTATATGACGGTGGCCTACGACGTCCACTCCGAGGTCATAGCCGCCCTGTTCGCCGTCCTCGCCGCTCGGGCGTTGTGGAGCTCGCGAATGCGGCAGCTTTGGTGGTGGGTGCCCTTGGCGCTCATGACCGACGCGTTTGCCGGCCTCTATATCATCGGCATTGGGGTATCAGGGGTCGTGAGCGGACGTCGGACCAGACGTACGGGTCTCATCCTCATCGGCGCCGGTCTGGCGTGGATCATCCTCATCAGCGCCATCGGGGGGAACGAATTCGGGTACACACACAGCCTCTCCGAATGGTACGGATACCTTGCGGGGCACCGGGCCACGATCGGGCCTTTCGACGTCTTCGTCGGCGTCCTCAGCCATCCGATGACAGCCACCCACATGATCTTGACGCGTTGGAAGTTCATATTCGACTTTCTCGTCGTCATGGGCTTCATCGGTTTGGCGTCGGCATGGGGATGGCCAATGGCATGCGTCGTCATCGTGCCCAGCGCTCTCAACGCCAACGTCGCGTTCTTGAATCCGCACGCGTCCTTTCAGACCTGGCCCGCTCTTCCCTTTGTACTGGTCGGGTCGGTCATGGTGATTCGACGCCTCGCCTCGGGAGCCGCCAAGTCACGGGGCATCGCTGCCGCCGTGGGGGCGACATGGGTGATCGCCATCGTTGTCGTGGCCGGGGCCCTCCTACCAGGCATCCCCGGCTTCGGGCTATCGGTCGGTTCTGCGCCGGCGGCGCAGCTCGCCCGTTTGGACGCCGCCATCCCGCAGCAGGCCGAAGTGATCGCATCGTGGGGCGTCGTCGGACGTTTTGCCAGCCGGAGCATCGTCTATGCGTACGGTCCGTCCAGTCGGACCTTCCCGGTGAGCCGCCCGGTCGTCGTATTCGTGCTGGCCCCGGCCGTGGGGAACAACGAAGTGAAACCGTCGACGGCCAGAGAGGCCGTGCAGTTCGTCCTGCATCGACTCGGCGCGAAAGTGATGGTCGCCCACGAGAGCGTCTACGGCCTCGAATGGCGACCGCCGCCAGGAACGTCTCACGTCTCGCTACCCTGACCTTCCGAGTTGAGTCAGTCCCTTATCGGAACTCAACGAATGGCCTCACCTTGCCGATGCACCCCCGGTGAATCAACTCGTCCTCGGGACTCTGGTCGACAGGTGGCGGCAAGCCTCTGCCGTCGTCGGGCGCGACGGAGCCGATACCTGGGCCGAGGCGGAATCGTTGGCGCTGCTCGAATCCCTCCTTACGGTGAGCCAGGAACCGTCCCTACCGGCGGCGCAAGACCGGGGAGAGGGCGCCGGGTTCCGCGCCGTTGACCGGACAGCCCGATCTTGGGCGCGGACTCAACCGTTACAGCGTCCTCATTGCTCCGGGGTATCCATTCGCTGTGCTCGGGGGGTGAAGGGCCGACAGTTGTCGATTGCGGGCTGTCGAATGCCGTGTACTACGGCGGGATCGTCCTCACGACGGCGGGTGGCATCCTCCTCGGCGTCGGTCTGATCGCCAGGGCACTTCATCGAAGCAGCGACCACGGGCGAGCAAGGCCTCTCCGCTGGCCGATGAGGGGCACAGGTGCGGAGGGTCTCGTGTCGGATCTATCCTCCTCCCGTGAGGCGGGACGGGATCTCTAAGCGCTTCGACGACAGGATCGCCGTCGTTACCGGCGCATCGTCTGGAATCGGACGTCGGTTGGCGTTGGATCTCGCCGAACGAGGCGCCACAGTGGTTGGCCTGGCGCGACGTCAGGAGCTCCTCGCCGACGTCGAGAGACTACTCCGAGAGTCGACACCACGAAGCTCCACCAGGGTGTGCGATGTCGGATTGACAGAGATGTACCAACAAGTTCTCCATGAGATCGAGGGACAGCTCGGGCGGATCGATGTCCTCATAAACAATGCCGGTGTCGAGCAACTCACACCCGTCGAGGAAGGGATGTCCCGCGCTTATGCTCGGATTTTCGATGTCAACGTCTTCGGCGTGATTGCCGGCACACTGGCCGTCGTGCCCGGGATGCTCTCCCGGCAATCGGGCATCGTGGTGAATGTCTCCTCCGATTCGGCGCGGGCTCCCGAAGCGCGCCACGGAGCCTATGCGGCGTCCAAAGCGGCAGTGGCCGCCTTTACCGAGTCCGTGGCTCACGAGGTCGCCGATCGAGGTGTCCATGTTCACGTCCTCTACCCCGCCTGGGTACCGACTGCTATGGGTATGTCCGGAGTGAACGATGGTGGAGCCCTCCCTCCCAGATCGGTCCGAAGATCTGAGTCCGAGGTGTCCGCGCTTGTGCTCGAACGGATGGGTGGACGTCACATGGAGATCAACGCGGCCCTGCTGCCGCTCTTGGCTCCCATCGGACGGACCATCGCCCCGAGGGCATATCAAAGGGCGATGCGCCTCCGTGCCCGCTGATCGCTGACTCAGCGCCGGCTCAAGACCTACGAGCCCGGTGAATCCGCTGGTCGAGCCTGATTCAGTGGACGAGATCCCGGCGACCCCTTCAGCTGACGACCGAGAACGCCAGCAGAGGCGTGCGAAACGAACGGCGATCAGCCATCTTCAATGTGACCTGCAGGGCCCATCGACCGGACGGAACGGCATAGCCGAGGGCGGGCACGAAGCTTGACGTTCCGACCAAGAGTGGGATTCGCTGCGTGACGCCGGGCGTCACCCGGAACAACACCAGTGGAAGGATCTGGGCACCCGTGTAGCCACCCACGGGTCGCCCAACTGTCGGATCGACGACGTCCGCCGTCAGCTGCCCGTTGGTGGTTATCCGCAGCTCGACCTCGCTCAGATTCTCGATCAGCAGACCGTGGCGTACCGAGCGCCCCGTCCTGACGGCGAGAGGACCGTCCAAGGCAACGGAGATCTCGGTCGGATCGAGGATCGGCACGGACGGACGTTCGGGAACGCGTCTCGGAAACGTGCACGACGGGTAGCCCAGGGCACCGACGACCAGCTCCACATCGACTCCGAACCGGCTGTGCAGATCGGCCGCCACGTCGATGGCCCAGGGTGCCAGGCTGATCCTAAAAGGGGGATGCCGGTCACGGTCCACGCCCGGGTCGGGGTAGCCCGCCAGGGCTTCGGGGTTCTCCTCGCGCAATCGAGAGAGGGCGACTTTGAGGTCGTTCCATGTCGCCATTTCCCGACGATACCCAAGGCGCCGCAATTGGGTGGCGTTGGCGGCCGAGGCGGGCGGTCCACGGGGGACCTCGGCAAGGGGGATGACCTCCGCAGACGTTCCCAACGTCGGCGCCGAAGACGTTGCGCACCGTTCATCACAAATTGGGTGATCCGTTGCGCGACGGTCACCAGCCGTTCACTCGGGCAACATAGCTTGTCCACGACGTTCCCGTTCGCGTCCTCGGGGCCGTCACAGGCGGGGCCTGCGGACCGGCCCAGGGCACTGGGCCGCGTTCGCGGGGAGTCTTCCCGCTCCCACTCGACCCTCCACATTTCCTCAACCGTGACGATGGCGGGTGCCGATGGTGGCGGGGAGAATGACACATGGCCGCGGCGCGCCCTCGTCGAATCTGCACACGGACGATCGCCGGCGGGGATCCCCAATACCGGCTCACCGGGATCGGACGGGGGGGCCGCCACCGAGGGAAGCTGTTCCTGCGATGAGCGCCTGGACCCATCCGATCTGCGAGGACTGCTTCGGTGCCCTCTACCCTCGCCGTCAGAAGTACCGCGTCGTCGATCCCGAAGCCGAAACGTGTTGTCGGTGCATGACGGAGACGACGTCCGGTCTCTATGTAAGAGCCGATCCCGAACTCGTCGGATGCGAAGGTCACGACTGAGGTCACCCCGTTGTAGTTTTCGCTAACACAATCGCGGGACAAACAATGTTGCGTCGGTGTTGTGCCGTGGTATCCGATCGTGTTGGGCACCTGTCTCCAGACAATTGACGCACGGGCCTGAAGATTCAAGAGACCGGTCCAGCACTCCGAGAACGTCTGTATGGACAACAGCAGCGCGCATCCATGGACTGGGATGACGCACAGCTCCCACCTCCTCACGGGACTGATGCTGACAGCGATCGGAGCGGTCTTCCTCCTCCCGCTGTCGACCCGCACCTCCGGACATCGAACAGCTGCGCCGACCGAGGCACGCCACCAAACCCTCGTTTCCAACACCGGCTCATCTGCAACGACGCCACATGCAGCGCCCACCACCGTCCCGACAACACCGCCGACGACAGACGCCGCGCCGTCAGTGGGAATCCCGACGACTCCTCCGGCACCCGCCCCCACCGTTCCTCAGGGGCCCGTGCCAGAGGTGGCAGCGGCCGTGTCGAGCGGATACGGATGTGCTACCGCCCTCGCCTACCTGAAGGCGCACGCCGCACCGGGGTTCACTCTCGAATGCCCCGGCTGGGCCGACGGGCATCAGGCGATGAGCTGCGACAACGTTCCCGGTATCTGTCCCGGAACCAAACTCATAGCAATCTCGATGCCGTGCCCAGCCGCCTACATGAACGAGGCGAGCAACTCATGGGTCCTCGTGGGTGCCAGCCACACCGCCATCGATCCATACGGCTACTGCGATTGACCTTCCAATCGCGGGCGGCCGGTCAGCAGACGCGCTCGCTTTCACTGTTTCGTTGACGCCCGTGCGCCGGCGGCGACCCGTCACCACGAGCAGAGGCAGAAGGGGTGACCGACGGGATCGGCGTAGACCCGGAACTTCTCCTCGGTGTCGAGATGGCGGGCACCGAGGGCGATGGCCCGCTCGTGGGCGGCCTCCGGGTCCTCCACGGCGAGGTCGAAGTGCATCTGTTGCGGCACGGCGGGGTCAGGCCACGTCGGGGCCACGAAGCCAGCCACCCGCTGGAAGGTGATGGCAATGCCGCCACCGGGTGGGTCCAGGGTCACGTAGTCACCGTCGCCCTCCGGCACCGGCCACTCGAGGAGCTCCCCGTAGAAGTGGGCTAGCGCGGCCGGCTCGGGGCAGTCGATCGTCACGGAGTCGAAACGGGGGACGCCGGGACCGGACATCATCATCCTCCTCGTCGAGCATTCGGTTCAGCGACCAGGGTACCGCTCTACCCCGTCGGGCCTCTTAGCGCGAGCACGCCCACCGGGCCCAGATGTGCGACCCAGCGATGGGCGCCATCTCTGCCACCGTCGGCTCCGCTGAAGCGATAACCTCGTCAGCGTGCGGGTCGGGCGGGGAGCACTCCTAATCAGCTGTGTGGTGCTGATGGCCGCGGTACTCACCGCCACGTCGGTCTCCGCCACCGCCGGAGCGAACCGGGCGACCATGCCGGTGACCAAGATCTCCCTGGTCTCCAAGATCTACAAACCCCATGCGGCCCCCGGGACGACCGATGACTATCACTGCACCTTGATGAACCCGCACGTGACGCGGGATTCCTACATCGTTTCGAGCCAGTTCTTCCCCGGGAGTCGCGAGGATCACCACGCCGTGCTCTTCCTGGTGCCCCCAGCACTGGCGGCGAAGGCGGAACGCGCCAACGTGTCCGGGAAGGGCTGGACGTGCTTCGGGGAGGCGTCGCTCCCCGGCCTGCCCATCGCCCAGATCCTGAGCACCCCTTTCCTTAGCGTCTGGGCGCCCGGGCACGGAGCAGACGACCTGCCGGTGGGGACGGGGATCCCTCTTCCGGCCGGGAGCCTGGTGATCATGCAGGTCCACTACAACCTGCTCGTCGGGGACAAGCCGGTGAAGAACTCGTTGGTCCTCCATACCGTTCCCCTATCGACACCGCTGCTGCCGCTCACGCTCGACCTGATGTTCGCCCCGCCGGACATCCCGTGCCCGGCCGGTGTGACGGGACCGTTGTGCAACCGGGCGGCATCGCTGGCCAACCAGGCTCAACGCTTCGGTCCGAGCGCCACCACCTTCGTGAACATCATCGAGTCGGTCTGCGGACGCAACCCCTCCGATCCGCCGGCGGGTGACTCGACCTCATGCACGTGGCCACTCTCGAAAGGTGGCTACATCGTGAGGGTGCAGGGCCACATGCATCTCCTCGGCCGCAGCTTCAAGATGGTGCTCAACCCGGGTACGCCCGAGGCGAAGACGATCATCAACATCCCCAACTACAACTTCGACTATCAGAAGGCGTACAACCTGAAGACTCCGGTTGCCGTCCGAGCCGGTGAGAAGGTGAAGATCACTTGCACCTACGACCCGACCCTGGCCCAGAAGCTGCCGTTGCTGCGGAAGGTACCTCCCCACTTCGTGACCTGGGGAGACGGCTCCTCGGACGAGATGTGCGTCGGCCTGGCATGGACCTCGGCGGCGCTCCCTGACACCCACGATCGGATCTGAGTCTCCCCCCCCCCGTCCTCCGGTGGCGGCACCGATGGACGCCGGAGAGCGCGACGGCAAGCAGAGTCATAGGGTTCCCCCATGTCGAAGACTCGAAGAAATCGGGCGGGGTTCGCCACGTTGGGGGCAGCGGCGCTCTTGGGGGCGGGCGTGATGGCAGTCGTCCCCGAGGCGAGCCCGGCCGGAGCGGTGAGCGTGAAGACGACGTCCGGCGACCCGCCCGGGTCGCCCCTAAAGCTCGCCCTCGGCGCCTCCTCGGGTGGACCGGCAGCTCTCGTGGACCCCGAGGCGGGAACCGGGATAGGGACAGCTGCACCGGCCAACGTGAGTGAGTTTCCCGGCGCCTCCGTACCCCTGGGAATGATTCAATTCAGCCCCGACACCTCACCGGATCGCCAGGTCACGACCGGCTCGGGCTACGACTATGCCGACTCTCACATCTCGGGTTTCAGCCTGACCCATCTCTCGGGACCAGGCTGCGCGATCTACGGAGACATTCCCATACTGCCCATCACCGGCGCCGTTCCGGCCAACCCCGATGCCGCGGTGCAGCCCTTCTCCCACTCCAACGAGCGGGCCTCAGCGGGCAACTACGCCGTCGCCCTGGGGCGGGGTGGCCGAAGCCAGGACGTCGGCGTCCAGCTGACGGCCACCACTCGGAGTGCCCTGGGTGCCTTCACCTTTCCTGCCGGCGTCTCGGGCGGCGATGACCTCTTGTTCAAGGTCAGCGACTCCGCCAATGGCTCTAGCTCCTCGGGGGTCCGGATCGTCGGAACCGATGCGCTCGAGGGATCGGTCACCAGCGGAGACTTCTGTGGCATTCCGGGTAACTACACCTTGTACTTCACGGCACAATTCTCCGAGAGGTTTGCCGCCAGTGGGACCTGGCAGAACAGCGCGGTGAGCACCAAAGGGTCTTGTGCGGGTACGACGAGCGTGGCATGTGGGGCCTGGGTGCGTTTCCGGCATTCGGATCAATCGGGAAACCAGAGGATCCTCGTCAAAGTGGGCATCTCCTTCGTCTCGGCGTCGGGTTCCGCCGCCAACCTGGCCGTCGAGGATCCCGGCTGGAACTTTCAGAGGATCTCCCATTCGGCCACGGCGGAGTGGAACGGCCTGTTGGGCCACGTGGCCATCCAGGGGGGCACGAAGACCTCACAACGCATCTTCTACACCGCCCTCTACCACTCGTTGCTGTTCCCCTCTGTCTTCAGCGACGACGACGGCCGCTACGTGGGCTTCGACCACAGGGTTCACACTCTGGCCAAAGGACACGTGCAATACGCGAACTTCTCCGAGTGTGACATCTACCGTTCCGAGGTTCCCCTGTTGGCCACCCTGCTACCCGGGCCCACATCCCAGATGGTCCAGTCACTTCTGAACGACGCCGCCCAGACCAAAGGAGGATTCCTGCCCCGGTGGGCCATCGCCGACAATGACGCCGGTGAGTGGGATGGAGACTCGGCCGATCCGATCATCGCCGACGCGTACGCCTATGGCGCGCGCCAGTTCAGCCTGAGAGACGCGCTCGAGGCAATGATCCACGGGGCCACGGTGCAGGAGAAGGGCCTGGTGCAGGAGAGGCAGAACCTGAACGAGTACGAAGCCGAGGGGTGGGTGCCCGAGCTCTCCTACGACATCACTTCGTATCCCTACACCGACGGCGGTTCTGAGACCCTCGAGTATTCGATCGACGACTTCTCGATCTCCCGGCTCGCACTGGCGGCGGGCGAGAAGGCCGAGGCGGCGGCGTTCGCCAAGCGTGGCCAGAACTGGCAGAACCTGTTCAATCCGGCCACGGGATACCTGGCCGCTCGCCAGGCCGATGGAAGCTTCCCCGCCGGCCCGGCGTTCCAACCCGCCAGCCCGGCCGACCAGGCCCAAGGGGTAGCCCAACAGGGCTTCGAAGAGGGCAACGCCATCCAGTACACGTGGGCCGTTCCCCAGAACTTGGCCGGGCTTTTCGGGCTGATGGGTGGGGACCGGGTTGCCGTGGCCAAGCTCGACACCTTCTTCAAGCACCTCAATGCGACCCGGTTCGCGCCATACGACTGGGCCGGGAACGAGCCGGAAGAGTGGATCCCCTTCGAGTACGACTACGCCGGGGCGCCCTGGAGAACCCAGTCGGTCGTCCGTCGGATCATGACCCAGCTTTACCCGCTGGCCCCAGCCGCCGAACCAGGCAATGACGACCTGGGGGCCCTTTCCTCGTGGTACGTCTGGGCCGCCCTGGGCCTCTACCCCGAGACGCCCGGGGTGGCCAACCTGGTCATGGCCAGCCCCCTCTTCCCCCGGGTGACCGTCGCCGAGGGCAACGGCCATACCCTCACCATTACGGCCGCACACGCACCCGATGAATACATCCAGGACGCCCATCTGGCCATCGGATCGAGCCGGTCTTCGACCTGGGACGAGCCATGGGTTCCCACCAAGGCCCTGGAAGATGGCGCTACTCTCTCTGTCGCGCTGGGGCGATCACCCGACAAGGGCTGGGGGGCGACCGCGTCGGCCATTCCACCGTCGTTCCCGCAGGGTGCCGCCCCGGCGGTGCCCTTCACCACCCCCGGAGGGTCTGTCAGCGTGCCAACCCACGGCTCGACCACCTTCGAGCTCGGTGTCCAGGAGCGGACGGGATCCGGTTCGGTCCAGACCGTCGGCTGGCACGTGGCTTCCTCCTCCGGGGTGACCGTCTCACCGGCTTCAGGAACTTTGCGGGTCTCGGATGGCCGCTCGACAACGCCACTTCAGGTGACGGCGGGGAGCCCGGGGACGACCGCCTTGACGTTCGACCTGGCGGAGGGGAGCACACCGCTACCCAACTTGACGTTGGAGGTTGACGTCACTGGTTGAACCTTCCCCCACGCAGAGAGAATCGGCCTCCGCTTCTGGCAGAATCGCCTCATGGTCACTTTCCGCGCCCTGGCCGACCTGGATGTTCCGGGAGCAGTCAGGGCCTGGAATCAAGCCTTTCAGGCCATGCGCGCCACGTACGGGCTCCCTGCGTCTCCCCTGATGCCGGAAGACGATCTCCGACTACAGAATCGCCTTCGGCACTTCTTGACCACCGACCCAGGCGGGTCGTGGGTAGCCGAGGAGGCGGGCGAGATCGCCGGACTGTCGCAATCATTCGTCCGTGACGGCTACTGGGTCCTGTCCTTGTTGGCGACCGTGCCCGACTCCCAGGGGCGTGGACTCGGACGCGAACTTCTCACCCTGGCCATGGGCAACGCCGATCCCCATGGTCCGGGCTCCATCCAGTCTTCCCGAGACCCGGCGGCGATGGCCTTGTACGCCTCGGCCGGATTCTCCCTGCACCCAGGGGTGCTCGGTCGGGGAACGGTTCGCCCGGGTACCGTGAGCGTCGATCCCAGGGTTCGCCATTCTGACGGCAACGACTTCGACTCGGTGGACGCCATCGACCGAATCGTCCGGGGCTCGGCCCGCTCCGTGGACATCAGGGCCATGGTGAACGAGCCGGGTCACCGTCTTCTTCTCATCGAAGACAAGGGGTACGCGGTGGCGAGGGACGACCGGATCGTGACTCTTGGTGCCCGTGACGAGGAGGCGGCAACGGCTCTCCTGAGGACGGCTCTGGCTGAGATGGCTGAGGGTGCGACGGTGGAAGTCAACTGGCTGACGGCCGGTCAGCAATGGGCCATCGGCACTCTTGTCGACTCCGGTGTCTCGCTTCACCCGTACGGGCCGATGATGGTACGGGGACAACCGGGTCCACCCTCGCCGTACATTCCGAGTGGCGGCTACGGCTGACCGCTTGTGATATCCGGCCCGTGGGCCAGCGCCGGCAACCTGATCGCCGCGTATCAGGGTCGGTCTCCCAATGCGAACCGGCTCGGTCCTAGGTTGTCGTCGGGCAATATGGAGAACATGGATCGCGCCGGTGACGAGTTCTGGATGAACGAGGCATTGGCCATAGCCGACGAAGGCCTGGCCTTGGGCGAGCTTCCGATCGGGGCGGTGGTCGTGCTCGACGATGAGATCTTCGGACGAACAAGAGAGGGACCAAGGGCCGTTCCCCGGGTACCGCATTCCCGATATTCGAGGTGGGATTCTCCGTGAAGCAACTGTGGATCTCTTCAAGGCGTACGTAGAGACCCACAGGAGATCCCATGACGGTCTGGGCCAGCCACCTCGCGTCCCTTTGCGTCGAATGTCCACCGGCACCGTGAGCCGGCCAAGGCAAGGGGGCCTGGCGCCACTCAAGAGCCCGGTACGTCCACGTAGAAGTCCGTTTTCCGCTTGTCCTTGTGACCGCCGACCGCGATGATCAGCGCATGGACCTCGATGACGCCAAAGCCCGATTCCGTACCCTCCACCTCGAGGGCACCTTCCTGATGCCCAACCCTCACGATCTCGGGTCGTGTCGCCTGCTCACGACGCTCGGATTCGAGGCTCTGGCCACGACGAGTGGTGGCTTGGCGGCGTCGCTTGGACGACAGGACATGACTGTTGGCCGCGACGCCCTGGTCGAACATGTCCGCGCCATGTGCAGCATCACACATCTGCCCGTAAACGTCGATGCCGAACAGTGCTTCCCCGACAGCCCTGGAGGTATCGCATCTACCGTCGAGCTTCTCGCCGAAGCGGGAGCGGCCGGCTGCTCCATCGAGGATTGGAACCCCTTGGCCAAAGAGATTGAAGAATTCGATGTGGCGGTGGAGCGAGTGGCGACCGCCGCTGTCACCGCCGAACGGGCGGGACTCATCCTCACGGCCCGGGCCGAGAATCACCTTCGTGGTCGAGATGACCTCGACGATACGATCAGGCGCCTCGTTGCTTTCCGAGACGCAGGAGCCCACGCTGTCTACGCCCCTGCTCTGACCGATCTCTCGTCCATCGCCCGGATCGTCGAGGACACAGAGGCACCGGTCAACGTCCTCCTCGTCCCCGGAGGGCCGTCCGGCGCTCAGCTCGCCGACATCGGCGTTCGGCGACTCTCGGTCGGCAATTCCTTGGCCCGCATCGCCTACGGGGCGTTGTTCCAAGCTGCCGAACGCCTGCGGGACACGGGAACACTGGAGGCTGATGCCCCGTATCTCGATCGAGGAGTGGCAAACAGTGCGTTCGTGGCGTCGAGCCATTGAGGCCCAGGCCGTCGATCTGATGCCGGATCTGAGCGGCCCGCTCGGATGGGGTTAGCCGAGACGGAATGCTTCGACTTCTGGACTCGAACGCGATCGAACTGGACGGTGGCGTCGTGCCACAGCATTGCTCGGGCCTGCGTTTCCCGGTGCCATGCCGATGCCAGTTCGAGCGGTTCCTGCAGATGTCCGGCGATAGCCGGGGGGACATCGATGGCCTGCCTTGTTCCGAAGGACACCCGTGATCCCCCGGCATGGTCAGCGCCGCGATCGATCCGACGGCGGTAAGGGAGATCGCCTCGGATCTCCGTGACGCTGGACCTCGATAGTACTGGGTGTTGTAGACGAAACCGACATCCTCGACGCGCTCGCCGGGGCACCGGGCCCTCGCTGCTTCGACCAGGCCCCGGCACCGGGGTCCTTTGCCCGGCGGCGTCGACGACCACGTCCGCAATCACGGACTCGCCCGATTTGGTCTCGACCCCGATCACGTGAGGGACGTCGTTGAGCACCGACGGCCCGGTCAATAGTTCCGTGACCACGCACCGTTGCGGATCTCCACCCCCGGTGTCGACCGAGCGGCGGCGACGAACGCGAATTCCATGACAGGACGCACGCACGTCGTTATCGTCTCAAATGGCTGATAACGAGATCCGCCCGGACCATCCGGCAGGATTTGTGCCAACTGTTCGATCAGGTTGAGCCTGACTGCACCCGCCTCCAAGAGGCAGTCGAGAACGATGGGTAAGTGATTCTCGAGGAGCGCTCGACCATCGGCATGCACGTAGTGGACCTACCGGAACGGGGTCACGCTACGCGGGTGTGAACCTTCGGTACACATGCTCGGCAATGCCGAATCCTCGACCGAAAGGACGGTGGCTCTGACCAGCCGTGCGGACGGCCCTCATTCAGGCAACGGAAAGCCGTCCACTGCACGCCTGAACGAACGTCGGGCTCACGTTCTACGTCATTGTCTTCAGTCGGGAGACCCCGATCAGATCGGTCAGGCGTCCCTGGTCATCATCCGCCACGCCCCGAGGACCGTCCAGCCCACCAACCAGGCCGCGATCACGCAGACCGCCACGGAGGTGGACTCCGGTAGTAGACCAAGATTTCCCGAGCCACCCGCCGGTCCGCCGCCGCCTCCGCCGAGCACGGGCAGCCCACCCGGTGCCAGGTGGGCCGTGGCCAGCCCGACCACCGCACGCTGGAGGTTCGATAGGTGAGGGATCCGCGCTCTCGAGAAGATCGGTGTCAAGACGACCTCGAGGACGATCATCAAGATCACCGCCACCGTCCGCTGACCGATCAGCGATCCGAGTCCCAACCCGACGACGAACCCGATGACAGCTTCGAGTTCGAGCCACAACCCGCTCTTGATCATCAGGGAATCCGAGGGGTAAAGGAACTGCCGGGCGTAGGAGGAATAGTTCATCCCGGCGATCAGCCTGGCCGCCTCCCTGACCTGGGTCTGAGAGGGTGGTTGCGTTTGGCCTTGCGATCCCGGACCCTGTTTGGCGTTCAATGGGCCGGGGCCGCCACCGGAGCCGGGCCCGCACGGCACGTTGCCGACCACTGCACCGATCGTCGAAGCGCCCGATGTCGATTGTTCGATCCTGACGCCGAAGTTGCAGATGACCTGATCGGCATGGTCGGCGGCCCAGCCCTCGAGGCCGGCGCGCGACAGGTTGGCGGGCACGTTCACACCGTTGTAGCTGAGCCTTGTCGGAGCGGCGAAAACGCATACGGCGCAGACGATCGTGAAACCTGTGGCCAACAGTGTCACGATGATGGCAAGTCCAGCAGGGATCCGAGCCACATAGAGCGCCAAGCGCGATCGGCCGGTCACCACCAGATGCCGGAACATCCCCTCGTTGAGGTCGGCGGATCCCGCCGTGGCGCCCAGGGTAGCGGCCATGACGAATCCGAAGACGTAGAGAACGCCGGAGACGAACGCGGTGTATATGGAATAGCCGCCAGCCGGCCCATAAGTCCTCGGCGCAAAGGCATGCAGCAGCAGTCGAATCACGAGGAAGACCGTGGGAATCCCGATGGTGACCAGGATGGTTGCAATCATGAGCCCGCGCCGCTTGCGCAGCTCCATGAACCGGGTAGCGATCATCGCCCCGGTCGGGATCCACGACCCCCGGTGGTCGGGTCGTGCCCCGTCGGCCGGCGGTGCCGGCTCCAGCGCGGACATTCCGATCTCGGGCTGCGTTGTCATTGTGATTCCCCCAGTCGGCTCGTGACCTGCAAGAACCATGATTCGAGCGATGCCTGGACCTGCTGGAGCCGGTAGACGGAAATCCCACCCTCAACGAGCAGGCGGTTGAGATCGGCGATCACGTCGCGCCCCGTCCCGGCGGGCAAGGTGATAGCCAGTCCCGTCTGTTCAGCGGTGACTTCCGCCCCGTCCGGGGCGCCGATGGGGGTGCCGGCTATGAGCGCTCTAGCGCGATCGGGATCGGAGCACTCGACTTGAACCACGAGGGACGCACCGGCGAGGAGCTCGGAAATCGGCCCCTGACGGACGACGTTGCCCCGGTCCACGATGGCGACGGCATCGCAAGTCCGCTCGACCTCATCGAGGAGGTGCGAAGACAGCACCACAGTGCGGCCCTCGGCCACGAACGAGAGGATCATCTCGCGCATGTCTTGCATGCCAGCGGGGTCGAGTCCGTTCATGGGCTCGTCGAGGATGAGGAGCTGGGGGTCCCCGATCAGGCAGGCCGCCACCCCGAGGCGCTGGCGCATCCCCATCGAGTACTTCGAGACTTTGTCGTCGGCACGGTGCAAGATGCCGACGCGTTCGAGCGACGGCTCGATACGGCTGCAGGCCGCAGGCTCGCGTGCGGCGGCGAGGATCCGGAGGTTCTGGCGCCCCGTCAGGTGACCGTGGAACCGGGGCTCGTCGACGATGGCCCCGACCCGTGCCAGGGCCTTGTCGCGATGGCGCGGAACTTGGTATCCGAGCAGGGACATGGTGCCGGCATCGGCGCCCGTCAATCCCAATAGCACCCGGATGAGCGTGGTCTTGCCCGCGCCGTTGGGGCCCAGATAGCCGAAGGCGCAGCCGCGGGGGACGAGGAGCTCCACCCCGTTGACGGCGACGTTGTCCCCGAACCGTTTGGTCAGCCCATGGGTCTCGACGGCCCACCGGCTCTCGGCCTCCCGGCTGTCGGAGGCTGCAGGCAGCATGGTGACGGTCATCCGGTGCTGGTTCTCCTTTGCCGATCAGGCCAGGGTGGCCGTGGTCGATTGGCGGTGTTTGCCGGCCGCGTCCGGAAGGCCCTCGCTCCCGTCCCCGGGACCCTAGGGTGCCTTGCGGAGCAAGTTAGCAAAGGGTAGCTTGTGGTGCATGGCAAGTACGGAGGGACGACGGAGCCAGCTGCTGCGGGGCGTCCTCGACCTCTGCCTTCTGGCCGTCATGGGCGAGGGGCCGGCCTATGGCTACGACATGACCAAGCGGCTCCGGGCCCGGGGGCTCTCCATCGTCGGGGAAGGTTCGATCTACCCCCTTCTGGGCAGGCTCGAGCGCGATGGTCTGGTCGAGACCCGACGGGCAGCGAGTAACGGGGGCCCACCGCGCAAGTACTACAGCCTGTCGCCCGAGGGTGAGCGGGTCCTGGCGGCCGGTGTCAGCGAATGGCGGGCGGCACGCGATGCCATCGATGGTGCCCTCGGTCTGGTCGAAGCGGAGGTAACGCCGTGAACGAGTTCGTCGAGGAGTGCCGCCGGGAGTGGCAACGGCTCGGAGTCCCCGGTCCCATCGCCAACGAGATGGCTGCCGATCTGACGGCCGACCTCGAAGAAGCCGAAGCCGAGGGAGGATCCCCGGAGGACGTCCTAGGGAACAGCGCCTTCGACCCCCGGCGTTTCGCGGCGGCGTGGGCCGTGGCTCGGGGTGTGACGGGTCCACCGACCCCCGAACACCCCTCTCCCTGGCGGTCACCCGTGGCGATCGCTCTTTCCGTCCTCCTGGGCTCGCTTGCCGTCGTTGCCGGACTGGCGCTTCTGGTCGGTCTCCGCGGACGCTCCTTCGCCGTCGCCATTCACCGCGCCGTCGCTGTTCCCGGGTCGATTCGATTCTTCGGACCTGGCCCGAACCGGATCGTGGCCCCGGGTCCGCTGGGCCCGATTGTGGGGACCACGAGCGTCAACCTCCAGCCTCTGGCCTTGCTGCTTCTTATCGTCGGCATCGTTGGTCTGGGAGTGCTTGCTGTCTTGTACTGGTGGCGATGGTCCGGTTCGCGGCGGTAGAACCGCGACAAGGGTCGGCGAGCCCCGAGCTGGAACTGGCAGGGCCCCTACTCACGTATCCTTGGACACCACTCCATGAGCGAGAGGCGAAGCTCGCAACACCTCATCCACCACCATTTCACTCAGTCGTCGAGCTACCGGCCGGCCAGTCGCTTCTAGCTTTTCCAACGGATCGAGGGCGGCTGGCTAATGCTCCGACGGGCGCCGATTCACCACACAAGGATGCTCTTCCGTGCGCCGTCCTCCCACCTTGACTTTGACCGACGTGCGCGATCCCGCCGCCCGGTCCCTGTCGCCCCGCGGGCGCCCACCATTAGGGCAGATATGCCCAGACGAGTTGAATGCGATCTATCTCGTCGGTTGTAAGCTTGATGTCCTGCGGTTGGCTGCATTGGTTACCCGACTTCTTGGGGCCACAACCGATGACGGTGTAACTGCCAGGTGACAGCTTGATATCGAACCTTCCCGACTTTCCGACGTGCTTCAGGAGGGTGAGGGGAACGGAGTTGAACTGTACCTGGACTGTTCCAGCCGTCGGCTGGAATCCACCAGGGTATGGGCCACCTTCGACTCCAAGTTCGCCGACAATTGCCGAGTGAAGTCCGGCACTGGTGTTCGCGTGGGCCGGAGCGGCCAGCAGTCCGATCACTGTGATACTGCTGGCGAAGAGCGCCAGGGCAAGTTTGATCACACGGGACATGATTCTCCTTTCAGTTTTCCGTCGCTGAAGACACGGCCAAGGACGACGCATGGGGGTTACGTCGGCTTACCGTTGCCGCTGTGGTGTGAGTCATCGCGATGGAGTCCTCTCACCAGCCACCCATATCGAAACGGTCTGTACCGGCATTCCGTTACAGGCGCGAAATTCTGACTCGAGGGCTGGGCCACGCGTGGGTGCCCAGAGGACACTCGATCCGCATAACGGCCGGCTAGGCCCAAACCAGCAGCCGGTTCGATCTCCGAAGCAGGGAGAAAGAACGGCCGCTCCTCTCGCAGGCCAATCGTAGACGGTCGATGTGCGCCGCCTGGCTCACCCCGCGAGGCATTCTGAAGGCTCGGTGGCCGCACGACGGCCCGCCCGATCCGAGGGGATCGACAGACCATCGGCATCCGAGTACCGCTCGCCTGCCTGTTGTCACCGTCGCCGCCCAGACGTCAATCGCGACCGACATGCGTCGAACTGCCGAGCACCACCTCTCGTCATGGTGCTCCGAACCAGGAAGTCAGGGCGTCAAGCAATCCCTCATCTGTTCCGTCCCCCACCCAGGCGACATATCCGTCGGGCCGGATCAACACGGCGGTGGGGGCGGTGACGGCTCCAAGTACCGGAAGCTCCCACAGGCCGACATATTCAGCATCGATCATCTTGACCCGATCAGCCCATGGAGTTATGTCGAAGCCGCCAGGATCACCGAGATTGAGCAGCACCGGCTGGGCGCGGTGCAGCAGGGTGAAGACCCGCAACGGGCCGGTGGTGGTCACAATGTCCAGATCGGGCATGCGGCGCCCGAGCAGGGGGTGGCCCTCGCCGAGATCGTAATGGATGTCCAGCCCAGAGATGACCCCGGCGAGCTGCTTGCGAGGCTCGTCCATGACCGCCAGCTCCGACACCAAATCGACCAGGGCCTGGATGCGCTCATCTGGGCGCTGGAGCACGCCCAGAGCCATCGTGTGCCGGAGCACTCGCGCTGCAACCGGGTGCCGCTCGTCATGATAAGTATCCAGGAGGCTTTCCGGGGATGTCCCGTTCACCACCTGACCCAGTTTCCATCCCAGATTCACCGCGTCCTGTACACCGAGGCTGAGGCCCTGTCCACCCGTTGGATAATGCACGTGGGCCGAATCGCCGGCTAGCAGGACTCGTCCTACTCGGTAGGCCGCTGCCTGACGTGTCATATCGGTGAACCTGGAGATCCAGGTGGGACTGTGGATCCCGAAGTCAGTGCCGTACACGGTTACGAGCGCTTCGCTCAGGTCTCGCAGGCTGGGCTCGCTACTAGACCCTATCTGCTGCTCGGTCACGATGACCCGCACCGTCCGACCATCCTCCAACCTGTGGAGGCCATGGACGCCAATAGCGTCGGTGCGAATGCCCCGCGGCGGTTCTTCGGTCACCTCGACCTCGGCGATGAGGTTGGTCCTCGTCGGATCCCACCCCGGAAACTCGATGCCCGCTCCTTTACGAATGACGCTACGTCCTCCGTCGCACCCAACCAGATATTGCGCTCGAAGCGACTCGCCGTCGGACAGCTCGACGTCAACGCCGGTTTGGTCCTGTGCGAAGCCCGTCACTTCACTTCCGTAACGAATCCGCACCGGCAGCTCGGCGATCCAGACAGCCATGATCCGCTCGATCACGTTCTGCCAGATCCCCAGCGAGTACGGATGACGGGTCGGAAAGTCGCTCATGTCCAACACGGTCGTGCCGATCATCACAACCTGAGCCACCTGGCCTTCCGCCAGGAAGCGATCAGCGACCCCCCGCTGATCCAGCACCTCGATCGTGCGCGAGTGAAAGCCCCCGGCCCGTGAGCCGACGAGAACGTGGTCGGGACGCATTTCGACGACCACGACGTCTACCTTCGCCAACGCCAACTCAGCCGCCAGCATCATTCCCGTCGGACCGCCTCCGGCGATCACCACCGCGTGCTCAACCATACGCCAGCCCTTCCTTATTCCATAGGTTCTGGTTCAGACCGGAGATTCTGCGCATCAACCGGGGCCTTGCCGCAAACGCCCGTTGCGCGCTACATTGAGAATGGCAAGGTAAATGCTCTCTTCTTTTGCGGCGGCTCACCCGCCCACCCAGGCCGTGCGATTCCCGATCCGGCGCTGTGCCATGCTCACACGATGGGCCCCTTGAAGCGGATTCCGCCGATCTTCCCAGTCCATGACCTCGACGCCACCATGGCGCACGATCAACGACTGGGCTTTCCCTACGAAGGTACGAAGACGGCGGCGAGGGAGTCGTCGTCGACCCCGACGGTGAGGTCATCCGCTTCGGGTCGGCCATGCGGGGGGCGTCCGGGGACGATCAGTAGCATCGGATTACCGGCAGCCCCAAGCGAGTGGCGGGTGTGGGTCGACGGGCGCATCTGCCGGTCCAAGGTGACCATTGGCCGATCGCGACTCACACCTACAGGGAACCGGCTCGACACACTCGACCAACGGATCCGGCTCGCCGGCACCGCCACTGAGAATCTAATTCGATAGCGTCAGACGATGACCATAGTCATTGAGCGCCCGAGTGACTACCGTAGGACTGAGTGCGAAGGGAGCAGGCCTTGATTGACGACGAACAAGCGAGCGATGACAAGCCGATTGGATCCAAGAATTCACCCCTCGGGTTCTCGCCGGGGGCAATGGCTACCGGTGACCCAATTCATGAGCCCACGGAATCCACCCCGTTGGCCGAGGATGAACCCGAGGGCGCTGTCCCTCCCGGGCTTCTGTGGGTGATGAAAGACCGTCGCCACTTCCATCTCCTGCCCGAACATCGCGGAGCGAAGCGGATCCGTGCATCTTTGGGCGTCGGAGACAGCGCAGTCTACGCCATTGATGACGGACACTCGCATTGCATGATCGGCCGACGAGTTGGCTCAAGTCCTGATGGTTGTCTCTACTGTCTGGTTGCTCGTATCCCCCTCGAGGAATACCACCACTTCGCCAGCGGCGAGCGCCCCCTGAATACCGTCTTCTCTGATGCTCATGACGTGACTCTATGCGGGGTTTTCGAAGATGAAGACACGGCATCGAACATTTTCCCCGTCCAGCATTTTTCGCACGTCAACGATGTTCCTAGTGAGTACCTCCCTCCAAGCCCGTTCATCAAGTTCCCCGAAGACCTACCGGCTGATCTGTAATCCGGTGATGCGTCTCTATGATGAGGACGAAAGAGCTTGAGGCCCGTCACCGGCCTGCTTGTGATTTCACGCAGAAGACGCACACGCTCGATACTGACGTTGCACGTGATATGACCTGCAGCCCCTTGGATTCTGTGGGCTGTAGGCGGCGTTCACTCCAGGCACGTTCTGGTCCTCTGACTTACCAGGTGGGCGGATCGTGCGGCACTCGGTCGCTCCTCGAGCAGCGACCGGTAGGGGTCAGTTCTCTTGGGGTGTGAGTGTCCATGAGCATCCAAAGCTGTCGGTCCCCGTGTAGTCCTGACCAGACGGAGTCAACGTAAAGCCGAACTCGATGTAGATCGGGAAGAATCTGGTGGAGACGCCCTGATAGACGAGGAGATCTACAGCCAGCTGATCGCCCTCGACGGTGTAACTCCCTGGATAAGAACCACTGACGGCCCCGTCGGCGTTGTACGTCTCCACGATGGTCGAAGGAGGCCAACCGAGAAGTTCTTGCAAGACCGGGGGAATCGGGGAAGGACAGGACGCCCCAGCGGCCTCCCACGTCGATCCGGGGACGACCCCCGGCACCGAACTCGGGGGAGGTGACGTGCTGACGATCACGACGATGTGCTCTGCCTTGGGTCTCTTGGGCCGCAGGGTGAAGGTATACGACACCGGACTCGTCCCGGAGTTGGCCGGGATGTTCACGTTGGCAGTCAGCGGAGTCCCACAGGAAGCTCCGACGGGTAGCCCGTGGAGGGCCGGTTTGGAACTGATCGTAGCCCTGCAGTGTCCCCCACTATTGGGGTCGTCACCTTCAACGTTGACGTATCCCCCGGAGTCGTAGAGAACGAGCGGCGAGGTGGATGACGCCTCGTAGTTGGAATTCACCGCAGTCACAGTGAAGGAACTGGGCGACTTTGCCGCCCACGCCGTATTCGGGAGGATCAACGCCAGCGGCAGTGCCATTGTACCAAGCACGAGCGAACGGAACTTCATCACCCGTCCCCCTTCTTCTCGGTGGTACCGACAAAAGTCGCTGGAGGGCACAATCCTTTGCTATCCAACAGTGGACTGAGTCCAGGTCGTTGCGCTGTCGTTTGTAAATGCGGCCGCCGGACCTGACGAGTCGAATCCCACCACGACGCAGGTGGACGCTGATGGACAAGACATCGTCTGAGGTGCCGCGATGGTTTCTTTGATCCAGGGGGGAGAAATGCCAGCAGGCCCGACGATTGACGTCCAAGTTTGACCGCTGTCGGTAGTACTCGCACCTGTCTGTCCGAATCCGAGCGCGTAGCACGTGTCAGACGTGGGGCACGAGGCTGTGCCCATGTCCCCGGACCGGGCGGGAAAGTGGGGGAAATATTGGACCAGGTCTGACCCCCGTCGGTCGTAATGAAGGCAGCCGCCGACTCCGAAGGGTCGTTCTGGCCGATGATGATGCATGTGGTCGTCGAAGGCAGACAGGCGACCGAGGTGGGCAGCTCGTCGACGTCGTCCGGCAGCAATGTCATCTGCCACGTTGCTCCGTCGTCTGTGGAAGTCAAGGCATACGGCAACTGAGGTCCGAGACCGAACAGATCGTGCTGGTACAGCTGAGATCGACCAGCTGGGTGGCGCCGCTAGACGATTGCTGCCAGGTCGACCCCCCGTCGAATGTCATGACCGAAGGGTTATAAGATTTATAGCCGCCAGCGACACAGACGTTGTCGCTCATACAACTGACAGCCGCCAGGTTCGGCCCGGCGAACTCCAGGCTCCAGGTCGATCCACCGTCGGTGGTCACCAACGTCGTTGCCTCCCCCACCGCGATGCAGTGCTCGGTGTCGAAGCATGTCACGGCTTGCAGCTGGTCCGTTCCCACCGGCACGGGCTCATCGGTGAAGGTCTCGCCGCCATCCGATGAGACTTCGACCAAACCGGCCCCGTCACCCGCTCCGACAGCTACGCACTCCGAGGCGCTCGGACAGCTGACAGCAACGAAGAAGCCTCCGGCTGAAGGGGTCGGAGCACTGGGAATAGGATCAGGGGTTCCAGAGTCCACTGCTGACGATGGCCCGCTTCCGGCCGCGTTGGTGGCAAACGCCGAGCATGAGTACGTAGTGCCGTCTGCGAGACCCGTGAGCGTGACCCACACGCCGAAGTCAAGATTGGCGCCATTGACGGTAGCCGATTGGGACCCACACGAAGCGGTGTAGCTCGTGGGGTTGCCAGCCACGGCGTCGAACTCGACCGTCAGTTGTCCATCTTGAGAGAGAACCGACGTGATATCGGGGGCTAGAGGCGGACCGGCGAGCCCATCCCATTGAGTGGTCGGTCCGTGTCCTTTCGAGTCAGTCGCATAGAGGGTGCACGTGTAGCTTCCATCGATGGTGAGACCATTCACCGTTGCCACGAGAGTCGAGCCACCGACGGTGGTGGACGACGAGCCACAGGCGGCGGTGTAACCGGTGATCGTTGACCCGAAGCCAGGAGCGGCATCGTAGGTGACCGTAAGCGAGCCGTTGCCGGAGACCACAGACGTGATCGACGGCACTCCGGGAACCACCGGGCCCGGCCTCCCACGAAGACGGTTAGATTTAGGGCCTTTGCCTGCGACGTTCGTGGCGAAAGCGGTACACGAATACTTCTTGCCGTTCTTGAGTCCCAGTACCGTAATCTCACCTGGGTCAGCACCGTCGACGGTCGTGCTGCGGGGCCCACATTTGGCGGTGACACTTGTCGCCGTCGAACCGCTCGTGGATAGCCAAACGATCAGTTCGTTGTCGCCTGGCTGGAGGGAGTCAATGGTGGGCGCACCCGGGGGAGACAGACCCCCGGCGAGAGCCAGTGACTCAGAAGCGGAGGCGGTAGACTGGCTAAGAGGGCGCCCTTCGGCGGGATGGGCTGCCATGACAGTCATCAGGCATCCAGAGACGATTCCGGCTGCAACGGCCGCCCTGCCTGAACCCTATATTCGGCCCATGAATCAGCCCCCCACCTCGGCATTTGGGCATGCGCACAAGAGTAGCGCTGCGCCGAGTTCAACACCACCGATGGCTCACCGTGGGATTCGTCCTTCCTCCAGGGGAACCGAGCGGCCTGACCCGGCGGGCTCCGCCCACCGGTCCATGGGTTCTGTGGCTTCTCGTTATGTCGACTCTGGGGTAATCCCGGCACCCTTGAGCATCCGACGCAGGTCGAGCACCTGCTGCTCGCCGATATCGTGATGGCGCGGCGCGTCAAATGACTCGGTTTCAGATCCCAAGGTCACCTTGTATCGGCCGTCGTGCTCCTCTGTGACCACGGCCAAGCTCTGCAGAAGGGACAAAACGTCGTGCCACTGGATGTTGTGACTAACCGGATGGTTGAAGATCTTCTCCACGGTGGCCCGATGACGCCCGTCGAGCTCTCTGTCTTCTGCCATTATCACCCTCCTTGGCCTTTCAGAGTAATCCCTTGGTGAGACCGCCAGAGCGAGAACGACGGAGGAAGCGGCCCAGGGCCTCTGAATCAGTGCCTGAGGACCCGGGCTGGCACAACCAGCCTGCCGGGGAGCACGGTCTGTCCGCCGGGGATGTCGGCGGACGATGCGCTTATGGAATCGAGGCGGAGGCGGACTGTGACTCCCCCCCAATGGGGGCGTGGCAGTTGGTCTCCTTCCAATGCCCATTCTGGACCTGGTAGGTCACCCAGTTGTCGTTTCCGACGACGGACGCAGGCAGGTCGTATTCGACTTCGGCCTGCCCAGAAGTGGCAGTGGCCTGACGCACTTGCACTCCTAAGACTCGGATGTGGTCGAGGGGAACACCAATGTGCTCCTGCATTACCCCTCGGAGACCACTAAGGTCCTCGGCCTCGACGGTGGCGCTACCCGTCGTGAGGCAGGCGGTGCCCTCCAAGCTGCGAATATCCGAAACGGTCCCGGTCAGGAATGCCCGAGACCAAGCCAATGCGGCCGCTCGCAAACCTGTGACGGTCGTTGCACTTGGCGGGGCGGGAGACGATGGGGCAGCTGATCCAGTGCCGCAAGAGGCACATGGGACTATGAGAAAGCCAGCAAGCAGCCATACCGTCGCTCTCCGCACGCCCCCCATTTTGGCACCTCGGAGCTACAGTCAACGGCCGCCTCCGACCGACTGAGCAGTTCACGGCGTAGGGGTCGCGTAATCCTCTGACCAGGAGAACAGAGCGATCCTGAGTGGTGGGCATGCGACGCCGTGCCCGAAGTCCGGGCAACTTCTGCGGGAACAGATCCACGTCGAGCCAAGCGGGAACCCCGACTACCGGTCTCCCGGACATCATCGCCAGACCCAACCGGACCCCAGTCGGTAACGGCATTTGTGGTCACCCTAAGGGACCTTGGCGAGAGCTGGTCGAAACATGAACCACACCTGAGGTCCACCGTCTGGCGCATCTTCATTGGACGTGACGGCGAATCCGTGGCGCTCATACCACTTCACTGTCCGGGGATTGCCGGTGACGAGGAACGTCGGATCACCGAGGGCGTCGATCTTCGCCAGGCCATGACTCAGGAGGAGACTTCCCACCCCCGTGCTTCGCTGCTCAGGGTCGCTGGCTACGAGATCGACATACCAATGGGGTGCTCGTGGGCGATGCTCCTCGACCCACTCCCAGAAGAGAATGAGGCGGGTGGGTCGCCCACCGTGCTCGGCGAGAACCGGGTTCACGACGGCGTCAATGAGGTCGTCTTCATAACCACAACCTGGGGGAATCCAGGCACTGACGCCTGACAGGTCCTCCAGGACCCACAGCCATCCCTTCGGGGCGAGCTGATCGACCACGGTGAGGAACTCGAGTTCGAGCAAGCCACTGAAATCGTCACACGCGAGGCACCATCGTTCGATCGGATCGTCGATAAAGGCCCGTGTGAGCAGGCGTGCCAGGGCCACAGCCTCATCGGCTGACGCTCTGCGTACCGGGTTCTGCTCTCGACCTTCACCTGAACCAGTCATCAGTGGCTGAACCTACCGGGGACCCCTGGGCTTCGCGGGACCGATCGGAATTCCCGGGTCCCGGTCCCCTGGGCAGCACCCACAGCATCCACCCCCCGACTGCGCGAGATCCCTCGGATCCAGAGCGGTCTCACCAGCTCGCAGCCTGGCAATCCACAGACCGCGACATCTGAACCCGCGCGCAATCACTCAGCGTCAGCAATCCCGGATGGGCCGCCATTTGGTTCGGCCGTACCCTCCGAGTACTGGATACTCCGGCTCTGCCGGGTGAAGGTGAGGACCTCGAGCGGCGTGGGCCCGGGATGACAATATGGCTGGGTGCCCATCACCATGCCGACGCTATTGCGTCAGGTTTGTTCCGCCACCCACGTCGGACAGGAGTGGCTCGACTCCCTTCCCGAACGCGTGACCCGCGCTGTCGACCGCTGGGATCTCGTCTTGGGTGAACCCTTTGAGGAGGGCATGGCTGCCTGGACGGCGCCCGCTAAGACGGCCGCCGGGCTGGACGTAGTCGTCAAGGTCTCCCGCCCGTGCCGGGAGACCTGCGACGAGGCCGCCGCGCTCGGTGCGTGGCACGGTGCAGGCGCCGTCGAGCTACTCGCCGCGGACGCGGAAGACTCGGCGCTGCTGCTGCGCCGACTGCGACCCGGGTCGACTTTGCGCGACGAACGATTGCCGCTCGTGGAGCACCTCACGATCGGCGCCGAGCTGCTCCGCCGGATGGCGAACGTTCCCGTCCCCGCTGGTGAACCATTCCAGGATCTCGTCAGGGTGGCGGACGGGCTGGCGGTGACTGCCGCGGAACGGGTCGAGCGCCTACTGCCTACCGCGCCGATCCCGATAGACACCGGACTCTGCCGCCACGCCGTTGACCTGCTTCGGACTCTGCCCGGCGAGTCCCCCCGCCGCGGGCTCGCGCACGGCGACTTCAACCCGGGCAATATCCTCCGCCACTTGGAGGCGAGGTCCGAAACGGGAGGGCGAGACGGATGGCTCGCGATCGACCCCGAGCCGGTCCATGGCGACTTGGCCTGGGACCCGTGGCCGCTGCTGACCCAGGTTGGCGACGACTGGACGGTCGTCGTGCCAGACCCGTCCGATCTCGCCGATCGTGCCCGGCTCGTCGCCGACGGGGCCGGCCTCGACCCCGCGAGGAGCGCGGCTTGGTGTGTGGCCCGCGGCGTCGAGCACGGGCTCTGGGCCGCTGACCGCGGCTGGTGGACGGGCTTCCTCGGGGCAGACGGCGATCTGGCTCGGTCAGCCGCCTGGGCGAAGGCAGCGACTCTGCTGAGCGGCTGACCGGGTTCGGAGCTCATATCACCATGGTTCATGATTGGGATGGGCGCTGAGACGACGTGGGAGTGGGACCGAATGCACCTCTCGTTGGGCGAGACCAGGTCAAGACGGCGGGATGGCCATTTGGATCGCTATTGGCTCGGCTGAATGAGGATCGACGCTACTCCCGGGTCGCCAGGGGCTCGCCGCCGGACGCGATGTGTTTGTCGGCGTCCGCGTCGGTGAACGACCCGAGGCGCACCGGTCCGTCAGGCTCATAGGTCGTCATCACCACACCGGTCCCCGACTCGCGGACCTCGGTCAGCCTCAGAGCCCGCGGGATCCTGCCGTCACCGAAGAGACGCTTCCCCCCACCGAGATGCACCGGGAACCACAACAAGCGGTACTCGTCAATCAGGTCGTTATCGATGAGCGTCTGCACCAGGCTCCCGCTTCCATGGACCTGAAGCTCGCCGCCCGGTTGCTCCTTGAGCCCCCGGACCTCGGCGACGACATCCCCGCCCAGCATCACCGACCCTGGCCAGTTGACCGACCGGAACGTCCGCGACGCCACGTACTTCGGGAGCGCGTTGAGTGGTCCGCCGATGGGATGACCGGGCTCGGTCACGCCTGGCCAGTATGCGGCGAAGATCTCGTATGTCCGCCGGCCGAGGAGGAAGGCGCCGGCCTCAAGGAACCACCCGGCGATGGCGGCGGCGAAGGCCTCGTCGGCGTAGGGGAACGTCCACCCGCCGTAGGCAAACCCACCGTCACGGTCCTCATCGGGGCCGCCCGGTGCCTGGATCACGCCGTCAAGCGTGAGGAAGGAGTGCAGGGTCAGGCGCATCGTGGCCTCCTCTCGTGTCGTCACCGATCGTTCCTTAAGACGGCGCCAGACACCTAATCTCATCGCTGGCGGCCCGCCGGCCGACGGCGGTGCGCCCTGACGGACGAGTCCCAAGCACCTTCGGGCCGATCGGGAACACCGGCCAGGGCTATATCGACGGCGCACCCGTCGATGAGCTGCAGAAACACGCTCGGCGACACGGCCGATGTCGTCGGTCGCCATTCCGGGCAGACAGAGGCGAACATCCCGAGACCGTCGATGCGTTGTTGGCGCTGGGAGCCGATCCGAATGCTCTCAATGCGCCGGGCAGTCACCGCATGCGATGGCGACGAAGGGCAGATTTCGGTCGAAGTTTTTCACTGTTCTAAGCTGTGGGCGCGCGCTAACCGTGCAACGAGGTCTGCATTTGCGGAGTCGCACGTTCCACCCATCGGGGAGTGAACGAGTTCGGCCCACGTTCCCGATCATGGTTTGAGAGTCGACACTCAAGTGTCCGAGCGATCGGATCTCACTTTCATGGTTTCACCAGGGTAGGTGTCGCAAAAGGACCACAGGTGGAGGTGTTGCCTCCGGATACGAACGGCGGGCGCCAGCTTTCCCGGCCGACCAACCGTCAGTCCAGTGTCGGTCCGGCTCGTTCCGGAGCCACCCGGCGGCGGGTGTGGCCTCTGCCGGTCATTCGGTCGGAACCCTTGCCCCGTCAGGGCGCACAGAACGGGCCTTATGGCGCGGTATGTCCCTCTCGGCTGCTTCTTGCCCTCGTGTGCCTCATGGTTTCATGACGAAAAAGCCGAGAATGATCACGCCGATTATGAGCCCAGCGGTACAGAGCCAATCGGGCCAATCGACCGCCTGCGAGACCCTTGGTGTCGAATGCTCGGCAAAGCCGTAGATTCCTCCTGCCAAGAAGAGAGCTCCAATCGCAAACCCAATGATGGACCCGGACATGCCGTTCATCCA
Organism: uncultured Acidimicrobiaceae bacterium; assembly: GCA_963800065.1. Lineage (GTDB taxonomy): Bacteria > Actinomycetota > Acidimicrobiia > Acidimicrobiales > UBA8190 > CAWJFJ01. The sequence continues at coordinate 319,885 of CAWCZO010000009.1, read as the reverse complement.
TCTAACATGCCCTTGTGGCCGCTCGTCATCACCATCCATGGTTCCTATGATGCCCTCCCGGAAGAAGAACCGCTGATTGTGGGAAGGTGACACCGAGAAGTACCGTTCCCGATCGGCGTCGGACGCAACACCCAGAGGGATGTCAGGAAACGCAGATTCGGGGGTACCGAGGCCCACGGGAACTGGCGATATGCGCCCTTCTCAGGACGTGGCGTCGAACGCTGCCAAGGCGCCCTGCGCCCGGTAATATTCACTACCCGGTAGTCGGCTCCAGTGACGTCGCCAATGCTGCCGCCTGTGGCGTCGAAACGACAACGCCGTCAAGCTCCCAATCGTGCGTCTCCACTACGAGGACCGGAGTGACTGCGCCCCGCAGTGCGAAGTAGAACCTCCCCCTCTTGATGCAACGCCGACCGAACACCCAGTGGCCTGGCACGACCGGAAGGGTTCGGAATCCCCGTCCAAAACTCCAGGAGATTTGCTTCATATCGGGGACGGAAGAGAAATCAAGATGGCACACCGCAGAGGCGATGACGCTGGATGGCACGAGGACCTCGTTTGGTTCGGGCCAGCCAAGGAACCGTTCGGTTCCCGTCAGGCTGACGTGCAATCCGCTGGGGTCCAATGAGACCGAAATCACCCACTCACCCTGGCACAACCGGCGATTCCCTGTGCGATCCGCTCCAAGGGGCGGACTTAGCGGCCCAGCCACGGCGGCCCGAGATCGACGCTACATACGCCTTCGCAGTTCATCGCTTGTCGACGACGGTCCAATACTGAGCACCTGACGCCGGTCGAAAACTGCGCGATCCACCATCACGTGCAGTGATCGATCGATCCTCGAGTCACGCCGACCCGAGGAGGAAAGGTGTACAACGTGCAGGATTGGGCCGAGGTCCATCGCCTTTTCCACCGCGAGAGCTGGTCAAAGACGGCGATCGCCGAGAAGCTCCACATGAGCCGCAACACCGTCGACAGGCTCCTGGGGCTCCAAGAGCCACCCCGCTATGAGCGGACTGGGGCGGGTTCCGCCCTCGACGCCCACATGGACGACATCGTGGCCATGCTCGAGGAGAACCCTCGGGCCCCGGCCACGGTGATCCTGGAGCGGCTGCGCCCCCTCGGCTACACCGGTGGCATCACGGTGCTGAAGCAGCGGGTGGCCAAGCTCCGCCCAGTCTTGCGGGCGGCCAAGAGCTATCAGCGCACCAGCTATCTGCCGGGCGAGATCGCCCAGCTCGACTGGTGGCACACCGGCGTCGACATCCCCGTCGGCAAGGGGGCGGGGCGGGAGGCCTTCGGCCTCGTGACCACGCTGCCGCACTCGGCCGCCCACTCGACCGTCTTCACCTTCGGGCGCACCACAGCCGAGTTCTGTGCGGCCGTGGTCGGCTGCTTCGAACGTTTGGGCGGGGTGCCGGAGAAGGCGGTGACCGACAACGAGAGCTGCATCGTGGGCGGACGCCACGGGGGCCGGGCGAAGCTCACCGACCCGGTGGCCGCATTGTTCGGAGCGCTTCTTCTCCAGCCCGTGGTCCTGCGGCCCCGGTTCCCCGAGGGCAAGGGCCAGGACGAACGCACCGTCGGCTATCTCCAGACCTCGTTCCTGCCCCTGCGGCACTTCGGGTCCCTGGACGATCTCCAGGACCAACACGACGACTGGGCCACCACCGTGGCCTTCGAACGTCACCACCGCCGGATCGGGGCCAAGGTGAAAGACGCCTGGCGGGTGGAGAAGGGCTATCTGCGTGCCCTTCCCGATCCGCTTCCCGACATCGACAGCCGTCTCGAGGTGCGGGTCATGAAGGACGGCTTCGTCAGAGTGGTCGATGTCGACTACTCCGTGCCGCCGGGGCTGTCGGGTCGACGAGTCCAGGTGCGGTTGTCGCTCACCGACGTCTCGGTCCACTTGGAAGGAGAGGTCATCGCCCATCACCAGCGTTCCTACGTGCCGGCCGACGTCGTGCTCGACCCGGCCCATGCCCGGGCCCTTCGCCTGCAGCGCACGGCCGCCCGCCAGCTCACCGTCGGCGATGTGGTGGTGCCGGTGGCCGACCTGAGTCGTTATGACGCACTGGTCGGTCTGGCGTGAGCCGGCCCGGCTCCGACATCGCCTTCCTGGCCCGAGCCCTGAAGGCACCACGCATCGCCGCGAGGGCCGAGCCCCTGGCCAAGCGGGCCGTCGAGGAGAGCTGGGACCACGAGACCTATCTGGCGGCCGTCCTCTCCGAGGAGGTGAGCGCCAGGGAGACCCACGGCGGCGAGCACCGGGTGAAGGCGGCCCGCTTCCCGCAAACGAAGACGCTCGATGACTTTGATTTCTCCTTCCAGCGCTCGGTGAAGAAGTCGACCATGGCGCACCTGTCCCAGCTCGACTTCCTGCACGAAGCCAAGAACGTCATCTTCCTCGGACCTCCGGGCACCGGAAAGACCCACCTGTCCATCGCCCTCGGCGTCCAGGCGGCCCGACGGGGACACCGGGTGGCGTTCGCGTCGGCTCAGGACTGGGTGGGCCGCCTGGCCACCGCCAAACGCAACGGCAAACTCGAGGAGGAACTCGAACGGCTGCGCCGGATCCCGCTCGTCATCGTCGACGAGGTCGGCTACATCCCCTTCGATCCCGACGCCGCCGCTCTGTTCTTCGCCCTCATCGCCTCCCGCTACGAACGGGCCAGCCTCATCGTGAGCTCCAACAAGACCTTCTCGTCCTGGGCTGAGATCTTCGGTGACGCCGTGGCGGTGGCCGCCCTGGTCGACCGCCTCGTCCATCACGCCGAGGTCATCGTCCTCCAGGGCGACAGCTACCGCCTGAAGGACCGCGCGAAGGAGGTCATGTCCACCACCGAGCGTGCCTAACGCGCAGTTTTCGACCGGCGATTACCGCGCAGTTTTCGACCGTCGTTGACACATCGCTCACCTCCACCTCCCAAAGGACATCCAAGGAGGCGTCAGCGCTGCTTGGAGCCTGCCTCGTTTGCCTCGGCGGCCAATCGAGAGGCGAGTTGCCGAGACATGCCTAGTTGTCGCCCCATTTCGCTGATGCTGATCCCTTGCTCGTCGCCCAGCACGAACATCGCCAGCCGGACCTGGTGGCGTGCTGCCGAGAACTCGATGATGGTTTCGGTTACCTCACGAGGTCGGGCCGGCCCCTCGATAACCGGAAATATCTCGTCCAGGGCTTCCCCTCTGCTCACCCGCGTGGCCAACTCGATGCTTGACTTCCTGTACCGCTGAAGCACCTCACGGAGCTCCTCCGTTCTTTCCACCAGGGTCGCCATGTCACGTACCAACCGCTTGCTTCCTATTGACACTGCTCTCCCCTTGCGTTTCAGCCACCATTGGAACCGCCGCACCAGGGTACGTTCCAGGACCGCGAAAGGCACAGCGACCCTCAGCACATCGGCACGGGCGTGCCTAGGGAGCTCAGATTCGGGGTTCCCGTACGCAACCCGCCCCGGTTCAGCCGCCCCAGTTCGGCCAACGACCCCCTACGAGGCCGCTGTCATCGCCCGGGCGGGACCGTGATCAACGCACTCCCCCATGCCAGTTTTTGGCCCTAGCAGCCTAAGATTCCACTGGTGGAAACCCTCGGAGTGACACTGGGGCTCGTCGTCATCTTCAGCGGGTTCATAGCAGCGCGGGCATTTCGGGTGCAGCGCTATGACGATCGCGTGAAACGACGCCTTGAGCTGAAGGATCTTGAGTCTCGACGGCACCACTTCCCAGGCCGTGCTGACGTGGAACGGTCACCTGAAGGGCCTTCTTCACCGTCCACCTGATCCCGTAGACGAACCATCCCCTCTTACTCACGCGGGAGGATCAGCAGTTCCGACTGAACGCGGCTCGGTTGGGTCCACCCCTAGCGAGTTGCCGCTTCCGCGCCGAGGACGAAAACACTTGTCGAGGTCCATTCCGTGTCGGCAGATGGGTGACGAATCACGGCGACCGCCAGATGTCGGATCTCCTCGATGAGGTCGCGGCCAAGAGACTGGATGCGCTCTTCGCCGCCTGACTGTTGTACCGCCTGACCCGGGGTGGAGGTGAGCGGACACCTCTCGAACCAAGCCGTCAGGGACGGAACGCCCTCTGGGCCCTGACCAGGATAACGGCCGATGACCTCACCGGAACGGCCTCGCCAGGATTGCCACCGGCACTGAATACCCCGACACGGGTCTGCCGGCGTCTAGAGCCGGCCGAGGTGAAGGAACTGACGGCGGCCTCCCGAACCGGACTGGTCTCGCAGCATGATCTTGAATGCCGTCTGGGCCGTATCGAACCCACCAGAACGCCCAGTCACTGAAGGAATCGTAACGGTCCTTGTGGGTGCGAGTGTCCCCCACTACCTGCGCTTCGGGGCTAGCTCCTGCCGGGCTTGATTGGCCACCTTTCGAGTCTCCTCCCGGACGACGTCCCCATGTCAGGGATAGTCCAACTAGTTGGACGGCGTTCTGCCCGAAGCCGCCCGCCATGGGGAGACGTCGAGCCCGGGGTACTTGGCGGCCATGGCTTCCACCGTCGCCTCGTTCCAGTAAGCGTGTCCGGGCCGAGGGACGCCGAACAAGGCCAGCTCCTCAGGTGACTTGCCGACCGCAAAGGAGCGGAAGGTGGCATCGTCGCCCAGCCGCGGAAAAGCGTCATAGCCGAACCAGTCAGCCTGAGCCGGCCGGAAGGCAACCACGAGCACGAAGCGGGAGGCGTCGGACCGGTTGAAGTCGGTGCCGCGGTGCCACACGTCGGAGCGGTACGCCAGGAGCGAGCCTCGGTGGCCGGTGGCGACGACCTCATGCTCGTAAAGCTCGCCGTAGGCAACAGCAGAACGGCTCCTCGGCACAAGCCGAGGCGGGGCGCAGTCCTTGTCGACGTCGGACAGGTACAGGAACGACTCGAGGTGCCAGAATCCAGGCTCCATTCGAGGAGGGAGAAGCGAGTGGTTCCCGTCCTGGTGCAAAGGCTGCTCGTAGTTGACTTCCCCGGCCCACTTACCCCACACCGCGGCCTGATAGATCCGCAGGTCGTCGTCGTTGAGGGCCAGACGGGCGAACTCGATCAGGCGCGGATGCACGAAGAGATCGTTCAGAGTTGGGCACCCTGGCTGTGGGAAGCCGCGCATTCCGTTGAACTGCGTCGAGCGGAACTGGCGGCCCTCCGGTGAGCCGTCACCGAAGCCCGCGGCCCGGTTGTAGTCGGCGAAGGTGTCGTCGGCGAATAGTTGTTCCAGGTCGTCAGCCACGGCATCGACGTCGCTCCCCTGGACCAGCCCGTCGACGAGGGCCCAGCCTTCGGTCTGCCACTGGTGCGCCGCAGCCAGCAGGTCGTCTGCCACGGGCCCAAAGGTAGACGAGGAGGCGGGGCGAGGAGGTAGACGTAGTCAGACGCCGGTTCGGTGGTCCACGGGCCCATGTGTGGCTGAGCGGCAGAGGAAATGGGCTCAGGTATCACCCTGACCCGGATGGGCCCGCCTAGCCCCGTCGAACAGCCCCCTCCGCCTGCGATTCAACCGGGCTATCCGAGATCACGCGGCGTTGTGATTATGTGCGGCGTGGCCTTAACCGAGAGCGGTTCGTCTGGTCATCTCCGGGGGGTCCGAGGCGCTCCAGGTGGGCGATCGGTACCCCCGAATGCGCTACCCGACAATGTGAAGCAGGGTGGACCAGGCATGCACCGGGGTAACTCTGGTGCTGAGATCAGATAGTTGTGTCTCATCCACATGCGGCGTTGGCTTGGTCCTACCGGGCCTGTGCTTTAACCCTTGGCACCTTGAGCCGCTGAGGGGTCCCCGATAAGTGGTCCAGGTCCTATGCGGGCACTGGTTCGTGTCGGTAGGTCCAGGCTCGGGCGAATTCGCTCGGAGTGAGCTCGCCGTGGGCACTGTGGGGGCGGTTGATGTTGTAGTCGATGCGCCAGTCCTCGATGAGGACCTTCGCTTCCACAGGCTGTCGAACTGCCAGCCGTTGAGCAACTCGTCTCGCAGCCGGCCGTTGAACGATTCGATCCAGGCGTTCTGCCAGGGTGAACCGGGGTCGATGAAGATCGAGTTCACGCCGTTGAACCGGCACCAGTCGGCCACGGCGTAAGCGATGAACTCCGGTCCGTTGTCGAACCTCACGAAGGCCGGTGCTCCCCGTTCGAGGGCCAGGCGCTCCAGGGTGGCCACCACCCGGTCGGCATCGATGTTGCGCTCGACGACGATGGCCGGGCACTCCCGGGTGAACTCGTCGACGATGTTAAGCATCTTGAGAGTGCGACCGTCCACGGTCACGTCGAACTGGAAGTCGAGGGCCCACAGGGCGTTGGGGGCGATGGGGCTCATAGCCCCCACGGCCGTGCCGATGCCTCGCAGCGGCTTCTTGCGCTTGCGATAGGGCACCTTCAAGCCCTCAGAGCGCCATAAACGCTGGATGCGCTTGTCGTTCACCCGCCAGCCCTCCCGGCGGGCCTGCTTGGCTGCCCGGCGCCAGTCCCACCGGGGCCGGGTGATGGAGAAGGCCCGGAGAAACGCCCGCAGGGCCACCTCGTCGTCCGAGGGGGACGGTTCGACCAGGCGCTGGGTGGAGCGGTGCTGGCCGACGACGGCGCACGCTCGACGCTCGGAGACCCCGAACCGCGTCTGCAGCGTCTCCACTGCACAGCGGCGACGGTTCGGGGTTAGAAGTTTCCCTCGGCCAGCTCCTTGAGCATCGCCTTGTCGAGCTCGGCCTCGGCCACGAGCTTCTTCAGCCGGGCGTTCTCGATCTCCAGCTCCTTGAGGCGCTTGGCGTCGTTGGCCTTCATGCCCCCGTACTGGGCCAGCCACCGGTTCCAGGTCGACTCGGCGATCTCGAGCTGCCGGCACACCTCGTCGAGGTCGGAGCCGCCGGCCATGAGCTTGTGGCCCTCGGCCAGCTTGCGGATGATCTGGTCGGGCGTGTGTCGCCGCCGTTTGGTCATTGTGCGGTCCTCCTCGCTCCAGTTTGGAGCATCGGACCCGCACGGGCTGGACCACTATCGGGGGATCACCTCACCGCGCCCAGAGCGGGTTGGCTCCTTCCTAGCCGGCTCCGGAACTCTCGCGGGAATTGAAGGCGCCGGTTGCACACAGGCAACCGGCTTTCGCGAATCGGGGCCGCGCTCCCCGTAAGGTTCAGCTAGTGGAGCGTGCGTTCGCTCGACGACCCTCGATTCCAAACCTTGCTGGACCTCACTGCGTGTAGAAGACCTCGACAACCGAGGATAGGTCGGGGGTTCCCTTTTTGCTGATCAAGACATAGGGCGATCCGCCCAGTACGTCGTGAGACTTAAATGGGAAAGACACCTCCCAGTTACCATCTTCGGTGGAGCGAACGAGAGTCTTTTGCGCCAGCGGGCCCCCGCCAGGAAGGAGGTCGGGGTAGCCGTCATCTGTCACCACCTGGATAGCGATCGACTCGGCCTGTTTCTTGGTAACGCTCATCGCTCGCCTCCTACCGGTAGGTTCCGGGGTTATCGTTGCCATAGGTTGTGGTTCCTGCGGCGTTCTTGATGATCCCCGGGAAGCGGTGACGGTTAGCATACGCCGTATCGGCATCGCTAGGGCCTTGAATCCACGTGTTCCCATTCTCATCTGTCGGTGGGTTCGGATGGGTGTGGAAATGCCCACAAATGACCTCATTGGCGTTGAGTGCCGGCGCCGCCCCAGGGGTAATGCTGGCTCTTTGGCCTGCCGCGAATCGCACAACGCGATAGGCGCCAGTCATCTCATTGAAGATGATCCAGCCCCCCTCCTCATGGCGTGTGGCTAAGACCCCAGGGTTGGATGCTGTCCACGCCGCGGCGATCGCCGCGGCGACGACGGCGTTCGCCACCTGAGCTGCGGCGTTTGGCACAGGCAGGTTGAGCGGCGCCTGCGGATCGAGGAGACGCAACCGGCCTTTGGCCAAAACAGGAGCGGCCCATATTACTGCGCTGCCAGTCATCGCCACCTTCACAAATTGGCGACGCGAGATATGACCGTCGTGGTGGTCCGGCTTGACACCCGGAGCAGTGACACAAATCAGTGGAATCGCGTCCAAACAGCGATCATCGGAAGCGTGGTGCGCGTTCATAACGATCTCCCCCGCAGCTCGCTTTGATGATCGTCCTTATCGGGTGGAACTGACCATCCTTAAAATTGAGGAACGACTAAGGGTGCGGTTCCCACGACAACGAGTGTTGACAACCACCCGGAAGCATCGTCGCCTGCTGGGAGGGCGGCGGAGCCGGTCGGTTACCTCGGTGCCCCGTCCTTTGGCCTGCCGCCCCGGGCGATCTCAGCCCGTTCCAGGGGCAGTTGACCGCACTGGATCACCGGATACCGGTAAGGACCTCAGATCGTCGGTATCGGGGCCACGGCGTTGAAGGTTGTGATGTAAGTCCGGATGCGTCCCCACTTCGACGTCGACCTCCACCTCGAAAAGCCCGTCGCACCGGAGTTACCCAAGAAGACGAACAAGGCGTCGCCGTCGTCTTAGGGCGCGGCAGGGTGATCAGCTGTCAACGCTCATCGTCAAGCTGACCGACTCGTCGTGGTGTCTGGGCAAAGCGGAATCCGTGACTGTCACGATGAACCTAAACGCACCGGTTGTCCGGGGATGACCCTCAAGAATCCCCGAGGTGGTGAGGCTGATTTCTTTGGGAAGAGACCCGGAGGTGACCTTCCAGCGAAACGGCCCTTTACCGACGGCGACAAGGTGAGTCCTGTAGTGCATTTTGACGGTCGCTATTGGGAGTGTGCTTGTAGTGATTACAGGACTGCGAAGGAGCGCCATGGCGAGATCCCCAGCAGAAGGTTCGTAATTGGGGTCGCCTGAGAACCGCGCCACGATCTGGAACGGTGCGTCCGAGGTCTCGTGGGCGGGAAACGCCGTGTACGTCCGAGAGCAGCTGACAGTGCCTGCAACCAAGGTGAGGTTGCGACATTTGGCGATGGGGCCGAAACCGTCGCTCAGGCTCACCGTTCCCCCGTCGGGAGCGGGACTCACCGTGACCGTGTACGTCACGGGCTCGTACGTGACCATGGGAGCGTATGAGGCCGTCACGGATAGGGATGTCGCCTGCGATGTGGTCGACTGGTACGAAAAAGTGTCGGACCCGTTCGCCCGTGTCGTCATCCCATTGGAAGAGACCGTAACGTCCACCGCTCCGTAACCCCCGGGGGGAGACACTGCTTGGAGTTCGTCGGAACTGACGAATGTGGTTGAAGTCGCCGGATAACGACCGAACTTCACCGTCGTGGTCGAGGTGAAACCCGTGCCCGTAATTGTCGCTGTCGTCCCACCGGCGAGCGGCCCGGTGGGGGGAACGACTCCGGTGACCTCCGGCACAGAAGCCTGACCGGTCTCAAGCAGGGCGGACGAATCGATGTTGCCTCCAGCGGCACATAAGCCGTCCGTGGAACAGGAGACGCCGGTCACCGAAGAGATCGACGCTGTCGATTCGGAGTCGGCCCTCCTCTTCGACCCCGCATTGAGGAGACCGCCCATGAAAGTATCGGGAATCGGTGCCGGCATCACGGACCACGCCCCTCCCGATTGGGTCAGGATCATGCCACTTTGGTCGATGTCAAAATCTATGAAGTACTCCCCGGTGGCCAGACACGAGCCGCTGGCCGGGCAGTACACACCGAGGATATCGGCTATCGGATTAGCCTGCGAGTCTGGAGGCACGGGTGCCTCGGTCGGTGTCCACCTGCCCGAGCCCAGCTGCACCAACAGAGGCTGGCTGTAGTAATCCTTATCGACATAGAGACCGCCTGCCACACAGGTGTCGCTATCGGGACAGTCGACGGAATTCAGGCCGGATCCATAGTCCTCGTCTGGCTGCGTTGAAGGCGTCGTGGCGGCGTTGGCTGGCACTGGTCCGGTCATCGCGCTCCATACTCCACCCGACAGCGACAGGATCAGCCCATACTGGTAGTCATGCCAGTCCTGGTATGAACCGACGATGACGCAATCATCGCTCGTAGGACAGGAGACAGAATTGAGTTGAATGCTGTTGTTGTAGTGATTGGGCACCGGTGCGACCTGGACCTGCCAGATTCCAAATGACAATGTGTAGATCAAGCCGAGGTACGCGTCTGGCCCAGAGTTGTCGATGTAGTTTTGCTCGCTACCCGCGATGACGCAATCGGCCACGTCGGAGCAGGAAACGGAGTAGAGATTGATTCCGCCCGATTCCGGACCGGTGGGAAGCTGTGCCTCGGTCGCCGTCCAAGTACCCCCCGAGAGAACCTCGATCAGTCCGTTTTGATATCCGGGGGCTCCCGATGGGAACAAATCGAGATAGTCGCCGACGGCGACGCAACTACCATCCTGGGGGCACGATACCGAGTACGCGACCGAATCGTAAAAATCCGTCAAGGCATTCGCCGGTAACGGAAGCACGGTAGGTGTCCAAGACCCATCCGATAGAGTTTCCGCCACCGGAAACTGGTTATCTCCTTGGTCGGCGGCAACTCCCACGGCGACGCAGAATGAGTCAGAGGAGCACGAGGTCGCCCAGAGACTCATTTGCACCGCCGGCTCCCCGGTCGGCAGCATGGACGGCAGGGGGGCATTCGTGGGAACCCAGGACTCCTGCGTATCGTCTCCTGAGCTTGCCGATTCTGTTTTGTTCTTGTCCTTGGACGAGCGGCTAACGCGTCCAACGCCGATAGACGTATGCATTGCGGCGTCGACTACCTGGGCAGCGACGAACCCACCCGGGAGAGCCCGCAGGTCTCGAAGTAGTCCGAAATGTCCCTGAATTCCGAGCCGCAATGCTGCTTCGGTTGTCACAACTCCCCCATTGCCAATGGCTTCGATACCTGTCCCCTGCGTTGTCGGTGCACCCCGATGCATTGCCAGATCACTACGGACAGTTTGAGACGTCGAAGCACTGCTCGGAGTCGAGGCAGCAGCTTGTAAGAGCATCGCAATCGCTAGCGCGATCCCTAGTGCCGAATAGCTCCGCTTAGTCACTCTCTGCCCCCGTCGAGCATTGATACCTAAAGTGTACGCTAAAGTATCGTAGAAGGACATCGAAGCTTGTCGCGATACCGAGAATGTCCTGCCTGGTAGATCGAATGGATTGTTGCGCCAGTACTTCCCCAAAGGCACCAGCTCTCGTGAGGTGATCCCCCGATAGTGGTCCAGCCCGTGCGGGTCCGATGCTCCAAACTGGAGCGAGGAGGACCGCACAATGACCAAACGGCGGCGACACACGCCCGACCAGATCATCCGCAAGCTGGCCGAGGGCCACAAGCTCATGGCCGGCGGCTCCGACCTCGACGAGGTGTGCCGGCAGCTCGAGATCGCCGAGTCGACCTGGAACCGGTGGCTGGCCCAGTACGGGGGCATGAAGGCCAACGACGCCAAGCGCCTCAAGGAGCTGGAGATCGAGAACGCCCGGCTGAAGAAGCTCGTGGCCGAGGCCGAGCTCGACAAGGCGATGCTCAAGGAGCTGGCCGAGGGAAACTTCTAACCCCGAACCGTCGCCGCTGTGCAGTGGAGACGCTGCAGACGCGGTTCGGGGTCTCCGAGCGTCGAGCGTGCGCCGTCGTCGGCCAGCACCGCTCCACCCAGCGCCTGGTCGAACCGTCCCCCTCGGACGACGAGGTGGCCCTGCGGGCGTTTCTCCGGGCCTTCTCCATCACCCGGCCCCGGTGGGACTGGCGCCGGGCAGCCAAGCAGGCCCGCCGGGAGGGCTGGCGGGTGAACGACAAGCGCATCCAGCGTTTATGGCGCTCTGAGGGCTTGAAGGTGCCCTATCGCAAGCGCAAGAAGCCGCTGCGAGGCATCGGCACGGCCGTGGGGGCTATGAGCCCCATCGCCCCCAACGCCCTGTGGGCCCTCGACTTCCAGTTCGACGTGACCGTGGACGGTCGCACTCTCAAGATGCTTAACATCGTCGACGAGTTCACCCGGGAGTGCCCGGCCATCGTCGTCGAGCGCAACATCGATGCCGACCGGGTGGTGGCCACCCTGGAGCGCCTGGCCCTCGAACGGGGAGCACCGGCCTTCGTGAGGTTCGACAACGGACCGGAGTTCATCGCTTACGCCGTGGCCGACTGGTGCCGGTTCAACGGCGTGAACTCGATCTTCATCGACCCCGGTTCACCCTGGCAGAACGCCTGGATCGAATCGTTCAACGGCCGGCTGCGAGACGAGTTGCTCAACGGCTGGCAGTTCGACAGCCTGTGGAAGCGAAGGTCCTCATCGAGGACTGGCGCATCGACTACAACGTCAACCGCCCCCACAGTGCCCACGGCGAGCTCACTCCGAGCGAATTCGCCCAAGCCTGGACCTACCGACACGAACCAGTGCCCGCATAGGACCTGGACCACTTATCGGGGACCCCTCACTCGGGCTACTCCCAAGCACAACTGAACGCCGTGGCTCGCGAGCTCAACGAACGCCCTCGACGGACACTCGGTGGTATCTCACCATCTGAGGCGTTCGCCGAGGCTGTTGCGTCGACTGGCTGAACTCAAGCCCCGGACCAGGATGCCTCGCCATGACCCGTCGACCAGCCTCACTCCGGTTGCGATCCAACCGGACCATCCGAGATCACTCGGCGTTGGGATTATGTGCGAGATGGCCCTGGGCGAGGGCTGGCTCGTCGGATTACGTCCAGTAGGTCCGAGGCACGCTAAGGGGTGATCGGTGCCCGCGACTATTGCACTCCCAAGGGTTGAATCCGTTCCTTAACGTTTTCCTTCATCGCGCCTCGAATCGGGGACAATATCCACAACCCCGGAGAGGGCGACTTCAGCCCAAGTTCATGGCGCAGGTGTCTCCGTCGTCATTGCTATTCGTGCCGTCCGGACACGTAGTATCGGACCATGTCACATCGTCTAAGTTCAAGAAGGCACCTGTGAGATCGGCACCGCTGAGGTCGGCGTCGGTGAGGTTGGCCAGGTCGGCGCCTTCAAGGTCGACCCCATAGAGATCGGCGCCATCGAGGATGGCGTTTACGAGGAACGCCCCAGCGAGGTCGGCACCCACTAGGTTGGCCTGAGAGCCGATGAGGTAGCCATCAACGAGCATCCAATCTGCCGGCAGCGAAGAGGGATCCCCGGTGATATCACCGGAACTGACGTAACCGAGATCGGCGCCCGTCAGGTCGGCACCACTCAAGGTTGCGCCATTCAAGGTGGCCTGACCGAGGTCGGCACTGGTGACCGCTGCATTTGTAAGGTCGGCGTCCGTGAGGTCTGCGCGGGAGAGGTTGGCGTTGACGAGATCAACTCCAACCAGATTGGCATTGGCAAGGTCAGCGCCAGTGAGATCGGCGCCCGGACCCACGAGGTAGCCGTCAACAAGCGTCCAATTCGCCGGTAGTGACACCGGGGTGCCCGTGATTGCTCCCGACACAACGTCCGAAAAGTTGGCGCGGGCAATGTCGCTCCCTTCGAAGTTTGCACCATAGAACTCAGCGTTGCTGAGATTGACACCCGTGAAACGAGCATCGGTGAGATTGGCATCGCCGAAGTCGGCGCCGATGAGAAGGGTTTTCCTGAAGGTGGCATCCGTCAGGTTGGTATCGATAAAATTATCACCGCTGAGGACGCGCTTTCCGTAATTGCATCGCTTGAGGTCAGCACCGAAACTGGGAACGCAGTGCTTGCCAGCACGGGCGGGACTCAATGCTGTGGCAGAGGTCGGAGCAATAACCGTGCCGGCCAGGGTCGCCGCTAGTAGGGCAATGGCGCCCCCTATGATTCCGATCCAACGCCACCCAGAACTGCACATAGGAACCCCGCCACCATTTTTTGAAAAGATTACCCGTTAACGAAACATCACGCCTTGTGCGACGGATTGGTTGCAATCGGGCTTCAAATGACGCCGCCAACCAGCCAGTGGCTTCGGCAGGTTCGGGTAGCCATCGGGCACGGGGCTGGGAGCGCATATCACCCTGATTGATGATGTGAATGGGCGCTGAGCTTCGGTTCTAGCGTCTCAGGAACTCGGCGGGCTGGTGCGAGGCCGAGCGATATCGCACACACGATGTGAGAGCCCGTCGGTACACAGAGGTCGACGTCGATCACCCGAGACGCGATCAGACGCGGGCATTCCTCTCAGGCGACAGACGCGCATTCCTCCCGGCCCACGCTGGCGTGTCACTCGACTATCGGCTCCCGTCGACCTGGCCTCTCAGGCACGTCCCCGCCGATCTCTCTGCACTCGGCCGCAGCTCAACTGGCGCAAGCACCAGTGTCATGAGTGCGCCCCCTGCCTGACGTAATGGGACAGGGGTCTGCCTACTCGAACGCTCTGAAGACCGATTCATAGATACGATCCGGCAGCGGTCCTACTCGGTGCTGGTCTTCTCGAGCCTCTCCAGGCTGGCCGTCATGGACTCAAGCACCGAATTGGTCCCGTTGATCCACGCCCCGCCATCACGTAGGAGCTCCTCCGACAAGGGGCTGTGGTCAAAGACCTCGGTTACGACGGTGGCGTCGTCACCGTCCGGAGTGAGGATGTAGCCCCAGCGGTAGCCCGCAGGAATGCCGACTTTGGATGGATCATCACCCTCAGCCCGAGAAGGGTCTCCGGGAGCCGGTTCCCAAAATATGCGCCGATCTTGCTCGAACTCCACTACATAGTTGATCATGAGGTAGTCGTCTCCGAGCCGATGCATCTTCATGGTGAAGGTGTCGCCCACGTGGGAGATGGGACGGTCGAGGACGGCTCCTCGGAGCATGCCGGATCCATCGAAATCCATGTGACGTTGCGGATTTGCCAGGATCTTGAAGATGAGGGCCGCCGGCGCTTCGATTCTGCGTGACACTTCGACCGGCTTGCTTTCCTCCGCCATGGTCCTCCCATTCTCTTTGCCCCTGCACTCTCCGTCTGCTCTACCGAGCGCGTCAGTGGTTTCATAGGGTTGGACGTTCCAGGTCCCGCGAAATCATTGCAGAACTTCACATTCTGACCGATTCGAGGTCTCGCTTTGACAGCGTTGTCAGCAAGGCGGAGCATGCCCCAAATTGCAGTTCGGTGACACTTGCGAACGGAAGCCCAACCCCGAGTACCGGATACCCTCCGGCTCGCCGGGCTGAGGCTGAGTCTCGAGATGCGAAGACGGCCGACCGATAACGAACGCGCCGACTGATACAGAGTGGGTGCAATCAGTTGCCCGGTGTGAAGGCCCGAGCGGGACCCGGCAATCCCGCGCACCCTTCTCGCATGAATTCGAGGTACTTGAACCGCTGATACCGAGCGGCCTTGATCCGGCTCGTGCGAGGCTCTTGCTATGAAGCTGAGGAGCCATCGGTACCCTACAATTTCCGGTTCACCGATATCGACGTCCTAGCGGCGGTCTCGTATGTCATGCCAAGCTCGTCCCATGCCGGCCGAGACGTTTCCGATCAGCGCCGGCACTCGGTTGGCTCGCCCGGCAGCGTTTCTTACCGGCCGATTCGCGAGCTGGGTGGGAGTAATTTTCTGGCTCGCCATCGTGGCGGTCGCCATCCCGTTCGCCACGAAGATTGGTACGGTCGAGACCAGTCGCCTGACCGAGTTCCTCCCTTCCGATGCCGCCTCGACAGCGGCGCTACTCCTCGATCGGAACTTCCCCTCGGGTCGGGCGCTCCAAGCCGAAGTCGTCTTCTACCGGAGGTCCGGACTCACCTCTCGTGACGTCATGCTCGCCAGAATCGATAAGCACCACCTCGAGGCTGCGCTGCCCCGTGCCATCGGACCTCCTTCCGTCTTTGCCTATGCGCCGGACCGGGCCGCCGCAGTGATGACCGTCCCTGTGCCCGGGAACGAGCAGACCGTGCAACGCACGATCACCGAGATGCGGTCCGTCCTCGGAGACGGCACCGGCGGTCTGGAGATCAGGGTCACCGGGGACGCGGCCATCCAGGCGGATCTGCTGGGAGCTTTTTCCGGCGCCGACACGTTCCTGCTGGTGGTGACCGCCTCGTTGGTGGCCATCTTGCTGGCCGCCACCTACCGGAGCCCGGTCTTGTGGCTCGTCCCCTTGGCATGTGTGGGAATCGCCGAGGCCATCGCTCAGGCCGTCATCTACGGCCTGGGCCAGGGCGGGCTCACGGTGAACGGGGAGAGCGCTGCGCTTGTCACGGTCATTGTGTTCGGTGCCGGCACCGACTACGCGCTCTTGCTCACAGCCCGTTACCGCGAGGAGCTGCATCGTCACGATGACCACCGCATCGCCATGATGATGGCCTGGAGGCGAACCGCACCTGCTGTCTTGGCGTCGGCGATCACGGTTGCGGCGACACTCGCGTGTCTGCTGCTGGCGCGGCTGAACATCATTACCGATTTCGGCATCGTCGGTATAGTGGGCGTGCTCTCCGCCGCCCTGGCGGTCCTCGGGGCCTATCCGGCCCTTCTCCTCGTCATGGGCCGAGGTGTCTTCTGGCCGGCGGTGCCACGCCATGTGCCCGGGTTCGTGCAGCGGGGTCCGTGGGCGAGATTGGCACGGATCGTGAGCCAGGGACGGCGCCCGGTGTGGATCTCAGGTCTCGTGCTCCTGGGCTGTGCGGGCGTGGGTCTCGTCAAGGTGAATACCAACGTGTCCACTCTGAGCGAGCTCCCTTCGTCTGCAGCTTCCGCGCAGGGCTATGCCCTACTGGAGGGGAATTTCCCCCGTGGGGAGGTGTCCCCGGTGGACGTGGTGGTGACCGATGCCCGCGACGTCCCCGCCGTCCGACGCGCTTTTGAGAAACTCCCTATTACCGCCGCTCTCGGCCCTGTCGAACGCGCCGGGCGCTTGGCGCGCTTCGACCTGATTCTGGCTGTCTCGCCCACGGGCAGTCAGGGCTTCGCAGCAATCCGCGATCTCCGGGCGACGGCTCTTACCGTGGCCGGCTCCCATGTACTCATCGGTGGCCAATCGGCGGAGGATTTCGACACCGCCTCAGCGTCGCACCGTGACACCTTGGTCATCGTCCCAACCGTGCTCGCCGTGGTGCTGATCGTCTTGTGGATCTTGCTCCGAGCACTGCTCGGGCCTCTTCTTGTCGTGGTCACGGTAATCGTGACGTTCGCGGCAGCACTCGGCATTGCCGCGGCCTTAATCGTTCCATTGATGCACCTTCCTGGAATCGATCCGACGGTTCCACTCCTTACCTTCGTTTTCCTTGTCGCGCTCGGAATCGACTACAACATCTTCTTGCTGACCCGTATGCGCGAAGAGGTAATGCGAAGCGGCGTGACCGTTGGTGTCAGGACAGGCGTCGCGAGTACTGGAGGGGTCCTCACATCTGCGGGAATCATTTTGGCGGGTACGTTCTCGGTCCTGGCGATCTTGCCGATTGTGGCGTCAAGAGAAATTGGCATCGTGGTCGCCGTCGGCGTCCTGGCAGATACCTTTCTCGTCCGGACGATCCTGGTTCCTACGCTTGCGGTCGACCTCGGCCCACTGTTCTGGTGGCCGAGCCGAGTGCCGATGACGACACCGACTGATGCGGAACCGACGGCTGAGACAAGGAGCTAGCGAATAAGTGCCGGGTGGGCACCCCCGTGCCTGGGGATGACCGGAGCCGTATTCTCGGTCCGCGGCGATCCCGAACGGGCGAACCGTTTCGGGGCATCCCCGGGGGCGACGCCACATCCGGCAGTTGCGGGCGGCCTGCGCAGTCAGTCAGGTGACCTGAGCGACGGCGATATCGCCTGGGCAGGTCGGACTGCAATCGCCCGCTGCCGGCAAGACCCTGGATGATCCTGCTCGGGCGCTTACCTAGTCGGCGTCGGGCCGGGAGCGACAGGCGGGCAGAATTGAGCACGGTCGGTGGCATGTCGCAAACTGGGTTCTCTGTACTCGCATTGGACCGCAAGTCGCAGGCGTTCCCCATCTCGTCCCGTCGGCGGTTGCCCTTCCGGCGAGCAGCCACTGATGCCCAAGCTATTCAGAAGTCAGACGCGCCACCGTTCGCGCGACCTCGCCCCAGCGCTTCAGACTGCCCGGATTTTCGTTCCACGCCAATCCGGCGAAGTACAGAACGATCCTGTCCGCCACCGAGCCGTAGCGCTCAACCAACTTGTCTGGGAGGCTTTCCAACGTCCCTGAGACTAGGAAATGGTCGAGCAGGTCGTCGTCGATGACACCTACCATGCCGCCGACGTCGCCCGCCTTCTGGCGTTCGCGAAGGCGGGCCGTGGTGTCCTCTGCGCCCAGCATTTCGAAGATGAACGCATAGTTCGGGGTAGATCCATAGAAAGCGACTTGCGCACGGGCTAGCTCTCGCCACCTCCTGCGCTCGTCTTCGGTGTCCCCGACGGCCGTGAGAACAGGATGGTTAGGTGCAAAGTGGCAGGCTCACGTCCAGCGTCTGTTGCTCCAGCCTGAGGTTGGGAAGCACCACCTCGTCGATGTAGCGGGGATGGTTGAGCGGATGGACGTGGAGCCCATCAGCCACAGCACCAGCCAATCGGAGCATGTATGGGTTCACGGCCGCCACGTCGATCGGTGGATCGTCCACCGCGATCGCACCGGGTGACCATTGGGCTGGCAGCAACGACATGTTGTAGAACGCGCCTTCAAAGTGAAGCGATGCCGACCCCCGAAAGGCGGCGAAGCAGGCTTTGACGGCCCGCACGTACTCAGCCAAACGAGGTCCGGGGTGGTCGAAGGGGGCACCATAACGACGTTCGATGTGTGCTCGTACCTGGGTACCGAGCCCAAGTCGAAACCGTCCGCCGCTGGCGTCGGCAAGCTCCCATGCGACCTGGGCGGTCACCATCGGGCTGCGAGGGAAGGCCACGGCAATGCCCGTGGACAGGTCGAGGTCAGCGGCCAGCGCCGCCGCCGCGCACGATAGGTAGGCAGTCCGTCCACCCTCTGTGACCACCAACCCAGCGAACCCCGCCTCGGCGGTGTCGACGGCCAATCTCTGGACCGTGCGCAACGGGCTGCCGAGGGTCATGAGATCGACCTTCACGCCAGGATGGTAGCCATTCGCCAACCAGTGGGTGAAACCCATGCACTCGTGACAGCATGGCGGGTATGAGGACAGGAGGCATTCGCGACGCCACAGCTATGGTGCTCGAATCGCCGCGTCAACTCGTTCTACGGGAGTTCCGCTTCCCTGAGATCGGCGACGACGATGCGTTGCTCCGGGTGGAGGCGTGCGGCCTGTGCGGAACCGACCACGAGCAGTACAGCGGAGTGCTGCCCGCTGGCTTTGCGTTCGTTCCCGGCCATGAGTCGGTGGGGGTGATCGATCGGATCGGTGCCCGGGCTTCGGAGCGCTGGGGCGTGGCCCTCGGGGATCGAGTGGCGGTGGAGGTGTTCCAGTCCTGTCGTGCGTGCGAGGCCTGCGAGGGCGGCGAGTACCGGCGCTGTCGACGCCACGGTCTCAGGGATATGTACGGCTTCATTCCCGTCGACCGAGCACCCGGCCTCTGGGGTGGCTTCGCCACCTATCAGTACCTCGCACCCGACAGCATGGTTCTGGCGGTGCCCACAGCGCTCGACCCCGTCATGGCCACCCTCTTCAACCCCCTCGGAGCCGGGATCCGCTGGGGATCGACGGTGCCCGAGACGAGTGCCGGTGACGTTGTCGCTGTGCTCGGCCCCGGCGTCCGGGGGCTCTCAGCGCTGGTGGCCGCTCAAGAGGTGGGGGCGGCCTTCGTGATGGTCACGGGCTGCGGGCCCGATGACCGACCCAGACTCGAAATGGCCACGCACTTTGGTGCCGACTTGGTGGTCGACGTCGCTATGGCTGATCCGGTCGGTGAGTTGGTGAGTGCCACCGGTGGACTCGCCGACGTCGTGGTCGATGTGACGGCCAAGGCGCCGGCCGCCTTCGCGCAGGCTGTTGCCCTGGCCCGTCCCTGTGGCACGGTGGTGGTCGCCGGAACCCGGGGCGTAGCCGAGACACCTGGCTTCAATCCCGACCTCATCGTCTTCAAGGAGCTCCGGCTCTTGGGCGCCCTGGGGGTGGACACCCCCGCCTACCGGATCGCCCTGGACCTGTTGGCTAGCCAGCGTTACCCCTTCGAGTCGCTGCCCCACGAGATCGCTTCGCTCTCCGGTGTCGAGGCGCTCCTGCAAGCCATGGCAGGCGAAGCCGGCAGGGTGCCGCCGGTGCACGGCGTGATGGTGCCGTGACAGACGCACGTATCGCCATGCTGGACCAGGAGGCTGCCCTCGAGGTGGCACGGCGCGCCGGCATACCCGACCAGCTGGCCCGTTTACACGTGTTCCGGCTGCTTCTGCGGCGAGCGCCAACCGCCAAGGCACTTTCGGACCTGCTGCTGTCGATCCTCGTCGGTGATGTCCTCGATCCCCGGCTCCGCGAGCTGGTCATCATGCGCGTCGCGTGGATCACCGGGTCCGTCTACGAGTGGACCCAACACTGGGCCATTGCCACACACCTCGGTGTCTCCGAGGGCGACCTCCTCGGGGTGCGAAACTGGGAGATGCAGGACGTGTTCCGACCTGCGGACCGGGCGGTCCTGGCGGCGGCCGATGAGTGCCTGTCGAACGGAGCCATCGACGGCGCCAGGCTCGAGGAACTGAAGGGCCACCTCGGCGACGACGCAACTCTGGAGCTGCTCACCGCCATCGGGACCTGGACGATGGTCTCCATGGTGCTGCGATCGATGGCGGTGCCACTGGAGGAAGGCTTGTCGCCGTGGCCCCCCGATGGCCGCCAACCGCCAGACACGCGACCTGTTCTCAGCCACAAGCGGGAGGAATAACGCCCGGGGATAATCTGAGTCCCGACGAACAAGCGCAGGGTCACCGTGCCATCGCGGACCTGATGCCGAAAACGTTGTTCCTCCAATAGATGGGCGTCGGCTTCGACCGCTATGAGCACGACGATGTGGTGCGACTGAGGACGCGGAAAGCCTCATCCGCCGGACTGATGCGGCCATGGACACAATGACGTCCAAGAGCGCTGGAGAAGGACACACCGACCCGCAGGCGGTCACTGGACGGGAGCGGCGCCCGCGCACTGCAACACCAATTCGTAGCGATTTTGGCGCAGGTTCTTGACTCCCCTGGCACCTTGAAGCCTTACTCGAAGTCCTCGACGGCGTTCTGGCCATAACCCGAAGGTCGACCGGCAGTGGGTTGAGCGGATCAGATGTCATCGAGCGGGACGCCGCGATTCGTGCGGCCGCGGCGCGGGCAGGAATCGCACTCCTAGCCTTCGGATCAAACGTTGCAACACAATCACGCTTGTGATCGCCAACAGTCCCGGCAGGGCCACGCCCAGTGCCAAAAAAATGGGCCACCCGCGCAACCCCGTTATCACCCTGAAGTTCATCCCGAAGTAGCCTGTGACGAAGGTCAAGGGCAGGAAGATGGCCGCCACCACAGTCAGCCAGTTGATCACCTGGCCCTGTCGCTCTGCGGCCGTCGAGCTGTGGACTTGCAGCGCATCCCGAGTCTCGTCCCGACAGTCATTGGCGTCCTCGAAGACCGCAGCCACGTGGCTGCGATGTGAATCGAAGTACTCCTGAGCGCCGGACCCCATGCCGGGCAATCGCTGGATAGCGCCAAGCATGCCGACGAGATCCGAATGGTACGGCCCCAAAGCCCGGACGATCGGCGTCAGGGTCCGCCTGATCTCCAAGATCCGTGTCAGGTAGTCGGGAACGGGGATGCCGCCGAGCACCGCCACTTCCAGTTCATCGAGCGCCGCGTCGAGGTGGCCGAGCACGGCGTGGAAACTGGCAACCAGAGCGTCGAGCACCATGAACAACACCAAAGGTGCATCTCCCTGGTCGTGATCGCGGAGTCGCCGGTAGAGGTCGCGCGCCTCGCCGAGTGCCGGGCATGGTGCTTGGTGTACGGTGACAAGGAACGACGCGGTGTAGACCACGTGCACCTCGACTAGCTGCTGCTCGTCTCCAACCCCATAGGCGACCGCTCGTATCCCGTTGTGTGATACTTCGAAGGCTGAGCGTTGCTCGGCGTTCCGAAGGTGCTCGCTGGAGTCCTCGGTGAGGGTCAGGACCTCGGCCAACTCAGTGACCTGCTTCGTCGACGATCCCGTCAGGTCGAGCCAAAAGAACGTCCCCGCTTCGAGTCGGGTGACGACATCGTTCAGTCCTGTCACGGCACCGGATCCGGCTGCGTCCGTAAGCTCCGCGCCGAGCACAATTGGGTTGAGAACAGTCATGAGCAACTCCAACGAGAAATGACCAGGCGTAGTCACGACACTGGTGCCGATAGGGTGAACCTCATACTGGTTCGATGAGCAGGAGTTTTCCAACCCACTCATCTGGTGCCGGGGTTATACAGCGGAAGTGGAGGCGGCCGCTGCAATAGGGCGAGCCTTGCGGCTCCTGGCGAAGGAGAGTCTCATCGCCGGAAATTCTGACAACAGAAGATCCGATAAGGGTGCGCGTTATATCACCAGTCCGGGTGGTTTCGGAACGCCCGAACGACGGCTCTGGGGGCGGCGCGAAGCACGCATAATCGCAATTTGCGGTCACAGGTTATATCCGCGTGCCGCCGGGCTGGATGTGCCGTTATCGTTGGGGCCGTCGTCTGCAAGCCAGTCGGCCTTCCCATCCGATATCGCCCGACCCGTCAACCGACGGTCGGAAGCCGGTTGTGTTTCATTCGGGTTGGAGTAAGAACGCTAGGGACTACCTAACGCCAGAGGTCACATCGACGCGCATTGTGCCTCTGACCAGCACGTATGTTGTCATTTCGACAACGCTGTGGAGGAGAGCGGACAACTCTCGAACCAATCCACCAGGGACGAAATGAACACCCTCTGGTCCTTGACCAGGACCATTACCTGACTCCTTCGGCACCGGTTCTCGATTCGAGCCCTCCCCCACCCTTGATCGCCGCATCCGGGGCAAGGTCGAGAGTGGCTTAGGGTAGCCGACACGTCCGGAATCACAGACCGTGTTCGGGATGCGGACGGCCAAATCGGCGGATCAGGTCGTCATCGGACGGGTTCCGTCGCGAAGCGCGTGGGCCGCGGACTTATCGGGATCGGCACATCTCGCACCGGGCTAGATGGACATACAAGCCAGCAGGTGGCTCACATTTCCGGGCGGCTTCGCGAGCACCCTGAGCACCGACCTGGGCATGCCGGTGGGTCCCGGAGACCGACGGGGTCCCTTGGCAAGTCGTCTCAGTCGTCGCCTACTCTGTCCTCCACGCGGGAGCGTGTTTCTTGACTACCGAGTACGCAGCGCTCCTGCCAGCGGGTCGTCCATCCCTAATCGCCGGCGCCGCCGGATGGGCACTTCATGAGGCACTCCACCACGATGGACTCAAGTCGCCACAAGGGGTTGGGTGCCCGGCCCAAGGCGCTCAGGCGCTCCAGGACTCATCTCAGGGCGCTGGAAAGGGCCGATCGACTCTACGAGGGACGGCCCTGGAAACGCGATCATTGAGTGTGCGCAGCAGCATGGTGATTGTGGTTGCCGACTATGAGTGACCCCAGGGTGATGGGTGTATTACGAGCAGCGCCACGGGTAGCCCTGTTCCTCGCCCGAAGCAGCCTCAGGACGTCGACTGCTGGCCAAAACGATAGCGTCGTGCCCGTTCGGCCGACGCCCGCCCTCGCCCTTCAGGCGTACCTCGACGAAATGCTCATCGCGGTCTTCCGTCACCCCGACCTCCTGCCCAGCTCTGACGACTACGCCCCGGCGGCCGCCGACCTGGTGGCCGCCCAGGCTCTCTTCTCAACCCGCGGGTGGCTCGAACGTCCGACCGACTATCACAGGAATCCTGGCGCGCCCGATGACGTGCATATTCGGCACGAACGCGCCCTGGGTCTTGGCTATGAGCACGTGACATTCACGAGCGGCTGGGAACCCTATCTCGAGGAGCCAGGGCGAGACCGATGGCTGAGCCACGAGGCCAACCGCAAAATGCACGCGTGGGTATCACGGGCGCCAGGTCAAGAGCGAGGTTCTTGGCTCGTGTGCGCCCACGGCTTCGGTATGGGGACAAGCGCCTCGATCGACCTACGCGCCTTCCGTGCGAGACAACTGAATTCCCGTGGGATCAACGTCATCGTACCCGTGCTTCCCCTCCACGGGCCCAGGGCGTCCGGGCGTGTGCGCGGCGAAGATCTCATGACCATCGACCTTGTCGACAGTATGCATGGCGTGGCCCAAGCCACCTGGGATCTGCGTCGGACGATCCGTTGGCTCCGAGAGAGCCAGGGGGCAACCAACGTCGGATTGATCGGCTACTCCTTCGGGGGGTTGGTGACGACCCTTGTTGCCGCTCTCGAGGACGACCTGACATGCGTGATCGCTGGGATCCCTGTGGTCAGCCTGCCCGAGCTATTCCGCCGGCACAGCCCGCCGCACATAACTCGATTGGCAGACGCTTACGAGGTCCTAGGGCCGGCCGCCGACGACGCACACAGAGTCGTGTCGCCACTGGCGATGGAGTGCAAGGTCCCCTTCGAGCATCGCTACATATTCGCCGGTCTCGCCGACCGGATGTCGACCTTCGGCCAGGCTCGGCGCCTCTGGTTGCACTGGGGACGACCCACCCTCGCCGCCTATGCTGGCGGCCATGTGGGGTTCTTCTGGTCGAGCGCGGTCCGAAAGCTCGTGGACGACGCGCTGACCGAAGCGTTCCCAGCCACCTAGGTGCAACTTCGATGAGCTAGTGTCCCGAGTTGCTGATTCGCTCGCAATATCGTGCGATTGAAGCGAGGATCTGATCGGCGGTTTTGACCCAGACGTAGGGCCGGGGGTCGTCGTTCCACAGGACGATCCAGTCGCGGATGTCACGCTCGAGGTTCTGCACGTTGGTGTGGGCACCTCGCTTGATCTTCTTGGTGGTCAACTCGCCGAACCAACGTTCGACCATGTTCAACCACGACCCGGATGTCGGTGTGAAGTGAAGATGGAACCGGCGGTGGCGCAACAACCACCTCTGAATGTCAGGGGTCTTGTGGGTGGCGTAGTTGTCGAGAATGAGATGGACCTCGAGGTTCTCGGGAACCTCTTCGTCGATACGCACCAGGAACTTCTTGAACTCGACGGCTCGGTGGCGCCGGTGCAGCGAGCCGATGACCTTGCCGGTGGCCATGTCGAGGGCTGCGAACAGCGATGTGGTGCCGTGGCGGATGTAATCGTGGCTGCGTCGTTCGGGAGTGCCGGGCATCATGGGCAAGATCGGTTGGAAGCGGGCCAGGGCCTGGATCTGGGACTTCTCGTCCACGCACAGCACCACGGCCCGTTCGGGGGGATCGAGATAGAGGCCCACGATGTCTTTGACTTTGTCCACGAACAGCGGGTCGGTGGACAGTTTGAAGCTCTCGGCCCGATGGGGCTGTAGTCCGAAGGCCCGCCAGATCAAGCTGATCGACGTTTGGCTCATGCCCATGGCTTCGGCCATCGACCGTGTGGACCAATGGGTGGCGTCGCCCGGCTTCCCTTCCAGGGTCTTCACGATCACGGCCTCGACTTTGTCGTCTGTGACGGTGCGCGCTGCTCCAGGCCGGGGCTCGTCGAACAACCCGTCGAGGCGCTTCTCCACGAACCGCCGGCGCCACTTGCCCACGGTGGTGTTGTTGATCCGCAGGTCGGCGGCCACCGCCTGGTTGGTGGCACCTGTGGCACAGGCCAGGACGATCCGAGCCCGCAGAGCCAGTGCCTGCGCGCTCTTGCGTCGCCTGGTCAGGCGTTCGAGGACTTCACGCTCCTCGTCGCTCAGCACCAGCTCCGTCTTCGGTCGTCCCCTTGGCGGCATCGTCGTCTCCCATCGTTGCTGACAACGACGGGAACGCGCCGATCGAGACGAAAATTCCGGGTTGACCGATATTTCTTACGAATCAACAACTCGGGGGACTAGCCCCTTGTGTCTTATGGTGCATGCGATGGGACCGAACGCTTTCAGGCTCAACCAATGCGCATGGCCGCCTCGACGAGCTCGCCCAATGCTGCGGGGACCGCATCGGCCAGGTCCCACACCCGGGCCACGAGGTCGGGGCAGGTGATGATGCCGAAGCCAACCCGGTCCTCGTCCGACAAGACGGTGACGTTGAGACCCGCCCCGTCGGTAATTGGCCCAAGCGGATAAAGGCCCACCAGTCGGGCGCCAGCCATGTACAGGGGGATCGGCGGTCCCGGCACGTTCGACAGGATGAGATTGTGCACGACGCGATGGTGGTCAGCGACATGGAGCGTCGAGTAAAGCCGAGCACCGAGAGCAAATGCATTGAGCCAAAAGTGCTCAGCCCAGCGCATGAGGATGTCCGCACCGACCATTTGATGGATCTCCTTCGCCCGAGTGTTGGCCGAGGCGATCGTCCGGAGCCGCTCGACGGGGTCCTTTTCATCGGTCGCCAGGGTCGAGAACATCACTGAGACCTTCGTCATGCCCCCCCGCTCGGCCGTCTGATCGTGGACGGATACGGGCGCCGCGGCCAGAAGGGGATCACTGGGTAGCTCGCCACGATCGTCGAGATAGTGGCGAAGCGCTCCACCCACGACGGCAGTCACCACGTCGTTGACCGTGACTCCGAACGCATCCTTCACCATCTTGACATCCGCCAGGGCAATGTCGGTGAACGCCACCGATCGGCGTGCGGTGATGGTGGCATTGAACAGTGTGCGCGGCGCCGTGAATGGCTTGGTTGTGGTGCCCTTGTCTCCTTGCCGCCCCAATCGCCACAGAGTGGTGGCCAGACGGTAGGCGGTCGCCGGCACCAGCCGCGCAAGTTCCAAGGGCTCGCCAAACCGAGCAGCCACGCTGCGACCAAGCAGCTCGAACGAATTAGGCGGCTGCTGCGCTTGCCATTTGTCCGGCGACTGAGATGCGGCTGGCGGAGCAGGTTCGAGATCGAGCAAGTGCCCCATCATGCTGGCACCAGAGACACCGTCGATAGTCGAGTGGTGCATCTTTACCAGGATTGCGACACGTCCGTCGGCCAGTCCCTCGATGACCCACAGCTCCCACAACGGCAGGTCGCGCCGCAGTGGCCAACTGGCGATGTCTCCGACAACGTTGGCTAGCGACCGTTCGTCACCGGGCGGTTCAAGGACAACACGATGGAGATGACGATCGACGTTCAGGTCCGGATCATCCACCCAGAACGGCCGACCCAGATTGAAAGGCACCTTGGCCAGCTTCTGGCGCACGGAGGGAATCTGGGGCAGACGCTCGCTCGCCATGGTGCGGATCCGGTCGTATGAGTAGCCCGAAGGCATCGTGGAAGGGTCGAGGAGCAGCAATCCACAGACTTGCAGATGCATAGTGGGCGTTTCGCAATAGAGAAACGCCGCGTCGAGTCCAGCAAGCTGCTCCATTAGTGCACCCCGACCCATTGACTCCAAAGGATCTGAGCCTCGCGGAGAACACGATCGCCTCGTCGTGATACAGCTCTGATGATCGAAGTCGAGAGCCACACATCCGCTGATCCCTCGTCTTTCCATCCTTCAGCTCGAAGAGTTCGGCCGAAAGCGAACCCGTCTGCTCGCGGCGAGATGTCATCGCAGCCGTCGGCTTGCGGGAGCGCCGCAGTGCGGTGCACTGGCCTGAGAAATGCACAGGCCAAGAGCACCACCTGGTGTACTGCGCCCTGAGAATCCTGCCTCGAGCCCATGCGCCCACCCCTAAGCGACGGACGGAGAGTCGTCCTCGTTCAGGATCGTCTACCTCACACTTCACCGGTAGAGGATTTGGTCCCAATCCGCGGGCGACACTCTGGATATCACGGGGATGTTGCATGGTGTTCTCTGGAGGTGATGCGGCGCCCTGACACAAAGTCCGGTCGAATCTGTCACTCCAACAATCGGGTAGTAGGACGGCACGACAACGTCCGCTGTCCTTGTCGGATGGCGGACGCTGGTCCTCACAATGGTCAGCGCCTCGGAGCTGCGTTGTGCGCTCAAGATACCTGGATCTTTGCGAATGGACCGATCAGTACCGGTCGTTTGCACCGGATTACCTCGAGGATCGTCCCCAAAGAGGCGCTCTGTATAGCCAATTCGGATCGGGGCCTCACCTCCTCCATACGGCGCGCGGATCACGTTCCGGCTGCGCAAGCGCGACCTTGCCTACTAGGTCGAACATGTCGAGGTTCGCGAACGGAACGAAGCCGACAGAAGCCTCCCGCGAGGAGGAGCACAACTCAGCCTCGATGTCGTCGATCTCCCCGAACACTCCAGAAACCATAGCGGCATCGAGCATCTTCGCCTCCCTCGCCGACGGAGACTTTGTACTCGTCATTTCTACTCCTCGACTCGGAGTTTGGATAGAGCCGAATGGCCTTTGAAGCCGAGGCAGCTCCGCCATTGGAGATTGGTTCGCCATAGCAAGTCGTCCGGGCGCTCAGATTCGGGCCGCCGATTACCGACGACAGGCTCCTCGCCACTCGGTTCTGACTCGCGTCGAACGACCTGGCCACCCCACCCGATATTGCGCTGTCATTTTCGTGGACCCCTGCCGACGTCACCTTGGAGGACTTGTTCTCAGTCTCGGTGCAATACGACCCAGCTGCCCCACGACGCTTCGCTCTCAATCACCGACCAAGCCGCATTCGGTGTAGCCAGCGTGAAGGCATCGCAGAGGATCGAGGTTTTCAAGAAATAGGGGAGCTCCGGAGCCGAGGGCGTTGGTCCAGATCACCGTGCCCTTGCGGCCGGCACCCTGGCAACCTCGGCGGCGAAGAGCGGCCTCTCGCCAATGACGACCACATTGAACGATCCGTCATCGAAGGCCAGGCTGCTCGCATCGCCCTGAATCTGTCTTCCGTGGTGCCTCCTCATGAGCATTTGCATCGAGAGATCAAGACAGACGACCTCCTCCCATACCGACTGCAGGTATGGAGTCAAGATGCCCGTGCCGCTTCCGAGCTCCAGACACCTTCCCACCTCAGGACAACGCCCTCGCGCCAAGGCGTCGATGAGTGGAGCATGCCGGTACTCGCCGCGCTCTTCCGCCCATGTTCCCGCGAACGAATCGAAGATTTGCTATATCAGGCGGGCAAGTTCAGGCGTCCACGAGGAGGGATCAAGAGCAACCGTCTCCATCAATCGCTGATTGTCCGGTGCTTCTGGCCTGACCGGCTTTCCGTCTGGTGAAGGCACTGTCCGGGGACGTCTGTTGATCGCCATGTGCGGGCTATTATGCGATACCCGCCACCGTGGATCAAGACAGACCTTCATGGCGCTGATTGCGGGTCAGGCCCGGTTTCCTCATTGAGACGTTGCACCGCCTCCTCTGAACGTGATGCGGCGCCCTGACACAAAATCGGGTCGAATCTGTACGACATGGTCCCTGAGGCCCGGAGCCCAGGGCCGTAGGGGGAACCGGCTGACGATTTCCAGGAGGACAGGATCGTGCACCTCGCTTGTTTCGCCGATGGCGAGGACGCTCCAGCCGTGCTGGTAACGGATGTCAATATCGTCGAGTTGAAATGCGATGACGGCTTTCCTGGTGGCGGCGGCCAACTTCGTGCCAGCCCCGGTGAGGAAGTAGATGACCCCATCCTCCGCGTGGTAATTCACCGGGAACACCGCGGGAAGCGCTCCGATCGAGACCGCCACCCGCCCGATGGATCCCCCATGGATGAGGCCGAAGCATTCCTCCTCGTCCAGTGCCTCGAAGCCGGTTCCAACGTCCTCATCCAGCAGGATAGCCATGGTCCTCTCCGATCCGTAGATTCCGCCCGACACCAGTTATGTCATGTACCGGAGCAATCGTTGAGAGGCGAAGGACCCTTTACGGCGCTTTTCCCGATGGCAGACCGGCCCCGTAGGACTTTCGACCCTAGGCCCAGGCCGACATCTCATGCCACAGTCAAGATCTCGGACGTGTCCGAGTACCGCCAAGGCTCCTCAACCGTGAAGCGCGAGTACTGAATTGGCGAAGACGCCAGTGAGCGTCACCTGGAGGGCGGCCCCTCGGAGGGCCGCGCTTCTCGTTTCCCGTTCGGCCCCATTGCCCGATAGCCCGCTCTGGATGTTGTCCGGTCCGGTCGGCCAGCTCTCGCCTTACCGGGCATCCGACCATGAGCGGGTATGCCTGCGTCTTCTTCGCTCCCAACGGCGCCAATCGCCATGTGACAGATGCAGATGCGCAGAGGGTGAACCGACACCTTCGAACACTACTTCTGACCATGCTTGTCAGGCGCAGGAAGCCAAAGCAACGTCGACTGTTGCACCGCTACGAGCGGGGGTGGGCACTCAAGTGGCCTTCGCTGCTAAAACGTCTCCATCCACCGACCAGAGAGAATCGCAGGCTTCAGACGAAACAGGACGACTTCGCCCATGGCGGTGCTCGGCGGCAATGGCCAAGATGGGGATACCAGGCCGAGGTTCTCGACGCCCTCGACCCGCCGCACAGGGCCCGTGGCGAACACGGTCCATCGCTGGCCCTTGTCCTCTTCGAAGCCATCGGCCTGCAGTGCGGCGATGTTTCCATGGAGAGTCCGCACCAGTTCGTCCCCTGAGGCAGCAAACAACAGGTCTCCGTTGTCCAGGGTGTAGCGAACAGCTATCACGACGGGCATCGCCCTCAGCGATAGGGCGATACGCCCGAGCTGGGCACGACCCAACAGGGCCAAGCACTGATCGTCGTCAAATTGGTCGTTCTCTAAGAAGCCGATCCCCTACTATGCATCGGAAACGGCAGAGTCCGACAGTGGCCAAGGTCCCATCTTGCCCGGCCTTATCCCGGTCCGAGAGGGTGTCCTAGCCCAAGAATCGCCTGGAGGAGCAGT
Source organism: uncultured Acidimicrobiaceae bacterium (assembly GCA_963800065.1). Lineage (GTDB taxonomy): Bacteria > Actinomycetota > Acidimicrobiia > Acidimicrobiales > UBA8190 > CAWJFJ01. The sequence continues at coordinate 289,272 of CAWCZO010000009.1, read as the reverse complement.
GGTTGGTGACCGGGAGCGGATTGACCTCGAGCTCGCAGGCGCACTCGTCGAGCGACTCCATGCGGCCGGGCTCGAGCTTCACCGAGGCCTGGCCTGTGCGGTCAGCCCCGAGGCTCGAAGTCACATCGAAACGGCGATCGATGAAATCGACAACGCGATTCGTCTTGTGCGTCATGCGGCGGTGGGTTTCGATACCCCAGAAGACCCTCCTCCACAATCGTGACCCGGAAGCGGTTGTCAAAGTACGCCCTAGGCGGTATCACCCTGCTGGTATGGGTAGGACGGGCATTCAGACCACGCGAACATGCGGGATCCTTCACCTCCTAACCGAGACGGTCGACGAAGACCCGATCGCAAACGCTCTCGGCCGCGAATACAGCACGGTAGGCACCGGCCGGGGGGGGTCCACAGTCCTCGCGATGGCGACACAACCGGCGCCGAGAGATGCCCCCGTCGGGATTCCGAGTACCAATGCCCCAAGCCACGTCGAACTGGGCCGAGACCCCGACCCGGGTCGGCGTTTTCCGTTGGATCCAGGCTCGGAAGGTTACTGGCCGAGCAGATTCGCCTGGGTTGGGCCGGTGGAATGGCGTTCGGTGATCACAAGAACGAGACGTGCGAGCAGAGCTAGCGTCCTCGGTGTGAGGCCGCTTCAGGCGGTCGGCGAGCACAGGGGGTGTGGCCATGCGGGCGGCGGTCGTCTACGAGTCGATGTTTGGTAACACGCACGCGATCGCCGATGCCATTGGCAAGGGCCTCGAACCACTGGACAACGTGATCGTGGTCCCGGTGTCTGAGGCGGGCCGCGAACAGTTGGGCGACGCCGACCTCCTCGTGGTGGGCGGTCCCACCCATTTTCACGGCATGAGTCGAACCCGCACCCGCAAGTGGGCCGCCTCCACTGCACAAAAGCCAAAGAACGAGCTGGTGCTCGATCGCGATGCCCAAGGCCCAGGCATGCGTGACTGGCTCACATCGCTCGGCCACGGCCACACAAAGATTGCGGCCTTCGACACCCGCTTCAAGGGTCCGGCAGTTGTCAGAGGGAGGGCGTCAAGGGCCATCAGCCGAAAGCTTCAGAGCCACGGGTTCGAGATGGTGGCCAAGTCCGAGAGCTTCTTCGTCACCTTGCAAAATCACCTCGAACCGGGTGAGGAGGCCCGAGCCCGAGAATGGGGGAAACGGCTGGTGGCAAGCGTTGTATCGAACGGCGTCACCAATGCTGACCGTCGGGGACAACCGCCCACGTCCAAGGAGACGTGATGGCCGAGGTGATGATCCCCACCCCGGGTGCGCTGCCGTCCTACCTGGCGACCCCTGCGGGCGGGGGCCCTTGGCCAGGTGTCGTCGTCATCCACGACGCCATGGGGATGAGCCAGGACCTGCGGAACCAGGCTGACTGGCTTGCCGGCGAAGGGTACCTCGCCCTCGCACCGGACCTCTTCTCTGGGAGAGGGATGGTGGCCTGCATGATCTCGGTCATGCGCGACGTGCGCGCCGGACGGGGACGGTCGTTCAACGACATCGAGGCGGCCCGCGTCTGGCTGGCGGCCCGGGAGGACTGCACGGGCAGGATCGGCGTGATCGGCTACTGCATGGGAGGGGGGTTCGCCTTGCTGCTCGCCGTCGATCGCGGGTTCACGGTGTCGAGCGTCAACTACGGCACCGCTCCAAAGGATGCCTACACGGGCAGCTTCCTGAGACAGGCTTGTCCGATTGTGGGAAGCTACGGCGGCAAGGATCGCACACTGCGAGGGGCCGCCAATCGCCTCGACCGGGCATTGACGGCCGTCGGGGTCGAACACGACGTCAAGGAATACCCGGAGGCCGGGCACTCCTTTCTCAACGACCACGAAGGAGCCGGAGACAAGAGCCCATTCCCTTTCTCCGTCTTGGAGCCGGTCTTCGGAATACTCTCGCCCGGATCGGGCTACGACGAGAGATCTGCCCGAGATGCACGACAGCGCATCATCGCATTCTTCGACGCGCACTTGAAGCCCTAGGAGGTGAGACCGCCAGGTGCTGCCCGGGACGAGGATGCCCCAAAGAGCCTGCATGACCTGGTGGTGACCGATATTTAGCGTTTGCGGGCTGGCCCGATGGCGGCTTGGGACCATTCGATCCTGCGGGGTTACATCGCCCCACCGGACGTCTCCAAATACCTCAGGCAATCCGACGCCTGATGGTTCGAGAGTCAGAACTCTCTTGTCAGGTCAGTGGAGCAAGTTGAAGCTCTCTCGAACCTCCTTTCTGATCCTGATTCCCGGCTGGAAATCGATCGTCTCCACAAGCAATTAGGTCGTCACGCTGGACCTTTGTCGGAAGAAGAGCCCGAATGCGACTGTCCGAGTCAGGTCCGAAAGCAGGTCCAGCACCGCCTCGACACAGCCGAACAGGCAAGGGTTGTAGCCGCTTACCTGGCTGGCGACACCGTCGGCAACCTGGCGAGCACTCACCACCTCCATCGTGGAACGGTCAGCGAGATTCTGTCTCGCCATGGGGTACGAAACCGTCCCCATGGGCCTCGCCCAAGAAACGGGGCCGGTTAGGACCTATTTCCCAAGACTTCTACGATGCTCATAATCGGATTCACGTCCTCGGCAAATTGCGGCCAGGGCATGTAATGAGGTGAGTGTTCACGTTTCGTCCCTTGCTGGCTCGTAGGTTGTGATCACGATGCCGGTGTCCGTGATGACACTGTCGGTGAGCCGCAGAGTTACATTCACGTTCTCCGGAAAGAGTCGCCGTCCGCTGCCGAGTACTAATGGGTGGATCATTAGCAAGTACTCGTCGATCAGGTCGGCAGCCATCAGCGAGCCGATAAGTTCCCCGCTGCCCATGATCGCCAGGACGCCGTCGGATTCCTCTTTGAGCACCCCGACGGCTTCAGCGACATCGCCGTGCAGCAGCGTCGAGTTAGGCCACGGCAGTGGTTCGGTGAGCGTGGTCGATGCGACGTACTTCGGCGTGTTGTTCAGCGCCTCTTTGAACGGGCCACCGGTGGCGTTCCAATGTTCCAGCAGCCCCTCATAAGTGCGCCGACCGAACAGCCATCCCGCCAGACGACCCCCGGCCGCCATCCTGTCGCCCATCGCCTTGCCCGCTGCGTCGCCCGCCGTTGCGGACCGCTGGCCCCAGCCGCCCTGCGTGAACCCCCCTCGGGTGTCTTCTTCAGGGCGCCCCGGTCCCTGCATCACTCCATCCAAGGTCACATGGTTCATAACGACGATTCGACCCAACCTCAGGCCTCCTTTGATTCGTGGCGGCGAAAGATACGAGATGGATTCTGAACTCTCTCACTGTCCGTACCCAGCTGTCGCCAGACCCACGGGTTCCATAGCGCGAACAGATGTTCTGTTTTTACCGAACTACACCCATGTAGTTTGTGGAGGCGAGCGGACTCGAACCGCCGCCTTCTACGTTGCGAACGTCTTCGCGCCGAAGGCGCGACCAGCCATATCGCCACGCCACCGATTGCTAGTAGAAATCCGCTTCCGTCATAGATCGCTATCTTCGGTTCGTTTTGGTCCTCTCGCGGCCTGACCGCGGCCTGAGCGGCCCACATCCCAGCGAGCCGGGAGCCAGCGGCCACTCCCCAACCAAAGCACGACTGGCGGCCCCATCCAGACTACGGGCTTCCGTCTGACCGATGTTCGCCAAAGCTTGACCGCAAACGCCCTAGCCGCCCGAGTTCTGAGTCCGTCTGTCGCCCACGGTCTTGACTGCTGAGACCGACGACAAGGGGGCATAGATGGCCTCGCTGTTCCGGCCAGATTGGAAACCGATCCCTGGCACCGACAGGTGCTCGGGCGCAAGCTCGAATGGAATCATGTGGAGGGTTCCCTCAATGACGGGGTGCCAGATGCCGTCGATAAGCACCTCGTTGATCTTGTCCACGTCGATACTCGTTGCATGATCCATGGTCTGCGCCTCCTCATCGGGGCCAGAATACGCCCTGAAAGTGGTCGAAAGGTTCACGTAGAGTGGGTCCACTACACGAGGGGGTCTCCATGCCTCACCAGAAGATTGTTTGGACCTGTTCGGACTGTGGTCAGCCCGTCGGTGATGATGAGGGCTACGTCACCATGGACATGGCCGAAGCGGTCACGGTCAAGGGGGAACGGACAACCTGGGGGGAGGCTCATCCCGAAGGCGTGACCGCTGCGACGATGGACACCTACCCCACGTCCGCACATTGGCGGGTGTTCCACGTTGATTGTGACCCCGAACCTGACCGGGAGGCCTACTCGTTCGACGTACACCGGATTCGCTCAGCCTGGGCCGCTCTGGCCTGGACCGCACACCTGATGAAGAAACCTTGGTTGGCAGCGACTGACTGGGATGTCCTGATCGAGCAGGTGGCAGCCACCCACGGTGGGACCAGGGGCCTGAAATCACCTTGACCAGCCCCCGGGACCCTTGCAGCGAGATCGTGAGTCTCGTCATGCTCCGATGTCGACGAGCACGCGGTGAATCGAATCCGGGAACCCAGCCGGACGACGTCCTCGACGCCTACGCTGCTGCTTGGAGAGCGCGCCGATGGTTGGCGGTGACCCATGTTCAACTCGGCAGGGATATGGATCCGAACGGTATCCGTATGGAGATGATCGCCTGATCCCACAAGGGCCGAAAGCGTGGCCCTGATCGTGAAGCGCTGGGCTAACAAGCGAGCTTGGTTTGCGGAGCGCGTCACGGACATGCTTATACCAAGGACAAGGGAGGCACTTGATATGGGACCAGTCATCGGCGTACCCGTCGACGTGGCACAGGCGATCAAGGACAAGACCGACCTAGTAGAGGTCGATGAGGTTCTGCCAGACGTGGTCGACCAACCCGATGTACAGCTGGGAGGGACCCCGTTCGGAGACCTGCTACTCCTCACCGAGACGCCCAGCCAGGGATTTGGCCGTCTCGTGACCATCTTCACCGACTACGCGAAGGACGGACCGAGGCCATTCGAGTTGATCGTGATGGACAAGGACAGCAATCCCCACGCGTTTCCCGCTCAACTTGAACCGAGCGGGCAAACGATCAGCAATCACCTGAAGCTGGCATTCTACGGGGAGCCCGGGGACCGTCGCCCGTTGATCCGAGACGAAGAGCCTCCGACCTCATGACCGCATGTCGTGTTGTCCTTGATGCCGGAGCAAGTCTTCGCGATGTCCAGGACGCCGCCGGGCACGCTGACCCAAGGACAACGTCGCCGCTACGACCGCACGGATTGACGGCGCTAAGCGATCCCAATGGGCCTGACCTAATCTTGGATTCAGGCGCCCAGGTCGACACGAAGCCGGTGTAAGGCGGCCGTCACCGAAGGTGCCTCCCTCTGATCAACGTCGATGTCGATCACCTTCCGTCGGCTGGTGGCCCCTCGCGCCAGCGTGACCGACCCATACGGCACACCGACGGCCTTCGCAACTGCGCGTAACGCCGCTTCGGTGGCTCGCCCATCGCTGGCGGGTTCGACCACGCGCACGACAAGGGCGCCCGCGTGCTCTCCACCGACGACGGTCTTTGAGGCGTTAGGCCGAACATGGATTCCCACGCGCATGAAGGAAGTCAACCTCGCATAGCCACTACTCGTCCTTTGAGGAATCGCCCTCGTCTTCGTCCTGAGAATGGAAGATGCTCCACTCCATGAGGCAATGCTCGCAGATGTAGGCGTAGCGACCCGAAACCAGCCTGCCAGACTCAGGAGGTCGTCGACCACAGAATGAGCATTCAACGAGTTCACTCCGCTGAAGCTCTCCTTGGGTCAACGACTCCGACAATCTGCGCGCTGCGACATCTGATTCTTGCCCTTGGTATCCCGACAGGAGCTGGATCACTTGCTGGCGCACGCGCGCGAGATCCGCACCCAAGCTGACGAGCACCTGGCAAGCGACGCCGTCGCCCTCGCGCACAAGGCCGAGGAGCATGTGCTCTGTCCCGATGTAGTTGTGGCCGAGTTGGAGGGCCTCTCGCAGGGAAAGCTCAAGCACCTTCTTGGCCCGGGGCGTGAACGGCGGAGATCCTCTTGGAGGTGTCCCGGAGAGTCCGATGGTCTCCTCCACCCTCAGACGGGCGGCTTCCAAAGTGATGTCCAAGTCGGCGAGCGCCCTGGCCGCCACGCCCTCTCCCTCGTGGATCAGGCCGAGAAGGATGTGCTCGGTCCCGATGAATCCGTGTTTGAGCAGGGTCGCCTCTTCCTGGGCCAGCACCAGGACCCGGCGGGCACGGTCGGTGAATCGCTCAAACATCAGCTACATGATCTCACCCGACGCGGTGACCCGCCATGGCCAGGACTAGCCGAAGACCCGCTACGTGAGGGCCTCGGTTGGAACGGACCGTCCGTGTCAGCCGTAAGTCGCTACAAGTGCGTTCACCCTGGGCAAAACCATTTCGCAGATAGCGGGATGGTCAACAAAGTGCGCAACTGTGCTGAGCAGCTCCCGGAGGTGCAGTAGCTCCATGCGCTCCCGCCAGCCTGGCTCTGCCGGATGGACCTCGTGATAAGCGTCCAGGAAACGCTCGGGAGGTGGGTCCTCGCAGTGCATCATCGAGATGTCCACCTCGGCCCAGCTGTAATACACCGCTGGGTCGACGACGGCGGGATGTCCGTCGGAAGTGGCCAAGAAGTTGCCCTTCCACAAATCACCATGGCAGAACACCGGTGGCATCGGCGGGACAAGGTCATGGAACTTCGAGCAGATCCGCTCGATGCCCGAGGTGCCTTCGGTGCCCAGGGCCGCCTGCGTCCGGGGGTCCCCCAAGAACCGCAGCACCCGGTTACGAATAAAGAACTCATGGCCGTCGACGGACCACGCATTTTGTTGGGGCATCATGCCCAGCCAGTTGTCTCGATGCCATCCGTGTGCAGGTCCATGGTTCGCGTGTAGGGCTGCGACGGCACGGCCAGCTTCTTCCCAGAAGCGCTCGTCTTCGGTGGGAGGCGGGAGGAGCGCTTCAAGCACCAGGTGGGTAGGACCGGCGTGCAACACCGTGGGTGTCTTCAATGAATCGGTGGCGGCGATGGCAGCGAGCCCTTCCGCCTCGGCGAGGTAGAGACCCGGCGGCACCAGCTCACCGGACTTGATCACTAGTTTCGACCCGTCGCTGCGGGTCAGGAGCCAGGTGGTCCCGTGTGCTCCGCCTGCTAGTCGACGACTCTCGGTGACCTCCCCGAAGGTGGGTAAGCCGGGAGGGATCTCGTCCATGTCCTCAAGCATGCCTCACGGCGTCCATGGAGCACAGTGACGACCTCGCGACCAGTATCCGCCGTCTCAGATGCCCACCTCCAGGCTCATTCTGGGGCCAAGATCCGCTCGGGTACGGCGCTTCCACCCCGGTCCGCTCGAATGCATTTTGTGATCGCCATTGGCTGTTATGGGCGATACTGAAGTCATGAGCGCGAGGGATCGCACAGAGGGCTCGCAAACGACATCTGCGTTTGCAGTTGAGGTGAACCGATCACGGATCGAGGGCGTGGTCCAGGTACCGGGAAGTAAGAGCTACACCAATAGAGCCCTCGTGATTGCCAGGCTTGCCAATGGGACGAGTCGGATCACAAACGGCTTGGCAGGCGACGATGCCGACAGTATGGTCTCGGGTCTTCAAGCGCTAGGCGTCGCCATCGTAGACGAGTCGGTCCCTGGCGCTCCGAGATCCTGGTCCGTCGTCGGAAACGGTGGGAGCCTTCCGGCTCAACCGATCCTCATCGATGCGGATCTAGCTGGGACGACGCTGCGATTCCTCTCAGCAGTGGCCGCGCTCGGCCACGGAGACATCACGGTTACTGGTCGGGGGCCGCTTCGCAAACGGCCCCTCGGCCCTCTACTCGCCGCGCTACGCCAGTGCGGTGCAAACGTTCGCGGATCAGGTGAGTTCGGGGAGTCAGCTCCTGTCATCGTTGGCGAACGCTTACACCGGCTGGGCGGCCGCGTCGCGGTGGATGCATCGAAGTCGAGTCAGTTCGTGACCGCGATGTTGCTGGTAGCCCCATATTTCGATGACGACCTTGTCCTCACCCATCATGGGCTTGGCGCCCGAGGGTTCATCGCCATGACGCTCCAGCTGATGGGGCGCCATGGCGTCTCTGTCGCCGAGTCCGGGGATGGGTTCCGGGTCCCCGCGGGAGTCGTCTACGAGCCCGCTGACGAGCGGATTCCCCCGGATGCGAGCGCGGCATCGCACCTGTTTACCCTCGCGATCGCCTCCGGCGGAGAGGTCACCGTGACGGAGTTACAACTCGCAGAAACCCAGCCGGACTTCTCGATTCTCGGGGTCTTCGAGGCGTTCGGTGCTCAGGTATCAACGGGGGCCAGCGGCAATGTCACGGTTGCCGCACCCACACGACTCCGGGCCGTCGACATGGATCTGACTCACATGCCGGATCAGCTGTCGAATGTCGCTGTGCTAGCTGCTTTGGTACCGGGGATCTCGCGCATTCGGGGAGTTGCCATCACGAGGTTTCACGAGACCGACCGCATCGCCGCCATCGTGAACGAGCTGGACAAAGTGGGGGTCGAGGTCGAGGTAAGAGAAGACGGCGTGGCGATACACGGAGGCGGGCCGCTCCACGGGGCAACCTTCTGGACGTACCACGACCACCGGATGGCGATGTCGTTTGCGGCTCTTGCCGCGGCGATCGGTGACTCGCGCATCGACGGTGCCGAGGCCGTGTCGAAGACCTACCAATCATTTTGGTTAGATGCTGGGCGCCTTGGACTGGGCTGGACTGCGATCTGACTCGTATCGCTTGTGGAGGCGAAACACCGTATCCACATCACGTTGGGTGCTGCGGTGACGTGGTCCGGTACGTTACGACTGTGAGACTCCAACGACTGCCGGGAGAACTGGCTATCGCACGACTGCCTCCGGCGGAGCCGATCCCGGAATGGGCTCAGGGAACCGCCGTCTTCGTCTCCGTAAGTAGAACCACCGACGAGCTGTCCATTGTCTGTCCGGGGGATTGGGTGCCCGAAGACGTCCCGTGCTCGTCTGGATGGGTTGCCCTCAAGGTCATGGGTCAAATCGATCTGTCCCAAATCGGGGTCCTGGCCTCCCTGGCCGACATCCTGAGAGACGCTCAAGTCAGCATTTTCGCTGTTTCGACGTACGACACCGACTACTTACTGGTCCCGCACTCGGACGCAGATCGATCCATTCAAGCGCTCATTAGGGCCGGTCACGACTTCGTCGAGTAGACGCATAACCACGACAGTCAACTCGGTCGACAACATATTGCGCGCTCATCCGCCCATGATCTCGGATTGGAGGGGTACGCTCAGCGCGTCTGGCTGTGCTGAGGTGATCCCCCGATAGTGGTCCAGCCCGTGCGGGTCCGATGCTCCAAACTGGAGCGAGGAGGACCGCACAATGACCAAACGGCGGCGACACACGCCCGACCAGATCATCCGCAAGCTGGCCGAGGGCCACAAGCTCATGGCCGGCGGCTCCGACCTCGACGAGGTGTGCCGGCAGCTCGAGATCGCCGAGTCGACCTGGAACCGGTGGCTGGCCCAGTACGGGGGCATGAAGGCCAACGACGCCAAGCGCCTCAAGGAGCTGGAGATCGAGAACGCCCGGCTGAAGAAGCTCGTGGCCGAGGCCGAGCTCGACAAGGCGATGCTCAAGGAGCTGGCCGAGGGAAACTTCTAACCCCGAACCGTCGCCGCTGTGCAGTGGAGACGCTGCAGACGCGGTTCGGGGTCTCCGAGCGTCGAGCGTGCGCCGTCGTCGGCCAGCACCGCTCCACCCAGCGCCTGGTCGAACCGTCCCCCTCGGACGACGAGGTGGCCCTGCGGGCGTTTCTCCGGGCCTTCTCCATCACCCGGCCCCGGTGGGGCTGGCGCCGGGCAGCCAAGCAGGCCCGCCGGGAGGGCTGGCGGGTGAACGACAAGCGCATCCAGCGTTTATGGCGCTCTGAGGGCTTGAAGGTGCCCTATCGCAAGCGCAAGAAGCCGCTGCGAGGCATCGGCACGGCCGTGGGGGCTATGAGCCCCATCGCCCCCAACGCCCTGTGGGCCCTCGACTTCCAGTTCGACGTGACCGTGGACGGTCGCACTCTCAAGATGCTTAACATCGTCGACGAGTTCACCCGGGAGTGCCCGGCCATCGTCGTCGAGCGCAACATCGATGCCGACCGGGTGGTGGCCACCCTGGAGCGCCTGGCCCTCGAACGGGGAGCACCGGCCTTCGTGAGGTTCGACAACGGACCGGAGTTCATCGCTTACGCCGTGGCCGACTGGTGCCGGTTCAACGGCGTGAACTCGATCTTCATCGACCCCGGTTCACCCTGGCAGAACGCCTGGATCGAATCGTTCAACGGCCGGCTGCGAGACGAGTTGCTCAACGGCTGGCAGTTCGACAGCCTGTTGGAAGCGAAGGTCCTCATCGAGGACTGGCGCATCGACTACAACGTCAACCGCCCCCACAGTGCCCACGGCGAGCTCACTCCGAGCGAATTCGCCCAAGCCTGGACCTACCGACACGAACCAGTGCCCGCATAGGACCTGGACCACTTATCGGGGACCCCTCAGTGCCTCTCTGGCATCTAGCTAGTGGGCGAGACCGCCTTGTCGGTAAGGCACGTATTCGGGTGCTGCTGCAAGCCGTTGACGGATCACATCTCCACAGTGGGGGCATCGAGCGCTACGCGGCGACACCTGGCAGGACATGATCCCGGCAAGATGGGCCATCTCATAGCCGTCGCACTTTCCGCCGTCGAGTTCCTCGGAGCAATAGGCGACTGCTCCGTCACGGTGAACGACAAGGCATCCGTTACACATAGCCACGACCGCTCCTTCGGCACCTCACCACGCCGTCCTTGGCGTGGCGTGACGAGCGGAACACGTCGTCGATCATCGCTCGTCGCCGAGAGATCGGCGGGTCACGACCGGGGGTAGAACAATGGGCTCACAACAGTCAGCGGTTCACATGGGTTCACACTGTCTCAACATTTGTGAGCGACCGTCCCGACCTGTTCTTCCGACATCACATACTGTGGACCGAGGCGTTCTCCTTGTCACCCCTCGGGGAACGTCGACGGGGGGCTGCGACCCGACTTGGGCAGAGATGTCCGGGCCGGTGTCGCGTTGAGACTCAGCCGTCATGCATTGCGACGAGAATCGCAACCCCGCCAGTGCAGTCGACCCGCCGATCAACTGGTGGACGTGGCAGCCATCGGGCGCGCCTTGAGCGACGCCTTTCACCACCAACTAGCACGGTAGAGCGCGTGAAACGCAGCCGGCGGCTGCGCTCCATCGGACCCTACGTGCACTTCAGCTTGAACTTGGCGGGCTTCGATGTCTTGACCACCGGCGAGAGGATCTTGATCTTCTCCCAGCCCTTCGTTTTGGTTTGGGGAGGTACAACGCCCCTGTCCCAGGTGCTCGGCATGACGCTCTGTGTACCGGCGGTGGCGAAGACGAGTGTCAGCGTTGGACTAACCCCGTGATCACTTCGAATCCAGGTGTAGGTCACCGTTCCGGGACTGGTCGTGGTGATTGTCCCGGTAAAGGTGAAGATAGTGGGGCAGGAGCCGCTGTAGTGCTTCGGAGTGACTTTTGGGCGATTGGCGTGAACGGCTGAGGCATACGCCGTGCCGCTGCCAAGACCGACCATTCCGGCTCCGACCAGCCCAACCACACTGAGAAGAGTGGCCGCTGCTCCGAGGCGCAGAACCCCTGGGATCCGCTTGCTGTGAGTCTTGCTGGCCATGCTATTTCCCCCTTCGTGATTCCGGGCTCTGATTGCGTCGAGTGGTCAATGAGATCCCCAGCCGCAAATCTCCAAAATCATCTCTATGACCTGACGACGCTATCCGCATCCTCAATATTCGGTATATACGTGCCGACGGGCAGAGTTCGCGGTGATTGGCGGCACCTTCACTATGAGCGGACAGCGGCGATTCCCGGGGGTAACCCTGACGACATCCGGCGAGAGGCGAGTCCGCCTTCGCCCAGATACCTCCCTGATCGCGGTCGTGAAACCAGGCAGGTTAGGTGGCGAGTGCAAGAACTCGGGTCGGTGTCCCGATCACCCGGAGCCAGAACTGAATGCCGGGACCGATGAGCAGGCCGGTGATGACTGTGCCCAAGCCCACAGAGCCCCCAAGGAGCCACCCCGCTATTAGCGCTGTCATCTCCATAGCGAGCCGGGTCGGGCCGACGGGTCGGCCGAAGACTCGTCGCAGTCCCAGCATCACGGCGTCGTAGGCCGCCACCCCTACTGAAGCCCGGATCATCAGTGCCCCAGCAAAAGCCATCATCCAGGTGGCCACGAAGACAGCGGCAAGTCGCAGTGGCCAACCATGAAGGTTCGGGAGTCGCGGCAAAAGCACGTCCAGCCCCTCACCACCAAGGACGGGGAGCGCCAGGGTGCCTGGGCCGGGCCACGACCGAAGCCCCACAGCCACGATCACCAAGGCAAAGCCGGTCACCATCACTGACGTGCCAATAGCGATGCCCAGGTGTCTGGCGAGGCCGTCTTGGAACACATACAACGGACCCAAGCCGAGGCGAGCGCGAATGGTGATGGCGTAGCAGACGGTGGCCAGACACGATCCGAGAAGCAGCAGCGCCACTCTCCCGCCGAGCGATCTCGACCCCGTGTGCGTTCTGCCAGGCGTCACCAGCGGGATGCTACTGGCCGAAGAGTTTTGGATTGGCGATTCAGACCTGCCAATACGACGCGAGCCAGGTAGCGCAGCCTGCTGGCCCAGGAGTGAAGCCTGTCGGCCGAGGATGTCGGTGGACTCAGCGGCCAGTACTGCCGATCACTTCGAGGGCTTCGTGAAGCGAAGCTGTCCCCGTCGCTGAAATAAGCTCCAGGGCTGCTTCGTGTACTTCAATCATGTCTGCATTAGGGGGAGACAGGTATTCCATTTTGTCCCTCACTGCCGTCGCCCACGCTTGCTCAAATCGGGCCGTGGCCTTCTCAACTACTTCTGCCTGCATCAGGTCGACTCCGCGTTCGATGGTTTGGGCAGAGTCCGGCTTCTGTCCGTGATCACACTACTTCCGAGTTCGCCAGGACATCCAAGCTCCCCACCAGGAATGCAGCCTGGCCGCCGAGGATGTCGGTGGAGGACATGGCAACGGAGTGGTCAGCGCCTGGGGGTCGGTAGTTCGTCTTCTTGGCCACAGCCGCGTCGACCTCTGCTGCAGTGAGGAGAACCACCGCTCGCTCTGTAGCTCCGCCCCCAGCACTCACGACCAGCGCTGCCGCAGCCGCCGAAACGTTGTCGGGGAAGTCGGCGATGGCATACACATCAGTATCACCGAAAGCGAAGTAGAAGGATTCGAGCTTTCCACCTAGTCCCTCAATCAACTCGGTGACGACGGCAACCCGGGCGGAACCTCCTTTGGACTTGAGACCTTTGATCCCGTCGAGTGTGTCGTTCACTTGGAGCAGATACTTTGGCATGATCACCTCCCTGTAAGCCGTGGCCGTCACGATAGGGCGCTACCCTCTGGCGTGCTAGATGAGGCCCGGCGCAGGCGGAGCCTGCTTGCCCAGAATTGCAGCCTGTCCGCCGAGGAAATCGGCGGACGCAAATGGGCGATGGGCGATGGGCGATGGGCGATGGGCGATGGGCGATGGGCGATGGGCGTTTCTACGACAAGCTGCCATAACGTCTAGCATTTGGTTTCGGATCGGCCTGAGACACGGAGAGTCGAAAGGGTGGACTCTGTCGAGCACGGGACGATGGTGGCAATGGCAGGGAGCGATGAGGCGGAGCCTGGGGAGCGTTTGCGTTGCAATAGTCCTGTGCACACTGGTTGCAATCCCTCTAGGAGCAACTAGCGCATCAGCGTTGGTCCGAGGGACCGGTACACCCACCTGTACAGGGATCGTCGGCAACTCAGCTTTAAGCCGCCGTTGAAGACAGGCGGTCACGCCACGCACGAAGAGATCCATATCTCGGGAAAGGTGTTCGGCTGTACCCTTGGAACACCCCCACCCACCACCGGGAAGATCACCGGTAAAGGGGTCATCCACGGCGTGGGTGCGAACAACTGCTCGGCGTACTTCCCCACCGGGACAATGACATTCACGACTCCTGGCTTCTTTGTAGAAGTCGAGTGGGTAGGTATCGTCACCACTAGGGTCGACTTCCCCACTCTGACCATCACCAACCCTGGGGGGGGTACCGGCTCTGAGATATTCACTGGAGGTCCGAAACCCGTGGTGGGCTCGTATGTGCCGTTTGAGACGTTGTCGCTTGCCACCGTGTCGACGCAATCAGTTATCACCGGCAGCACCGCAGGCAACTGCAGGGGTGCGGGTGGCCTAAAGAAGGTCGTGTTCGGAGCGGCGGGGACAACAGGTACCTTCTGACCCCCGCGACAACGAGCTGAATGCCGCCTCAATCGAGGCACCCCAATGCTCAAACACGGCGGTCTGAGCGCGCCCTCTAGAGTGAGAGCCTAGACCAACGCCGCCATCGCGCGCGGAGAGAAGACACATCGTTGTCGTCCACTGGAAGGCCTTGTCGTCGACCGCTGGTCGGACTCAGGAGGCGTAGCTCAGCACTCACTAAAGGGCCATCCTTGAACCTTCCGGCGTCCAGGTGTCCTCCTCAGTCGTCCTCACCTCACGGCAGTAGATCGCCGCTAGAGTCTGCTCCACGCGCTCCAGCTGCTCGTGGGCGCATGCAGCCACCGCCGCTTCGCCAAGTTGAGTCATCATCGCCGTCCTCATCTGCGGCAAGCGTCGCGCTTCCTCGTAACATCTTGGTCTCGACGTAACCAGGGAGGTGTCGTGACCGGAGAGCCCAGGCTCCGGTTCCTTCTCAACGCAGTCAGTGACGGCCCTGTGAGGCCCGCATCAAGTGGAGGTGAGCGGACAACTCTCGAACCAATCCACCAGAGAGGAAATCAACAGCCTCTGGACCCTGACCAGGGCTTTTACCTGACTCGGCACCGGATTCGATTCCGTCCCTCCCCCACCTCTTGATCGCCGCCTCCGGGGCAATTCAAAGACAGGCATGGGCGTACCGACACGTCCGGAAATCACCGACCGTCTTCGGGATGCCGGACGGCGAAATCGTCGATCAGAGCGTTACCGGACGGGTTCCGCCCAAAAGCGCGGAGGCGGCGGACCTATCGGGATCGGCACTTCAGCGCGCGACAGGTAGATACACGTTGCGACCGCAAATTGCAGTTATGTCATGGGTAAGCATTTGTGTGCGCGTCCACCGCCCGCACCCGTGACAGTGGGACGGTGGCGAGCGGGCGGAGGAGCCCGAGCGCCTACTTGGTAGGCCCGCATCTCACGGGCACCGTCCGCGGACGCCAGGAGTCAAGAGCCCTGTTACCCTGCCCCCATGCCCAAACACGTTATCGTCCTCGGAGCCGGCTTCGGCGGTCTGGAAGTCGTAACCGGTTTGTCCGAGTCGGTCCCCGACAAGGTACACATCACGCTCATCGACAAGAACGACTCGTTCATCTTCGGGTTCTCGAAGCTCGACGTCATGTTCGGTCGACGCCAGGCCTCCGAGGTGTGGAACCCATATCGACAGATCGCCAAGCCTGGCGTTGAGTTCCGACAGGAGACGATTACCTCAATTGATCCCGAGCGTCGCCGAGTCGTCACGGACGCAGCGACCTACGACGCCGATATTCTCGTGGTCGCGCTCGGCGCTGACTACGACGTGGCGGCGACGCCGGGACTGGCGGAGGATGGGTACGAGTTTTACTCGCCCGCAGGCGCCGAGCGAGCCCGTGATGCCCTGGCCGGTTTCGACGGTGGCGCCGTCGTCATTAGTGTGCTCGGTCCGGTCTTCAAGTGCCCCGGGGCGCCAAACGAGACCGCGCTGCTTCTCCACGATTACCTCTCCCGGCGCGGACTACGTGAATCGTCGACCATCCACCTTGTCAGCCCGATGCCGATGCCCATTCCGATCTCGAAGAAGACCTCATTGGCGATCGTGGCCATCCTCGAGGAGCATGGCATCGAGTACTGGCCCTCGTCGAGGGTGACCCGGCTCGACCCCGAGCATCACATCGCACATGTGGACGACGGGCGGCAGTTGCCGTACGACCTCTTCTTGGGGATCCCAGTCCACTGTGCTCCCGAGGTCGTCGCCGCCTCCGCGCTGGCCGAGGACGGATGGATCCCCGTCGACCCAGCCACCTTCGCTACCAAGTTCCCCGGCGTCTTTGCCGTCGGCGACGTGACCAGCGCACCGGTCCCTCGTGCCGGAGGAATCGCCGAAGGCGAGGCGACAACCGTGGCCAAAGTGCTCATCTCCCAGCTCACCGACGGGAGCGTCCCGCCCCCGTACGACGGCGCTTCGGGATGCTACGTGGAGCTAGGTGACGACCTCGTGGGGCGCATCGACGTCGATTTCCTCTCCTATGACACACCGGTCGCAAAGTTCAGCGCACCCACTGCTGCACTCTCCGAGGAGAAGCGACAGTGGGGGTCCACACGAGTGGCTCGGTGGTTCGGACACGAGGACGCGCCGACAGCCACGTGAGCAGCTCAAACGGGCTCGAGTGCGGTAAACACACCTGCTAGCGGTGCTTGTCCAGCTGTGAAAGCGCCTTTGCCCGATCGCAACTGCCGGGAGTGGGCGGCTCCTGGAAGGGCGGGTCCTAGCCCACCGGAGCGGGATCACTCAAACAGCCGGTGATATGGGACGGGTCGGCCCCGGAGCCACCTGCCCGCCCACGGCACATCCAGGTCGCGGCGCCCATACACACTTCCACCGGAACCTGATGTTATTGGGCGGCCAGACCGTCACAGATGGAGTTGCGGAAGACGTGCGCTTTTCAACGTGTGATGGGATAGTCGTCGCTTCTTGGTGTGGCTCGTTGTCAGGCCTGGGCCAGTTCGCTGTAGAAGTAGGAGGCCGTCACGCCGCCATCCATGAGGAAGTCGCTACCGGTGATGAACGCGCCGTCAGGGCCCATGAGCAGCGCACCGACCGTGCCGACTTCGTCCGGGGTGCCGGCGCGCCCGACCGGTGACAGGGCAACCATGCGCCGGTATCCTTCGCCACGAGGTCCGGTCAGCTCGTCTTTGGCGAGGGGGGTGATGATGATGCCGGGGCTGATCGTGTTGACCCGTGCTCCGCGCTTGGCCCACCGAACGGCCTCGGCCATGACCCGCAGCGAGTTCCCACGCTTGGCCAACTGGTAGGCGTGGAGGGTGTCGGTGACTCGGTCCGGTTGCAGCATGAGCAGGTGCAGCAGTTCGTCGGTCGGGGTGGTCGCGAGGGCCGCATCTTCTTCAGCGGTGAGCGCAGGTAGACGGTGTCCTGATTGCGAGGCGATGACCACCCCGGCGCCGCCCTGGGCGATGACGTCGCCGAATTCTTCGAGTATCAGCGCAGTTCCGTAGAGATCCACGGCGAGAATCGCCTCAATCGATGCTTGGCTGGGCGAGACGCCGGCGGCGTGGATGACTCCCGTGACATCGCCCAAACCGGTGGCGGTCTTCACGAGCGCGTGCACCGATTCGCGGGAGGACACGTCGACGGTCGCGGTGCTGATGTCGAATCCGGCGTTAGTGAACACCTCTGCCGCGGCGTCAGCGTTCGCCTGGCGCAGGTCGGCTAGCAGGACGCGCTTGCCGGCGCTGACCCGCCGGGCGATGGCCTGACCGATCTGTCCGGCACCGATGACGACGATGATTTGGCTCACGGCGAGGTCCTTTCTTCCTGGGCCGGCAGGAGCCGGACGGTGACGGCGTGGGCACTGGGGCCGGCGACGTGGCCCACGATGGCTGGCCCGTAGCGGTCGTACTTGGCGTGGTAGGCGGCGTCGATGGCCGCCTGCGCGTCGGGATCGGCCTCGGCGAAGCTGACGTTCGCCTCGATGCCGTCAACGCGGATACGGCCCCTGCGGCTCGCAAGGGCGTGGCGGTACCACGGACGTTGTGGTCCGCCGGCCGATCGGACGTACAGCTCGCCGTTAGCGCGGACGACCCACATCGTGGTAAACGAGCGCAGGGTCCCATCGGTGCGTCGGGGGGCCAAGTGCAACTCCTCGGCGTCGCCGATGCGGGCGAGCTGGTCGGCGGTCCAGGTCGTCACCAGGCTCTCGTTTCCAGGTGCGTCGCCGTCACGAGCCCAACCGGATAAGTGACTTGATGGCCCGTCGCTCGTCCATCGCTTTGTAGGCGTCGGCGATGTGGTCGAGGTCGGTCTCGTAGTCGAAGACCTGGCCCGGGTTGATCGATCCGGAGAGCACATCGGCGAGGAGATCAGGGATGTAGATCCGGGCTGGTGCGGGCCCGCCTCTCCAGCCGATGTTGCGGAAGAAGGTGTCGATGAAGGGCACCTCGCCGTGAGGGACGCCCACGATCCCGACCGTGGAGCCGGGGCGGGCGATGGCGCCGGCGGTGGCGATCGACTGGGCCGTGCCGACACACTCCATGGCGGCGTCTACGCCGATGCCACCGGTGAACTCCAGCACCGCCTGGATGGCCTGGGCGCCTCGCTCTTCGACGATGTCGGTGGCACCGAACTCCAGCGCGAGCTTCTGGCGCTCCGGGTGGCGGCTGAGGGCAATGATCCGCTCGGCACCGAGGCGCCTCGAAGCGAGGACTGCGCACAGGCCGACCGCCCCGTCGCCGACGACGGCTACGGTGTCGCCCTCCTTGACCCCGGCGCTCACCACCGCGTGATGGCCGGTGGCCATGACATCTGACAGCGCCAGCAGCGACTTCAGCATCTCGTCGGAATGACCCGAGCCCGGGACGGACACAAGGGTGGGGCCGGCCAGTGGGACGCGCACCGCCTCGCCTTGGCCGCCGTCGATCTCACCGTTGCCGAAGTTTCCACCCCGCACGCAGCTCAGCGTGGAGCCGTTCAGGCAGTGCGGACACGACATGTCGCTGAAGATGAACGGGGCGATGACGAAATCGCCGACGGCGACGCCATCGACCTGGGGGCCGACGTCTTCCACGATGCCGATGAACTCGTGGCCGATGGAGCCCACCGCGTGGGGGGACTCACCGCGCCAGTACCACAGGTCCGACCCGCACACACAGGCCCGCACCACCCGGACAATGGCGTCGGTCGGTTCTTGGATGACCGGATCGGGCCGGTCGGCCACCTCGACCGAGCCCGGCCCGTTGAACACCGCTGCACGCATCGGTCACTCCTTCGCTGAGACCTCGGATTGCTCTCCTCGTCCCAGGAAACCACGAGCTGGCTCTCCCAGGGAGACCCCGCTGGGAGGGGTACTGCCAGGGCCTCCCTGGAGCTGTCAGGCGATCGTAGGGTGGGGTGGGTGGAGCGGAGCAGCGAAATCAGGGAGTTCCTCGTATCCCGGCGAGCCAAGATCACCCCCGAGCGGGCCGGCTTGCCCGCCTACGGGGCCAACCGTCGTGTCCAGGGCTTGCGGCGTGAGGAGGTCGCCTTGCTGGCGGGGATCAGCGTCGAGTACTACACCCGCCTCGAACGTGGCACGACGACCGGCGTTTCCGAGGACGTCCTCGAAGGCATCTCTCGGGCCCTTCAGCTCGACGAAGCGGAGCGGGCCCATCTCTTCGACCTCGTCCGTGCCGCCAATCGAAACCGCCCCACCCGCCCCCGACCCACCCAGGAGCGAGTCCGGCCGACCATCCAGCGCATCCTTGACGCCATGGTCGGGGTCCCGGCGTACGTCCGCAACGGCCGTCTCGACATCCTGTCCTCCAACCAGCTCGGGGCCGCCCTCTACTCGCCGGTGTTCACAGATACCGCCGGCCCTCCGAACATGGCGCGCTTCATCTTCTTGAACCCCAAGGCCACCGAGTTCTTCGATGGCTGGGAAGGCATCGCCAGCGACGCCGTCGCCATTCTCAGAGCCGAGGCTGGACGCGACCCGTACGACAAGCGGCTGTCCGACTTGATCGGCGAACTGTCCACGCGCAGCGAAGAGTTCCGAGTCCGCTGGGCCGCGCACAACGTGAAGTTCCACCGGACAGGCACGAAGAAGCTCCACCACCCCGTCGTCGGTGACCTGACTCTTGCCTACGAGGCCCTGGAACTGCCCGGCGACTCCGGGCAGCGCATCCTCGTCTACAGCGCCGAGCCGGGAAGCCCCTCGCAGCAGGCTCTCGACCTCCTTGGGAGCTGGACGATGACGCCGGCATCACCGCACGCACAGGAGACCGCCGACGAGACCCGACCGTGAAGGAGGCCAACGTGGGAATCGAACCGAGGAGACCAACCGTCAAAGGGCCCGCTGAGTGGTTCACCGGCGATGTATGGATCGACAGCATCATCCAGCCCAACGACCGCTCGCCGCTCAACGTGGGGTCCGTGCACTTCACGCCCGGTGCCCGTACAGCCTGGCACTCCCATGAAGGCGGCCAGACCCTCTACGTGACTGAAGGTCGCGGCCTGGTCCAGTCACGGGGTGAGGTCATCGTCGAGCTACGGGCTGGAGACATTCACCTCACTCCCGACGGTCAGCAGCACTGGCACGGCGCTGCCCACGAGCACTTCATGACACATATCTCCATCACCCAGGGTCCTGCCACCTGGGCCGATCACGTCACTGACGCTGAGTACGGCGGAGGGATGTAGCTCATACCGGCGGCGGGAGCGCATAACGCCGGCGTCCCACCAGCGACCCTCAGTCTCTAGACCATCCGCAACTGCCGGGTACGGGGCGGGCGAAGGCGCCATCACTGCTGGGCCGTCGGGAGCGCAGAACACCCGGAGTCGGTCGGCCTCATCCGCCCCAAACATGCCGGACGACACGGCGTGGGTCGGATCGGCGGCCGCCACCGGACCACTCGCAAACGCGCCACGACGGCGATCCCGGACGGGCGGTCCTCGGACGAAGGCGCTCTCGGCCTGAATCACAGAGACCGTCCCGACGGATGCAGATGGGCTCGGGAACCCCGCCCATGAGAAGGTCCGGTGTCAAGAGAGAGTGCAGTTGAACGGAGTTCCTGGTAGAGGACTCGCGTCGGACCGCAGACGGGGTCACGGTGGAGCGCCCGGAGCGCCCGGAGCGCGCGAGGACGAACGACCTTGACGCCGGCGAAGACCGGCGCATCATTTTGGAGGAGCGAAGTCTCGACGGAGTTGTGAGGGGTCCCCGATAAGTGGTCCAGGTCCTATGCGGGCACTGGTTCGTGTCGGTAGGTCCAGGCTCGGGCGAATTCGCTCGGAGTGAGCTCGCCGTGGGCACTGTGGGGGCGGTTGACGTTGTAGTCGATGCGCCAGTCCTCGATGAGGACCTTCGCTTCCAACAGGCTGTCGAACTGCCAGCCGTTGAGCAACTCGTCTCGCAGCCGGCCGTTGAACGATTCGATCCAGGCGTTCTGCCAGGGTGAACCGGGGTCGATGAAGATCGAGTTCACGCCGTTGAACCGGCACCAGTCGGCCACGGCGTAAGCGATGAACTCCGGTCCGTTGTCGAACCTCACGAAGGCCGGTGCTCCCCGTTCGAGGGCCAGGCGCTCCAGGGTGGCCACCACCCGGTCGGCATCGATGTTGCGCTCGACGACGATGGCCGGGCACTCCCGGGTGAACTCGTCGACGATGTTAAGCATCTTGAGAGTGCGACCGTCCACGGTCACGTCGAACTGGAAGTCGAGGGCCCACAGGGCGTTGGGGGCGATGGGGCTCATAGCCCCCACGGCCGTGCCGATGCCTCGCAGCGGCTTCTTGCGCTTGCGATAGGGCACCTTCAAGCCCTCAGAGCGCCATAAACGCTGGATGCGCTTGTCGTTCACCCGCCAGCCCTCCCGGCGGGCCTGCTTGGCTGCCCGGCGCCAGCCCCACCGGGGCCGGGTGATGGAGAAGGCCCGGAGAAACGCCCGCAGGGCCACCTCGTCGTCCGAGGGGGACGGTTCGACCAGGCGCTGGGTGGAGCGGTGCTGGCCGACGACGGCGCACGCTCGACGCTCGGAGACCCCGAACCGCGTCTGCAGCGTCTCCACTGCACAGCGGCGACGGTTCGGGGTTAGAAGTTTCCCTCGGCCAGCTCCTTGAGCATCGCCTTGTCGAGCTCGGCCTCGGCCACGAGCTTCTTCAGCCGGGCGTTCTCGATCTCCAGCTCCTTGAGGCGCTTGGCGTCGTTGGCCTTCATGCCCCCGTACTGGGCCAGCCACCGGTTCCAGGTCGACTCGGCGATCTCGAGCTGCCGGCACACCTCGTCGAGGTCGGAGCCGCCGGCCATGAGCTTGTGGCCCTCGGCCAGCTTGCGGATGATCTGGTCGGGCGTGTGTCGCCGCCGTTTGGTCATTGTGCGGTCCTCCTCGCTCCAGTTTGGAGCATCGGACCCGCACGGGCTGGACCACTATCGGGGGATCACCTCAGTTGGTCTCGCAACCACCCATTCGGTCCCGATCGGGACGCACGACGTCGAATGCGGAAGCCGGGCTGTCTCACTCAAATATTCGGCGCCTCAGGCGCACACGGGGATACCTCGGACTCGCCCGGCCGATCTAACCAATCTCACGAACATTGGCGCTGCTCGTCCTCGAGGGCTTGCAACGCGTAGAAGGCCTCGGTGAGGAGCTTGCGCGACACCCGCACCAGGGCGATGCCCGTCCCCCGACGTTGCTTGGTGGCGAGGAAGTCGGAGTGGTAGGGCTCCTTGCGGATGGCCGTCTGGGCCGCTTCGGCCAGCACGTGGCGGACAGCGGACGGACCGGCTCTCGTGATGTGGCCGTGGTGCACCGTCCGGTCGGAGTTGCGCATGGAGGGGATGATCCCGGCCCAGGCACACAGCTTCCGGGCGGTGGCGAAGCGGGTGATGTCCCCGATCTCGGACACGAGGGTCATGGCGCTCAGAAGGCCGATGCCGGGAATGGCGGTGAGAGCGTCGATGCGCTTGTCCGGCTTGGCCTGGCGACGGATCTCGGCCTCGAGGAGCGAGATCCGTGAGTGGAGGACGTCGAGGAGGGCCTGGCAGTCGGTCACCACCCAGCGGTGCATGGGCGAGAGATCCAAGGTGCCGAGCCAGGTGGCGCCCTCTTTCGTCCACAGGCCGTGGCTCGGAGGAGGCACACCCTCATCGGCGATCTGGGCCCGGATCCGGTTCTTGGCCGTGGTGCGGATGCGCACGAGCCTCGCCCGTTCGCGCAGCAACAGGCGCTGCTCACGCACCTCCTTGGGAGCGAGCCAGGCCTCGGCCAGATAGCCGGTGCGCAGCAGGTTGGCGAGGGTGCGGGCGTCCACCCGGTCGTTCTTCAACTTGGCATCGGCGATGGCCCGGCATCCCGAAGGATGGGCCAGGTGAGCCTCAAAGCCGAGATCGCCCAGCAGCTCGGCGATCCATCCGGTGCCGTAGGCGGCCTCGAAGGCGACCGGGGTGCCCCGTCGGAGCCCGGCCAACTCCTTTCTGAGCGCCTGGCGGTCGTTGGTGACGTTTCTGTTGCGGACTTCGTTTCCCTTGCGGTCCAAGACACAGACCTGGGTGCGGTTGCGGTGCACGTCCATTCCGACGAACATGGCGATGGGCCTCCTTCCCGAGCTCGTAACGGTCCTCGAGAGGACCTTGAGCGGACCGTCAGGATCCAGCTCGTAAGGAGTCTTACTCCAGTGAGCACGGAAGGAGGCCCGCACTCATAGCGTCAATTATGCGTGGACCCTTCGACCTGTAGATCTCTTCATCTAAGACTGAAGCCCATTTACGGACGAGAACGGGATAGCGTTGGCGGGCGCAGTTACAGAGATGCGCTTACCCCAGTCGGAGTATCGCACGGTTTCTTCACCCGACTTTGCGTTAATGGTTATGTGTGTCACCTCACCGACGGGAAGATACGGTGCGGCTGTCGAGACGTACATCACCTCTGTGCCTGCGGGCCCAGTGCCCGAAGGGATAGCACCAGACACGCCGACCACGCTCTTCCCGTCAAAAGTGGACGCCTTAGTGAACGCGAGAGGCGTCGCTGGCGTCCCGGTTGGTACCACATTGTCAAGTGTCGACTGAAGCGTGACCCCCTGTGACAAGTTCTCGTAGTTGGTGACGTCGGTCGAGGGGTCCGATATCCATTGTCCGGCATAGATCGATGCCGATTTTGGCGTAAATGACATCACCTCATGGAGCCACGTGGCATCGGCCTGGACGTACGCCATGTTCGGAAGAACCACAAATATCGCATTCCCATCCCTGGTGGTCGTGACCGTCTGCTTCCCTGTCCCCGATGCGACGTCAGTCACGCATGTCCCGATAAGCACGCAGTTCTTAGCGACCCAATGCATTGACCCCTTGGCTGTCGCTGCGGCCTCCACAATGGCTACCACTTGAGCCGGTGTCTTGCCCGAGAGACCGTTGCTACTCGTGCCGCTGGACTTGCTTGACGAGCATGCCGTGAGGCTTACCGCGCTCACGAGCGCAATCGTGACCGCAACCTTGAAAGCCGTGACCTGGAGCCTGACCATAATGGACCATCTCCCACCGTCGTAACGCAGCGCAGGAAGCGCCGGATTCGCCATTACCTTCGTTGCGAGCAGGGCAACCAATCAACATGCCTCGCCCCTTACAGAGGCATCTTTGACCTTCTGGCCTTCTCCTCGACAGAGTCCAAAGGCCTTACTACGAATGCTCGATCCAGAAGACGCTCCGACGGATCTGACAGAGCCCCTCGGCGAGTCCGGTCACCCTTAGTCGGCGCTCATATCACCCGTTATCGGGGCGCCGGAGGACGACCTCCGACCGTCCGGTACTGCCGGGTCGTCACCCTCCCACGGGTCCGCGACGGCCAGCACCCGACCGCTATCGCTCTCAGCCGCGATATGGCTCGGGTCGTCGCCATTCTGCCGGTTCCATCACCCCCACCCGAAGGCTCCAAGCACCTCAGGCCATCTAGCCGAATGGTTCGAGAGTCGGAACTCTCTTGTCATGTCTCTCTTGTCAGGTCAGTGGAGGTGAGCGGACTCGAACCGCCGACTTCTACGTTGCGAATGTAGATCAGCCGATCATTGGCGAACGCAAGCGATCTTCTATGGCAGGTCATATGCCATATCTGAACTTTAGCGAACCCTCTTGATTCCGGACGACTGAGCAATATTTGAGGGATCGTTCTTCGCCTTGCGTCTCTTCGCCTGGCGGCGAGCTGCCCCGATCGCCTTGCAAGCCGGCTTCTCGCAGTACGTCTCCTCTCCCGCTCGTGGCTGCCTCCACGGCGAGAACACCTCAAGGCACGCCGAACACGTCGCGATCGTCGTCGTACCCAAGACGGCTACCAGCAGCTCCAAAGACAGGCCAGTGGACAGGCTTCCGACCCGGTATTGGATCTGCGGATCCTCTCCAGTCCACGAAAGGTCGAGCGCGACTCGGGATGAATCCAGCCAATTGCCGCGCAATCGAGCGACAAGCATCTTCCGAGCCCATTCTTGCTGGGCGATACAGGCCGCACGGGCACCGTCCCACGTCGTCTTGGTCCCGGTCTTCGGATAGGGAGGATACGGACCACCGCCAAAGAACTGTCCCGCGAGCCTCTCTTCGAGCTTGTGCCGACGCCGGATCGTGCTTTTCGATGCTGCCGACAGGGGCCGAGTTCGGTGGAGGTCTTCCAAGAGCGCCCAATGCTCCGTCTGTCCGAAAGTGCTGATCAGCCGCGTCCTCTGTTCGACCGGCCCAAGCTGATTCCAAGCCGGGAGACTGTCTGACAAGTCGACCGGCCGCCTGAGGGAAACCGCGAGGCGGACGATGGCGTTGGCCTCGCGAGCCCGGTCTCGCCAGATGATCAGGGGCTCACTCTGAGAAGGAACGCACGAGGCATCGTGCTCGAGGGGTTTGTTGTGCCGCTGGCACAGTCGGAGTACCCCGAATTCCCTTGCAAAGCCCTCAATGTCTGCGTCGGGCTTCGAGGCAAGCGAGATGAAGTCACGAAGCATCCGTGACCGCCAGTCGGCCGAGACCTCGCCACCCGATCCTCGCTGACTCCATTGGAGACAGTCGCCAGAAAGTCTCACGGATGTGGGAAGAAACCACCCCGTACCGGGTCTGACCAGGTTGTCTGTCGTCACGTTCGAATCACGTTCAAATTCTACAGCCTCTCCGAACCGTCACGGAGACTGGTGGAGGGGGACGGTCCCTCTAGCGGTCAGACGAACCAAGGGAGACGCATTGTGAAAGCGGCATACACCGTGGCCGAGACGGCTGAGTCATTGGGCCTCGGAAAGACGAAGACCTTTGAACTGCTCGCGTCAGGTGAGCTCAGGAGTTTCGTGGTGGGTCGGAGGCGGCTCGTGCCTGTAGGCGAGGTCGAGAGCTTCATCTCGCGCCACCTCGCCGGCGGTGGGTGACGTCCTCGGCCCCGTGAACGCGGAACGACGAGGGTCTTGTCACCCTCGCCGTTCGTCAGTCCACCAAACCTGCACCAGCTAATAGAAGGACGCTCCAATGGTACATGGACATTCAGACGACACCCTTGTCGCCACAGGTGACGGCCGGCGCTTCACGGAGGGTCCCGTTCGGCGAGCGACACGGCGCGACGGGGTTACGAAGCCTTCGGTGGCGCGGCTCCGCATCCGCGAGCTTCGCTAGCAACTTGCTCGGTTCGCCAACACCGGGACGGAACTGTGAATGCCGCTCGGCACATTGCCGCCTTGCGATTGAGGGCTTGGCTCAGGGTCACCAAATTCACCGAACGTCGGGTACGCCACGCCTATGACGGACCGGTCGCTCTCGATGCTGGGAGGTGGTACCGATGACCGACCTCTCCCCTGTCGAACGCGTCCTAATTGCTCTGCGCAGCCAGCGCCGCAACCCCGTCCAGCACGGAGACAACTGGCAATCTCAATGTCCCGCCCATGAGGACCGGATCGCGAGTCTGAGCATCAGCGTCGGCCGGGACGGTTGCGTCCTGCTCAAGTGCCACGCCAGCTGTACGAACGAAGCCGTCCTCTCTGCCCTGAGTCTCCAGTGGGCTGACCTGTTCACGGAGCCCAAGGTGCCATCGAACAAGCGCGAGATCGTGGCGACTTACGACTACACGGATGAAGCCGGCGATGTGCTCTACCGGGTCGTGCGCTACTCCCCGAAGGATTTTCGCCAGTGTCGTCCGGATGGGAACGGTGGCTGGGTTTGGAATCTCAAAGGCGTCCAGCGCGTGCCGTACCGGCTGCCCGATCTGGTGGCAGGGATCGCGGCGGATCGCTGGATCTTCGTATGCGAGGGGGAGAAGGATGTCGAGGCCCTCCGAAATGAGGGATTCGTGGCGACGACGAATGCCGGCGGCGCCGAGAAATGGCCTGGCGATTGGGCACCGAGGTTCAAAAGCGCCAAGGTGGCGATCCTCCCCGACAACGACGGGCCCGGACGCCAGCACGCCCAGACAGTGGCCAGTTCCCTCCAAGGTGTCGCCACAGTCGTCAAGGTGATCGAGCTCCCCGGACTCCCTGACAAGGGTGACGTGACGGACTGGCTGGTGGCCGGCGGTACGGCGGACGAGCTCAAGGCCCTTTTGCGTGATACGCACGAGTGGGAGTCGACTTCGGCGCCCGAGCTCAGCCGACCGGAGGAGGGGCACTCGGATCGAAGCCCGGTCCTTACCTGCATGGACGACGTCGAGCGGGAACGAGTGGACTGGTTGTGGCCGGGGCGGTTGCCTCTCGGGAAGGTGTCGGTTCTGGACGGTGATCCCGGGCTTGGCAAGAGCACGGTGACCATCGACATCGCATCTCGAGTGTCGACTGGTTCACCCATGCCGGATGGATCTCCTCTAGATGGCCCGATGGGCGTGATCCTTCTCTCCGCCGAGGACGGCAAAGCGGACACGATCCGACCGCGCCTCGAGGCCCACGGCGCCGATCTCAAGAGAGTCCACATCCTCGAGGGCGTTCGGACCGAGAATGGGCCGCAAGGAAGGCCGTGGAGTCTCCCTGGTGACCTGGATACTCTGAGACAGGCGATGATCGAGACGGACGCCAAGCTGGTAGTCATCGACCCCCTCATGGCCTTCCTGGGTGGAGAGGTGCAATCGAGCAGGGATCAGGATGTGAGACGAGCTCTGCACCCTCTGGCGATGCTCGCAGAGGACCGAGGGGCAGCAATCCTCGTCGTGCGACACTTGAATAAGAGCGTCGGTGGAAACGCTCTGTACCGAGGGGGTGGCTCCATCGGCATCGTGGGAGCGGCCCGGGTGGGCCTCCTCATTGCCGGCGATCCTGAGGACGAAACTGAGACCCGAAGGGTCCTGGCGGTGAGCAAGAGCAACCTGGCCGAGAAGGCGGATTCCCTCGCATATCACCTCGAGACTGACGAGGAGCTCGCCTGTGGCCGGATCCGGTGGGACGGGGCGTCTACCCACACGGCGGCCGGACTGCTTTCCATTCCGCCGAACGATGACGAACGCTCTGCCCAGGGCGAGGCCGTCGAGTTCCTGAGGGAGTTCCTCGCTGACGGCCCCCAACCCGCCAGGGAAGTGATCGCCGCAGCCAAGGCCATCGGAATCAGCGAGTCGACTCTCCAGAAGTCAAAAAGACGGGCGGGAGTGACCACGAAACGTGACGGTTTCGGGCCGGGGCACCAAAGCCGATGGAGGCTCGATGATGCTTCGGTAGGCAGCGACGCGGTCCGTACCAGCAATGACCCTGCCATAGATGTCATACCTGCCAGTGCTCAGGGCTTGGCAGGTATGACAGGTATGGACCCCTTCGTGGCAAGTATGGACGAATCGGGGTCGCAGAAAGACGGTCCCGCCACGGCCTCCGTGACCCTCGCTCCGTGCACTGGCTGTGGTCAGGAGACCCATCGCCGCAACGACTCGGGACTACCATGGTGCCTCCTCTGTGAGGCAGGGGTGGCCTCGTGACGGGGCTCCGATTGAGCAAGAGGGATGCGCAGACTGAGGCACTTCGACTGGTCGAGTTCGGGAAACCCGTCGAGGAGGTCATGGCCTCGGTCGGGCGCACCATGCGGACGTGGGAGAGGTGGTGTCAAGAGTCAATCTTCGCCTCAAGGGCGGACTCTGCCTTTGCCAACCGCTCAGACCGAAGAGCACGAGTGCGAAGATCCAGCCACCGACCAAGATCCCGGCTCGAGTCGACAAATGATCTATTGGGGCCGTGTCCTCGAGGCCATCGCGGGGTCATCCAAACCTTTCGCGGCTTCTCTCGCTGCATCGTCTGCTCACCCCACTTGAGTGTTCATGGCGAAGGCGGCGATTCGATATCCCGCGGGCCAACATGAAGACGTCGACTTCTGGGGTCATTACAGCCACGATAGCGTGGTCTTCCTATGAGACCAGCAGACCGCAGCGAACTGGAGCTGGACGCAGCTTGGATGGTCGCTGCCATGCGCAGCGGACGACCAAGGCGGCGTGACCGGTGGGGTGCCCCCGATGGTACCCACGACTTTGACCTCCACCTCCCAGATGGCCGGGTTATTGCGCTTGAGGTAACCAGCTCAACCGTTTCGGAGGTCGCAATGATGTGGGACGCCATCAACTCACTCGATTGGTGCTTCGACCATCTCACCCATAGCTGGAGCGTCTCCCTGGCCGCCGCCCGGAAGGGCTCACCGGGAACGCGTGTCCGACGATTCCACAAAGACTCGCCACCCCTGCTCGAGATTCTCGGTCAAGAGGTTGGATGGATGCCCCGAGACTACTTTGGGGGCACGATCGATTCCGCTTTGTCAGCGAGGGCACAGGAGGCTATCGCCGGGCTCAAGACGCTGGGGGTCCAGCACGGATGTCCGGTTGACACCATGCCTGGCGGTCAACCCGTAATCCTCGTCGGCACGGCCGGAATCGGCGAATCGACAGACGGCTCCTCTGTGAATAGGGCGGTACAAGAGGCCGCCCTCGCGAATGTTACAAAACTCACGAGGGCGACAGCCGACGAGCGTCACCTTCTTGTCTGGATCGACTCCTCCGACAACCAGAGCGAGTCTGCGATGGTGACCTTCTCGCTCCCAAAGGAAGGGCCAGAGCTTCCCGACGCTCTTGACGTTGTCTGGGTTGCCCTATGGATGCGCGGCATGAACAGAGACTGCAACGTCCACTCGCTCTGGACATTCGCGCGAGGTGGCCATTGGCAGACAATACGAGTACCGCCCGTTCGGAGCTACGCAAACATGCAATGCGTCGCGAACTCGAGCTTGCCACCATCGACTGCGTCACAAATCTGAATCCCACGGTACCGGCTCTGGCTGTCCCCATTTCAGGCGATCAAACATGGGGCCTAAATAGCCAAGCCGGCGAAGTAGCAAAAGCTCTAAATAGCGTATAGCAAGATCTCCGCCCTGCTCCATGACAACGTCATCGCTTAGGCGAGCACACGCTTTGGGATGGACGGTGCCATTACGGATCTCGACCACGGCACCGGGGCCGTCGAGCTTCGGCATCTGACGCTCGGCAGCGTCGTAAAGGTCCCTCACATGCGCCGGAACGTCCAGCTCAACTCCGGCGAACTCCAACGTAAGGCGAAGGGCGTCAGAGGCGTCCAGCTTCTTGTACCCGTCTTCAGTCAGCCCTCCTTCCTCAACAAGACGAAGCCAGGACATCAGCTCCAATCCAGCCTGTGCGAGGATGACCGTCGTCGCTTGATGCGCGTTTTCGACGCTCTGTGTGTACCAGTCAATGGCTCGTGCGATCGTCTCGGCGAGTACTTTCTTGGAATGTATGCCCGCAAGGCTGCGAAACATCGCGGTAAGGCCCGGTCCAGACGCGCTGCCGAGCACCACCGGAAGCCAAGTTCGCCGCGCAATCAATGGAGCAACTACCGGTCTTTCCCAGATCTCCCAGATCTCCTCACCCTCGTGAACGCCGACGAGGAGGATCGGGTCCGTCCGTTCACTCCGAACCAACGACAGCCACCATCTCAGAGCCCAGCGCAACCGAGTCGTGTCTTCAAAAGCGATAGCGGCACCATCAGAGCGGGTCATTCGTCCGACATGCGTGATGGCGAAGCCGCCACTGGCACTGAGATTTCTTTGCAATGCCGTGTTACCGCCGACTTCATCGAGGTCGATTGTGAACCGCTCACTACCGAAACTGAGGCGCCCATTCCATGTCCCACCCGATCGGGTGACGCTCTCTCCAAGGTACTTTGGAAAGTTAGGAACATGGAAGAGGACAGTGTCGGTCGGGCATGGATTGCCGAGGACAAAATCTCCGTCGATTCCTCCTGAGAGGGTTTTCTCAAAGTGCGAAGGTCCGACGTTCATCGTGCTACCAAGCACGTAGCCCTGGCCTTTTCCCGCGGCATTCAGCAGCTCAACGGTCACTCTTTTGAAATCTTGATCGATCTGAAGACTTTGATTGAAGATGTCGGCGATCTCCATCTCGAACTCAAACACCAGGCGCGGAAATGGCTGCCACACAAAGCGAAGGCGTCCAGAGCCTTGTATTGAATTCCCGTCCCACGACAACCTCAAGAGCCCCTCATACAGGTCGATCTGAGTGTTGGGGTCTGGGGTTCGGTACTTTGCCTCAATGGCAATGGCGGCCATATCTCGGATCCTATGCGTCGCTTCGGAGCTGCCACCGACGCAGAGCGCGCGGCAAAGACCACTGTTCGTTCTCGAGGTCGGATTTGGCATCATCGCACTGGTCGGAGACTGCTCCGGTACGCCAACCCCCGGGGGTACCTCGGGTAGGTACTACCGGCACGGTAGGACGGTCGCCTCTAACCCCCGATCAACCGCGGGATCAACAGCGATTAGGCGGAACCTCACCATGCCCTGCCGCCCACAATGGAATGTAAGTCAGAGTGTCGTATTGGACGGTGCCGACTGCAATTTTTTGCTTCATGTCTATCGTATCCGTGCCTGGACCCCGACATTTCGGTCATCAGAGCAACGATGATGCGCGAGATCGTTCCCGAGAATCCGCTGACCACGCATCCCACCCTTGGAGGCGCTCACGATCCTTTAAGCGTTCAATTGCAAGCGCCTGCTACTCAGGTTCTATGAGCCGCGCTTTGGCTGCTTGGAACTCGTCGTCGCTGAGTGCACCGGCGCCGTGAAGCGCCGCCAGTCGTTCAAGTTCCTCAGAGAGCGATGGGCCGTTGCTTGCGATGCCGTCTACCTCTGATGACTCGGCCAAAGGAGAGAGCCTTGCCACAATCCCTCGTTGCCTCTCGAATCGCGCCTTGCATTTCTCGAGGTGCGCATGCGCTCTCTGAAGGCCCAATTCCGGCTTGACTAGTGCGCTGGGGCCCGAGGGCTCGGCCATTTTCGCAACCTTCGCCGCGCGATTTCAACTCTCGCTTCGGCACTCTTAAGTTCCCGCTCGAGTTTCTGGAGTTGCAACTGAGGTCTCGCGAGTTCCTTCTGTAGTCGCGCTTCCTTCTCCAGGGCCTTGGCGGTGCGCTCCTTCTTGGAGTTGGCCTTGATTGCCACACCGCTCAAACCGCCGGTTGCCACGAATGTGGCCTTACGCAGGAATCCCATGTTGCAGCCCTCCCCTCGCTGCGCCTTACGCTCTTGACAAAGGCTACCTGGGCACGCCCTACTGAGCCTGTTGAGGACCCCTCGTGCATCTCGAGGACTCGGCCTAGCCCTACGATTCGCCTTCAGCAGCAGCAAGCCGTTTCTGCGCCTCCGTCAGGGTCGTTTCATCACCCTGGACGGTCTGGGAGTCCTCTTGGACGGCCTGAGCGGCCTCCTGTGCGGTCGAACAGGCTGCCTGGGCCTTGTCCTCATCGCCTGGGAGGAGGTCGGTGTACCCATAGCTGGTGTCGTTCTCGACCTGTTGTTGATCCTTGGTGCAGATGGTCTGGTCTTGAGATGCGCTCGCGGTGTCGGTACTGAGCTGGGCCGTAGCGTTGGCGACGTTCTCCTGGGCGACATGGACAGTCTGCTGGTCGTAGTAGATATCGATGGGGGGATTGAGTGCTTGGTTCACGTTTGGGGTCGTGCTGCTTGTTGCTGGGGTCGTCACCGTGCTGATCGGCCGCTGTGCCCTCGTTGTGGTCGGAGCGGGCACGCTGGATGTTGTCGTGGTCGACACTCCAGGATTCGCACGGTGAGCATCGGGGCTAGCCGTGTGAATCTTTGAGCTCGAGGTGCCTACTTGGTGTCCACATCCCGCTATGACCAAGACAACCGCAAGACTGCCAACAGCGGGGATCGTCCTAATACTTCGTCCCAGGCCGGTCACGATTCGACAAGTCTAGGTGCCTCCCCTTTGACGCGGCACGCAGCGCGACCTGTTGCACGCTGTTGGCGTACCACTATGCGCCACCTTGAGCCGTAGGCACGTCGTCCCGGTGGCTACTAGGCACCTGCCTTTTGTTGGCGCCGCTCACCCAGATCATGAATCAGGGTGATACCGGTTATTCCAGACCCGCTGATCCGAGTACCACTATTACTCGTCTTCAGACCACTTGATTCCTGACCATCGGTGCCATTCGTCCTTTTCTTTTCCTTTTCGGTCCACACGCCAGGCGGGCAATGGCCAACCTTTTTGGTTCCTCAGTGTTCGCATCACCGGATACAGCTGTCTTGAAAACAGGATGGCCAGGACCGCAAGGAAAATGAAGGCGATCGCCGAGATCACACGATGAGAAGCAAGAAACATGACAAGAGTGGCGACACTTGCGCCGACTATCAGAACATTGATCATCGTGAGGTAGGCGCACGCTAGGTACGCCTTGTGAGTCCCTTGGCCAAGCGTCTGAGTAGTGGAGGTGGGTGTGTAAAGAGGGATGCTCGACCTTGGCAACTCCGCATCGATTGCTCCGCCTATAACTGATATCCCGGTGTAAAGAGCGCCTGGCTCCGTAGGGATTGCTTGAGCCAAGATATGGACGTGACCCTTACCCTCATCATCGATGGTGGCGATGTTGCTTGTGAGTCTTCCGCTGCGTACAACGACCTGGTGCGTCCCCGCCGGGACCTCAACTTGTAATACTCCGGCACCACCAACCCGACCCACTTTCTTTGAGTCGACTTCGACTGTCCAGGGCTTCCACTTTTGGCCTGGGGCAGGGTAACTGCGGAAGACAAGGAGATTCATCGAGCCACCACGCTCCAACGAGAAGTCAACGACGAGCCTACCAAGGAAGGCGTTTGATGGGCCGTGGGCTATACATGTCACCACTCGGCAATCCTCAGTCCAAGACATGAGGCAAGAAGAGCGGCTCACCCATGCCGATGGTCCAAACCCACGAATAATCGGGGATACCGGAGAGTCCACCCACTTGCCCGGCAGGCTCGGTAGCTGCGAAGGCGTAGCCTTGGTGAGTGGCTCCTACGTGCAGACACACGGGTTGTGAGGGGCTGGTTGCAGGGGTCGGGGGCGGTGGCCGTTACTGTGAAGAGCACGCTCTGGAGCTGGCCGTCGTCCTGTCGATGCTCGATGAGGTGCGGCACATTCCCGGCCCGGTGTCCGAGTAGTAGTGCCTAACCTCCCCCGGTGGCGTCTGCGCCTGCGTCTCCAAACGATGCGGCGTGATCTAGGCCTCTGGCCGAGAACCATCGAGGAGTACCGGGCGTTGGCGCTGGACGACCCAACGCTCCCCAATGCTCAGGAGATTCTGTTGACATACGGCTCCTGGAGGCGGGCCACCGAGGACGTGCTTGATCCCCGCATCCCGGAAGGCTGGGACCTCGACGCGATCTACGCCGATTACTTGGCCGGAAGGACACAAACAGAGTTGGCCAAGAGACTCGGGGTCAACGCCGAGATGGTGCGTGTCGCGTTCCTCCGAGCCGGCTTACCAAAGCGGACGATGCGGGAGGTCAACGCCGTCAACTCCGAGCGTGCCGCACGCAAGGCGAGGATCGTGGCCGACAGCGTTCGAGCCGACGTCGTTGACGCTTACCGAAGGATCGGAATACTGACGGAAACAGCAGAGGTCACAGGCGTCGGATATGGGTTGGTACGGCGGGTTCTCCGGGAGGAAGGCTTCGTCATCCCCAGGGGCCGGCGAAAGTGCGCCAGAAGCTAGGGCGTTCGGCCCGTTAGCGCTTCCGGTGGAACCGTCACACCCGGCCCGTAGCGTTTCTGGGCATGTCGACGTCAGAGGCAACGCGGTTGGCTCGTAAGGTGGTGGCCGACCTCGGGTCAGCCGACGAAGCCACGAAGCGGCTAGGGACGGTCATGCTTCTCTTGGCTGACGAGGTGGATCGGCTAGGCGGAGTCGTGGACAGGCTCAGTAAACGTGCTCGATAGCGGGTGAACCCGCCCGCAAGCAACCCCGGGACTTGGAGGTGGACATTCTCATTGCGGCGTGATCCACTGATCAGGCGATTGCGAGCACCCTCATCTGCATCCAGCCACTGCTCGATCAACGCACGGTCGTTGTGTCCGCACCACTACGGCAGCAGACGGACTGCGATGATCTCCACGGGAACCCTCAATCTCTCCCAAATGGCGTCACGCATCCCTCGCTGATCCTTTCGGTTCACCGTGCCGTCAGTGGCGCCTTTGACTTCCGCGAAGGCGAACGATATTCCGTCGATGGGTAGAACCAATAGATCCGGAAGCTGCACCCTGAACTCTGAGCAAATTTCGTGCAGGATCTCCCTTTGACTCTCTGGCACGGCTCGCTCGTATTCCGCGACTTTGCGACGGTGCTTGTGACGACGGTGGTTCAATCGGTGGTTCTCGTAGGTGTCGTACTTTTCGACCAGTGATCGCGAGCCGTCGCGTTGGAACAAGTGGATCGCGGCGTACCACTCGTAGAAGTGGTACCCGTCAGTCGCCTGCTTCTTAACGTGGACAAGGTCATCGTCATCAAAGAGTTCGGGGTACTGCCGATGCCACTGTTTGGCCAGCTCAGGCGGTTCCCCGCCGCCTTGCCGCCATAGCTCGGGCAGAACTCGGGGACAGTAGATCGTGGTGATGGCGCCCACACTCGTCGTCTCTGACATCAGCCAATCATGACCGCTCCGCCGCACGACGGGCGCTCGCACCGAAATTCTGGCTATGAAGCTACGTATTGGTAAAGCGCCCGACAGTCAAGGTTGCCAGTTGTTGCTCCATCGTCGGATCGAGAGGGTTGCCTATTCCTTCAAACTCAAGAAGTGCCACAGCCCTACCTTTCCGAATCCAAACCCCATCCACATAGGCGTCGATATTGAGGCTTGCCGCGGAGACAGGCACCGTTACTCGATAGGCGATGGTTTGGTCACCAAGGGTCGGGAACGACATTTGGTCCACCGTAGTTTGGCCCACTGAGACTCCACTGGGCACCGAATCACTCGGGTTGCTTGGATGGGCCAGCGCATAGGAAATGAGGGTGCTTACGGCCGTCTGAAGGCACGAGGGCATCCGAGGGCTTTGAAGCAAGGCAAGCCCTGGCTCGGCAATGCTGGCCGACGCTGAGTAGGTCACCTGACTGTTCACCGTGTCGCCGTTCGAATCGGAGAAGTCGGGTGATTGCACCTGCGTAGGTGAGTTTCGATTGAATAGCGAAGCGCTCGTGTGCAGACAAGATGCGAGTGACTGGTCGACATTAGGAACATTCGGGTTCGGGTTGTTTGGCTGCGAAGTCCAGCCTGTCGGGAAGTCCGAGAGCTTGAGGCTGGCGGCGTGAGAGAGTGCCTTGTCGGCTGCGACGTTCTGGGAGGGCTGCGTCGTTGTCGATGTAGTGGGGATTGATGAACTTGCGCCTGAAGGCAGAGAGGTACTTGTGGCGGATTTCCCCCCGCTGCTACACGAAGCCATCGTTAAGCTGAGGACCAGGACACCGCTAGCGGTACGTATAAGTCGCACGGTCCCCTCCAAAAAGATCGGATCAAATCGACTCGATGCGACCAGCCGAGCGCCGCAGGATCTCCGGACAGTAGCCCAGGCGTCGCTCCGATCACATCTGTCGCAAGAAGCTCAGCAAGACCGGTCTTGATTGCATTCAGCCGGCGCCGAGTGCCACCTTGCGCACAGTAGCGGCGTACCAAGTCACTCCACCTTGGGCTGTGGGCACCGCATCCCGGCTGAGCTCGTCAGCGATCGCCTGCCACGTCGACCCGTCTGCCCGTTGTGTGACGATCCTGGCGACGATCTCATCACTGAGGCTCCGACGTCGACCTAGCCGTACCCCGGCCTCTTTCTTCGCCGCAAGGGCGTCCTTCGTCCGTTGACCGATCATCCGACGCTCAAACTGAGCGAAGGTGGCCAGGACGTTGGCCATCATCTCGCCGGCCGGCGTGCTGGTATCGACGCCGAGGTCTAAGGCGATGATCGCCCACCCTCGCTGCCGCGCTCGCTCCATGAGGCCGGCGAAGTCGAGCAGGGACCGCGACAGCCGGTCGAGCTTGGCCACCATCAGCGCCCCGGCCGTGCCGGCGTCGAGCTCCTCGAGGGCCGCGGTAATTCCAGGGCGATCGAGGGACTTGGCCGAGTACCCCGAGTCCTCCACGAGCTCGAGCTCGTACCCTCGCTGCTCGCAGGCCTGGCGTAGCGCCGCCCGTTGGGCCGCCAGGCCGGCACCGCTCCTCCCCTGCTCCTCCGTCGACACCCTGACGTATCCGAGCACGCGCAGAGGCGCTCCGTCCTTCGGGGCGCTCTGCTTGGTCGGCCGTCGCCGGGCGGCCATCACGCCACCGCCGGGGTCCGGAGGGCCATGAGCTGTTCGATTGTCCAAACGTCGCCCATGGTGAGCGTTGCAAACGGAGCAGGGAAGCGTCCAGCCTGGCGGAGCTGGTGGACCCGCTGTCGGCTCACTCCGAGGAATGCCGCCGCCTCATGCGGGCCGGCCAGCCCACGGGTGGCTATCAGGTCGACATCATCGTCGGGGACAGGCTGAGAGTCGATGTCTGACCATTCGTCGATGTGGCGAGCCCCAACCCCGGAGGCGAGCCTGATCGCGTCCAGCCATCGGCTCGTGGCAGCGTCGATGTCAATCCCTAGCACCGCGGCCAAATGATCGGGGCTCATGCCACCGCGAACCATGTGACGCCGGCACGCTTGCTGCCTGCCGAAGCTGAGCTCAAAGAACCAGTCCCACTCCCCACCCCGGCCGGTCCGGGGTGGGATCGCCAAACGAATGCCGGCCAGGTCGTCGCGGATCATGCTGCCACCGCCTCGGCCTGGTCGGATTCCAGGGCCGCCAGAATCGCCCGGGAGGCCCCCAGGACCCGCTCGGCGGTAGAACGCACCACCCCGGGGTCTCCGTCCGCCCAGCGGGCCACGTAGGGGAAGCTGTAGCCGTCCGTGGTGAGTCCGGCTGTCTGGCAGACCAGGAATGCCACCGATTCAGCTTCGACCTCACTCCGCCCGCGGCACTGGAAGTAGGCCGTGGTATCGGGGTGAAGCAAGACGTGGGCGAGCTCGTGGCACAGGGTTTTGGTCGCCTGGGCCTCGCTGACGTCGTCGCGGACCCGTACGGTCCGGACCCTGTGGTCGGTGCAACCGTTCGCCCCGGAGCAGTCGCCCCGCTCAAGGGTGTAGCCCTGCTCCTTCACCTGGGCGGCCAGGGCGTCCCACAGACCCGCTACCGCCTCGCCGGCGAGCAGAGTAGGTGCAACGTCGGGGAGCTCGTCTCCGTCCGTCTGGGCGACGTCAAACACGGTCGTCGTCGTGAACCCTCGAATACCGGAGTACGTCGTCTCCTGACCTGTCTGGGCGTCGACCTCGGTGCGCCGGTACTTGCAGGGCGCCAGGATGCGGATACCGCGCTCACCCTTCCTGACTTGACGGCCAAGGCTCTGCCACGTTTTGTAGCCGGCGACGCGGGTGGCATCCGGGCGTTGCAACATGATCAGGAAGACGTTGTTCGCGCTGTAGCGGTGGAACCTTGACGCCGTGTCAAGCATCCGCGCCCAATCCTCGCCCGTGGTGATCGATTCGACCGCTTCCACGAGCGCGTTGTGCGCCGCGGTCAGCTTGTCGGAAGTAGCGTGTTCCATGTCGGAACCTCCTCAATAGGTTCTGGCCACGCCCGGGGGTGTTTGCGCACCGCCCGGGCTTTAATGTCTCTTCGTGCCTAGTATATACCAAACCAACATTTGGTACAAGAGATTAGGTCAGGAATCGTCAGGTTTCTTTCCCGACAGAACCTCGAATGTCGCCGCCGCCCCTTCCATCCCGCGCATCAGCGCTAGGCCTTGCGGTGTCGTCGCGGTGAGCTCGCCGTCGCGGACAGCCTTAACAAGCCGGCGCAGCATGGCCGCGGCCTCCGCGTATTCGGCACGGTTCACCCTTCCAGTCTCACCCGCCACGACGCCAGTGTGTGACATTCCTCACCAATGGTGACCATCGCAAGATCCCTA
Organism: uncultured Acidimicrobiaceae bacterium; assembly: GCA_963800065.1. GTDB lineage: Bacteria > Actinomycetota > Acidimicrobiia > Acidimicrobiales > UBA8190 > CAWJFJ01. Next base: position 250,219 of record CAWCZO010000009.1, on the reverse strand, counting down.
TCGTGGCCACGGACACTGCAACGGTCGTAGGGACTGCGGTCACATGTGAGCACAGCGATGGCCAGCCACAAGCCAAGACTCGACAACCGGGTATGTGCCACGGCAGTACCGCAACGAAAGGTGTTGGTCTGAAATCCAAATGTCACCCCCCCCACCCCGAGCCACCTCCCCCTGAGATGTTTTTCCGGCGAATCGTGGACTACGAATGGTGGCGTCTTCGAGCCGTTCCCCCCTCGGGACAGAATGCCCAGACCCCGATATTTGGGGCGCTCAGTCCTCGGGTTCGTTTGCAGCCAGGTCATACAGCCGCATACTGCCGTCCTCTATGGTGACCAGCTTGGTTAAGCGTCCCGTAAGTGGGTCACGGTTGAATCCGGGTGCTACAGCCGATCGCCCGTGGCTGCCTGGAGGTATGAGGCGCGCACGTTGCGCCCAATCTCGATGCTCCTGCGTCCACGGCTCCAAGATGGCCATCACTTCGAGTCGCCAGTCCTCTCCATCTTCGATGGTCGCCACATGGACCGCGTCCTCGAACTCGATCCGCGTGTTTACGAACGCTCCGGTGTACCGGAGCAGACAGACGTGGAGAGCCATTTCAGGGGCCACCGGTAACCGGATCAGAGGTTTCACGCTCTCGAGGCCCTCCTCGCTGAAACGTCGGAGCTCTGGTTCGGGGTGGACGACATGGAGGAGACGATTCCAGCCAGGATGAAACTGGCGGCGGGTGCTCCACTCGGACGGACGCTTGGATTGGGATGGAAACCCCCACGCCTCTGCAGTTTCGTGATCGTTGGCCGAGATGTGCGCGTCTCCGGTCTTGTGGAGACTGATCTTGATTCCAGGCATCCCGCGCTGACCCACGTACACCTCGCGGTTCTTCACCGACAGCCAATAGCAGGGCGAAACTCGTCCGTCGTCCGGCGAAAAGGCGAGCCAGTTGATCCGACCCTTCCGACTCACCTGGAAAGGCAGCCCCGGTGGTGCTGGAGTCGATGAAGGACGGCCCGTCCTCACGCTCCCATGCCCTGCGCCTTCTTCCACTCGGTCAACTGGGTCTCCGTTCAACTGGGACCCGTCCGGCGCCAGGCCCGCTCGGTTGTGGCTTGTGGGGTTGATGTGAATGGACCGCTTCAAGTTCCGGCGAGATCATGCCGAAAATGAATCAGCGGATTTCCCGTCCCCCTACGCGGACTGGCATACTCCTCTGACCAGCTAGAATCACTGGTGAAAGGTAAGACATTGCAATCCGTCGAGACGTATTCCATGCTAGAAGTAACGGGTTCGACAGTTCATCCAGGGGGCACTGATTTGTCGCTAGTTGATGCACCCGCGCAGGCCGAAGCGCCGAACATGGCCAGCCAATGTGAGGTCGGGCAGCTCCTTCCTGAGCGGTTTTCCGCGACGTCGTCACCAGTCATTGGTCAGTCCCCGATTCCGGTCGAACTTCGGTCGACGTCCGGGCTGCTTGGGTTCGCGTCGTCGTCCTGAGATTGCCCCCTAGGGGGTAGTTCCCCCCACTGCCGGTGGCGTGGCTGCCGACGTTCCGGCAACGTTCGTGCCTCCAATCCTTCGCCATCCTTGGTCGGAAACGGCCATCAGCGTCTGCAGTTGCCCCGTCCATTCCCGACGCAGCACAACATCAAGCGTGACTTCGTAATAGTCAGACCGCGTCGCCGACTCGACAATTACGGTCGGATAGGGACCTGCGACCAACTCTTCTACCGCCCATCCGACAGATTGGGTCGTGGCACCGGGGACTGTCACACCTGGCGGCGCGGGGACCTGAGGAAACTTGCCGGCGCGCGTCGCTTCAACGCCCGCATCGAATGATTCGTTCATGTTGAACAACGCGACGTACTTAGAGAATAGATCCCACATGAGTTCACAGAGCGCCGGATCAGCCTCCTGTACAAACTTGAGGCCCAACTCACTATTCGCTTCCTCCCAGTTGATGGGATGTCCGTGGTAGTAGAGCTGTGACGTCAGCGTGTTCACCACCTCGGTGATCTCATGCTCCTCCATCTGAGCGTGTTTTCGACTCTTGAGCAGCTTTTGTCCCAACATGCGGCCCTGGGAGGTCGATCGCTTCACGGACCCGAGGGCGAGGGGGTGAATGACATTCACATTGGCAAGAGCAAGGAAGGCTTGGACCAGCTCATCTTCATGATGGATGCCGACGTCCTCACGAACCAACGCGATATAGGCGGCAACGTCCTCCACCGACACGCCGAGCTTCCGCGAAGGATTGGCGGGATCCGGCGGGTTGTACGCAGTGGTGACAGTTGGATCTATGGGACCCAATACGCCCATTGGATGCATCAAAACGTTGTCAGCACCCAGAGCCAGAAGCGTTGCGGCGCTATACGCATGATTGGGAACCAGGAGGGTGAACTCCGAGCAATACTGCCGAAGAAGTTTGACCAAACGCCACGGGACGACCCCGTCGCCTCCGTTGGAGTGGATCAAGATATCGAGCTTGAGTTTTCCAGCGTCCTCTTTGTTCAAAAGTCGGAGATGCTCATAGAAAATTGGAATCACATCCATGGACATTTGCGATTCCAAGTTTTGGCGAGTGGAGGTGACGTAGGAGATCACCTTTGACCCTCGCTGCGCTTCTATTTCTCGAATTGCCTCATGACGGTCTTCCTGAGTTGCTCCGGGCTCCACAGCCCACCTCCCTGACGTTCGATGTCCATTGAAGTAGCTCCCCCTTCGCCCGGAGTAAAGAGGGTCGCGCGTTATTGACCAAAGATGTGGGATGACACGGCTGTAGTTTTAGATTCAGTTGGGGAAGGGGCTCAGGGGGCTCGTCCGTACGACGAACGATCCGGCTTATCCATATCGGATAGTGGGGATGGCCGTTGGCTCCGGCCGTCCCATCCCGCCAAACAAACCGCTGGTCGAGGACGCTTTTCGGCGTATTCGTAGGCCATGTCCAGCACCGGCGGCGGGCGGTATCGTCCTACTGTGCGTGCGGAGAAGCCTCGTCAGTGCCGTCCATGACCCTTCTGGGCGCTGTCATTGGCGACGGTCACGTATTGGTGGGTGCCGACGGACGGGCCATGGAACAGGGGGAGGCACAGACCGGGTACTCGGCCGCAGACACCTTTGAGGTCGAGAAGATCCATCCTGTTAGCAACACATCCCTGGTATGGGGCCTGGCCGGAGTTGTTGATCCGGCAGTCGCTTTTGCGGAGTGGCTGGGCGATCTGAGAGCGGCAACCTGGGAGGACTTGAAGGTCCTTGCCACCGCCGAGGTGGCGAAAATCAATCACGAGATTCGTGCGCCTGTCAGGGCCGCTATGGGCTTAGCTCCGGGCATGTCCTCTGGTCCCTTTGTCGTTCAAGGGGTATCGGTGCTGATCGCTGGTTACGTCGGGGGTCGGGCTGGCGTCCTGACTGTCTCCGACCTCGGGCAGCCGGAAAGCTTCCACGACTCCAGGCCGCATTTTCTTGGTCCATACGCCTCCACGGCCCGCGTCTCTTGGGTCACCGTGCAGCGATTCGTTTCGGGACTAGACCTGGCTGAGCCCTCCGTGTTCCGGCGACTCTTTGAAGGGGTTTCTGACACCGTGGCTGGTCTGTACCTTCCGGTCAGTTTGTGGCGGGTTAGCCCGAATGTTTCCCCGGAGAAGATTCACTGATGGCCAACATGACTCCCGTAACCCTCCGTGGCCTCGTACTCTTGCGCACGCATTCCTCAATACGCCCTTTGGGCGAGTTCACGGTGTTGAGTACCCGTTCCCAGTGTGGCCGTGGCGTTGTCTAGGCTGGCCGCCGTGAGCACCGTTCGGGCGGCACCATGGCTCTAACGACGGACCCTCGAATCAAGGCGCGGGAGACTGGTCGGTATGGAACAGTCTACGACGTGCGGGTCCGCATCAACGGTGAGCAGCGCCAGCGGACCTTCCCTACGAAGACCCAAGCGTCGGACTGGCTCACTGAGACAGACGAAAATCGACGCCGGGGAACCTCAATCGACCCCCGGAACCAGAAGATTACGGTCGAGGAGCTCGGTAAGAGCTGGCTGGCTTCGAATCCAAGCAAGCGAGTCAACACTCGAGCAACGGACGAGGTGGCACTGAACGGTCATATCGTCCCAGCCCTGGGCACGAGGCGCATCGGCGGCGTTACCCCGCCAGACGTTCAGAAGCTCGTCAACATCTGGGAGAAGTCGGTCAGAGCGAGGACGGTACGCCGCTACTACGGAGTCCTCCGGGCCATGTTCGAGTACGCCGCTCGGAATGACTGGATCGGCCGTACCCCCTGCCGAGGGATCAACCTCCCAAAGCTCACTCCCTCCAAGACGTACCTTCTGACGCCAGATGCGGTGGAGAGCATCGCTCTTGCTATGCCCAAGGAGTACCGCCCCATGGTCTTGATCGGAGCGGTACTGGGTCTGCGCTGGGAGGAGATCGCCGCTCTACGGGTTGGGAGCTTCACCACTCATGGAAAGGACTCGTCAGTCACGATCACCGAGACAGTCATTCGTGACCAGAAGGGCCACTCCATGCTGAGTACGCCAAAGTCGGATGCCAGTGCTCGGACCCTCGCTGTACCACGCTCTCTGATGACTCTGATCCGGCAACACATGAAGCGTCAGGGTTTGGTTGGACCAGATGAGCTTCTCTTCGCTGATTCAAACGGTGGCCTTTTGAGGTACTCGAACTGGCGGAACCGCATATGGGTGCCGGCGTGCGAGAAGGCCGGCCATCCTCTGGCGCGGTCACACGGCCTACGGCGAGCGCACGCAACCTCTCTAGTGGTCAATGGCGTGGACGCCAGGACAGCGAAGGATCGTCTTGGCCACTCTGACGTGCGTATGACACTTGAGCTCTATGCCCAATCTGTCCCCGAAGCAGACCGGCGAGCGGGCGAAGCTTCTGGGGCCTATTTCATGCCTGGCAGAAAACGAGTGAGCAATAAACGTGCAGTGAAACGCCCGGCTCCAATCAAGCGCTCCCCCAAAAAGGCTAGTTGAACTGGGCTTTTAGTGGTGGAGGTGAGCGGACTCGAACCGCCGACTTCTACGTTGCGAACGTAGCGCTCTACCAGCTGAGCTACACCCCCGTTGAGGTCTTCAGGATAGCGCCAGGCTCCGGCCTCCTGGCCCGATCGCTCCCGTGCCCCGGGCGACCAGTGTTCGCCTCCTCTGGGAACGGGCGTCTTCCCCAGAAGGGCGGGTCGGTCCCGGCTCACGATGACGACCGACAGAGCATGGGAACCACGAGAAGGTCCTGCGCGCCGTCGTGACAGGCACTTCGCTCGCTCGACCACGGCGGTCCGGCCGTCCCGGGCCCGGCGAACCTAGAGCGTGTGGTTCAGCGCGATGCCACTCGGCGGATCTGTATCGGAAGGTCGTATTCGGCGCTTCGTGGCAGGTAATGCAGTTTGACCTCACGTTCGAGCGCCTGGCCCCGAAGTCGGATAAGGAGGCCGAGGTACGCGGCCAGCACCACAGCCACGAACGCCGTTCCGACAAGTAGGACGTGCATGGCGGGAATGATGCCTATGAGACCGGTGACCGTGAGCATGCACAGCAGGATCATGAGCACGTCCCGGCGACGCTTGCATGCTCCGGGGCGGAAGTATGGATCGGGTCGCCGGAGCGCCGTCTGTGCACCGGTGTCGGAGGGTTCGGCATTGAAAGCCCACGGAGCGGGACGGCTGCTGACCGAGCCGATCCGCCCCGCACCGCCGGCGTCATGGAGAGTGGCGGGAATCGAGGTATCAAGTCGGTGTGCGGGGGGTACCAGGGAGGGACCTGTGCGTCCCAGCACATGAAGCTGGCGGTGGAACGAGCCGATTGAGTCTTTCGATTGACGGTCAGCGGTCCGTCGAAGAAGGCTCGGCCCGAGGACCACCGCCCACACCAGCACGAGGACAACGAGAACCACGATCGTCAAGACCCCTTGACCTGCCTTCCGGTAGTGAAGACCTTAATGAGCGATCTTCTACATCTGGTGGATGGTCGGAACGGACTGATGCACCCGCGGTTCCCTGGGTTCCCCCTTACTAGTCAGCCCGTGCCCGGCCTGCAAGGCAGCTCGAAAATGGCAGGTCGGAACGGGGATTGTCGGCCTTGCCCGAGACGGAAGTTTCGGCGTCGCGTCGGCCGGTCGAGATCCGAGCGCACGCGATGACACTCAGTGCGTCACCTCTGTCGCGCAGCGCGAGTACCCGTCAAACGGCTCCGAGGACGACCCAGCGGGCGCCGATAAGCGGGTGCTTCGGTCATTCTTCGGCGTCCGTATCTTCGATCGCGGCGCGAGCCGTCCACCGTCCCTCGACCCGTTCGACGTTGACAGGCACGCCGAAACAGGACGAAATGGCGTCGGTGGTGAGGACATCGGACGCGGGGCCGACCTGCACCAGGCGACCGGCGCTGACGAGGGCGGCATGCGTGATTCCGGCCGGTAACTCCTCCACGTGGTGCGTGACGAGTACCAGCGGAGGAGTACCGGGATCGGCGGCCAGGACACCGAGATGCATGACCAGTCGCTCCCGGGCACCGAGATCGAGGCCGGCGGCCGGTTCGTCGAGAAGGAGCAAGTCAGGCTCTGCCATGAGTGCGCGGGCCAGGAGGACCTGCTGGCGTTCCCCTTCGGAGAGAACCCCGAAGGGTCTCTCGTCGGCATCCCCCAGTCCGGCGGCATCGAGGAGCCGTCGGGCGTGAAGATGGTCGTCCTCGTCGTACCGGTGCCACCACGCTTCGAGAGCGGCGTGGCGACCGGTGAGGACGACGTCATGAGCCGACAATGTCGGCCGAAGCCCGCGGAGGAGGGACTGACTCACGAAGGAGACGCGTCGGCGCACGGCTCGGGCGTCGCTGCGACCGTAAGTCTCCCCCAGCACCTCGACGGTCCCACGGGTCGGAAGGAGGCGCATGCCCGCCACACGCAGAAGTGTCGTCTTCCCCGATCCGTTGGGCCCCAGGACGGCCCATCGCTCACCGTGTCCGATGTCCCAGTCGATCCCGTCCAGGATGGCAACACCGTCTCGCACGACGGCCACGCCCCGCAGACGCAGGGGGACCTGTCCACCGACGGCGGCCATGGGCACGGCGACCGTCACCGAGCCCGGCGGGCGCCCGAACCCGAAGGCCGACGGGTCAGCGCTCGGGCAGGCGGCGGCGGACCCGCCCGGCCAGTCCGACCAGGAATTCGTCCCACTGGCGTTCACCCATCAACCAGAGCCAGAGCTCCCGGCCGTAGCCGACGACCACGTCGATGAAGGCCTCGCGGTCCATCCCCACCGGTTCGAGGGCCGGGCGCCACCGCTCCCACAGGACCACACCGATGCAGATGTCGCTGCTGAACCCCTCGCGCCAGTCGGCCCCGTCGAGGAGGGCCTGGCGAAGCCCGTGGCGTATGTCGAGGGGTTCGTCGATGTGCTCGAGGTGGACACCCTCAGTCGGCTCCAGGAAGACGCTCACCTGTCCCTCACCACCGGGGCCCGGTCGGTACCGCTGTAGAGACTGACGTGCTCGGCGAAGTCGATGAACATCGGGGCGTCGGGATCGAGCTTGCGTTGGAGCGTCCGCTCAGCCACCCTCTTGTCCAACCGGTCGAGCTTCCACAGTGCCTCCGGGTCGTCGAGGTCCCGGACGTCGAGTCGCCCCCGGGCACGCTCGAATGCCAGCCTCCCGGCCTCCGTCCGTACCAGGACGCTCGACCATCCGGACATCGAGCCGACACTGCCGATCGAAAGGTCGGCGCCGCGACCCAGGAAGTCGGCACATTCATCACAACCTTTGAGGGCCGCACCGTGGAAATCCTTGACCGGCTCGTCCACGGCCACGTCGCCGTCACGGTACTCCACGATCATACGGCCGTGGATCACGTCGACCTTGCTCACCCGGTCGAGATCGAGACCCCGCTTGTCACGCAGTTCCCGCAGCATCAGTGCTTCGTAGTCGAAGCTCTTCGTACACAGCAGGGCGATCGTCAGAACGACGGCGTCGACCCGGTGTGCGCCGGTGGGCCAACGGCGGGCCTGCATGGCTCTGATGCCCTGGATCTCGCAGGGGGTACCGACCACGGCCAACCGGGGCTTGGCCGGCAGGTCGTAACGACTAAGGTCCAGCTCGGCCAGCGCCATGGTCTGGTTGTAGTAGCTGCCGGCGGCGGCGGTGATCTCCTTGGCCGTCGTGGCCACCGTGGCGATCCCCTTCCATGGCTCAGCCGGATCGGCACTCGGCTTCGAGACGAGGGCGCCGTCGATGTCACCCCCGGCCAGAAGGGCCAGAAGCATGGCCGTGACCACCCCGCCGTCCTGGGCATCGTCCGCCCTGGCCCCGGCCCGCACGGCGTAACTGTGCGTCACCGCCCCCAGGCCGTCGCCCGGCGGTCCACCGGTCAGCTTCCAGTAAGTGTCGGCCGCATCGGCCTTCACCACCACCGGGGCCTCGGCCGCCTCGGCCGAGGGCGTCGACGGGGGCCACAGGGCTTCGTAGCGCAGTCCACCCCGGGGACAGAAGTCCCAGCACAGGGAGCACCCGGTGCACAGCTTGACGAGCTCGGGAAGCCCGCTGTCGGCGTTGACTCCGATCGAGTTGGACGGGCACACCGCCACGCACGTACCGCACTGGATGCAACGGTCGGCGAAGATGACCCCGGCCTCGAGCTCCCAGAACCACGTCTTACCGGGAGGCTCCTCGACTCCGTTCATCTCCTCGCGGATGCGGAAACCCTTCACGGTCGCGCTCCGGCGCCGAGCTCCGTTTCCATCCCCGACAGGGTGGCCCGCAACTCGTCGTTCGGGATGCGGCGGGCCCAATTGTGGAACGCCTCGCCGCTGCGTCGCTCGGCCTGGTAGCGCGTCACCACGCGCAAGAGGGCCTGGGGAACGTCGTCGACGGGGCGGGCCCCGTCGATCCAGTCGATGAAGGCGGCGTCGGACCCGAGGGATCCACCGAGGCCGATGTCGACGGCCTCCACCAGGTGGTCGCCCACGTGGGCGGTGTCGCCCCGGAATCCCACGTCGGCGATCTGCGGTTGGGCGCACGACGCCGGGCACCCCGAGAAATGCATCCGGATGACGCCGGCGTCGTCGTCTCGCCCCTGTCGTTTGCCGTTGCCGTTGCCGTGACCATCGGCGGCGTGCGTCGCCAGCTCGGAGTCGAGCCAGCGGGCCCAGGTCACGGCGCGTTCCTTGGTTTCCACCACGGCGAAGCGGCAGAACTCGCTCCCTGTGCACGCCACCACGCCCCGCTCGAAGGGCCCGGGGGTCGGTGAGTACTTCTGGAGAAGCTCTTCGTCGAGCAACCGGTCGACGTCTCCCTCAGTCACACCGCTGAGGACGAAATTCTGGTCGGAGCCGAGCCGGACGGTGCCGTCCCCGTAGGCCGTCGCCAACCGGGCCGCTTCCACCAGTTCGATTCCCGACATCCTTCCCACGGGAACCGAACAACCCACGTAGACGAGTCCGGCCTGACGTTGCGGGTGGACGCCGACATGATCGCCGCGGTGGCGACGCGTCAGGCTCTCGCCGGCGTGGTCCAACGCGAACCGGGTACGCGCCGCCAGTTCGGTGCGGAAACCCTCCGCTCCCAACTCCTGCACGAGGTAGCGCATGCGGGCCAGGCCCCGGTTCTCGCGGTTGCCCAGCTCGCCGAAGATCTGGGCGATCGCACGGGTCAGCTCGACGGCCTGTTCGGGCACGATGAATACATCGATATCGGACGCCATACGCTCGCCGTCGGAGAGGCCTCCGCCGGCCAGGACGTTGAAGCCGACGGTCCCGTCAGCCGCACGCGCCGGCCAGAGGCCGATGTCGTTGATCTCGGCTGCGACGCAGTCCTCCACGCACCCAGTCACACTGATCTTGAATTTCCGGGGCAGGTTGGCATAGTCGCGGTTCCCCGTGAAGAACGCCGAGACTTCGAGGGCCACCGGCAGGGCGTCGAAGATTTCGTGGGCGTCGACACCCGACACCGGGCAGCACAACACGTTTCGGGCGGAATCTCCGCAAGCCTGAACGGTGGTGAGACCGACGTCGGCGAACCGCTCCCAGATTCTCGGGACGTCGGCGATCCGGATCCAGTGGATCTGGATGGTCTGTCTGGTGGTGATGTCGGCGTAGCGGTTTCCGAAGACGGGACTGTCGTCGGGTCCTTCGCCATAGGCCTCGGCGGCGATACCGATCTCGCGCGCCTGATCCGCCGTCAACCTGCCCCCTGGCACCTTCACCCGCATCATGAAGGCGTCGCCACCCTGGCGTTGAGGATAGAGACCGACCCACTTGAGCCTCTCCTGCTCCCCCGCCACCTGACCGATGGCTCCGACGCCCTCTTGGGCGTAGCGCTCGATCACGGCATCGGCCACCTCGAGGGGATGACGATCGAGCTTCCAGCGTTCGACCTGGTTCAGCTCACCGACCTTGCGATACGGCCTGACGAAGTGCATGGAGCGCTCGTTGCCGCGGAACTCGACCCCGAGCGGGTAGTCCCGCCGGCGCGCCATATCAGATGTGCAAACCGCATTCGGTCTTGTTGCTGCCCGCCCACCGACCGGCGCGGGGGTCCTCGCCCGGTGCCACCGGTCGCGTGGTCGGAGCACACCCGATCGACAGATAGCCGCGCGGGATCAGGGGGTGGACGGGGAGACCGTGGTCAGCGGCGTACTGCGTCACATCCTCGTCGGTCCAGGTGGCCAGCGGATTCACCTTGACCAGACGGCGGGTATCGTCCCACGACACAATCGGGGTCGCCGCCCGGGTGAGGGCGTCGACGCGTTTGAGGCCGGTCATCCACGCCTGCCGTCCCTCCAGAGCCCGGTCGAGGGGCGCCACCTTGCGCATCTCGCAACAACGATCGCTGCCGCACGGAAAGTCGTCAGCCTCGGGACCGGGGGTGAGGACGCGGAGGTTCAGGTCGTACCGGCGGCGGACGTCCTCGACGTAGGCCAGAGTCTCCGGAAAGTGGAAGCCGGTGTCGAGGAAGAGAACCTCGATGGCCGGGTCGACCTGGACGGCCAACTCGACGATGACGCAATCCTGAAAGGAGCAGGCCAGCGAGACGCCGTCCCGGAACCGCTCGACCGCCCAGGCGATGACCTTGCCGGCGGGGGCCGTCTCGAATTCGTAGGCACGGGCCTCGATCTCCTGCGGCTCGATCTCGATTTCGGCGCTTGTGGCCACGATGTCGTCCCCTTCGTCTTCCCCAGCCTTCGAACAACTCATTGCCGGCTCCCCCCGCCCCCGATTGCCCTGACTGGGCGCCGACGCCCCGGCCACGGTGTATCTCTTCGCTCCCGTACTACTATAGGTGACTAATTAGATCAACATTTCACCCCTTTTGCGACCGGTGAGGTAGGCATGGGCATCGAAGCCGACTTGTACCCCGTCGGCCTCATCGTCGCCGACCGTCCCTGCCTGGTGGTGGGCGGGGGCCGGGTGGCCGCCCGCAAGATCGCCGGCCTGCTCGGCTGCGGTGCCGCCGTCACCGTCGTCGCCCCTGAGGCGCACGTGGCCCTCGGCCTCCTGGCCGGCGACGGCGTCTTCGCCCGTCTCCGTGGCCCTCACCTGACGGTCCATTTGCGGCCCTACAGCCCCGGAGAGGCCGCTGGCTACCGGCTGGTCGTCACGGCCACGGGAGATCCGTCGGTCGACGCCTCCGTGTCCCACGACGCCGATGAGGCGGGGGTCTGGGTGAACAGCGCCGACGATCCCGATCACTGCTCCTTCGTCCTTCCCGCCGTGAGCCGAGACGGGTCCGTCAGTGTGGCCATCTCCACCGGGGGGGCCAGCCCCGCCCTGGCCTCGTGGCTCCGCCGGAGGATCGCCGAAGCCGTCGGTCCCGGGCTCGGTGCCCTGGCCTCGCTTCTCGACGATGCCCGCCAGCGCATCCACTCCCGGGGGGCGACCACCGAGTCCGTCGACTGGGAGGCCCTTCTCGACGGTCCGCTCCCCGCCCTGGTGAGGGAGGGGAACCTTGCCGAGGCGGGCCTCCTCCTCGACGCCGCCGTCGACAGCGCCACGCCGGCTCGGTGTGATCGGGGCTGAACCCCACCTTCGACCCTCTCCAGGCACCACGACGGCGGATGCCGGGTGCGGCCCCGATGTACTCGACCTCGAACGGTCGACATACGCCATACTTCCTGCGTGGAACGCGGCGGTCGGGGGACGATGGAACGCGCCAAGGGACGACGGGTCGTCGGGGAAGAGTCTCAGGGGAAGGCCACACTGATGACGGTTCCCGACGACAACGAGGTCATCGAGGCGATCATCCATGCCAGTCGGGCCATGGTGGCCATCGCCATCCGCTCGTTGACCGAATGTGGCGAGGCGGTGACCCTGCCGCAGTACCGGACCCTGGTCGTGCTCAGCGACGGCGGACCCCGGCGCCTCGCCGACCTGGCCGATGCGCTGGGAGTGAGCCCGTCGACGGCCACCCGGATGTGCGACCGGCTGGTGCGCAAGGGCCTCATCACCCGCACACGCGACGAGCTCGACCGGCGAGAAGTGAACCTGGGGGTGACGGACGCCGGTCGGACGACGGTGATGGAGGTGATCAACCGCCGTCGGGCGGACGTATGTGCGCTGCTCGGGTCCATCCCCCTCGGCACCAGGCGCGACCTGGTCGATTCCCTCCGGCTCCTCTCGGCCGCCACCGGTGACTCCCCGGAGCTGCACTGGATGCCCGGCTGGCACGAGTAGGGGTCCTACGCCTCCCAGACGCTCTTGGCCTCGCAGAACTCACGGATCCCGAGGGCGGCGAGCTCCCGTCCGTAGCCGGAACGCTTCGTCCCCCCGAAGGGCAATTCGGGGGTGGAGGCCACCATGGCGTTGACGAAGACCATGCCCACGTCCAGACCTTCCACGAAGCGCCGGCGCTCGCCCTCGTCTCGCGTCCAGACGCTGGCCCCCAGTCCGAATCCCGTGTCGTTGGCCACCCGGAGAGCTTCCCCGGCGTCCTCGACACGGTAGAGCAGTGCGACGGGCCCGAACACCTCCTCGGTGGCCACCCGCATGTCCGGTCTGATGCCGGCGATGACGGTGGGTGGGTAGAAGAACCCGGGGCCCCCCGGGGGCGAACCACCGCACAGGACGGTGGCTCCCTTGTCCCGGGCGTCGTCGACCAGAGCGACGATTTCGTCACGCCCCGACGCCAGGGCCAAGGGACCGACCTCCGTGGCGTTGTCCATGGGGTCGCCCACGTTCAGACCGGCCATGCTCGTGACGAAGGCCTCCTCGAAGGCGTCGTAACAGTCGGTGTGGACCACGAACCGCTTGGCGGCGATACAGCTCTGGCCGTTGTTCTGGACCCTGGCGGTCACACCGACACTGACCGCCGCGACGAGGTCGGCCGACGGCAACACCACGAAGGGATCGCTCCCGCCGAGCTCGAGGACCGACTTCTTGATGGCCCGCCCCGCTGTGGCGGCCACCGAACGGCCGGCTTCCTCCGAACCGGTCAGGGTCACCGCCCGGACTCTCGGGTCCTCGATCAGTCCGGCCACCCGGTCGGCCGGGATGAGCAGGGTCTGGAAGACACCGGGTGGGAAGCCGGCCCGTCGGAAAAGGTCCTCGATCAGCAGGGCCGTCTGGGGGACGTTGGAGGCGTGCTTGAGCAACCCGATGTTGCCGGCCATGAGGGCGGGGGCGGCGAATCGCATCACCTGCCACAGCGGGAAGTTCCACGGCATCACGGCCAGGACGGGACCCATCGGCCGCCAGAGCACCCGGCTGTCGGCGGCGTCGGAGTCGACGGGCTCGGCGGCCAGGAATCCCTCGGCGTGCTCGGCGAACCACCGCAGACCCTTGGCACATTTCGCCGCCTCGCCCTTGGCGGAGGCGAATGTCTTGCCCATCTCGGTGGTCATCACCCGGGCCACCTCGGGGATCTCCCCCTCGAGCAACTCCGCCGCCGTCACCACCCACCGGGCCCGTTCGGCGAAGGTGGTCTGCCGGTAGGAGACGGCCGCCTCGGCCGCCCGGGCCAGGCGGACCTCCACCTCCTTGTCATCGTGGGGTTCGAAGGTCCTCTCCGTCTTACCCGTGGCTGGATTCACAGTGGCGATGGGCACGGCGCAGATCTTCCCCCACGATGCCCCCGGTCGGCACGTCGGAGGCCCCGACGCGACGGCGGAGGCCCTCCGCGGAGGCTCAAGGGGCTGATGGTCCGGCGCCGGGTTCAGGTGGCAGCCCGTCGAGACCGAGGACCGACGGCAGCGCCCGCCGGCGAAGTTTGCCCGTGGCTGTGCGCGGCAGCTCGTCGACGCGGAAGTAGGTCTTGGGGCGCTTGTAAGGTGCCAGACGGTCGGCCACGTGACGACGCAGGGCGGCCTCGTCCACGGGACCGACGACGGCGGCGCACACGCGTTCGCCCCACGTCTCATCGGCGATGCCGAAGACGGCCGCCTCGACGACGCCCGGGGCTTCGGCCAGGGCCGCCTCCACTTCAGCGGGGTAGACGTTGACGCCGCCTGTGATAACCAGGTCGTCGCGTCGGCCGTCGAGGAAGAGATAGCCGTCGGGGTCGAGGCGCCCCAGGTCGCCGACCGTGAATTCGTCGCCCCGCCAGGCGCGGGCGGTGGCGTCGTCGTCGTGCCAGTATCGGAAGCGGGCGAACGACGGACTTCGGCACCAGACCGTTCCGTCGGGATCGACTTGTAGCCGGCGACCGGGACGGGCCCGTCCCACCGTGCCCGGGCGGGCCGTCCATTCATCGGGCCCACAGACCGTGAATTGCCCTTCGGTGGATCCGTAGAACTCCCAGACGGCCCCCGGTCGCGCCCGTCGCAGGGCAGCCCGTTTGACTGCCGGCGGGCACGGCGACCCGGCATGGACGATGAGGCGGAACGAGTCCCAGAGTCCGCTGGCACCGGCGCTCTCGACAGCGTCGTCATGCCCGAGCAGGCGCTGGAGTGCGGTGGGAGCCAGGAACGTGGTCGTGGGCCGGTACCGGCGTACGGCGGCGGCGGCGGCCGAGGCGTCGAAACGCGGGAGGATCACCAGGCGCCCTCCGCGCAGGAGCGTGGCGGCGGCGAAGCGAACCGACACCGAGTGGTACATGGGCGAGCACACCAGGTGGGTGTCGGACGCGTCGAACGCCCACAGGTCGGCTTCGTCCTCGAAGAGCCGACGGGCGGTGTCCTCGTCGAGCACCCCCGACCACACCCCCTTGGCGCGCCCCGTCGTACCCGATGTGTAGTGCATGGGACGGGCCAGCGGATAGGGCGCCATCTCGGCACGCCGGCCCTCGAGGAGGGCGGCCAGGCCGGCGGCATCGAAGACGGTCAGTGAGGGCTCGGCGTCGGCGACGAGGACATCTCTTTCGGCCGGGAGGAGAGTGGCGTTCAGCAGCACGGGGACGATCCCCCGTCTCAGTGCCCCGAGGACACAGATCAGCAACGAAGCGGAGGACGGCAGGCAGAAGGCGACCCGGTCGCCCGGACCGAGCCCGGCGGCGGCCAGAGCTCCGGCGGCGCGGCCCTGGGCCGCCTCGGCCGCCACCGGCTCGAGCGTGGACCATCCCTGCTCGCTCATCGGGTCACGGCACCACACCGGTCGGCGACGGTGTTTCGTTCATCGCCCCGACACCGGCAACGAGCGGACCGTCCCGGCGTCGGACAGCGTCACCTTGTCGTCCTCCAGAGCGCGGAACAGTCCTGGTCGAAGAGCGGTCAATCCGGCCATGACCGCGAACAGGAGGACGCCTGATGCCACCGTCACGGCGCCGATCCCCACGGCACCGGCGATGACGCCCTGGATGACGAGGCCAATGGGGTAGATGGTTCCCAGGGCCATCATGTAGAGGCCGAGTACCCGTCCGCGCGCCTGCTCCTGAGCCCGCAGTTGGACGACCGTGTTCAGACCCGTCAGGACGCCGATGTAGCAGGTTCCGACGACCACGATGGCCAGGGATGCCGTCACCAGAGAGGGAGCCAGGCCGTAGGCCATGATCGCCGTCGGAAAGGCGAACAACGCACCGACCAGGAGCCGGCGCCGGCCCCACACCCGGGCCAGCGGCGCCAGAGCCAGCGCACCGACGACGGCG
Organism: uncultured Acidimicrobiaceae bacterium; assembly: GCA_963800065.1. Lineage (GTDB taxonomy): Bacteria > Actinomycetota > Acidimicrobiia > Acidimicrobiales > UBA8190 > CAWJFJ01. The sequence continues at coordinate 234,219 of CAWCZO010000009.1, read as the reverse complement.
CCGATCCCCTGGCCCGTCACGAGCGCCGAGGTGGCCCCGGCACCGCGGTGGAGGCCGTCGATGGCCACCGCCGGGACGAGGCCGATGAACGGCGAGCCGATCAGGGCCACCACTCCGATGAGGAGGATGGCGCTGCGACAGCCCGGCTCGCCCGCCGCCACCCGGGCGCCGGCGAGGATCCTGCGGACGATGCGTTCCACGGGTGCTGTCGGGCGCGTGGCGGTTGGTAGCCGCACGAAGACGAGGGCCACCACCACGGCTCCGAAGGAGGCGGCGTTCACGGCGAAGGCCCAGGCGTCGGACCCCACCACGAGAACGATGCCGGCCAGGGCCGGCCCGATGACCCGACCCAGATTGAACTGGGCCGAGGAGAGCGACACCGCGGCGAGGAGGTCGTCGCGCGGTACCAGGTCGGGCAGCATGGCCTGATAGGTCGGAAAGCCGACCGCCGCCGCCACCCCTCCCAGGAAGGCCACGCCGACCAGCGCCGGAGGTGGCGCATGGCCGGCGGCGGCCAGGACAGCCAGGACGGCGGCGAAGCAGGCCTCGGCCACTGTGGTGACGATGAGCCAACGCCGGCGGTCGAGCCGGTCGGCCAGCGCTCCCCCCACGGGGGCGAGCAACCCCATCGGCAGGAAGGCGGCCGCCGCCACCAGACCTGTCCACAGCGGCTCGTGGGTGCGGGCCGTGACGACGTATCCGAGGGCGACCGTCTGCATCCACGAGCCCACGTTGGACACCAGGGCGGCCGACCACACCAGGGCGAAGTTGCGGGAACGCAGCGGCCGGAACGACGACAGGGCCACGGTGGAAGGCTATCGCCCGATGCCCTGGGGTCCCGGATGGGACAATTGTTGCGTGGATCTCCAAGAGACGGTGGACCGGGCCCGCATCATCGTCGGCGCCAGCCGGCGGATCGTCGTTCTCACCGGTGCCGGTATCTCGACCGACTCGGGGATCCCCGACTTCCGCGGTCCCGCAGGGGTGTGGACCAAGAACCCCGAAGCCGAGAAGCTGGCGACGATCCAGGCCTATGTGGCCGACGCCGACGTCCGCCGGCGGGTGTGGCGCAGCCGCCTCGCGGCACCGACCTGGGAGGCGAAGCCCAACTCGGGGCACGAGGCCCTGGTCGCCCTGGAACGGCGCGGCATCCTCGACACGTTGGTCACCCAGAACATCGACGGGCTGCACCTAGCGGCCGGCAGCGACCCGGCACGGGTGGTCGAGATCCACGGGACCATGCGCTTCGTGGTGTGTCTCTCCTGCGGCACACGCACACCCATGCCCGACGTGCTGATCCGGGTCGGCGCCGGCGACGACGACCCGGCGTGCACGGAGATGACGCCCGCAGGAGTGTGCTCGGGAATCCTCAAGTCTGCCACCATCAGCTTCGGTCAGAACCTCGTGGCCGGCGACCTCGTGCGCAGCGGGGAGGCCGCTCGTCGCTGCGACCTTCTCCTGGCCGTGGGCTCCACACTCTCCGTCTATCCGGCGGCGGGTCTGGTCCCCATCGCCCACCGGGCCGGCGCCCGAATCGTCATCGTGAACGGGGAGCCCACCGAATTCGACATCCTGGCCGATGTCGTCGTGCGCGGTCCGATCGGCGACGTCCTCCCCGTCATCGTGGCGTCGTCCTGACCCCTCGTCGACCGGGCCGTTCGGGTCGTTCGGTTCTAATCCGACTTGGTGCGATTGCGACGGGGCTTGAGGGCGAACCACCAGATGCTGGCGATGGTGCCCAGGAGACCGATCCCGGCCAGCGCTGGCTTCACGAGTTTCCGACGACGAGTCACGGGTCAGACCCTACCTGGAGCGACTGGACCATCACTTGCACGTGGTGGCGCTCACCCCGTGGCGAGCGCAGGCCGGGGGCCGGTATCGGTTTCCGCCGCTTCTCGAAACCCATTGCCTCGAAGAAGGCCACGGCGCCCGTATTCTCGGCGATGGTCTCGAGATAGCAGCCTGGGACGTCAGACTGGCGCAGGGTCTCGAGCCACCTCCGGACCAGGGCGGCGCCCACGCCGCGCCCTCTGGCGTCACGCAGGAGGTCGATGTGGAGATGGGCCGGCCAGCGGGGATCCGAAAACGGTGCCGGCGGGAGACGTCGGTGGAAGGCGTCGACGATCACGTCCCCCACTGATCGCCAGACGAACCGGGCCGTGCCGGGGCGGAAGGCGAGTCCCCGGTGGATGATCTGGCGAGTGACCACGGTGGCGGGATTCCAAGCCCGGGTGCTGTCGACACAGCCCAGGAGGTAGCCCCTCACCTCGCCGTCGACCTCGGCCACGAGCGCTGACTCGCGTTCGGCGTCGGTGTAGTAGCCGGTGAAGATGGTAGAGAAGCTTTCGGCATCACGCCACTGCCATTCCACCGGGTCCCCGATGTAACCCGTCACGAAACAGATGTGGCGGACACGGGCCCGGTCAGCCGGTTCGTAGGGGCGGATGTGGACGTCACTCATGGCCGTCACCCATCGGTGGCCAAAAAGATGTTCTTCGTCTCGGAGTAGGCGTCGAGGGCTTCGAGGCCGAGCTCACGGCCGAACCCCGACTGCTTCATGCCCCCGAAGGGCGTGTTGACACGGACCGAGGTGTTGGAGTTCACCGACAACACGCCGGCATTCACGGCACGGGCCATCCGCAGGGCGCGAGCGCCGTCGCGGGTCCAGATGGAACCGGAAAGTCCGTAGGGGGTGTCATTGGCCAGGGAGGCCGCGTCCTCCTCGTCTTCGAATGGCGTGATCGCCACGACCGGACCGAAAACCTCGTCGCGCCACAGTCGCGTCCCCGGTGGGGCCGGCGCCACGACCGTGGGGGCAAACCACCATCCCGGCCCGGCGTGCTCAGGCCCGCGGTAGGCGACGGGGAGCTCCCCGGGCGGGGCTTCGAGAAACGAGGCCACGTCCGCCCGGTGGCTCTCCGAGACGAGCGGACCCATCTCGGTTCCGGGGTCCTCGGGATCGCCGATCACCATCGAATCGGTGGCGGCGATGAACATCTCGACGAACCGGTCGAAAGCGGAGCGCTCGACCAGGATCCGGCTGCGGGCGCAGCAGTCCTGTCCGGCGTTGCCGAAGACGGCCGACGGGGCGCTGCTGGCGGCTCTCTCCAGGTCAGCGTCGGCGAACACGACGTTGGCTGACTTCCCGCCGAGCTCGAGCGTCACCCGCTTGATCGTTCCGGCGGCGCGGGCCATGACGTCGCGGCCGGCCTCGGTGGAGCCGGTGAATGCAACCTTGGCTACGTCCTCATGCTCGACGAGGAACGATCCAACCGACGATCCCGGGCCCACCACCACCTGGAGTACTCCCTCGGGGAGACCGGCCTCGAGGGCGAGCTCGGCGAAACGCAAGGCGGTGAGCGGAGTCAGCTGGGCTGGCTTCACGACAACTGTGTTCCCGCACGCCAGGGCGGGGCCCACCTTCCACGAGGTGATGGCCAGCGGGAAGTTCCACGGAACGATGGCCACGACCACGCCGAGCGGTTCGTGCAGGGTCAGGTCCACGCCCCCCGACACCGGGATGGTGGCACCGCGGTGCTTGTCGACGGCGCCGGCGTAGAAGTGAAGGACATCGGCCACCATCGCCACCTCGCCCCGGCTGTCGGTGATGGGCTTTCCGACATTGCGGGTCTCGAGCAGGGCCAGCTCCTCGGCGTGTTCCTCGATCTGGGCGGCGAACCGACGCAACATCCGGGCACGGTCGGACGGCGAGAGGTCGCGCCATGCGGGAAAGGCGGAGGCGGCCCGGCGCACGGTGGCGCCGGCCGCCTCGGCATCCTGAGCTTTGACGTCGGCCACCGGATGCTCTGTGGCCGGGTTCACCACGGTCACGGTGGATTCAGTCGGTGGCATCCCTGCAGTCAACCACGTCCCGGATCGGGGTCCGTCACCGGGCGGCGCCGATCAGGGCCTCGAACAGGCGTTGGTCGCTGTCCTCCTCGGGGTGCCATTCGACGCCGACGACGAACGGCGCCGAAGACAGCTCGACAGCCTCGACCACACCGTCGGGTGCCCATGCCGTCGCCGCCAGTCCCACGCCGAGACGATCGACGGCCTGATGGTGCGAGCACTGGACCGTGACGGACTCGTCAACGATCTTCGACAACAGCGATCCCGGTTCGACGACCACCACGGTGGGACCGAAGCAACCGGCCGCCGGTCGGTGCCCACTATGGCCGACGACGTCCGGGAGGTGCTGGAGGAGGCTGCCTCCGAGATGGACGTTCAGCAATTGCATCCCCCGGCAGATGGCAAGCACCGGCAGATCAGCGGCCAGAGCGGCGCCGAGGAGTTCCAGCTCGCTGTCGTCGCGGCGGTGGCTCACACCCGACGTGGCGGGATCGGGAATGGCGCCGTAGCGGGCGGGGTCCACGTCCCCACCACCGACCAGAACGAGGGCGTCAAGGATGGAAACCACGTCGCCCACGGACGCCTCATCGCCGCCGGGACCCTCGCTGGGAGGCAGGAGCAACGGGCGCCCGCCCGCACCGGCCACGCAGTCCACATAGGACACCGGGAGCACGGCGGCCGGTCTCTCCCACGGTCCCCAGGTCGCATCCTGCCGGTACGTCGTGACTCCGACGAGCGGCGTCTTGCCCTTCGTCATGTCGGCCAGTATCCCACCGCCGTCCACCCTGGCCGACCCGGTAGTGTCGCGGCGATGCCGGAGCGGTTGTCGGGCAAAGTGGCGCTCATCACCGGGGCGGGAAGTGGAATCGGGCGCGTGGCGGCCGAACTGTTCGCCTCGGAGGGTGCTGCCGTGGTCGTGGCCGACGTGGCCGCCGAGGCCGCCCGGGACACCGTGGCCGCCATCACGGCGAACGGGGGCCGGGCCGCCGCCGTGACCGTCGACGTCGCCGACGAGCAACAGGTCGCCGACATGGTGGGGGTGGCCGTGGACAGGTTCGGTGCCCTGGACGTCCTCTTCAACAATGCCGGCATCTTTCCCGGCGACGACGGTGGTGTTCTCGACACACCGCCGACGACGTGGGACCGGGTGATGCAAGTCAACGTGAAGGGGGTGTGGCTCGGTTGCCGTGCCGCCGTCCCCGCCATGATCGACTCCGGTGGCGGTTCCATCATCAACGTGGCGTCGTTCGTCGCCCTCATGGGCGCGGCCACCGCCCAGGTCGCCTATACGGCATCGAAGGGTGGGGTCCTGGCCTTCACGCGAGAGTTGGCCGTCGAGTACGCCAGGGCCGGCATCCGGGCCAACTCGCTTTGCCCCGGGCCGATCGACACGCCCCTGCTCGCCGAGTTGCTGGCCGACCCCGAACGCCGGCAACGCCGGCTGGTGCACATCCCCATGGGCCGGCTCGGGCGTCCCGTGGAGATCGCCCGCGCCGCTCTGTTCCTGGCGTCGGACGATTCGTCATTCATGACGGGATCCGCCCTGGTGGTCGACGGGGGCATCACCGCCGCCTACGTCACACCCGAGTAGAGCATCGCCGTCGACCCGCCGCGGCCATCGGCACCCCCATCTGCTGGACGGCACCCCCGACCCGTGCAATCGTGCGTGGATGCTCACGGACAGCACGCTCCGAGAATTGATCGCCGCCGGGTCCATCGACACCGTGGTCGTCTGCTTCCCCGACATGCAGGGCCGGCCCGTGGGCAAGCGGGTGACGGCACCCTTTTTCCTCGAGCACGTCCTGGAGCACGGGATCGAGGCGTGCGACTATCTCCTCGCTCTCGACGTCGACATGGAGCCCCTCCCCGGTTACCGATTCGCCAATTGGGAGGGGGGCTACGGCGACATGGTGGCGCTGCCCGACGTGTCGACGCTGCGGCTGTTGCCATGGCTCGAGGGGACGGCCATGGTGGTCTGTAACCTGGTGGGGACGGACGGTGCTCCGATCGAGGTGTCACCCCGACGGGTCCTGGCCCGACAGATCGAGCGCGCCGCGGCCGTCGGATTCGACATCAGGTGCGCCACCGAGCTCGAGTTCTTCCTCTTCCGTGAATCCTTCGAGGAGGCCGCCGCCAAAGGCTGGAAGGACATGCACCCCCACACCTCCACCATCGAGGACTACCAGCTGCTCCAGACATCGAGAGAGGAATACGTCATCCGGCGGATCCGTAACGAGATGATCGGCGCCGGCGTACCCATCGAGTTCTCCAAAGGTGAAGCCGGTCGGGGCCAGCACGAGATCAACGTCACCTATGGTCGCGCCCTCGAGGTCGCCGACCGCCACCTCGTCTTTAAGAACGGAGTCAAGGAGATTGCCGACCAGTGCGGACGGGCGGCGACCTTTATGGCCAAGTGGTCGATGGGCGAGGTGGGGTCGTCGTGCCACATCCACGCCAGCCTGTGGGACGACTCGACGGGGGCACCGCTCATGGCCGACGCCGCCAACTCCTCCGATCTGTCCGAGGTCGGGCGCCAGTTCGTGGCGGGACTTCTCCTCGGGGCCCGGCAGCTGACGTGGATGTGGGCGCCCTATGTCAATTCATATCGCCGGTACGTGCCCGGGTCCTGGGCGCCGACGGCGGTGGTGTGGGGAGTCGACAACCGCACGTGCGGATTCCGGGTCGTTGGCCACGGCGAAGGCTGTCGAGTCGAATGTCGGGTCCCGGGTGCCGACGTCAACCCCTTTCTGGCACTGGCCGCCGTTATCGCCGCCGGATTGTGGGGTGTCGAGCACAAGCTCGAGCTACCGCCCCCGTATCCGGGCAACGCCTACGAGGCAGCCGAAGTGGCGCGCATCCCTTCCACCCTGGTCGAGGCGATCGGCGAGCTCGAGTCCAGCACCATCGCCGCGGCCGCCTTCGGTGACGACGTGCACTACCACCTCGTCAACACGGCCCGCCAGGAGTGGGTCAGGGCGAACCAGGTCGTGACCGACTGGGAGCTGGCTCGCAACTTCGAGCGGATCTAACACCGCCTGGGCCGAGTTCCGACGGCGCCGGCGTCAAGCCTTGAACTGCAGGTCGCCGTACCGGCCCAGGAGTTCTTCGACCGTGCCCCGTGTCTTCACCGCCCCCGTCATCCCGTAGATGGGAGCCATGGCGCCCTGGGCACCGGGCAGGGCCTTCACGGCCTCGACCGATGACTCGAGGTCGACGACGAAGCGATCGGCGATGCCCGGTTGAGCGTGACGCAAGGTCACGCAGATGTGGGCGGCAGGGGGTCGTTGCAGTCCGTTCAGGCTCCATCCGCGCTGCGACATCTGGTCCATGACGGCATAGACGTCGACCTCGTCGGAGGCAAAGGCGATGACCCACAGGGGGTCGCCCAGCACATAGAGCTCCGGGATCTTCTCGACACCGCTGCGGATGACGGCGGCCGCTTCGAGAATGGCCTTGGCCGCCACCAGGTACCCCTCCTCGCCGAAGGCCAGCATGGCCGCCCAACATTCGGCCGATATCGCCCCGGGCCGGCTGCCGGCGAACGTGGGTGAGTAGTAGAGACCACCCATCCAGGTGGCCGTGCGGTAGTACTGGTGCCGTCGAATCTCCTGATCACGATAGAGGATGACCGACGTCCCCTTGGCCGCGAATCCGAACTTGTGGGTATCGGCCGAGATCGATGTCACGCCCGGGAGCCTGAAGTCGAATGGAGGCACCGGGTATCCGAGCTTTTCGGCCCACGGAAGAACGAAGCCGCCGAGGCAGCAGTCGGTGTGGAACCCGATCCCCCGCTCTCGGGCCAGCTCCGACAGCTCTTCGATGGGATCGATGACCCCGTGGGGGAATCCCGGCGCCGAACCCACGATGACGATCGTCTTGTCGGCGACCCGCTCACGCGCTGCGTTGACGTCGGCGCGCCAGTCGGTATCCAGGGGGACGGGAACCGTCCGGATCCCGAAGTACTGCGACGCCTTGTCGAAGGCGGCATGGGCGCTCAGCGGGACGAGCATCTCCGGATCGGTGATCCCCTGTTCGGCGGCCGCCCGGTCGCGGTAGGTCCGCATGGCGAGAAGGATGCTCTCGGTTCCTCCCGATGACACCGTCCCACACACGCTGGCGACCCCGCCCTCCCCACCTCCGAGCATGGAACCGGTCATGGCCACGATCTCGGCTTCGTACTTGACGGCGCTCGGCCACAGTTCGGGGTGCAACGGGTTGGCCTGCGAGTTGATGGCATAGACCTCGTTCAAGAAGCCGATGTGCTCGGATCCACCGTGGTAGACCGCTCCCGAAGCGAATCCGTCCTGCCATTTCGGCTCCTCGCGCTCAGCCAGCTCCCGCATCTCGGCCAGGATCTCGGCGCGGGGCCGTCCCGTGGCCGGGAGCCGTCGGTAGGTGTGGTGCGAGTCCCGGTAGGGGCGCAATTCGGCTTCGAGAACATCGACGACGAAGTCGAGATCCGATGATTCCATCTTGTACTCCTTGCTCGTGGCCGTCTCGCCCATCCCACCGCGATCCCGAGGTACCGGTCCCGAGAGGGTCAAGACAGGAGGTCAATGGCGGTTCAGGCGCCGGTGGATCTGCTTGGTCCGTTTGTACAGGTTGACGAACTCCGGGTAGAGGCTGTCGTAGATCTTGGCCCGGGAGAGATCGGGCTCGAAGGTGGCCCGGACGTCGATCATTGCGCCGATCTCCTCCACCCGCACCCGCCCGAGTGCCAGAAAGGTGAGGAGCCCGGCGCCGCGGACATTGGCCAGAACAGGGTCGGCCACCTGACGGATGCTCCGGCCCGTCACGTCGGCGTGGATCTGGGCCCAGACATCGGAGTTGGCCCCCCCGCCGACGAAAGCCAGGGGGTCGAGGCGCCGACCGACGAAACGCTCGACGGCCCCGAGGAGCCACCTCGAATTGAGCGCCACGCCTTCATAGACGGCGCGCACCAGGTCGGGGCGAGACGTCGAGAGCGACAGATTGTGAAATCCTCCCCTGATGGTGTGGTCGTCCACAGGGGATCGCTCGCCGTTCAACCACGGTGTGAAGAGAGTGCCGTTGGCGCCCGGGACCACGGCGGCCGCCACCTCGTCGAGCAACTGGTAGACGTTGCCGTCGGGAGAGCTCGACCCCAAGGCGTCGTCGCCCCACAGGACGTTTCGCGCCAGGAACGTCAGGCAAGCGCCGGCTGTCTCGTGTTCGTCGGCCACCAGGTACTTCCCCGGCAGCGCAGCGGGGATGGAGGCCACGTTGCGCAGGACGTCGGTCTTCTTGAACGGCACATGGCACGAGATCCACGACGACGTCCCGATGTACAGGTGCGGGGCGAAGTCGGCCACCGCCCCCGAACCGACGGCGGCCGAATGGACGTCCCCCGTGCCCGTGGCCACGGGGAGTCCGGCGGGAAGCCCCAACTCGTCGGCCGCTTCGGGACGAAGGTGACCCATGATGGTGGCCGACGACACAAGGTCGGGCAGCTTGGAACGCTCGAGTCCGGCCATGCGGAGCAGGGTCCGGTCGTAGTCGATCGCCCCGATCCGTCGGTTGTCCGTGACCCAGTGGGCGACGATCGAGTCGTGCGAGGCGGCGAATCGCCCCGAAAGACGCTGGTTCAGCCAGTCCACGGGCTCCAGGAATTTGAAGCTGGCCCGGTAGACGTCCGGTTCTGTCTCGCGTATCCACAGGATGTGCGCCAACGGGTCCTTGCCCGATTGACCCGGGGCGCCGCCGGTCAGACGGATCCACCGTTGGAGTTTGCGGACGTCGTAGCCGAGGATGTTCACGACGCCGCTGGCCTGCCTCCTCATGGCGGCGCTGCCACGGGAGTCCATCCAGATCACGGCGGGACGCAGAGGGGTGCCGTCCTCGGCGGCGGCCACGGTGCCCGACCATTGAGCGGTGCAGCCGACACCGACGATCCGCTCCGCGGGCACGGCGCCGTCGACGACCACGCGGCGGGTGGCCGAAACCACGGCGCTCCACCACACGTGGGGGTCCTGCTCAGCCCCACCGCCGGGTAGGAGACGCAGCGGGACGGGCTCGAAGGCACTGGCGGCGATCCGCCCGGCGGCCGAGACCAGTGCCACCTTGGGCCCACCGGTACCCAGATCGACGGCCAGGACGTGGCTCTCGTCGGCCGACTGATCCCCGTCGCCGCGCCTGTCGGGATCGGCCGGCATGGGGTGGCAGCCTACCGTCGTCTCCACGGGCCAGACTGGGGTCCGTGCCCTGCGCACCGACCGTGGTTCGCGCCACCGCAGTTCTGCTCGCCGGTGCCGGCATGCTCGCCGCGTGCGGCGTCACCGGATCGACAGTCCGGGTCGCTCCCGAAGCGCCGTCCACGACCGCCGTCGTGGGGGTTCGGTTCGCCGTCCCCGTCGAGCTCGACCACGGGGGCCTGCTCATCACCCCACCGGCACCAGGGGCGGCGGCCACCGCCACCGTGACCGAGCGGGAGGCCGACGCCATGTTCGAGGCCACCGAGGCCGTGGAGGGCCCCCACGAGTTCGCCATCCTGGGTCTTGGCCTCGTCACGGTGGCGTCGCGCTACGAGTACCCAGCGCCGACGACCACGACGACCACCTCGACCGTCCCGGCCTCTCCGACGGTGTCCTCGACGACAGAGCTGACAACGACCACCACGACGACCACCACCGCTCCTGGCTCCACCGCCCTGCCGACCACTACGGCACCGGGCCTGGGCAGCGTTCTGCCGGCCCTGCCGGGCTTCCACAGCCGTCTGGCCTGGGTGGGGATCGCCTGGGACGCCACCGAGGCATGCCCCGGATCGACCACGACAGAGCCGCCGGCCGGCACCACCTCGACGTACGTCGCCGTCGTCATCGACGCCCGTACGAACGGGCGGGTCATCGCCTACCGCAGCGGCGGCCCGTCACCGTGCACCGGCGCCACCCAGGCGCCCTCTGTCACCGCGCCCGACGAGCTGCTCTCGGTGGCCTGGCAGCCGGTGGGTCCGGCCAGCACCGCCGTGGAGATCCAGGTGCCGGCGTGTGGCCGCTACTACGGGTGGACCCAGGTGCCGATCACCGGCGGAGGGTCCGCCGACCAGGTGGTGGTGTCCGTTCCCTTCGATCCGACCTGTGGGTCGACGGTGCCGCAGAGCCAAGCGGTGGATCAGGTGGTCCCCCTGGGAGCGGGCCAGTCCCTGGTGGACCACGCCCCCGTCGGGCCCGTCCAGGCCCTCCAGGCGCCTCCGGACGGCTGATCGGCGCTGACGGCTCGACCCCGGGGGACCCGGATCAGCGGGGGAAGCTCTTGGTGAACCGGTATTCGCGCGTGACCGACAGGTCGTGAAGCTGCCGCTCTTCGGGTCGCTGCTCATATCCGAGCGACCGGTACAGGCGGTGGGCATCGGTGAACCGGGTATCGGACCACAGCTCGACGAAATGCTCCCCCCGACCCGTCGTCTCGCCTTCGACGAGGGCCACCAACCGCGAACCCAGGCCCCGACGGCGCCACGGCGACAGGACGTAGAGCATCTGGAGCTCGAGACCGCCGCCCCCGGGGACGGGCCGGCAGGCCACCGAGCCCACCACCGATCCACCCGCCACGGCCACCCAGGCACGACCTCCGGCGACGGCGAAGTGTGTCGCCACCCGGAGAAGGTGGGGCATCTCGTTTTGGGTGTCGAGAATGCAGCCTTCGTACTCGGAGAAACACGCGCCGACCAGCGCAACCAGACCGTCGGCATCGGTGTCGAGGGCCTCCCTCACCGACGGCGCCACGTCAGGAGATCCGCTGTCTGTCGGGGGGCTGTCGGACCCCGGGGCCGGTGTCGACCCGTCGAGAGCGGTACGTCCCGTGCCGGACCCGGTCATACCGAAGTCGACGGGTGCCTCGGGCCCTCGACGAGCTCGATCTCCGGTGGGAGACCCGTCACCTCGACATCGTCTCCTTCGACCTCGACGGTGACGCGCGCTCCGGCCAGCGGGATGCCCTGCACCTTCAGGTGGTGCATCCCCTTCGGAAGCCGGGGAGCCAGCCACGTCTGGCCGTAGGGGACCCACGGGTCCAGGCGCAAGATCGTGCGCAGGCAGAGCAGCGGGGATGCCGCTGACCAGGCTTGGGGCGAACACGACGTCGGGTAGCCCACCGGGGCCGAGAGCTCGTGGCGGTCCAGGCCGCTGAAGAGCTCGGGCAGCCGGCCACCGAGCTTGACGGCGGCGTCGAAGAGAGCGTTGATCAGACGCTCGGCGTGGTCGAAATACCCGTAGCGGGACAACCCGGCCGCCACGATGGCCGTGTCGTGCGGCCAGACCGAGCCACAGTGGTAACTGATCGGGTTGTAGCCGCCCATGGAGGTGGCCAGGGTCCGAACGCCCCACCCGCTGAACATCTCGGGCCCCAGCAGTTTGTCGGCGATAATGCGTGCCTTTTGGTCCTCGACGATGCCGGTCCACAGGCAGTGGCCGATGTTGGACGTGAGAGAGTCGATGGGGCGCTTGTCGTGGTCGAGACCCACCGCGAACCATCCGCTCTCCTCCAGCCAGAAATCACGGTTGAAGTCCGCCTTGAGCTGCGTCGCCTTGGCCCGGAAACGGTCATAGGTGGCCGGGTCGCCGGCTTCCTGGGCGAAGTGCGCCCGAGCCAGATAGGCGCTGTAGACGTATGCCTGCACCTCGCACAGGGCAATGGGAGCGGTGGCAACCGTCCCGTCGGCGTAGCGGATGCCGTCCCACGAGTCTTTCCACCCCTGGTTCACCAGTCCCCGGTCGGTGGCCCGGTGGTATTCCACGTAGCCGTCTCCGTCCACGTCACCGAATCGCTCGATCCATTCGAGGGCGCGTTCGGCGTTCGGGAGCAGTTCCTCGACCGCCTCGCGTGCCAGACCCCAGCGCCTGAGTTCGCCGAGCAACATGACGAACAGGGGCGTGGCGTCGGCGGTCCCGTAGTAGATGCTCCCACCGCCGAGCGACAGTGAGGGTGCCTCGCCGAAGCGCATCTCGTGCAGGATCCTCCCCGGCTGCTCGTCGCTGCGGGGGTCGATGTCCTTGCCCTGGAATCGGGCCAGCGTCTGGAGCACACCGAGCGCGAGGTCCGGGTCCACCAGAAGCGCCATCCACGAGGTGATGAGCGAGTCCCGGCCGAAGACGGTCATGAACCACGGCGCCCCGGCGGCCACGACCACCCGCTCGGGGAAGTCCGGATCGAAGATCCGCAGCGCCCCCAGGTCCTCGGCACTGCGCGTGAGGACATGGCCGAGGTCCTCGTGATCGGTTTCGACCTGGGGCACCTGGCGACGCCACCGGGCCAGGCGCTCGGCCGGGGCGGCCCGGTCGACGGGCTGGCCGCACCGATAGCGGGGATCGATGGTCTTGCCCTCGATCACCGGGTGGACCTCGGTGCACGCCCGCCACTCGCCGTGGGCGGGCACGATGACCTCGAAGGTCACCATGTCGTCGGCCACGGTCGACGGGGTGGGCGAGAACTCCAGGACCATGCCCCTGTTCACCGTGCCCCGCCGGTACGCCATCGAGAGACCGGTGGCGTGCTTCTCGCGGGTGATCTCACCGTCGGGATCGCCGGCCCGCCCCTCCTTCACGGCGAAGAGGTCGGCGAAGTCCGAGTCGACGAACATTTCGACGGAGCAGAAGGTGGGCTCGTCGCCGAAATTGCGGATGATGAGGTCCTCCCTCATGCCCTGGCCCACGTAGCGGGCCCGGAACACCATCAGAGTGGAGTCGGCCAGGCCTGGGCGGGGTCGGCACCGGGACACGAAGGTGGCCGAGAAGGGGTCGTCGGTGACGGCCGCCAACGCCTCGGGGCGGGCCCCGTTCACCCGGAGTTCCATCCGGGACAGGATCCGGGTGTCCCGGACGAACAAGCCCTGGGCCGACCCGACCACCACGTCCCCGGTCAACCCGCTGATGGCGAAGGTGGACTCGTCGACCAGCGTCACCACCCCGCTCGTTTGGTCGAGGACGGTGACCTTGCCCGAGTACGTCCACGGATCGCTCATCGGAGCAGGACGCTACCGGACGGCCATCGGCGGTCCGGACCACCGGCCTGGATTCTCACTATGGCCGTAGTGCTAATCACCGCCCGGCGATAGACTCCGCTCATGACTCCGTTGCTCGAGGTCGAGGGCCTGCACGTGACGGTGGAGGGCACCGAGATCCTCCGTGGCGTCGACCTGGCCGTGCCTGAGGGCCAGATCCACGCGCTCATGGGTCCCAACGGGTCGGGGAAGTCCACTCTGGCCAGCACGCTCCTCGGGAACCCGGCCTACCGGGTGACCGGTGGCGCCGTCCGGTTCAAGGGCGAGGACGTCACCGCCTGGCCGACCGATGTCCGGGCCAAGGCCGGGATGTTCCTGGCATTCCAGTACCCCGAGGAGATAGCCGGCGTCTCGGTGATCCAATTCCTGCGCCAGGCGGTGTCCTCCCGCGTGGGGGAGGACCGGTCCGTCCTCGAGGTCCGCCTGTCGATGCTCGAGTGGATGAAGCGTCTGGGCATGGACCCCGTGTTCGGCGAGCGGTACCTGAACGAGGGATTCTCCGGGGGGGAGAAGAAGCGAAACGAGATTCTCCAGATGGCGCTGCTCGACCCCGAGCTCGCCGTGCTCGACGAAACCGACTCCGGCCTTGACATCGACGCTCTGCGCATCGTCGCCGACGGTGTCCAGACCGTGAGAAGCGAGCGTCCCGCACTGGGGGTGCTCCTGGTGACCCACTACACCAAAATCCTCGAGCTCCTGCATCCCGACGCCGTCCACGTCCTCGTCGACGGCCGGGTGGTGGAGTCGGGCGGCTCCGAGCTGGCCGATCGTCTCGAGCTCGAAGGTTACGAGTCATGGCGGAGGTGACCGTGGACATCGCATCGTGCAAGGGCGATTTTCCCCTGCTGGACCAGACCGTGCACGGACGGCGGCTCGTGTACCTCGACTCGGCGTCCTCGTCCCAGCGACCCCGAGTCGTGCTGGAGGCCATGGACGACTACTACGAGACGACGCATGCCAATGTCCACCGCGGCGTCTATTCCATCGCCGAGGAGGCTGATAGACGCTACGACGCCGCCCGCGTGGCTGTGGGCCGTTTCATCGGCGCTCCCGATCCTGAGCATGAGGTGATCTTCACCAAGAACGCCACCGAGAGCATCAACCTCGTGGCCGCCACCTGGGGGCGACGCCATCTGGGACCGGGCGACGTCGTGCTGCTCAACGACATGGAGCACCACTCCAACCTGGTGCCGTGGCTGATGCTGGCCGAGGAACGCGGCGTCGAGCTTCGGTGGATCCCCCTGGGCGACGACTACCGACTGGACCTGTCCGATCTCGACCGGCTCCTCGAAGGGGTGAAACTCGTCGCCTGCACCACGATGTCGAACGTCCTCGGGACGATCCCCCCCTTCACCTTCATCGCCGAAGCCGCTCACCGCGTCGGCGCCGTCGTGCTGGCCGACGGCGCCCAGTCGGTCCCCCACCTGCCCACCGATGTCAGATCGCTCGGATGTGACTTCCTGGCCTTCAGCGCCCACAAGATGCTGGGCCCGACCGGGATCGGGGTGCTGTGGGCCCACCGGGAGCTGCTCGAGGAGATGCCCCCGTTCCTCGGCGGCGGAAGCATGATCGGCGACGTCCGTCACGACGGTTTCACCACCAACGAGCTGCCGATGAAGTTCGAGGCGGGCACCCCACCGATCGCCGAGGCCGTCGGGCTGGGTGCCGCCGTCGCCTACCTCGACGCCCTCGGCATGGAGGCGATCCACAAGCACGAAGTGGCCCTGACCGACTACGCCATCGGCACCCTGGGTGACCGCTTCGGTGCCGACCTACGGTTCTTGGGACCACCCACGACCGATGATCGGGGTGGCGTTCTGTCCCTCGCCTACCGGGACATCCATCCCCACGACCTGGCCCAGGTCCTGGACCAGATGGGCGTCTGCGTCCGGGCCGGGCACCACTGCGCCAAGCCGCTCATGCGCCGTCTGGGCGTCACGGCCACGGCGAGGGCGTCCCTCTACGTCTACAACGACGAATCCGATGTGGACACCCTGGCCGACGCCCTGGCCGAGGCCGGTACCCTCTTCGGATAGCGGCACGTCGGCCTGGTCGAAGACTCACGTCCGTTCACCATCGACGATCGACACCTGAGGAGCCCATGCCCGGATTGGAAGACCTCTATCGCGAGATCATCCTCGATCACTATCGCAGCCCCCGCAACAGAGGTGAGCTGCCGAGCCCGCCGGCGCGACGTGCCGAGGGGTTCAATCCCCTGTGCGGGGACGAGGTGGTCGTCTACGTGGACGTGGACGGCGACACCCTCAACGACATCCGGATATCCGGTCAAGGTTGCTCGATCAGCCAGTCCTCGGCGTCGCTCATGTCGGGAGCGGTGAAGGGCAAATCGTTACCCGAGGTGCGAGATCTGATCCGGACGTTCAAGGCCATGATGTCGATCCACGAGGCCCGCCTGGGCGACGGCGAGAGCGATGACCCGGTGGCCTTGGACCCTGAGGCGCTGGGTGAACTGGCGGCCCTTCAAGGGGTCGTCAAGTTCCCGGTGCGCATCAAGTGCGCCACGTTGTCCTGGAACACGCTGGCCCAGAGTCTCGACCAGGACGACGCCGAGGCCTCCGCCGGAGGGTGACGGGCGGCGCTCACCCTTTGAGGTGACCGAGGACCAGGTCGACGAGCGCACTGGGGCGCTCCAGGGCGGCCATGTGCGCGGCACCCTCGAGATCGACGAGCCGGGCGTCGGGGATGCCGGCCACATAGGCCTCGGCATGGGCACGGGGAACGATGCCGTCGTGTTCCCCGTGCACGACGAGCGCCGGTGCGGTGACCCGGGTCAGGCGGTCCCGGAGCTTCGGGTTGTGCAGATAGGGATTCCACCCGAGCTTGGCTGTGGCCGCCTGGGCCTGGATCACGGGCCGGAGGAGGTCGAACGGGATCTGGTCCATGCTCCCCTCCGCCTGGGCCAGGGCTCTCATCATCTGCGCCACCGGATGATCGGGATCGGCGTACAGGTCCCCGGCCAGCTCGTCGAGGGGACGACCGAAGATCTCCTTGATGGGCGCGCCTTCGACGTAGAGCCCGACGGCATTGACGAGCACGACGCGCCTGACCCGGTCGGGCCACCTCGTGGCCAGCTCGGCCGCCATCCAACCGCCCAGGGAGAGGCCGACGAGGTCCACCCGGGAGAAGCCGAGCCGGTCGAGCACATCCAGCACATGGAAGCTGGCGTCCTCGATGTCGTCGATGGCCTCGAGGCCCTCCGACGCGCCGAACCCTGGAAACACCGGAGCCACGACGCGGCCGCTGTCCGCCAGTTCCTCGAGGAAGGCCATGGCCGCACCCTCCCCTTGTCCCGAATGAAGGTAGACGACGGGCACCGTCGCATCGGTGCCCCCGCGCCGGATCTCGACCACCCCCACCGCCGTCGTCAGCGTGTCATCGTCGAGGACGGTCATGGACGGATCGGCCCGCTCACGGCCGCCGTGGTGGCAGCGAAGCGCTGGCGCAACCGGGGCATCACCTCGGTGGCGAACAGCGTGAGGTTCCTGCGGGTGTCCTCGGCCGGCAGAGTCCCGAGCTGGAAGAGCCCGAGGAGGTTGCCCACCCCCAGGCGCTCGATGTTGGCAGCGAGATGTTCGGCCACCGTGTCGGGCGACCCCACGATGGCGTACTGGCCGTCGACGACCTCCTGCCACGTCTTCAGATTGAGCGCGAACGTCCCCGCTCCCTTCAGGACATTCTCGACCGATCTGACCGAGGTGTAACCAGGTGGCGAGATGTTGATGCCCGGCAGCAGACGTCGTACGAAGTACCAGAAGTGGTCCTCGTAGCGACGGCGGGCCTCGGCATCGGTGTCAGCCACGAAGATGGGTACCAGCCAACCCAGTTGAGAGGGATCGGCTTCGTATCCCTCGGCCCGGCACGCCTCGCGCATCAGGGAGAACATGCGCTCGAACACGCTGATGTGGAAGTAGGGAATACCCATGTAGGCGTAGCGGTGCTTGGCCACGAATTCCAGGGTCTCGAGGGATCCGACACCGGGGA
This sequence comes from uncultured Acidimicrobiaceae bacterium, assembly GCA_963800065.1. Classification (GTDB taxonomy): domain Bacteria; phylum Actinomycetota; class Acidimicrobiia; order Acidimicrobiales; family UBA8190; genus CAWJFJ01. The sequence continues at coordinate 216,359 of CAWCZO010000009.1, read as the reverse complement.
TCCAGATCTCGGGATGTGGCTGCTGCACGGGACGGGGCCAGGTGTTCACGTACCGGAGCTTGTAGTGCTTCCCGATGTACTCGAAGGGACCGGGTTCCGTCCAGGCCTTGATGATCAGGTCATGCGCCTCGGCGAACCGTTCACGGGCGTGGGCCGGGTTCAAGGAGAACGAGTAGTACTCGGGGCCACCCCCCACGACCATCCCGGCGATGAGGCGTCCGCCGCTGATGCAGTCGATCATGGCGAACTCCTCCGCCACGCGGGTGGGGGGATCGTAGAGAGGCAGTGCGTTCCCGACCACGGCGATGCGGATTCTCTTCGTCTGCCGGGCCAGGATGGAGGCGATCAGGTTGGGCGACGGCATGATGCCGTAGGCATTCTGATGGTGCTCATTGACGCAAACGCCGTCGAAGCCGACTTCTTCGGCGTAGAGCAGCTCGTCGATGTAGCGGTTGTAGATCTCCCCCCCGAGGGCGGGGTCGTACAGCTCGTTCGGACAGGTGATCCACGCCGGTCCGTCGTAGTCCGGTGGCAGACCGGGGTACGGCATGAGATGAAAGCTGAAGAAGCGCACGGTGGGCTCCGGTCGACCGACGGTGGCGGCCATGGTACCGCCACGGGGCCACCGACGACGGGCCCGGTCAGACCTCGTGACGGGCCGTAGACCCGGGGTGCTGTTCCGGCACCGGGGGTGGCGGCAGCGAAGGTGTCAGGGTGCGTACTGCGCGTACCCGGTGCGCTCCAGCTCCTCGGCCAAAGCGGCATCGCCGCTGGCCACGACGCGCCCGCCGACGAGCACGTGCACGACATCGGGACGCAGAACGGAGAGCAGGCGTCGGTAGTGGGTGATGGCCAGGACGCCGAGGTCCCACTCGTCCACGGCGGCGCGGATCCGCTGAGCTACGTCACGCAGACCGTCGACATCGAGACCCGAGTCGAGCTCGTCGAGGATGGCGATGTGCGGGCGCAGGACGGCCAGTTGCAACGTCTCGCTCCTCTTGCGCTCTCCGCCCGACAGGTCGACGTTGAGCGGTCGATCGAGGAGCTTGGTCTCCAGACCGACCCGGACGGCCTCGGCGGCGGCTCTGTCGGTGGTCGATCCGGCTCCCGATCCGGCGTCCTGGCGGCCCCTGTCCTCGGGTCCGGTGGCGGACGCCTGCCCCGTCCCGGCCAACGCCTCCGCCAGCATCTCCTGCAGACGGACCCCCGGGATCTCGGTCGGGTACTGCGGGGCCAGAAAGAGCCCCAGGCGTGCTCGGCGCCATGCCGGCAGGGTCAGAACGTCCTCTCCGTCGAGGGTCACGCTTCCCCCGAGCACCTGGTACCCGGGCTTCCCCATCAGGACGTGCGCCAGGGTGCTCTTGCCCGAGCCGTTCGGGCCCATCACGGCATGAACCTCGCCGCTGCGAACGACCAGATCGATGCCGGCGAGCACCTCTCGGCTCGTGACCCCGGCCCGCAGGCCCCGCACCTCCAGAGTGTGACCGCCACCGTTCGTGGGCCTCACGGGAGTTCCACCATGACATCGTCCCCTTCGAGTCGCACGACGTACACCGGCACCGCCTTGGTGGCCGGGAGCGTCTGTGGTTCACCGGTACGCAGGTCGAAGGTCGAACCGTGCTTCCAGCACTCGATCTCGCACTCCTCGCTGATAACTTCCCCCTCCGACAACGAGTAGTCCTCGTGGCTGCACCTGTCGCCGATGGCGTAGAAGTCCTCTTCGATGCGCACCACGGCTATCCGGTGTGATCCGACGTCGAATCGTCGTGCCTGCCCCGGATCGATCTCGTTCCGACCACAGATCCGGACGACCTCACCCATCGCCCCCGCCCCGCTCTCCCGTCCCCGAGCCGTCCGACACCTGACCCTCGGTGAGCGGGCGATCCGCCGGCAGGCGACCCGAAAGGCGGGTACTTACGGCGGTGTCCACCCATGCGCCAACTCCGGTGAACGGGGCCCGGCTGGCCAAGTCCGAGAAGAAACCCAACACGATGAGCCGTTCGGCCACGGCGGGACTGATCCCCCGCGACTCGAGGTAGTAACGCTGATCCTCGTCGATGGGGCCCACCGTGGACGCGTGACTGCAACGGACGTCGTTCTCCTCGATGTCGAGATTGGGTACCGAGTCGGCGTGTGCCCCTTCGGACAGAACGAGATTGTGGTTCGTCTGGAACGCATGCGCACCGTGGGCACCGTTACGGATGTGGATGAGTCCGCTGTAGACGGACCGAGAATCATCGGCCACCGCCCCCTTGAACAACAGCTCGCTCTCGGTTCGGGGTGCGTGGTGATCCTGCAATGTCCGGAAGTCGTGCACCTGTCGGTCGGTACCCAGGTAGGCCGCCAGCAGTGACGTATGGCCCCCCTGACCGACCAGGTCCGAGTCCGTCCGCACGCGTGCGTAGCCACCTCCCAGACTGACGGTGAAGGACCGCAGGGTTGCGTCCCGGCCGACACGGCTGGACTGCACGGCCAACTGGGTACACGACTGATCGAGGACCTGGAGATTGGCGTAGGCCAGATGGGCATCGTCCTCGACCTCGAGCTCGGTGACCGGGATCACGAGCGCCGCCGCAGTGGCACGGTCGGTGCTCTCGATGGCCTCACCCACCGGAACGGCCGACGCCCCCACTTGACGTCCCGAGCCGGCAGCCCTCTCCATACTGACCACCAGCTCGATGACGCCGGCTTGGGCGGAAGAGCCCACGTGGACCAGGCTCCGGGGAAACGCCGCCGGGGAGCCTGTCGGCGCCACCCGGTCGACCAGGTGGATGACCACCACCGGATCGGCCAGGACCGCCTTCCTGGCCACGACGATATGGACCACGTCGGCCAAAAAGGCATCGTGCAGCTCGCCGAAGGCATCACGGGCGGGGGCGAGGTCCCCCAACCCCGGTGGAGCCTCGGCGTCGGAGAGAACCGAGGCCACCGACAGCTGGTCCTCAGGCACCGATGGCGCCATCTCCACCCCGACGATGGCACCGTTACGTGTCACCACCAGAGCGGAGCGCCGTCCGAAGGGCGCGGCCAGGGGCCGCCCGGCGTCGAGGCCCGACGTCGACTCGAGGTCGGGCGGCGGCGCGGGAGCAAAGGCGTCGAGATCGAAGCGGTCGATGCCGCTGTAGCGCCAGATCTCCTCGGCCTCGTGCGGCATCGAACCGGCAGCGAAACGCTCCCACGCCTCGGCTCGCCTTTCGGCCAGCCAGGCGGGGCCGGCCAGGGCAGAAGACGCATCGGGAGTGAAGGCGGTCAGAGTCATACCTCGGTCGCATCGACGTGCGTGACAACGCAGGCCACGGGTGTGGTTCCCGCTGGCATGCTAGTGGCCGCGGCATAGCCCGCCGGCCGAGAGGATCGAAGCCGTAAGCTGGGGCGATGCCCGATCTTCAGGTGATCAACATCGAACGCGACGGCCACGTCGCCACCGTCTGGCTCGATCGACCCGAGGCCCGCAATGCCATGGGTCCGGCGTTCTGGGACGACCTCACGGCGGCGATGACCGACGTATCCAGCGACGCCGGGGTCCGCGCCGTGGTGGTGGCTGCGCGCGGCCCGCATTTCAGCGTAGGACTCGATCTCAAGGCGATGGCCGGCCTTCTCACCGGTAGCGATGGTCGAAGGCAGGATGGCGGCGTCGGGGACGGGCCACCATCCATGGCCGTCCGGGCGGTGGCCGCCCGGGCCGGTGTCAAGCGGTTGCAGAAGGCCATCTCGTCGGTGGCCGATTGTCCGAAGCCCGTCCTCGCCGCCATCCACGGGTACTGCATCGGCGGCGGGGTCGATCTGGTCAGCGCCTGCGACATCCGCATGGCGAGCGCCGACGCCGTGTTCTCGATACGCGAGACGAAGGTGGCCATCGTGGCTGACCTCGGCAGCCTCCAGCGCCTCCCCCAGATCATCGGCAAGGGCCACCTGGCCGAGCTCGCATACACGGGCAAGGACATCACCGCCGCCCGGGCCAAGGAGATCGGATTGGTGAACGAGGTGCTCCCTGATGCCGACGCCGTCGTCGTCGCCACACGGGCCATGGCGGCCGAGATCGCCGCCAACTCTCCCCTGGCGGTCGAGGGTACGAAGGCCGTCCTCACCGCCGGAGAGGGTCGGTCGGTAGCCGACGGTCTCGACTACGTGGCGGCGTGGAACGCCGGATTCCTGCAGTCCGACGACCTCGTCGAGGCCATGACTGCATTCATGGCCAAACGCCCTCCCGAGTTCCGGGGGCGCTGACCATGGGAGCTCACCGTCGGCGCCACGGCCACCGCCGACCGGAGCGCGCCGCCTTGCTCTCGTCGCGTTTGACCTCGGCCAGGGTCTCGGGCACGACAGCATCGATGATGTCTTCGGCCTCTTCGAGCAGGTGGACGACGTCGGGCCCGCCGGGACCGGGCTCGTCCTCGATGGCCGGTTCCACCACGGTGCCGTGGATCCAACCGACGTCGGCCAGACGACGGTCGTAGGAGCCGCAGTCGTCGGGGCACCGCCACGGCGCTTCGGGCGCCAGTTCGAGCTCGCAGAAACGGACGACCTCACCCGTGGCGTAGGTCCGGCTCTGAAAGTGCTTGCATTCTTCCCGCATCGGCACGGCTGAACCCTCCCTGCCCCGGCCCCGCCCACCCGTCGTCAGCCGACGGAGCCTTCCATCTGGAGCTCTATCAGCCGGCTCCACTCGACCGCGTATTCCATAGGCAGTGTACGGGTGATCGGCTCGATGAAGCCGTTGACGATCATGGACATGGCCTGGCCCTCCGACAGCCCCCGACTCATCAGGTAGAAGAGCTGGTCCTCGCCCACCTTGGAGACGGTGGCCTCATGACCGATCTGCGCGTCGCGCTCCTCGACCTCCATGTAGGGCTTGGTCTCCGACGTTGACAGCTCGTCCAGGATCAACGCATCGCACCGGACGAAGCTCTTGGCGTGCTTCGCACCTTCGTTCACGTGCACGAGGCCACGGTACGTCGATAGACCGCCGTCCTTGGAGATCGATTTCGACACGATGGTGGATGTCGTCTCCGGAGCGGCATGAACCATCTTGGCCCCCGCGTCCTGGTGCTGGCCAGCTCCGGCGTAGGCCACCGACAGGACCTCGCCCGACGCCTTTGGGCCCATCAGATAGACGGAGGGATACTTCATGGTGAGCCGCGATCCGATGTTGCCGTCGATCCACTCGACGCGCGCCTCGGCCTCGGCCCGAGCCCGCTTCGTGACCAGGTTGTAGACGTTGTTGGACCAGTTCTGGATGGTCGTGTAGGTGATCCGCGATCCCGGCAGTGCCACCAACTCGACCACGGCGGAGTGGAGCGAGTCGGTCGAGTAGACGGGCGCCGAACAGCCTTCGACGTAATGGACCTGTGACCCCTCGTCGGCGATGATCAGTGTCCGCTCGAACTGGCCCATGTTCTCGGCGTTGATACGGAAGTACGCCTGAAGTGGCATCTCCACCTGCACGCCCGGTGGGACGTAGATGAACGATCCGCCCGACCACACCGCCGAATTCAGCGCTGCGAACTTGTTGTCGTTAGGCGGGATGATGGTGCCGAACCAGCGACGGACCATGTCGGAATAGTCACGCACGGCCGTGTCCATGTCGCAGAACAGCACGCCCTGCGCCTCGAGGTCGGCCCGGTTGCGATGGAAGACGACCTCCGATTCATACTGGGCCGTGACGCCCGAAAGATACTTGCGCTCAGCCTCCGGGATACCGAGCTTCTCGTACGTGTCCTTGATGGAGTCGGGAAGATCGTCCCAAGAGTTGACCTGACCCTCGGTGGGCTTGATGTAGTAGTAGATATTGTCGAAATCGAGGTCGGGCATGTTGACGGCGAACCATGGTGCCATGGGCTTCGAGAAGAAGCGCTCGAGGGCCTTCAGGCGGAACTTGAGCATCCACTCCGGCTCGTGCTTCATGGCCGACATCTCTCGGACGATCTCGACCGAGAGGCCCTTCTTCGGCTTGAAGACGTAGTCCTCGGCATCGCTCCATCCCAGCTTGTACTTACCGAGGTCGAGCTCTGTGGTGGTCATTCGCTACCTCTGACCGTGGGTGGGGGCGCTCGTGCGGCCGCCCCACGATCGATCATAGGATTTCTCCTACCTAGATAGTAACAACGGGGGGGAGCAGGGGGAAGCGCCCGCAGGTCACCGGGTCTGTGGGACCCTTCTAGGGATGGTCCCCTCCCTCCCCGGCGCCTCGTCCAACGGCGCTTCCCGAGTCCCCGGGAGTCTGTCAGGGCCGCCCCTGGCCCCGGCCCAGCCGCCGGATCCACCGCCGGACCCCCCTGGGGGCGGATTGGTGGGGGACTCCCCTGTGGCCCCTCCCGTGGCCCCCCGGCGCCCGGCCGTTCTCGAGACCCACGGCGACCGGCGGATCGACGACTGGTTGTGGTTGCGCGACAGGGACGATACCGAGGTCCTCGATCTGCTCGAGTCCGAGAACGCCTTTACGGCGGCGGCGTCGGCCCACCTGGCCGGCTTCCGCGAGCGTCTCTTCGGCGAGATCAGGGCCCGGATCGTAGAGACCGACCTCTCTGTCCCCGTGCGCAAGGACGCCTGGTGGTACTACACGCGTACCGTCGAAGGGCGCGACTACCCCATCCACTGCCGCCTCCCGGTGGACGGGGAGGGACGCGATCCGACCACTCCCCCCGGGACGGCGGAGGCCGACGACGGGGCCGACCTCGGGACCTGGCCCGACGAACAGATCCTCCTCGACGAGAACCTTCTCGCCGGTGACGGCGCCTACTTCGACGTCGCCAACCTGTCTGTGAGTCCAGGACACACCCGACTGGCCTACGCCGTGGACGTCACCGGCGATGAGCGGTTCACGTTGCGGATACGGGACCTGTCCACCGGCACCGACGCCCCCGACGAGATCCAAGGGACCTCGTACGGCGTGGCCTGGGCCAACGACAACGAGACGGTCTTCTATACGCGCCCTGACGCCGCCAACCGCACCTACCAGCTCTGGCGTCACCGCTTGGGTGAGGAAGAGGTCCAGGACATCCTCGTTCACGAGGAGCCCGACGAGCGCTTCCATCTCGGTGTGGAGCGGACCAAGGACGGGGCGTTCGTCCTTCTCGAGTTGAGCTCCAAGGTCACGAGCGAGGTCCGTGTCATCCCGGCCGACCAGCCTGATGCCGTCCCACGCATGGTCGAGAGACGACAGCGAGGGGTCGAGTACCAGATCGAGCACCACGGCACGACGTTCCTTCTTCTCACCAACGACTCGGCCGAGAACTTCAGGCTCGTCGCCGCACCGGCGTCGGATCCCGGTCGGAACCGTTGGACCGAGTTGATCCCTCATCGAGGCGACGTCCGCCTCGAAGGGATCGACGTCTTCGCCCGCCATCTCGTCTGTTACGAGCGGATCGACGGCGACCCGCGCATTCGGGTCATCGCGCTTCCCGATGACCGACCTCTCTGGGAGCGGCCCCTGTCCGGGGGGACCTTCGTTCCCATCACCGAGACGCCGTCGGCATCATGGGGAGGGCCGAATCCGGAATTCGCGAGCAACACGCTTCGCTACGACTACTCGTCGCTCGTCACGCCGCGAACCGTCTACGACCTCCACATGGACGATGGCAGTGCCGTGCTCCGCAAGCGACAGCCCGTTCTGGGTGGATACGATCCCGCCGCCTACGTTACCGAGCGCCTGTGGTCCACCGCTCCCGATGGGACACGGGTCCCCGTGTCCGTGGTGTACCGCCGTGACACCCCACTGGACGGTTCGGCGCCCTGTCTCCTCTACGGCTATGGCGCCTACGAGCACAGCATCGACCCCATCTTCTCGACGTTCCGCCTCAGCCTCCTCGAACGCGGTTTCATCTTCGCCATCGCCCACGTCCGGGGGGGTGGTGAGCTGGGGCGGAGGTGGTACGAGGGCGGGAAGCTCCTGGCCAAGCCCAACACGTTCACCGATTTTGTCGCCTGTGCCCGTCATCTGGTGGATGCGGGATGGACCAGCGCCGATCGAATGGTGGCCCGCGGAGGCTCAGCCGGGGGTCTCCTCATCGGCGCCGTCGCCAATCTGGCGCCCGAGGCCTTCCGGGCCATGGTGGCCGAAGTACCCTTCGTCGACTGCCTGACCACGATTCTCGACGACACCCTGCCTCTGACGGTCATCGAATGGGACGAGTGGGGAAACCCCGGTGACGATCCCGACGTCTACGCCGTGATGAAGTCATACAGCCCGTACGACAATGTGCGTCCCATTCACTACCCCGCCATGTTGGTGACCGCCGGACTGGAGGATCCCCGGGTCGGTTACTGGGAGCCGACCAAGTGGGTGCAGAAGCTCCGGGCCGCTGATCCGTCCAACCGGGTGTTGTTCAAGGTCGAGCTGAGCGCCGGACACGCCGGACCCTCGGGCCGTTACGACGCCTGGCGCGACGAGGCCTTCGTCCTGGCCTTCATCCTCGACGCCGTCGGACTCGCCGAGTCGGTCTGATCGCCGGCCTCGAACCGAACGGCGCCTCGACGGCGTCGACCCCGCCGCTCAGGTCGAGCCGAAGCTCATGTCGAACGGCGAATGGAACCCCACCGGGAGAAGCACCGGCTGGCCGTTCAGAGTGACGCTGACGTCATTCGCCGCCCCCAGACGGAGGACCAGGCTTCCGGTGGCGGGAATGGAGCGGTTCTGACCCGATGAGAGGGTCCCGGTCCATACGACGTTCCCGGTCGACGTCTCGGTTGCCTCTACCCAGCACGGACCGGTGGCCTGGAGGCCGACGGTATATGCACTCGACGGAACGCTGTACACCGCCGTGTCGGCCGTGGACGTCGACGGCTGCACCTCGGGTGGCACCGTCACCGTGGGGGGCGGATTCTTGGTGCGAGCCGACGTCTTCGCCCGCGTGGAGGGATGCTGCGCCGTATGGATCGGGTGCGACGGAGCCAGGACCACGGCGATGGTCACCACGGCGGCGAGGACTACGACGGCGAGTGCCACCGGGACGATGCGGTTCCGGCTGCGACCCCGGGGAGCCCAGCCCCGACCGTATCCCCGCCCCCCACGCGGCAGGCCTCTGGACAATGCCAGTGCCGACGTTCGGGCGGACGCGCCGGGCCGGGGACCCTGCGCCGCGGCGCCATCGTCGACGAACACGAACTCGTCGTGCCCGTTGCCGTTCGACGTAGTGGGCGCCGGCGCCCGCACCGAACCCGGCCGCGCCGGGTTCGCCCGGACCGCTCCCGACGGTGAGGCGTGGGCGGGCCCCGTCCCCGACCTGGGAGCCCGGGCCGAGACGCCACCCGGCTCGGGGCCCGTGCCGGCCGCCCTGTCGCGCTGGACGGCCGGGCGGCGGTCCGACATCGAGCGCAAGGTCTCCAGGGTCTGCTGGTGACTCTGGATGGAGTGACGCTCGTCGCCGGGCCGCCGCCAAGTCACTCGGGCGACAACGGCTCCGACCACGGCGATTGCTCCGACCACGAAGACGGCGGTCATCCCCACCATTCAAGCCAAAGCGGCGCCCGATGGGTATCGCGGGCACCACCGCTGCCGTCCCCGGGACGCCGTCCAGGTCAGAATGCCGGAGTGGCGGGAAAGGCGTACCCCGCCGGAACCGGGCGGGCGGGCGGGCGGCGGGCCAGAGCGGCCTCCACCGCCGGAGCCAGCCGTCGGGCCTTGCTGGCCTCACCGGCCTCCGCCCGGTCCCGGAACTCGGGCATCACCTCCCGGGCGAAGAGCTCGAGCGACTCGCAGACGTCCTCGTGGCGATTCCTCCCCGCCTGGCTCACGAAGATCAACTGGTCGACCCCGGCGTCCTCGTATGCCCGCACCAGCTCCCTGATCTGTGCCGGGGTGCCGACGGCACCCCGCAGTGAGCCGAGCCCTTTTTCCATGAGCTGGGCGCCGAGAGGCTGGCCGGTGCGGGACGCGATGTCCCGGCTGAATCCGAACCGGTGGCGATTGGCTTCGAACTCCTCCCAGACGTTGGTGACTCCGGGCTTGTGCACACCGAAGACGTAGTAGTGAGCCAGCGAGTAACCGAAGAAATGGCTCCCGTCGATACCCCGGTCGATGGCGGTGGCTTCGTCTGAGTGGCACATCAGTGGCAGCACGCATGCGAGATTCCCGTTGACGGCGAAGCCGGCGGGAACGCACTCGGTAGAGCTGATGGTGGCGTAATAGTCGTCCACCCAGGCCCTGGCTTCGGCCGCCTCGATGAACGAGAAGGTGAGTGCCCCTATGCCCATGGTGGCGGCCAGATGGATCGACTCACGGCGGCTGCAGGCGACCCACAGTGGAGGGTGGGGTCGTTGACGGGACTTCGGTACCAGGTTGCGTGGCGGCATGTGGACGAAGTCACCGTCGTAGCCGGCGAACGGTTCTTCGACCAGCAATCGGGTAACGACATCGAGCGCCTCGTGCCACTGGGCCCTCTTGGTGGTCCGATCGACGCCGAATCCCACCAGCTCCGCCTCCGAGCTCGACTCGCCCGTACCGAACTCCACCCGACCGTCCGAGACCAGGTCGAGGGTGGCGATCCTCTCGGCCACCCGGGCCGGGTGATTGAAGCCGACCGGGAGCTGGACGATGCCGTGACCGAGCCGGATGCGACTGGTCCGCTGACTGGCGGCCGCGAGGAAAACTTCAGGGGCCGACGAATGGGAATACTCCTCGAGAAAATGGTGCTCGACGGCCCAGACGAAGTCGAAACCCAGGGTGTCGGCCAGGTCCACCTGGTCCAGAGCGTTCCTGAGCAAGATGTACTCGTCGTCCGGACCCCATGGACGCGGTAACTGGTGCTCGTAGAAGATGCCAAATCGCACGGAGGACCCGCTATCGATCCTCGTGCTCGAGCATGGCGTCGACCAGACGCTCGATCAGGGTCCGGTCGCGATCGGACAGGCGCCTCATCTTGACCGCCAGTAGGGAGCCGTCGTCGTCCGTCTTGGGTGAGTCGGCGGGTGACAGGCGCCGTCGGGCCGAGGTGGCCCTCCCCACCCGGGCCAGGACGTCCTCGACCGGTAGCTCCAAGGCGCTCGCCACCCGCTCGAGAACATCTTGGCTGGGGTTGGGAAGCAGCCTGATGCCGCCGATGGCCTCCTTGCGGCCGGTCTCGAGATCGCGCCACAGGGCCTCGGAGATCTTGGCCCGGCGCGCCGCGTCGCGCCGACGCAGACCGCGTTCCTCACGCTGCTCGACCAGCCACCGGCCGAACTCGACCCATTGTCGCGACTCGTCCACCTGGCCAGAGTGCCGGTTCCCGCCACCCGAGTCCAGCCGGGGTGCGCCACCTGCCCACGATCGCTCCACAACCACCCCGCCGATTCAGGTCCGCAGGCCGTAGCGCGGCCGCAGGGCGGGATCGATCTCGGCCCGGCGAGGGTTCGCCTGGTCCCGGGCCGAGAGCACGGGAGCGACCACTCCCCACTCGGCGCCCACAGCGGGGTCGTCCCACGCCACGCCCAACTCGTCGTTCGGGTTGTAGTAGCCGTCGACGAGGTACCACATGAGGAGATCGGTGTGGGAGGCGAATCCGTGGGCCACGCCGGGAGGAATGAAGACACCCCGATCGACCTCGCCGTCGAGATCGATCGCCAACGTGGCGCCGTCGGTGGGCGAGCCGGTCCTGAGGTCGTGGAGGACGACCCGGGCCCGACCTCGCAGGACGTACCAGTAGTCCGCCTGGTGCAGGTGGTAGTGGAGTCCGACGACGGCGCCGGCCTGCTTCTCGGTCCGGTTGCCCTGGATCATCTCCCGGCCCAGCGCGAACCACGACCGCCGGTACGTCTCGACGAAGCGTCCCCGTTCGTCGCCATGCGAGTCGGGCTCGACGATGACGACGTCGCTGATCACCTCGGAGGGCTTGATCTCGGGCACGGCGCCACAGGCTACTGCGGCCCTTCACACGTGGCTGCCCGGTCCGGACCCGGAAGATGGCGTCTCCGACGCCCCTGAGCGTCTTTCAGGCCTCAAACCGACCGAATCCGCCCCGGTAGTAGACGAGGGGGCGGCCCCGGGTCACGCCCATGTCGTGGACGCTCCCGATCACGAGCTCGTGGTCCCCGGCGTCATGGGTCGCCACCAGGTCGCACTCCAACCAGGCGAGCACCCCGTCCAGCAGGGGTGCGCCGTTGCCGGCGATCCGCCATCCGACGCCGGCGAACTTGTCCCCTCCGGAGACGGCGAAATCCCGGCACAGCGCCTCCTGGTCCTCGGCCAGGATGTTGACGCAGAAGGATCCCGCCTGGGCTATGCGGGGCCAGCTGGTGGAGCTCTTGCCGGGGGCCAGGGCGACCAGGGGCGGGTCCAGGGACAGCGAGGCGAAGGCCTGGCAGGTGAACCCCACGGGACCGTCGTCCTCCATGGCCGTGATGATGGTCACTCCCGTGGCGAAATGGCCCATGACCTCGCGGAATCGTCCGGTGTCGAAGATCCGCCCGTCGCCGTGGGCCGGACCACGCCGGCCGGTGTTGTCGAGACCCCCTCGGGCCGTTTCCGCCATGTCGGTCAGCGATGACCGAGATCGACCGTCGATCCTTCGGCGGCCGCCGTGACGGCCTCGAGGCGGGACGCCCCGGGAGCCTTCCCCGCCTCATCGACGAGGCGATCGAGGATCTCGTCAGTGTGGTCGGGGTCGTGGTGGAACAGTGACAGGCGGCGGGCCCCGGCCTCGGCCGCCACGTGAATGGCGTACCCGACCGTCGAGTGGCCCCAGTTGGACTTGGTCTCGAACTCGGCGTCGGTGTACTGGGCGTCGTGGATGAGGAGATCAGCGCCGTCGCACAGTTCGAGCACGCTCGGAGCCACGGTCCAGTGGTCGGCGGGGGTCTGATGGTCGCTCACGAACGCCAGGCTGGCCCCGTCGGCCTCGATGCGGAAACCGAGAGTGGTTCCTACGTGGGGGACACGTCGGACCCGGACCTTGGCCGACCCGATGGCGAAGTCGTCCTCCTCCACCTCGTGGAAGTCGATGGATCCGTGGAGCTCCTTGACCTGAACAGGGAAGAAGGGCGGGATCACGACACGATCGATCACGTCGTGGAGAGTGCCGCCGACCTGCGGAGGCCCGTAGACCTCGATATGGGTACCGGACCTCAGCAGGGGTGCGCAGAAGGGGAGACCGATGATGTGGTCCCAGTGCAGGTGGGTGAGGAGTGCCGTCATGACGATCGGCACCCCGATGCCGTAGCGGTCCTCGAGCGTGAGCCCGAGGGGCCGTAGACCCGTGCCCAGGTCGAGGACGATCGGTGGCTCGTTCCCCACGGTGACAGCCACGCATGACGTGTTGCCCCCGTAGCGGACGTATCCCGCCCCCGAACACGGGCACGAACCCCGCACGCCGAAAAATGTGACTTGCAGCGTACGACCCCCTCCGGTCTCGCCTCCCCTTCGTCGTCTCCTGTCGTCACCGACCAGGGTGCCGGCCCGAGACGTGGACCGAAGAGGTCTCTGGTCCTTCTGACACTACTCTGCCTCCATGAAGGAACGAAGTGTAAAAGCCAACGACGTGGAGTTCTCCTACCTCGAAACCGGGCCCGCCGGCGGACCGCTCGCCCTGTGTCTCCACGGCTTCCCGGACTCGGCCCACACCTGGCGGCATCTGCTGCCCGCATTGGGCGATGCCGGGTACCACGCGGTGGCACCCTGGATGCGCGGTTACGCACCCACCCAGGTCCCCGTCGACGGCCGGTACCAGACCGGAGCGCTCGCCGCCGATGCCGGTGCACTGCACGAGAGCTTGGGCGGCGACGGGAGGGCGGTGATCATCGGCCACGACTGGGGGGCGGCCGCCGCCACCGGGGCAGCCGTGCACCAGCCGACCCGTTGGAGCCGGGTGGTGACGATGGCCGTGCCACCGTTGGCGGCGATGGCCACATCGTTCCTCACCTATGCACAGCTCAAGCGGAGCTTCTACATCTTCGTCTTCCAGACTCCACTGGCCGAGGCGGCGGTGTCCCTCGACGACCATGCCTTCATCGACGGCCTGTGGGCGGACTGGTCACCCGGATATGACGCCTCCTGGGACGTGGCCAGGGTGAAGGAGGCCATTGGGGACCCGGACAACCTGGCCGCGGCCATCGGCTACTACCGGGCCATGTTCGATCCCTCCCTCCACGACCCCGGCTACGCCGCCGCCCAGACCGCCACGGCGGGGAGCCCGCCCCAGCCCACTTTGTACCTCCACGGTGCCGACGACGGGTGTCTGGCCCTCGATGCCGTGGGGGACGTTCTGCCGTTCCTGTCACCGGGCTCGGAACAGGTGACGGTGGCGCAGGCGGGACACTTCCTCCAGGTCGAGCAACCGGGCGTCGTGAACGACCACATCCTGCGCTTCATCGGCTCCCCCTGAGGCGCCTCACGGGAGGGTCATGACGCCGCCCGGGCCCCGCTGGGCGACTCCGTCGGAGACAAGGGAGTCCGCCACGCGACGGGCACGCCGGGAGTCGTCCGGCCACCCGCAGGCGGCGGCCAGACGTCGTGGCAGGACCGGCCCCGAGCGTAAGGCCGCCACCAGCCGGCCTCGTCCTTGCCGATCCGAACCCTCGAACGGGCTCTGCCGGGAGGGAGGCGAGGCGGGATCGGGTGCCGGTCGCCCCGCCGCCGACCACGCACACGACGGCGCCAACGGACAGCGGTCGCACGCCGGAATCCGGGCCCGGCACACGACGGCACCGATCTCCATGAGGGACTGATTCCACAGCCACCCCCGGCCCGGCGGCACCAGGCCGTCGGCGACCACCTGGGTCTGGGCCGGCGAGAGCCCGTTCCCGACGACGGCACGGGCGATGACGCGAGCCACGTTCACGTCCACCACGGCGTGGTCGGTCAGGAAGGCGAAAGCGAGAACGGCACGAGCCGTGTAGGGACCGACGCCGGGAAGGGCGCACAAGGCCCCGAGATCGGCGGGGACACGTCCGCCGTGGTGCTCGACCATGACGGTGGCGGCGCCGTGGAGATTCCGGGCCCGGCGGTTGTACCCGAGGCCGGCCCAGGCCCGCAGCACGTCTCCCGAAGAGGCCGCCGCACAGGCGGGCACCGTCGGGAAGAGCCTCATGAAGGCGTTGAACGGTTCGAGGACGCGAGCGGGCGACGTCTGTTGGAGCATGACCTCGCTCACCAGGATGGCCCAGGGGTCGTTGGTGGCCCGCCAAGGAAACGCCCGCAGGCCGGACCGGCCGTAGCGGAGTACGGCTCGACGGACCGCGCCGGAGCTGTCGGCGCTCGACTTCACCGTGGAGGAGGCCCGGGCGGAGCTCAATCCCAGACGTCGTCCCCATAGGGACGTCGGCGCAGCGGAGCGGCCTCGCGCATCCACACCATGAGCTTTCGGCGGAAGTAACAGACCTCCTCGCCGCGTTGGTTGAAGCCTTTGGACTCGACCGTGACGACGCCCCGGTCGGGTTTGGATGACGAAGCAGCCTTGTCCAGCACGCGGGTCTCGGCGTAGATGGTGTCCCCGTGGAACGTCGGGTAACGGTGAACGAGGGACTCGACCTCCAGATTGGCGATGCACGAGCCGCTCACGTCGGGGACGCTCATGCCCAGAACCAGGGAGTACACCAGGTTGCCGACGACGACGTTCTTGTGGTGGACGGTCTCGTTGGCGGCGAACCACTCGTTGATATGGAGAGGGTGATGATTCATCGTCAACAGGCAGAAGAGGTGGTCGTCGTACTCGGTGACGGTCTTCCCCGGCCAGTGCCGGTAGACGTCACCGATCTCGAAGTCCTCGAAGGAGCGGCCGAAGGGGCGCTCGTAAGTCGTCACGGCGGTCTCGGTTTCACTCAACGGGGCGGGGGCGGGTGGTGAACCCGAGCGCCCAGTCCTCGTTGGACTCGCCGTCAATGGTGAGCCGCCACGTGTAACGGTTGCCTGTCTCCAGGGGAAGGGGCCCGAGATTCACGGCCAGCGCCACATCGATCGGCGTGCCGGCCGGCACCGTCTCGGGACGCGCCACGTTGAACTCGCCGCGGACCTCGATGGGATGGGTGCCCTCGGGAGTCTCCACCAGGACGGGACGGCCGTCGGCATCCTCGAGGTACAGCTCCCAATGGTGGGCCTGTTCGGCTTCGTGCCAGCCGACATCGATCTTCATGGCGATGGCCGAGGGCATGGGATCGGGGCCGGTGAGCGACCACCCGCCACCGAGCACGAAGAGCTTTCCGTCAGCCACCTGGGCCCCGTCGCACAGCAGCATCGTCACCTTCACCCCGGCGAGGCTACTGCGGCCATGGGGGCGGTAGCGTCTGCCACCAGTGCCCCATGCTCTGCGAGACGACGTCTACCGACGCCCGCTGGCCACCGCCCTCGACCGATTGGGGATCGGTCCCGGGTGGCGGTGTGTCGACGTGGGCGCCGGGGGTGGCGACGTCTCCGTGGCCCTGGCCGAGATCGTGGGGCGTGACGGACGGGTCTACGCCGTCGACAGCGACCCTGCCGCCCGTGACGTGGCGGCCGCCTCCGCCGCGACGTTCAGCCAGGTGCTGGCCATCACCCAGGCCGGAGAAGACCTGCTTCTGCCCGAGCCCGTCGACCTGGCGTTCTGCCGATTCCTGCTCATGCACGTCGCCGATCCCGCCGTCGTCCTGGCCCGGATGAAGAAGGCGGTTCGGCCCGGCGGGTGGGTGGTGGCGCAGGAACCCATCACGACGGCAGGCCGAGTCGGTGGACTGCCGCTTTCGATGCCCGACGCCCGTCATCCTGACGTCGGGGCCCTCCTGCCGGGCCTCGTGCGGGGAGTTGGCCTCGACATCATCGACGCCTGGGCGGAGGCACCCGCCGGTGTCGGACCCGGACCGGTGGCCGACTACCTCGGGGATCTGACGGGGATCTCCCCCGGTGACGACTCCGTCGTTCTCCCCCCGTTGGTGACGGTGCTCGGGCGCGTGAACGAGTCCAGATCCACCCCCGGGTAGCCTCCGGAACCGTGACCGATCCCCTGCCGGCAGACCTCGGTCGCGCCCACGACGCGGTCGAGCTCGCCGGGTCGGTCGTGTCCGGCGCTGT
The DNA here is from genome assembly GCA_963800065.1 of uncultured Acidimicrobiaceae bacterium. Classification (GTDB taxonomy): domain Bacteria; phylum Actinomycetota; class Acidimicrobiia; order Acidimicrobiales; family UBA8190; genus CAWJFJ01. Next base: position 199,408 of record CAWCZO010000009.1, on the reverse strand, counting down.
CCGGCGCCTGGCCCGTGCCGGGGACATCGACGCCGAACAGGTGCTGGCCTACGACCTGGCCCACGTGGCAGCGGGGGTCACGACGGCTCGGGCCGCGCTCGGTTACGGCCGTACCGGCGCCGACGAAGGCCGTATCGCCTGCGCCTTCGTGGCCGACGTGCTGACCGACATGACCACGCGGATCGTGGGGCGCGAGGCGGCATGGGACACGACGGGCCACTGGCTCGAGCCGTCGGCGTCCTTTGTGACCGACTACCGCCATCCCGAGTACCTCGCCGACCTTTGCGGGGTCCCCGGCGATCGGCACCTCGATGCCGATTTCGCCCTCGTCCGCGAGACCTTCCACCGGTTCGCCGAGGAACAGCTGCGGCCCCGGGCCGAGGACATCCACCGTCGCAACGGGGACATACCCGAGGAGATCATCGGTGGCCTGGCCGAGATGGGGGCGTTCGGGCTGTCCATCCCCGAGGAGTACGGGGGCTTCGCCAGCGGCGGCGAAAGCGACTACATGGGCATGGTGGTGGCCACCGAGGAGTTGTCCTGGGGGTCACTGGGCGCCGGCGGCTCGCTCATCACGAGGCCCGAGATCCTGTCGCGCGCCCTGGTGGCGGGCGGGACCGAGGCTCAGAAGCAACGGTGGCTACCGGCGTTGGCTTCGGGTGAGGTGATGAACGCTGTCGCCGTCACCGAACCCGACTTCGGCTCGGACGTGGCCAACGTCGTCACCTCGGCGACACCCACGGCCGGAGGCTGGCTCGTCAACGGCACCAAGACGTGGTGCACCTTCGCGGCGCGAGCCGATGTGATCATGCTCCTGGCCCGCACCGACCCGGACCGTTCGAAGGCCCACCGCGGACTGTCGCTCTTCATCGTCGAGAAGCCCAGGGGGGACGGCCATGGTTTCGCCTTCACCCAGGAACCGGGCACCGCGGGGCCTTCCGATGCTCGGGGCCGCATGGAAGGCAGGCCGATCGACACCCTCGGCTACCGGGGGATGCACTCCTACGAGATCGCCTTCGAGAATTGGTTCGTCCCGGACGACAACCTCATCGGTGCGGATGCCGGTGTGGGACGCGGCTTCTACCTCCAGATGGCCGGCTTCGAGAACGGCCGTCTCCAAACGGCGGCGCGCGCACTCGGCGTGATGCAGGCCGCCTACGAGGCCGCCTACGACTACGCCACCGAGAGGGTGGTGTTCGGCCGTCCCATCCTCGACTATCAGCTCACCAGGGCCAAGCTGGCCCGGATGACGGTCCTCATACAGTCGACGCGGCAGTTCTCCTACGAGGTGGCGCGGCTCATGGCCAGAGGCGAGGGCTCTCTCGAAGCGTCGATGCTCAAGGCGTACGTGTGCCGGGCGGCGGAGTGGGTGACGCGTGAGGCCATGCAGATCCACGGCGGAATGGGGTATGCGGAGGAATACGCCGTCAGCCGCTACTTCGTCGACGCCCGGGTCCTGTCGATCTTCGAAGGGGCCGACGAGACCCTGGCCCTGAAGGTGGTGGTCCGCCGGCTCGTCGAACAGGCCGGCTGAAGGAACCGCCTCCGGCTCGACCCCCCGGTCAACCCTTCGAACGGGTCAGCCCGGCGCGCGTCCCCCGTGTCACGAACTTGGTAGCCATCTTGCGACTGGCCTCGTCGATCATCTCGTCACCGAACATCACGGCACCCTTGCGGTCGTCCTCGGTGGCCTTCTGATAGGCGTCGAGGATGTCCCAGGCCCGGTCGAATTGCTCCTGGGTGGGCGAGTACAACTCGTTGAGCACGGTGACCTGGTCGGGCGTGAGGGCCCACTTTCCGTCGTAACCGAGGATCCGGGTGCGTTGCGAGAAGTCGCGCAGGCCCTCCATGTCCTTCACCTTGAGGTAGGGGCCGTCGATCACCTGCAGGCCGTTGGCCCGGCCGGCCATCAAGATCCGCGAGAAGACATAATTGAAGTGATCGCCGGGATAGTCGGGGATCTGGACGCCACCGGTCAGCACCGGCATCTCCATGGAGGCGGCGAAGTCGGCGGGTCCGAAGATGATCGTCTCCAGCCGGGACGAAGCCGCGCAGATCTCGTCGACGTTGATGAGGCCACGGGTGGTCTCGATCTGGGCTTCGATCCCGATATGACCGACGGGCAAACCGCTGCGCTTCTCCACCTGCGTGAGCAGCAGGTCGAGGGCCACCACCTCGGCCGCCGACTGCACCTTGGGCAGCATGAGCTCGTCGAGACGCTCGCCGGCGTTGCCCACCACCTCGATCACGTCCCCGTAGGTCCACTCGGTGTCCCAGGCGTTGATCCGAACACATAGAACACGTTCGTCCCAGGACTGTTTGCGGATGGCCTCGACCACCTTGGCCCGGGCCGCATCCTTCTCGAGCGGTGCCACGGAGTCCTCAAGGTCGAGGAAGGACATGTCGGCAGGCACCGTCGGCGCCTTCTCCAGGAAACGCTCGTTCGAGCCCGGCGTGGAGAAGCACGAGCGGCGGGGCAGGTTCCGGCTGCGGTCGGACATACGACGATGCTACGCGGCGGCCAGGTCGGCGGGAACCAGTTGTTCGCTGAGCAGCCGGGCGAACCGGGTCGGATCGCCGCCCACGAACCGCCGGCACAGCGGCAGGCCCTCCACGTAGCAGGAAATGTAGGCGCGCCAGGTCGGGTGGAGGAGGAATTCCACGGCCTTGGCCGCCCGGGCGGGGGGCAACAGGGCCCAGCGGGCCACCTCGGCCACCACCACGTCGGGGTCGGCGCCGTCGGCGTAGAGACGCCATGCCGCGTTGCCCCGTACCGCCCCGAGCACCTCGCCCGCCTCCGCCACCGCCGCCACGACCTCGGCGTCGTAACGGATCCCGAGCGGGTGGAGATGGGAGGCGACGACGCTTTCCGGTCGGGGGCCCAGGACCATCTCCAGACCAAGGTCGGCCAGGCCCTCGGCGATCAGGCACTGCGGGGTGCCCACCAAGAAGATGGACTCCTCCATCCACCGACGGCGCCGAACCAGCCCCACCTCCTTGCGGCTGTGCTCGGTGTGGTGTCCGGGATAGGCCTCGTGCGCCACCAGGTGGGCGAGTGAGGTCGACAGGACCGGGAGATCCGTGTTCACCGCCACCCGCGAATGGAGGTCGCCCAGATAGGTGTTGAAGCCCGACCACGGCTTGTTCTCGACCAACTCGAAGTCGATGTGCTCGCCCTCGGGGAGTCCGAAGAGCCCATCGGTCCTCTCGCGCAGCTCCTCGGCCAACGAGGCAATGGCGTCGGACAATCGGTCGGGACTCACGACTTGGGCCTCGCGCCAGACGATCAGCCGGTCGGCCATGGGGCCCGTCCCGGGCAGGGTCTCGGACAGACGACGGTGGGCGGCGGCGAGGTCGTCTTCGGGGACCGGTGTCGGGCGGACGCCGTAGCAGGCCTCCACCTCCTCGACGTAGCCGACGGCCTCTCCGGCCAGACGGCGGGCCGTTGTCAGCAGCCCGACCACCTGCGCCCGCAGCCAACGCCGCCGGGCGGCGGTGACGAGATCGCCGTCGGTGGTGTCGGCGTCGTCGAGAGGAGCGCCGGAATCGAGGGAGGCAAGCAGAGCCCGCGCGTCGGCCGCGAGCCTGTCGGGCGGGAGTGGCGCCGACGCCGCCGCCCGTCGCGCCGGTGCCGGCGGACCGTAGTAGGCGTCGACCAGACCGTCGACGTGACGCCCGAGAGCCAGCCCGAGCTCGATGTAACGCCCGACGTCCCCGGCCGCTGCCTCGGTGCTGACGCTCACCCGAGGCGCGCGTGGAGAAAGTCGAGCGTTCTTTGCCAGGCCAACGACGACGCCCCTTCGCTGTACACCTCGGGCCTGGTGTCATTGAAGAAGGCGTGATCGACCCCCGGGTAGACATTGAATTGAACGTCCTTGCCCAGATCCTTCAGCTGGACCTCGAGGGCGGCGGCGGCTTCGGGGCCGAAGAAACCGTCGAGTTCGGCGGTGTGGACCAAGACGGAAGCGCTCATGGGTGTGTAGTCGGGTTGCGCCTCGGGCCAGGGGATGACGCCGTAGAAAGAGACGCACGCGGAAACGGCGTCGGGCCGTTGAGTGGCCAGGACGAGTGCCAGTCCGCCCCCCATGCAGAACCCCACGACACCGACGGTTTCACCGGTGCCGCGTCGTCGCACCTCGTCGACAGCCCCCGACATGTCACGGGCGGCCCGGTCGAGCTGGAGGGCCATCATCTCCTTTCCCGCTTCGTCCGGTTCGGTGACCTGTTTGCCCCGGTAGAGATCGGGGGCCAGGGCCACGAAGCCGGCGGCGGCGAAGCGGTCACACACATCGAGGATGTGGGGCACGAGACCCCACCACTCCTGGATGATCACGACGCCGGGTCCCGGACCGGACGTCGGAACAGCCAGGTAGCCCTGACCGGCGGAACCGTTGCTCGGGAATTCGATCATCTCGCCCATGCGCGCCGACGCTACTGGCGCACCCGGTGCGCTACCAGCGCGCCAGCAGTTCCGGCGGTTCCGGGCAGTCGGTGCCGGCCAAGGCCAGGCGGGGCGGTTGCGCCCCCGACGGGCCGACGACGCGTTCCACCCCGGCCAGATCGGCCACCACTCCGGCGCGGGAAACGATCGCCGAGGCAAGCTTGTAGGCCAGCGCGTCCCACAGGCGCGGCGGCAGGACCCGGCCCACGCCCGCCTCGGCCCACACCGGAACCTCGACGAGCCGAGCCGCCTCGAGCAGGCCCAGGACGTCCGCGTCCACCACCATTCCACCGGCGCCGAAGGCGTCCACCTGGATCACGACGATGTCAGCGCTGGCGACATCGCCCAGACCGCCGCGCCGGACGACGCGGGCACCGGCGGGAAGGGCTTCATCGAGGAGTTCATCGGTCTGGTCACACTCGAGGGCATCGGCGCAATGCTCGCCCTCGGCCACCGGGTCGCCGGCGGTGACGATGCGGGCCGCCACCCACCACATGGGGCCACAACCCGGGTGCCGATCGAGCAGGCGTCGACACGCAGGGAGGACGGCGGGGGCCTCGTGAAGGGCCAGATCGGCGAGCGCCCAGGCCGCTTCCGCCGCCAACACGTCCGGCGCACCCCATCCGGCGCGGGCCACGTAGCGGAGACGCTCGATCGGATGCACCGATCCGACGCTACCTGCCCGGCAGGAGGGTCCCCGTGCCCCGCCGTGCCTACTGCCGCTCCGAGGCGCACCCGAGAGGGCGAAACGGCGGCCCTCAGGTAAACTCCCTGGTCAGAAGGCTAGACCTCGGCAAATGCTTGCTAAAGGAAGCTTCCCTTGCTAGACATAGCTTCCGTTGTGACTCGCCTCGGGCCCCCCTCGACGGCGCGACTTCGGCGGGGGACGCGGGGTCCCTTGGGTGTCGTGCTGCTCTCTTGCACCACGATCACCCTGATCGCCGGAGCGGTTCTCCCGGCGGTCCGATCGGCATCGGCGGACTCTCTCTCGAGTGAACGAGCCGAGGCCACCCAGCTGGCGAACCAGATCGAGACGCAGGACCAACAGCTGGGGGCGCTGAACGAGCAGTACGACGAGGCCAAGATCCGCGTCGGGCAGCTGGACCAGCAAGTGGCGCAGACGAGGAGCCAGATCGCCCAGACCAAGGCCCATGTGGCGTCGGCCCAGGCCAACCTGCGCGTCCAGGCTCTCCAGGACTACATGTCGGGTGGATCGGACAACGACCTCGACCAATTGTTCTCGTCGGGCGGGCAGCAGTCCTCGGTGACAGCCGAGTACCAGAGCGTGGCCAGCGGCAACGTGTCGAACGCCATCGACCGCCTGAACCGGGCCGAGGCGACCCTCACGGCCCAGGAGAATCAGCTGCAGATCACGCAAACTCAGGCGCAGGCGGCCCTGGCCCAGGCGGCCGCCGCGCAACAGAGCGCGCAGACCGAGCTGACCGCCCAGCAGGCCACGCTCGCTCAGGTGAAGGGGCGGATCGCCACCCTCGTGGCCCAGCAGCAAGCTGAGGAAGCGGCCCAGCAGGCGATCGCCTTCCAACAGAAAGTGGCCGCCGAACAGGCCGCCGCGGCCGCCGCCGCCACGCAGGCGTCCCCGACGTCGGGAGGCTCGTCGGCCAACGTTCCGGTCCCGCCCTCCGCCGGTGGTGCCGCCGCTGCCGTGCAGGCGGCCATGAGCCAGAGAGGCGTCCCCTACGTGTGGGGCGGCGACACGCCGGGAGTCGGCTTCGACTGCTCAGGCCTGACCATGTGGGCCTGGGGTCAGGCCGGGGTCAGCCTGCCCCACTCGGCGGCGGCGCAGTACGACGACACCGAGCACGTGCCGCTGGCCGACATGGAGCCGGGGGATCTGATCTTCTACGACGAGGGCGGCGTCATCGGCCACGTCACCATGTACATCGGTGGGGGCCAAATGGTCCAGGCCCCGGAGACGGGCGAGGACGTCCAGGTCACCGGGATCTGGTCCCAGGGCCTGGTCGGCGCCGGACGTCCTTAGAACGACCCCGGCTCCTCCCGGTCCGGGGTCCCGTGCCGGTGGGCGGCCCAGGACGACCAGAGGTCCCTCAGGGGTCGGTGGGGGCGGCCAGAAGGCCCGGCGGTACCCTGCCTTCGGCGCCGGCCTGTCGAGGTCCCGGCGGCCGTGCGAAACGAAACGGGGTGGGTGGGCGCCCGGCCTGGACCACCACGGCCTGACCCGTGCCCTCGCCCAGCATGCAGCCGAGGACCGCCTCGGCGACCGCATCAGGAGCGATGAGAGGGAACTGCGCCGCCGCCAGGGCGGCGCGGACGTCATCGACCAGAGGGGTGTCGACCAGTCCCGGGCAGACGGCGTTCACCGTGATCCCATGATCGGTCAAGGTGAGGGCGAGGGCACGTACGAGACCCACCACCGCATGCTTGGTGAGGGCGTAGATCGGATCGGCGGCAAAGGCCACCAGGCCGGCCAGCGACGCCGTCGCCACCAGTGCTCCGCCGCCACGGTCGATGAGCTCGGGCACCAGAGCGCGGGCACCGAAGACCACGCCGTCGACGTTGACGGCGAGGATCCGGCGGTACTGGTCGTCGGTGAGGGCGGTGACGTCGCCCTGCAAGGTGGTCACCCCCGCATTCAGATGGACGAAGTCAAGACCACCGAGAGCCCGGACCGACTCGACCACCGCCGCCCAGTCGGCCGGACGACTCACGTCGGCGGTGACGGCCACGGCCCCGACGCGCTCGGCCACTCCACGAACTTCGTCGTCGGCGATGTCCACGGCGACGACGGTGGCGCCTTCGGAGGCCAGCCGGGTGAGACAGGCCAGCCCGATCCCCGACGCCGCGCCCGTCACCACGGCGACCTTCGAATCGAGTAGTCCCATGAGCATCTCCCCGGCCGGCGGCTCCTGCAGCGTAGGGTGGCCCATGGCCCGGTGCCGGCCCGGCGGCGTACCGGCGGCCCCGGCCGACTTCACCGACACCGGGGACGACGGTACGCTCGGTGATGCCGGGTGCCAGCCCGGGACCACCCGAGGATCATCGTGAAGCCGATACCGGTCGCATTCCACATCGGACCACTGGAGGTCCACACCTACGGCATCGGCCTGGCCATCACCTTCTGGTTCGCGTACCGCTACTACGAGCGCCGGCTCCGCAATGCCGGCTATCCGTGGCAGTGGCTCACCGGCGCCTTCGTCTGGATCGTCGTCGCCTCGATCATCGGCGCCCGCCTCCTCCACGTCCTCGCCAACTACTCCTCGTACTACGAGCACAACCCGGGCCAGATCCTGGACGTGTGGCACGGGGGTCTGTCGTCGTTCGGGGGACTGTTGTTCGGCGTCCCCGTCGGGATCTTCCTGGCCCGGCGGCGGTGCCCGGAGTTGCCTTCACTGCGGGCCCTCGACCTGGTCAGCCCCGTCCTCATGGCGGCCTGGGGCGTGGGGCGGCTTCTCGGTCCGCAGTTGATGGTGGCCGGGGGGGGACGCCCGACGACGGCGTGGTGGGGCATGTACTACGCCGGACAGGCGGGCAAGCGGGTCCCGGTCCCCCTCATCCAGGCGTTCGACAGCTTCGTCATCTTCGCCATCCTCATCCTCATCGAGCGCTACATCCGAAAACGCCCTGTGGGCTTCATGCTCGCCGCCACCGCCGCGCTGTGGGGTCTGGCCCGATTCTTCGAAGAGAATGTCTTCCTCCGCCAAAACGACCATCAGGGAGCCCCGCTGGTCCAGGGGGCGGGACTCGTCCTCTTCGTGGTCGGTTCGGTGGCGATGGCCGTTCTGTGGCGTCGTCACAAGCCTGATGCAGGCGGAGAGGTGGAGTCGGGCGGCGGCGGCGAACCTGCGGCCGACGAGTCGCCGCTGCCGAAGGACACTCCTATCGAGGTCTGATCACCGGCGGTGGCGACTCACCGGGGGGGTCGGCGGGACGGCCGGGACCCGGAGGACCGGCGAACGCCTGGGCGATCGACATCCATTCGTTGGCACTCTCGCCTTGGACCACGAGATGCGTGTCGGCGAAGTTCCGGCGCTGGGTCACGACCAGACAGAAGTCGAGAGCAGGACCCTCGATGCTGTCGGTGGAGGCGGCGGAGTCCTCCCACTCCCAGAGCTCACCCGCCGGACCGGTCAGGGCCACCCGGACCGGGGTCGGGGGTGCGTCCATGCCCCGGACGACGTACGAGAAGGCGCGGGTCCGGACTCCGAGGTGGGCGATGTGGCGCAGTCTCGAGGTCGGGATCCTTCGCCTGCCGAGGGCGTCGGCGACATCCTGTCCGTGGGCCCACGTCTCCATGAGGCGGGCCGAGACGAAGGAACGGACCGCCATGGGTGGTCCGAACCAAGGCACGCGGGCGCCCGGGGGCACGGTGCGGGTCGCTTCCACCATGGCGGCCCGACTGGTGCGCCACCATTTCAGTACCTCGCCGCCGAGCATGGAGCGACCGCGTCGGAGATGCTCCGCCATGGGGTCCCCTCCGGCCACGGCGGCGTCGACCAACGCGGTGAAGCCGCTGGCGTCCGTCATAGCCGACACCGCCGCCTCGTCGAAGTAGGCTAGGTGGCTCACCTGGTCCCGGACGGACCAGCCGGCGGCAGGGGTCGCCCGACCCCAGTCGGCCTCGTCGAGGGTGGCCACCAGAGCATCGAGATCCCGGTGTTCGGCGTCCAGATCGCCGAGGAGGTCCTCCAAGGCGCTGCGGCGCGGATCCACGGACGACAAGCTAAGCGCAGCCCATTGCATGCGCAAAAATTTCCCCCTCTCCGGTAGGCTGGTGGGGTGACGACCGTGTACTGGCTCGACGAGCTCGAGATGCAGGCTTGGCGCTCGCTGCTGGGCGCCCACTCCCGCTTGATGGGTCGACTCGATGCGGAGCTTCAGGCCTCCCAGGGGATGTCGGTGTCGGATTACGGCGTGCTCGTCCACCTGTCGGAGGCCGAGGGCGGTCACATGCGAATGAGCGAGCTCGCCGATCGCCTCCTTCTGTCTCCCAGTGGGCTCACCCGTCGCCTCGACGGACTGGTCCACGCCGGGCTCGTCGATCGGGTGCGCTGCCCCACCGACCGCCGGGGCGCCTTCGCCGTGCTCACCGACGCCGGGCGTGCCCGACTCGAAGAAGCGGCACCCGACCACGTCGACCAGGTGCGCCGGCATTTCGTCAACCGGCTCAGTCGTCGCCAGCTGGAGGCCCTCGTCGATGCGCTCGACAAGGTGGCTGATTCACCCCCCTGTCGGTAGGCGCGGGGCGACGACACTCGTTCCCGGCACTCGCCTTCCTGCTCCCACGGCGTCGAGTCCTCCCACCAGCGTCGCCGCCAAGGCAGCGGGCACTACTATGAGGCGGTCCAACCGCGGAGGTGACCGGGCGATGATCGTTGCCCTAGCCCGATGACAAGGACCAACAAGGTGCGTTTCCCGACGAGCACGCATCCGACCGTCTCGATCATCATCACCGCCACCGGGAGGGCTCCTCACCTGCTCGAGTGCCTCGACTCAGTGGCGCTGAACGTCCGCGACACCCCATACGAGGTGATCCTGGTCCTGAACGGCGCCGGTCAGGAGGTCGTCTCCGAGGTGGCGCGGCACGTCGAAGGTGCCCACGTCATCGCTTCGCGAGTCAACCGTGGATTCGCCGGAGGCTGCAACCTGGGAGCGATGGCCGCCACCAGCGACTATCTCCTTCTCCTCAACGACGACACCGTCGTGGAACCAGACTGGCTCGAGAGCCTGGTGGTGGCGTGTGAACGTCGCCCCCGGATCGGAGCCGTAGGGAGCAGGCTCCTTCATCCCGACGGCACCCTGCAGGAAGCGGGACAGATTCTGTGGTCCGACGGCTCGACCAGTTGTGTGGGGCGGGACGCGCTGCCCACGTCGCACGCCTTCGAGTGGGCGAGACGCGTTGACTACTGCTCGGGCTCATCGCTGCTCGTGCGCCGATCCACCTGGGAGCGACTCGGCGGGCTCGACGAATCGTACTTTCCGGCTTACTGCGAGGATGTGGACCTGTGCCTCCGGATTGCCGAAGGCGGCGAAGAGGTGTGGTACGAGCCGACGTCACAGGTCCGCCACCTCGAGTCTCGCAGCAGCTCTCCGGCGTACAAGAGGTTCCTCATCGAGAGAAACCGTCCACGATTGCTTGCTCGCTGGGAACGTGTTCTTGCTCACCGCCACGCCCCGCAACAAGATGCTCCCGCGGCCGTGGCCAACGCCGTGCACGACGCGATGGGCAATCCGACCCGGGTGCTCATAATCGACGATCGCATTCCCGTCCCGGCTCTCGGGGCGGGATTTCCACGGATGTACGACTTTGCCATCGAACTAGCCGACACCGGGCGGTACCACGTCGCACTCCTGCCCACCTTTACAACAGACGGCGACTGGACTCCCTTCGGACGCGCTGGAATAGAAATCGTCCGTGAACCTCTCGACGATCATCTGGCACGACCGGGAGTGCGGTACGACGTCGTGGTGGTCTCACGCCCAAACAACTATCGGAGCTGTTCCGATATCATTCGTTCGTCGCTACCAACGGCCCCCTTGGTGTACGACGTAGAAGCACTCTTCTACCGAAGGATGCAGAAGCAACTCGATATCATCGCAGATCCTCTCGAGCGGGCGAGGTGTGCAGCGGCGGCTGACGACATGCGAGCGCACGAGATCACCATCCTGGGCCATGCTGATCTCGTGGTGTGTCTCTCCGAGGATGAAGCGTCGATCGCTCGACAGGCGGCAGGAAGCGGGAAGGTCATCACGAAGATCCCCTTCCTCGGGGGTATCGAGCGCACGAAACAAGGCTTCGAGGAGCGGAACGATATCGTTCTCGTCGCCAGCTGGGTTGCCGGCACCGGTTCGCCGAATGTCGACGGGCTCAATTGGTTTGTGACGGAGGTGCTTCCGCTCGTTCAGGCTCGCGTCCCGTGGGCCCACCTTCGCGTCACCGGAGATTCACCGCCGGACATCGTGCGACGTCTCGCTGGATTCGGAGTCAGCTTCGATGGCCACGTCCCCGACCTGAGCTCGCTCTATGAAAGCGCCCGTTGCGTGATCGTTCCGCTGCGGTTCGGGAGTGGCGTGAAGATCAAAACAATCGAAGCGTTGCAATTCGGCGTGCCGGTCGTCGCCACCAGCATCGGCGCAGAGGGAATCGACCTTCATCATACTGGCGCCCTCAGCATCCACGACGACCCGAAGGGCTTCAGCGACGCCGTCTCCAAATTACTCGTCGACGGAGAAGCCTGGCATTCCCAACGGGAGCACATTCTGGAGCTGCAAGAGACCTGGGATCGGGTCCAGGCACGGCGACCCAGCTGGATTGAGATTATCGAATGCGCCCTGGAACAACGACCGGCCGTGTCGTCTGACACGTCGGGGAAGAGCGCGCATGCAGGATGAAGCGAACGCAGGACAGGAGAGTTTGATGTCGATCTCGCATATCCAAGGCGGCGATGTCGCTGGGGCATCCTCGCTTTCGGGTCAGGGCCCCGACGTCCTGGAGCTCGAACGACGTCTACGTGAGCAGACCGAGATCAACGCCCAGCTCGACGACGAGGTGCGGTATCTCCTCCAGGAGCTCGTCATCCGCAAGGAGTTCATCGTTCAGCTCGAGGGCGAACTCGAGTCGTTGCACTCCTTCGCCGGACGCCATGTCGAGCTGTCGACGGAGTTTGCGGCATACCGGACGCGCATACCGCATCGGACTGTCGACCGTCTGGTGGATGCCATTCACCGTTTCCCATGGCTATACCGACCGCTGCGGCAACTGGGACGAATGGCGGTGGCAGTGGCCAGGAGATCCCGATCGGGGACTGCGCTACCGCGCCGGACAGACGCCGGCGAGCGCACACGCCCGACGGTCGATCACCCTCATGAGCAACGATGACACCCGAAGGAGGGTTGTCACTTTCCGACGACCCGGGTGAGGGAGCCAAACCCGAGAAACGGACGACCGACTTATACGACGAGTCCTACTATGAGGCCTACGGGCCTCGGGACGAGGCCGGTAGGCTGCTCTCTCCGCCTTACCGTCGGGGCGAACCGCACTGGTCGGACTTTTTCGGCGCCATAGCGGAGAGAATCATCGAGCAGATCCGGCCCCAGACGGTTCTTGATGCCGGATGTGCCATAGGCTTCCTCGTCGAAGAACTCAGAGAACGCGGCGTGGACGCCCATGGCGTCGATGTTTCGGCGTGGGCGATCGAACAGGTACCGGACGCATTGCGACCCTATTGCCGGGTGGGTCTCCTCACCGAGGAGTTGGACCGCAACTACGACCTGATCGTGTGTACCGAGGTTCTGGAGCACATGCCCGGCCATGAAGCCGAGGCTGCGGTCGCCAATTTGTGTCGTCATACCAACACGATCCTGTTCTCGTCCTCTCCCGATGATTTCGAGGAACCCACTCACGTCAATGTCCAGCCGAGTGACTACTGGATTGCGCTCTTCGCCGCCCAGGGATTCTTCCGGAACCTTCACCATGACGCGTCCTACGTGGCTCCTCATGCCGTTCTCCTCGAGCGCCAGTCGTGGTCTGTCGTCGACGTGGCCACGTCTTACGAACGTGCCTGGTGGCAGGCGGACAGGACGGCTCACGGCGCCCGCGCCTCGTGCGATCTCCTGGCGCACGAATTGGAGGTCACCCGGGACCGCCTCGACCTAGTCAGGTCCCAGCTCGAAAGCATCACCATGGAGAAGGAACGTCTCGCCACCGAACTCATCGGGGCCTCGGCCTATGTCGAAGGTGTCAACGCCGATCGCGACCGGCTGGAAAGCTTGCTCGTGATCGGCCGGGCCAGTCTCGAGTCCACGATCGCCGGGGCCAACCAGGCTGCTGACAATGCAAGGCGCGAACTTGAAGCCCTTCGACAGACCAAGGTTCTTCGCTACACCGCGGTACTCCGGCGGGTCTACGGGCTGGTACGGCGCGCCACGCACAGGCCCGCTTCCACGAATTCGGTAACAGAACGACAGACACCGTCCCAGCCGCAACCGAAGGAGCCTCCACCTCCGTCTTACGCCGAATGGGTCACGGAGTTCGACACCCTCGATGATTCGAACCGTCTCGAGCTTCGGTCGCTGGTCTCGACATTGGATGATGCTCCGGTCATCTCCGTTGTCATGCCCGTCTTCAATCCCTCCGAAGAACACCTTCGCTTCGCCATCCAGTCGGTCGTCGAGCAGATCTATCCGCATTGGGAGCTGTGCATCGCCGACGACGCATCAACAGCGGAATGGGTCCCTCGTGTCCTGGCCGAGTACGAAGAGGACCGGCGAATCCGGGTGGTTCGTCGGTCGACGAACGGACACATCAGTGCGGCTACCAATGCGGCGATCGGCGTGGCCACCGGCACCTTTATCGGCTTTCTCGATCACGACGACACACTGGCGCCACAGGCCCTGGCGCTGGCGGCGTTGGCAATATCTGCCTCGCCTGATGTGGGGCTCCTGTACAGTGACGAAGACAAGATCGATTCGCTGGGAGAACGATCTGATCCCTACTTCAAGCCAGACTGGGATCCCGTTCTGCTTCTCGGTCAGAACTACCTGACACACTTCTCCGTGGTCCGGCGCGACCTTCTCGACCTGGTGGGTGGCCTCCGCCAAGGTTATGAAGGGGCTCAGGACTGGGATCTCGCCTTTCGGATCACCGAACGCCTCCAGCCTGATCAGGTGATCCATATCCCCCACATCCTGTACCACTGGCGCCTCCACCCCGCATCGACTGCCGCCAACCAGGGAGCAAAGCCCTACGCGGCGGGGGCTGCCCGCCGAGCAACGACCGAACATCTCACACGCGTCGGGCAGGCAGCTCAGGTGGAAGCACTCGGGCGGATCGGCTACCAGCGGATCCGCTGGACCCTCCCCGACGAGCCTCCACTCGTCAGCATCATCATCCCAACGCGGGATGGCCCGTTCTTGCGGGAATGCCTCGAGAGTTTGTGGTATCGGACCACTTACCCGAATTACGAAGTGGTCCTCGTCGACAACGGAAGCAGCGATCCCGCCATCTTCGGTTATCTCGCTGACCACGCTGACAAGATTCGCGTGATCAGCGACGGTGCACCGTTCAATTTCTCCGCGCTGAACAACGCTGCCGCTGGTTTCGCGCGTGGAGACATCCTCTGCCTGATGAACGACGACATCGAGGTCATCAACGGGAACTGGCTGGACGAGATGGTGGCTCCCCTGGCTCAGCCAACGGTCGGAATCGTCGGTGCCAAGCTCTACTACCCAGACCGGCGTATCCAGCACGCAGGAGTCGTGCTCGGCATCGGTGGTATCGCCGCACACGGGTTCCGCTATTTTGACAGGTTGTTCTTCGGGCACTTTGGACATGCCGTGCTGGCACGGCAATGCAGCGCAGTGACGGCTGCATGTATGATCATCCGGCGCGTCGTCTGGGAGGAGCTCGGTGGACTCGATGCGGAGCATCTTGCCGTCTCCTACAACGATGTCGATTTCTGTCTCCGGGCACGCTCTCGGGGATGGACAACTCTGTGGACTCCTTCCGCCGAGCTCTTACATCACGAATCGACCAGCCGTGGCGCCGACGCCGACGGTTCCAATGTCATTCGGGCGCGGCGTGAGTACGAGTTCATGATCGCTCAGTGGGACACACAGCTGCGGTCCGACCCCGCTTATAATCCGAACCTCACCCTTGACACCGAGGACTATGCCCTCTCATGGCCACCACGGATCGGCCGCTTCGAAACGGCCAACCGTTGACGGCGTCACGTCGTTAGAAAGGTGACGGTGGCGGCAGAGACCACGAATTCGCCCTCGGTACACCGCCATGAGAGGTGGCGGAAACGGCCGAATGGGTCGGAGGGCAATTCGAGGTCGTGCCACGGTCGTTTTCTCCGATAGGTAAACCGGCGGCCAGCCGGACTCGTCGTCCCCGAGGGGTAAGACCATCTTCGTCGCCGGCGATGGCGATGGCGATGGCGATGGCGATGGCGATGGCGATGGCGATGGCGATCAGACCATGCCAGATCGCCGATTCAAGACACCACCACGTTGGTTGGTTGCTCTAGAGTGTCGCATGTTTGGACTTGGTCCCGTTGATGGTACGAGCGGTGGACGCCGCCTCCCAAAATCCCGCTTTCACGCGGAGGCTCCCGGAACGGCAACGCTTGAAGCGGCCATTGCTCCGGTGGTCCGAGACGGGTGCTCACGGAGCCTTCGCGGTTCATGACAGAACTCCAATCCGAAGCCAGTGACGCTGTGGGACCGGCCCATCCAAGGTCGGGGCGGCGACGGGGCCTCGTCCGCCTTGCACGAGACGCTGATGGAAGGATCCTCCGACCGCGAACGACCAGATTGGTGTATCCGGCCGTCCTGCTCATCGCTGTCGTGGTCCTCACATCGCTTGGTTGGTCTGGATCCTCCGTGGGTGTGCTCGCCGCCAGCTCGCCCAATGCAGGGCCAGACTCCGATCTGATCATTGGCACACCTCGGCCCATCCGCTCTGACGAATGGCATGTCATCGCCCCCTTGTTCGTGGCGCAGAGCCACCACGGATACCCGCGTTACGCCGTCGATGGTCTTGGGTCGCAGGACCTGAGCGTATTCGACGTTCCCATCTGGGGTTGGACGACGTTGTTCAAACCCTGGGATCTCCCACCACTCGTTTTGAATCTCGAGCACGGGTTTGCCGCCCGATGGTGGCTGATGTCGTTCTTCTTGTTGTTCGGTTCGTACCTGCTCCTCTTGGAGCTCACGGACCGCACGGCGATCGCCGTGCTCTTCAGTCTGGGTCTTTGGCTTTCACCGTTCTTCCAATGGTGGTACGCGTCGTCAGCCCTGGACTCGGCCGGCCTCAGCATGCTTGCACTCGCTTCATTTCTCTATTCCTTTCGCGCTCCCACGACCGTCCGTCGCGTCGCCTGGCTCGGCCTGGCCGCATATTCGACCGTTGCGTTCGTGCTCATCCTGTACCCTCCCTTCCAGATCTCCTGTGCGCTTGTCATGATCGTCATCGGTGTCTGCGAGCTGGTCGGCCGGCGAAATGAGTTCGGGATCACATGGCGGCGGCTAGCGACCAATCTTGGTGCGGTCATCATCCTCGTTGGAGTGGTGGTCGCTGCGTATTATGTCTATGCCCGGGTGGCCATTGAAGGGCTGAACGGTACCGTCTACCCGGGTCACAGGCGGGTGAGCGGGGGTGGCACCTCGTTATTCCAACTCCTGTCCGCTCCGTTCGGGCTGACTCTGGCCCAGAACGGAGCGGGGATCAGCGGCTCCAACCAGTCGGAGATCTCCTCCTTTCTGATGCTCGGCCCATTCGCGCTGCTCCAGCTCTTCCGGCTACGCCTGCGGGACCTGATGTTCCGGTGGCGAGTTCTCCTGCTGGGGACAGCGGGGATCTTCGTCATTCTGGTGGCCTGGTTCCTGATCAGCCTGCCTCCTCCCTTGGCTTCCCTGCTGCTCCTCAATCGCGTCCCGCCCTATCGAGCGATAATCGGAGTCGGCCTCGCCGGAATCTTGCTGATGGCTCTTCTCTGTACCGCCGAATTCAGACCCGTACAGGAAGTCGCAGCGGACGCCGACTTTGCCGCACGCGTGGTTCGGACAAGGAACCGCCGAATCAACTCGGGCGCACTTGTGTGTGCCGCTGCAGCCTTCGTGATGTACTTCTGGGAGGGCCGAAGATTCGTCGCAGGCTTTCCGACGCTCCAGCTGAGCCTGGTCGGAGCGGGATTGGGCTGTGCCGCCGCCGCGCTCGTCGTTCTGCTGACGAGCGCGCGGAAGGCAATCGCCGGAGGGATCGCTTTCGTCGTCTTTGGTGCCGTCGTCGCTCTTCCCGTGAATCCTCTCTACAACGGCCTCGGTGTCCTGACCTCGTCGCCGCTTCTACCCGTTTTCGCCAAGGTAGCCGCTCGAGCGAGTGGCCCCGGTCATAATCGGTGGCTCAGTTTCTCGGGCACGGCCGTGACTGACGAGCTCCGAGCATCTGGTCTACCGACCCTGAACGCCGAGGACATCTACCCTGACAAAAAGGCGTGGGCCGTACTTGATCCCGACAGCAAGTCGGTCGCCATATGGGATCGCTATGCCGCTTTGACCTTCGAGCCGGGGCTCAGCAACACATCGGTAACGCTCACCCTGCCTCAGGCCGACCAGATTGAGATAGCGCTCAACCCGTGCGGTTCCGTAGCCAGCAAGCTTGACGTTGGCTTCGTGGTCACGCAGGGCCCTCTCGCCTACTCCTGTCTCTCACTCGATGCAAAGCCTTTCTACGAGGGAGCTCCCGTCTACATCTATGCCCGGCTCACCAAGCAGTCCCGCCAGCGTGAATAGGGAATCGGGGCAGCCATCGGGGTCGACGATCCACCACGACCTTGGACCGTTCGATCTTCAGGGTGTGACCCAGCGAACTGCGGAAGATCAACAGGCTGAATCATCAAGCTGGGACCGCGCCCGGGCCAACAATCGGGGCGGCTCTTCTCCCATTTCTTGGCGCCGACACTGCTAGTCGTAACAGGGCTGGGCGGAGGCGTGATGCTGCGCTTCGTCGTGAAGACCCGACACCACCTGGCGAGAAGAGTCCAGATGTTGCGGAGACGCGTTGCCTTCGATAACCAGGGAAGGGGGCAGTACAGCGAACAAAACAAAACGTGAAGGTTACGACCGCACGCGTCGGCGCCGACGGCCGAGGTTGGGCGAACTACTTCGTTTCGAAACTTCCGCACTCGACCGGGACAGCGGGGACCTCGGGCGCGATGTCCATGATCTTCGTCCCCATCAGGATATGAGAGATGACGTTGGAGGCCGATTCGATCCTCATCTTGTTGCGGGCCATCGTCACCAGGAGAGCGGCACAGCTCGACGCATCTCCTAGGTGGGGGTGGAGGGGATCGAACCCTCACTGTGGGCGTTTTAAGCACCCTGCCTCTGCCGGTTGGGCTACACCCCCGTTGCCACTGCGCGCCCGCATTCGCCGATGGCGGATCACTGACGATCGTCATGGGCGAGCGATCTCGCGAACGCGGGATTCTCCCACGACATCACAGGTGTTCCCATGCCCAGGTCAGTGTCGGGTCGTCGACGGTGACCGAGGCCCTCCCGAGCGGACCCGGTCGGACGATTCTCGGGCAAAAAGGCCGGTCATGGCCCTTTTCACCCACCCGCTGCTGTGGCTACTGTTGAAAGAGTGGTGGAAGTTACCAGTGGGGGATACCGGTGAAAGGGCGGCTTGCCCTCCGCCGCCACATCGCCGGAGGCGCGACCGTGGTCGCCGCCGTGCTCTTCGCGGCCGGCCCCGTCGGCGCTTCACCCGGAGCTCCGACAAACGGTGCCGAACCGATGGCGACGAACGGTACGACCGTGGCCGGCACCGAAGCGGAGATGGCCGCCATCGAGGCGGAGATCGCCCAGCAACAGCAGCAGACGAGCACCTTCTCCGAGCAATTTGACCAGTCGACGGTGCACCTGGCCCAGGTGCAGGCGCGATTGGCGCAGATCCGCGCCCGACTGGTGACTGACAGGGCGCATTATCGCGTCGCCCACCGTGAACTCCAGGAGGATGCCGTCAACGCCTACGTCGATGATGCTCCCGCCACCGAACTGAGCACACTGTTCTCCTCGACATCGAGCACGGGCACGCTGCACGACGAGTACCAGAGGACGGCCATCGGCAACATCGATGCGGCCGTGATCGCCGTCCGGTCCGACGAGCATCGACTGTCCTCGACGGAGAACAGCCTGCATGACGAGGTCCAGCAGGCTCAGTCGGAGACGGTGTCCGTGAACCGTTCAGAGCAGGCGGCCGAGAGTGCGACGGCGGCGGCCGAGGCCACCCTCTCCCAGGTCAAGGGTCGGCTGGCCCAGATGATCGCCCAGCAGGCGGCGGAGCAGGCGGCGGAGCAGGCGGCGGCGGCCGCGGCGGCAGCCAATGAGGCGGCGAGGCGGAAGGCGGCTGAGCAGGCGGCGGAGGACGCTCAGGTCGCCCAGACCGTGGGTGGAGGGTCGGCGGCCGCTGAGGCGGCCACCACGTCAGCCAACCAGGCGGCCGGGGCGGCGGGTTCCTCGGGCGTCGTCGGCAACGGCGGTCCCCAGTCCGCCCAGGGCGCCGGTTCGATCGCCCTGGCGGCGGCCGAGGGCTACCTCGGGGTGCCGTATCAGTTCGGCGGTGCCAGCTCGAGCGGTCTCGATTGCTCGGGGCTGACCATGCTGGCCTGGCAAGCGGCCGGTGTCGCCCTTCTCCACTCGGCCGCTCTCCAGCGTGACGAATCAGCCCCGGTGCCCCTCAACGAGGTCCAGCCCGGGGACCTGCTCTTCTACGACCTCGGTGGCGACGGGATCGACCACGTGGCTATGTACGTGGGATCGGGCCCCTACGGGGCGGACACGATAATCCAGGCCGCCCACACTGGGACCGTGGTGGCGTTCGACCCGATCTGGTACTTCGGGCTGGTGGGCGCCGGACGACCCTGAGGAGGGTCGGTCCCGCACTCTCGGGCGCCGGGCCCGCCACCCCCGGCCGGACCTCGTCGTGACCTCGGAGGGTCGCCGGGTACCATGACCCCGATGGCCACCGCCAAGGAGACGGCTCAGCGCAAGCCACACGCCGCTCTCGTTCCTCTGCCCCGCCCCGCCGACGAGACGATCGCCGGCGAGCGCCTGTCGGATGTCGACGAGTGGGGGCGCTCCGAACACATGCGGAGCTTGGCCCGAAAGGTGTACGCCCCCCTCTACAAGTACTGGTTCCGGGTGGAATGGGAGGGCCTGGAGAAGATCCCCAAGACAGGGGGGGCCCTGTTGGTGGCCAACCACGCCGGCGCCATCCCGTCCGACGCCCCGGTGATCATGCACGGAATCGAGGAAGAGCTGGGGCGACCCGTCTACGGTCTGGCCGACTACTTCTTCCGCGAGGCGCCCTGGGTCGGGACGATGTGGGCCCGCGTTGGCGGTGTTCCCGCTCATCCCGACAATGCTTGCCGGATCCTGCGTGACCAAGGGGAACTCGTCCTCGTGTTCCCCGAGGGGACGAAGGGGCCGTCCAAAACCTACACGGATAGGTACCGGCTTCGACGATTCGGTCGCGGCGGCTTCATCGAGATCGCCATGCGTGCGGGGGTGCCGGTCATTCCCATCGCCGTCGTCGGCGCGGAAGAGTCCATGCCCATCCTCTTCCGGGTCCCTCGGTTGGCCCGAGTCCTCGGCGTGCCGTACTTCCCTGTGACGGCCAACATGATGGCCTTCGGACCCCTGGGGCTCGGGCTCTATTTTCCGGCAAAGTTCAAGCTACGGGTCCTCGATCCAGTGACGTTCAACGTGCCGGCCGCTCAGGAGCGATATTCGAAGAGCCGCGTGATGGAGGAAGCGGAGACGATTCGCATGCATCTCCAGGAGACCCTCTACGAAATGTTGCGCGAACGACGCAGCGTCTGGTTCGGCTGACGGCGATGGGTCGACGTGTCCTCATAACCGGGCTCGACAGCTTCTGGGGTGGTCGCATGGCGCAAGCCCTCGAGTCGGACCCGGAGGTCGAGATGATTCTCGGCATGGGTACGCGCGAACCGTCCGTCGCCCTCGAGCGTACGGAATTCGTCCGGGCCGACCAGACCTACTCCATCCTGTCCCGTATCGTCCGCGCCACCCAGGTCGACACGATCGTCCACACCTTCCTGGTGGTCGACTCCACGCGCGTATCGGGACGGGCCTTGCACGAGATCAACGTCATCGGGAGCATGAACCTCCTGGCCGCCGCCGGGCAATCGGGATCGCCGGTTCGTCAGGTGGTCGTCAAATCCTCGACCTTGGTCTACGGATCGGCTTCCACCGATCCCATGTGGTTCCGTGAGGAGATGTCACGGACCTCCCCGGCGCGGACCCGGGTGGAGAGGTCCCTGCTCGAGGTGGAGGGGCTCGTACGGGATTTCGCTGAGGACAATCCGGCCACCGTCGTGACCGTTCTGCGATTCGCCAATGTGCTGGGTACCGATATCGTGACCCCGATCAGCGCTAATCTCTCGCGCTCGTTGTGCCCATCGGTGGCGGGATATGACCCTCTCGTCCAATTCGTCGAGGAAGACGACGTCGTGCGCTGTCTCGAACACGTCACGCGGCACCGCGTCCCCGGACTCTATAACGTCGCCGGCGCCGGAAGGCTCCCCTGGAGCGAGGTCGCCGAGATGTGCGGGACGCGTCTGCTCCCCCTCCCTCCCCTGGCCACCAAGAGCGTTGCGGCCCCGATGGTGCGCCTCGGGCTGGTCGACTTTCCACCAGAGCTGGGAGACCTTCTGCGCTACGGACGCGGTGTCGACACATCCCGCTTGACCAAGACGGGATTCAACTGCCGCTACACGTCGGCCGGAACGGTCGACAGTTTCATCCGTGCTCTTCGGCTACGGCGAAGCGTGGGGAAGCCTCCGGCTTCTTACACCTATGAGCAGGACATCGAACAGTTCTTCCGTCACTCCTCGGCCGTCGTCCACGTCTCCAGCGACGCATAGCGGTTCTCCGCCCCCGGTGGTTCGGCGGAGCGGTCTCACGGCGGGTTGATCCAGGTGCGAATCAGCTCCCCGCGCCTGAAGGTCCACTCTTCGGACGTGATGGCGTACCGGACATGGTCCTCCCAGCGGCCATCGATCTCGAGATAGAGCAGAGCGACGCCCTCTTCACGGAGCTTGAGTTTCTCGACGACACGCCGGCTGGCGCGGTTCCGTGGAACGATGGCCACCTCGATCCGATGCAACGACAGCTCCTCGAAGGCGAATCTGAGCACCGCCACCGTCGCTTCAGGAGCCAGACCGCGGCCGGCCATGGCCTGGTCGACCCAGTAACCCACGAAGGCGTTCTGGAACGGACCCCGCTGGATGGACGACAAGGTGATCTCACCGGCCAGCCGACCCTCGAGGAATATCCCGAAACCGTACCCGGTCCCCATCTGTCGTTCTCGCTCGCGGGCGGCACAGCGGGCCGCGAAGCTCGCCCGGTCCTCCGGGGTGGTGGGAGAACCCTCGGGACGGGGTTCCCAGGGAACGAGCCAGTCCCGGCACCGGGAACGGACCTCGAGCCACTCGCCGTAGTCGTCCTCGGTCAACGTCCGGAGCCGGACCCGCCGGCCGCTCAATTCGAGCGGGCTCACCTTGGCCCCCCGGGCGCTCATCGCCCCAGCACCTCGCCCAGCGCAGCCAGGAGCACGGTGACGTTGCGACGCCGCGCCGTGTGCCCCATGCACCCGATGCGCCAGACCTTCCCGGCATGAGGCCCCACGCCAGCTCCGATCTCGATCCCGAAGTCCATGAGCAACGACCGCCGGACGGCGGCTTCGTCGGTGCCGGGCGGGAGGTCGGCGGGGACCCAGACCGTCGTCAGCTGCGGCAGCCGGTGCCCCTCAGGCGCCACCAGATGCAGGCCCATGGCGACGAGGCCGTCCTGGACGAGACGACCGCAGGTCTCGTGACGCGCCCACGAGTTCTCCAGTCCCTCGTCCAGCAGCGCTCCCAGGCCGGCGTGTAGGGCATACACCATCGGCACAGGAGCAGTGTGGTGATAGACCCGCCCGCCTTCAGACTCCACATAACGAGCGATCAGGCCGAGGTCGAAATACCACGACGAAGGGGTCTCGACGAAACGGCGGCGGGCCCTCTCCGACACCGTCAACGGTGCCAGTCCCGGCGGGACACCTAGGCATTTCTGCGTACCGCTGTAGGCGACGTCCACCATCCAGGCGTCAACTTCGACATCGATACCCCCGAGCGACGTGACCATGTCAACGAGAAGGAGGGCATCACCTTTGCCCCGGCCCAGGGGCGCCACGTCATTGCGGACACCGGTCGAGGTCTCGGCGTGGACCACGGCGATCAGCGCCGGGGCGGGGTGCGCGGCGAGGACGGCCGCCGGATCGAGGGGCTCGCCCCACGGAGCCTCGACCACAACGACGCTGGCCCCAAGCCGCCGAGCCACCTCGACCATGCGCGCCCCGAACAGACCGTTCACGCCCACGACAACGACATCTTCGGGCCGGACGAGATTGACGAAGGCCGCCTCCATGCCGGCTGATCCGGTCCCGCTGACGGGGAACGTCAGGGCATTGCCGGTGCGGAAGACCGTCCGCAACCGCTCACACGTCTCGTCCTGCAGGGCCAGGAATTGGGGATCCAGGTGCCCGAGGAGCGGTCGCGCCAGGGCAGCACCCACCTCGGGGTACGGATTGCACGGCCCAGGGCCCATGAGGACCCGATCGGAGATCGGCACCCCCGGATGCTAGGCATGAACCCTCGATGCTTGGCCAGCCCTGGCCTCGGCTCAGTGGTCGGTCACCCACCGCGTGGGCCCTCCCCTGCCCACCGAGTCCACCAGACGGTCCCGACGTCCGGCCCCTTCTCGTCATCAGCCCACCCTGCCGTCGGCCGGGACCGAGGCCGACAAGGCGTGACGCCGGCCCTGGTGAGGGCGAGGACCTAGAGGTCCCTCGTGGCCACGACGGTCAGCATCGACGACCTTCTCAGCATGTTCTGAACGACGACGACGGGAACGGCCATGATCGTCAGACCCGCCCACATGATCGTCATGAACGTCGTCTGGGTGCCTCCACGCGCTCGCTTCACCCAGATGCGTTGAATATCGAGCTCCCTATTGAGGGAAGGGAGGATCGAGACGGGATGCAGGGGGGCGTTCAATTGGTACGACGCCTGCACCGTGTAGCCGGACCGTCTGAGCAGCTTGACCAAGACCTCGACGTTGAATTGCCAAAGGTGCCGCGGGACGTCGAGGCTGTACCACCTTCCGCCGAATACCCGCCTCTCCAACGAGCCGTAGTTCGGGACCTGCACCACCAGCTTCCCACCCTCCGCCAGGATGTTCTCCCTGATGTGAACCAAGACCTCCTCAGGGTTCTCCAGGTGCTCGAGCACGTGGAACAGTGAACCGACCTGAAACTTCTCGCTCGGCTTGAAATCAAGAATCTCCGAGTTGATCAGGCTCACACTCGCCTTCGACGAGCTCTTGGCGAAGTCGAACTTGTCCACACCGGACGCTCTCTGGCAGCCCTGGTCTGCGGCGAAGGTGACGCGTTCGCCACTCCCGCATCCGATGTCGATGTACGACGATGCACTCTTCAACTCCACGCCGGATGCCCGCTGGAGCAGCTTGAAGTCGTATCGGTACTGGTTGTATCGATACCATTTCTCCAGATCGAATCCTCGGTTGAAGGCCTGGCCCGTCTGTGGTTCCCCTGACAGGTAGTTGGACGGGTAGAACCGGGAGAGATCACCTACCGGTCTCGGATTCAACATCCCCACCCGGCATGCGACACACTCGCCGACCGAGAACGTCTCTGTGGTCGTCTCCAATCTGTCCTCGAGCCCGGAGAACTTCCCCACGATGGCGCCGCCACAGAACGGGCAATTCGTCAGTGTCCTCATCCCGGTCTCCGGGCCGTCGGTGCACACGGCAGTCAACTCCCCGATTTCTCGTACCAGTCAAGCGTTTCTCTCACTCCGTCTACGAGGCCGTACTGAGGATCGTAACCCAGGCGAATGCTCTTGTGAACGTCGTAGCAGTAGTTCGCCTTGATGTTCTTCAACCTGAACGGGTATATCGGAACCTTGATACCGAGAAGCCTCAATGCGCCTCCCACGTAGGCGATCAGAGTCATGACGGCGCTCGGAACTGTCCGTATTCTCACTCCGTAGTAGTCCGCCGCCACTTCGACGAATTCGCGCATCGTGTACGGGTGAAAATCGTTGCCGAAGTACACCTCGTTCTCCGCCTGGACGCTCAGTGACGTGAGAATCGTTAGGTCTACGAGGTTCTTCACGTAGGTCAAGCTGACCAGGTTCCCGGCTCGCCCCACGTGGAGATAGCGGCCCTTTCTGATGGTCTCGAAGAACTCCTTGTACGGCGCACCTCCCCAGGGGCCATAGACGGATGTCGGCCTTATGATCGTGAACGGGATGTTCGCTTCTCCGCAGGAAGCCTTCACCACTCTCTCAGCCTCGATCTTCGACTCCCCGTAGGGAGTCTTCGTTCTATACGGCTCGCCTTCGTCGATGAATCTCGTCTCGTCGAACAGACCCACCACCAGTTGGGTCGAATAGAACACAAAGCGTTTCAATTGCCGTGCTTTTGCCGCTTCGTCGATGAGATTCCGGGTACCCTGAAAGTTGACCCTGTAGTCGTCACGGCTCACGCCGTCCAGATCCGTCCGGGCCGCCAGGTGGTAGAGGATCTCGATCCCGTCACAGGCTCCGGCCAGATCACTCGGTTGAAGAATGTCAGCCTCTATCTGCCCAACCTCTTCGGGAAGTCGAGTCCAGTCCGCTGACCGCTGGTCGAGGACCGTGACGATGGCGCCGTGCTCGAGCAACTCGCCGACCAGGTTGACACCGATGAAGCCGCAGCCACCGGTTACCAGTACCTTCTTGTCCTTCAGGGTTTCGATCTCATTTTCCTTTGTCTCAAAGTTGCCATGAGCTTGTAGATGATCAAGATCTTGAAATAGTTGATCCGATGGAGGAGAATCGGGAGTCTCGCTCCGTTGCTGAAGGTCTTGGCGACCCGCAATTCATCTTCGAACTGCGGATTGGAGAGGCTCCCGCTCTTACTGGCTTCATACATCCGGAAGTTGGCGAGATAGCTGTCGATGACGCCGGCCGGATACTTCCGTCCGATTCGGAGCCAGAACTCGTAGTCCATGACGTAATGTTCGTCTTCGTTGATGTATCCGATCTCACTGTGGAGGCTGCGCCTCCAGAAAGTGGCCGGCTGCGAGATGAAATTCTCGCTCAGGAGCTTGGGGTAGCTGTAGTTCCTCAGCAGGGCGTTCTTGTACCAGGTGATCGGCCTTCTGATCTCGACATCCTCGGCGTCGATGATGCGGCACTTTCCATAGACCCATCTCGTACCCGGGTTCTTCTCGAAGAAGTCAGCAACCTTCGACAGAGCGCGTGGCTCGTAGGTGTCGTCTGAGTTCAGGAATGCGACAACGTCCCCCGTGGCCATCCGCAGACCCTTGTTGATCGCCTCCGATTGTCCGTTGTCCTTCTCCGACTTCCAAATCGTTCGATCACCGTACTTCTGGAGGATCTCGACGGTTCCATCGGTTGATCCACCATCCATGACGATATATTCGACGAGTGGGTAATCCTGATTGAGGACGCTCTCGATTGTCCGTTCAATGAACTGTGCCTGGTTGTAGGACGGCGTGATGATGGAAAACGTGATCGGATTCATCGAGTGGGGGGGTTGTTGGAGGTCGTGATCGGCGAGCTAGGCCCCGGCGAGGGCCCTGGCGTTCACCTGACGCTCGATCCATTGGTAGGTCGCTGTCAACCCGACCTGTAGAGGCAACGATGGCTTCCAGCCCAGCTCCACCTCGACGAGCTTGTTGTCCGAGCTGCGACCTCTCACTCCCAGAGGCCCGTCGATGTGCCTGACGCTGACCTGTTTGTCGGCAATCGTCATGACCATCTCGGCCAGACCGTCGATGCTGACCATTTCCTCGGACCCGATGTTCACCGGTCCGGAGAAATCGCTGTCCATGAGCCTGCGAACGCCGTCCAGGCATTCGTCTATGTACAGAAAGGTTCGGGTCTGTTTACCGTCACCCCAGATCTCGATTTCCCCACCGGGCTCGGCCTCTGCGACCTTTCGGCAGATCGCCGCCGGAGCCTTCTCCTTCCCCCCCTGCCAGGTTCCTTCGGGCCCGAAGATGTTGTGAAAGCGCGCGATCCTGACGTTGAGGGCGTAATTGCGCCGATAGGCGAGGTACAGACGCTCACTGAACAGCTTTTCCCACCCGTACTCACTGTCCGGTTCCGCCGGATAGGCCGACTCCTCGGCGCAGTTCGGATTATCGGGGTCAAGCTGATTCCGCTCAGGATAGATACACGCCGATGACGAATAGAAGAGTGTCCCGACATTCGAGGCGACCGCTTGGCGAGCCACGTTGAGGTTGATCGAGGCCGAGTTGTGCATGACATCGGCATCGTGCTCACCGGTGAAGATGTAGCCGGCGCCGCCCATGTCGGCCGCCAACTGGTACACCTCACCGAAGGGGCGGTCCATCACCTCGGTCACGAATCGAGGGTCGGTCAAGTCCCCGATGACAAAGCTGTCGGCTGCCGACTCATCGAACGATGGCGCCTTCAGGTCAACGCCGCGAACCCATGAGCCTTCCGCCTTCAGCCTCTTCACCAGATGCGAACCAATAAATCCGCCGGCGCCACAGACAAGAGCAGAGTTCATCGTCGTCGTTCTCCACATTGAAGGATCTTCTGACGGAGGTCGCTTACGGCCCGGGGGCCGATGCCGCCCACAGCGAACTGCACGCCGGCGGCGGCCGACGGAGCGATCGCCCCTGGCCGACTCTCGATCTGTACTGACATGGGCTACGTCCTATTCCAAGGTCTGGGCGAACGGGGGGATGTCCAGGCCCGTCCCGGCGACGGGGTGACCCGGAGGAGTCGCCGCGGCACGGTTCAGAGATCCGAGCGCCCCACGCCAGGTCCGACGCACGGTGGCGCCGGGACCCCAGGGCACGGGTTGGGTCGTGGCGAACTCCGCTATGGTGCCCGATGGTACCGCGCCGGTGACCAGGACCGCTCTGACCTGCGGTCGACACCGTCGACGCCTCCTCCGGAACACCCCAGGGCTTACCACCGGACGGCCCACAGGGGCACGTCCGGCCATCCCTGGGTGAGCGAGGCCCCCGTCAGCCGTCATTCCGGAGGGGTCCGCACACCCATCCTCGGCCCCCCGGCATGAGCGAGGCACGATATGCCACGTCTTCTCTTCGTCGTATGAACTCCGATCCGACCTCTCGCGCACCTCGATCGACTTCGGGCCTGCCCCCGGGGACCTTCGTCGTCGCCCTGGGCCAGATCGTGAGCGGCCTGGCCGCGTACGGATATCTCCTCGAGTCGGCCCGGGCCGTCGGACCCCGGGCCTATGCCGGGCTGTCGGCGCAGTGGGCATTCTTGCTGCTCGTCGGCCCGGGCCTGTTCGCCACCCTCGAGCAGGAGGTCGGTCGCGCCGTTTCCGCCCGCCGTAGCGTCGGTCTGGGTGGGCGGCCCGTCGTGAGGCGGGCGGCGGCGTTGGGAGGTGTCCTGCTCGTCTTCATGTTGGTCTTGTGCACGGCGGCATCTCGGCCCATCTCCAACCGGCTCTTCGACGGGGACACGCTCCTTCTCGTCGGCACACTGGTCGGCTTGATCGGCTATTACGCACAGTTCCTCGTCCGCGGTGTTCTCGCCGGTCTGGGAGACTTTCGCCGCTACGCTGTCATCATCGCCGCGGAGGGCCTGTTACGTCTCCTGCCGTGCGTGGTGATGGCGACGCTGGCCGTGTCGGGCGCCGGTCCCTACGGCATCGTCTTCGGTGTCGCTCCCGCGACGGCGATCGTCTTCGTCGCCGGTCGTCGCCGGCCCGTGGCCGGGCCGGGACCGCCGGCGACGTGGTCCGAGTTGTCGAGCGCACTCGGATATCTCCTGGCTGGTTCCGTGCTGGGCCAGGGCCTCATCAATACCGCCCCGTTGGCGGTGAAACTCCTGGCCAACAGATCTCAAGAGGCGGAGGCCGGTCGCTTCCTGGCCGGCCTCATCGTCGCCCGGGTTCCGGTCTTCCTGTTCGGCGCCCTCCAGGCGGCCTTGTTGCCGAGCCTCTCCCGCCAAGCGGCCACCGGACGCTGGGATGAGTTCCGCAAGGGGCTCGTTCGACTGATTCTCCTGGTGACCGGTTTCGGGTGCGTGAACACCGTGGGGGCCTTCGCCTTGGGCCCTGTCTTGTTCCCTCTCCTCTTCGGGAGCCGGTTTCGGCTCGGACACCTCGACTTCGCGTTCCTCGGCGGCGCCAGTGCCGCGTACATGATCGCCACGGTCCTGGCCCAGGCCCTCATCGCCCTGCGCTTCTACCGACGCATGCTCCTGGGCTGGATAGCCGGATTCGGGAGTCTCGTCGGCGTCCTTTTCATCCACGGCTCCTTGCTTCCCCGCGTCGAGCATGGTCTGTTCATCGGCACCGTCGTGGCCGCCGTGGCCATGGCGTTCTTCACCGTGGCCGCTCTGAAGGCGGGAACACTCTCGGTCCTGAGCGTGGAGGAACAGCGGGGACTCGCTCTGCCCCAGGAACCCTGAGCGCGCCTGTCGCACCGAGGATCGGACCGGCGTCGGCCCTGGTGAAACCCGCGATTGCCGCCACCTTGCCGCCCGGTCCCGATAAATTCACCAGAGTGACCGACTCCCTCCAGCGGGGACGACAGGCAGACTCGTCGCGCCACCACATCGTCATTGCCGGAACGGGTCGGACCGGAACCAGCTTCCTCGTCAAGTTTCTGGGATCGTGCGGCCTCGATGTCGGCGACTCCGGCCTCTGGGTCGACGAGGCCCGAGCCGGACTCGAGCACAACCTGCTCGATGACGACGCTCCGTATGTGGTCAAGGATCCGTGGTTGTTCAGTTATCTCCACGAGATCGATCTGACATCTGTCACCGTGGATGCCCTCATCGTCCCGGTCCGCGACCTCTTCGCCGCCGCCACCAGTCGGGTCTTTCAGGAGCGTATCGACGTGGCGCTGGGCGAGTTCGGCAACCGTCCCTTGTCCGACGTGCGCGGTGGGGCGGACGCCGGGGTCGTCTACTCGCTCGATCCCACCGATCAGGCCCGCATCCTGGCCGTCGGTTTCCATCGCCTGATCCATTGGTCGACGGCCGAGCAGATTCCGCTCTTCCTCCTCGAATTCCCCCGAGCGGTCCAAGATCGTGACTACCTCATCGAGACGTTGTGGCCGTTGATCCGCACCCATTGCGACACCCGGCAGGCCCGACGAGCGTTTGCCTCGACCGCACGGCCTTCGCTGCTTCGCATCGAGGCTCCCCCGGTCTCGTCCACGACTGTTTCGGCGGGGATAGCCGACATCGAGCGCCGGCTGACAGCGGCTCATCTCGACCGTGACGCCATGGCGGCGGCGCTCGATCAACGTGGCGCCGTCCTCGTGGCCACCGAAGCCCGGCTGGTCGACGCTGAGGAGCGCTGTGCCCGGACCGAAGCCCGGCTGGCCACGGCACAGGCCCAGCTCGACGAATCCCGTCAGCTCCTTGACGCCGCGCTGGGAGGCCTCGAGCGCGCCCGGAACGAGGTCGACGCCCTTCACCGGACCGTGAGCTGGCGTGTCACCCGCCCGCTGCGGATCATCCGGGCCCTCCACGGCGCGCGGTGAGAGCAGGCCCCGTGGCCCCGAGGAGTCCCAGCCTGGTTGTGGCCCCGGGCCACGGACAGGGCTGCCCACCGAGCGGCGCCCGCACGGGAAACCCAGTGCCTCGGCGCCGACGGCTAACCTGGCGCCAAAGCCCAGCTCTCCGAGGAGAATGATGTCGCGGAGCGACCTCCAGACGACCCCGGCTCCTGCCCCCAGCACACCCGTTGTCACCGAGCCATCGCGCCCGGTCCTGGCCGCCCCCCGTGGCCCCGCCACGGACGTCATCTCGAGACCCGTTCCGGTCGTCAACGAGGAGTGGCGACAGTGGGCGCGCGGAGCGCGCCCCGCTGAGCCCGCCGTCACCACCCGCATCTGCATCGTGATTCCGGCGTTCAACGAAGGACGCTCGGTGGCTCACGTCGTGGCACAGGTGAAGGCGGCGATACCCGGTGCTCATGTGGTCGTCGTCGACGACGGATCACAGGACGACACGGCGCGGCGGGCCCGCGAGGCGGGTGCGTCGGTCATGACCCTGCCCGTCAATCTCGGCATCGGTGGAGCGGTCCAGACCGGTTACCGCTATGCCATGCGCTACGGATTCGACATCGCCGTCCAGATCGACGGCGACGGACAGCACGACCCGTTCGAATTGGAACGACTCCTCGAACCCATACTCTGTGGACGGGCCGATATGACCGTGGGCTCGCGCTGGCTCGGCCGTGGGGAATATGAGGCGTCGACCGGTCGCCGATTCGGCATGCGCCTGCTGGCCCGCCTGGTCTGCTGGCGCGCCAAGGGCCGGTTCACCGATACGACCTCGGGATTCAGGGCCGTCGGCCGCCGCGGCATCGAGATGTTCGCTCGGACGTACCCCACTGATTTCCCCGAGGTCGAGTCACTGGTGTTGGCCAGCCGCCATCGGCTCCGGATCGAAGAGGTCCCCGTCCGCATGACGCCACGTGCCCACGGACGCTCGAGCATCGCGGGACTACGGTCGGCTTACTATATGGCCCGGGTGGTGATCGCACTCGTCGTGGACAGCCTCAGTCGCGCCGACGCCATCGGTCGCGTCGACGGCGACGAGACCACCGACAGGAAGGAGACGAAATGAGAGCGTTCGTACTGTCCATGGCCGTGAGCCTGGGATTCCTCGTCGTCTCCGTCTTCGCCATGCGCAGGCACCGGCTCCGGGAGCAGGCGGCCATTCTGTGGCTGCTGGTCAGCTTCGTCATGGTCTTCGTCAGCGCCACCCTCCCCTTCAACCTCCTGGGTCAGGTCTCGCGATTCGTCGGCATCGACTACCCGCCGGACTTCATCCTTCTTCTCGCCGTCTTGTTCCTCGTCATGCTCGTCTTCCATCTTTCTCTCAGTCTCGACCGCCTGTCGGCCAAGCAGACGGCCCTCGTCCAGGAGATCGGACTTCTCACCGCACAGCCTCCTCCGCCGCCTCCCGACAGCCGGGATCTCGGCGTCCATGACGAGTTGCCGGTCGCTCCTCGTCCGTTCTGAGGTTCGCTCGGGTCGACGGGTCCCGGGCTCGCCCGAGAAAACGGGCGGGTAAGACCTCAGCGTATGCTGGCGACCAGTCCGTCGAGGATGTCGTCCTCCGATACCAGGCATTCGCTGTACCGGAAGCCCGCCATCACGGACGCCAGCACGAGGACACCACCCACGATCACGTCGGCGCGGCCCTCGACCATGCCCGGTCGCGCCAGGCGGGACTGCCGCTCCTCGGTGGCCAGGCGCCCCAACCAGACGTCCACCTTCTCCTTGGTCAGGACAGCGTGGTGGATCCGGGCCCGTTCGTAACGGGGAAGCCCGAGGTCGAGGGCGGCCAGGGTGGACACCGTCCCGGCCAGCCCGATCAGGATCCCCCCGCTCCCCATCGACGCCAGCGCCGCGCCGGCGCGGGCCACCTCGGCCTCCACGACCCCCCGGGCGGCGCCCAGCTCGCTCTCCAGCGGCGGGTCGTGGTGGAAGAACCGCTCCGTCAGCCGTACGCATCCGATGTCCAGAGAGACGGCCGCCACCTCGGGGATGGTGGCCACCCCTTCGGAGCCGCTTCCGGGCACCCCGGCGGCGAGCTCGGTCGATCCGCCACCGATGTCGACCACCAGCACGCCCTCCGGCGCCCGGCCATGGGCCGGTAGCGACGCCGTGGCCCCGATGAACGAGAGCCGCCCTTCCTCGAGACCGCTGAGCAGCTCCGGTCGCACACCGGTGGCCTCTTCGGCGGCCCCGAAGAACTCGTCGGCGTTCACGGCGTCGCGTGCCGCCGAGGTGGCGACGAGGCGGGCCCGGACCACGCCGTGGGCGTCCATCGCCCGTCGGTAGTCACCCAGGACGGCAATGGTCCGGGTGATGGCGTCGGCCGACAGCTTGTGGGTGGAGTCGACGCCTTCGCCGAGGCGGGTGATCCGCATCTGCCGATCGAGGACCACCCCCCGTCCGTCGACGATCAGCAGTCGTGTCGAGTTGGTTCCGCAATCGAGAGCAGCGACGGCCCCGGTGTCATCGGCCATACCCCCGCTCTACCACATACGCCGTGGTGTCGAGGGCCAGTTTCTCCACCACCCACCGGCCCACGGGGTCGTCGCCGCCGACGAGGAACCAGGCCAGATGGGCGTGGAGACACTTCACCCCCTGCCGGGTCCCACCCACCCCGCCTGACGGCCGGGGACCGGTGTGACCCGACGGGAGAGTGGCGTCCCTCTCCGCCGCGTAGCGCAGATGGGCCTCGGCCACGGCATCGGCGGCAAGGGCGGCCTCGGCCTCTCGCACCCCTCCGGCCGCCTCCAGGCGGCTGACGGCTTCACGCAAGGGGGCGTCGACCAACCAGAATCGGGTCGGCATGGGAGTGCCGTCGTCCAGCAGTGGCGCGTTGGCGATGACGGCCGGGGCGCCGTCGCCTCGTCGCAGCGCCACCGAGAACGCCCCCGAGGGGATCCGACCGAGCAGGCGACTGACGGCGTCCCGGTCCGCGGCGCTCGCCGGGACGGGCGTCGGATCGGTCAGCTCCAGAACTCCAGAGTGTGCGCCACCCGCGACCAGAAGCCGCCCTCGTCCAGATGATCGGCCGGCGCTTCGGCACCGGTCGGGTGAGTCCCGCCGTGGACCGGCGCCGTCGTCGTCCGGACCGATGTCCCTGACGGTTGCCACGGAATGGCGCTGCCCACCACGGCCCCCAGCAACTCCTCCGACCGGCGGGAGCCGGGCACGACCGGTGCTTCGTCGAGGGGAACGTGGCCCGCTTCGTTGGCCGCCGACGTGGCCGGCGCCGAGGACGGAAGAATGTCGTACGCCTTCTGTCCCGGCTCCACCAGTCCGTAGTCCTGGCGGGCCAGTCCGGCCTGGGTCGCCCTGTTGGCCAGTTCACGTGCCTGGACGGCCAGAGCGTGGTTCTGGGCCTGGAGCTCGCTGACCTCGGCCGAGGCTGAGGTCAACTGCGCGTGCTGGTTGGCCAGGGTCGACCAGGGGAGCGCGCTCAGCAGGACGACGGTGGCGAACAGCACGGCGGCGACCAGTAGGGCCCGGGCCCGCCGACGTTGCACCGACCGGACACGCCGGGCGGGTCGGGAGAAGGAAGGCCGTGACAACGAGGGCCGGGGAATCGGCAACCACCGGCTCGTGGCCCGGGGCGGCGAGCGGCGCCGCCGATGGGCTCCGGGTCTCGGGAGCAGTCTCAGCGTCCCTCCTCGTCGACCGCTCTCGCCGTGGCCAGAGCGGACCCGCCCAGATAGGCGGCGGACTCACCGAGGTCCTCCTCGATCCGCAGAAGCTGGTTGTACTTCGCCACACGGTCCGAGCGGGCCGGAGCCCCGGCCTTGATCAGGCCGCAATTGGTGGCCACGGCCAGATCGGCGATGGTCGTGTCCTCGGTCTCCCCCGACCGGTGCGACATGACGCTGCGGTAGCCGGCTCGTCCGGCGCAGTCCATGGTGTCCAGAGTCTCGGTGAGCGTTCCGATCTGATTGACCTTGATGAGGATGGCGTTGCCCACGCCCAGGGCGATCCCCTTCTCGAGCCTGGACCGGTTGGTGACGAACACGTCGTCCCCGACCAGTTGCACCCGGTCTCCGACGGCGGCCGTGAGGGCGATCCATCCGTCCCAGTCGTCCTCGGCCATCCCGTCCTCGATCGACACGATCGGATAGCGGCCGCACAGATCCACCCAGTAGTCGACCATCTGGCCCGACGAGAGCTGCCGCTGCTCGCCGCTCAGGCGGTAGGCGCCGTCCTTCCACAACTCACTCGATGCCGGATCGAGGGCGATGGCCACCTCTTCGCCGGGCACCCGACCGGCCGCTTCGATGGCCTCCACCAGAACCTCGACGGCGTTCTCGTTCGAGGCCAGGTCGGGCGCGAACCCGCCTTCGTCGCCCACGGCGGTGGACAGCCGCCGGGACCGCAGCACACCGGCCAGGGCGTGATAGGTCTCGGCCCCCCAGCGCAGAGCCTCGGAATACGAAGCGGCGCCGACGGGGGCGATCATGAACTCCTGGAAGTCGATCGAGTTGTCGGCGTGCACCCCGCCGTTCACGACGTTCAGGAGCGGAACGGGGAGGACGTGGGCGTTCACACCTCCGACGTACCGGTACAGGGGCAGCCCGACGTCGTCAGCGGCGGCACGGGCCACGGCCAATGAGACGCCGAGGACGGCGTTGGCACCCAACCGTCCCTTCGTCGGTGTCCCGTCGAGATCGATGAGGGCCAGATCGACGCCGCGCTGATCGGAGGAGTCGAAGCCCGACAGGACCTCACCGATCTCGCCGTTCACGTGCTCCACGGCGCCGAG
Source organism: uncultured Acidimicrobiaceae bacterium (assembly GCA_963800065.1). Taxonomy (GTDB): domain Bacteria; phylum Actinomycetota; class Acidimicrobiia; order Acidimicrobiales; family UBA8190; genus CAWJFJ01. The sequence goes on along the minus strand of CAWCZO010000009.1, from coordinate 164,056 downwards.
GACACCCTTGCCCCCGTAGCGCTCCCCCCCGTCGCGCCACTCGGTGGCCTCGTAGGTCCCCGTCGACGCACCGGAGGGGACGATGGCCCGTCCGCCCGCGCCCGATTCCAGGAGGACCTCGACCTCGACGGTGGGATTGCCGCGGGAGTCGAGAACCTCCCGCGCCCGGACCTGTTCGATCGTGCTCATGTTCCGTGATGCCCCTGTGGTTGGTGTTGTAGAAGTTACTCGCTCGCCCGCATCGGATCGGGGAGCGCCAGCGTAGAGGGTTGTCCCGACCGCTGTCCGGGCGGAACCGACCGGCCCGACCACGGAGCTGGCCAGGGGACTGACCTCCGGTGCGGGGCCGGGCCCCGACGAACGCCGAACCAGGTGCATGGACCACCGACAGCCACCCACGGGCCGGCCCCCACCCCCGGGGCGGGTCGCCGTTTCAGAGGTCCGGGGACTCGCTGGCCTCGACCTGGTCCCGGAACCGACGGGCACGGCCCCGCAGCGCCGTCTCGGGGTCCACTCCCAGTCGTCGGGCCACGTCGGCCAGGCAGAAGAGCAGCTCGCCCACGGCCTCGGCCAGAACCTCGGGAGTCCCCGAGGGGTCGAGCCCGCCGACGCCGTCGACGACCTGGCGGCGGCGGGTGCCCAGATCGGGAAGCTCCAGTCCCACGGCATCGGCCTTCCGCTGCAGGGCGGCGGCCAGGGCCAGGGCGGGCAGGGCGCCGGGGACGCCCTCGGTGACGCTCGAGCGGCCCTTCTCCTTCTTCTTCAGGACCTCCCAGTTGGCGGCCACCTCCTCGGGCGTCTCGGCCACGACGTCACCGAAGACGTGCGGGTGCCGGGCCATCAGCTTGTCGTGGACACCGCGGGCCACGTCGGCCAGCGTGAACCGCCCCTCCTCGCCGGCCAGCACGGCGTGGAAGTAGACCTGGAAGAGCAGGTCCCCCAGCTCCTCGGCCAGGTGGTCCACGGCCTCAGGGGCCACGTCGGGCTCGCTGTCGGCCACCGCCTCGATGGCGTCGAGTGTCTCGTACGTCTCCTCCAGGAGGTGACGGGCCAGCGACCCGTGGGTCTGGCTCCGGTCCCAGGGACACCGGGCCCGCAGGGTGTGCACGAGCTCGTCCAGCCGGGACAGCTCCACGGCCACCGGCGACGCCATCGTCGGTATCCACACGGCGGTGAGGTGGTCGGGCTCGATGCTCCGGTCGAGCTCGGGCCATTCCACCTCCCTCACCTCCTCGTCGGGCAGGCCGAGATGGTGCAGGATGACCGCCGTCCTCGACGCCTCCGCTCCGGTGGCGTCGCCACCGGCCAGCTTGACGTCCGAGAGGACCTGGCGGCTGTGACACTGGGCCACCAGGAGCGGGCCCCGCTCACCGGCCGCCTCGACGGCGAAGGCGGCGCCGTCCACCAGGCGCACGCTGGCGTCGACGGGGTCGATCCCCAGACGGTCCCAGGCCAGGTCCACGAAGGAAGGGGCGGGGACCACCTCGACGGTGACCCGCCGGTCGCGGCGCAGCATCACCACCGTCCGCTCGGCCACGAAGGGCGAGCCGGGGACGCCGTAGGCGACGAAGGCGCCGGCGCCGGCACGGGCGGCGGTGGCGGCGGTGACGAGCTCCTCCACGATGGCGGCGTAGACCTCGTCGATGGTGCCGGCGCTCTCGTAGAGCCGGTCGAAGGACTCGAGCGGGCCCGACAGCGCGGCGGCCGCCGCCACGGCCGGATGACGCGTGGTCCGCACGAAGGCGCGCGCCGCGGTGGCCAGGACACGGGTCGCCGTCTCGGGAAGGAGCTCGGCCCCGGCCGGGCCCAGCCCGACCACCACCACCCGGGGAGGTGGTCCGGCGGTGGGGGACGGGCCCACGGCCATCGTCAACTGGGGATCGTGAGGTGGAGCGCGGGCGCAGGCGCCGGAGTGAGGTTGGCCTTGGTGTTGAGAACGAAGGCGGGCGGCGGCGGTGTGGGGACGGTGACGCCGTGTGTCGGGCTCCACGTCCCGTAACGGGGGTCGACGGTGACGTGGGCCCGGACCACCAGGCGGTTGAGCGCCTTCCCGACCACGGCGACGTGCGCCGTCAGGATCGCCTGCCGGATCGAGCTGCGCAACGTGGCGAAGGGCACCAGCTGGTGCTGTCGCATCTGGACCACGACGTAGTAGGTGGTGGTGACGCCCGTCGAGCTCTGTGACGGCAGCGGTTCGGGCTCCAGCAGCTGGCCCGAGCTCAGGGCGTCGATGGTGGCGCCCAGGCTGCTCCCGAACTGCTCCGATCCCGTCGACGGGTACTCGCACTCGAGCTCACCACCGGGCGGGCCCACCTGCTGGTCGGCACCGACGGACGTCGAGGCTTTGGCGAAGCTGGTCCCGGAAGCGATCTGGTCGTGCAGCGTCTGGGCGGCGGCCAGGCTGTCGGCCACCACCACGTTCAGGCACTCCTGGGTCACCTGCGACAGATGTGACCGGTAGTACGACTCCAGGGCGCCCTGGCTCAGGTTGAGATGACCCACCGCCACCTCGAACAACTCCTGGTCGGCCAGTGACGTCCCCTGGCGCTGGAGGAAGGCCCGGGGGAGCTGGTCGGACAGAGGGGTGCTGGTGGACAAGGTGCAACCCGACGGCGCCGTGCTCTCGGACTGCGCCTGCTGGAACTGGCTCGACAGCTGGCTCTCGTAGTCGGTGGTGGCGGCGGCGAGATCGGATCGGGTGACGGTCACACCGCGCTGGGCCAGGGCCTGCGTCTCGAGCTGCTCGAGGACGAGCGTCTCGAGGGCATTGTCGGCGAAGCTCGGTGTCACGGCGTTGGGCGACGTCCCGTCTCCCTGGGTCCCCACCCCGATCGGGGACGTCGTCGATCCGGCCTCGAGCAGCGCCGCGCACTGGGCCCCGGAGCTGGTGATCTCATCCGACAGCTCGGCGTTCAGCGTCGACTGCGAGATGGCCACCCCGTTGACGGTGGCGGCCGGCGGGGACAAGTCACAACCCGTCGCCCCGACGACGAGAGCGCCGAGAACGGCGACGAGCAGGAGGCGTTTCACGGCAGTCGGCATGCTACCGGCGGGCCGCCGCCCGGGACGAGTCGCGGCCCGCCGCTCTCCGGGTGCCGCCGGCGGCGGGTGCCACCGGCCCGGCCGCTTCGGCGTCGGTGGGGACGAGCTCGCCCAGCAGCCCGGTCAGGGTCTCCACCGGAGCCTCGTCGGGGGCCAGGGGGATCATCAGCTGCCCGGACTCCTCCTTGTACACCGCCTCGGGCCGCAACCGTCGGAGCCGCACCCGGGCACTGGCGGGCATGGCCAGCGGGGCCAGCCGGGCCACCAGTCGCCTCCGGCCTCCCGGCGACGACACCTGGCCCGGCCGGGCGGCGGTGGCCGAGACCTCGCGCACCCCGGTCCTCAGGCACTCGACCCGCAGCCGGGCCACAGCCAGAAGGCCCTCCGCCGGCGCCGGCAGGGGACCGAAGCGGTCCAGCCACTCGGCCCTGATGTCGTCCACCTCGTCCCGGCCCGTCACCGAGGCCAGGCGCCGGTAGGCCTCGAGCCGCAGGTCCTCGCGACCGACGTAGTCGGCCGGCAGATGGGCGTCGGAGGGGACGTCGATCTTGACCTCGACGGCGGGCCGGACCGGTTCGCCCTTCATCTCGGCCACGGCCTCGGCCACCATCTGCACGTAGAGGTCGTAGCCGACGGCGGCGATGTGCCCCGACTGGTCCCGGCCCAGGAGATTGCCGGCCCCGCGGATCTCGAGGTCGCGCATGGCGATCTTGAAGCCGCTGCCGAGCTCGGTCTGCTCCCCGATGGTCCGCAGCCGTTCGTAGGCGGCCTCGCTCAGCACACGGTCGGCCGGGTGCAGCAGGTAGGCGTAGGCCCGGTTGCCGGCCCGGCCCACCCGTCCGCGCAGCTGGTGCAACTGGCCCAGACCGAGACGGTCGGCGCGGTCTACGACGAGCGTGTTCACGGTGGGCATGTCGATCCCCGACTCGATGATCGTCGTGCACACGAGGACGTCGTACCGTCTCTCCCAGAAATCGAGCACCACCTGCTCGAGGGTCCCCTCGTCCATCTGACCGTGGGCGATCACCACCCGCGCCTCGGGGACCAGGCTCCGTAGGCGGGTGGCCACCGCTTCGATGTTCTGGACCCAGTTGTGCACGAAGAAGACCTGCCCCTCGCGCAGAAGCTCCCGCCGGATCGCCTCCACCACGGCCGCTTCCTCGTACTCCCCCACGTAGGTGAGGATGGGTTGGCGCGCCGCTGGCGGCGTGTTGATGAGCGAGAGGTCGCGGATCCCGGTGAGGGCCATCTCGAGGGTCCGGGGGATGGGGTTGGCCGTCAGGGTGAGGACGTCCACACCGGCCGTCATGGCCTTGATCGTCTCCTTGTGGCTGACCCCGAACCGCTGCTCCTCGTCCACCACCAACAGGCCCAGGTCCTTGAAGACGACGTCGCCGGCCAGCAACCGGTGGGTCCCCACCACCACGTCCACCGTCCCCGCCTCCAACCCGGCCACCACCTTCCGCGCCTCGGCCGGGGTGAGGAACCGCGACAGCATCTCGACGCGCACGGGGAATCCGGCGTAACGGTCGGCGAAGGTCTGCGCGTGCTGGGCCGCCAGCAGGGTGGTGGGCACGAGCACGGCCACCTGCTTCCCGTCCTGCACCGCCTTGAAGGCGGCCCGCACGGCCACCTCGGTCTTCCCGAAACCGACATCGCCGCACACCAGGCGGTCCATGGGCCTCTCCGCCTCCATGTCGGCGGTGACCTCGTCGATGGCCCGGGCCTGGTCCGGTGTCTCGGTGTACCCGAAGGCGTCCTCCAGCTCGCGCTGCCACGGGGTGTCGGCGGCGAAGGCGTGGCCCCGCACCTGGAGGCGCTTGCGGTAGAGCTCGACCAGCTCGACGGCCACCTCGTGCACGGCGGCACGGGCCTTGGCCCGGGTCTTGCTCCATTCCGACCCGCCCAGCCGGTTGAGCGACGGTGCCTCCCCCCCGCTGTAGGGGGTGAGCGCCTCGATCTGATCCGACGGCAGGTACAGCTTGTCGTCGCCGCGGTACTCGAGGAGCAGGTAGTCGCGCGCCGCGCCGTTGACCGTCCGCGTCACCATCCCGGTGTAGCGGGCCACCCCGTGCTGACGGTGCACGACGTAGTCCCCCGGCGCCAGATCGTCGAAGAACCCGTCCACCGGCCGGGCCCGGGCCCGGGCCGGCCGGTGGGCCCGCCGGCGCCCGGTGACGTCGGCCTCGGCCAGAACGGCCACCTTGGCCGACGGCACCACGAAGCCACGGTCCAGGGGGGCCACCACCACCCGGATCCCGGGCCGGGCCAGATCGTCGGTCTCACCACCGGCCGACGGCGCGGTGGCGACGACGGGCACCGACAGCCCCTCCTCGGCCAGCACGGCGGCCAGCCGGTCGGCCGACCCCGGCCCCTCGGCGCACACGGTGACCGAGTACCCGTCCTCGGCCAGGGCTCCCAACCGGGCCGTGAGCCGGGAGCGGTCGCCGTGGACGGGCTCCCACCCCTGCGCCGTCACGCCCGGGGTGGCCGTCGACGTGGCCACGGGGACCAGGCTCAGCACCGGCGCCGGGCACCGCTCCAGCAGACGCTCGTAGGCCACGTTGAGCCGGGGAAAGGCCCGGCCGCTGTCGTCGGCCGGCCACCCACCGTCGGGGGCACCCTCCACGACGCCCCAGGTGACGGCGAGGGCACCGGCCAGGGCCTCCTCCTCGTCGATCAGCTCGGCGGCCCGGTCGCGCATCCGTCGGGGATCGACGAGGACCACCCGGGCGCCGTCGTCCAGGAGATCGGGCAGCACCCGATCGTCGTCGCACAACCACGGCAACCACGACTCCATCCCGTCGAACAGCTGGCCCTCGGCCAACCGCTCCCACTGGGCCCGGCCCCACGGCGCCTCGCCGACCAGGGCGCGGGCCCGGGCCCGGACGTCCTCGGTGGGGACCACCTCCCGGCACCCGAACAGCTCGACGGCGTCGAGCTCGCTCAGCGAACGCTGATCACCGGGATCGAATTCGGTGAGCCGGTCGACCTCGTCACCCCACAGGTCGATCCGCACCGGCAGGTCGGACGTGGAGGCGAAGACGTCGACGATCCCGCCGCGCACCGACACCTCGCCGCGGTGCTCGACCTGGTATTCGCGTCGGTACCCCCGGGCCACGAGCCGACCGACCAGCTCCTCGAGATCGACCCGGGCCCCGCGCACGACGGTCACCGGCGAGGCGGCGACGTCGACGGGACCCAGCCGCTGGAGCAGCGCCCGCACGGGAGCGACGACCACGGCCGGCGCCCCGCCGGCCTCCCGGGCCCCCGACGATCCGGTGATGCCCAGGTGCCACAGCAGCTTCAGACGCTGCCCCATGGTGGCGACCTCGGGACTGACCCTCTCGAAGGGCAGGGTGTCCCACGCCGGGAACAGCTCCACCGATCCGGTCCCCAGGAAGGTGGTCAGGTCGTGCGCCATCCGCTCGGCGTCACGCACCGTGGGCGTGACCACGAGCATGGGCCGCCGGTCGCTCAGCCGGGCCACCCCGGCCAACACGAACGCCGTCGCCGCCTCCGGGACCGCCAGCGCCGTGGACCCCACGGACAGGGCGTCGACCATGGCCGGCTCGTGTCGAAGCAGGGGGGGGAGGGAGCGCAGGCTCACGACCGTCAGGCTACCGACGGCGGCACCGGGCCCGGCCGGGACCCGTCCGTCCCTCGTCAGCCGTCCGGAGCTCAGGTCTCGGCGGGCCCGGCCCCGATCTCGGTGTTGAACCGGAGCATGGCCGTGTCGGTCCCTTCGTCGGCGATGACCTCCACGGCGTCGGCCGCCACCTCCACGGCCACGTCGAGGACCTCGCGCTCGGCCTTACCGGGCCGGTGCAGGACGTAGTCGGCTCCCGGTTGCCGCCCGGGGGGTTTCCCGATCCCGATCCGCACCCGCACGTAGCCGGGATCGTGCAGATGGGCGTGGATGGACTTGAGCCCGTTGTTCCCGGCCGTCCCACCCCCCACCTTGACCTTGACCCGGCCGCTGGGAAGGTCGAGCTCGTCGTGGACGATCACCAGCCGGGTGAGATCGGACACGCCGTAGCGGCGCACCAGGGCGCCCACCGCCATCCCGGACTCGTTCATGAAGGTCTGCGGAACGGCCACCGCCACCAGCCCGGCCGGGAGCCGCAACAGGGCGACGTCGGACCGCGTCCCTTTCTCCGGCCGTAGCCGTTCGCCGTGACGCGAGGCCAACAGGGTGGCCGTCTCCGCCCCCAGGTTGTGCCGGGTCCGGTCGAATTCGGCACCGGGATTCCCGAGCCCCACCACCAACAGGTCGGCGCTCGTCCCCGTCCGGGCGGCGCCGAAGATCCGGCGCAGGCTCAGCCTTCCTCGGCGCCGGAATCGCTCGGGGCCTCGCCGGCGGCAGCGGCGACTTCCGTCGCTGCCGCGCCCTCGACACCCTCGGCCGCCTCCTCGCCCTCGGCGACCTCGCCCACCTCGGCCACCCGCGGGGCCTGACCGGCCGCCACCACCGATTCGGGATCGAGGTCGGTCATAACGCCCGCCGGCAGGGCGATGTCCGAGACCCGCACAGCCGACCCGATGACGAGCTCACTGATGTCCACCTCGAGGTGGGGCGGGATGTCCGACGGCCTCGACCGGATGGGCAGGGCGAACAGCTGCTGGTCGAGGATCCCGTCGGCCCGGTGCAACTCGATGGCCTCGCCCACCAGGGTGATGGGGACCTCGGAGGTGATCTCGCGGTTCGGGTCCACCACCTGGAAGTCGACGTGGATGACGGTGTTCTTGACGGGATGACGTTGCAGCTCCCGGGCCATCGTCATCAGCTTGGTCTTCCCCACCTCGAGCGAGAGGACGGCGTTGACCCCGGCGTCGGTGTTGAGTGCGGCCCGCAGGTCCCGGGCCGCCACCGTGACCGAGATCGGCTCCACCCCGTTGCCGTAGACCACGGCCGGGATCCGACCCTCGTCGCGCAGACGGCGCGCCGGGCGCGATCCGACGGCGCGTCCTTCTTCGGCGACCAGGGTGAACTCGGCCATGAACGGCACTCCTCGAGGTGGATGGTGGCGGCCACACAGCATAGATGCCTGGTGATGGCCCCGGGCGGGGGCCGGCGGGGACGCCGGGACAGCGGCAAACCACTTCTAGCATTGGTCTACTCTGACCACCATGGCGGAATGGGGCTTTTTGACGAACCACGCGCGGGCGTTGCTGTTCATCGCCCACGACCCCAACGCCCGCCTGCGGGATCTGGCCGTCTCGCTCGACGTCACCGAGCGCACCGCCTACGGGATCGTGGCCGATCTCACCGACGCCGGCTACGTGGTGAAAGAGAAGGAAGGCCGCCGGAACCGCTACCACATCCAGGCGCACCTGCCCCTGCACGATTCGGTCAGCCGGGAGAGGACCATCGGCGAGGTCCTGGAGCTCTTCGTCGAACCGGCCCGGGGCCGCGTCCGGCGCCGTTCCCGTCCCTGAGCCGGGACGGGACGGGGCGGCCGGGAACCGCTCCTGAGAGGAACAAACCCCGGTCAGTGGTCGGCCTCCCCGCCTGCTAGCCACCCAGCGTGAACAAGATCAGGTTTTCACCACAGCGTGCCGAAATGCGGAACGGACGTCTCTAGATCTGCGCCGGATGTCTCCCGTCATCACCGGACATCTCGGACTTCATCTGGAGGCTTTCATGCCCGAATCAGCAGCACCGGTCGACGCTCTCGATGCCAATGTCCTGCTGAACGTCCTGGCGGGCGTCAAGAGAGGCGACTTCACGGCCCGCATGCCCCTCGAGTGGACGGGCGTGGCCGGCAAGGTGGCGGACGGCTTCAACGACGTCATCATCGCCAACCAGGCGCTGGCCGTCGAGCTGGCCCGGATCAGCGAGGTGGTCGGCCGGCAGGGCAGGCTCTCGCAGCGGGCCGTCCTCGGGGCGGCGGCGCAGAGCTGGTCCGGGAGCGTCGAATCGGTCAACAACCTCATCGAGGCCCTGGTGCGTCCGACCAGCGAGATGCAACGGGTCATCGGTGCCGTGGCCGACGGCGACCTCAGCAAGAAGGTCACCGTCGAGGTCAGCGGCGAGATGTTGGAGCTGAAGAACACCATCAACGCCATGGTCGACCAGCTGAACGGGTTCATCTCCGAGGTGACCCGGGTGGCGCGCGAGGTCGGGACCGAAGGCAAGCTCGGTCAGGCGGCCGCCGTGACCATCGAGGTGGGCGGGGTCTGGAAGGACCTGACCGACAACGTCAACCTCATGGCCGGCAATCTCACCGGGCAGGTCCGGAACATCGCCGAGGTCACCACCGCCGTGGCCAACGGCGACCTGAGCAAGAAGATCTCGATCGACGTCAAGGGCGAGTTCCTCCAGTTGAAGAACACGGTCAACGCCATGGTCGACCAGTTGAACGCCTTCGCCGGCGAGGTGACACGCGTGGCCCGCGAGGTCGGCGTCGAGGGCCGGTTGGGCGGTCAAGCACAGTCGACGGAGGTCAGCGGTGTCTGGAAGGACCTGACCGACAACGTCAACCAGTTGGCGGCCAACCTGACGAACCAGGTCCGGGCCATCGCCGAGGTGGCCACGGCGGTGACCGAGGGTGACCTCACCCGGCAGGTCCGGGTGGAGGCCAGCGGCGAGGTGGCCGCCTTGAAGGACACCCTCAACGAGATGATCCGCAATCTGGGCGAGACCACCAGGCAGAACGTCGAGCAGGACTGGTTGAAGACCAACCGGGAGCGCTTCACCCGGATGCTCCAGGGTCAGGACAATCTCGCCGCCGTGTCGAGCATGATCCTCTCCGAGCTGGCCACCCTGGTCTCCGCCCAGCACGGCGTCTTCTACTCCGCGTCCAACCCGGCCGATGGCGGCGATCCGGTTCTCGAGCTTCAGGCGGGCTACGGCTACGAGGAACGCCGGGGGATCTCGACCTCCTTCCGGTTGGGCGAGGGCCTCGTCGGCCAGTGCGGCAAGGAGAAGAAGCGGATCCTGCTCACCGAGGTCCCCGCCGACTACGTGAGGATCAACTCAGGCCTCGGCGCATCCCCGCCGCTCAGCATCATCGTGTTGCCCGTACTGTTCGAAGGGTCTCTCCGGGCCGTTGTCGAGCTCGCCTCCTTCTCCACCTTCTCCCTCACCCACCAGACGTTCCTCGATTCGATCACGGAGTCCATCGGGATCGTCCTCAGCACCATCGAGGCGTCGGCGCTCACCGAGGCGCTCCTGGCCCAGTCGCAGTCCCTGGCCCAAGAGCTCCGCTCGCAGCAGGCCGAGCTGCGCCAGTCCAATGAAGGCCTCGAACGCCAAGCCAGCCTCCTCGCCGAGCGCAACCGGGAGGCATCCCACCGGAACCAGGACATCGAACAGTCCAAGCGTCTCCTGGAGCAGAAGGCGGCTCAGCTGGCGATCTCCTCCAAGTACAAGTCCGAGTTCATCGCCAACATGTCGCACGAGCTCCGCACCCCGCTGAACAGCCTCCTGATCCTGGCCGAACAGCTCGAGGACAACCCCGACCGCAACCTGACGGCCATCCAGGTCCAGTATGCGAGCGTCATCAACTCGTCCGGCAAGGAGCTGATGGGCCTCCTCAACAGCGTCCTCGATCTGGCCAAGGTCGAGTCCGGAACCATGTCGGCCGAGTTGGCCTCCCTCTCCGTCGGCGAACTCTGTACCGGGCTCCGGCGCGAGTTCGAGCCCGTGGCCCACGAAAAGGGTCTCTCCTACACCGTCGACGTGACCCCCGACACCCCCGAGGCATTCGTCACCGATCCGCAGCGCCTTCGCCAGATCCTGAAGAACCTTCTCGTCAACGCCTTCAAGTTCACCGAGCACGGATCGGTCGGCGTCTCCGTGGGCCTGACCGACAGTGGGTGGATCAACGACACAAGGTCACTCATCGACGCCCCTTCGGTGGTGGCGCTCTCCGTGACCGACACCGGCATCGGGATCGACGACGAGCAGCAACAGCGCATCTTCGAGGCGTTTGCCCAGGCCGACGGCTCCACGGCCCGCCTCTACGGGGGAACCGGCCTCGGCCTCTCGATCAGTCGCGAGCTTGCGCACCTCCTGGGCGGGGAGATCACCGTCTCGAGCACTCCGGGTCAGGGCAGTTCCTTCACCGTCTATCTACCCACGGGACTTCGTCCCACCGGTGGTCCGGCCACGACGCCGACCGGTTCGAACGGTGTCCGGCCGGGAGGACGCCCGAACCGGCCCGTGATCCAGGATGCAACGGCGGCACCACCGGTGGGCGCCGAGCCCGACCACGTGGCCTCGTACGACATCGGACCGGGGGCGGTCGACGGAATGAAGATCCTCGTCGTGGACGACGACTTCCGGAACATCTTCGCTCTCTCCGCCCTTCTCGAACGAGGCGACGCCGACGTCACGGTGGCCGAGAGCGGTTCCGAAGCCCTCGCCGAATTGCGTCGGGGAGCGGACTTCGATGTCGTCCTCATGGACATCATGATGCCGATCATGGACGGTTACGAGACGATCAGGGCCATCCGGGCCACGGACCACCTCAAGTCCATCCCCATCATCGCCGTCACCGGCAAGGTGATGGACGGAGAGCGTCAGCGCTGCATCGACGCAGGGGCGGACGACTACATCCCCAAGCCGGTCGACACCGCCGATCTCCTCACCGCCCTCCAGCCGTGGTTGCCGGCGCGCATCCGGCCCAACTCGCCGGCGCAGGCTCTCGACGCCGCCCTGAGGGAATCGGCAACGAGTGGCCCACGCCTGACCGTCACCTCCAACGGCACCGTGGACCGGGCCAACCACTCCGCCCGCGAACCTGGCGCTCCCGGGGGCCAGCGCATCAGCGCCATCGAGGGTGTCCGGGTCCTGGTGGTCGACGACGACATCCGAAACATCTTCGCCCTTTCGGCCCTCCTCGAATGGAGTCACGCCGACGTCGTCGTGGCCGAGAGCGGCTCAGAAGCCATCGATACTCTGGAACGAATGCCGAGTTTCGATCTGGTCCTCATGGACATCGTGATGCCCGTCATGGACGGATACGACACCATCCGCGCCATCCGGGCTCTCGGCCCCTTTGCCTCCCTCCCCATCATCGCCGTCACCACCAAGGTGATGGACGGGGAACGTCAGCGCTGCATCGACGCCGGGGCCAACGACTACATCCCCAAGCCCGTCGACACCGTCGAGCTCCTGGCGGCGCTGCGCCCTTGGATGTCCCATTCCGTGCAATCGACCATGGCATGAGCGCCCCGATGGATCTCCGGCCCCACCGCCACCCCGGACCGCCCGTCGTCGCGGCCCCGCCGCTCGTGCCCATCCTGATCGTCGACGACAACGCGGCCAAGCGCCTGGCCCTCACGGCCGTGCTGGCACCACTGGGCTACTGCATCGTCGAAGCCGATTCGGGTTTGGCGGCCTTGCGATCCGTCATGGCCCAGGACTTTGCCGTCATCCTCCTCGACGTCTGCATGCCGATCCTGGACGGACTGGAGACGGCCGACATCATCCGGCAGCGACCGCAATCCAGGATGACCCCGATCATCTTCATCACCGCCGCCGGGAACGACGAGATCGTCAGCACCGACCACTACGCCCAGGGGGCCGTCGATGTCATCTTCGCGCCGGTCCCGTCCGACGAGCTCCGGGCCAAGGTCTCGGTCTTCGCCAACATCTTCATCAAGGCCGAGATCCTGGCCTCGCGTGCTCGGGAGGTGCAGGCATCCGCCGACCAGTGGAGGCTCCTCACCGACGCCGCACCCATCGGGATCTTCCAGACCGACGCCGAGAACAGATACGTCTATACCAATCCGCGGTGGTCGGAGATCACAGGCATCCCCCCGGACGGGGCGACCGGGATGGCCTGGGACGCCATCGTCGGAGCGCAGGGACGAACCACCCTCGTCGCCACGTTGGCCGATGCCGCCGCCCTCCAGCCGGAGTTCTGGCTTCGCTTCGAGATACGGCTCCCGGACTTCGCCCCCCGCATCGTCCAGCTGACGTCGAAGGTCGTCCCCGACGGCAATGGTGGGATCGCCGGCTGGGTGGGGACGTTGGCCGACGTGACGGCCGAGGCCGGGGCGGAGGCGGCTCTGTCCGAAGCACGCGACCAGGCCACGCAGGCCTCGCGACTCAAGTCCGACTTCCTGGCCAACATGAGCCACGAGATCCGCACGCCCATGAACGGTGTCATCGGCATGACCGACCTTCTCCTCGAGACGGACCTCGACGCCCGTCAGCGCGACTACGCGCAGACCGTCCGTGACTCGGGAGAGGTTCTCCTCATGATCATCAACGACATCCTCGACTTCTCCAAGATCGAAGCGGGGAGACTCGACGTCGAGGACGTCACCTTCAGGGTCGGCAGCGTCGTCGACGACGTCGTGAACATGCTGGCCGCACCGGCGCAGGCCAAGGGCCTCGATCTCCACGCCGTGGTCGGCAGCACGGTACCGGGCACGATCAGCGGCGACCCGGGCCGGGTGCGTCAGGTTCTGACCAATCTGGTCGGAAACGCCCTCAAGTTCACCCACCACGGAGAGATCGTCGTCCGGGTCATCGATCCCGGGTCCGCACCGCCATCCACGGTGGACGACGGCGCCGGGGTCGGAGCAGACGACGGCGCCATGGTCATCCGCTTCGAGGTCTCCGACACGGGTGACGGCATCGCGCCCGACAAGGTCGACATGATCTTCAAGCCCTTCGTCCAAGCCGACACCTCCACCTCGAGGAAGTACGGCGGCACGGGTCTGGGACTGGCCATCTGCAGCCAGCTGGTCGCCCTCATGGGAGGCGAATGCGGCGTGACCAGCACCCTCGGCGGCGGCAGCACCTTCTGGTTCACCATCCGCGTTCACACGGTGGCCGGACAGCCGGTGGACGGACCGGTTGCGGTCACCTCCCCGCCGTCCCCAACCGGGAGGCCGGACATGGGCCGGCTCCTGCTGGCCGAGGACAACCTGATCAATCAGAAGGTCGCCGTCGAGATGCTCTCGAAGGCCGGATACGAAGTGGACACCGTTCTCAACGGGGCAGCCGCCGTCGAGGCCGTCGCCGCCCGGCCCTACGACGCCATCCTCATGGACTGCCAGATGCCGGAGATGAACGGCTACGAGGCGACGGCCGCCATCCGAGCCCTGAGCAGCTCCGGCCGACTGACCCCGATCATCGCCATGACCGCCGGAGCGCGCTCGGAAGACCAGGAGCGCTGCCTGGCCGAGGGGATGGACGGCTATCTCTCCAAGCCGGTCCGCAAGGACAGCCTCCTGTCGCTGGTGGCCCGGTCCGTGAAGGACGTGTCCGTCACCGCAGGTGCCGTCGCGGGGGCCGATCACGACGACGCCGTGGGTGACTGCCTCGACCTGGCCGTCTTCGGAGAGCTCCGTCTCCTCGATGAGGCGACCGAGGAGGACTTTCTCGGCGAACTGGTCGAGCAATTCGCCCACGACACCGAGGCCCTCCTGACGGAGCTCGGCCTCGCCTGGAACGCGGGGGACGTCCCCGCCGTGACCCGCACCGCCCACAGCATCAGGGGAGGGAGCACACAACTCGGGGGCAGTCGCCTGGCCCTCTCCTGCCGCCACCTGGAGGAGATGGCCAGCACCGATCGCCTGTTCGGCGGTCTCGCCCATCTCCACGCCGTGGAGTCCGACTACCAGGATCTCCGTCGGGCTCTCGTCCATCAACTGACATCGGTCGACCGACAACGCCAGCCCACGCTCCATGCATGACGACACCCAGCCCCCGCCGCAACGCCGCCCGGCCCGGGCCACGACGGCTGTCACCCGCCCCGTGGCGGCCACACCCGTGTCGTCCGACCGCATCCTGCTGGCCGAGGACAACCCGGTCAACCAGAAGGTGGCCACGGCCATGCTCGAGCATCTCGGTTTCTGTGTCGACGTCGTCGACAACGGAGTGGAGGCGGTCATCGCCGCCACCATGGTGCCGTACCGGGCCATCCTCATGGACTGCCAGATCCCGGCTCTGAACGGGTACGAGGCCACGATCGAGATCAGGAACACGTGGGGCGCATCCCGCAGCTCGCCCATCATCGCCGTCACCTCCTCGGTGACCGAGACCGACCAGAAGCGCGGTCGGGCCGCCGGCATGGACGGCTTCCTGGCCAAGCCTCTCAGTCTCGAGTCACTCTCCGCCGGGATGGCCCGTTGGGCCCCCGACACGTCGAAAAGACCGTCCCCCGACCGGTACCCCTCCGATCCGTCTCCCACCGACCCTCCTACCGACAGCCAGGGTCCTCCCGAACCGGTCGACCTCGAGCGGCCGGCTCTGGATGCCGATGTGGTCGGCCGGTTGGAGCGTCTCGGGGCGGCCGCCGGCGAGGATCTCATGGGCCAGCTGACCACGCTGTTCCTGACCGACGCCGACACCCAGATCGAGGCACTTCGTGATGCGTCTGCCCGTGACGACGGCCCGGCGCTCATGAGTCTGGCCCACACCATGTGCGGGGCCAGCGCCAACCTTGGTGCCGCCGAACTGGCACGCTTGTGCGCCAGGCTGGCGACCGACGGTGCCGTCCGGGGGGTCGAGGAGGTCGATGGCCTGCTCCGGTCACTCGAAGCGGAACTAGACCGCGTCCGTCGCGCCCTCACGTCACCGGCGGTCTCACCCCTGTCGACCGTCCTTCCATGAAGGTCCTGGTGGCCGATGACGACGCCACCTCGCGGCTCATCGTGCAACTGGCACTGGAGACTCTCGGCCACACGAGCCGAACGGTGGACGACGGAGAGGAGGCCTGGAGGGAATTCGGATCCTGGCGTCCCGACACGGTCATCAGCGACTGGATGATGCCCGGTCTGACCGGTCTCCAGCTGTGCCGCGCCATCCGGGCCCGCCCGACCGGCAGCTACACCTACTTCGTGATGCTCACCAAACAGGGCGCCCTGGGCGAGGTCATCGAGGGTATGAACGCCGGCGTCGACGACTATCTCGTCAAACCCCTCGACCTCGACGACCTCCGGGCCCGCCTGATCGCCGCCACCAGGATCACGTCTCTGTACCGCCGGCTGAGTCTCCAACAAAGCGGGCTGGAACGCCTGAACGACGAGCTCACGGCCATCGCCCGGAGGGACCCCCTCACCGGGCTGGGCAACCGGCGGGCCCTCGACGAGGACCTGGCCCTCCTCGAAGCACGGGTGAGACGCTACGGACATCGTTACTGCATGGCCCTCATGGACATCGATCACTTCAAGTCCTACAACGACACCTACGGGCACCAGGCCGGGGACCATATCCTGCAGGCCGTGACGGCCGAGCTCTCGGACCACACCCGCGGAGGCGACGCTCTCTACCGCTACGGCGGCGACGAGTTCCTCTGCATCTTTCCCGAGCAGACCCTGACATCGGGAGGGCTGGCCGTCGAGCGCATGCGTCTGGGCCTGGAAGGGCTGGCCATCGCCCACACCGGGAACGGCCCCGCCGTCCTCACCGTCAGCGCCGGCCTGGCCATGCTCGACCCCGGCCGCACGAGACCGGCGAGCGACGTGCTCAAGGAAGCCGACGTTGCCCTCTACCGGGCCAAGCAGCTCGGTCGCAACCGAGTCGAGCAGGCGGTCCCCCAACCGGCGTGAAGGCGCCGACGGCCCCGACGGTCGTCGCTGCCGTGGCGGACCCCGTCAGGCCAGGTTGTCGCCGCCGAAGATCTCCGACACCGAGGTGTCCTCGAAGACGGCGTCGATGGCGTCGGCGATCAACTTGGACACCGAGAGCACAGAGAGCTTCTCGATCCGGCGCTCGGGGGCGATGGGCAGGGTGTCGGTGACCACGACGCGCGACAGCGGGGCCTTCTCCAACCGCTCGAGCGCCGGGTCGGAGAGAACCGGGTGGGTGGCCATGGCCCAGATGTCGGACGCCCCCCGCTCGGCCAGGAGCTCGGCGCCGGCGCAGATGGTGCCCGCCGTGTCGATCATGTCGTCGATCAGGACGCAGTGCCGGTTTTCCACCTCGCCCACCACGTCGAGGGCTTCCACCAGGTTGGCCGTCCCCCGGGGTCGGCGCTTGTGCACGAAGGCCAGGTCGCAGTTCAGGTGCTGGCTGAAGCGCTCCGCCACCTTCACCCGACCGGCGTCGGGAGCGACGACCACCATGTCCTCGCTCGCCTCCCGGCGCAGCTCCTCCACCAGCACCGGCATGGCCGTCAGGTGGTCGAAGGGGATGTCGAAGAAGCCCTGGATCTGCCCGGAGTGCAGGTCCAGGCTCACCACCCGGTCAGCCCCCGCCACCTGGAGGACGTCGGCCACGAGCTTGGCCGTGATGGGCTCGCGCCCGATGGCCTTGCGGTCCTGGCGGGAGTAGCCGTAGTACGGGCAGACGGCCGTGATGCGCTTGGCCGACGCCCGCTTGGCGGCGTCGATCATGATGAGCTGCTCCATCAACGTGTCGTTCACCGGTCCGCAATGGGTCTGGACGATGAAGACGTCGCTGCCCCGCAGCGAGATGTCGTAGCGGCAGTGGATCTCCCCGTTGGCGAATTCGCGCAGGTTGGCACTGCCCAGCTCCACGCCCAGATGGGTGGCGATCTCCCGGGCCAGTTCCGGGTGCGATCGCCCGGACACCAACTCGAGGCGCCGACGAGGCACCAACTCCATCTCCCGACGCTACCGCGCCCCCGGGAGCGACGGCCGCAGGCCGGTCTCCGCCCCGGCCGGCCCGGGCTCAGCCCGTGGCGTCGTCGCCGTCGAGACCCGGTGCCGCCACCCGGGTGAACGGTTCCACCAGCGTGCCGGCGGCCACCTCGGCCCCCGGGCCGAGCGAGACGAAGGGTCCCACCCGGGCGTGCTCGCCGATGTCGGCGCGCACAGCCGTCGTTTTCGTCACGGTGGCCCCCGGGCCCACGACGGTGTCCACCAGATGGCAGTCGGGCCCCACCTCGGCACCGGCACCCACCCGGCAATCGCCCTGCATGACCACGCCGGGCAGGAGCACCACGTCGGGCTCGAGAAGGACGCTGGCGTCCACATAGGTCCGCTCGGGATCCCACATCGTCACGCCCCGCCGCATCCACCGCTCGTTGATCCGGTCGCGGAGCTCGGCCTCCGCCACCGCCAGCTGGGCCCGGTCGTTCACGCGGGCCGCCTCCATGGGATCCCCGGTGACAAGCGACTCGACCCGGTACCCGGCGTCGTGGAGCACGGCGTAGATGCCGGTCAGGGAATGCTCACCGGAGATCCCCACCGGACTGAGCCGTCGGAGGGCGGGCGCCATCACGGCATGACGGAAGCAGTGGATGGTGGTGGCCACCTCGTCGACATCATCGTCGTGGGTCACCTCGGCTCCCTCGAGGACACGGATCACGGCATCGTCCTTGCCCCGCACGACCCGGTCGTAGCCGGTGGGATCGGGAAGAAGGGCGGTGAGCAGGGTGGCGGCCGCTCCGGTATCCCGGTGGTGACGGACCAGCGACGCCAACGTCGGAGCTCGAACCAGGGGGGTGTCTCCGGGCAGGACGACCACGTCCCCGTCGGCGTCGACCAGGCTCTCCGGCAGTCCGGTGATACCGACGGCGACCGCATCCCCGGTCCCCAGTTGCTCGGGCTGCTCCACGAAGGCGATGGACAGCGACGTCGGCGCGTGATCGACCAACGTCTTGGTGACCCACTCGCCACGGTGACCGACCACGACGACCACCTTCTGCGCCGACAATTCGGCCAGCGCGTCGAGGACGTGGAGGATCATCGGCCGCCCACACAACCGGTGCAGGGGCTTCGGACGCGACGAGCGCATCCGTGTCCCCTCCCCGGCGGCGAGCACCACGGCAGACAGCGGACGGTCGGGCATGCGGTTTAGTCTGTCACCCGATGACGGGGGCGACCTCACAATCCATGTCGAACCGGAACACCGAGCGCCGCCCTCCGACCGATCGGGCGGTCCCGTCGCCATGCCCGTCCTGAGCTCCACCATCGATCCCGCCTCCGACGTCTACCGGCAGAACCGGCGGACCATGGAAGCGGCCCTGGCCGAGGTGGGTGCCCAGCTCGAGGCGGCCCGGAATGGCGGCGGCGAGCGCTACGTCGAGCGGCACCGGGACAGGGGGAAATTCCTGGCCCGGGAGCGTATCGAGCTGCTCCTCGACGCCGACGCGCCGTTTCTGGAACTCGCACCTCTCGCGGCGTGGGGAACCGACTACACGGTGGGAGCCAGCCTGGTCGCCGGCATCGGGGTGGTGAACGGGGTGGAGTGCATGCTGTCGGCCAACGACCCCACCGTCCGGGGCGGCTCGACGAACCCCTTCACGATGCGCAAGTCGAGCAGGCTGGCCGACATCGCCCTGGAGAACCGGCTGCCTTCCATCAGCCTGGTCGAGTCGGGCGGTGCCGACCTGCCCACACAGTCCGAGATCTTCATCCCCGGCGGACGGGGCTTTCGTGATCTGACCCAGCGCTCGGCGGCCGGGCTCCCGACCATCTCGCTGGTGTTCGGCAACTCGACGGCCGGCGGTGCCTACGTCCCCGGCATGAGTGATCACATCGTGATGATCGAGGGCCGCTCCAAGGTGTTCCTCGGGGGTCCCCCTCTGGTCAAGATGGCGACCGGCGAAGAGTCCGACGACGAGTCGCTCGGCGGGGCGGAGATGCACGCCCGGGTGAGCGGGTTGGCCGACTACCTGGCCACCGACGAACTCGACGCCATCCGGCTGGGCCGCGACATCGTGGCCCGCCTCGACTGGCGGAAGCTCGGTCGTGGTCCGTCGATGCCGGCCGACGAACCCCTCTACGACGCCGACGAGCTCCTCGGCGTGGCGTCGGCCGACCTCCGGGTGCCCTTCGACCCGCGCCAGGTCCTGGCCCGGGTCGTCGACGGATCCTGCTTCGACGAGTTCAAGCCCCTGTACGGGTCCAGTCTGGTCACCGGGTGGGCCTCGATCCACGGCTATCCGGTCGGAGTGCTGGCCAACCATCGTGGCGTGCTCTTCAGCGAGGAATCGAACAAAGCCACCCAGTTCATCCAGCTGGCCAATCAGATCGATGTCCCTCTCCTGTTCCTCCAGAACACGACCGGCTACATGGTGGGCAAGGAATACGAACAGCGCGGGATCATCAAGGACGGGGCCAAGATGATCAACGCCGTCTCCAACTCGCAGGTCCCCCATCTGACGGTCAACATCGGTGCGTCGTACGGTGCCGGCAACTACGGAATGTGTGGTCGGGCGTACAACCCCCGCTTCCTCTTCAGCTGGCCCAACGCCCGATCGGCGGTGATGGGCCCGACGCAGCTGGCCGGCGTCCTGTCGATCGTGGCCCGCCAGAGCGCCGAGTCGCGGGGTCAGCCTTTCGACGAGGAGGCCGATGCCGCCATGCGCGCCGCCGTCGAAGCCCAGATCGAAGCCGAGTCCCTGCCCCTCTTCCTCACGGCCCGGCTCTACGACGACGGGATCATCGATCCACGCGACACTCGCACGGTGCTCGGTCTGTGCCTGTCGGTCATCGACAACACGCCGGTCCACGGGACACGCGGCTACGGCGTGTTCCGGATGTGACGGGGCGCCGACGGATGCCCGGAGTAGCCCGGTGATCACCAAGCTCCTGGTGGCCAACCGGGGCGAGATCGCCCGCCGCATCATGCGCAGCGCCCACTCGCTGGGTATCGCCTGCGTGGCCGTCGCCTCCGATCCCGACGCCGGTTCTCCCCACGTGGCCGAGGCCGACGAATTCGTCCGCCTGCCCGGGTCCACGGCGGCCGAGACCTATCTCCGTGTCGACGCCCTGATGGCGGCGGCGCGCTCCAGCGGCGCCGACGCCGTCCATCCCGGCTACGGCTTCCTGTCCGAGGACGCCACCTTCGCCCGGACGTGCGTGGAGACCGGACTGGTCTTCGTCGGTCCACCCCCCGACGTCATCGAAGCCATGGGCTCGAAGTTGGCGGCCAAGGCCACCATGGCGGCCGCCGGCATCCCCGTCCTGCCCACGGTCCAGATCCCGGTCACGGGGGGCGCCCCCGACGCGGCCACCCAACTGGGCTGGCCCGTCCTGGTCAAGGCCTCGGCCGGAGGCGGCGGCCGTGGCATGCGGGTGGTGGGGGGACCCGACGACCTGGCCGACGCCATCGCCTCGGCCAGCCGGGAGGCGGCGGCCTCCTTCGGTGACGGCACCGTCTTCCTGGAGCCGTACATCGCCCGTCCCCGCCATGTCGAGGTCCAGATATTCGGGGACTCCCACGGAACCGTGGTCCATCTGTTCGAACGTGAATGCTCGATCCAGCGACGCCACCAGAAGATCATCGAGGAGTGCCCCTCCCCCGCCGTGACGTCCTCGCAGCGAGCGGAGATCTGCGCCACGGCCGTGACGGCCGCCCGGGCCATCGGGTACGTCGGCGCCGGCACCGTCGAATTCCTCCTCCTGCCCGACGGGAGCTTCGCCTTTCTCGAGGTCAACACCCGCCTGCAGGTCGAACACCCCGTCACCGAGCTGGTGACGGGACTCGACCTCGTCCGCCTCCAGCTGCTGGTGGCCGAGGGCCGGCCCCTGCCCCCCGAGGCTCTCGGAGCCGAGCTCCACGGACATGCCGTCGAGGTCCGCCTCTACGCCGAGGACCCCACCCGCTCGTGGCAACCATCGGCCGGCCGACTCCACCGGTTCTCCGTGCCGACCGGTCCGGGCATCCGCGTCGACAGCGGTGTCGAGGACGGATCCGACGTCAGCCCGTACTACGACCCCATGCTGGCCAAGGTCATCGCCCACGGCCCCACCCGTGACGACGCCGCCAGGGCGTTGGCCGGCGTGCTCGACGGGGCGGAGATCCACGGCGTGACGACGAACAGGGACCTCCTCGTGCGCATCCTCCGCCACCCCGAGTTCCTGAGCGCGGACATCGACACCGGCTTCCTCGTCCGTCACGACCCCGCCGAACTCGGCGCACCGAAGGCCACCGCCGACGTCGAGCAGCGCCACGCCGTGGCCGCCGCCCTGGTGGCCCAGGCCCAGAGACGCCGGGCCGCACCCGTGCTGGGGGGCCTTCCCTCGGGGTGGCGTAACAACGGGTCCCAGCTGCAGGCGTGTTCCTTCGCCGGCCGGTCCGACCAGATCGACATCGGCTACCGCTTCGACCGAACCGGCCGGTATGCCGAGATCGCCGTCAACGGAGCCCGGCGCGGCGACATCGAGGTGAGTGAGCACGACACCCGGGCGGTGTCGTTGGCGGTCGACGGGTTGGTCCGGCGTTACCGGGTCCACCGCGTGGGCCCCTCCATCTGGGTGGACGGGCCAGACGGTTCCTCCGCCCTTCAGGAGGTCCCGCGCTTCGCCGTCCCGGGGTCGCAATTGGCCGCCGGCGCCCTCGTGGCCCCCCTGCCGGGGACGGTGGTGAAGGTGGCGGTCGTCGCCGGTGACGTGGTCTCGTCCGGCGACACCCTGATCGCCATCGAGGCGATGAAGATGGAACACGAGGTGAAGGCCGCCACCGGCGGCACCGTGGCCGAGGTCCACGTGGCGGCGGGTGAGCAGGTGGAGTCGGGTCGGCTGCTCGTGGTCATCTCGCCGGACGAGACCGGCGAGTGAGCGCTCCCGTGGTGGGCCGCCCCGGCGAGAGCGGCGGGGACCTCCTGCGGGTAGCCAACTGCTCGGGTTTCTACGGCGACCGCATGTCGGCGCCACGCGAGCTCGTCGAGGGCGGTCCCATCGATGTCCTCACCGGCGACTACCTGGCCGAGCTGACGATGCTCATCCTGTTCAAGGCGCGCCAACGCGACCCTTCGCTCGGCTACGCCACCACCTTCTACCGGCAGATGGAGGAGGTCCTCGGCCCGTGCCTGGACCGCGGCATCAAGGTGGTGGCTAATGCCGGAGGCCTCAACCCCGCCGCCCTCGCCGATCGTCTGCGCACGCTGGCGGCCGAGCTGGGGATCGTCGTCGCCGTCGCCCATGTCGAAGGCGACGACATCCTCGGACGCCTTCCCGGCCTGCGGGCGCGGGGCTGTCCCCTGGCCCACCTCGACACCGGGGCCCCGCTGGACCCGTCGTCCGATCCGGTGAGCGCCAACGCCTACCTGGGGGGATTCGGCATCGCTGAGGCGTTGGCCGGGGGAGCCGACGTGGTGGTCACCGGGAGGGTCACCGACGCCTCCCTCGTGGTGGGCCCGGCGGCGTGGCATTTCGGGTGGCAGCGCTACGACTGGGACCGCCTGGCCGGTGCCGTCGTCGTGGGCCACGTCCTCGAGTGCGGGGCCCAGGTGACGGGGGGGAACTACTCCTTCTTCGGCGAGGTGCCGGGACTCGAGCACCCGGGTTTCCCCATCGCCGAAATCGAAGCCGACGGTTCCGCCGTCATCACCAAGCATCCGGGGACGGGCGGGCTCGTATCGGTGGGCACCGTCACGGCTCAGCTCCTCTACGAGATAGGAGGTCCCCTCTACGCCAACGCCGACGTCGTGGCCGACTTCTCGACCATCCACCTGGAACAGCAGGGACCCGATCGGGTCCGGCTCTCGGGGGTCAGGGGTGGCCCCGCCCCCGAGGAGCTGAAGGTCTCGATCAACCTGTTGGGCGGTTGGCGCAACACCATGACCTTCGTCCTCACCGGCCTCGACATCGAGGCCAAGGCCGATCTGGTCCAACGGACCCTGTGGGAGAGCCTCGGAGGGGTGGGAAGCTTCGCCGACCACGACGTCCGCCTGATCCGCACGGACAGACCCGACGCCGCCACCAACGAGCAGGCCAGCGCCCAGCTCCGGGTCACCGTCAAGAGCGCGGACCCCGCTCTCGTGGGACGACGCTTCTCCAACATGGCCACCGAGATGGCGCTGGCCAGCTACCCCGGCTTCTACCTGACGTCACCGCCCGGGGACGCCACCGCCTACGGCGTCTACTGGCCGACCCTGGTACCCCGTGGCGACGTGGACGAAGTGGTCGTCCACCACGACGGGCGTCGGGTACCGGTCGACGCCCCGGCCGGCACGGCGGCGGCGCCCGCCGCCACGGCCAGCACGGCGGCGCCCGCCGTTCCGGGTCCGGCGTCAGCCGGCGATGCCCCCCTTCACACCGACGGCGGCGCCACCTCCGTTCCCAGCCCCACCAGGCGGCTTCCGCTCGGTGCCCTCGTGGGGGCCCGTTCCGGGGACAAAGGGGGGAACGCCAACGTGGGCCTCTGGACCCGCCACCAGGCCGGCTTCGACTGGCTGCGCGCCGAGGTCACCGTGGAGCGGCTCCGGCAGCTCCTCCCCGAGGCGGCTGAGCTCGCCATCGACCGTTATGAGCTGCCCAACCTGTTGGCCCTCAACTTCGTCGTCCACGGCCTCCTCGGGGAAGGAGTGGCCTCGTCGACACGTCCCGACGCACAGGCCAAGAGTCTCGGTGAGTATCTCCGCTCACGGCTCGTCGACATTCCCGAGGATGTCCTCGACGGCGATCTCCGATCTCGTACCGGACACTGAGCAAAGGGGCGGACATGGACTTTCGCGAGACCGAGGAACAGCAGATGCTGCGTGAAGCGGTGGACGGGATCGCCTCGAAGTACGGCCACAGCTATTTCACCGAGCGGGCCCGGTCGGGAGGGAAGACCGACGAGCTCTGGGACGAGCTGGCGGCGGCCGGCTTCCTCGGGGTCAACGTGCCCGAGGAGTACGGCGGGGGCGGCATGGGGATCAGCGAACTGGCCATCGTCCTCGAGGAATTGGGGGCCAACGGCTGTCCCCTTCTCCTCCTCGTCGTCTCCCCCGCCATCTGTGCCACCATCATCGCCCGGTTCGGCTCCGACGAGCAGAAGAAGCGCTGGCTTCCGGGCTTCGCCACCGCACAGCTCAAGATGGCCTTTGCCATCACCGAGCCCGACGCCGGGTCCAATTCCCACAACATCGCCACCACGGCCACGCGAGACGGGGACATCTACCGCCTGAACGGCACCAAGTACTTCATCTCATTCGCCGACGAGTCCCGGTCCGTCCTGGTGGTGACCCGCAGCGGGGTCGACGAGACGACGGGTCGGGGGCGGTTGTCGCTCTTCGTCGTCGATCTGGACAGCCCCGGTCTGGAGAAGACGCTCATCCCGGTCGAGATCATCGCCCCGGAGAATCAATTCACCCTGTTCTTCGACAACGTCGAGGTACCCGCCGACCGCCTTCTCGGCACCGAGGGCGACGGGCTTCGGCAGGTCTTCGTGGGGCTCAACCCCGAACGCATCATGACGGCGGCGATGGCCAACGGCATCGGCCGGTATGCCCTGGACAAGGCCAGCGCCTACGCCCGGGACCGTTCGGTCTGGGGCACGCCCATAGGCCGCCATCAGGGCATCGCCCATCCGCTGGCCATCGCCAAGATCGAGGTCGAGCTGGCCCGCCTGATGTGCCAGAAAGCGGCGTGGACCTATGACGTCGGTCTCGATGCGGGCGAGGCCGCCAACTTCGCCAAGTACGCGGCGGCCGAGGCCGCTCTCGGTGCTTTGGACCAGGCCATACAGACCCACGGGGGCAACGGCATGTCGTCGGAGTTCGGCCTGGCCGACATGTGGGGCCTGGCCCGTCTCATGCGCACAGCCCCCGTGAGCCGCGAGATGATCCTCAACTTCGTGGGACAACACTCGCTGCAACTGCCGAAGTCGTACTGACCCCGAATCAGGCGGGGACGGCGAACCGTCGGGCGTCTTCGGCGGCGTACTTGGCCACCACCGTGTCGATGGCCGCTGTGCTCTCGACCGCCTCGACCACGGAGGCCAGCCGATGGCCGGGGATGGCCACCGTCATCTCGTCCGGGCGCATCCCCGTCCGGGCCCGGCTGAGCGCACAGCCGACGCTGGCCGCCACCTCGCCGTTCTCCTTGGCCAAGGCCACGATGTGGCACTGCGGCTTCCCCTCGATCCGCAACCCCGGCAGGGCGTCGGAGAGCACCATCATCTGGCGGCCGTTCACCCGCAGGAGGACGACGTCGGGCCGGTCCTCGGACTCGGTCAGGGGCCCGTAGCTAATGGCCGAGGCGGCCCGCGAGACCGCCGGTACGCCGGCGATGGCCTCGGCATCCACCCACCCCACCTCGAGGAGGGTGGCGACGTCGTCATGGCCGGCGGCCTCCTCCAGCGTGGCCAGTCCGTGGGTGTAGCGGCCCACGGAACAGTTGCCGTGGTCGGCGGGCACGGTGGTGAAGCTTCGCTCGGCGGCCCGGATCCAAAAGACGCACCCGGCCGGCACCCGGCCGGAGCGACCGTCGGCGGTGGGCTCCGACATCGGTTCGGCGAAGGCCGGAGGGGAGGTGGGCACCTTGTCGGAGAAGTTGATCGTGATGGGGGGCACGGCCAGATGCAAGGTCTGAGTCAGCCTGTCGGCCAGTCCCGCCCAATCACCGGTGGTGGAAGCAGCGTCGGTCATGGTCGCCATCCTCGACCCCGCGAGCCCTCGAGCACAAACGCGTCGGGTTCAGGCACACGGCATGGATCGACAGGTGCCGGATTGAGGAGATGTTGATCCTCCATAGGGGCCCCCATGAGGTCAGACCGTCACGATGCCACCAACGTATTCAGGGGAATTGGAGAGATCATGACCAACCAGCGACAGACGTCGGGCACTCGCCGGGCATCACGACGCATTGTGGGTGGAGCCATGACCGTAGGCCTCGCCGCCGTCGTGCTCATGGCCTTCGGCGCCACGGCGGCTTCCGCCAGGCCGAGCCCCGAGAACCCACCGGCGCCGACCGGCACCATCACCGTCAGCGCCAGCGGCGCGGTGACGGTCAATGCGACCGGAACCTGGAGTTGGCCGGTCGGAACACAGAAGGGTGAGATCAACGCCAGCGCCGGTCAGCAATGCGCCGGGAAATTCGGCGTGGGCTGGGGCATCGTGTGGAACGACCCCAATGACCCTGGTTACCCCATCAAGTACGGCTCCGTCCCGGCTGAGCTCGTCGGTTCGACCACCACCACCGACGGCAACGCCGTCGACAAGAGTGTCCACTACGACCAGTCGGCGCACTGCGGCCACTTCAGCCCGGCCGCCATCACCGGAACGTGGACCGACTCCCACGTCTACGCCAACGCCGCCTCGGTGCCGGCGAGCATCTGCGTCGTGAACTACGTCCTGAAGAACGCTCAGGCCGGACATGCGTCGCAGTACAAGGTGAACAAGAACAAGCGCAACTCGTTCCACACCGCCGTCAGCTCGGGCCTGGGCGCCACATGGCCGACGAGCTCGGCCTGCTTCGATCCGTCCATCCTCCGGTCGACATCGACCATCGTCACCACGGCGACGAACGCCCAGGTGGGATCGCCCATCACCGACACGGCCGTCCTGTCCGGAACCACGCACAACGTGACCCCGGTCGGCTCTCAGGCCCCGGCGGCGAGCGGCAAGGCCGGCGGGACGATCATCTTCAAGCTCTACGGTCCGAGCGACACCGCCTGCACGTCGACGCCGATCTACACGTCGACGGCGATCTCGGTGAACGGCAACGGGACCTACGGCCCCACGTCCTTCACTCCGACGCAGGGAGCGGGCACCTACCGGTGGATCGCCACCTACAGCGGTGACGTCACCAACAACGGAGCCACCGAACTGTGCGGAGCGGCGGGCGAGACGTCGACGGTGAGTGCGGCGCCGGCCGCGGCGCCGGCCAACCCGCCCACCAGCCCGTCAGCCAGCACGCCGGTCGTCACGACGGCCACGGCGGCGACTCCGACGACCGCCACTCCGGCGGCGACGTCTAGCACCGCCTCGAACACGGCCTCGTCGACTCCGGCAGTCATCTCCGGCGCCACGACGGTCCACACCGGTGAGCCCTGGGCGGGATCGAAGCCCTACGTGGTCGCCGTGGTGCTCCTCGGCCTCTCCCTCATGGGCCTCGGCTTCTTCGAAAGGCGTCGGACAGCCGTCCGCCGGCACGCCGTCCACAGCGTGTCGACCGACTGATCCGACCCTCACCTGATCTGTCTCGGGGGGGACAGCACACAGCGCCCCGGTCGGCGAACTCTTCGCCGACCTGGGGCGCTGTGTCGCGTCAGGGCGTCGACGCCGGGGCACTGACGAAGCTCAGCCGCACCTGCCGGTGGGGATTGTCGGCGTTGGTGTCCACCAGAACCACGCTCTGCCAGGTACCCAGGGCGGGGCGCCCGGCCACCACGGGAACGACGAGAGACGGCGAGACGAAGACGGGGAGAAGATGATCGGCACCATGTCCCGGAGCACCGTGGCGGTGCCCGTAGCGATCGTCCCGGGGCAGCAGCCGGGCCAGTGCCGCGCTCAGATCGGACTCTGACCCCGATCCCAGCTCCATGAGAACGACACCGGCCGTGGCGTGAGGGACGAAGATCGAGCACAGGCCGTCACCACGACCGGCGCAGAACTCGCCCACGGCGCCGGTGAGATCCACCACCTGCCGACGTGACGTATCGACCTCGAACAGGGTCGTCTCCACCGTTGCGCCGATGACGACCGGACGGAGCCGCCGAATCCGCCGATCAGCCCGGCAGAGCCGCCTCCACGGCCGACACCAGGGCGGCGTCTTCGGGCTCGACGCCGGGGCGGAAGCGACCGACGATCTTTCCGTCGGGAGAGATCAGGAACTTCTCGAAATTCCACTGGATGTCTCCCGCCGACCCCTCGGCGTCCGGCGTGGCCGTGAGATCGTCGTAGATGGCGTGGCGACCGGGGCCGTTCACCTCGATCTTCTCGAACAGCGGGAAGGTCACTCCGTAGTTGACGGAGCAGAACTCGGCGATCTCGTCGGCCGTTCCCGGCTCCTGCTCCAGGAATTGGTTGCACGGAAATCCGAGCACGCTGAAACCACGGTCGCCGTAGGTGTCCTGAAGCTTCTGCAGTCCGGTGTACTGGGGCGTGAGACCGCACCGGGAGGCCACGTTCACGACGAGCAGAGCCTTGCCCTTGAACGCCCCCAGCGAGGAGGGCTCCCCCTGCAAGGTGTTGACGGGGATGTCGTAGATGTCGGACACGGTCTCCTCCTGCCGGCCCCGGTGGGGCTCTGTCGTCGACGCCGCCGGTGGCGGTGGCGTCCCGGTTACCGGGCCAGTGTCGCGCGTGACACCGGCCGGCGCGCCGCGGCGCACCGGTGCTCCCGGTGCTCCCGGTGCTCCCGTGGCCCGTGGCCCGTGGCCCGTGGCCCGTGGCCCGTGGCCCGTGGGGACCGCTAACGTGGCGGTCGTGGCACGGGTGGACGTCGTCGAGTCGGCGACCGACACCTACACCGTGACCATCAGCGACGGAGCTACGGCCACCACCCATACCGTCCGCGTGCCGTCCGGGCTCCCCGAAGCCCTGGGCTGCGCGGGGGTACCGGTGGTCGAGCTCGTCCGGTGCTCCATGGTGTTCCTCCTGGAGCGCGAACCGCCCACGTCCATCCTGCGGACGTTCAGCCTCGAGCAGATCGGCGACTACTTCCCCGACTACCGATCCGCCATTCGGCGCACCCTGGCCGGGGACCCCGGCGGCGCCGACGACACACGGGTCTAGCGACCCCGCCGGCGAGGACGGCCCCGGACGTCGGCGTCCCCCGCCCCCGGGGGGGCGAGGCGGACCCAGAGGTCGTCATCGACCTCTTCCAGGGTGCCCAGGATCAGGTCGGCCGACTCGAACCCGACCGGTGGGCCGTCCGCCGACATGACGTGGTCCTCGGGGACGGCCACACAGACCATCCCGGCGGCCGCCGCCGCCTGCACGCCAGCCGGCGAGTCCTCGAACACCACGCACCGCCCGGGATCCACGCCGAGGAGGCGGGCCGTGGTGAGGAAGACGGCGGGGTCGGGCTTCCCCGCCGGTTCGTCCTGGGCCGAGTGGAGCACCGAGAACCATGACGCCAGTCCCAACCGGCCGACAGCGGCGTCGATCAGAAGCCGGGGCGACGACGAGGCCACGGCCAGATCGAGCCCTCGGCGACGGCACGCCGTCAGTGCGGCCAGGGCGCCCGGTTTGGTGACGACGCGCGCCGCCAGGAGCGTGGCCATGGCGTCGACGATCTCGGCGGCCACGGCGTCGGGGGTCGGTCCATCCCAGCGGAAGCGCCCGTACCAGTGGAGAGCGACCTCGCTCACCACCATGCCCCGGGTCTCACGACAACGCTCAGCCGTGAGGGGCACGCCCAGGCCACCGAAGATCCGCATCTCGGCCTCGCACCAGAGGGGTTCCGAGTCGATGAGCAGCCCGTCCATGTCGAACACAGCGGCACCGGGCCACGCCCCGTCTCCCACCACCGGCCCAACGTAGCCAGAACGAGATGAACATCCGGTGAACGCCGGGCGGTCGCCGACCGTATCCTCAGGTCGAGAATGAAAAAAAGGGCCGTCCCACTACTCGTCCTCAGGGAGGTACGACCATGGTCACCGACGCGACGAACCCGGCACAGCCACGACCGGCCATCCGTCGGACGGCCCGACCGGTGTCTGCCCTCGCCGCCGTCGCACTGGTGGGCCTGCTGGCGGCGGCGTGCGGATCGTCGACCCCGAACGCCTCGGGGACGTCGAACTCGTCGACGACGGCGGCGTCCCCGGCGGGCACCACCGGAACCACGGGCGCCACCGGCGCCACCGGCGCCGCCGGCCAGGTCGTGGCCACCACCGTCTCGAATACCAAGATCGGCGGCTCCATCCTGGTTGACTCGTCGGGGATGACCCTCTACAGGTTCAGCGCCGACTCTGCCGGGAAGAGCGCCTGCAACGGCACCTGCGCCACCGCCTGGCCGCCGCTCACCGTGCCCTCGGGGACAACCCCCAAAGGCGGGTCCGGTGCCGGTGGGACGTTCGCCACCATCACCCGCTCCGACGGCAGCACCCAGGTCACATACGACGACGATCCTCTCTACACCTTCTCCGGGGACAGCTCGGCGGGCGACACCAACGGACAGGGCATCAAGAGCGACGGCGGGACCTGGACCGTCGTCACGGTCGGCTCCTCCACCCCACCCATGACGACGGCTCCGCCCACGACGAAGGCACCGAGCGGAGGCTACGGGTATTGACCGCCGGACCGACGACCGACGACCGTGGCGGCGCCGAGGCGATGAGCGAGGCCGGACCTCCCGGTGGGGGTGACGCCGGAGGGATGTCGCCACCGCTGAGGTCGCGCGCCGGCCATGCCGCCCCCTTGACCGAGTCCGCCGACGAGGAGGGACTACGCGCCGCTTTCGTCGCCCACAGCGGTGAGCTCTACGGCTACGCCCGGCGATCATTGAGCGATGCCGGTGCCGCCGAAGAGGTCGTCCAGGAGACGTTCATCCGAGCGTGGCGGGCCCGGGATCGCTTCGATCCCGATCTGGGCTCCCTGCGCACCTGGCTCTTCGCCATCGAACGCCGCATCGTGATCGACCATGCCCGCTCTCGTGCGCTGCGCCAGGCCAGCCCGTTGCCCGCCGATCTGGTCCAGGTCGGTGACGACATCGAGAAGGCCCTGGTCGGTTGGCAGGTCGAGGAGGCACTGCGACGCCTGCGGCCCGAACACCGCCAGGTCCTGGTCGAGACCTACTACCGGGGCCGAGCGGGACGCGAGGTGGCCGTCGAACTGGGCATCCCCGAAGGAACCGTCCGCAGCCGCCTCTTCTACGCGCTCCAGTCGCTGCGCCTGACACTCGATGAGATGGGATGGGACGAGTGACCCCCGACCGCTGCGACCACTGGCACGGCCTTCTGGCCCTCGAGGTCGTCGGCCAGCTGGTCGAAGAGGACCGCCTGGCCTTGAGCGCCCATCTCGACGGCTGCCCGGCGTGTCGTGACGAACGCACCGTCCTCATCGGTCTGGCCCGGATCCTCCCGGCGGCGGATCCCGATCACATCGGCGGTCACGACGTGCCCTTCGAGCTCCAGACGGCCGTCTTCGATCGACTCAGGGCCGACGTCCGCCGCCACCACCACCGGCGGGTCGGACGCGTCATCCTCGGCGGCGTGGCCGCCGCCGCCGTGGCCGTGGCCCTCGTCCTCGGTCTGTCCGGGCCCATGGGCACTCCACGGGCGGGCTACACGGTGGCGCTGACCGGTGGCGCCGGGGTCAAGGCCTCGGCCCGGCTCACCTCAGAACCGTGGGGCACCGCCGTCCGCCTCCAGGAGACGGGCCAGCCCGGTGGCCAGGTCCTGTCGGTTTCCATGCGCAGCACGAGCGGGTCGTGGTGGGAGGCCGGGACCTACAGGACCGTGACGGGCCGCGCCGTCGAGGTGGATCTGGCCTGTGGCGTTCCGGCCTCGAGGATCGCCAGCATCTGGGTCCGCACCAAGACGGGCCGCGCCGTCCTGAGCGGTTATGTGACCTGACATTCGGCTCTGTCCCGGGCCACTTCGTCGAAGGCGGCGTAGTCCGCGCCCGTGTCGACGGCGTTCTCGAACTGGATGACCCCGAGCTCGGTGAACCGGTCCCGCAGCCACCCGTCTCCGGCATCGAGAAGTCCGAGCTTGCGGCAATTGGGGACGATCTTCGAGAACAGCGTCGCTCCGAAAGCCTCCTCGGCCCGGGGCGGCGACTCGAGCATCAGCCGAACGACCGGTCGCGGATCGACACCCATCCGTTCCCACACGTCGGGCTGGAACCACCGTCGGCGCAGCCGCAGGGCCGCCTCGAAGGCGAACTCCTGGCGATCGCGGATCTCGGGGGCCGACAGCTGCGTGTAGTACTCCTGCAGTCCGAGCACGCCGAAGGCGACATGGCGGGCTTCGTCACCCATCACATACCGCAGCCGCTTCTTGAGCAACGGCTCCTGCGTGATCTGATGAATGGAACCGAAGACGGCGAGGGCCAGGCCCTGGACCATGACCTGCATGCCGAGATAGGTGATGTCCCAGCGCGCATCACCGATGACGTCGTGGAGCAGGGCCTGGAGATGAGGGTTGATCGGATAGTGACCCGACAGCTTCTCGTCGAGGTACCGGGCGAAGACCTCTACATGCCTGGCCTCGTCCATCACCTGTGTGGCGGCGTAGTACTTGGCATCGATCCACGGCACCGTCTCGACGATCTGAGCGGTGCACAGGAGAGCGCCCTGCTCGCCATGGAGAAACTGCGACAGCATCGAGTTCTGCGACTCCACGGCAAACCGGGTCCACTCGCGCTCGCCCCAGTGCCGTAACGAGGACCCGTCGAGCTCGGCCAGGGCGGTGAATCGGCGGGCCGCCACCCCGCCGCCGAGCTCCCGGGCCACTCGCTCCTGGTCGACGTCGGTGGTCCAGGGTAGATCGCTCGTCCCGTTCCACTGGGAGTGCTTGGCCTTCTCGTACAGCTTGGCCAAGGGCACCCGGTTGCGGTCGTAGTCCCATGTGAATGCCAGATCGGTGGAACTGGCCACGGCCCGGACCGTCTCCTGGCGCGCCGTACGGCCCGCGGCGATCACGGCGTCGACGGCTTCGTCGGTGACCGTGGGCATCACCTCTCCCGCTCGCGCCGGCATGGCTCCCCCCTTCGCCCTCCCCGACCGTACCGAGGTGCCGCCGATCACGTCAACGGGCCCGGGAGGCGGTGACATCATGAGGCGGTGACGACCACGCCGCCCGCCGCGCCCGAAACGGTGGCCGGCCTTCTGCGGGCCCGGGCCGGTGACGACGCTCCCGGCGTGCTCTTCGAGGACCACTCGTGGACGTGGCGCCAGGTGGTCTCCGAGAGCGATCGGCGCGGCGCGCTGGCGGCCCGCCTGCGTCGGCCCGGACCCTTTCATATCGGGGTGCTCCTCGACAATCTCCCCGACTACCTCTTCTGGCTGGGTGGCGCCGCACTCACCGGGGCCACCGTGGTGGGCATCAACCCCACCCGACGCGGCGAGGAACTGGCCCGCGACATCCGCTTCGCCGACTGCCAGCTCGTCGTCACCGATACCGCCGGTGCGGTTCTGCTCGAGGGCCTCGATCTGGGCCTCGGCGCCGACCGGGTCCTCCACATCGAGAGCGGAGGCGACGGCACTTCCGGGGCCGCCGGCACCGTCGACGGTCTGAGCCACCCCGACCCGGTCGACCCGGCGGCGGCTGGGCCGGAACCGTCCGATCTCTACCTCCTGCTCTTCACCTCGGGGACGACGGGATCACCCAAGGCGGTCAGGTGCACCCAGGGTCGGCTGGCCGCCATCGCCTGGCGGGCCGCCCTCGGATACGGGTTCCGCCGTGAAGACGTCTGCTACTGCCCCATGCCGCTCTTCCACGGCAACGCCGTCATGGCCCTGTGGGCGCCGGCCATGTACGTGGGGGCCACGATCGCGCTGACCCGTCGATTCACTGCGTCCGGCTTCCTCTCCGACGTCCGACGGCACAGCGCCACGCGGTTCACCTACGTGGGGAAGGCACTGGCCTACGTCCTGGCCACGGCTGAGCGTCCCGACGATCACGACAATCCCTTGCGCGAGGGCTTCGGGACCGAGGCGTCGAGCCCCGATCGTGCCGCCTTCGAACAGCGCTTCGGCTGCCGTTTGGTGGAGGGGTACGGGTCGAGCGAGGGCGGGGCCGTCATCAACGTCACGGCCGAGACGCCGGCCGGCTCTCTCGGGATCCCGGTCCCGGGCGACGACATCGCCGTCTGCTCGCCCCAGACCGGAGACGAGTGCCCCCCGGCGCGCTTCGACAGCGACGGCCGGCTCCTCAATGCCGACGAGGCCATCGGCGAGATCGTGAACCGGGGAACCGTCGCCAACTTCGAGGGGTACTACAAGAACGCCGAGGGGAACACCGAACGGGTCCACGACGGGTGGTACTGGACGGGCGACCTGGCCTACCGCGACAGTGAAGGGTTCTTCTACTTCGCCGGGCGCGGCGACGACTGGCTGCGGGTCGACTCGGAGAACTTCGCCGCCGCCCCTGTCGAACGCATCGTGGAACGGCACCCGGATCTGGCCGCCGTCGCCGTCTACGCCGTTGCCGACCCGCGGTCGGGCGACGCCGTGATGGCAGCGGTCGAGCTGCGCCACGGCGCCCGCTTCGACCCCGAGGGCTTCGCCGCCTTCTTGTCGGACCAACCCGATCTGGGGACGAAGTGGTCGCCGCAATTCATCCGGGTGATGGACTCTCTCCCCTTGACCGCCACCGGGAAGATCACCAAGGCACCACTGCGACTCGCCTCCTGGCAGTGCGACGATCCCGTCTTCTGGGTCCCCGGAGGCAACCCGTTGCACTACCGTCCCCTCTCCGAGGACGACCGGGTCGAGCTGCGCCGGGAGTTCGCCCGCTACGGCCGCTCCGCCCTGCTCCCCCGCTGACCGCTCCCGGCAGTTCCCGCCCACGGACCGTGGCACCCTGTCGCCAGGGACAACGGCATGCTCTCGACGGACGGGTCCCGGCGTGCTCTGATCTAGAGCCGGACATCAGAAAGGGCACAAGCACCATGAGCGTGATGAAGCGGCTCTCCGGGATCGTTCAGGCCAAGGCGAACAAGGCGCTCGACAAGGCCGAGAACCCGGCCGACATGCTCGACCTCTCCTACGAGAAGCAGGCCGAGAACCTCCAGAAGGTCCGTCGGGCCCTGGCCGACGTGGCCACGGCCAAGAAGCGTCTCGAGCTCCAGGCGGCCGAGCTCCAGGGGCAGGCCACGAAACTCCAGGACCAGGCCAAACAGGCGCTGGCCCAGGGACAGGAGGACCTCGCCCGCCAGGCGCTCACCCGGCGGGCGGCGCTGGCCGACCAGCTGACCGACCTCGGCACCCAGCACAGCCAGGTCGAGGCGCAGCAGCAACAGCTCGAGACCACGGCGACGAGGCTCTCGACCCAGATCGAGGCCTTCCGGACCAAGAAGGAGACCCTCAAGGCCAGCTACACGGCCTCCAAGGCGCAGGCCTCCATCGGCGAGGCCGTCTCGGGGATCTCGGAGTCGATGACCGACGCCGGCATGACCCTCGACAGGGCCCAGGACAAGATCAGCCAGATGCAGGCCCGCGCCGGGGCCATCGACGAGCTCATCGACACCGGCGCACTCCCCGACGCCCTGGGGGGCGGGAAGGACGACATCCAGGCCCAGCTGGACGCAACCTCCCAGGCCGGTCAGGTGGACTCCGAACTGGCCGCGCTGAAGGCCCAGTTGGGCACCGCCCCGTCCGGCGAGGCCCTGCCGCCGGCCCCCGACGGTGCACCGGACACGACCACGCCGGATCCGTCCGGCCCGGCCGCAGGCGGGTCCTGATGATCGTCCGCATCCTGGGAGAGGGGCGGTTCGACGTCCCCGAGGGCGACATGCCGGCCATCGAGCAAATCGACGCCCAGCTGACCGACGCCCTCGATCGAAACGACGAGAAGGCCTTCGACACGGCCCTCACCGACCTCGTCGGCCTGGTCCGTCACGCCGGTGTCCTGCTCCCGGCCGACGACCTCCAGCCGTCGGGCCTGGTCGTCCCTCATCCCGGATCGAGCCTGTCCGAGGTCAGGGAACTGCTCACCGAGGAGCCCTGACCTCAGGCGGACGCCCCCTGCGCCGCCAGGGCCAGCTCCACCAGCTCGGCGCGCTCGTTCGCCTCGAGGGCGGCGAAGGCAC
This sequence comes from uncultured Acidimicrobiaceae bacterium, assembly GCA_963800065.1. Taxonomy (GTDB): domain Bacteria; phylum Actinomycetota; class Acidimicrobiia; order Acidimicrobiales; family UBA8190; genus CAWJFJ01. Next base: position 127,730 of record CAWCZO010000009.1, on the reverse strand, counting down.
GCCCGACGATCCGATTGGTCGCCGCCTCCGCACCGGTCCATTCGCTTCGGCCGGCCGCCGGGTCCGGATGAGGTTCGGGCCATCCGAAGAGACCGGCCATGCCCGGGGTCCTGATCATCACCGCTTCCAGGGGCTCCAACCCCGAGGCCAGAACGGCCACCCCGTGGACGGCACCTCGCCATTCCCGGAGCACGTTCATCCGGTGCAGGGCCAACGCCTTGGCGTCCTTCGGCTCGGGGAGGATCGACCAGGCCGCGAACAGCGGCGCTCCCGCCGGGGAGGCGGCGGCGATCACCTTCGCCTCCAGCTCGGCCAACCTGTCGTAGTCGATCCCGTCGGCGAGATGGGCAGCGGCCCACGAGTCGAGACAGCTGGCGAAGGCCTGGGCCGCCTCCGACGGCGGCATCACGGCGCGGCCCCGGTCCCAACGTTCGATGATCGTCGGCGGGTGGAAGAACACGAAGGCGGCGGCCACGACGGTGCCGTCGACGTCCCCCAACGCCCCGCCACGGCCGGCGACGTAGAAGTCGATCCCGTCGAAGCCCAGTTCTCCCCCGGCGGCATAGGTGGCACCGTCGAGCATGAACCCGGCGGGGAGGGAGACGATGACAGGGCCGGTCCTCTCGGCCGCCTCGACAGGGTCCATGATCGCTCTCCTTCTCAGTGCGGTCCTGCGCGTTCTCAGTGCGGTCCTGCGCGTTCTCAAGGCGGTTTGACGCACCTCCGTCGGGTGCATTGGTGTCTCGCACACGGTGGTCCCGCCGGGTCCCAGGGCTGTCGGAGGACGTTACCAGCGACAGGTTGCCGCTACCCTGGCCCCATGGACGGCGCCCCCACCGCGCAGCGTCGGCGATGAAGGTCCGGATCGGCATCGGCGCCGGACTGCACAGCTCCACGGGTAACGAGCTGGGTCGTCTCGTCCGTGACCTGGAGGAGCTGCATTTCGATTCCCTCTGGCTCGCCGATCTGCTGAGCGTGCCGGCCGACGATCCGCTGACCGGCCTGGCCTACGCCGCCGGTGTCATCTCCCGCTTGAAGATCGGGACCACCATGGTTCTCCCCGGTCGCAATCCGGTCCGCCTGGCCAAGCAGATCGCCACCTTGGACCGGGTTTCGGGAGGCAGGCTCCTTCTGACGTTCGTCTTCGGTGTCCGCCTCCCCACCGAGCTCATGGCCATGGGCGTCGACGCCGCCGACCGGGGGGCGCTGGTCGACGAGGTTTTGCCACTACTCCGACGGTTGTGGACCGAAGACGGCGTCAACCACGACGGTCACGCCTACCGGTTCGAAGGTGTCACCGTCGAGCCGAAACCGTTGCAGCAACCACTCGACGTCTGGTTGGGGGGGAACGTCCCGAGCTCGTTGCGGCGCACCGGGAGGTTGGCCGACGGTTGGCTACCGAGCATGTGCACGCCCGCCGAAGCGACCGCCGGGCGCCGGGTCATCGAGCAGGCGGCCACCGAGGCCGGCCGCTCGATTGATCCCGAGCACTACGGGATCAGCATCGGATACAGACGCGGCGACGTCTCGCCGCGCCTCGGCCGGCTGGCCACGCGTCGGACCGACGCCGAGCTCGTCGAGCTCGTGCCCGACGGGACGCCGGCGCTGCGGACCCTGATCGAGCGCTACATCGAGGTCGGTTTCTCCAAGTTCGTCGTCCGGCCCCTGGTGGCGCCGGGATCATGGCGCCACGAGCTCGAGGACCTGGCCGACGGTCTGCTCGACCTCCAGGCCTGAGACCTTCACCGGAAACGGCACCGGCACCGGCATCGGCACCGGTGCCCTCGCCGGCGACAGGCAGTCATGGCATGCTGCAGGCTCCGCCGGAGGATGGAGGGGACAGTGGGAAAAGGGCACGCAGAGATCCAGATCGCCAAGCCGGCTGACGCCGTGTGGGCCGTGGCCGGGGACTTCGGCGGCATCGGCGGTTGGATGCCGGGTATCGAGTCCTGTGTCGTGGACGGCGACGACCGCATCCTGAAGATGATGGGGATGGAGATCACCGAGCGGCTCATCAGTAGCGACGACGAAGGGCGGGAGATCGTCTACGGCATCGTCGGCGGAGTCCCGGTGGGCAATCACAAGGCCACCATCACCGTGGTCCCTGACGGCGACGGGTCCCTGGTCACGTGGGACGTCGAGGTCGAGCCCGACGACATGACGGAGATGATGCAGGGCATCTACCAACAGAGCCTGCAGGCACTGAAGGACCATCTGGGCGGTTGACCGGCGTGCCCGACGGGTCCCCCGGCACGGTCGGTGCGCCCGAGCCTTCACCGGACAGCGGCCGGTGGACGTTCACCTCGGAGGCGCGCTCGGCGGCACCCGTCGATGTGGTCTGGCCCCTCATCGGCGAGGCGGCGCGATGGAAGGAGTGGTCGTGGATGACGCGCACCTTCCTGTTGCGCCCCGGCCAGCCGGTCCCCGACGGTGTCGGTGCCCTGCGACGGTTCGCCCTAGGACCGGGCGGGAGCAGCGAGGAGGTGGTGGCGTGGGATCCACCCCACCACCTGGGCTACGTCGCCGTCAGCGGCCTGCCCGTCCGCCGTTACCGCGCCGACGTCGACCTGCGTGCCGACGGTGGCGGAACGGCGGTGACCTGGCGGGGGAGTTTCGACGAGCTCGTTCCCGGGACCGGGGCCGTCATCCGTCTGGTCCTGGCCAGGATGACGGCCGGCTTCGCCGTCCGCGTCTGCCGCTACGCCGAGCGCCTCAACTGATGGTGACGTCCTCCAACGGAGGCGGCTCCGGATAGCGCGGATCCATCGCCTCCAGAACGTCGACGAGGGTCCGGCTCACGGCCCAGTTGCGGAACCACCTGTGCTCGGAGGGAATCACGTACCAGGGCGCGATCTCGGTGGACGTCTTGGTGAGGACCTCGGCGTAGGCCACCTGGTAGTCATCCCAGTTCCGGCGCTCGGTGAAATCGGAACGGCTGAGCTTCCACCGCTTGTCCGGTTGGTCGAGCCGTTCCCGCAGACGCCTCCCCTGTTCTTCCCGGGAGATATGGAGGAAGAACTTGATCATCGTCGTCCCCCCGTGGGCCAGCAGGCGCTCGAAGGCGTTGATGTGCTCGAACCGTGGGCGCCAGACGTCGGCTCCGACCAGTTCGTCGACCCGCGCCACCAGGACGTCCTCGTAGTGAGAACGGTTGAAGATGCCGATCTCGCCCCCCCGGGGCACCTGGCGGTGGACACGCCAGAGGAAGTCGTGGGAGAGCTCTTCGGCCGTCGGTTCCTTGAACGAGGCCACCCGGGCCCCTTGCGGGTTCACACCGGTGAACACATGCTTGATGGTGCCGTCCTTGCCGGCGGCATCCAAACCTTGGAGGACGACCAGGAGAGACCGGCGACCCTCGGCCCACAGGCGTCCCTGCAGCTCCTGGAGCCGGCTCTGGAGAAGGGTGAGTTCCGCCTCCGTGGCGACGCGGTCCCCGGGGGCACCGGACATGGAGGCGGGGTCGAAGTCGCCAAGAGCGGTCTTACGTCCCGGCTGGACGCGCCAGCGATCGGTCACCGGATGAACCGCGGGACGCCTAGGAGGGATCGGAGTCGCGGCGCCAGACGAGGACAGGACAGTGAGAGTTCGTGACGAGGTGCTGGGTCACCGATCCGAGAAGCATCCCGGCGAACTCACCGTGCCCCCGGCTGCCCAGGACGAGGAGATCCGCACCGCGTGACGCCTGCACGAGTGTCGGCGCCGGGTGACCTTCGACGACCGTGGTGTGCGCCACGACGTCGGGGTAGGCGCCCAACGCCGAGCTCACCTCGTCGTCGGCGGCCTTCTGCGCGTCCCCGGCCGGATTGAAGTCCGACGGATAGGGGGGAACCCAGCCGAATGTGGTGGGGAGCTCCCATGTTATGACCACGTCGAGGCTCGCCCCCGTGAGCTGGGCCTGCCGGGCCGCCCATCGCAAGGCGTGACGCGACGACTCGGAGCCGTCCACCCCCACCACGATCCTCGGTTTCCTCCCGCCGCTTTCGTTGGCCACCATGCCTCCCTGAGCGCTCGCCATCCATCATGCCGGGCCGCCGCCGCCGTCGACGCCATCCCTTCCCATTCGGTCTGCCCAACCGGTCTGCCTTCGAACCATTCTGCCCCGGTTGCTCGAATCATGTGCCCGGGTTCACAACGGTGGATCACTTTCAGTCCCGCGCCGGGATCGTCACTGCCGCCGTCGCCTCGTTCACACGCGTCGTCTTCACCGAGATCGAGACCGGCGCCGAGGATGGTTGACACCGGACCGGTCACCTGCTGCGATGTGCGCTGGGACGAATAGATATCCGGGCTAAGGGGGGTCGTCATGGCAGCGATCAGCGACACAGACCACGCCGGATCCTCGGCCATGGACAAGGATGTAGCCGAGCTCCACAAGCTCGGTTACGCCCAGGAGCTCCGGCGGCGGATGGGCGGGTTCTCGAACTTCGCCGTTTCGTTCACCATCATCTCGGTGTTGTCGGGGTGCCTCACGCTCTACTTCTTCGGAATGCAGGAGGGCGGCCCGGTCGACATCGTCTGGGGCTGGATCCTGGTCGGCATCATGACCACCGTGGTCGGCCTGGGGATGGCGGAGATCGCCTCGAAGTACCCCACGGCAGGGGGCCTGTACTACTGGTCGGCCAAGCTGGCCAAGAACCAACCCGGCGCCTGGAGCTGGTTCACCGGTTGGTTCAACCTGCTCGGCCAGGTGGCCATCACGGCGGGCATCGACTACGGATTCGCCTTCTTCTTCACGTCTTTCCTCAACATGACGACGGGGTACAAGACGACGGCCGGTTACATCCTCGTCGTCTACGCCGGCATCCTCATCATCCACGGCCTCCTGAACACCTTCGGGGTGCGGGTGGTGGCTCTCCTCTCGGACATCTCGGTCTGGTGGCACCTCCTCGGCGTCGGCATCATCGCCGGCGTCCTGGCCTTCGTCCCGAACCACCACGCCTCGGCCTCGTTCGTCTTCACGAAGTTCGTCAACCTCTCGGGCTTCCACTCCACCATCTACGTGTTCTTCATCGGGCTGTTGTTGGCCCAGTACACATTCACCGGCTACGACGCCTCCGCTCACATGTCGGAGGAGACGAGAAACCCCGACATCGCCGCTCCCCGGGGGATCGTGAGCTCGATCGTCGTGTCCCTGGTAGCCGGCTGGATCCTCATCCTGGCCATCACGTTCGTCATCCCCACGCAATCGGCCGTCTACGCCAAGGAGGCCGTGCAGGAATTCGCGCCCGTGCTCATCTGGACGACCGCCGTCGGACGCCACACCGCCGAGTTCCTGCTCATCATCGCCTTCATGGCACAGGCCTATTGCGGAATGGCGTCGGTGACGGCCAACTCCCGCATGCTGTACGCCTTCAGCCGGGACGGCGCCGTGCCCGGTCACCGTTACTGGCACCGGATCAACCCGCGGACGAGGACGCCGACGAACAGCATCTGGTTCTGCGTGGTCTTCGCCTTCATCCTCGCCGTCCCCTCCCTGTGGAGCGGTGTGGCTTACGGCGCCGTCACGTCGATCGCCACCATCGGTCTCTACATCGCCTACGTCATTCCCACCCTCCTGCGACGCCTCCAGGGCAAGAGCTGGGAGAGTGGCCGCTGGAGCCTGGGCAAGTGGAGCTCGTTCGTCGGGTGGCTGGGCGTGATCTGGGTGGCCATCATCGCCATCCTCTTCATGCTGCCGGAGTTTTCTCCGATCAACCGCGACACTTTCAACTACGCCCCCATCGCCGTCGGCGTCGTCCTGCTGTACGCCGGTATCTACTGGCTGGCGTCGGCCCGCAAATGGTTCACGGGGCCGAAAGCCCAAGGGACCGAGGCCGAGTTGTCCAAGATCGAGAGGGAGTTCTCGCAGGTCGAGAGGACGCTCGAGAAGATCGATTGAACCAGGTTGGTCATACCCCCAGCTGCGATCGGAGGTCGTCGACGTCGCGTCGCAGGGCAGCCACCTCGGCCCGCAGCTCGGTCACCTCGTCGGCCAGCGACAGCGTGGAGGAGTGCCGGCCGGCCGGGGGATCGTCGAGGTCCGCTCTCTGCCCCACCCGGGGATCCGACGGGGCCGACACCGCCACGGGGGACGGGAGAGTGGGCGCAGGCGCCGCCCCACCGAGGAGCTGCTGATAGCGGTCCTCTTTCTGTCCCGGCTGACGACCGAGCCGCCGGACGAGCGGTGGGTCGAGCCGGGCCAGCGCGTCGAGCTCGGCTACGACCTCGTCCGTGTCGGAGAATTGGGCCATCCTCTGCGTGCGGGTCCGGAGCTCGGCCAGCGTCTGGGGACCGCGCAGCATCATGACGGTCACGAGAGCCAGCCTCGGGGCGTCGATGCCCAGGGCCTCGTCCATGGTGTGGCCGAAACGCAGGGCCGACCGTCCGTGGGCGGGGTGGAAGAAACGGGCCACGCCTTTGGTCTTGGCCCTGGTCACGGCGGCCTCGACCGTTCGTTCGTCGTAGGTGACGACCGGGTCCCGGCTGGTGGCCTGATTGCAGGCCAGGGTCAGGGCGTTGAGGGTCAGCGGATACTGCGCGGGGGTGGTCAGCTGTTTCTCGGCCAGGCATCCAAGGACCCGCATTTCCTCGGGGTCGAGCTCCATGGTGGGAGCATAAGGGCGAAACCCCCGACGCCGGCGACGCGGAATAGGGGTCGCAGCCGGACGGTTGGACCAGCCGAGGGGCGCCGTCCCCCGAGAAGGAGCATGGCCGTGGAAGTGCAGGAGCTCGGACACATCGTCCTCTACGTGCGCGACCTGGAACGGTCGGCGACCTTCTACCGCGACGTCCTGGGCTGGCGCCAGATCCTGCCCACCGGGGACCGGCGCGACGGCATCGGTTTTCCCGCGGCCGCCTTTTCGGCGCCTTCGGGACGGACGCATCACGAGTTGCTCCTCATCGAAGTGGGTGAGGACGCCGCACCGGTCCCCGGCGGGCGCTGGGTGGGGATGTACCACTTCGGGCTCAAGATCGGTGACTCCGACGACGCCCTACGCGACGCTCTGCGCCAGCTGGAGTCATCCGGGGCCACCGTGGTCGGTGCCAGCGACCACACCGTGACCCACAGCCTCTACATCGAGGATCCGGACGGCAACGAGATCGAGCTCTACGTCGACGTTCCCGGCGTCGACTGGAAGACCCACCCCGAGCTCCTGGCCAGCCCCATCAAACCTCTCCGGCTCTGAGCCCCACGACCCCGTGAACGACGACGAACGGGCCGGCGCGGTGGTCACCGTGTTCCGGTCCACGCTGCGCCCTGAGGCCGTCGACGAATACGAAGTCGTCTCCGAGCGGATGGTAGGCCTGGCCCGGGCCATGCCCGGGTTCGTCGACTACAAGACGTTCGTCGCCGCCGACGACGAGCGGGTGACCATCGTGACCTTCGCCTCCCCGGCGCACCACCGGGCCTGGCGTGACCATCCCGAGCACCGCCACGCCCAGCGGCTGGGCCGCGAGCGCTTCTACGACAGCTACGCCATCCAGGTCTGCACGGAGGTCAGCGAGTCCCGCTTCCACCGTTGACGGCGAGATCCGTCCCCTCTCACCGCCGAACCCGACGCCGGTTGCGGGCCCGGGCCCGGAAGGCGGACAGAGCCAGGATCCCCACGACCAGGACGGGAAGTGCCCCGACGACCACGGCCCGGGTCACCCCGCTGTGGACGAGGAGGGCGGCGGCACCCACGGCCACGACGGAACCGACCAGCAGCTCCGGTGTCTCGCCCACCAGGAAGTCCCACCAGAACCGACCGAAGGCCGCCGCCCCACGGCGCATCATCGACGCCCTCTCACCGCGCACCTCGTCTGTCGACGGCTGACCGGGCGCGGCCGGGACCGGACCGTCACGTGACACGGACCCGGCCCCGGCGTGACCCTCCCAGCAGGCGCCCGAGAGTCCACGCCACCACCCCGTAGGCGGCGACCAGGACGAGGATGGTGAGGTCGGACCCCGGCCAGTGCACCCCGATCCCCTCCCCCGTCCAGAACGTCCCGTAGCTGACGAGCATGAGGCCGACGGTGGCTTTCAGGGCGTTCTCCGGCACCCCCGACAGCTGGCGGGCCACGATCGCACCGACGGCGCCCACCAGCACCACCGCCGCCAGGGCGGCGACGGCGGCGAGCCCGAGCCGGTGCTCGGTGGCGCCCAGGGTGAGGACGATGACCACCACCTCGAGACCCTCGAGGAAGACGCCTTTGAAGGCCACGGTGAAGGCGGTCGTGTCGCGTCCCCTGCCCCCGCCGGCCCCCGACGACAGCTCGGCCACGTGGTCACGGAAGATGACGTCCTCGTCGTGTTTGGCCTTCAGACCCGCCGCCCGCAGGACGGCCTTCTGCAACCACTGCAGACCGAACACCAGCAACAGACCGCCGACGACGACCCGCAGGGTGCCGAGGGGGACGTAGTGGACCAGGGCCGGGCCCACCGCTGCCACCAGGGCGGCCAGGACCAGGACGGCCCCGATGGTGCCCTCGAGGGCCGACCGCCAGCCCCGCGTCACCCCGACGGCCACCACCACGGTCAGGGCCTCCACCATCTCGACGGTGCTGGCCAGGAACACGGCCACCACCATGACGGCGCTACTGCTGTGCACGGCCCCTCCCTGTCGCACGGTCCGCCACCAGCCTGGCATGCCATCAACCAGACTGTCCCGATGCCTCGACTGGTCCTCTGGGACATCGACGGGACCCTGGTGCGCGCCGGCGAGGTCGGCGCCCTCATCTTCGACCGGGCCATCGAGAGGACGATCGGACGGCGTCCGTCTCGTCGGATCCCCATGAGCGGCATGACCGACCCCCAGATCGTCCTCGAGTACCTGGCCGAGTTCGATCTCCCCGACGCCCACACCCACCTGCCCTCCATCCTCGAGGGCATCGAGGCCGAGCTCGCCGCCCGGGCCTCCGAGATCATCGCCCACGGGGTGGTCCTCCCCGGGATAGCCGAGCTCCTGCCCCGGTTGGCCGGTGACGGCGATGTCGTCCAGACGGTGCTGACGGGCAACATCGCCCCCAATGCCCGGGTGAAGGTGGCGGCCTTCGGACTCGACCGCTGGTTGAACCTCGATATGGGAGCGTTCGGCAGCGACGATGGCGATCGGAACGCGCTCGTCCCGGTGGCCGTGGCCAAGGTCGAAGCGGCCATGGGACGGTCCTTCGGGCCCGATGAGGTGTGGGTGGTGGGAGACTCACCCAAGGACCTGGCCTGCGCCCGGGCCGCCGGCGTGCGCTGCCTCCTGGTGGCCACCGGCCGCCCGGACTTCGACGAACTCCGTGCCCTTCGTCCCGACGCCCTTCGCCACGACCTGAGCGACGTGGACGACATCGTCGACCTCCTGCGGTCCTGACCGCTCGGGCCCCGCCTTCCGCAGCACAGCGGCCCGGCACCGAGTAGGACATAGGGCCATGGGAACCTTCGCCTCCGCCGTCGAGATCGCTTCCGCCGTGCGTAACCGCGCCATCAGCCCGGTCGAGATACTCGACGAATGCCTGGGGCAGGTGGACAAGCTGAACCCGGCGCTCAACGCCGTCATCTGGCGCAACGACGACGAGGTGCGGGCCGAGGCGCAGGCCCTCGCCGACGCCCTCGTCAGCGGTGTGGTGGAGCCCGGTCCCTTCGCCGGTGTCCCCATCCCCATTAAGGACCTCACGGCGGTGGAGGGATGGCCCGTCACCTACGGATCCTTCGGTGCGCCCCAGGGACTGAGCGCCGACGGCGAGCTCGTGACGGAGCTCCTGCGGGCAGCGGGATTCCTGCTGTGCGGACGGACGAACACCCCCGAGTTCGGACCGCTCACGGTGGCCGAGAACAGTCGTTACGGCATCACCCGCAACCCCTGGGATCTCCAGCGTTCGCCGGGCGGTTCGAGCGGGGGGGCGTCGTCAGCGGTGGCCGCCGGTATGTTCCCCGTGGCCCACGCCAACGACGGGGGCGGGTCGATCCGGATCCCGGCGTCGTGCTGCGGTCTGGTGGGCCTCAAGCCGGCGCGTGCCCGGGTCCCGGCCCGGGCCCCGGGGTGGTTCGGCCTGGCCGTCGAGGGCGTGGTGACCCGGACCGTGGCCGACGCCGCCGCCATCCTCGACTGCATCAGTGGTCCGGACCTGTTGTCCTGGGAGAACGCGCCGGCCCCCCAGCGCCCCTTCGCCGATGAGCTGGGAGCGCCCCCCGGCCGGCTCCGCTTCGCCCTGTGCGTGACCTCCGCTCTCGGCGTCCCCGTGGAGGCCGCCCCCCGGGCGGCCGTCGAGTCCGTGGGCCGGTTGCTCGAGGGCCTCGGGCACCACGTCGAGAGCCTCGACAAAGACGTCTTCGACCCGGCCGCCATCGGCCCCTTCCTCGACGTGATCAACACCGGTTACGGGGACTACCCCGGTGTGGACTGGTCCAACGTGGAGCCGCACAACGCCGTCGGCCATGCCGCCGGTCAGGCCATCGACGGTCTCACCGTGGTGGCCGCCCTTCACGCCCTGCAACACGAGAGCCGGGCCATCGTGGCCCGCTGGGGTCGGGACTTCGACGTCCTCGTCACCCCCACCATGACCATCGAGCCGCCGGTGGCGGGCAGCGTCCTGGCCGAGGCCCATGCCCATCCCGAGGGCCCGCCGGCCACGGCGCTGGCCATGGCCGCCTTCACGGCGGCCTTCAACATCACCGGTCAACCGGCGGTGAGCCTGCCCCTGCACTGGAGCGACGCCGGGCTTCCCGTGGGCGTCCAGTTCGTGGGCGGCCCCTGGCAGGAGGCGCTGCTGCTCCGGGTGGCCTCACAACTGGAACAGGCGTCACCGTGGTCGGAGCGCCGGCCGCCGCTGTCCTCGCCCTAGCCGGCGCCCTACCCCAGCCCGAGCTGCCGGTAGATCGTCCCCGAGTCGAAGTACACCCTCTCGCAGACGATCCCCTCCCCCTCGAAGAGGAAGAGGGCGACCATCGGACAGCGAAAGGAGCGCCCCGTCGGCTCCTCCCCGGCCAGCGAGCCAGTATGGGTGCCCAGCAGATCGAATTCCACCACCACCGCCCCGTCGGCGTGGTGCAGGGCCCGGATCTCGTTGCGCTGGTCGGGGAACACCGCACGCGAGGCGGCGTAGTAGGCCCGCACCTCGTCCACTCCGTCGTAGACCTGGTTGGTCCCGATGAGCTCGTAGCGCGGATGGGTGAACGTGGCCAGGGTGTCGTCGAAGCGCAGCTCGTTCTCCGACGTCATGTGCTCACGCACCACGGCCTCCTGGCGTCGCGTCAGATCCGGGCGTGCCGCGTCCATGGCTCCTCCCACGTTCCCGCCGCAACTTAACCCGGCGGGCGGGTCTGAGCGACAATGTGCCCATGGGCATCCGTATCGGTTTCCTCGGCGCCGGTTTCATCGCCAACGTCCATTCGTCGCTCCTGCGCTCCTGTGGCGACGCCGTGAGCTGGGGCGGCGTCTACGACATCGACCGGTCCCGGGCTGAGGCGTTCGCCGCCAAGACGGGCGCCACCGTGTGCAGCGACGAGGACGAGGTCCTCTCCGCGTGCGACGCCGTGTTCATCTGCACGTGGACGTCGGAACACCGCCGCCTGGTGGAGATGGCGGCAGAGCGCGGCCTGGCCATCTTCTGCGAGAAGCCCCTGGCCACCGACCTCGCCGGGGCCACGGCCATGGCCGAGGGTGTCCGCCGGGCGGGGGTGGTGAACCAGGTCGGCCTGGTCCTGCGCTTCTCCCCCGCCTTCTGCTGGTTGCGGAAGTTGATCTCCGAGCCCTCGAGCGGGAGGGTCATGAGCGTGCTGTTCCGCGACGACCAGTACATACCGCTGCAGGGAATGTACAAGTCCACCTGGCGCGGCGATGTGGCCCGGGCCGGCTCCGGCGCCCTGCTCGAGCACAGCATCCACGATCTCGACATCATCGAGTCCCTGGTCGGTCCCATCGCCACCGTCTCGGGCCTCTCGTCGGAGTTCCACGGCCTCTCCGGGATCGAGGACACCGTCAACCTGTCGATGTCGTTCGCCAACGGGGCGGTGGGATCCCTGCTGTCGGTCTGGCACGACATCCTCGAGCGCGAGAGCTCGCGCTACGTGGAGGTCATCTGCGAGAACCTGTGGTGCGCCATCGACACCGACGACTGGTGGGGACCGGTCCGCTGGACACGCACCGGGGTCGATTCGGGCACCCTCGAGGGCCGCCAGCTGGGTGAGGCGGCATGGAGCGCCGGGCTGGCGCCGGTCAACCCCGACCAAGGATTCCTCGACGCCGTGGACAGGGGCCGGACCATCGGGCCCGACTTCGAGAGCGCCCTGCGGGCCCACGTGGTGGTCGACGCCGCCTACCGGTCGGCGGCACAGGGGGGTGTCCCCGTCTCCGTCCCTACTTGAATGCCGCTTCTTCGTGGGAGACGATCTGGACCAGGTTGCCGAGAGCCAGGTTCACGTCGTCGAGATGGAGTCCCCACGTGGGCCCGAGCGTCTCGGTCACCCGGGGACGCCTGTCGCTCGCGGTGCCGATGTCGTTCACCTGGAGCCACGTCGCACCCCGCGCGCTCTCGCACTGCGCCGTGTAGAGGTCCGGGTATTCCACCCAGGGTGTCGTGATCTTCTTCCCCGCCACCGATGTCGTTCCGGCGAAGTACGGGTCGAGAGGGCCGCTCCCGCCGGCCAGATCGGCCGGGTTGGTGCACAGGACCTGGACGCCGGTGGTCACCGTCTGGTCCGACTGGAGACTGACGCCCTGCCCGGGCCGGCCGAACAGGCTGTCCTGGGGCGGCTGCTCCGAGAACGACGAGTAGGCGATGACGCAACCGGTCTGCGAGGCCGACTGGCAGCCGGGAATGTCCTGGAAGCTGCCGCCGACGTCCCTGCCCGTCGGAACCTGGACGTTCCCGCCCAGGATGATGGCCGACACCAGTTGCCGGCGCAGGCCCGGATCGGGATCGATCTGGCTGCTGAGCAGACGGATGAGCATGGCCGCCCCCTGCGAGTGGCCGATGAAGACGACCGGCCGGCCGTGGTTGAAGTTGGCCAGGTAGTCCTTCCATGCGGCGAGCACGCTGGCGTAGGCGACGGCGTCGGCCGTCGGGTCGTTCCCAAGGCCCTTGGCCAGCGACGATGCCGTGCGCTGCCGGTACATGGGCGCCCAGACATTGCAGACCTGCGAGAACCGGGCCGCCTGGGCCACGGCGGCGTCCGTTTCCACCGGTTGCACCTTCAGATCGGCGTTGTCGGTGGGCTCCGTGCTGACCGTGGGATAGACGTAGAAGCAGTCGAACTTCGGCTCGTAGGCCGGGGAGGCCGGTTGACTGACGGTCGACCCGTCGGCCAGGAGGGCGGTGGAGTCGATGTCCCCGGCGCACGGGTCGTGGAGGAGCCCGGGCCGGCACAACCAGACGGTGCCGGCGGCGTCTGTCCGGGGGACGACGGGTGGCATCGTGGTGTCCGTCGTCGGGACGGTGGTGGGCACCGTCGTCTCCAGCGTCGTCGTCGTGTGGACAGCGACGGAGGGGCTCGAAGCGCATCCCGCCGCCACGGCGGCCAGGACCGTCGTCACCACCGCCGCCGTCCCCCTCCCCCGTGGCGCCATTTCCCGCTCCCTCCCCCGGCGGCCCCGGCCAACGACCGGACAAACCCGGGCCAACTAGTTACCTGTGGTAAGTAAGTGCCGGTACACTCCCCCCATGGCGACGACGGAGCGGATGCTATGACCCTGCGAACGGCGGGTGACACCACCACCGGGGAGATCGACCGGTCCCTGCTCTCGGTGGCCAGGGTCATGAACCAGGTCCGGGTCCACGCCAAACTCCGCTCCCGGGCGGGCGTGGACATCGACCGGGCCGGCGGCGCCGTGCTGTACAAGCTCCTCGTCGAGGGCGAGAGCCTCCGACTCTGCGACCTGGCCGAGCGTCTCGGCATCGACTCCCCCGCCGTCACCCGCAAGGTCCAGCAGCTCGAGCAACTGGGCCTCGTCGTCCGCTCGCCCGACCCGGTGGACGGCCGTGCCTCACGTCTGCTGCTCACCCGGGACGGAAAGCGGTCCATCGAACGACTGCTCGACGCCCGACGGGAGTGGCTGGAGAACCTCCTGTCGGACTGGCCCACGACCGACCGCAAGGAATTCGCCCGGCTGCTCCAACTCTTCTCCTCCACCATCGAAGACGACGTCGAGGCGCGCCATGGTCACTGAGCTCGACAGGTCGGCGCCGGCCGGCGACGGAGCCGAGGACGAGATCACGCCCGCTGAACACCGGCGGATCCTGGTCATCCTCGGGGCCCTCATGATGGGGATGTTCCTGGCCACTCTCGACCAGACGATCGTCTCCACCGCCCTCCCCACCATCGCCGGCGATCTCCACGGACTCAACCACCTCACCTGGGTGGTCACCTCCTACCTGCTCACATCGACCATCTCGACGCCGCTGTGGGGAAAGCTCGGCGACCTCTTCGGGCGCAAGAAGCTCTTCCAACTCTCCATCGTGATCTTCCTGGTCGGTTCGGCGCTGTCGGGACTGTCGCACTCGATGCTGGAACTGATCCTCTTCCGCGCCCTCCAGGGGGTGGGAGCCGGTGGGCTCATCGTGGGCTCCCAGGCCATCATGGGAGACGTCATCAGCCCCCGGCAGCGGGGCCGCTACATGGGCTACTTCGGTGCCGTCTTCGCCTCCACCAGCGTCATCGGTCCCCTCCTCGGAGGGGTCTTCACCCAGGACCTGAGCTGGAGGTGGGTCTTCTACATCAACATCCCCGTGGGCGTGATCGCCCTGTTCGTAATCGCCAGTGTCCTCCACATCCCGGTCAAGCGGACCGAACACGCCATCGACTACTGGGGAACGGCGCTCCTCGGAGCCGGGGTCACCACCATCGTCCTGCTCACCACGTGGGGCGGGACGACGTACCGGTGGTCCTCGTTCCCCATCGTCGCCATGATCATCGGGGCCGTCATCCTCATCGTCGGCTTCTGCCTGGTCGAGATGCGGGCCGCCGAACCGCTCATCCCCCTCGGGTTGTTCCGGATCGCCGTCTTCAACGTCTCGAGCTCGGTGGGCTTCGTCGTCGGCTTCATCATGTTCGGCGCCATCATCTTCATCCCCCTCTACCTGCAGACGGTGCACGGGGCCACGCCGACCAGCGCCGGCCTGCAGCTCCTGCCCATGGTGGGCGGCATGCTCATCACCTTCATCCTGAGCGGCCGGCTCATCTCGCGCTGGGGCCGCTACAAGGTCTTTCCCATCTTCGGAACCGGCGTGACGGCCGTCGGCCTCTTCCTGCTGTCGCACCTGACCCCGACGACGTCGTTGGGGGTGTCGTCGGTCTACATGTTCGTCGTCGGCTTCGGCCTGGGAGCGGTCATGCAGGTCCTGGTGGTGGCCGTCCAGAACGCCGTCCCGTACAGTCAGCTGGGAACGGCCACCTCGTCGGCCACCTTCTTCCGGTCGATCGGCGGTGTGATCGGTATCGCCCTCTTCGGAGCCATCTTCAACAGTCGCCTCCTGGCCGAACTGCCCAGGTACCTACCGGCGTCGGTCCTCCGCCATCTGTCCTCCAGCGGTATCTCCATCAACCCGGCCCAGATCAACGCCCTGCCGCCGGCCCAACGACACGGCTACGTCGAGGCCTTCAGCCACGCCATCCACACCGTCTTTCTCTTCGGCGTCCCCTTCATGGTCCTCGCTTTCGCCCTGACGTGGCTGCTGAAGGAGGTTCCGCTGCGCAACCAGGCCTTCCGGTCGCCGGAGCCGGACCCCGACCCGGAGCCTCTGCCCGTCTGATCACCGGAAGTGGACCGCCACCTCGTTCCGGAAGAGATCGAGGGTGTCGGTGGTCCGGGAGGCCGATCCCATCATCCAGTCGGGGACGATCAGCTCGTCGACCCCGACGGCGTCGTAGGCGGCCACCTGCTCGACCACCTCGGCCGGCGTACCCAGGAGGCAGGGCCGTCCCGACATCGCTCCACGTTGCCGCGCCAGCCACGTCTCGTCGGTGCTCAGGTAGACGAGGGCCTGCGTGGAGCGGGCGATCGAATCCGGCTGGCGGCCCACCGCGGCACAATGCCGGGCCAGCACGTCGGTGCGGCGGCGGAAGTCCTCGGCCGTCCCCCAGGCATTCCATTCGTCTGCGTACCGGGCGGCGATCCTCATCGTCCGCTTCTCCCCGTTCCCGCCCACCAGGAGAGGAAGATGCGACTGCACCGGCTTGGGATCGCAGGGGGCGTCCGTCAACCGATAGGAGGCGCCGGCGAAGGTGGTGCGGGTCTCGGCCAGCAGTGAGCCGATGACGGTGCACGCCTCTTCCAGATGGTCCAGCCGGGGTCCCACGTCGAGGAGGTCGATGCCGTAGGCGATGTGCTCGTTTCGCTGCCATCCGGCCCCCAGCCCGACGATGAACCGGCCGCCACTGATGTGATCGATGGTGGCGGCGGCGTTGGCCACCACGGCCGGATGGCGGTAGAGATTCCCCGAGACGAGCGAACCGAGTCGCACGTGCCGAGTCTCGGCCGCCAGCGCCGACAGGACGGACCAGCATTCGAGCACCGGTCCGTCCACAGGGTCCCCGCCGGGATCATCGGGCATGAAGTGATCGGCGAAGTAGGCACCGTCCCAACCCGACCCGTCGCAATGCAGAACGATGTCCCGTACGTCGCGCCACGGACGTTGGGGACTGGGCCACACGCTGAATCGCATGGACCGATCCTACGTCCGACAGTGACCGGACTCGTCGTCCACAGCCGCCGTCCGCCACCGTGGCCGGGGGTCACCGAAGTGGCGGCCGGCAGCGACAAGAATCTGTCCATGCACGGCTACCTCATGAGCGTCGACGGGATTCTGAGCGACGCCACCAGCGACGGCGTGAAACAGAGCATCGCCTCGGGCGCCTACTTCTGGCTCGACCTGATCGATCTCGACGCCGAGGGTAGCGACCTGCTGGCCAACGCCTTCCACTTCCACCCCTTGGCCGTGGAGGACGCCGAGCACTTCGGCCAACGACCGAAGGTCGAGGACTACGACGACTTCTACTATCTGGTGGTGGCCGGCGCCCGGGGCGAGGGGGGCGGCATCATCGAGGTCCACTGCTTCTACTCCGAGAAGTTCCTGGTGACCATCGAACGCGGCGGCTGTTCGCAATTCGACGACCTGCGGGCGCGCGCCGCACTGCGCCGGCAACAGGGCGGGGGCAGCAACATCATGTTGCTCTACCGCATCATCGATGCCCTCATCGACAGCTTCTTCCCCGTCCTCTCCCGGTTCGACGATCAGATCGACTCCCTCGAGGACGACATCCTGGCCAAGCCCACCGAGGAGCAGCTGGGCACTCTGTTCACCATGAAGCGTTCCCTCGTCTCCCTGCGCAAAGTGATCACCCCGCAGCGCGACATGTTCGCCACCCTGGCCAGTGCCGAGTCGGGGCTTCCGGGTATGACACCGGACGCCGAGCGCTACTTCCGCGACCTCTACGACCACCTCATCAGGATCAGCGACCTGGTCGACAGTTACCGCGATCTCCTGACCGGGGCCATGGACACGCACCTGTCCACCGTCTCCAACCGGCTCAACCAGGTCATGAAACAGCTCACCATCATCGCCACCATCTTCCTGCCCCTGAGCTTCATCACCGGCTTCTTCGGCCAGAACTTCGGATGGATGATCGGGGGCATCCAGGGTTGGGGGACCTTCGTGGGCCTGGGCATCGCCCTGCAGGTCGTGGTGGCCCTCGGTCTGCTGGCCATGTTCCGTAAACGCAGCTGGCTGTAGTCCCGCTTCCCGGAAGCGACCGTGACCACCTTCGGATTCCTCCACACCGCCGACGCCCATCTCGGCGTGTTCACCGCACTCCTCGACGAGATCTCCCCGGACGACGGGGCCGTCCATGTCGTCGATGAGACCCTCCTCACCGACGCCCGCCGGCGTGGCCGAGTCGACGACGACCTGCGGAGGCGGATCGGCATGCAGCTCGAAGCGCTGACGGCAGCAGGGGCGGTCCGCGTGGTATGCACCTGCTCCACCATCGGCGGCCCGGCCGAGGAGATCGGTCGGGCGGAAGGGGTCGACGTGCTCCGCGTCGACAGGCCCATGGCCAGGATCGCCGTGGCCGGCGGTGGCCGTATCGCCGTGGTGGCGGCCCTCGAGAGCACCATCGGTCCCACCCGTGACCTGTTGACCCGGGCGGCCGATGAGGCCGGACAGCGCGTCACCGTCGTCGACGCTCCCTGCCTCGAGGCCTGGGCCCACTTCGAAACCGGCGACCACGACCGCTACTACGCCACCATCGCCGCCCATCTCGAGTCGCTCGACGCCACCGTCGACGTCATCGTCCTGGCCCAGGCGTCGATGGCTCCGGTCGAACGTCTCGTCCGGCTCACCTCGCCCGTCCTGAGCAGTCCCCGGACCGCCGTTCTGGCGCTCGTCGGGGGGGACTGACCGGCGCGTCCGACGCCGGAACACCTCCCGGTCGAGAAGACGGGTCCCTGTAGGCTGACCGATCACCATGACGGGGGAGATCCATATCTGTCGGCGCGCCGCCCTCGTCCTGGCCTTGTCGGCCGTGGCCGCGTTGTCCGCCTGCGGCGGCGCGTCGCCGCAGGCCTCCCCGTCCACCACCGTCGTCGGCGAGCCTCCTCCGCCGGCGGTCCCCCGTCCCTTCGGGAAGCTCACCTGCAGGCGACAGGACGGCATCCGTTTCTGCCCCGGAGGCCTGACGGCGGGCGGCGATCTCCGCATCCCCAGTTTCGACGGGGTCCGCCTCGACACCGACGTGGCTCTGCCGCCGACGGGTAAGGGCCCGTTCCCGTTGATCGTGATGCTCCACGGTCTCGGGGGAAGCAAGACCGACTGGGAGGACTCGACCGACGACGGCGCCATCGACGACGTGACCATGGCCACCAAGGGGTACGCCGTCCTCATGTACACCGCCCGGGGCTTCGGCAACTCCTGCGGGACGGCCGCATCGCGGGCCGACACGCCGACCTGCGCCAAGGGGTGGATCCACCTGGCCGACCAGAGATACGAGATCAGGGACACCCAGTACCTGGCGGGCGAACTGGTGGACGAAGGTCTGGTCCGGCCGCAGATCGCCGTCACCGGCGTCTCCTACGGCGCCGGGCAGACGCTCGAGCTGGCCATGCTCAAGAACCGTGTGCGGCTGACCGACGGCCGCCTCGCCCCCTGGACGAGCCCCGTCCACCACGTTCCCATGTCGATCGCCGCCGCCTACGCCGTCTGGCCGTGGGACGATCTGGTGACGGCGCTCAACCCCAACGGGGCCCTCCTCCCGTCGCAGGACAGTCCGCCGTCGGCCGATCTCACGCCCATCGGGGTCGAGAAGCAGAGCTGGAACACCCTTCTCTACGGCGTCACCACCGGGTCCTTCCTCGCCCCCCCGGGGGCCGATCCGAGCGCCGATATCACCTCGTGGTACAAGGCCATCAGCGCCGGCGAACCCTTCTCGGCCACCGACTCCTCGGCTCTGCGCCAACTCCAGACGTACCACTCCGCCATCGGGATCCCCCTGCCCGCCGGAGGGGTCCCACCGGTGGCCATCCAGAGCGGCTGGACCGACACCTTGTTCCCCGTCTCCGAGGCCCTCCACTTCTCCGAGGGCCTCGACACCGAAAAGGTCCACCATCCCCTGCTCCTGATCTTCGACGACAACGGTCACGGCTGGGCCCAGGCCAAGCCTGCCGACGTCCGTCGCCAGACGGCGGCGGCGCTGTCGTTCCTCGACACGGTGATGCTGGATCACGGCGTCCCGGCGACCACCGTCCTGGCCGTGGGCCAGACCTGCCCGGCCACAGCAGCCTCGGCCCCCGTCCTCACGGCATCGTCGTGGGCCGCTCTCACCACGGGGTCGCTCCGACTGTCCTCGGCCGCCACCCAGGTGGTCACGTCCGGCGGTGGGAGTGAAGCGGTGTCGGCGGCGCTCAATCCCGCCTACGCCGCCAAGCTCTGCCACCCCCTCCCCGCCGGGCTCGAACCGGGGACGGCCGTCGCCGAGCAACGCGTCACGCAGGCCACCACCGTCATCGGGTCCCTCCAGGTGACGGCCCACCTCCACGTCGTCGGGGACTTCCCCGAGCTGGTCGGCCGGCTCTGGGACGTGAGTCCGACCGGTGCCACCCGCCAGAACGTCGAGGCCGGCGTCGTCCGCCCCGACGTGAACCAGTCGGCGAACGCCGGACCGGGCTCGACCGGCGATACGACCGTCACCTTCGACCTGAATCCGAACGAGTACACGGTCCCGGCCGGTGACACCTTGGAACTCGAGCTGGTGGGAAGCACCGCTCCGTGGTTCCGGGCCTCGAACGGTACCTTCACCATGACCGTCACCGACCTCCACGCCACCATCGGCACGCACTGATCCGCCCAGCGCCGACGTCGGCGCCGCGCCGGCGCGGTAGCGTTCCACCAGGAACGCCACCCGGTCGGGGAGATGCCTATGCCAGCCACATCTGTACACGATCTCGAGTTGCCCGAGCTCGAGTTGGCCGGCGTGGAGCGGTCCGAGGTCCTGGACCTCATCCGCCGGGCCCGGGCCCGGCACTGGCTGGCCCGGACCCCCGTCGGATTCCTGCTCTCCGACTACCGCGACGCCGTGGCCGTCCTGCGCGACCGGCGTTTCCATTCCGCCCTGTCGCTGCTTCCCCAGATGGCCGGACTCGAGCCCGACACCTATATGCAGAACCGCCGGCGGTCGATCCTGGCCATGGAAGGTGAAGAGCACGCCCGTCTTCGTCGTCTGGTGGCGCCGGCGTTCACACCGGCGTCCACCGACCGGCTCCGCCCCTTCATGCGTCAGGTCGTCTCGGAGCTCGTCGACGCCGTCGTGACACAGGGTCGCTGCGAGTTCGTCTCCGACATCTGCGAGCCCTACCCCATCCCCATCATCTGCGAACTCCTGGGCGCGCCGAAGGAGGACTGGAAGCTCTTCTCAGCCTGGGCCACGGACATCTTCCGGATCTTCAACCAGGACCTCGCCGCCGATCTGCCCGCCATCGAGCGCGCCTCGGGGGAGCTCGAGGCGTACGTCAACGCCATGATCGACGAACGCCGCAAGCACCCCACCGACGACCTCCTCAGCACCCTCATCACCATCGAGGAGGCAGGGGACCGCCTGTCCAGCGACGAGCTGGTGATGCTGACCGAGGCCGTCCTGATGGCCGGGACCGACACCACCCGGAATCAATTGGCCTGCAGCGTGGCCCTGCTCTCCGAGCACCCCGACCAGTGGGCGCTGCTGGGTAACCGGCCCGAACTCGCCCCCCGCGCCGTCGAGGAGACCATGCGTTACCTGGGCGCGGTGCGGGGGACGATCCGCGTGGCGTCGCAGGACATCGAGTACCGCGACGTCCTGTTCCCCGCCGGCACCCTCGTCTCCATCGCCCTGGTCGGGGCCAACATGGACCCCGACGTCTTCGCCTCACCCGACACCTTCGACATCACCTGCGAGCGCGATGCCCTCCAGATGACCTTCGGCTCGGGCATCCACTTCTGTATGGGGGCGGCCCTGGCCCGGGCCGAACTGCAGGAGGCGCTCCCCCTCCTGGCCCGCCGCATGCCCGATCTCTGCCGCGACGGGCCCGTGCAGTGGAAGCCGCCCACATTCGGCATCTGGGGACCGGCCCGCCTGCCGTTGCGCTTCCGTCCTACCCCCTGACGGCGTCCCAGGCGGCGCGCAGACGCTCGACGCCCTGGCGAAGCACGGCCGGAGGGGGGCGAACGACAACCGGATCCGATCGCCGTGGCGGTCGGATACCGACAGCGCCGTGGGCGTGGCCACGGCCACGCCGTGGCGCAGGGCCGTCTGGGCGAAACGCTCGGCGTCGACGTCACCCAGGCTCACCCAGAGGGACAAGCCGCCGGCCGGCTCGGCGAAGCGCCACCCGCTCAACCGGTCGGCCAGGGCGGTGGCGAGCACCTCGTAGCGGCGGCGGAGCTCGACCGAGCGGATCCGCCAGGCCTCGGGCCCGTCCGCCAACAGGCGCTCGGCCAGCAGCTGGCTGACGGCCGACGTCCCCAGGTCGTTGGTGGCCTTGACCCGGGCGAAGCGCAGGGCCAGGGGCTCGGGGGCCCGCACGAATCCGAGTCGGAGCCCACCCCACAGGACCTTGCTCAACGAGCCGACGACGGCCACCGACGCCTCGGGGCAGAGAGCGGCGACGGGTGGCGGAGCCGGTGCCCAGCTCAGGTCGGCCAGGGCCAGGTCCTCCACCAGCGGGACGCGGTAGCGGCGGACGAGCTCGGCCACGCGTCGACGCCGGTTCGCCGTGAGGACGGAACCGGTGGGGCTCTGCACGGTGGGTTGCAGGAAGACGAGGGCGGGCCGGGCGGCCAGGGCGTCCTCGAGCTCGTCACTGCGCACACCGTCGTCATCCACGGGAACGCCGACGAGACGGGCACCGGCCTGTCCGAAGGCGGCGATGGCCCCCGGGTAGCAGGGGTCCTCGACGACCACGCTGTCGCCGGGCCGCAGCCAGCAGGCGGCGGCGGCGCTGATTCCCTGCTGGGCGCCGGCCGTGACCACGACCTGGCCGGGCGTGGTGGGAAGTCCCCAGCCCGTCACATGGTCGGCGATCAGGGTCCGCAGGACCGACGAACCCCAGGGGCTGTACCCGGTCTCGGGCGTCATGGCCCGCAGGTCGCCGCAGGACAGGGTCACGGCCGGCAACCCGCCGGCATCGTGGAGGACCGAGATCGACAGATCGATGATCGTCGAGTGGCCGCTGCTGCGCTCCACCAGACGGTGCACCAGGGCCGATCCCTCCCGCCCGTCGGGAAGACCCAGTGACCCCGACCCCGCCACGTACGTCCCGCTCCCCGGTCGCCTCTCGACCAGACCGTCGGCCACCAACAGGTCGTAGGCGGCCACGGTGGTACCCCGGCTCACGAACAGGGCGGACGACAGGGCCCGTTCCGAAGGCAGCCGGACACCCTCGGCCAGGGCCCCGCCCTCGATGGCACTGGCCACCGCCCGCGACAGCTGACGGAACAGCGGACCCGGTCCGACGGCCCAGTCCCCGAGCGTGCCCACCAGGCGGCGCCGTTCGACCGACCGTGCCACTTTGGCCGAAGTGGATCTGTTCTCCATGGTCCACTTATGCCACATTGACGGGCCATGGACCAGCCCGTCGCCGCCCCCACCCCGTCGGGGACGGTGGGCCGCATCACCTCGTCGGCCATCCGGGAGCTGCTGGCACTGGTGGACCGGCCCGGGGTCATCTCACTGGCCGGGGGCCTCCCTTCGCCGGGGCACTTCCCCGTGGCGGAGACGCTGGGGGCGGTCGGCGACCTCCTGCGGGGGAACCCGGGGTCCCTCCAGTACTCGTCCACCGAAGGCATTCCCGCTCTCCGGGAATGGATAGCCGCCCGCCACGCCGTCCGGCCCGAGCGGGTGATCGTCACCCACGGCTCGCAGCAGGCCCTCGACATCATCGCCCGCGCCGTCCTGGAGAGAGACGATCCGGTGGCCCTGGCGGACCCCGGCTACGTGGGCGCCATCCAGGCGCTCCGGCTGGCCGGCGGCTCCCTCGTCGCCCTACCCACCGACGGGGACGGACTGGACGTCGGGTCACTCGAGGAACGCCTCGGGGCCGGGTGGCGGCCGCGACTGGTCTACGTCGTTCCCAACTTCCACAATCCGACGGGCGCCACCCTCTCCGACGCCCGCGCCCGGCGTCTCGCCCACCTGGCCGACCACTTCGGATTCCTCGTCGTCGAAGACGATCCCTACGCCGAGATCCGCTTCTCGGGCCACGCCCCGCCGCCGCTGGCCACCCTCACCGACCGGGTGGTCACGATCGGAACGATCTCCAAGATCCTCTTTCCGGGGCTCCGGGTGGGCTGGATGGTGGCGCCGGACTGGATGGCCCCGTCGCTCGCTCTGGTGAAACAGGCCGTGGATCTGCACACGTCGACGCTGGCCCAGGGGATCACCTTCCGGCTGCTCACGAAGCCGGGCTTCCTCGCCGGCCACCTCTCGGTCCTGCGGGCCCACTACGAGCACCAGGCCCGCCAACTCTGCGCTTCGCTCTCCACCGCCTTCAGCGGCGATCTCGAGGTCACCGCTCCCGACGGTGGCCTCTTCGTGTGGGCTCGTCTACGCCGACCCGGAATCGATACCGAAGCACTGCTCCCGACGGCCATCGACCGCGGGGTGGCCTACGTTCCCGGTTCGGCCTTCTCGGTGACGGCGCCGCACGGGGCCAGCCTGCGGCTTTCCTACGCCACCGTGGCACCGCCGGACCTGGCCGAGGGCGCCCGTCGACTGGCCAGCGTCATGCTCGACCGACCCGGGCCACCGACGGCCAGAACGGCCCCCGGATCGAGCGACCGCTAGCATTGACAGCCAACGGGCCCGATTCTGCGGCGCCGTCGGGGAGAGGAAGCGATCCTGTGGCCGTTGTCAGCAGTGTGGACCCGACGGGGGCGGCGATCGACGACCCGGGGTTGGACGATCCCATCACCGACGCCGAGCTCACCGCCCTCGCCCTCGCCGCCGACCCCGACCGACCACTCGACCCCGACGCCGTTCCCTTGTCCGTCTATCTGGCCCAGGTTCCGGGCTTGCTCCCCCAGTGGTACATGGCGCCGGCCATGGCCTCACGCGGGAGCCGGTGGAGGACGGGTGTCATCCTGGCCGTCATCCTGGCCTTCGTCCTGATCGAGGCATGGGGGCTCTGCAGCACCTACGGCCAGGTCGTGCTGGCCTGAACCCGACCGCTCCTCACCCCTGTCGAGGTCTGTCCCACCCATGCCCAACGGCGCCGCCACACCCGCCGGGACGACCGCGACCTTGATCCGGCTGTGAACGACCCGCTGCGGGCCCAGCAGATGGTGCGCCGTCAGGTACGCCGGCGCCGGCGCTGGCGGCGCCTCCGCGTCGCCGTCCTGGTGTTGCTGGCGTCGTCGGCCGTGGTGGCGGCGGCGTACGGCATCGACCGGCTGGCTGTCGTCGTCCACAAGTTCTATACCGAGCACCACCACACCCGTCCGCAGACCACGGGCCTCAACCACGGGACCACGTCGACAACGACGACGACGGCACCCGGAGCACCCCGATGCACGAGCCCCCAGCTGGGGGCCCTGGTTTCGGACTGGCGCGAAACGGGTGGCACCGTCGAGGAGACGGTGACACTCACCAACATCTCGGCCACTCCGTGCACCCTGACCGGGTACGCCGATCTCGGCGTGGTGGCCCAGAACGGCACCCCGCTACCGGCACCCAACGACGATCTGGCCTCGCTCGGCGCCGCCGGAGGACCGGGAAGCACGGCGCCCTCGTCGCCCGTCACCGTCGCCCACGGAGCCCGGGCCTCGTTCGAGCTCGACTTCGCCAACATCTGCGACAACATCCTCGAACCCGGTGAGCCGGCCACCGGCGCGCCGAACGAGTGCTACGCCGGCGTCTGGCTGGACGTCACTCCACCCGGGGGCACGAGCCCGCTGCTCGTCACGCAGCCCGTGCGCCTGACCTATGCCACCACGGGATTCCAGGTGGGTCCGTTCGAGGTGGGCGGCGGGCTACCCCTTGCGGGGCAGCCGCCGCTCACCAGTCAGACGACGTCGACACCCACTCCGTAGGAGGAGTGGGCCGGCACTCAGCGCCGGCGGGCCACCACCTTCTTCGTGGTCCGACGGGCCGGAGCCTTCCGGGCCGCCGTCTTCTTGGTCGCCGGACGACGCGACGCCGTCTTTCGGGCCAGAGTCCGGCGCGCCGCGGTCTTCTTGGCCGGAGCCTTCCGGGCCGCCGTCTTCGCCGGACGCGCCGCCACCGGAGCCGCGCTCTTCCCCGCGGCCCGGACAGCCTCGTCGCTCGTCGGCCAGACGCCGCGGTTCAACCTCGGCGCCCCTCCGGGTGACATGACGGCATCCTTGAAGGCCTTCACCGGAGTGATCCGAGCCTTCTTCGAGGCCTTGATCCTGATCGTCTCTCCCGTGGCGGGGTTACGGCCCATCCGGGCAGGACGGTCGACCTTGACGAACTTGGCGAACCCGGTGATGGCCACCGGCTCCCCTTTGGACACCACCGCAGTCACGACATCGGTGAAGCTCTCGAGGACGTTGGACACCGTCTTGAGGTCCACATCCGCCTGAACAGCTACTGCTTTTGCCAGCTCTCGTTTATTCATGGGCCCCATTGTGTCCTACCGGGCCGCCGGGGGGGTACTTCTCCGCCGGCCGGTCCCGCAGCCAGGGCCCGGAACGGTCCCCGGGCCGTGGTCGGGGCGCCCGGAGCACGGGCCCGGAGAGTCGGCGGCCGGCGGTCACGGCACCCGTTCGCTCGATGCGGGACCACGGGACGATCGCCGGTGGGACGGTCCGGTCGTGGTCCGGAAGTGGTCGACGGAGCAGTCCGGGACCGGCCCGGGGCAGGACTGAGGAAGTTCGTCGGCCGACTACGTTGAGGACGTGCCGGTCTGCCGCGGCTGCGATAGCGCCAACCCCGAGGGAAACCGGTTCTGCGGTCAGTGCGGCACCATGTTGGCAGCCTCCGACTGTCCGTCCTGCGGGACAGCCAACCCCGACGGCCAACCCTTCTGCGGGCAGTGCGGGTCGGCCCTCGACGACGCCTCGCTCAGGGCGAGCATGCCCGCCGTCGAGGAACGCAAATTGGCCACCGTCCTCTTCGCCGACGTCGTCGGCTTCACCTCGTTCGCCGAGAGAACCGATCCGGAGGTCGTGGCCCGCATCGTCGATGCGGCCTTCCGGCAGTTGGCCGAGGTGGTGAACGAGCACGGCGGCACGGTGGACAAGTACATGGGTGACTCGATGATGGCCGTCTTCGGCGTCCCGGTGGCCCACGACGACGACGCCGAGCGGGCCGTCGCCGCCGGTCTCGCCGTCCGCGCTCTCGGAGGTGACCTGGCCTTCTCGATCGGCATCAACTCGGGCGAGGTGATGGCCACCACGGTCGGTCGTGCCGGCGACGCCACCGTCATCGGGGACACCGTCAACGTGGCCGCCCGCCTCGAGAAGGTGGCGGCGCCCGGTGAGGTGCTCTGCGGCCGGCTGACGGCCGAGCTGGCCGGGGGCGGCGTCTGGTTCCGCGAGCGTCAACCGGTGCTGCTCAAGGGCAAGCAGGAACCCGTCGGTGTGTGGGAAGCGGTGGCGCTGCGACCCGTCGATGCCGAGCCCGTGGCCGACGGTCCCCCACTGGTCGGACGCGACGACGAGCTCGCCTTCCTGGCCGCACAATGGCGCCGGGTACGGCGCGACCGCCAGCCCCATGTCGTCCTCCTGTGCGGCGAGGCCGGTTCCGGGAAGACCAGGTTGCTGAACGAGCTGGTCCGCGTGGCCGACCCCGGGGGGACGGTGGTCCGGGCCACGTACCCGGCCTACGGCACCATGGGGGGCTCGCGGGTGGCGGGCGAGATCATCCGTCAACTGGGGCCGGCGACGGACAGCGAGGTGAGTGCGCGGCTGCGGTCGATCACCGGCGAACTGGACCCGTCCTTGCGGGCCATCGATCCGGCCGGGATCCCGCAAGAGCAGTTGTGGGCCTTCACCCGTCTGATCCAGGAGAAGGGCGCCGCCGGGCCCCTCCTCCTGATCATCGACGACATGCACCACAGCGGCGACCGAACGCTCGAGCTCCTGGGCGAGCTGTCCGGTCGTCTCAACGACGTAGCCCTTCTCACGGTGCTGGCCGGGCGCACCGAACCGGGAGACTGGCTCACCCGCTTCCCGGCGGCCACGACGGTCCGCCTGGAACCGCTCAGCCGGGCCGATGCCACCACCCTGGCCGGTGCGTTCGTCTGTGACAAGCCCCTGGCTCCGGAGTCGGCCGAGTTCCTCGTCGACCGGGCCAGCGGCAACCCGTTGTACCTGCGTGAGATGGTGGCCATGGCCCGTGCCCGCGGGTCCCTGGTCGACGACGGCACCCTCTACCGGATCGCCGCACAAAGTGCGATCCCCGCCACCCTGCAGGCTCTCCTGGCGGCCCGGCTCGACGCCCTCGAGCCCAGCCAGAAGCTCGGGCTCCAACACGTGGCGGTGGTCGGCGAAGCGGCCACCGTCGAGCAGGTCGCCGGGCTGGGGTCGACGGAGGCCGCCACCACGCTGCGGTCACTCGTCGACGTCGGGCTCCTGCGCCACGGATCGGACGGACGCTACGACACGGTGGACTCGCTCCTGCGCGAGGTGGCGTACGAGACCCTGCCCCACAACGTCCGGGGGGAGCTCCACCGTCAGGCGTCCGCGTTGGTGGCTACACCCGAGGAGAGGGCCCGGCACCTCGACCGGGCCGCCACCTACCTGGCCGGCGACGAGAAGCTGGCGGCGGAGGCGGTCGAGGCGCTGGTGGTGGCCGGACGGGCCTTCATCGAGGCGTCCCGTCATCTCGACGCCCTCCGGCTCCTCGAACGGGCTGCCTCTCTCGGGTCTCTGCCGTCGTCGGCCTTGTTCGATCTGGCCAAGCTGCAGGCGCTGTCCAGCCGGGACGAGGACGCGCTGCGCACACTGGCCCTGATCCCCGACGACCCCGACGACCCAGCCATCGCCGTCGAGCGCGACCACACGGCGGCGACGTCGATCATGTTCTCCGATCCCCTGTCGGCACTACCGGGCCTCCGCCATGCCGCCGTCCGGTGGAAGGAACTGGGGAACACCGACAAAGAGGCGTGGGCCCGGGCCAACGCCGGCGTGGCCTCATTCAACCTCAGCCGCATGGAGGAGTCCGTCGTCGAACTGGAACAGGCACTGACCGGTTTCGAGAGCTGCGCCGACCGCACCGGCATCATCGCCGTCACCTCGTTCCTGTGCCTGGTCAAGCCGACCGACCCCCGGGTGTCGGCGTGGTTGGCCGACGCGCTGGAGTTCGCCGACGCCGCCGGGGACCGCTCGAAGCAGCTGAACACACTGACCACGCTGACCTGGAACCATTTCCTGCGGTCGTTCTGCGGTCGCGCCCAGGACATGGCCGAAGCCGAGGGATTCGCCCGCCGTCTGGCCGAATTGGCCGAGGACCTCGGGTCCCGGGACCAGGCCGTCCAGGGTTGGAGCCTCCTGGCCATCATGGCCCGTCTGAGCGGGCGCCTCGAGGAAGCGGCCGAGCACGCCGTGGCCCTGCAGCGCGCCACCGGGAACGTCCTGCGGCGCGAGCCGTGGCTGGGGTTCGCCGCCACCTTCGCCGTCACCGTCGCCGGCGGGGTGCCGGACGCGTCGCCGCCGTTCCCACCCGACACCTCGCTCGACCCGGTGGTCCGCATGGCCAAACTGATCATCGCCGCCGAGCTCACCCTGGCGGGACGGGTCGACGAGGCGCTCGAGCGCGTCGAGACCGGCCCGCGGTCCGACCTCGGACCGATCGCCGACCTGGCCCAGGTCTTCCAGTCCCTGGCCTTCGTTCTGGCCGGGCGCATCGACGAGGCGCGTCCCGGGGTCGAGCGGGCCTTGGCGGCGGCCCGGGTCCTCAACGCGCCGACGATGGCCACCGCGGCGGCCGCCCTGTGGGCCGAGATCTCGGGTGACACGTCCGGTCTGCCCCCGCGACCGGACTCGGCTCGTGGGGTGACCGATGTCCTGCTCCTGCGGGCCTACGCCGCCCAGGGCGACACCGTCGCCGCCGATGCCTTGCGCGGCGCCACCCAAGCCCTGGCCATGCCCGGCCTGAGGATGGGTCGTAGCCGACCGTCGTCCTAGCGACCGGGGGCCGACGTCTCGGTCCAGGCTCCGCCGGCGGCCGCCGACCGACGTATGGCATCGAGAACGGTCATCATGGCGACGCCGTCGACGAAGGTGGCGGGCCCGGGACCGGTCAGCGGCCGTCCCAGGATGAGGTCACGGAAAGCGCCGGCCAGTCGTGTGTAGGGACCGTATTCCACCCCGAAGGTGATCATCCGCTCGTACGTCGTCGTGACGGACCCGGCGGGAAGGACGGGAGCGGGTAGGGCGGGCATGCTCTCGATGACGGGCAGCGTCCGTAGCCCGTCGGCCGCCGCCACCTTGACGGTGGAGCCGACACCTTCGATCCACGCCGTCGCCTCGGATCCCGTGACCCGGGTCTCCACCATGATCCCGCGGTCCGACGCCGTGCTCTGGAGCGTCCCGACACAACCGCCCTCCGTCCGGAAGTGGACCACGAAACCGTCGTCGGCGGTCATGGGACGGTCGACAACGTGGACGAGCGACGCGCTCACCCCGGCGAACTCTCCCAGGGTGGCGCGGATCTGGTCGATGAGCTGCGAACCGTGGGCCGCCAGCCACCCGCCGCCGGCCGTGGCGTCGGCCCACCAGGCGGGGATCTCGGCGTCACGCTCGGCCAGGACGGGGACGTGCATGAGCCAGGTGGCCATGCGAGGCAGGCCCACCACTCCCTCGGCCACCGCCCGAGCCAGCAGTGCCTGCCCGGCGTCGTAGCGGAACTCGGTCCCCATCACGTGCACCACCCCGGCCCGTTCGGCCGCCGCCAGCACCCCCCGAGCCTCGGTGGCGTCGGCGGCGAAGGGCTTTTCGCACAGGACGTGGCGGCCGGCGGCGATGGCCTCGAGGGCCAGAGGGGCGTGCGTCAACGGAGGGGTGGCGATGGTCACGGCCACGACGCCGGGAATCTCGAGAGCCTCGGTCAGGGAGCGGCAGGCCCTCGGAACCTCGAATTGCCGGGCCCGTTCCGCCGTCCTGGCGGCGTCGCGTCCCACCACGGCCAGGACGTCGAAACCGGCGGCCCGAAGGGCCCGGACGTGGGTGAAGCACCCGAACCCCGTCCCCACCACCACGACACCGGGCCCGGGCCGGTCCGAGACCCCTTCCGGACCCGTCACGTCCCGACCTCACCGTCGACGGCGTCGAGGAGCCGGCGGGTGGCCTCGGCGGCCAGCCGGGCGGCGACGTCGGCGCCGAGTGCGTGGATCTCGTCGGAGAACACCTCGACCCCGATCGGAGCGCGTGTCCCGGTCTCCTTCAGGGCCCGGAGGTAGCCGACGAGGTCGAAGTCACCCTGGCCCGGGAGTCTGCGGTGGTGGAGGGTGGCGTCGACGAGATCGTCCTCGGCGACGGCCGGTCCGTCGTCGATCTGGATGGCCAGCACACGGGCACCGGGAAGAGCGCTCAGCTGTGCCGCCGTGGTACCGGTCCGGGCGCAGTGCCACGTGTCGACGATCAGACCACCGTTGGGTCGGTCGGCCAGGTCGACGATCTCCAGGGCGGTCTCCAGATCCGGGACCTTGGACCACGCCAACCACTCCAAGTGGACGAGGAGCCCGTGGTCGGCGGCACGATCACAGAGGCCGGCGAACCCTTCAGCCGCATCGTGACGACTCCAATTGCCGCCGAGAACATCGGCGGCGTTGATGGACCGGGCCCCGAAGACCTCGGCGATCCGCAGGAGCTCGTCCTCGTCGTAGCGAAAGACGTCCACGGGGTCGGCGGCGGGGGGGATGTGGACGTCGCCGGCCCCCGGTGTCCACCACCAGGCCGGATCGAGCTCGGCCACGGCCAGCCCGTGATCGTCGACCATCGAACGGAGATCGGCATCGCTGTACCCCTGGTGGCGGGCGGCGCCATAGTCGCGACCCCAGAGCGAGAGCGCGCTGAACCCGGCGGCCGCCGCCGCCTGCAGACGATCAGGGAACGAGGTCTCCCTCGGCAGGGTCCCCGAACAGAGGACGAGATCGGCGGGACCGAGCGTGCTGGGCGTCACGGCGCCGTTGCGACCGGGCTCTTCGGTGGCATCGGGGGGACCTTATCCGGGGGGGTGCGGCCCCACCCAACGTCGTCCATGATGGTGGCCGTGCGACTCCGGATCTTCGTCGAACCCCAGCAAGGCGCCAGCTACGAGGACCAGCTGAACATCGCCCTCTGCGCCGAGGAGGAAGGCTTCGACGCATTCTTCCGGTCCGACCACTACCTGAAGATGGGGAACGCCGACGGCCTTCCGGGCCCCACCGACGCCTGGACGACCTTGGCCGGGCTGGCGCGGGAGACGACCTCGATACGACTGGGGACGCTGGTGACGTCAGCGACCTTCCGCCTGCCCGGACCGCTGGCCATCACCGTCGCCCAGGTCGACGCCATGAGTGGTGGTCGCGTGGAGCTCGGTCTCGGCGCCGGGTGGTACGAGGACGAGCACCGCGCCTACGCCATCCCCTTCCCACCGCTCAAGGAGCGGTTCGACCGGCTCCAGGAACAACTCACGGTCATCACCGGGTTGTGGGAGACCCCGGTCGGTGGGACATTCGACTTCGAGGGCCGATTCTTCACGGTGACCGACAGCCCGACGCTGCCGAAACCCGTCCAGCAACCCCACCCACCGATCATCGTGGGTGGCGGCGGCCCCGAGAAGACGCCCATGCTCGCCGCCCGGTTCGCCGACGAGTTCAACGCACCCTTTCTCACCCCCGACGACGCCGGCCGGCAGTACGCCCGGGTCGACGAAGCCTGCGAACGGATCGAACGTGATCCCGAGTCGATCCGTCGCACCGCGGCGTTGATCGTCTGCTGCGCTGAAGACGACTCCGGCCTCACCCGTCGAGCGCAGTCCATCGGTTGGACGCTCGACGACCTGCGGCGCTTCGGGGCCTGCGGCTCACCGGCCGAGGTGGCCGAGCGCATCCTCCAGTGGGGGGCGGCCGGTGCCACCACCGCCTATCTGCAGATCCTGGACATGGCCGATCTCGATCACGTCCGGCTCATCGGCCGGGAGGTCGCCCCCCTCCTCACCGAGGGCGGATCCCCGGGGGCGCAGTGACGACCGGGGGTGGGGGCCGCCGGGGTCGACTGCCTTGCCCACTGCGGACCTCTCGCCACGCGGGGAATACGAGAGAGATGGGCCCGGGGATGCTCTAGCGACCGAGGGCGGCACCCTCGGAGCTCCGGGGATCCGAGGCACCGGTGAGCAGGATGTGGTCGCCGGTGCCGTCGACGGAGATGATCTGCGAGCAGCCGACGTCGACGGGGTTGAAGGCGCCGACAACCCGGACGCGGTGTCCGCGGGCCTCGAGTCCCCGGTGCCACTGTGGCGGCGCGTCGAACTCCATGAGCAGGGACTGACCGGGCGCCTGCCAGAGCCGGAACGGCGGGGCCCCCGGTGCCTCGGGCACCACCCGCGCCGCGGCGATGGCGGTGGCCGGGTCCTCCCCGGAGTGCAGGAGCCGGGCGAGGAGCTGGACGATGATCTGCGGTTGGACATCGCCGCCCATGGTCCCGATGACCTGGGTCAGAGACCCGTCCGGACGCGTCACGACGGCGGGAGACAATGTGTGCGAAGGACGGCGGCGCGGGCCGTAGGAGCCGGGATGGCCCCGGTCGAGACTGAAGCCGACGCCCCGATTGTGGAGGAATATCCCCGTGGCGCCGGCGACGAGGTGGGCGCCGAAATCCAGGGCGTTCGACTGGGTGAGGGAGATCCCGAGGCCTTCGCCGTCGACCACGCAGAGGTGGGTGGTGTCCCCGTCGGCGGACAGCGAGGCGCCGGACCATCCCGCCGACCCCTCCGCCCCCCACGCGGTGGCGCGTTCGGGGTCGATGGCCCCCGCCCGGGGGGCGAGCCGATCGATCGACAACAGCTCGGCACCGTCGGCGCCGTCGAAGAGGACGGCGGGACGGTCGTAGCCGGCGGCGCGACCGGACTCGGCCATCAGGTGGGCCCACAGGGAATCGGAGGAGTCGGTGGGGACGCCCACCTCCTGGGCGATCCAGGCGGCGGCGAGGGTGACATAGCCCTGCGAGGGTGGGGGGACGGTCCAGAGGTCGTGGCTGAAAGCGCGCAGGGTGAGCGGGTCGGTCCACTGGGCCAAATCGACGGTCAGATCGTCGGCCGTGTACTCGCCGCCACCCACCTCCAGCAGGGCCCGGCCGAACTCCCCGCCGTAGAAGCCCTCTCGCCCGCCGGCCGTCAGGTCCCGCAGGGTGCGGGCGATGCCGGGGAGGCGCACGTGCTGACCCGGCCGGAGCGGTCCGCCCGGACAGAGTTGGGCCGCTCCGGGAAGGGCGGCCACCAGGTGGCTGGCGAAGGCCAGCATCGTCGAGGCGGCAAAGCCTTCCTCGGCCAGCGAGATCGCCGGCTCGAGCACCGTGGCCCAGTCCAGACGGCCGTACCGCCCGTGCAGGGCCAGCCAGCCGTCGACGGCCCCCGGGACGGGGACGCTGCGGATATCTCCGCGCAGGGGCATGTCGGCGTGTCCGTCGGCCCGCAGACGATCCCGATCGGCCCCGGACCCGGCCCGGCCGACGGCCAGGAGCGCCACCGGCGGACCGCCGGGCGCCTTGACCATGGCCAGGACGTCACCGCCGAGACCACAGAGGTGGGGCCCGACAACGGCCATCACGGCGGCGGCGGCCACCATGGCGTCGGCGGCGCTGCCGCCGCCGTCGAGCATCGAGATGCCGGCCGAGCAGGCCAGCTGGTCGGCGGCGGTCACCATCCCACGGGCCGCCACCCGGGGATGAAAGGGGATGGCCGGGGTCACGCCGTCAGCCCCCCCCTTCATCTCTCATGATCGGATCCCGCCCTTCTCGACTCTCATGATCGGATCCCGCCCTTCTCGACCGTCCGGGCCAGGATCCCGAGAGTGGCCCTGAGGGCCCCTTCGGAGATGACCGGGAAGATCCCGGCCTCCTTCCAGGTCTCGTCGATGGAAGACCAGTCGTAGTAGGAGGTGACGAGGGTCCCGTCGTCGACGGGCTCGAGCGTGTAGCCGTAGATGTGGCCGATCTGCGGCCGGATCTGGCCCAGGATCGTCCACGCGATCTGGCGATCGGGGACCAGGGTGGTGATGGTGACGGTCACGTCGTAGCGCCCCATGGGGTAATCGTTCAGCGCCTGGCGGTCCATGTGGACGACGAAACTGTCCCCCACGGCGGTCACCGGTCCACCGGTCGCCGCCATGAGCATCCCGGAGCTGTCGATGGCCACATGTCCCTGTGGGTCGCACAACAGTCGGAAGATGGTCGTCGGATCCGAGGTGATCGTCCGCTCCACACTCAATCGTTCGCTCGTCATCTCGTCATCCTGCCACTCTCCGCCTCCGACCGGAACTGGGCACAGATGGCGCGAGGGTCGTCGTCCTCGTCGACCATCACGTCGGCCGGCGCGAATCCGAGCGCATCGAGGAGCTGTCCCACCGGACCGGCCTGGTCACCACCGAGCTCCAAGAGCAACCAGCCACCGGGACGGAGCCAAACGACGCTCCTGCGCACCACCTCGACCAGGAGCTCGGTGCCGGCCACCCCGCCGTCGAGTGCCAGTCTCGGCTCGAAAGCCAGGACGTCACGTGGGAGCAGGTGAAGCGAGTCCGTCGGAACGTAGGGGACGACGGCCGTCAACACGTCGACCCGGTGCTCGAACTCTGAAGGCAGCGGATCATCCAGGGAACCCTCGAAGACGTCGACGCCGTTGCGTCGGGCGCACCGGATGGCGTGGGCGTCCATCTCGGTGGCCAGCACCAGGGCCGTGGGCACGGCGTCGGCCAGGACGGCGGCGATGGCACCCACACCGGTGCAGAGGTCGACGGCCACGCCTCCCGACGGGAGGAGGGTCACCGCCCGACGTGCCATCGGCTCGGTCTGCCACCGGGGCACATAGACGCCCGGTGCCACGAACAGCTTCAGGCCGCAGAACGTGACGGTACCCGTCAGCCAGGCGATGGGCTCGCCGCCGGCACGGCGGGCCACCAGGGCGTCGAGGACGTCCCGATCGCCTCCTGCCGCCTCGACGAGCTCGTCGGCCTCCTCGGCGGCGGCCACGCTCCCCGCCCGGGCGAGCATCCGTGTCACCGATGCGCGATCCAGGGACACGGAACCCAGTATGTCCGACCCGACCGACCGCACCGGCGTGGTGGGCGGCATATACGCTGGATCGCCGACAGGAGGCAGCATGAACAGCGATTTCCCGCCCATTTCCGATCTCCCGCCGACGGCGGGGCCGGCCCCCGGGCGCCGGCGCCGGAAGCGGCAGAGCGGGACGTGGGCCGTGCAGAAGAACTTCACGCTGATGGAGCGGGAGTTCGGGACCGGCGCCCTGGGCGGCGGTGCCGTGGGCACCGCCGTTCTGACCCGTCCCGGTGCCGATCACCTGCCGCCCGTGTCGGACGTGAAGCCCCTGGTCGAGAGCGACGTCCTCGGCAAGGTGGGCATCCTGGCCCTCATCGCCGTCGGGGCCGGGGCCTTGTCGTTCGGCTTCCCCGTCTCGATCGGGTTCGCCGTGGTCTGCGTGCTCGTCGCCCTCGGCCTGGGAGGGTGGGCCATGTTCCGTCCCCGCCTGGCCCGGGTCCTGGCTCCCGCCTACGCCGCCGCCGAGGGCCTGGCCCTGGGCGTGATCTCCAGGCTCTACGACACCCAGAGCCACGGCATCGTTCCCCTGGCCGTCGTCTTGACCATGGCCGTCTTCGTGGGCGTCCTCATCGCCTACCGGACCAGGCTGGTCCGGATCACCAACCGGTTCATCTCCATGACCATCGTGGCCAGCTTCGCCCTGCTGGCCGTCATGCTGGCGACGATCCTGGGACTCAACTTCCCCGGGATCGGCCAGTCGGCCACCACTCTGATCGTCTTCGGCGTCGTCTACCTGATCGTGGCCATCCTGGACCTCTTCGTCGACTTCGAGATGGTCAACCGGGCCGCCATGGCCGGCGTTCCGGCCGAGGCCGAGTGGTACGCCGCTTTCTCGATCTTCCTCGCCGTCGTCATGCTGTACCTGGGGTTGCTGCGCATCCTCTCCGGCACCCGACGCTGAGTCGGGTAGG
Source organism: uncultured Acidimicrobiaceae bacterium (assembly GCA_963800065.1). Classification (GTDB taxonomy): domain Bacteria; phylum Actinomycetota; class Acidimicrobiia; order Acidimicrobiales; family UBA8190; genus CAWJFJ01. The sequence continues at coordinate 91,137 of CAWCZO010000009.1, read as the reverse complement.
GGGACGACCTGGCGGCGTCCCCGGAGGAGTGAAGCCCCCGGCCTACGAGGGGGTCGGCTTCAGTATTTGGGCCCCCTGCGTCGGTTGCACCTGATCGGGCGGTATCGGGTAGGGCGACGTGGACGGGTTCAGCTCGATCAGCTGGCTCGACGTGCACTGACCTTTGATCGGCGCCTTCTTGACGTTGTCCGACGTCTTGGGCAGTGTGGGCGCCGTATTGATCGGGGTGGCCAGATTCGGCAATGCCGCCGTGAGATCACCCACGGTCCCCTGGCGCCAGGACGACACGTTGGGCACGGAGACACCGAAGCACTGGGCCAGGAACTGCAGCTGTGACGTGTGGTCGAAGGTGTCGGAGCACACCCATCCACCGGCGCTGAACGGCGAGACGACCAGCATGGGGACCCTGACGCCGAGGCCGATCGGTCCCGGGTAGCTGCTGGAATCCGACGGCGCGGTGACGTACTCCCCGGCCGTCGCCGGCGGGGCCGTCGGGGGCGGGACATGGTCGAACCAACCGTCGTTCTCGTCGTACATGATGAACAGGACGGTTTTGCTCCACACGTCTGTGTTGGACAGGAGCGTCTTCAGGATCTGATCGGTGTACCACTCCCCCAGAGACGCCGGCGCCGGCGGGTGTTCATCGTATCCGTCCGGTGGGATGATCCACGACACCGCCGGGAGCGTGTTGTTCTTGACGTCCGAGGCAAAGTTGTCCGGACCCTTGCGAGCGGTCAGGCCCAGATCCTTCTTAGAGACATTGGGGCCGTAGTACCCGAAGGCGTTCTGGTAGAGAGTCGGGTTCATGGACTCTTGATACTGGTTGAAGTACATCAACACGTTCTTGCACAGCAACATCGAATCCGAGTGGCCGGGCTCGTAGTTCGGCCCGTAGGGGTTGTAGACCTTCCACGACACACCGGCGTCGGTCAGCACCTCGGGCATCGTCGTCCACGAACAGGTGAACTCGAGACTCTCGCTGGAGTTGGTCACGAGAATGGGGCCCCCGGCCGTGCCGGCGGGGTCCAGTGTGCCCGTCATCTGCATCAGCCGATTGGGATGTGTCGGCCCAAGCACCGAACAGAAGTAGTTGTCGCAGACGGTGAAGGCCTGAGCCAGGTCGTAGTAGAAGGGGATGTCGGAACTGTCGTAGTAGCCCATCGTCAACGTTCCGAGATCGGCACCCTCGATGGACGTGTGGGTGGAGACGAAGCTGTCCATCGCTCCGCCGTTCCACGAGTCGTGCTCGGCCGCCCACGAGTGCGAGAGGTCGTAGGTGCATTCGGCCTTGCTGTCCGCCGTATCGAGGTGGAACGGCAGCAGCGTCGAGCTCGCTCCCCCGGGCCACGCCTGGGCGAACGCCGGAGAGTCGGCGTCGAAACCGTTCACGCTCCCCAGTGCACCGAAGTAGTGGTCGAACGACCGGTTCTCGTGCATGAGGAACACGACGTGTTCCACCGCCCCCAAATCGGCTCCGGCCGGCTTCACCGACGCCGCCAATCTCACGGTCTCGCGGGCACGCAGCAACTCGGACTTCGACATACCGAGCGCCATCGCCGCTCCGAGACCACCGGCCAGTACCTGTCTGCGGTTGTATCGAGAATCGGTCATGGGCGAATGGTGCCACGAACGACCGTGGTCTGCTCGAAATTCTGAACCACGTCGGCGTCCGGCGGACCCACCGACGTCCGCTCGGACAGGCCCACCGACGCATGCCTCGTCAGATCTGAGGACCGCCGACGACGCCCCGGCCGGGGTCGACGCGGTCCTTCTCCCTGGTCATCGCCCGGATGGCCATGCCGGGTCCCGGCTCGAAATCCCGGGCCGACCTCTTCAGAACGGCACGAATCGTGCCGACGATGGCAGACGGAGCGGCAGACAGCTCTCGGCCTACGCCGACGATCCGGGGGGAACGGCCCGTGGTGGCTCTCGATGTCATGGTAGGTCGGCAGCCGATCTTCGACCGCGACCGGGCGGTGTTCGGATACGAAGTGCTGTTCCGGACCCTCAATGGTCCGACGGCCGCTCAAGCGGCGGGAACCCTCGGTGACCAGATGACCGCCGATGTGATCTTCAACTCGGTCAGCATCGGTATCGATCGCATCGTCGGGAACAAGACGCTCTTCTGCAACGCCAGTCGGGGGGTTCTCACCGGCGTGGTCCCGGTGCTGCTCCCTCCCGATCAGACCGTGGTCGAGATCCTGGAGTCGGTCGTACCACCGGCCGAGATACTGCCCGGTTGCCGCCGCCTGCGTGAGGAGGGCTTCACCCTGGCGCTGGACAACGTCAGTGTCTTCGCCAATGTGGAGCGCTTCATCGACATGGCCTCGTTCGTGAAGATCGACCTTCGGGCCACCCCACCGGAGGATCTGCCCGGGCTCGTCGAGCAGTGCCGTCGATTCGAGGTGGCGCTGGTGGCGGAGAAGGTGGAGACCGACGAGGACTTCACCCGTTGCGACGAACTCGGCTTCGACTACTTCCAAGGTTACCTTCTGGCCCAGCCCCACCGGATACCGGGACGAGCACTCGATCCGGGCCGCATCGCACAGCTGCGCATCGCCGCCCACCTCCTCGACAGCGAGTGTCCCATATCCGAATTGGAGGACATCGTCCGGAGGGATCCGGTCATGACACTCCAGCTGCTCCAATTGGCGAGCGCCGGGGCGGCCCGGGGTATGCGTCGAACCGTCCGGACCGTCCGAGAGGCCTTGGTGATCGTCGGTTGGCGTCGCCTCCAGAGCTGGGCCTCACTCCTTCTCATCTGCGGCAAGGGACAGGCATCGGAGGAGGAGCTGACCACGGCGCTGGCCCGGGCCAGGATGTGCGAGCTGGCGGCCGAGTCCGTCGACTCGTCGCTCTCGGAGACGGCGTTCACGGCGGGGATGCTCTCCAGCTTCGACGTCCTGCTCCAGGTTCCGCTCGAGGACGTCCTGGCCCACCTCCCCCTCGACGACGAACTCCGAAGTGCCCTCCTCGAGGCGGACGGCCCGCTCGGAAGGTTGGTCGCCGACGTCGCCGCCTTCCAGCTGGGGCACCCCGAGGACGCGACGCAGAGCGGGCTGGCCGACACCGTCCTGTCCGAGACAGCCCTCGAGGCGCTCATGTGGTCGGTGGAGCTGACCAGCACCGTGGCGGCATCCGCACTGGCCTGACGAACGCCGGCGACCACCCGTTTCGAGCGGGCGCCTACACGTCCCAGGCGCGGCTGCGACCGTTGAACTCGAAGGCGCGACGCAAGGCGTTCTCATCCTCGGTGGTGAAGGAGCGGTAGGAATCCTCCCCGCGCCCGCGTACGTAGACCGGGTCGCCTCCCACCAGGTCGGAACGGAACCTCTCATGGACCAGGGTGCGGGTGAGGATCTTGTTGGTCGGGGTGGTCGGAAGGGTTTCGCACCGGCGGACGAAGCACGGGCACCATTTGGGGGAGAGATCGGGTTGGCCGTCCAGCCAGGCGGCGAAGGCCCGGCCGTCAAAGGTGGCCCCTGGACGCAAGACGAGCGCCACCATGACCTGGTCACCGGAGGCGGGATCGGGCACGGCGTAGACGGAGGCCATCATGACGTCGGGGTGGCGGGCCACGATGGCCTCTATAGGAGCGGCGGGGAAATTCTCCCCGTCGACGCGCAACCAGTCGGACGTACGGCCGGCGAAGTACACCCAGCCCTCGACGTCGGCGTAACCGAGGTCGCCGCTCCAGTACCAACCCCGGCGCGTCGTCCGGCGCATGGCTTCCTCGTTGTGGTAGTAGCCCTCGAACGGTCCCACTCCGAGGGTGTTGACGATCTCACCCACGCACTCCCCGGCGTTCATCAGCTGTCCGGCGCCGTCGAAGCGCGCTCTCGGGACTTCGGCACCATCGGAGTCGACGATGACGATCCCCTGGCGCAGTCGTCCCACGGAGCCGCGTGGCGGTCCGCCCGAGCGGTCCAGGGCGATCGCCCCTTCCGTCGAGCCGAAGACGTCGACGATATCGATACCGAAGCGCTTGGCGGCGGCCTCGACGACATGCGGTGACCCCTCGTTGCCGAAGGCGATCCTCAACGTGTTGTCGGCATCGTCATCCCGCTCGGGCGTGGCCAACAGGTAGGCCAACAACTTGCCCGTGTAGTTGAACCAGGTGGCACCGTGGTGCCGTACATCCGGAAGGAACCGGGAGGCGCTGAAACGCCGAGCCAGGGAGAGCGACGCCCCGGTCACCATCGCCGGGGCCAGACCCGACATCAACGAATTGGCGTGGAACAGGGGCATGGACGCATACCCGACGTCATCGGGTCCGATGCCGAGCATGGTGGCCATCCGCTGGCCCGTCGTGAGGAGCCTCCTCTGGGTGCAGCGGACGGCTTTCGGGGCTGCCGAGGTGCCCGAAGTGAACAGCAGCGCCCACAGGACCTCCGGCTCACATTCCACCCCCGGGAACCGCTCGGGGTCGTCGCTGCCCCCTGCTCCGGCCCGGGCGAGGGCCAGGTCGAGCGACTCACCCGTCGTCATGGACGGGTCGTCGTCATCGGCGAAGCGGGTGGAGACGAGTATTCCCCCCGGCAGGTCCGAGCCGTCGACGGTGGATCCGAGCAGCGCCTGGTGGCGCGGCTCGGTGATCAGGAGCTGCACGTCGGTGTGGGTGACGTCGCGGGCGAGGTGCTCGTCGCGCCGTGTGTGGTTCAGCCCCACCAGGGCCGCCCCCACCAGCCCCGCGCCGCACAGGGCGAAGACGTAGTCCGGGGTGTTGTCGAGGAGAACGGCGATGTGCGGAGGGCGCTCGGGATCGAGTCGGGCGCGGAACAAGTTGGCGAAGCGCTCCGCCTCGGAGAGGAGCTCGCCGTGGGTCCACACCCGGTCGCCGAAACGAAGGGCGGGCCGCGCCGCCATGCCTTCCTCGAGTCCATTGCGCCTCAGAAGAGCGGCGACGTTCGGTGCGGGGAGGGGCACTTCGGCCAGGGGCGGCGCGTACACGACGCCGTCGGCCACGTCAGCGGTTTCCTTCCGAGCGGTGACCGGTCATCTCTGCGGCCGCCCGGTCAGATCCGCTCCAGGATCGTCCCGGTGGCGAGCCCGCCGCCGCAGCACATCGAAATCAGGGCCAAATTGCCGTCACGGCGCTCGAGCTCGTGCAGGGCGCTGGTGATGAGCCGGCTCCCGGTGGCGCCGACAGGATGGCCGAGCGCGATGGCACCGCCGTTGACGTTGACCTTGTCCCAGTCGACGCCATGGACCTTCTGCCACGAGCAGATGACCGAGGCGAAGGCCTCGTTCACCTCGAAGATGTCGAAGTCGGCGATGGTCATGCCCGTCTTGGCCAGAACCTTGGCGGTGGCGGCGATAGGGCCGTCGAGCTGGTAGTAGGGGTCGGAACCCACCAGGACCTGGGCCAGGACCCTGGCACGCGGCCGCAGACCCGCCGCCTTCGCCCGCGACGCCGACATCCACAGCACGGCGGCGGCACCGTCGGAGATCTGCGACGAGCTGCCGGCGGTGTGGATACCGTGGGGGAGCACCGGTTTGAGGGCGGCCAGGCCCGCCTCCGTCGTGTCGCGTAGACCCTGGTCCCGGTCGACCACCCGGACCTCGCCGGTGGCGCCGTCGGGGCCGATCACGGGCGCCTCGATGGCGAAGACCTCACGATCGAAGCGACCCTCGGCCCAGGCCTGGGCCGCCTTCTCCTGCGACGCCAGTCCCAGCGCGTCGGCGTCCGCCCTCCTGACGGAGTACTTCTCGGCGATCCGCTCAGCGGCGCCGAACTGGTCCGGCGTATCGACCGGGAAGTCGGGAGGGAACGGACGACCCGGGCCGTTGACCACGTTCTGCCCCAAACCGACCCTGCTCATGGCTTCGATCCCACAGGCGATGGCCACGTCGGCGGCGCCACCGGAAATGAGGTTGGCCACGAGGTGATTGGCCTGCTGGGACGAGCCGCACTGGCAGTCGATGGTGGTGGCGGCCACCTCGTAGGGAAGGCCCTGGCCCAGCCACGCCGTTCGCGTGATGTTGAACGACTGCTCGCCCGCCTGGGTGACACAGCCTCCGAAGATCTGCTCGACCTCAGAGGGATCGAGACCGGTCCTCTTGATCAACTCGATCTGCGCCGCACCGAGGAGCTCGGCGGCGTGTACACCCGACAGTGCCCCGTTGCGCTTGCCGATGGCGGTCCGGGTTGCCTCGACGATCACGGGTTCTGTCATGGTCATTCCCTTTTTTGACGTGGTCTGCCGGTCCGGCTGAGTGTCGAACCCCGGTGAGTATAGGTTCCGGAATTCGGTCACGCCCCAGCGGGAACACACCTCGAGGTGGCCGTCCCTTCCGGACCCGATGACGGACGTAGCATGGTCGGACCACCATCAGTGGGCGTGAGCATGTACGACATCGATCTCGACAGCGTTCTGATCGGCGACGACGACGTGGTGGCTCGCGCCCGTTACACGAGCCCCCGGTTCGCAGCGCTCGAGTTCGACCGCCTCTGGGCGCGTGTCTGGCAGGTGGCCTGCCGCGAGGAGGAGATCGCCGAGGTGGGCGACTTCTGCGAGTACCTGCTCGGCGACCAGTCGATCCTCATCGTGCGTGCCGCCCCCGAGGTCGTCGGTGCGTACCACAACACCTGTCTGCACCGCGGGACACGCCTGGCTGAGGGGAGCGGTCACTTCGACGACCAGTGCATCCGCTGTCGCTACCACGCCTGGCGTTACGACCTCGACGGCAGGTTGATCGAGGTCGTCGACCCCGAGGAGTTCGCGCCGATGCCGAAGGGCGTCCGCCTGGGTCAGGTCCGCGTCGACCGGTGGGGTGGCTTCGTGTGGGTGTGCCTGGATCCGGCGGCCCCTCCGCTTCTGGAGTACCTCGATCCGCTTCCCGCTCTGCTGGCCCCGTACCACCTCGAGCGGATGCGGATCCGGGCCTATCTCTCGACGGTCCTCCCCGCCAATTGGAAGGTCGTGGTGGACGCCTTCAACGAGGGCTACCACGTCCAGGGCACCCATCCGCAGATCCTGCCCTGGACCGACGACGTCAGCCTCGACTACGAGACTCTGGGCATCCACTCCCACTATGGACGTCTCCCCAATGCCCGGCGGACCCTCCGACCGAGCCCGCGTCTGGGTTTGTCCGAGGGCGAATACGACGAGGGCGAGATCCTGGCGTCGTTCGTAGCCGGTCTGGGCGGGCTCTTCTACGACGACGAGCGCGCCCTCATCGACGAGATCCTTTCGATGCCGGCGGGCGACGAGACCTTGCTGAGCCGGTACCAGAAGGGACGTCGGCAATTGTTGGCCCGCAGGGGTGTCGCCGTCGATGAGTTCGGCGACGACCAGTTGACGAGTGCGGACGACGTCTTCTTCTTCCCCAACATGGTCGGACCCATCTATCCGGGCACCGCCATCATCTTCCGCGTTCGCCCCAACGGTCTCGATCCGGACAGTGCCGTCAAGGACACCTGGTTCCTCGAGTGGCCGCCTGAAGGCGAGCCCCGCAAGCGGCCCCGACGGCGCTTCTACCCGGACTGGACCGAGCGAGACTGGGGGATCATCACGAACCAGGACTATGCCAACATGGAGCACGTGCAGATCGGGATGAAATCACGCGGAGGTCAGGGCCTACGCCTGAACCGGCGTCAGGAGGCCAACGTTTTGCACATGCACCGGATGATCGACCGCTATCTGACCGATTCGTGAGCGGCACGACTCCGGAGGATCGACCACCAGCGGGACCGCTGGGCGGTCTCCGTGTGATCGAGATCGCCGGGCTCGGTCCGGGGCCGTTCTGCGCCATGGTGCTGGCCGACCTGGGGGCCGAGGTCATCCGGCTCGAACGGGTGGCGATGCCGGCGGCCCGCCCCGGCGTTCCCGATCGCCGGGTCGTCCTGACACGGGGACGTCAGGCCATCGGGGTCGACCTGAAGCAGCGGCCGGGCGTCGATCTGGTGTTGGGGATGGTCGAACACGCCGACGTCCTGCTGGAGGGCTTCCGCCCCGGCGTCCTCGAACGGATCGGCCTCGGCCCCACCGTCTGCCTCCAACGAAATCCCCGGCTGATCTACGGACGGATAACGGGATACGGGCGGGAGGGACCGTTGGCCGCCGAAGCGGGACACGACATCAATTACATCTCCATCGCCGGTGCCCTCGCCCCCATCGGCCGGCGGGGCGAAGCTCCGGTGCCCCCCTTGAACCTCATCGCCGATTTCGGCGGCGGGGGAATGCTCCTCGCCATGGGGATTCTGGCCGCCGTCTACGAACGCACCCGTTCGGACCAGGGCCAGGTGGTCGATGCCGCCATGGTCGACGGCGCCGCCCTTCTCACCACGATGTTCCACGAGATCCGGGGTCTGTCCCTTTGGCACGACGAACGCGGGACGAATTCCATGGACACCGGTGCCCACTACTACAACGTCTTTGAGACGTCTGACGGTCTCTTCCTGTCCGTCGGGGCCATGGAGCCCCACTTCTACCGGTCGTTCATGAAAGGACTCGGCTTCTCCGAGGAGAGCATCCCCCCGCAGGACGATCAATCGCAGTGGGAGTACCTCATACGCCAGGTCGCCGAGATCGTCCGGAGCAGGCCCCGGGCGGAGTGGCTCCGGATATTCGAGGGTACCGACGCCTGCGTGACCCCGGTCTTATCACTCGGCGAAGCTCCCACCCACCCCCACAACGTCGCTCGCGCCACTTTCGTCGACGTTGGAGACGTCGTCGAGCCGGCACCAGCGCCACGCTTCAGCCGGACTCCTCCCTCCGCTCCCTCGGCGCCACCCGGCGCCGGCGTGCACGCCACCGACGCCCTTCTCCGTTGGGGGTTGACCCAGCCTCAGATCGATCTCCTCGTCCAAAACGGGGTCATCGACTGACGACGGTCAGCTCTGTCCCGCTTCTTCCACGGTGAGCTCGGCGGCGGGATCGGCCTCGAGGCGATCGTCGGGGATGGGAAGACCGCTCCGGACCGAGCGACCGAAGACTCCCTCCTCGAGTCGTCGCTCGGCCCGATCGATCGCAGCCAGCCGTTCACGCAAATCACCGGCGATGGCATCATCGACCTCCTCGGCCGTGAGGCGCTCGGCCGGATCGGCGAGTTCGCCGGGTTCGTTGGCGGCGGCCCGGTCCTGCTGACCGGCGGCGAGCGTCCCGCTGAGCAGCCCCTCGACGCGGATCCGCTCGGCACGTAGGAGGGCTCGAGCACGATCGTCGTCCATCAGTCCTCCCGGGGCCTCGACCCGACACCAGACCGGAGCTCCCGTCGCTCCGTGGTACCACGACAATCTAACGCCGGGCCGGGCGATCGGTGCCGAGACACCGGATCACGATGCTGGCCCCTGGGCCGGGACCGTGGGCGTTCCCTGATTGTCGTGGCCGGGCCGATGGTCGATCGTTGTCCTCGTGAACGACGCGCCCAGCCCGGGACGGGTTGTCGACGCAATCGGGCCTCGGCTGACCCACCACGCCCGACTGGCCTCCTGGGCCGACCGCGTGGTGTTCCTCCGGGACGGGCGCATCGTCGACCAGACCATGCCGCCCACGAACCCCGAGTCGCTGCTCTCCCCCAGCCCGAGGTCATGACCACGGCGGTTCTGGAGCGCCCGGCTCTCGAGCGGGTGGCACCGTTCCGGCCGGGAACGTCATCGTGGTCGGAATGCCACCGGTGGCGGCAGCCGGCGATCGGCTGTTCGTCGGTCGTGAACCTGCCGCCGTAGGCCCATCAACCTCTCGAACGAGCCGATTCGGATTCCCCGTCAGGCGACGGCGTCGCCCCGATGCGGCAGCACCCAGCCCGGGCGTGGGAAGTGGCACGTGTATCCGTCCGGGTACCGTTCCAGATAGTCCTGGTGCTCGGGCTCCGCTTCCCAGAACGGACCGGCCGGCACGACCTCGGTCACAACCTTGCCGGGCCACAAGCCGGACGCCTCCACGTCGGCGATGGTGTCGTCGGCCACCCGACGTTGCGCTTCATCCAAGTAGAAGATCGCCGACCGGTAGCTCGTTCCGATGTCATTCCCCTGGCGGTTGAGGGTGGTGGGGTCATGGATCTGGAAGAAGAACTCGAGCAGCTTCCGGTAGGAGGTCTGCTGCGGATCGAATGTGATCTCGATGGCCTCGGCATGGGTGCCGTGGCTCCGGTAGGTGGCGTTCGCAACGTCGCCCCCGCTGTAGCCCACCCTCGTCGAAAGGACCCCCGGGAGCTTGCGGACAAGGTCCTGCATCCCCCAGAAACACCCTCCGGCCAGGATGGCTCTCTCTGTCGTGCTCATCGGGTCTCCTTCCGTCATGCCGCCAAACCCACCCTCATCCCCCGTCACAACACGCCTCGTCGCCGCTTCATTTCCACGGGCCACGGTCCGGTGCGTCGAGATGGTCAGGGCGGGGATTGCCAGGCGAGGCTATCCCCGACCCCTTCCATGGGATGGCAGGACGTCGGGGTGACCGGAGGCCACGCTGCGGCGTCGCTATCCTCGTCCCACACGCCAACCGGCCAGCCAACCGGCACGGGGAAAGGTGGGCAATGGCCAGGATCACGCCGAGGCCGGCCGGTGACAAATCGGCTCGGTGGAAAATCGCTCCGGTGGTGGCGGCCGCCACCTTGCCGGTTCTCCTCGCCGCCTGCGGGTCGTCGCCGGGCACCGGCGCCTCGGCGTCGACGACGACACAGGCGCCAACAGCCCCGACGACGTCGGCCCCGACGACGTCGGCCCCGACCGCAACGACTCCGACGACGTCGGCCGTCTCGGGCACCACCGCCGACGGAGGCACTCCCCCGTTCTACGAGGTGAGCACCGGCACCGTGAAGGGACTGGGTACGGTACTGGTCGACGGACAGGGATTCACCTTGTATCTCTTCGTGCCGGACAAGCAATCAGGGACTTCCACCTGCTACGGACGCTGCGCTCAGGGATGGCCCCCTCTCCTGCTCCCCACCGGGGTGAGCGCGCCGGTGGCCGGCCCCGGTGTGACGCCTTCCCTGCTCGGGACCACCCGTCGAACGGACGGAACCGTCCAGCTGACGTACAACAAGTGGCCCCTCTATCTGTGGGTCACCGACTCCCTACCCGGCGAGGCCACCGGTCAAGGCCTCAACAACCTGGGCGGGCTCTGGTACGTCGTCTCGCCGGACGGCAAAGCCATCACCACTCGTCAGTAGGTACGGTCCAGACTCTCTGATCCGGCTCGTTTCATCGAGCAGTCCGCACTCCGGATTGGGCTGCCAATGGATCGCTGACTAGAGTGGGGCCATGGCGCAGACGGTCATCGTTCAAATTACGGACGACATAGATGGCGGCAAAGCTGACGAGACCATTAGCTTTTCCCTCAACGGGAACACCTACGAAATCGACTTGAGCGCGAAGAACGCTGAGAGACTTCGCGATGCTTTCGCTCCGTTCATAGAGAAGGGAAGGAAGACCGGTCGAGGAGACTCGGCATCCAAGACCCGGACAAGCAATTCACCAGAAGGAACACCCTCCAAAACGCTGTTTTCCGGCCTCGATGCCGACGAGAAGGTTCGATTCCGAGCGTGGGCAGAGATGCCGACTGCCCGCCGGGTCGGTGATGCCAAAGTGCAGGAATGGATTGATGCTGGACGTCCATGAACCGAACTCACTGGACCAGTTGGTAGGGTTGTAGCGATATGGCGATACGGATCACACGGATTGATGACATCGATGGCAGTGAGGGGGCTGAGGCAATCGCCTTTGAGCTCGACCACAAAGCTTACGAGATCGACCTCTGTGTCAGGAACAAGATTCGATTCTCCAGGGCGATCGAGCCGTTCATAGAACGCGCCCGTCTCGTGGAGGAAGGTGAAGGCGCACCGAAGATCACAACGATTGTGAGACGCGCCTCACGCGATCGCACCGACGCACCTGAGCGCTCCTCTGGTGGCGATTCGGCCACGAAGTCGGAGCCGCGAGATCTCGACCTGATCGAGATGGCACGTCAGGTTGAAGGCTGAGAGTCCCAAGCAACCACCGCACGACCACACGAAACTGCCAAGAGCGGTTGAAATCTACCGAGAGTTCGCGTTTGCGCAGCGAAGAATTCGTTCCCGCGGGTCAGACGTTCGACTGATCGATTGGTAAGACCAATGGTTTGAAGCCACGGATTCGGCAACTCCAAACCGTGATGAGCGTCCGGTTGCCCTCGATGGTGCTCAGCGTTCCCCGATCCATCGTCTCCCTGAACGAAACGACCCCCCCCCCGGTCTTGGCCGTCCATCCGGCGATGCGACCCGGCCGGGTCGATCTCCCCTCATCTAGAGTTCCAATTGCACATCAGGAAAAAACGGGGGCGGGAAATGCTCACAATCACGGTGCAGGACCTCCGGTTCCGTGCCCGACAATTCGTGATCGCTGTCGTCGGCGCGGGCCTTGTGTTCGCCATGACGCTTCTCCTCGCCGGTATGGCCGCCGGCTTCACGGTGGAGATCGATCAGACGGTTCAGGGCATGGGTGCGCAATCATGGGTGGTCGCTGCCCACTCCGCGGGCCGGATCGCCGCCCTGTCGCCACTCCCGGAATCCGCCGTCTCGGCGGTGTCGCACGCCCCCGGCGTGCGCAGTGCAGACCCGGTGCTCGTCGTACCCCAGGCCGCCACGATCAACGGTCGCCCGGCGGCGCAAAGCCTGAACCTCATCGGGTATAGCCCTGGCGGGCTGGGCGGGCCGGGGGAGCCGCTCGCAGGCCGGGCCGTGTCCGCCAGCGGACAGGCGGTGGTCGACGCCCGGCTTCATCTCGGGGTAGGACAACGTTTCACCGTCTCGGGTCACAGCTTCCAGGTGGTGGGTGTTGTCAGCAACCGGACGTTGCTCGGAGGGGTACCCAATGCCTACGTCACATTGGGTGACGCCCAGGACGTCGTCTTCGGAGGCCGCACGTTCATCAGTGCCGTTCTCACCACCGGGGTGCCGACGTCTCTCCCTTCTGCTTACGGCGTCTATTCGAACGCACAGATCGAACAGGCCAGCTTGGAGCAGATGTCCAGCGGCGTCTCATCCATCAACAACTCCCGCTTCTTCATGTGGCTCATCGCCGCCATCATCGTCGCTGCCCTTATCTACGTCACCGCCTTGGAACGGACACGAGACTTCGCGGTCCTCAAAGCCTTGGGCTCTTCGACGCGGTTACTCTTCGTCGGCCTGGCGGCTCAGGCCGTGGCCGTGGCACTGGCCGCCGCCGTCATCGCCGCGGGGCTGTCCAATTTCATGACCGGGATATTCGCCCAGCCGGTGGACATCCCGGCCAGTGCCTTTTTCGTGCTGCCGCTATCGGCTCTGGCCGTAGGGCTCATCGCTAGCGTGGCTGCCCTGCGACGGGTGACAGCAGTCGACCCCGCGGCGGCGTTTGCGGGGGCGTGATGGCCGAGCTCGAGGTTCGCCATCTGACGGTGGAGTTCGCATCCGGCGGTTACGTGGTGCGGCCCCTCGACCAGCTCTGCTTCGACGCCGAGGACGGAGAACTTGTCGCGGTGCTCGGCCCCAGTGGCTGCGGCAAGACGACGCTGTTGTCGTGCTTGGCCGGGTTGCTCACACCGACTTCGGGTTCGATCGTCTTCCGTGGGAGCGACGTGTCCACTTTGGCCGGGGCCGCCCTCGGTGAGTACCGGCGCTCGACCGTGGGGGTCGTATTCCAGGCCTTCAATCTGATCCCGAGCCTGTCCGCACGGGCCAATCTCGTGGCACCGCTGCGCCTGGGCAAGGTTCCGCGCCACCGGGCAACGGCCCGAGCCGACGAGCTGCTGACCCAGGTCGGCCTGGCCGATCGTGCCGGTCACCGACCCGGCCAGATGTCAGGCGGCCAGCAGCAGCGTGTAGCCATTGCCCGGGCCCTTGTGCACGACCCGCCCCTGGTGGTGGCCGACGAGCCCACCGCCCACCTCGATCACATCCAGGTGGAGGGAGTGCTCGTCCTCTTGAGGAGCCTGGCCGCGCCGGGGCGCCTGGTACTCGTGTCCACCCATGACGACAGGATCTCTCAAATCGCGGACCGCGTCATCGAGCTCGTCCCCCACTTCAAAGAAGCCGATCGAGATCCCGAGGAGGTGCGGCTCGAACCGGGCCAGGTCCTATTCAACCAAGGTGACCGGGGTGATCTGGTCTACCTGGTGGAGGAAGGCGAGATCGAGATCTACCGCGTCCGCGCCGACGGCAGCGAGGAAGCCCTCGCCGTCGTGGGCAAGGGGAACTACTTCGGAGAGCTCGGGCCCATGCTCAACCTGCCCCGTAGCGCCTCGGCCCGGGCGCGTACGACGTGTGCCTTGACCGCGTGTTCCCTCCAGGCCTTCCGAAAGCGAATCCCCGTCGCCAAGGACGCCGCCCTCAAGGCTCGCCAATAACACCGAATAGGTGGTAGAGAGCGGCGATCGCTATCCGTACGTCGGGTGCTGAGGCCAGCCAACCGGCGAGTCTTCCCAGTCCTCCTGTCGCCCGTAGGGCGTGAGATCGAGGATGTTGTTGACGAACAGAATCCGATCGACGCCGCGGGCCGTCGTACTGTAGGTGCGGTAGATGTCGTCGCCGTCGCGCAGGAACGCGTTGAGCATAAAGTAATCAGCACCGGTATCGCGGCTGAAGGTCGTGGTACGCGATGACAGGAACGGCATGGTCCATCCCATGCGGGCCTTGTAGGCCTCGATCTGGGCGATCGGCATGTTCGAGACCGTCGCCCAGCTGACGCCGGAGTGAGCAAGCTCAGCCAGATCTGCCACATTGTTCGTGAAGTGGGTGCAACCGGGGCAGAAGTCGTCAGGACCGTTGTCCATGAATTGATAGATTGTGAGCTGGTCTCGCCCTTCGAACAGCTCGAGCAGCGTTCGGGGACCACTCGGACCCTCGAAGACGTAGTTATCGAACTTCACCATCGGCAGTCGACGACGCCGTGCAGCCAGGGCGTCCAGCTCCCGCGTAGCCTCCTTCTCGGCCTTCAGCAACTCGTTCCGCTCCTGCTGCCACTCCTCTGCTGAAACGATCCTCGGCATCGCGACCATCTTCACTCCTCCTTCGAGCTCGACCGACGTGGATCACGTCCCGACGAGTGGTGTAAATGTGACCCTCGGTCTTTGAGATCGTAGTCAGCCCCAGAAGACGCATGTCGGGTCGGAGCTGATCTCTTCGATGATCACGTCGATGGGTTGCTTGGCCTCGAGGTCGAAATACATCGTCCAACCGCCGTAGCGGTCCCCGAAGTAGAGCGTCCACGTGCCCTCGCCTTCATAACGCAGCTGAGCGATGGCCATGGACGTCCACTCACCCGGCCCTCCCTGCCACGGCGGTCGACGCTCGTGGACCGAGACGCGCTTGCCTTTGACCGTCACCTCCAGACGGACCTCGTCCTTGAGGGTCTCAGGGACGCGCTCTCGGCAAAAGCGTCGCAGCTTCTCGACATCGAGTTCAGGCAGGACCGTGACCGGCATTCCCCAGAGGCTATGGCGTCATCCGGCCAGTCGTCGGCGCTTGGGAGCCGGCTTGGCGGCAGCCACCTCCAGACGCCGGAGCTGGGCCATGGACGTCTCGGACAGCTAGCGCCGTTCGGCCACCTGCCACTCGTCGTGGGTCTCCACCACCACGGCGGTGACGAGCCGGGCCACGGCCTCGTCGTTCGGGAAGACGCCCACGACATCGGTTCTCCGCTTGATCTCCCGGTGGACCCGTTCCAACGGGTTCGTGGACCAGATCTTGCGCCAGTGCGACTCGGGGAAGGCGCTGAAGGCCAGCAGGTCCTCTTTGGCCCCTTCGAGCATGGCCGCCACGTCGGCGAACTGGTCCTCGAAGGTGGCGGTGATGCGCTGGAACTGCTCGCGCACGCTCTGGGCGTCGGGCTGGGCGAAGATCGTCTGGATGGCGGCGATCACCATGTGGGTGTTCGAGCGTTGGACCCGGGCCAGCACGTTGCGCATGAAGTGGACCCGACAGCGTTGCCAGGCCGAGCCGAGTATGACCGCCTCGACGGCCGCCTTGAGCCCCAGGTGCTGGTCGGAGATGACCAGGCGCACGCCCTTCAGGCCCCGGGAACGAAGTGACCGCAGGAACTCCGTCCAGAAGCCGGAATCCTCGGAATCACCCACCGCGCAGCCGAGCACCTCACGACCCCCCTCCATGGACACGCCGGTGGCCACCACCACGGCCCGGGACACGACCTGGTGGGCCACCCGGCCCTTCAGGTAGGTGGCGTCGAGGAACACGTAAGGGAACTCGACGTGGTCGAGGCGCCGGTCACGGAAGGCCTGCAGCTCCTGGTCGAGCTCCCCGCAGATCCGGCTCACCTCGGACTTGGAGATGCCGGTATCAACGCCCAAGGCCACCACCAGGTCGTCGACCTTGCGGGTAGAGACGCCGTGCACGTAGGCCTCCATGACCACGGCGAACAGGGCCCGGTCGATGCGGCGCCGGCGCTCCAGCAGCGACGGGTAGAAGACTCCCTCGCGGAGCTTCGGGATCTTGAGCTCCAGGTCGCCGGCCTTGGTCGACAGCGTCCGGGTCCGATGGCCGTTGCGCTGGGTGGTGCGGCTCCCGGAGCGTTCGTAGCGGGCCGCCCCGATCTGCTCGGACGCCTCCGCCTCGATCAGGGCCTGGTAGACGAACTCGGCCCCCGTTCGGATGGCGTCGATGTCGCCGCCGGAACGGATCGCCTCCAGCAGCTCCAGCACGTCAGACTGGTAAAGGGTCATCAGGTGCCTCCTTGGTGTGTTGGTTGTGCTTCACACCGAAGATCACCTGGTGACCCCCTTCAGTGGGGGACCCCAGCTTTTACACCACTCGGGGGGACGTCAACCCGACGCGCGAGAGCGGCGGCGACGTCTCATCCTTCCGTACACAATGCAGACTCCGCCCACCCGCCAAACTCATCGCGTGGTCCCCTCTGATTTTGAGCGATGCGGTCCGTCGCTACACGGTTGACCGACTCAGGAAAGGCATGCGACGTGGATGATTCGGACGCGACTAAGGACCCTCTCGCAGCTACGAGCAACCCCCTGGCGCGCCGGGGAGGGCCAATTTCGACCCCTCGTACCGCTTCCACCTGGGCTTTCTCAAGCGGACGACGGGATTTGGACCCGTGACCCTCAACCTTGGCAAGGTGATTGCGCCCGGCCTTCCTACCTACACCTTTACAAATTGACACAGCATGATTGGCGTTTTTGACTGAGCACAGCAGACCGCTATTGATCGTCCCGTCGACATGTGGTTGTAGCAGCACAGTCGACGTATCGAGGAGGCTAGGTTCCGACATCACTCCAAAAAGGAACATGGCGCCGAATCTCTTCGACATCCTCCTTTCGTCGGTGGCGTCACTGGGATTTGCGTCGTCGATGATGCCCGACCTCTGTGAGGAACAGCTGGTACCGGCGTTACGCCCTACCATTCGGAGGGTCAATGGGTTTGTGCAATCTCGCGCGAGAAGGGCCGCTGACCCAATGCGCAAGGCCGGCGCCCTCCCGCCTCCAGCCAACACATGAGCCCCCGGCTGAAGTGCTACCAAACGATTTGGCACATACAGGATGTCCCAGATCTTACGTCAAAGGCGGCTGAGTTCCCGGTGACGATGTGCCAACGTCCAGACCGGCGGCCCTTATCAGGGCCGCGATATAGCCATGAAGGTCCTGAAGGAGTCCTGTGTCGAGCTTCACCTCATTGGTCAGATCGGTATTCTCCTGAATCAACATGGCGAGTTTGTTCTCCAACTTCTCGATCTGCGCGAGCGTGTCCTCGAGATTGCGCTCAGAGCGATTTGAGGCAGCGCCCACGAGAAAACCGATGTATAGCTCGGCGACGGTCGTCACGAGGTTCAGCGGGAAGTTGTAACCCGTCGAGGTGAACCAGGCAGGCATGAACGAGCCGCTCTGGACGTGGGGATTGCGGTCGACGAGAAATAGCAGCGTCCACCCGACCACCAACACGATCCAGATGGCGATATTGAGCGGGGTACCCATCCCATAGCTGACCTTGTCCGCCACCCGCTGGAAGAGTGGCTCCTCATTCGGGCCCTTCACTTTCTTGCGTCTGTACGCCTTTCGCCGCACTCGCAACGGACCCCTGACGTTTGCATCCCCACGTGCCAGCGGCGTAAGCGTTTGGTCGGTCATGGGATCTCCTTTGGGCGAGAAGGGTCGCTTGCGCCAGTCAAGCTGAGCGAGACGGGACCGGTCCAGAGTCAATTGTCGCGACGCCTCGCTGGTTTGTACGCGGCCGCAAGGCCATCCTCAACCAGTGTCCGGCGTCGGACGTTCCTGCCCTCTGTGCCCGGCCGCCACCGCTCCGCCGGCCTGGCCGAGGCACCCGCTCTGGGCTGGGGCCTTCGCCCAGACGGTTTTGATGACCCCGACCTAGTCCCCCGAGTTGTTGATTCGTAAGAAATATCGGTCAACCCGGAATTTTCGTCTCGATCGGCGCGTTCCCGTCGTTGTCAGCAACGATGGGAGACGACGATGCCGCCAAGGGGACGACCGAAGACGGAGCTGGTGCTGAGCGACGAGGAGCGTGAAGTCCTCGAACGCCTGACCAGGCGACGCAAGAGCGCGCAGGCACTGGCTCTGCGGGCTCGGATCGTCCTGGCCTGTGCCACAGGTGCCACCAACCAGGCGGTGGCCGCCGACCTGCGGATCAACAACACCACCGTGGGCAAGTGGCGCCGGCGGTTCGTGGAGAAGCGCCTCGACGGGTTATTCGACGAGCCCCGGCCTGGAGCAGCGCGCACCGTCACAGACGACAAAGTCGAGGCCGTGATCGTGAAGACCCTGGAAGAGAAGCCGGGCGACGCCACCCATTGGTCCACACGGTCGATGGCCGAAGCCATGGGCATGAGCCAAACGTCGATCAGCTTGATCTGGCGGGCCTTCGGACTACAGCCCCATCGGGCCGAGAGCTTCAAACTGTCCACCGACCCGCTGTTCGTGGACAAAGTCAAAGACATCGTGGGCCTCTATCTCGATCCCCCCGAACGGGCCGTGGTGCTGTGCGTGGACGAGAAGTCCCAGATCCAGACCCTGGCCCGCTTCCAACCGATCTTGCCCATGATGCCCGGCACTCCCGAACGACGCAGCCACGATTACATCCGCCACGGCACCACATCGCTGTTCGCAGCCCTCGACATGGCCACCGGCAAGGTCATCGGCTCGCTGCACCGGCGCCACCGAGCCGTCGAGTTCAAGAAGTTCCTGGTGCGTATCGACGAAGAGGTTCCCGAGAACCTCGAGGTCCATCTCATTCTCGACAACTACGCCACCCACAAGACCCCTGACATTCAGAGGTGGTTGTTGCGCCACCGCCGGTTCCATCTTCACTTCACACCGACATCCGGGTCGTGGTTGAACATGGTCGAACGTTGGTTCGGCGAGTTGACCACCAAGAAGATCAAGCGAGGTGCCCACACCAACGTGCAGAACCTCGAGCGTGACATCCGCGACTGGATCGTCCTGTGGAACGACGACCCCCGGCCCTACGTCTGGGTCAAAACCGCCGATCAGATCCTCGCTTCAATCGCACGATATTGCGAGCGAATCAGCAACTCGGGACACTAGATGGGGGTTATTCGGATTGCCCGCCGGGGTCGATCGGTGCCCAGTCGGCGGGCCACCAGTCCCCCTGTGGATCGGTGGTTTGCCCGACCTCGATGATGTAGCCGTCGGGATCGCGGATGTAGCAACGGATCTCGTACCGGTGCTGCTTCGGCGGCGTCAGGAACTGCGCCCCCCGGGCGCTCCATTCGGCGTAGACGGCGTGGATGTCTGCGACCCGGATATTGAGGAAGCTGCTGACCCGGTCGGGGTCGCTCGGCGTCTCAAGGGTCACCGTGGGCTTGTCGTCGGTGGGGCCTCCGCCGCCGTTGATGACGATGAAGCTGTTAGCGAGTGCGATATTGGTCGGCTCTGGGCCGAAGACCACCCTGCCACCGAGTACCTCGGTATAGAAGCGCCGGGAGCGCTCGACGTCATCGGAGACGATGAAATAGCACACCACCATTCGCTCAGCGGGCTGCGTGGGTTCGGCCACCGGCACCTCCACTCGTTGGGGCTCATCTCCCGCTTACGACAAGGCCTGACGCCTTCAGTCAACCAGGTCGGTTCGTCGAGGGGGTCGGACTACTCGGGCAAGTTAACTTAGCGAGTCCTGCATGACCACCGCGGAGTCATCGGCGTTCGACGCACTCTTGGAGCGGTGAGGTGCAGCCGATGGTCCTCCGTCTAATCTGCCATTCCGTGGCCCCCGGGTCCGACGCCGTCACGGCCGACAAGACTTCGCGCCTGACCGCCCGTCTTGTCCTGATTGCCCCTCGCCAGGTGCTGCTCTAGCAGCGGCGAGCTCCCGCCCCGGGTCATTTCACGGCCTTGATATAGATTTTTGTCGGCAGTCCCACCGTGGCATTGTGCGAACACTTTGGCGCTGGTCGATGGGCCGCCAATAATGCTGACCCCGCCCAACACCGTGCTGAGGACAAGTGAGGGCGATCGGTAGGGTCTGCAGGTCAGCTTCGCCAATCTCGTCTCTTTTGGGCATCGAACGTCGGTGCCGTCCCCTTGTGGAGGAGCTCAAGCAGGCAGGCGCCGAGGTCCATCTGGCCGACACGGGCAAGAAGCGGGGCCGGAATCAGCGGACCAAGACCGACCGCACCGACGCCCGGCTCCTGCGGGAGCTGCTGGCCACGGGTCGCCTCCCCGAGTCGTGGATCCCCCCGGACCACGTGCTCGAGGTGCGGGGCCGGGTCCGGCTGTACAAGGCCCTGGCCGATGAACGCTGGGCCTCGATGCAGCGCATCCGAGCCACCCTGTTCCATCAAGGGGTCCCCGCCCTCGCCTGTCATTTGCTCGACGCCGACGGCCAGGCCCATCTGGAGCGGGCCGATCTGAGCCCCTCGGGCCGGGAGTTCGTCGAGGTGGCCCTGCGTCAGATCGACCGTCTCGACACCGAGCTGGCCCGACTGCGGGGCGACCTGGTGGCCTTCGGCCACCGTCAGATGGGGTGTCGGGCCCTCCAGGGCCACTACGGGATCGACGGTCTCCTCTCGGTGGCCATTTGGGAGGAGCTCGGTGACTGCCGCCGGTTCCGCTCCTCCTCCGAGGCCGTGCGCCACGCCGGTCTGGACGTCACCGCGTGGGCCTCGGACTCGAAGCGGGCGCCGGGTCACCTGGCCCGGCAGGGCCCGGCCATCCTCCGCTGGGCCCTCTACGAGGCGGCGACATCGGCGGCCAGGCGCAGCTCCCCCGACTACGACTATTACCTCCGGGTCCGCGAGCGCCTCGGCCCCAACCGGGCCGCCCTGGCGGTCAGCCGGAAGCTCGGCCGGCGCTGCTTCCACACCCTTCGGGACCTGGGGGACGACGCCCTGGCGCCGACCGCCTGATCAGACCTCTCCCCCGTGTGGCCGTCTCGCCTGTCGTCGATGCTGCCGCCGACTCCTGCGCTGCTACTGCCCCCGGAGCTCTGGTCCCGGCCGGCCCGATAAGACCGAGCGGCGGCAACCCCCCTCTGTGGGTAGACCCACCCACCATGATGTGACCGGAGCGCAATCTCCGAGCACCGAGATAAGTCTGGGCGCCCGGCGGCCATGCGAGATCGACGAGCGGTGACGTCCGCTCCCTCTACCCAGAGGTGACGGCCGTGGGCTAGCTCCGCCAGACCCGGGATCGACACGGCAACGGCAAAGGGGCCGACGCCACACCACCCCCGGGGCCCCACAGATAAGTAGCAGGGATACGAGAAGCGTCGAGGGTCACACGCGTCCTCTAACCAGATGAGAGCCGTGGACGGGATTTCCGCCACCACAGGGCCTGGCCTCCGTGGTCCCATTCAAGGTCCGACTACCGCCGGCAAGTCGCCCGGCGCCGAGAGGAGCCCTGCAATGGGCGATGCGTGTCCCGAGCTCATCGTTGACGGCACAAGTGGTGGGCAAGACGCTCACCGTGACGACATTTTCTTGGTTCAGGCCTGAACGTACCGACTCTGGCGATCGTATGAGCCTGTGAGTAATGGCCGACAGGGGGGATCGTGGGTCCGGCGGAGACGATCGTTGGAGCTGGAGATCCTGAGACCAGGAGGTGCGCAGTGACGCCCAGAATCCATAAGCGCGAGCGGAATCGAACGGCGAGACCCACGTCTGCAGCCACGGCGGTGGCGTCGCTGAGCTGCCTGGTGGGCTTGGTCGCCGTCGCCCCCCTCAACGCCGCGACTGCGGCTCAGGTCACGAAGTCGAAGTCGGCGACGGTCGTCCAAGTCGTCACCCGCACGCAGGACTCGATGACCTTCACGGACATGCTGGCCACCGTGCCTGGCCGCAGCCTCTATGTCGACACCAATGCCAAGCCCTGCAAGGGAGGTTGTCTGTCAGTATGGCCGCCGCTCCTCATGCCCAGGGGCACGACCATGCCGCAAGGGGCCACCGGGCTGGGAACGGCCAAGATGGGCACACGCCGCCAAGTGACGTTGGACGGTCGGCGCCTCTACACGTTCGTCAGCGACAGCGGCTCCAGTGTCAACGGCGAGAATGTGAACGGCTTTGTGGTCGCCCAGGAATCCTAGGTCGATGAGCAGCAAATCGCCGAGGTGGGATCTGGCCCGGCCAAGGCACAGCGCTCTGCATCTTATAAGCATCTCTATTGCGGCGGAATAGATTCGTCGAGAGGGGGTACGTTATGCGTCGTTTGATGATGACGGCAACAATGGTCGTTGCACTAACCCTACCGGCCACGGTGGCCACAGTGGCTGTGTCCACTCCTGCGTGGGCGGCGGGCGTCACCTGCCACAAGCTGATGGGATACGCCTTTACCGGCCACAAATTCATGCTGAAGAAGTGCACGCCGCCGAATGCCGAAAAAACCTTGTCCGGGCTGGGCACCGATTTGACGACGGTCGGCGGCCCGACCATTGACACATGGAAGTGGAATGGCGGAGCGACGACCATCGTTTCGTTGACTGTCGCTCAAACAGTCGGTGTCTGTCCGGCAGGATATGCCGGGTACACGGATTCGGGCACCGTTACGGCCGGCACCTCGGGTTACACCATGGCGGGTGACTCGGTGTCGATGGTGGTGTGCAAGAAGAGCGCCAATCCGTACAGATACGAGCTTCGGCTCGCGGGCGGCACTATGGCATCCCTCTGAACGTCGATGTGAGCCGGTCACTCGTTGCCTGATCACCCCTGACTCGAGCCGGAGATCAGGCCTTATCCGGCCATACCGCCGTTCGACCACGACAGCGATCGTGACCTCGCCGAGACGTAACGCTTCCTAAGTCCAGCTTTGGGTGGCCGTGACGGGAGTGAGCGTGCCATCGAATCGGACACCGAAGGTCACATCCTCACCAGTTCGCCTGGAACATGGCCGACACGATTTCACGTGTTCGAAGAAGTCGCCAAGGTCGTTGTGACCCACCATCCCGGGAGCGGTCGCTGTCGAGTGCCCACACGTTGGACAGGGGTACTCGCTGGGGGGCACGCCCGGGGAGCGTACAGCCGGACAACTGCCAGCGTTGGTTTGAACCTTCGGCCCCTGTGAACGGCCGATTCATACCCTGGCAGGGCGTCATCCCCGCCGCTAAGGTCGGGTCCGTCGACCGATGCCATGAGCTTGAGGATTCACCTCGTTCCCTGGTCACGATCCGCCCGGATCGGCTGGTCCTGGAGGGTGTGTTGGCCACGACACTCGGGGCCGAGATGCGGGTCCACAGCACAGCTGAGATTGAACCTAATTGCCACCCACTGGTCCCGAGGAGGTGGCTGGCTCCACCGCCGTGGACCCTCCCGATAGCAAAACCTCGATCGCTGCCGAGTCGACCGGGCGTGAGAAGAGGAACCCTTGACCGCGCTCGCAGCTCTCGTGCTGAAGGCGCTGTAGTTGCCACTGCTCCTCGATCCCCTCAGCGAGCGTCTCGATCCCCAACGTGCGACCCAGCTGCACCAGCGTGTGCACGAGCGCCACTGACTCAGGAGAATCCCCCATGGCCGCCACGAAGGAGCGGTCGATCTTGAGCGCGTCGACTGGGAACTGCCGGAGATAGGCGAGCGAGGAATATCCGGTGCCAAAGTCGTCGACGGCGACGAGCACACCGAGCTTCTTCAAGGCCTTGAGCCGGGACACAGTGGCGTTCGTATCGCGCATCAACGAGGTCTCGGTCACCTCCAAAATTAGAGAGCCTGGGTCGAGTCCACTTTTCGACAGGGCCTCTCGGACATGGTCGACGAACGCGTCGATCTCGAGCTGACGCATGGAGACGTTCACCGACATGGTGAGCCCGTAGCCCCGCTGGTGCCAAGTGGCCGCCTGCTGGCACGCTTCGGTCAGGACCCAGCGGCCGACGTCGACGATCAGCCCCGTGTCCTCGAGCGAAGGTATGAACTCGTCAGGCGAAAGGACACCGCGCCTCGGGTGGCGCCAACGCAATAGAGCCTCCACCCCACAGGCACGCACGCTGTCCAAGTCGAATACCGGTTGGTAAAGGAGAAGAAATTCATCGCTATCAAGGGCGGAGCGCAGGTCCCTCTCCATCTCCAGCCGATCGAGCACGGCCGATTGCATAGCCGGCTCAAACGTGATCCAGCGGTCCTTCCCGGTGGCCTTGGCCTGGTAGAGGGCGATATCGGCGTCGCGCAACAGTTCGTCAGCCGTCGCCCGGACCCCGGTGGCGATGCCAATGCTAGCCGAGATGACCAAGGGGATCTGGTCGTAGCCCTCGATGTGAAACGGCTGACGCAACACAACTCGGATCCGCTCGGCCACGAGTTCCGGGCCGGGTGTCTGAGGCAGTGACTCGGTGAGGACAACGAACTCGTCGCCCCCCAGGCGGCCCACCGTATCGCTGGCCCGCAGCATCGCCTCGAACCGCTGCGCCACGGCCTGCAGGACCCTGTCGCCCGCCTCGTGGCCAAGCGAGTCGTTGATGTCCTTGAAGTTGTCGAGGTCGATGAACAAGGCGGCCACTGACAGCTTCTCTCTCCGGACCCGAGCCAGCATCTGCCCCGCTCGGTCGAGAATCAAGGTGCGGTTGGGTAATCCGGTGAGGCCGTCGTGGAGCGCGTTGTGGACCAGGTCGGCCGCCATGTGTTTGCGCTCGGCGTCAAACTTACGGACCAAGTTGATGAGAGATGCGTCACACCCCACTCGGGCTGCCGTCTTGGCCGTCTCGAGGGCAGCGGCATCCACCTCCAGTTGGTGGGCCAAACCCTCAAGGGTCTCGCAGGCCACGTCCCGCCACGAGAAGTACAGCTTGGTCAAGTCGTCGAGGTCAATCGTCTCTCGGACCGGGGCTTTGCCGGGTGCTGCCAGAGCATCCCGCTCCTTGGCCGTGGGAAACTGACCGGTGACGAGGTAGTGACCGAGGGTGATCGTCGCCAGCTCGGTCGTGCGCAGGATGTCGCGGTGCACCTGGGTTTGCGCGGATCCGCTTGGTTCGGGATGCTGCTTCAACCACCGCTCGAGCACCGTCTGGGCCACGTGTTTTGCCCTCGACTCGATCTCGGTTCCCAGTGCCGCGGCGCCCGCCCCACAAGGGCCGACGGGCGGGACGATAGGCAGGGTGTGGGGCGAGCGTGAAGATGCCACCCGACGATCATCGGCTCAAGCCGGCTGAGACTTGAAAGGCCGTGCTCGGGCACTCATATCCCGCCACTGGACCGCCTAGCAGGACAATCGTGAGGTCAAGGTACAACGTGCGAGCGATCCCGTACTGTTCTTAGACAACCCACCAATAAGCATCGCTGAGGTTCAAGAAGCGGCCCTATGGGTAAATCCTGATGACCGGACAGGCGATCTACAGGGGGCTCTTGACGTGCGACAGTGCGATGCCGTTGGAGGCCGACGTCATCTGCCACTACAACCAGCTCGCTCTCACCGATGTCGCACGCAGCGCGATCGATAGGACCTTTGATCCATCTGCTTGGACGTCTCCGTGGCCTTCGGACCTATCCTGATTGGCTACGCACCGTCAAGATATTCGGCAGGTGCTGGGTGGTGTCCCGATTGACCACACGGTATACCGGAAGACCTGGTCTTGACCCTAGATACCCCGCTCTGCCCGCTGCCGTCAGCACAGATCGAGATTCTCCGGGTGTCCTTCCTGGCACTCGCGGATTTGGTTCGATATGTAGGGCACAACGATGTAGCCAGGCACATCGACGTATTGGGGGACGTAGAAGCGTCTCCCGATATGCCGACCCGATGCCACCAAGAGGACGCTCGGGAAACTCATGCCAATCGAATATGAGACCGTCTACTTGTACTCGTCTTCAATCTCGGCCTGGACAAGAATCCATCGTTCGTGAAGGGAGTCAAGCTCCTCAGGAGGATGGTCCCACCGACCGGATTCACGACGATCAAGATGAGACCCTCGGACGTCCTGGCGTTGCTGACGACGAACGCCTTCAGGCGGAAACACGTCAGGAAAGATCAGATTGTCGGACAACCGTTGCAGGCGATAGCCGTCAGCGAACACCTCGGTCACCCGGAATCCGCCGGCCCAGGTTCCGAGGAATCGGTTCCGCACGAGTATGTCGTCACCGACCTCCAACACCGCATCATCGTCGGAGAGCGCTTGCGAGAGGTGTCGTTCAACCTTGGACATCTGCGCCTCCCGGGCCCTTCCAAGGTGTGTCGACATGGAAGAACGCGGACTTGAGAGGTCCACGGGGATTACTGCTGAGTGCTTGGCATCGACCGAGGCTGGACGTGGAACCATCCGGTCTCTCCACAGTGGGGGCACACGGGTTCCCCGTCGGCAACGAGTACATCTTCCAGCGGGTATCCCCACCCGCACCGGCTACAGCCCCATCCCGGGTCCCACTGCGTCACGTTCAGTGTGAACGCAGGTCCGGCGGGATCAACGTGAGGGTGTCGCGAACGTGCGTCGTCGAGAAAGTGGGACTGCGCTGTCGGTGTCAGGCTTTCGAACCGAATGGATGTTGCAACCAACGCCCTCAACCTCCAATCGATACGGAAGACTACACCTGGCGTTCCCAACCATCGAGGTCCCATATCAGGCTCACCCGGAAGTCGGATCTATCGAGGACAGCGGAAAGCTGCTCGTGGATGTTCTCCTCGGTTGGGTTCCGGTGAGTGAACGTCGCCCCGGGCACTCCGGCGACGGTCACCCCCCAGCCGCCAAAGATCTTTCGGGCTCGGGCCGCATAGTCAACCATCGTCACCGACCGCCTAGACGCATCTCCACAAAGTTGGCCCAGTGGCGCAGTTGCCGAATAGGGCCGAAAGTCCGATCTTCGACTCCAACGTCTGGTCATCCCAGTGCGGCAGCCAATCGTTCGCGCGTCGGCCAGCGTGGCTCCATCGACTCCTGCGATCCAGCAGATCCGGCGGGGCCGATCCTCCAATCCGTGGATAGCGGTACTCGGACTCCGAATGCTGAGGGCGTAGGGTGGCTCCAAAGATCAGCTGGAGGTTCATAAATGGGCCAAGAGCTAGGCGAGGCCATCGCTCTGTGCACCACCTGGGCGGAAGGCGACATCGAAACGTGGGGTCGTCTTGCGGCCGACGCATTAGACAAGGACCCCGCTCAGGTGCTGGGCCAGGTCACCCACGTGGCCGTACAGCTCGCCCGCGCTGTGGCATCGCAAGCGGGCTGGGACGTGTCCCAGGTCTTCCAGCACATCGCCCTGGACGCAGAAGAGGACGGCCAAGAGCCGCCGTCCGCCTGATACGCACCTGACGTCAGAGGTCGAATGCGCTCACAACGTCCAGCGCGTCCTGGAGCGTCGTCGTCTCCGTCGCCAACATCAGCCACAAGGCGGCTTTGTGGACCTGGTGACCCGGGAGGTTTCCAAGCGGAAGGACCATCAGGGTCCTAAGTGGATTGACGTCGTGGCGTTTCTTCTCAACCTGGGACGTTTGACATCTACATCGCAGTGCCGGCGCAACTGCTGCTCCTCGCTACGATCGTCACGGGAGTCCTCGCCATATTCGGATCGTCTCGGAGTCGGCGGCACCAGAACTAGTTGTCCGGCGCACGAAATCGGGGTCTCGTTGATACGCCGGTCCCGAGCGCTCGCCGGCGATCAGCTTGGTCAGCGGGGCGAGCACGCTGCCCTCGTCCTGGGTCGCACCACGCTTAGCCGTGCTGATTGTCCCCACCTCCCGCGTCAGTGGAAGGCCGTCATCGATGCCAGCTGGAACTCTCCTCGCTGCGTATAGGTGGAGGTCCCGAAGGGTGTCGGGGTGACGATCGTGATGTCCTCGGTGAGTCGGAGGGGGAGTCCGGTCCTGGCGTCGAGCCACACGTCGGAAGCCTCCGATCCCCTCTGTGCTCCCGTGTCGGTCCGGACCTGGCGGAAGACAGCGGCCAACACCGATCGACCGCCGATCCTCGTCGTGATGTCCCGCACGAATCGGTCCGAGCCCGCCGTCGTCATCCGACCGTGCAGGGAGCTGCTCGTCCCGCTGCAGCTCGTTCGCCAGTGTGCGCCGACGACGGCATGGGCGGGGAGCCACATGCTCGTCGCCGTGCACCGCAGGGTGGTGAGGTTGCTCACGTTGATGGGACCGATCGACCACAGCTGCCAGACCATCCCCCCGGTCTCCCGGAGAGTCCCATCGCGGGTGCAGAAGTTCCACGTCTGCCAGTGGTGCGAGCTGTAGTCGATCCGCAGGATCCAGCAGTCCGACCCCACGAGGGTCACGGTCCCGGGCATGGTCGGACCCTCGGGCTGCGATAGTGGGGGCAGCGACAGGTGGTCGGTACCGGCACCCGTGTAGCGGTAGACCCCCGGTGCCGGCCGGTTCCCGAGCGCTCTCGGCAGTGCGTCGGGGCCGACGCGGCTTTCGGCCTGGCCCATGGAGACGGGAACGGCCGGGCTGCTGGTCACCCACACGAGGACGGTCCCCCCGCCGACCAGGAGCAGGAGCACCCCCACGACCCACGGCCACCGCCGGTGCCGTCGATGGGGCGGCGGGAGCTCCGGAGAGGAACGGCGCTTCGGACCCCCGGGAGGGCGCCGGTCGCTCTCCGACCCTCGTGCCTGTTTCCTCGCGCCGGTCTCCTCAAGAAGTGCCACCACGATCAGAATCGCACGCCGGCGGTTCCCGCGACTACGGCCATTGGACCTTATTGACGTGTCGAGGATGGGGTCCTTCGACCCATTTTGCGTGCCGTCACCGCAGGGCCAACACAATCAGTCCCGGCAGAACAGCCTTAGGCGGTCCTCACGCTCACATCGCTTCCGGTGCAGGTCACTGTGGTCTTAGCCGGCCCGACGCGCCGTGGCCGGTAGGGTGGCACAGCAAGGGGCCGTTGTGCCGCGAGGCCAACGGGGATCCATAGGAGAGCGCCGTCATCGGCGACGCCTCCAGGCGGCCATACCAGGTCGTCGAAGCTCCCCAGGCCTCGTAAGCTGACACGCATGTCAGTCACGCCCCTCGTCCCGGGAACCGGACGACCTCCGGCCGACGCCTACTCACAGCGTGAGCACCCACTCGGAGCCACAGGGTCTGACGCCGCGTCGCTGCCGGCTGGCCCGTCGGGGAGGCTCGGCGAACCGAAGGAGGTGGGTGTGTCCTCGCGCTCTCCATGGGGTTTTGCCGCGGCTGCTTACCACCGGGCCCGGCGCGTGACGGGAGACCCGCGCCTCGCCGGCGTCTTGCGGGCAGGCCCCCGGGTGGCGTCCTTCCTGGTGCGCGGCTGGGCTCGAAGCGCGGGCGCCGCCGAGGACGACAGTATCGTGCCCGTGCGACCGACGGCCGGCCTGGCCGTGCAGGCGCTCCTCGACGAGGTGCTTATCGCCGTCTTCCGCCACCCGGATCTGCTGCCGAGACCGGGCGACTACGAGCCCTCCGCCGCCGATCTGGCGAGCACCCGGGCGCTCTTCGAGGCCCGTGGGTGGCTCGCGCACCCCGGCCTCTACCACCGAGAACCCGGCACGCCCGAAGACGTGCGGTCACGCCATGAGCATGCCCTGGGCCTCGGCTACGAGCACGTCACCTTCACGAGCGGCTGGGAGCCTGACCCCGAAGAACCGGGGCGCAGTCGATGGCTCGACCACGAGGCGAATCGCAGCGTGCACGCGTGGCTGGCGCGCGCTCCGGGACGTGACCATGGCATGTGGCTGGTCTGCGTCCACGGCTTCGGCATGGGCGCTTCCGCGTCGATGGACCTACGAGCGTTCCGGGCCACCCAGCTTCATCGCAGGGGGATCAACGTCATCGTGCCGGTCCTGCCGCTGCACGGGCCACGGGCCTCGGGTCGGGTGCGGGGCGAGGACCTCATGACCATCGATCTGGTTGACAGCATGCACGGCATGGCGCAAGCCACCTGGGACATGCGCCGGGTGATCAGATGGTTGCGCGAGACCCACGGTGCCCGACACGTGGGCATCATCGGCTACTCGCTCGGCGCCCTTGTCGCCTCGCTTGTCGCCTCCGTCGAAGACGACCTCGCGTGCGTGATCGCCGGCATTCCGGTGGTCGATCTCCCGGACCTATTCCGGCGGCATAGCCCCGCGCGCATCGCCCGCTTGGCCGATGCCTACGGGGTCCTCGGTCAGGCCGCCGACGACGTCCACCGGGTGGTCTCCCCCCTGGCCATGGATTGCCGGGTCCCGTTCGAGCGACGCTTCCTCTTTGCCGGCCTGGGTGACCGGATGTCGACGTTCGGCCAGGCGCGGCGGCTTTGGCTGCACTGGGACCGCCCCACCCTCACCACCTACGCCGGCGGCCACGTGGGCTTCTACTGGTCGGGCGCCGTCAAGCGGCTCGTGGACGATGCCATATCCAGATCGTTTCCGGCCCGGCCGTGACCACCCACTCCCAGACGCCACCGGTGAGGCGATGACCTAGGGCGCTGCCCTCACGCTCTCCTTTGCCGGTTGCGTCACCCGTACTGCCTGAGGCCCCTTGGACGCTCTCGTTGTCCTGGAACTCCGCGCCGAGTCGATCGCTTTCGGCTTGGTCCTGGTGGTCACATTGCGTGTCTGCTCCAGAATCCTTTGCGCCAACTCGCGCTGCGTCTTCAGGACCGCCTCCGTGAATTCCAGAATGCCTTCGATCAGCTCGCTTACCACTGGCACTTCGACCGGCAGGAACTCGCCCACGGTCTCGGCCGCCTTGCCTAGCGCTGCCTCCTCGCTCTCGCGAACGAAATCGAAGACCTCCTCCTCTAACCGATTCCCAAGCGTTACCATGACCACGGCTCCTTCCTGCTGGACCCCCGGCTTCCACCCACCCTCAGCGTGCGCTGCTTTCGACGCGGATGACAGGGCCGAAGGTCACTTGCGCGAAGTCGCTACGGTGAGCTAGGCGTGCAGGCGTGAACTGAACCTGAGCGCTTCCTTCACTCGGACGGCATGGCCGACCCAGCAGAGGTTCATGGACATGCCAACGATGGATGCCAGGCGCCTCCGATCGCCGAGACTGGCTTTTGCTGCGAAACGACCTCAAGGTTGACCGCCCCGGGGCCGCCGCCGCGAGCGCCGGGGCGCCGTGAGGTGCGAGGCGTAGACCGACCCTTGGCACCGTGAAGGGGCCGCTTCACGTCCAACTCCTCGAGGGCGGGCCGCAACGCGGAGGCCAGGTCCCATAGGTCAGCCAGCTGGTCCGGACAGGCCACCAACCCAACGTTGAGCGTGTCAGTGGAACTTATCGCGGTGATGTTGAGCCCCACCCCGTCGAAGATCGGGCCGAGGGGAAAGATCGAATCCAGACGCGCTCCCGCGAAGTAGAGCGGCACCGGAGGGCCCGGGACATCAGAGACGAGGACGTTGCAGAGCGGGGGGTGCAAGGACGAGAGGTGCAGCCGCGCGTAAAGGCTCGTCGCCAGCGAGAAGAGGGCCGGTACGGGAACGTCGAGCCACTCCATCAGCACGTCCGAACCCATCGCCAACTGAAGTCGCTTGGCCTCGAGCGCCGCTTGGTGGATGGCAACTAACCGATCCGCCGGGTCCTCCACGTCCGTCGCCAGACCCGTGAGCATGACGCTGATCAGGTTGGCTTCTTCTGTGCCTCGATCGCCTCGCACCGACACAGGTACCGCCGCCACCAGTTGCTTCTGAGGCAGCCTCCCTAACGAAACAAGGAAGCATCGCATGGCGCCTGCTACCACGGCAAGAACTACGTCGTTGATGGTGACCTCGAAGGCGCGGGCGACGCCCTTGATCTTGTCCAGCGAAAGAGACGTGAAGGCCACCTCGCGCCGTGGTGTGACCGTTGTGTTGAAAAGGATATGGGGAGCACTGAAAGGAGCAGTGAGGGCGGCAGCACCTCGGCGATGATGGTCGACAATCTGGCGAACGACACGCACGCCAGCGCCCAACGTGTGCTCCACGGCTCGAGCGCCGAGCAGCGGGCGCTGGATCATGGAGACAAGAGAGCTGGCGAGCATGGCCAGGTCGCCCGGTCGTCCCTCGGGCACCACGGATCCCGGCGTAGGTGGAGCTGGAACGTCGGGCTCAAGCGCAAAGAGCGATGCCATGAATTGCATGCCGGCAGCACCGTCCATCAAGGAGTGGTGTAGTTTCGCCACGATGCACAGGCGGTTCCCCTCGAACTCTTCGACCACGTACATCTCCCAGAGGGGGTAGCGCCGATCGAGTTTGCATCCGGCGAGGTCAGAGACGAAAGACGCCAACTCCACCTCTGTGACTGGTGTCGGCAACGTCACCGCCCGGATTTGATGGTCGAGGTCGACGCGGGGATCATCTATCCACCTGGGCACGTCGAGGCCCAGTGGCATCGTGACCAAGCGCCGCTGCAATGGCGAGACCAAGTGGATCCGTTCTCGGACATATTCTCTTACGGCTGTGACGTGGTCTCCAGGTGGCATGGTGGAGGGATCAAGGACCATTACCGCCATGCCATGGGTGACGTAGCTGGCCGGCCCCTCGGCGGCGAGGAATGCGGCGTCTATCCCATTTAGGCGGCGCATTTCTGCCTGACTCCCGTCACCCGTGGAGTGAACCACCAACCACTGAGAGCCATGTCCGTGTCCTTACCTCTCATTCGACTGCGGTGGGCAGACTCCCTCAGGATGGATCTCCTGACTCCCGACCGCCAGAGTCGAAAGGCCCGTCTTGGCGCGCACCAGCCTCCGCGGCGCTCGGTGTCCCACTGTTGGTGCCGAGAATGCCATCTGTCATAACGCTGGTGAGCGCCGCTTGCCCGCACCACCCCTTGCCGCGCTGCTTGGCTGGTCGTAGCGTGTCGGCGTGACAGATAACGACGGACTGCGACGCTACCTCAGGGCGGGCATGACCCTCACCCAGGTCACCCGCGCACGCGCTGACGAATTGGTGCGTGGCCTAATCAAGACCGGGGAGACCGAGCGCCATAAAGCTCAGGACTGGGTCGAGGACCTGGTGAAGACGGGCAGCGACCGCTCCGTTGCGCTCATCTCGACCGTGCGCGGCGAGGTCCGCAAGTCGTTCAAAGGGCTCGGTTTCACCAAAGTGGACGACCTCGGCGAGAAGGGTGACGACGCCTTGTCGCGCACCCCTGCGGCGGAACGCAAGGCCACCGGGCGCGCAGTCAAGAAGGCTCCCGCCACCAAGGTCCCAGCCACGAAGACTGCGGCTCGCAAGGCTCCCGCCACCAAGGTCCCAGCCACGAAGACTGCGGCTCGCAAGGCTCCCGCCGCGAGCGATTCGAGCAGGCTCTGGCCGGGTCACACCGCCTGACGGCGAAGACGGTGTCTCGGTCGAGCTGCCAGCCCCGAAGCAGTGCTCGTGACAACGAGCTGCACGACATCGAAGGTGCGGGTCGGGGTCATGACGGGGGACCACGAGGGTTTCGTGAGACAGCTGGGGCCACCCGGCCCGGCACCCCGAGTGCTCGGAACGGCTTTCGCAATACTGGCATCGCCGACGAGCGCTTATGGGACGCCGCTGTCGCGATCGCCGAAGGAGAACATTGTGGGCGCAACATCCTTGGGGACCGGACCACATACTCCGCGTCGTGAGCCGGGACACCGCTGGCCAATAGCGCAGAAGCCGAGCGGCTCGCATCCGACCTCGCCGGGCGCCGACCAGCTGAGGGTCACTCGGCCCTGTCATTTCTTGTCAAGCACGTTAGGGGAGCGTTCGGAGCTCCTACCGGTTCCGAGCAGAAACGGGTTGTTCGAGACCGCCCTTGACTCGGGTCTGGTGAGACGGAAACCTCAGCGGGTGTCAACGACGCACCTTCCACCGGACGACGCTGTCTTCGACATCCCTCGGATCCCGGCTTCGGCGGGTGCGCTGATCTTCGATCCTTCCGGTCGTCTTCTTGTTCTCAAACCCACCTACAAGGGTGGATGGACATTGCCCGGTGGACAGATGGAAGACAACGGTGAAACGCCCTGGGAAGCCTGTACGCGGGAGGTGCAAGAGGAGACCGGTCTGGTCCTCGACACCGGCCGGCTTGTGTGTGTCGACTTCCTTCGACCTCGCCCGGGAAGACCCGGCGGTATACGTCTCCTCTTCGACTGCGGAGCGTTGAGCAACGAAACTCTCGGTGACATTGACCTCCAGAAGGACGAGCTGTCCGAGTACCGCTTGGCGAACGTCGATCAAGCAATCGCACTACTAAGTGGCCCGCTGCGCCGGCGTGTGCGTTCAGCGATCGGGGCTGTGGGGGCCGTGTACCTCGAAGACGGGCGACCTGTCGAAAGATAAGGGCAGGTCACCAAAGGTGAGGGTGCCTATAACCGCCGGACCCGAACGCAAACGTTGGTTCGACCGGACCCCCCTTTCGGCTGTCACGCGCGGAGACCAGGTCAGACGAGAAGGTCAGGTCGGGTGCGCGCAAAGTGCCAAAAACAGGTGGTCAGGCCGGAGGATGACCCATCCGGGATCGCCAATCGCCGCGTAACGCTCCTATGTCTTTCAAGTCCATTCTCGGGCTCGGTGGGACGACAGCGGGCCAAATCCAATCACGAGCCACTCAACAGGTGAGGGCGGCCTCCTATTAGGCCAGGCATCGGTACCTTCCGAACGGTGGTTCCGAGTGGCGAACCGGTCTCGATTTGGACATGACCTAGGTGGCCTATGCGCCATCTCTCATGCGGCAGAAATCGCTACTTGAGTGCCGGGGCAGAAGGGGCCGAATCGATATTGATTCCGGTCGTACCCATTCGGATTACCATCCCTTCCGCCGCCAGTACCGGTGGCTGCCTTCCTGTCCACAGGGACCGTGCTTCGTCGAGGAGTGACTCGAGTTCGGCATCGGTGTGCGCTGGGTCATGATGGAACATCACCAGGTGCTCCACTTGCACTGCGGCGGCAAAGGTCACGGCGTGGTCGAAACTCGAGTGACCCCAGCCGATGTGGGAGCTGTACTCGTCGAGAGAATACTGGGCGTCATGGAGCAGCACGTCTGCTCCTTCCGCCACCCGGTAGCCGGAGATCCAATCTGGTTCGAGCCGCCGCAGGTCGACACCGAGAGAGGGCTCGTGATCGGGGATGTACGCCAGCGTCCGGTCGTGCGCCGTCACCCTGAACCCCATGGTGGGCCCTTGGTGCACGACGGGGTACCCCGCCAGGAGGGCCGACCCGATCATCCACGGCTCGTCAGGGACATCGTGGAAGACAGGTCGTGATGGCACGTCCGACAGGTGCACGGGAAACAGTGGCGGGGACACGTACGATGCCACCCGCGCGGCGAGACTGTAGGTCGGCGAAGGCGGGCCCCAGATGTGCAAGTCCACATCGTCCCACCAGAAGGGCAGGAAAAATGCCAGCCCCTGCAGGTGGTCGAGGTGAAGGTGGGTCAATAGGATGTGGATCGCCTTCGGCCGGCGAGTCGCGAGTTCACAGCCAAGCTCACGTATGCCTGAGCCCGCATCGAGGATGAGGGCGATGTCTTCGTCGACGCACAGTTCGACACACGACGTGTTGCCGCCGTAGCGCACGGTATGTCGAGCGGGAGCAGGCAACGACCCGCGACATCCCCACACTCGGGCCTTCACTCGTCTACCTCCCAAAACACCGAGACCGCGCCCGCAAGGTCGTCCACATGGGCGAACAACGGAAATGAAGTGGCCTCGATCGTGCGCCTTACGCCGTCGAGACCGGTAATACGAAATCGAGCGTGCTCGGGGCGTCGCACTTTCATGGTCTCCACAAGGGAA
This sequence comes from uncultured Acidimicrobiaceae bacterium, assembly GCA_963800065.1. GTDB lineage: Bacteria > Actinomycetota > Acidimicrobiia > Acidimicrobiales > UBA8190 > CAWJFJ01. Next base: position 55,152 of record CAWCZO010000009.1, on the reverse strand, counting down.
AGGTCGTTCACGGTGATGCGATGTCCATCGAGGTCTTCGGGCTGGAACATCGTCCCGCCCCACTGATCGGGACCGATGGGACCGGTTACCGCAAAGCTCTGTCCCAGCAGCGTCTCGGCGGCTTCATTGTAAAAGACCAGTACTCCGTGCACATCCACCACGAACATGGGTGTCGCCAGGTTGCTCGCCAACTCTCGCGCCAGGATCAAGAGCAGGCTCCTGTGCTTGGCGACCTCCACGCAGATAGCCTACCGACCCTCACGGGATGTTGCCTCCCGCGTCCTCTACTCCGGCAACCGCTCGCGTCGGGATGGCACGTATCGACAATCCTTTGCTTGAAGGGACCCTAATAGAGGGTCGAGCCTCTTTGGCCTGGATACCTCGAGGAGGTGTTGGAGTAGACGCCTTACCGCAAATGGCACGCTTTCTCTGAACTCCGGGAACTCAGACTTCTCGGCCGGATCCGATACACGCCTCCCGCGCCGAGCAGTACAACTCCGACTCGATATCGGCCCATCCCATGTTGTCCTCTTGGCCCGATCCACCCGGACCAACAATCGCGTCACTCGTTATCTTCGAAGATCCTCTGGACTGGAGCGGTTGAAAGACTTCCCACCGCTCGAAGCAGGCTATGGTCCCCAACTGACACCCTGGACAGGTCTGAGGATCAATGACCTGTGCGTGACCCTGCTCCAGATGCCAGCAAAAAATGCAGTCCTGGCAGAAGAAGTTCGTTCCCTTTGTCGTAGCGACCGGGATTAGACTCTGACCACCGCACTCCGGGCACTGCTTTAATACGAGCACCATTCTGGTCATCGCCATCATCCCCTTCTGATCACGTCCGTCAACATCACTGGCACCCGAGCGCTTTGATGTCGACGAAGGGCAGAGAACGCCTGGCGTTAGCCGTCCTCCCAGAATTCGTCGAACTGGTAAGTGTCAGCCTGATAGACGGTGACCTCAGTAATCTTCCGGTGGTGGATCTCGAAGTCAACCGCCGCGATGACGTCCAGGGACTTTCCGTTCCTCGTCGCCGTCTCCCGCTGTAAGACCACCGCCCGATCCGGTTCGCTGAGCACATCCAGGATCTCGATCTTGAAGCTCCCGCCGCTGTGTGCTTTCAGCTGACCCAGGAAACTAAGTACGGCCTCCGGGCCCTTGTAGTCACCGGCGAGGCTGCTGCGCCCCGGCTCATGCCATACGACGTCCCGCGCCATGACAACCCCGAGGAGGTCCAGGTCACCGGACTCGAAATCCTCGTATGCCCGTCGGACCACCGATCTGTACACATCTTCTGCCATGACCATCGCCCCCTTTCCCGTTGGGCTCCCACCTCCGACTATGTGCCTTTCGGGGCGGATTGCAAGAGCCGAAAGTCCCCCATCCAGGCGGGAACCGGCTCTGGCCTTGCCGACCCAGATCAGGACATTCGCCCCTGGTTGGCCCAGCCGAATAGTGGTTGGATGATCTTGAACCGCCAATAGACGGCTGACGTTGCTGGATTGGAGGTGGTTCGATGGCCAGTTCTTCGATTCCATAGGTTGGCATCCGACGTCTCTGTCTCCCTCATTGAGATGCGGGATTGGCGGCCGCACCCACCTGGCTGGACTCGGGTGAAGAGATCGCTTCGCTACCTCTTCACGACGTTCAACCATTTCCCGGCAGCATACGAAGCCACGACATGGCCGACGTTGTCAGGCACGTGCAGGACGCCCTCATGGACTTCCCAGACGTCGCCCTCAAGAAGATCGTGCTGCTCCGTCGTGTACGAGTGCATCAAGACGTCTTTTGGGGGCAGATGTAACGGCACTTGGATGCCCGCCCCTTTCGATATCACTGCACATTCCCGGGCGGGTTAGCCCTTGCGGCGAAGAGCCTCCAGGTTCGCGGAACACCCCTTAGCTCGTTCTCGCCGCGATCGTGGCACTCGATTTCTGAGCCGACGACGAGATTCTTATGTTCGCTACCGTCCCAAAACGCGTGCAGTTACGCGCTCGTGATCCCGCTCGCTGGCGCTAATGGGTAGCATTTCAATCCGGTGGCCATCCGGGTCCGAGATAAACACCGAGTTACGTGATGTGATTTCGAAGGGTTCGATACCAGCCTCAGAAAGACCAGCTACGAGCAACTCGACGTTGGCAACGTTGACGTTCAGGGCCATGTGGTTCATCTCCTCGCCGCCGTGGACGTCGCAGTCAACCATTTCGAAGAGGTCGAGGCCCTGCATGCCACAGCGCAAGAAGGAGGCCCTCATACCCGGAACGGACCCGCGGTCATCGAAGCCCAGAGCTTCCATGTAGAACGTCCGGGAACGATCAAGGTCTGTGACGTGGAGCACCACATGATTGATGCCCGTCACCTTAAGCTTCGATGTACCCATTTGTGCACCCCTTGTCGTCACCGACGGGTCGGCAGTTCTCAGGGTTGTCAGCCCATCGAAATCAGTCTTGAGTTCGAGCTGGATGTTGTCCGGATCGCGGAACACGAGCACCGCATACCCCTCCTGATCGTTGATTGGCGATTCGAACACGTTGAGCCTTTTGAAGCGTTCTACCCAGGTGTCGAGGTCGGCACGTTGGGCGACCCCGAAGCTCACGTGATCGAGACCCGTCACCGTCTCGTTGCATTGTTCGAATGCGTTGGCCGAGTGTGTGTGTAGGCCCACGCACATTGAAAAGTCCGGCTTGCCAAGAACAATGGCGTAGCCGCTACCGTCGGGATGGTCCTCCCTCATCAGCTCCGCGAGCCCCAGGACTTCCTTGTACCATGCCACACTGCGATCAAGGTCGGTGACGGTGAATGAAACGTGGTGGATTGACGCGATGTCAGGCATGGTCCAGTCCTCTCTGGGCGAACTTGCGGCTCATCCAGCTGTCGCCAGCAGTTAGTCGGTGTCTTCGGCACTGAGCGGCGGTCCGATGGGCCTCAGATCATGGGCCCCGGCCACGCATGCGAGTTCGTCCATCGACGGAAAGACTGACTCGATTGGCACGATCCGAGCGCCGGCTGGCACTCCGACCTCGCGGATAAAGTCCCGGAAGCTGGCGTTGTCGTGCACGAGCAGGATCCGTGCCTCGCGCTCACCGACCACCCGGAAGGTGTGCGGCACGCCGGGTCAAAGGCAAGGTCCATCTGAAGTCGATGCCCCGCCGGGGTGTCCGACCCGCCGTCACTGTTTCAACATCGCGTACCCGTATCCTTCAACGTCTTGCAGTTGTCGGCATCGGGCCCAGCATTGACCAGTTGGACCCTGAACGCGTTTCCGAAACGCCAGCCGTAGTACGCCTTGGCCATGTCATAGACCGAACTGTCCATCGGAAATGTCAGATGCCTGTCGTCGTACACGGCAGCTATCTCACATCTCGTTGCTGCGCGACCGAGCGAGTACATCGGTGGATGCTCCGACGCAAAATAGTCCCGTGTGGCGACATTCACTCGGACCCTTCGCATGTCGCTGGAATGCCGTTGGCGTCGACGTCTATGTCGAACCTCGGTGCGCACTCTTCGTGGACAGGTATCCCCTTCGCTCCAAGGAGCACCGACCATAGACTGCGAGGACGACCCTTTGATACGACGAGGGACAGACTGCCGGGTAGACCGTGCGGTTCCTCTGTGATGGTGCCCTTCGGAGCGTCTTCAAACACCCGGAGCACGTCGAGCTTGAAGTGATGGCGCTTGGCCACGATCTCGGCACGGCTCAGAGACATTCCGACCAAAAGAGGCGATTCCTGGCCAGAGTTGATGTATCCCCACCTGACGGGAGATCCGGCACCCGCTGAGGAATCTGCGATCACCAGCGCTGCTGATCCGGCGATTAGGGCGACCAGGACCGCCAGGAGGTTTCGTCTCACGTCGTGATTCTTCCACTCGTCATAAAGGTTGACCCACTTCTCTGGTCACGCCAGACATGGGTGTCTGAAATAGGCAGTAGACACACACCCTGGTGCCGATGTGCGCCTACTGCGTTGTATTCGTCGGGATCCGCTCCTTCTGTTCTTCGATAGGATCACCAGCACAAGGGCGAAACGGTGCGGTAGGGGATGCAGGAGTTGCTGATGAGGCGGATGGCGTTGATGACGGCGGTCTTCGCGTTGATGATCAGCGTCGGGTTCACGAGTGCGGCTGGTGCAGCGACAACGGAGGGCCACGTAAAAGTCGGCAGCGTCTGGACATTTCAAGACGGCAGTATCTGTTACGTAGAGACGATCGCAAAGGGACATACCTGGACCGCTGACAATGGTGACAGCGGTACGTATACCGGCGCGGGCAAGAAGATCACGGAGACGTGGACTGGCGGCAAAGACGCCGGTCTGACATTCAGAGGCAAGTACATCAAAGGCGAGAACGAATATTTCGGTACCGAAGGTCCCGATGGGGTAAATGCCCTTCTATCGGAGATAGCGTTGAGGGGTTGCTAACCCTCCCTGATTCGTCCGGCAGAGTCCGTCGTCGGGATCGAGCGGTCGCTGACCTCGTGGACCTAGATCAGCATCCGTGACGATCCCTCAACAGGACGACCAGCGACGATCGAAACGAACATCACGCCCTTGTCGCCGCCGACAGCCTGGTACGAGATGGCCTTCCCTTGGATGTCGAAGTCGTGGTGTGTCGTCACGTCGAAAATGGCACCGCCGTGAAGGAGTGTCCAGTTGAAGGTGCACTCCTGACGCGGAACGACCTCGTTCATCTCGGCATCGAGTAATACCACCCAACCGGGAACATTGTCGAATCCGACGGGTTCGCCTCGCTCATACTGTGGGGCCATAGGCGTCAATGCTACGACGGCATGTCGCCGGTGGCACGATCATGATGGGATTGCTGTCCGGTTCCGATCCGTCGACGTGGACGGTGTTTAGTGATGTGACAATGTGTCTTCTACTGTATTTGTCCTGGTGGTACCCGTCACACCTACCCCCACACCCACCGTCACGTTTCCAGCGGATGTGTCACTCTTCGGTCGGTAGGGTCGGAGTCTCGTTGGTGATCGGCCAGCAGAAGCGTCGGCGACGGTCCTGCTGAGCCTTGTACTTTTGCATTACATGGCTGGTCAGAGCGTTCGGCCCACCGGGCAGCTTGAATCCGGCCTTGATGGCCCAAGCATGTAGTGCCCGGTTGCTACTGACCCACCGGACTCCGTCCGTCTCCCAGGCGATCAGATGACCATCACTGTCCGTACAGCCGTTGTCGGATGCGTACTGGACAGTTTCCAGGTACGGTTCAGCGCTCGATGCCTCCTGTTGGTACCGCTTGACCAGCGAGTCATCAAAGTCCGGTAGGTGCTCTTCTCCGTTCCACTCACGCAGAAAGCTACGAAGCAGCATGTATCCCCATTCGATGACGGCACGGTCCTGCTCAGGACGACTGGTGAGGTTCGGCGGGCTCATCCATGACTTTTCCTTGTTGGCGAGAATCCATTCCAGGTATGCCCGACCGAAGCCGCGGTAATCGATCTCGTGCCCGTCCACTTCGACAGTGCGGGGCATAGAGACCCAGTTCCCAGCCCCGACGACCAGCTCCTCTTCGCCACAGCGCACGACCATCTGGCCCTGGAGGATGTACCAGGTGTCGTCGAGGTTGTCGTGGACGTGCAGCGGGGGCGCCGAGCCGACTGGCAAGGTCATCTCGAGCACGATGGTGTTCATTTCGGGTGCGCAGCGGTGCTCAACGACCAAGGTGTCGAGGAACCACCACGCCGGCACCTGTTCATTCTCGGGGGAGTCGACAACTGCCGTCGTCACTTCAGCCACCTCCTGGTAGAAACCTGTCCTGGATCGGATAGTCAGGTGTCCTTACGGTCGGATCGTATGGTAACCTTACGACTAATGTCAAGTAATTCCCTCGACCGCCCCAACGGCGAACGAAGCCCGTACGCCGGCGCCATGCTGGGTATCGTTTGGCAGTGGGTCCGTGATCAGCTGTATGCGGGCGTCGTTGCGGCGGGATACGACGATCTGAACGCCGCGCACGTCGGTCTCTGGCGCTATCCGGGCCTCGAGGGACTACGTCCAAGCCAGCTTGCCGACCGGAGGGGGATCACGAAACAGTCGGTCAACGAACTGCTCGGGCACCTAGAACAACACGGGTACCTGTTGCGCGTGCCCGATTCGGCCGACGGAAGGGCTCGCGTGATCCGACTTACTTCCAAGGGACGGCGGCTGGAGCAGACAATCTACGCAGAGGCTGGGGCGGCCCAGCTGCGGATCGCGGAGATCCTGGGGCCGCGGCGCTTCGCCCAGCTGCACAGCTCCCTCGAACTGCTGACCGAGCGGTTAGCCGGTCCGCTGGCCGTCCCCTAGCACCGGTCGCGGATTTTCCCGAAGATGCCGCGCCTGCGGTCACTCCTGTGTGAACTGTCGCCCGACCTGGGCACACATAACGTTCGTCACAAATCACTCTCGCACGGACAAATAATTGGCGATCTGCTCGCCGGTGGCGCTAGCGCATAACATCGGCCAAAGAGGCCCAGAATTCGGGTCGCGACCGATCGGCATTGCCGGGTCTGCTCGGGTGCGGCGGAAGGGCTGCCAAGCCAAGGCGCTCAGGACTGCGATTTCCGAGCAGGTCGGTCGAGGGCCAGGCCACTCGCACTGGCACTTCTCGGAACGTCTGGGAACAGGCTCCCGCTGCTAGGCGCCCTTGGCAATGAAGCGCCGCGTCCCGAGGACTTGGTGCGTGTGTGTTCGTTCCCCCTATTCATCGGATGTTCCTAAGTCGGGCACACTTCCAGTGCGAACGGGGCGAGGTCGTGCGGCCATGAGTTACGCCTTGGCGGCTCAGATCGGGGAGGGGGAATGGAACATCCACTCGTCGAAGCGTTCGCCATGGCATGGGACCGTCACAGTGCCGATGCGGTCCGGGCGACCTTGTCCAAGGACGCGACCTACGAGGTCGTTCCCCAAGGGAGAATCTTTGGTCGGGACAAGGTCGAGGAGCAAGTCGCCTTCATGCACGGCTTGTCGTCTGGCTTCTCCATGTCCGCCGTGTCAGTACTACGCGATGGCGATCGCTACGCCGTTGAGTGGGAGCTCGCCGGCACTAATGATGGTCCCGGGGCCGCTTCACTTGGCACCGTCAGGCCGGTCATTCAGGGTCCGTGGCACCTGGATTATCGAAGCGAAGGGCGGGAAGATCGCCTCGTGTCGTGCCTACTGGGACTTCGCCGGACTCCTCAGTCAGCTCGGTGCCGGACCTGGAGGCCAGGTCGGCTGGCAGATGGCGTGGTGGAGCGAGGAACGTTCAGCGAAGACGCCCACCACAAAGGAGAAATGACCAGGCGCCGAGCACGAGGTATCGCTGGACTTTGGCAACGCTGGAGACAGAAAGCCAAAGGACGTCGTATCCCTGACCGAATGTCCTCGATCTGACGGGCGATCCTCCGCTCCTCATCGGAAGAGGCCTACCCGCTGATCCCAGTAGAGGGGAGTCTCTCGACGCAGAGCGGTGGATCGGTCGATTCAGATGGTCCGAGGCTCGTGAGATCCCAGGTCAGGCCCAATTTCGCTTCAGCAGGCGTGACGCGGTGTCGATAAGGCTCCGGTGAACGGAAAAGAGGCGGAGCTGGCCGTAGCGCCGGTCGGGTGCGACCACTCGCAGACCGCCGTGCACGCGTCACTCACCGCAATTCAAGGTGGGCCCCCGCCCACGCTCTTGTTGTACACGATCCAGGCATTCGCGTTGGTGGTCGTGCTGGTAGGGCGCCATTTCAGAATCGTGGCGAACGAGCCCTGGTGGGCCTATGCCAGCGCGATCGCCGGCTCGTCGCTCATCAGTCGACGGCTTGATCGATGGTCGTTTGCCACTCGCGGATCGTGGCGCCTTCATGTTCGTGTATGCGCGCACGCGGTCACAGTCCTTGCGGTGATCTATCTGACGGGTTGGGGTTCGGCGTTAGGCCTGTGTTTCGTCTACGCGGCGCTGGTGGATTTGCAGCAATCCGGCCCGTCATCGTGGCGAGCAGTACTCGGTTGGTCGCTGGTGTGCTGCGCGGCGGGCCAGCTGTCGGTGTTCGAAGGCTGGATGCCCTCGTTTCTCGGCCGCTCAGAAGCCCAGTCATTGGGTTTCTTGGGGGCGATTGCCTTTTCAATCGTGATCATCATGGCCGGGGCAATTGGTGAAGCGAAGCAACGCTCGGATGACTTGCTAGCCCGCGCTCGGGACGAGGCACTCAGCAGGGAAGCGCAATACAGGGCGGTCGTCGACAACGCGGCGGAAGGGATTCTGACCTTCGCCTTGGATGGATCGGTTCTGTCATTCAATCGGGCTGCCCAAGCGATATTCGGCTGGAGCGAGGCAGAGATTGTGGGACGGCCCGCCTCTACCTTGGTGCCATCAGAGCTCCATGATTCGCTTGGACAATTTCTCCTAACCTGCGAGCAAACGGGGACCGCCGCTGGTCAGAGCAACGACATTGAGATCGCCGGCGTGCGACGCGATGGGACGGAGTTCCCGATGGTGGTGTCCACGAGCGCGATCACCGGTGAAGCTAACTCGGTATTCATTTCGGGCGTCGTGCGAGATCTATCGGAACAAAAGGCTCTTGAATCACAGCTCACCTTCCAGGCGACGCATGACTCGCTCACCGGTCTCGCCAACCGGATGATGTTGACCGATCGGCTCGACCAGACGCTCGCCCGAGTCCGACGGCACGGTCGCATGTGCGGCGTGCTCTATGTCGATCTGGACCGGTTCAAGGCGGTCAACGACACCCTTGGCCACTCTGCCGGTGACCGACTACTCACTGAAGCCGCCGTTCGGATCAAGACCGCGGTCCGTGAGTTGGACACAGTTGCTCGTCTGGGCGGCGATGAGTTCGTGGTGTTGTGCGAGGATATAGAAGGGATCCATCACGCGACCGAAGTGGCAGAGCGCATTATTGTAGTGTTCCAGGCGCCTTTCCAGCTGGGGGACGACGACCCGAGTGTGAGTGCCAGCGTTGGCATCGCTTTGTCCACCGATGGGGCAGAGACAGCAGAGGTCATCCTCGCCAACGCCGACATCGCGATGTACCGGGCCAAGAATAACGGGCGAAATTGCTTCCAACTCTTCGACCAGACCATGCAGGACTGGGTCATAGAGCAGGCGGCGCTTGAAGCCGCCCTTCGTCAGGCCGTTCCCCGCGGCGAGCTCGTGCTCTACGGCCAGCCAATTGTCGATGCCGAAAACGGTCTGATCGAAGGGTTTGAGGTTCTTGTGCGCTGGGAGCGCCCCGATTTCGGCCTCCTCACCCCCTACAGCTTCATTCCCACCGCAGAAGAGACAGGTCTGATCCTCGAGATCGGGTCCTGGGTCCTTGACCAAGCCTGCCTCCACGCAGCAATCTGGGCAAAACGCTGGCCCGACCGGCGTCTCCCCGTTGCGGTAAACATCTCAGGTCGTCAACTTGTGACAGGGGACATAGTCGAAATCGTGTCCGGCACGCTGGCCCGAACAGGCCTCGACCCCACCCTGCTTACCCTTGAACTCACGGAAAGCACTCTGATCGACGATGCTGTCACCATCGAGCCAATACTGCGCGCTCTTCGAGATCTCGGCGTTAATTTGGCCCTAGATGACTTCGGTACGGGCTACTCGTCCCTCAGCCACCTTCGTGCCTTCCCCTTTAATATCGTGAAGATCGATCAATCCTTCATACGGACCGTCGGGACAAAACGAGAAGACGCCGCCATCGTCGCAGCCATCATTGGGCTCGCCACGGATCTCGGTCTCGACGTTGTCGCCGAGGGGGTGGAAACGCACGAACAGCTCGCTGCTCTAAAAGAACTCGGGTGCCATCATTTGCAGGGATACCTCTTCGCCAAACCTCAGGCAATTGTCTGTGCCACCGAACTTCTCGAGACGCCAACGCTTGGTTTCGCTACGGTCGAATGAAGAAACCAGACCCGAAGGGGCAATTTGGGAGGTCGCCTGGCCGACCTATATCGCCACGGTTCCGGGCGCAATGTCGCCACCGCCACCGTGCGAGATTGCCGGGGGGAGGCCGCCTCCCAGGGGTCACCTGACAAGCCAGGCCGCGCAGGGTCACTCCGGGCCGATGTTTCCGAGCGGGTGGCCGCCGCGTCGGGGGGGCGCCTCCGGCACATACACGTTGGCCAAAGTCGGGTCGAGTGCCTCCCCCAGACTTCCGAGCCGGATTTACAGAGACCTACCCGTTCGAGTTATCGACGATCTGAGCGATTTCCACAAAATCTATTCTGGGGCTTACACCGTAGAGGCCGGTGACTCGCTCGCGCAGTTCCTTCGAGAAGAACGCATCGGCAGCATCTCTGGATTCCCAGACGTAGAAGTTCGTTGCGCGTTGCTGATTTTCATCGAGGGTGAAGAACTTGAAGCGCAGGCCGGACATCCCCTCGAACATGGTTCGGGCTTTGTCGGCCACATTGATGACCCGATCGCGATCAAAGTCACCGTCGTACTCGAACGTCACGTTTACACCGATCACCGCCGCTCCTTTCGTGTACGAGCGAGACCGCGCTAAACGGGCATCCCGGGAGCAGGCCTCACTCCCTATCAGGAGCAGGGTCTACCAGGTATTGCCCAGGCTTGCCCAGGGATCTGTGGCTGTCAGACGAGTCGACCGGCGGCCCGATCAGTGGCGCTCAGATCGGTCATTTCCGAGCGGCTCCCGCCCGACGCAGGGGCGTACATAACGGCACTTGTGTGCGGGTCGGACCCGTCAGCCGCGAGCAAGAAGTTCGTCGAGGATCCCGCCCTCGCGGTGGTGGCTCGCCATGTGACCCTCGTCGTCACCAAAGAGCCGCAGCCGCGCCTGGGGGACTCCTTCGAGCAGCCGCTCTGCGGCACTGAGCGGGGCGTTGGCGTCGGAGGCGGCGTGCCACCAGGTGAGGGATGTCTGAACGGCCGCCAAATCGACGTCAGGCCAGTCTCCGGACAGGGCGAGGGCCTCATCGAACCACCCCTCGATCCCCTGATTCAGTGCTTCACGGATGGAGACGGTGAGGGACTCCTGCCAACCAGGGTCGGCCATGACCACGCGGTCGGCCTCAGGGGCCTTGTCCATGATCTCCAGGAAGGCGGCGAGCGGGTTGGCCAGGAGCGCCTCGCGTGCCTCAACCATCAGTTGCCGAACGCCGGCGAGGTCCCCGACCCGAAACAGCTGGCGCGCCTGCCGGTTCAGTCCGATCTCCCGGGCCTCTTCGTCCTCGGTCGTCGGCGCTGCCCCGACCAGAATTGTCATTGCCCGCACCCGCGTGGGATGACGAGCTGCGAAGGCCAACTGGTGTGGGGCGCTTCCGCTGCTCCCGATGGCGCGCACCGATTCGATCGCAACCTGGTCCAGGATAGCTGCCAAGTCGTCGGCGGACTCGGCGAAGCCCCGGCCGGGGAGTTGGGTGGATGCGCCGAATCCCGGTCTTTCGGTAGTGATCATCCACAGTCCGCGCTCTTCCCACGGCCTGCGATCGGCACGCACGCTGTAGCGGCAACCAGGCGTTCCGGGTACTCGCAGCATGGGCACCCCGTCCCTCGACCCACACTCGCTCCAGGCGACCGTGCGGCCATCTGGACGCTTTAGTTGCCCTTCTCGAACCCCATGCAAAAGTTCACTGATCACCCGAACAGCCTGGCATGATCCCCGGTTCCTGTCGCTGAACGCGGCCCGGTGTTGAATCCACCTATCTGCCGACGGCGAACCGCCGTAGCACAACGATCTGTCGGGTCGTTCGATTCACGGCCTATTGCCTTCCCGGTGGGCGAGGAAGGCCCCTGAAGCTCGCAAATACGACCCAGGCAGGGCGCTGGGAGCGACACAGCCATTGCCACATGCAAAGGCATCGGCACCTGGCCGGACCACCTTAAAGGTCGGGCGCAGGGGCCGGTCGATACCGTGCGGGGCGCCTTCGCCGCCGACGGCACGCAGAGAGCACCTACCGGCACGGACTTACTCGATTGACGATGCGACCGATAGCCCCGAATATGCGTGGTCCGACGTGAAGGGGCTCCTGCCAAACGCCGATTCGGCACCGACGCGTTACGGTCGGCTCAGGGAATGGCTCTGGGGACACCTGGCCGACGCCCGCCATAAAGAGACGCGAAGTAGTTGAGGACCGCCGTGCAAACAACGTGTTGGTTCTGAGGCAGGGTGCAGGTCCCCACGTATGTGCCTGGCTGAGTGGAGGCGGAGTACGTCACGACACCGTTAGCGGGATATGGCCCACCGGATGGGTTTCCGCCGCCCTTGACACCCGGAGGGTCTTCAAATCCCACGACGTTGGAGCTGATCTGGGAAACCGTCTCTGCGGTGGGCGGTGCTGAGCATTCGTGCCCGAGATCGCTTTGGGTAGCGGAAGCAGCCATGGGGAAGTACGGGCACGCTTGATAATCGGCCTGCACGTTGCTTCCACCGGTCTCAAATCCTGTAATCGCCTCGTCGGAGGACGGTGGGTACAGAGGGCCGGGCTCGCTGGACGATGAGAGGACAGTCCCTCCAGGCGCGTAGAGAGCCATACCACCGCTGCCGTCCGCACCGTAGGTCGCGACGCAGTTCCAGCTCTTGGGGCCAAGGAGCGCCGTGATGTCGCTGGAGTCGACGTAGACGGCCAGCATCTTGGCCGCAGAGCTGGGAACCGTCACGGTGACCAGCGGCGGCGAGGGAACCGTCGACGGTTGTGTCGCGATGGCGAAAGTAGTTCGGCAGCTCACGACCGAGAGGCTGACAGTTTCAGTCTCTGCGGTGGTCGACGTTGGTGACCATGTCGTAGAGGTTGGCGACAATGCGCGAGTCGTGGTGGAGGAGCCGCTCTGGCCACCGCTGCAACCGGCGATCACAAGGGCCATAAGCGAGCCCTGAAGCCCCAGGACCACCTTCCGAAGCACGCCGAGAGCCTTCCATGCGAAGCGTTCCCCGTCCCGCCGGAAACCCAGTCGAAAATGCCGTTCATGGCAGTCCGGGAGGCGAGGAATAGGGTCCTGGTGACGACCGGGATCAAGCCCGGTCCAGGGTGGGTGGAGAACGGAATCGCATCGTCCGCCACTGTCGAGTTGACGGACCGATCTCCCCACTCGACTCACTCGCAAATGCGCGGCGGCGGTGATATAGGACATGGCGCAGTCGGAATGAGGGGGCTGTATCTGACGCCATGAATCAGGCCCAATCGATACAGAGGGGGCTCGGGATCCCCTGCGGCCGATTATGGGCTGCCCAAGAATCACGCTCCTCTTCCGACTTGCGGGACTTTTGCCGTTTCTTTGCAACAACAAGGACCTTCGGAATCGTGGCCTTGAACTGCTCCGCGGCATCACGTTCACGTTGTTCCCGGACCCACGATCTGCCGCTGTCATGGTCCAGCCGTCCTAAGGCGACGGCACGATCCACCGAATCTGGGAAACCAGCAACACGCTCCAGGGTGGCGGGTGACCGCCACACGGAGAGTTCCTCGACCCGATCAAGCACCTCGCATCCAGCGCCCTCAAGTAGCTCCCAGAGCACAGCACCGAGATCTGGGTGTCGGCTCGTGTTGATCCAAGTCGCAATCTTCGGAAGCACTTCGCTAAGCCAGTGAATCCGGGCACGACGTCATCCCCCACCGACAGGTCGAAGCGTCGCTCGATGACCCCCAGTTCGGTCTTCTCCGCAAGGATCTCCATCACCGTCCCCGATCGTTAAGGCTTCAACGATCCACGCTGCATGCCTAGCCGTGACCACGGGAACGTCGTTCCATGGCGTCCGCATACGTGACCAACTCGGGGTCCTGAGCCATGGCGTTAGCGAACTTCTTGAGCGCCTCTTCGCGTTTGGCGGGGAAATACTCACTGGGCCAGAGGCCCCCGTGGGGTGAGTAACCCTTTAAGACGTCTCGGGCAACGGTGACCTTGTGGACCTCGTCGACCCCGTCCATCACGCTCATCGTCGGAGAACCGGCCCACATGGCTTGCAGCGGCGTCAGGTTCGTGACCCCGAGCGAGCCGTAGATGTGGATGGCCCGGTAGGCGACGTCCTTCAAGACCTTGGCTGCGGTGTACTTGCAGGCGGCGATCTGGGTTCGAGATGCCTGGGTGCTTGAGTTATCGATGGTCCAAGCCGTCCACAGAACGAGGAGTCGAAGCATGTTGATCTCGGCGTACGAATCGGCGATCGCGCTCTGCACCATCTGGTGCTCGGCGATAATCTTCCCGTGGGACTCCCGGCTAAGAGCGCGCTCACACATCATGTCGAAGGCCCGCCTGCATTGGGCGATCGCTCTCATGGCGTGATGGATACGCCCGCCGCCCAGCCGACGCTGGGCGAGCACCTTGCCGCCGTCCTCCGGTCCCAGGAGATGGTCCAAGGGGATTCGTACATCGTGGTACACGATGTGATCATGTGTCTGGGGGTAGTCCATGATCTCGACGCCGGGAGTGTCCCTGGGCACGATGAAAATGCCGTTGGTGCACATCACGAAGATAATGTCGGCGTACCGGCCGGCACTGGTGAACCACTTTTCACCGTTGATGACCCATTCATCGCCGTCGCGAATGGCGGTGGTCTTGAAAAGGTTGGGGTCAGAACCACCTTGCGGTTCCGTCATTGAGTACGCAGACCAGATCTCCTGGTTCAGCATGGGATATAGCCAGCGTTGCTTCTGCACATCTGTGCCGTACGCGGCTAGGAGCTCCATATTGCCAGTGTCCGGAGCCTGGCAGCCGAAAATGGATGGTGCCGTCGCATAGCGGCCGATGATTTCATTGACGAGTGCCAGCTTGAGCTGACCGAAACCGGGACCGCCCAGCTCCTTGCCGAGAAAGATGGCCCAAAGACCCTGTTGCTTGACCTTCGTCTTGAGCGGATCGACCAGCACCTTCATCTTCGGGTCGCGCATTCGGACGGCAAAGGGGAAGACCAGCTCGAGCGGCTCGACCTCCTCGCGGCAGAACCGATCGACCCAGTCCAGCTTCTCCTGAAAATCCGGTTCCGTCGAGAAATCCCACGCCACTTTCCGGCCTCCCTGTGATCTAATGCAATCGCATCATTGGAGGAGTAAGTTAGCTCCTGACTGAGGAGGCGGTCCACTGGCACGCGATGCGGAACCGACACGAATCGCTCTCACATCCGCCGCCGAGAGGCTCTTTGCCGCTCGCGGTATCAGCCAAGTCAGCCTCCGGGAGATCAACCGGGAATCGGGGGCCCGGAACGCGGTGGCGCTGCAGTACCACTTCAAGGACCGCGAGGGCATCGTCCGCGCCGTGATCGACAAGCACTACCCCGCTGTTGAACGGCACCGTCACGAGCTGTTGGACCGCTACGAGTACGCCGGCAAGCCCGATCTCCGCGTTTTGAGCGCAGCCCTGGTGCTGCCGTCGGCGGCGAAGTTGAACGATCCGGACGGAGGAGCCGAGTACCTACAAATCAGTGCCGAGCTCGTCAATCGACCGAGAGGAAGAGCGCCACGCGGTGCTCCTGCCTCCATCGACCGCTGGCGGGCCCTCGTCGGGCCGTTCTTGGAGGAGGATGCCACGCGACTGCATCGGCGATTCACCGCTATCCGGTTCTCGGCCATGGAGCTTGGTCGTCGAGCCAAATCAGCACCACACAGAGATGACCGACTATTCACGAGCCAACTAGTCGATCTGGTGACGGCACTCCTCCTGGCTCCTGTCTCCTCTCAGACGGCAACTCTGGCCGTGAGTCGCCCAAAGCCTCGCCCTGTCTCCACCCGCTGACGAGTCAAGAAGGCGCCGGTCTGGCCTGGCCCACGGAGGTTGTGGTGGGCTGTGCATGGCCGAGCTCAGCTCGAACCAAAGAGCGCTGGAAGAGTCTTCGGCCACTTGCCAAGGGTGAAACGCTTTCCGCCGAATACGGCCACGAAGGTCCCCTTCTGACCATTGAGTGGCGACGTCTTGCTTCCGTCCCAGTAGACGAAACGCGCATCGTCTCCTGACGTGTGGTCACCACCACCGGCCTTCCCCGTCGGTCCGGAATTCCACGTCCACAGGCCGTACTGATAATTGGGCGCCCCCAACGAGGGTAGGGCGTGGAGACCCCGGGCAATGTTGGCCGGGGTGAGATCTGGACCGGCGGCTTGCAAGGCATCAAAGATCTCGACCAGTCCGGAGTAGTTGCCGTCGGTACCTTTAGGGATCTGGTGACCGGTCAGGCGCTGATAGAGGCGGCCGGCCAACGACGAGGGCCCGGTGGTCGACGTCGAGGGTGCACTCTCGGACATCCCGAACATGTGCCCGTCGATCTCGGCCTGGTCATAGAGGCCCTGTGCCGTCTGGTCGAGATCGGTCAGGGCGGAGCCGGTCATGAACCACTCCGGATGATAGTTCTGTGCGGCGGCAGCCTTGGTCAAAAGTCCCAGGGAGAAAGGATCGGCGGAACAGATAATGGTGGTGACGCCGGCCGCCTTGAACTGGATTATCGCCTGCTGCGCTGACTGTTGGAACGTCGCGACGTCGAGGTTGTATTCGAAGCTTGGTGCCAGGGCGCTTTTGGCCACGTGATACTTGTGTTCGACCAGGTTGACGAAGTTCTTCGTGCAGTTGAGATATTGGGGAACGTTGGGTACGAAGGCAGCAAACTTTCTGGTCCGGGAACGCAACGAAGCCTCACCGGCATAGATGGCCTTTTTCCCACTGAGCATGGTGGCGAGAACTTCGGCTTCGGCCGAGCTGATGCGCGTGCAGTCCTGAGTGATCGCCCAGACATAAGGATTGAGCTTCTCAAAGGAGGCCTCGTCGAAGTACGGGTCGCCGTTGAACTCGACCAGATGGTCTTCGGCGGCGCACTGGGAGAAGGGCCCGGTACCGCCAAAGGAGGTCCCGTTGGTGATTCCCGAGTCGCCGAACGCGTGCATCTGATTGGCGATGGCATCAGCATCGGCACAGGCCTGAGCCTGACCCTGGCCGAGCTCCTCAGTCGTGAAGCTGGCCTGCGTGACGTAGGGCTTGATCACGACCCTACGTCCATACAGGTTGTATACCTTGTTGAAGTAATTGAGAAACACCTGCTGGACCTGGCTGATGACCTGAGGGATTGCTGATCCGGCCTCCTTGGCCTGAGCCTCGATCTCTTCGGTGTCGGCGGCGTTGGGAAACTCGCGCTGGGACAAGGTAATGGTCGACCGGGTCACCCCGTCGTAGGTTCTTCCTCCGTTGTTGCCTGTGAACTTGGGCACACAGGGTGGAGCGTACGGCGAGGCGAACTGGGGAGTGCCCGGAGCGCACACACCACCGGAGCTGGTTGTGCCGGTCCCGGCCTTCAGGTGCCCTGATGCGGGATATGCCCACGGATAGGGCCCCTCTCCGGACGGGCCGGACTTGGCCAGAACGGACTTCCCGGTCGCGCCCGCCGTGGGTGCGGCAATGAGGGCTACGAGGAAGAAGACAGCCAGAAGTACGGCGGTTCCCACCCCAAATTGCCCCGATCGGGCTCGTCGAGCGGTGGCGGTGACTGCGTGACGGCCTAACGTCCTCATCGCTCCTCCCGTGTCATTTCGCCGTTCTGATCGCCCTCCGGAGAAGGTGGTACTCGATCTCGACGGGTCCTCCTGTCCTCCTCGGCCTCCCCCGCTTTGCGTGGTTGCTCTCCCCCTGCTTCGACGAGAAATGCCAGCGGAGACATTGTACGTTGGCTCGGTCACGCCGCGACGGTCGGGGGTCGGCGTGCATTAAATCAAACCTCAGAAGACCTTCCCGGTGGGGGGATCATTGGACACACCAAGTCGCGAGCAGACGGTGCGTACCAAGAGGAAAGGCCAGCCGGGATGGCGCGGCCAGCGAACCTCGTTTTGGCAGGCCGCCCGCGCACCGATCGGGTGGCTGGTCGGATCCGTGGTTGTCTGGGCTGTATTGGCAGCGGTCCTACCCAAGGGCCTACCCGTCGGAATCGTGCTCCTAGGCATCGTGTACGGCGCCATCTATGCGCTGCTAGCTGCCGGCATCGTCCTGATCTACCGAGGCGATCGCATCATCAACTTTGCCCAAGCTCAGATCGGCGTCTTGCCCGCCGTCCTGGCCATCGAGCTCATCGTCACCTACCGGGTGAACTTTGTTCTCGCCGTGTTGGTTGGACTGCTGACCGCCGTTGCTTTTGGTGCGATCATCAGCCTGTTGCCGCGTCACTTCCGAAACAGCTCTCGGCTGATCCTCACGGTGGCCACCATCGGGCTGGCCCAGTTACTAACCGGGCTCTCCACTTTAGTGCCGATCTGGTTCTGCAATCCGGCGACGAATCAGTCGTGCTTGAGCGCGTCCAATAGTCAAACCGTCAATTCACCCCTGCACACATCGTTCACGGTGGGCCCGGTGCTCTTCAGCGGAAACGACATCGTGGCCGTGGCCGTGGCCGTCCTGGTGGCCGTGGGCCTGGCTCTGCTCATGAGATTCTCCAAATACGGGCTGGGCATACGGGCGGCGGCGGAGAACCGCGACCGAGCAACCCTGGTCGGGATCTCGGTTCCAAGGCTCGACACCATCATCTGGATCCTGGCCGCCGTCTTGTCCGCACTGGCCATCATGCTTCGGGTCCCCGTTCTCGGATTCGGCGGCTTCCAGACCGTGACGGCCGGCGGGGACGACATCTTGCTTCGCACCCTGGCTGCCGCCGTGATCGGACGCATGGAGAGCCTT
Source organism: uncultured Acidimicrobiaceae bacterium (assembly GCA_963800065.1). Lineage (GTDB taxonomy): Bacteria > Actinomycetota > Acidimicrobiia > Acidimicrobiales > UBA8190 > CAWJFJ01. Next base: position 36,588 of record CAWCZO010000009.1, on the reverse strand, counting down.
CCCAGGACTGTCGCCGCCGCCCTGGCCATCGGTGTCTTCGACGCCGGGGCCACCTGGACCTATTCGAATTCGACATTTGTCGACGCCTCACTGGTCATCGTGATCATCGTGGCCCTCCTGATCCAGCATCGCTCACAGGCCCGGGCGAGCGAGGTCGAACAGTCGACGTGGCGCATGGTCGCGGCCGTTCGGCCTATCCCCCGGCAACTTGCCTCGTTGACCGAAGTGCGATGGTCCTTGCGAGCCTTGAAGGTCGCCTTCTTCGCGTTGGTGGCTGTCTTGCCGCTCGTCTTAAGCGACAGCCAGACATACCTGGCCTCGCTCATCGTGATTTACGCCATCATCGGCCTCTCCCTGCTGGTGCTAACCGGCTGGACCGGACAGATCTCGCTCGGCCAGTTCGGGTTGGCCGGGATCGGAGGAGCCACCACCGTCACGCTCTACTCACGCCACGGATGGGACTTCTTCGCCGCTTTGGCAGCCGGCGTCCTCGTCGGGGCCCTCGTGGCGCTGATCATCGGGCTCCCGGCTCTTCGGATTTCCGGACCATTTCTGGCGGTGACCACGCTGGCATTCGGTGTGGCCGCCTCGACATATCTCCTGGTCCCCAATTACTTTCCCTGGCTCGTCACCACGGTCGCCAATCGCCCCACTCTCTTCGGGCACAACGTCCTCAACGCCGACTGGCAGATCTACTACTTCTGCCTAACTGGCTTCTTCCTAATGCTCTTTGCCGTTCGATCATTGCGACAGAGTCGAACGGGCCGCGCCCTTATCGCCACTCGAGACAACGAATCGGCCGCCCGAGCGGCCGCCCTCAACACAACCCGGAACAAGCTCATCGCTTTCATGGTCTCGGGGGCCATCGCCGGCTTCGCCGGCGCCCTCTTCGCTGTTCAGCAACAGGGCATCAATAGTGGATCGTTCACAGCGGACATTGACATCGCTCTGTTCTCGATGGTGGTGATCGGTGGCCTCGGCTCTTTGCCCGGCGTGATCCTGGGGGCCATCGTCGTGTGGAGTGCCCAGTACTTCTTACCCAGTGGCTACGCGGCGCTGGTCAACGGGGGCGGCATCTTGCTGCTGCTGATCTTCCTTCCCGAAGGGATCGGAGGTCTTCTGTACGCCGGTCGAGACCGGCTCCTGGGCTTCCTGGCCAGGCGTCATGGCCTATCGGTGGCAGGCATCTGGCGCGGAGCCGAGGCACCGGACGACGACGGGGTCGCCACCTCCAATGGAGCCGAACTCGGATCCGAACGCCAAAGGCCGGCCGGCATCATCCCCACGCGCCCCCAGGGAGGCGGACATGGCTGATCGGGCCCGACCGGGGCGACACCCACGCGGTCTGTCTCGGATCACGGCTCCCTACCCGGTGCGCCCGCTGGTCGTGACCATGGGACTGGGGGCGACATTGCCCATGTGCGCGACGGTCTGGGTCCTCTCGCTTTCGGGCGTCCAGGACGCGTACCACCTAGGCCTACCGATTCTGGTGCTGGTGGCCGCTCAGCAGCTCCAATTGGGCCTTACCTTGGATCTGCCGGTGGCCCTTGTGGCCAACCGGACCTCGCGGTCGCGGGTCATGCTCGTCGTCGGCCTCTTCTACGCGCTGTGTGCCGGCCTCCTGTGGTTGGCCGGAATCGTCCCCAATCAGGCTCTGCTCTATACAGCGGTCATCGCCTTGATCCTGGCGGCGGGCTCATTGACGTCAACGGAGAACGCTTTGTTGTGCGACTACTATCCGGCCTCGCTTCGCCCCCGGGCGATCCTTGCACAAAGGACGATCGTCGTTTTCGGCCTGACCCTTTGCCCGCCTCTGGTCGCCACACTCGCCCTGGCCTTCAGCTGGGAGGTCCCCTTCCTGATCTTGGCGGCAGGTGCCGTTGTCTTCGCCGTCTTGTCCGCTGGCCTCCCTCCCGGCGGAACAGGCTCCACAACAACGGCGGCCGGCTCCCGCGAACTGGCGGACGAACCGGCGACGCTACCTGAAGCCATTCGAGCTCTGTTCACGACACCCTCCCTGCGGTTGATCTTCTACTCGATGCCCTTTCTCTTGGGGACCGTTCTCGGGCTCTCCTTTTACGCCAGCCAGCTCTATGAGAACGTCTTTCACCAAGACGCTGCCCACAGAGCCATGCTCTTCGCACTGGCCGAACCGGGCGCGGCGGTTGGTCTCTTGATTGGCTTCCTTGTGATGCCGAAGCGCATCAGCGCTGACCCGGGACGCGCCCTGCGACTGATCGCAACCCTGGCCTTCTCGGCCGGGCTGGCGGCCGCCGCCTTGGCCCTTTCCCCCACGGTGGCTACCGCCTTCGTGGCCCAATTGCTTTTCGGTGCCTTCTCCGCCGTCGTGATCGCCGGCCTCTACGCCCTTCTGTCGGTGGCTTTGCCCACCCGCATGCTCACCTTGGGATTCGCCATTTCCACGATATGGTTGCAGCTGGGCGTGTTATTGATCGCCCCCAGAGGGGTAATCGGATCTTCGGTCGACGTCCTCATCGAAAACGCTTTCGGCTACCGGGCATCCATGTGGATCTTCCTGCCGCTCTTCGCCATCGGCGGAACCTTTTTGCGCTCGGGGGCGAGCTCGGTGGGGCAGGACATCGAGAAACGCAAGGTGTCGGAAGCGGCGGACACCATTGTCCGAGCCGCCCGCGCCGAAGGGACGGCCAAGCTCCTCATGGTCCGATCGCTGGACGCCGGCTACGACGGCGTCCAGATCCTCTTCGCGGTCGACCTCGATGTGGACGACGGCGAGATGGTGGCGGTACTGGGAACGAACGGTGCGGGAAAGTCCACCCTCATGCGCGCCATCTCCGGTCTGGTGGTACCGAGTGTCGGCGAGGTCCTGTTCGACGGCAAGGCCATCACCACCTACGAGGCACACCGGATCGCCGAAGCCGGCATTCTCCAGGTACCTGGAGGACGCGGGATCTTTCCCGGACTCACCGTGGCCGAGTGCCTGAGGGTGGCCGGATGGCTGCTCGACAACGAGCCCGAGCGACTGGCGGAGTCCATCGAGACCGTGCTCGGTTACTTTCCGGTCCTCGCTCGTCGTTGGCACACCTTGGCTGGATCGTTGTCGGGAGGTGAGCAGCAGATGCTGAGCCTGTCGATGGCGTTCATCGCCAAACCGCGCCTCTTGATCATCGACGAGCTTTCTCTGGGACTGGCTCCGACGGTGATCGAGAACCTGCTTGGCATCGTCGCCGGTATTCACGAACAAGGCACTGCCGTGATTCTGGTGGAGCAGTCGGTCAACCTGGCCCTACGACTGTGCCAGCGCGCGGTGTTCATGGAGAAGGGTCGAGTGGTCTTTTCCGGTCCTACAACCGAGCTGCTCGATCGTCAGGACATCGTCCGGGCCGTGCTTCTGGGTGGACCCCGACAAACCGCCGAGCTCCTCCACCGAGCGCCGAACTGCCCTGGCCCCACCGGACCCGAGAGCCACAACACTGTCCTGTCCGCTCGCAATCTCTATCAGCGTTTTGGAGGGGTGGTCGCCGTCGATCAGGTCGACATCGATCTCTTTGACGGAGAGATCCTCGGCCTCATCGGACCGAACGGGGCGGGGAAGACGACCGTCTTCGAGCTCCTCTCCGGCGAGCGACCGGCCGTAACTGGTCACATCACCATGGGGGACGTCGACATCACCGCCTGGCCGGCTTTCCGGCGCGCAGCCCACGGGCTCGGGCGTTCCTTCCAAGGGGCACGTCTATGGCCCGGGCTCACCGTTCACGAGTCGGTGGTTCTGGCCCTGTCGGTCACGGAGGCCACGCCAGGAACGACCTCGGCACTCTTGTGTCTGCCCAGGGTACGTCGGGTCGAGCGCCGCTTGAGTCAAGCGGCCGACGACGTGCTCGAGCAGCTGGGGCTGGCCGAGTTCTCGGACCAGCTCACCTCTGATCTCTCGACGGGGCTTCGACGCCTGCTCGAGCTGGCCGTCATCGTGGCGATGAAGCCGACCATCGTGCTCTTGGACGAGCCTTCGGCTGGATTGGCCCAAGCCGAGACCGAGGCCATGGCACCCGTTCTCCTTGAGACGAGAGCCCGACTGAATTGTTCGATGATGTTGATCGAACACGACATGGGGTTGCTTCGCCGCCTCGCTGATCGAGCGATCGCTCTCGACGCCGGTACCGTGGTGGCAATGGGAGATCCGGACGACGTCCTCAATCATCCACGAGTGATCGAGTCGTACCTCGGAGCACAGGTCCAGTGATGGCCCGCCGAGGTGCCCCCGCCGGTCGTCGATGGACAGGGCGTGCCGTCCCCCTGGTCAGCCTCCTTCTCGTGGTTGTCGTTCTGACCGGTTGCCAGCTTCGGACACGTCTCGGCGTACCCACCACGGTCGTGGCCGTGAACGGGAGGTGTGACACGTCGGCGGTCGTCGAGGTCGGGGCTTCACTGCCGCTCAGCGGGCCACTCGCCGCCGTCGGTCGTGCCCAGCTGACGGGCTTGGAGCTGGGTGTCGCACAGGTCAACGGTTCCGGTGGCGTCCTCACTTCGCACCGTTGCCTCGAACTGATGTACAAGGACGACCGCTCCGACCCCGCTGTCGACAATCAGGCCTTCTTGGACATGGTGAACCAGGAGCGTGTGTCGCTGGTCGTCGGGCCGTTCCTGGCTGCCGGCAACCGGTCTGACCGAGCCAATCTGGGATCGCTCGGAGTGACGGCTACGAGCTTCTCCTCCGTGGACGAGACCTTCCAACCGCGCTCATACCCGTACACCTTCCCGGTCGGTTCGTCCGTCTCATCTCAAGCGGCGGTGCTCGCCACCTATGCCAAGCGGCACAACTGGCAGCGGCTCACCGCCGTGAGCTCGGGTTCATCGACCTCTCTTCAAGGGGTCGATGATTTCATCGCCGCCACCCGAGGTACCAGGATCGAGGTGACCTCGCCATCAACGGTCGTCGACTCGCGGGCAACGGCATCGAGTGTCCTGGCCGCGGTCAGATCGACCCATCCGGACGCTCTCGTGGTGTTTGACGATGGTTCGACCCTCGCACCGTTGCTCACCGTTCGTGGCGCCACCGGCTCGACGATACCGATCATCGCCTCGACTGAGGCGGCTCTTCCCGAACTTGCCGCCCCTGACGTCTCCGGGGTCGAAATCGTCGTGCCCAGTGCTTTGGAGGTGAGGCGCTCGATTCCGACGAATCTCGCCTCGTTCAGAAAAAGCGTCCTACGTTCGCTGCATGAGCACGAGCTGCGGGGCGCACTTACGCCATACGCGCAGGCCTTTGACTCCGTCATGATGTTCGCCGGTGCGGTCAACGGCGTGAATGCCGACGATCCGGGGAGCTTGCGCACATATCTCGAGAACGCCAATTATCAAGGGATTCTGGGATCGTATAATTTCACCGCCGTCGCCCACACGGGACTCGATGCTTCTCAGGAGACGCTGGTACCACTCGACTCTCTGTCCAATGGTCTCTTCATCAGAACGCCGTCGCACTGACTCGGGGACCAACCTCGAGATGTCGGAGACTGTCCAACCGGTTCCACAAGATCTCTTGGATGCGGTCGGCCCCGAGATCAGCTCTCTCCGTGGCGACCACCGCCTTCACGCCTTTCAATGGCATATCGACGATTGAGATCTGTCACGCCGGTTCGAACTGTGGGAGGTTTCGCTCGTCGGACAACGCCTCCCAGGTGACCCTGACCCGCATCCCCACCCGAACCTCCCCGGGAGGGCAGCCCACCAGGTTGGACATCATCCGCACGCCCTCGTCGAGATCGATCAGGGCGATCGTGTAGGGCGGCTTGAGGTTGGGGTTCTGCGGGTTGTATTCCACCGTGAATGTGTAGACGGCACCGGTGCCAGGGGACGGACGCCACTCCAAGCGGCTGCCGAGGCAGCGGGGACACACCTCGCGGGAAAGAAGATCGCCTTCCCGCAGTCGCGACACCACTGCAGCAGGAACGAACGTTCACGCGTCGCGTCCCAGAACGGCTGGCTGGTCTGGGTGACGGGTGGTTCGATCCTCCGGGGTTGTTCGGTTGTCTGGGTCACAGCGTCGCCTCCGTTCCCAACACGATGGTGGACATGCACGAGAGGACCATCCCCGAGCCGTGCGCCACGGCAATCTCGGCACCGCCGATCTGGCGGGCACCGCATTCGCCGCGAAGCTGACGCACGGCCTCAACCAGGAGGAACATTCCGTACATGCCGGGATGGGTGAAGGAGAGCCCCCCACCGTTCGTGTTCATCGGCAGCGAGCCGCCAGGGCCGGTCTTTCCGTCCTCCACGAAGGGGCCGCCTTCGCCTTTGGCGCAGAAGCCGAGGTCCTCGAGGTGCAGGAGAGCGGTGATGGTGAAACTGTCGTACCCCATGAGAACGTCCACATCGTACGGCTTGATTCCGGCCATGGCGAAGGCATCGGCTCCCGACACGGCACCGGGGGTGACGGTGAGATCGGGCATCTGGCTAATCATGGAATGGTCATGGCATGTCCCCGCGCCGAGCACGTAGATCGGAGGCTTGGCCAGGTCGCTGGCCCGTTCGGCGCTCGTCATGACAAAGGCACCGGCACCATCGGTCACCAGGCAACAGTCGAGAAGGTGAAGCGGTGAGCTTTGGAGTGGAGAGGCCAGCACGTCGTCGATGGTGATCGGTTCCCGGTAGCGGGCTTTGGGGTTCATGCTGGCCCACGCACGGGTGGTCACGGCGATCTGGGCGAGCTGCTCGGATGTCGTCCCGAACTGGTGCATGTGTCGGGTGGCAGCCATTGCGTAGGGACCCATCGGCATCCGCAGCCCGAAGGGCAGTTCCCATTCGGCGGCGGGATTGGGTCCCAGCATCGGTCGCCAACCCGGCCCAGCTCTTCGTCGAGTGCGATCGCTGCGCGGTGTCGAGGCGTAGACACCGATCACCACTTCGCAGAGACCGGCGGCGATGGCGGCGGCGGCGTGCTCGACATGGACCTCGTAGCTGGATCCGCCTGTATTGGTCGAGTCGGTGAAGCGTGGGTGGATACGCAGATACTCGGCCAACCCGATCGACGATGTTGCGTGCGTCACCCCATCGACATCGGACAAGGACAGGCCGGCGTCGGCAAGAGCCTCGCAGATCATGGCCACCTCGAGTGCCCGGCCGGTGAGATCGAGTTCGCCCGTGGGCGAGGCGTCGTCCGCGACACCCACAAGCGCAGACGCGCCTCTCAGACTTGCCATACGTCTCTCCTCCGTCGTATCGCTTATCAATCGTCAGTCACTTGGAACCGTCAGGTGTCCCGGATGAAGCCGATCCTTGAGCACCATCGGCCCGGCGGACGCCAGCGACGGCTTCCGACCATCGAGCAAGCGGGCCAGCACCGCAGCGCCTGTCGGAGACAGTTCCTCGACGACGAAGTCGATCAGTGCCATCTGGGCCGGAGCGAGCATCTCGTACGGTTGGCGAAGTTCGAGCCAACGGCGGAACACGGCCCAGCGGCCCCGTACCAGGGCGGTGGCCACGAGGTGGGCGTAGACATCGTCCACCGGATCGATATCGGCATCGGCCACCAGACCCGAGGCCAAGATGGCCTCGCAGTCGACATCAAGTGCGGCCATGAGCGAGCACAGGACAGGTTCCGGAGCGATCCATCGAGCGCGTCTTTTGGTCCATCGCGCCACCTCGGGCGAGGACAGATGCCTGACGTGGTGACGCCATATGTCGAATGTGGAGGCGTCGCGATCGGCGCTGTCGACATCAGCTTTCAAGCTCTCTGCCCAGTCGACGTTGCGGGCCAGGGCCAATTGGGCCTTGGACTCGAAGTAGCGAAAAAGGGTGGGGGGCGCAACCTCCACGGACTGACAGATCTCTTCGAGGGTGGTGGCGGCGTAGCCCTTCTCGGAAAAGAGTTTCTGCGAAGTCGAGATCAGGGCCTCCCTGGTGCGGAGCTTCTTTCGCTCGCGCAGCGGTGGCGGATTCCGAGCAGCCTCAATCACCTGGGGTCGCCGTCCATTCTCGGCCCTCCCGGACCCTCCGGCCGCAGCCAGATCGTGCGTCTTATGGATCGGGTGAACGTTTGTTAGTCATTTTAATATATGCGACAATGACAGTTAGGTGCACCGTGAAGTCGCGCCGCGCCGGCCACCGGCAAGGTCCATTTGGTCGTGCGCCCGAGAAGTGGCCCGGGTGCGCTCGGACCTTCGCCGAACCGAGATGGAGGGGGAACGAGTGTCGATGGCAGGCTCGCTGCGCAAGGCCGTGCCGAACTCCATCACTCATGACACGCGTCTGAGAGGTGGCGGCGACCTGCCTGGTTGACATGATCGTGGACCGGAAGGACTGAACATGACCGAGGTGGCGCCACCGACCGACGAGCTGTTGAGCGACCTACGGGCGTGGCTCAAGCAGAACTGGGACCCCGATCTCACCGTCGGAGACTGGTGGGAGCGCCTCGGCATGGCGGGATGGTCCGCCCCGGGACTGCCCATTGACGCGTATGGCAAGGCCGTCGCCCGAGCGGACGCCGTGCTGGTCGCCAACGAGATCGCCACCTTCGGAGCCCTGGGTGCACCGGCCGGGCTCGGCCTCCTTCTTGCCGCACCCACAATCGCCGCCCACGGCACCCAGCAGCAGATCGACCGCTACGTCCGCGACATCGTCACCGGCCGCAAGGCGTGGTGCCAGCTCTTCAGCGAGCCCCAGGCCGGTTCGGATCTGGCTGGTCTGCAGACCAAGGCGTTCAAGGATGGCGACGAGTGGGTCATCAATGGCCAGAAGGTCTGGACCTCAGGTGGGCAGTACGCCGATCTGGGCATGCTGCTGGCCCGGACGGATCCGGACGTGCCGAAGCACCAAGGCATCTCGTACTTCGCCTTCGAGATGCACCAACCGGGAGTGGATGTGCGCCCTCTCAAGGAGATGACGGGGCACGCCCTCTTCAACGAAGTGTTTCTTACCGATGCCCGGGTGGCCGACTCCGCCCTGATCGGTGGCGCCAATAACGGATGGGCGGCGGCCAACACGACCCTCACGAACGAGCGGGCGGCCCTCGGTTCGGGCGGCGGGAACACGGCCGGTGGTGGCGTGGCCCAACCGGGCACGGTCGTGGGTGCACTGGGAAAACGGGTCGGAGACTTCGGTGCTCCCGAGAACAGCCGGTCCGGCACACGGATGCAAAACGGCGGTGCGCTCAGCGCTACCCGGCGTGGCGCGGGCATGTTGATCGCCCTGGCGAAGTCCAAGGGGGTCAACGACGACGCCGTGATACGACAGGACCTGGCCCGTCTCTACACACTGGGTGAGCTCGGGAGATTCAACGGACTGCGCGTCAAGGCCGTCAGGGAGCACGGTGGCGATATCCCGGGCATGCCGAACGTGGCCAAGCTCTCGATGAGCCAGATCGTGCGTCTGAGCCGTGACCTCGGGCTCAGGATCGTCGGGCCCTCGGGCATGTTGCACGGCTACAACGACGATGACAGGGCCGCCCTGGTGGAGGCCACCGGTGATCCAACGGTGGGTACCATCACCGCCATGGCGCTGATTGCCCAAGCGCCTCCTATCTACGGCGGTACCGATCAAGTGCAACGAAACGTCATCGGCGAGCGCGTTCTGGGCCTGCCCAAGGAGCCCAACAACGACCGGGTGACACCGTTCTCCGAGCTGCCAAAGAACGCCTGAGCCATAATGCGCGCCGAGATCCGGGGAGGCGGGGGGATGCCGGTTCCGAAAGACAAAACGGAAGCCGCCGCCCAAGGGATGCTCGTGGCCTGGCTGGCAGACCGAGCTCCTGACAAGCCGGCGTTGTACACGGCGTATGGCGATCGCACCTACGGCGAGTTGAACGCCAATATCAACCGGCTCGTGCGGACGTTGCGGGACGGCGGACTGCGATCAGGCGACAGTGTGGCTCTCATGTGCACGAACCGCCCCGAATTCCTCGAGGTCCTATACGCCGCCCAACGCAGCGGTTTGCGCCTCACGCCCATCAACTGGCACCTCACCGGGGACGAGGCGGGCTACGTCGTCGAGAACTGCGAGGCCAAGGCGTTCATCGCCGCTGCGGAGCTTGGCGACAGGGCGATCGAGGCGGGGGCCGCCCACACCACGCGGCCGGACGAGGTTGTTGTGAAACTGGCCATCGGCGGGGAGCTCCCTGGGTTCGCCTCCTACGCTGACACCATCGCAGGGTACGACGGAGCCGATGTAGACAACCCGACGCTGGGTAGCCAGATGCTCTACACCTCGGGCACGACCGGTCGGCCCAAAGGGGTGAATCGAGTGGGGACGCCGAGCACCCTGGCCAGTGTCAACTTCTGGAGGTACGGCGAGGACTTTCCTTACGGCGAGGACGTCCACTTGTGCACCGGACCCCTCTATCACGCTGCGACGTTGGCCTTCTCGGTGGCCGCGCCCATGCTCTACGGCGTGCCCATCGTGATCATGGACCGGTGGGATCCGATAGAGACGCTTCGCCTTATCGACCAGTACCGCATCACCCACACCCACATGGTGCCAACGATGTTCCATCGTTTGCTGGCCCTGCCCGACGACGTCAGGGCCACGTTCGATCTATCGTCGCTCGGCCTCGTGGTCCACGGCGCCGCACCGTGCCCCGTAGCCGTCAAACAACAACTCATCGAGTGGCTGGGTCCCATTGTGGTCGAGTACTACGCCGCCACCGAGGGGCTGGGCACGATCGTCGACTCGAACACCTGGCTGGCATACCCCGGTACCGTTGGACGCCCGATGGTGCGTGGGCTGGTCAAAGTGGCCGATGATGCCGGCAGTGAGGTGCCGGTCGGGGAAATCGGCCTGGTGTGGTTACGGGCCGTCGCGAAGTTCGAGTACCACCGCGACAAGAAAAAGACGGCTGAGTCGTTCCGCGGTGAGTACTTCACGTTGGGGGATATGGGCTATATGAATGAGGAGGGCTACCTCTTTCTGACCGACCGAACTGCCAACCTGATCATTTCGGGTGGCGTCAACATCTACCCGGCCGAGATCGACGCCGTGTTGTTGCAACATCCAGCCATCGCCGACGTGGCCACGATTGGAGTACCTGATGAGGAGTGGGGCGAGGAGGTCAAAGCGGTCGTGCAACTGGTCGACGGTGTGGCGGCCACCGAGGAGTTGGCGGTCGAATTGATCGATTTCACCCGGGCACGACTGGCCCATTTCAAATGTCCGCGCACGGTCGATTTTGTGAACCAGCTACCGCGGGAAGATACGGGGAAAATCTTCAAACGCAAATTGCGTGAGCACTATCGGCTAGCAGGCGCAACCAACAAGTCCCAAGCCAAGCAGTCCCAAGCCAAGTAAGGAGAGAACTTACATGGGTATCTGCGACGGACGCATCGTCGTCATCACAGGGGCGGGGCGTGGTATCGGGCGTGAGCACGCCCTCGAGTTCGCCAGCCAGGGCGCCAAGATCGTGGTCAACGACCTGGGAGCCGAGGTCGATGGCACCGGGAACTCCGCCGACCCGGCCGGTGAGGTCGTCGACGAGATCAGGGGCATGGGCGGGGAGGCGGTTGCCAACGGCGAAGACGTCAGTGACTACGAGGCGGCCGATCGCTTGATCCAGACGGCCCTCAAGACCTTCGGCGGCCTCGACGTCCTCGTCAACAACGCCGGAATTCTCCGCGACCGCATGCTTGTTAACATGACCATCGAAGAGTGGGACGCCGTCATCCGTGTCCACCTGCGCGGTACCTTCGCCCCGACGCGTCACGCCGCCGAGTACTGGCGCAACCGCTCCAAGGCCGGGGAGTCCAACGACGCCCGCATCATCAACACCACCTCCCCATCAGGGATCTACGGCAACGTGGGGCAGACCAATTATGGCGCCGCCAAAGCGGGCATCGCGTCGATGACCATCATCGCCGCCATGGAACTGGGACGCTACGGCGTCACCGTCAACGCCATTGCGCCGGCGGCGCTGACCAGAATGACCGAGAACCTCGGAATGGGGGCGGCCCGGGCGACGCGGCAACCCCACGAGTTCGACGCCCACGACCCCGGCAACATCGCTCCGCTTGTCGTCTGGCTGGGCAGCTCCGAATCGGCCGCCATCACCGGGCGAGTCTTCAACGTCCAGGGCGGCAACATCAGCGTGGCCGAAGGTTGGGTGGCCGGCCCCGGCGCCTCCAAGGGAGACCGCTGGGACCCCGCCGAGCTGGGCGGCGTTGTCCCTGATCTGGTGGCCAAAGCCGCCCCCAACGCCACCATGGGTGGACGAAGGAGCTGAGTTGCATGACATCTGAATCCGGTGCCCACGAGCCCGGCTCAGGACAAGAGGAGGGGCAGACGCGGCCCAGTCGACGGGAAATGGACGAGGTCGTCCATGTCATCAAGGACAACGCCGACCGTCTGTTCGTCTGGGACTACGAACGGGACAGGGGGCAGCTCGTCACCCTCTATAACAAGGCCATGGGCTCACAGTGGAACAGCGTGACCGACCTGGACTGGGCCACCGACGTCGACCCCGAGCGGCTGGTGGCCGAACAAGACAGCCCGATGCTGGCCGTGACCCGCATCGCCGGGACCCTCCCCGAGTCGCCTCTGAGGAGGTGGGGCGAGAAGGAGTACTCGAAGCTCGGCATCGAGTTCTTCAAGGCCAACTTGAGCCAATTCATGCACGGCGAACAGGGAGCGATGATGACGGCCGCCAAGATCGTCGAGACCGTTCCATGGATCGACGCCAAGTACTACGCCTCCACCCAGACCATGGACGAGGCCCGGCATACTGAGGTGTTCGCCAAGTACCTCTCACTGAAGCTGGGCGAGGCCTACCCAATGAGCCCGTACCTGAAGGCGCAGATCTGGTCGCTGCTGGAGGACTCCCGGTGGGATATCGCCTACCTGGGGATGCAGATCGTGATTGAGTCTTTGGCACTGGCCGCCTTCGGTGACATGTTGCGACGGACCGAAGAACCCTTGCTCAAGAAACTTCTCAGGTACGTGATGTCCGATGAGGCCCGCCATGTCGCCTTCGGTGTGTTGACCCTCTCCGAGTTCTACGCCGGGCTGAGCGAGTCCGAGCTACTCGAACGCCAGGAGTTCATGGTCGATGCCACCCTGAACTTGCGTTCGCGAGCGACCACGCCGGAAGTGTGGGAGCGCATGGGCGTGGATCATGGTGCCGTGGCTCCCTTCATCATGGAGGCAGCGGGGCGGGCCAAGATCAATCCGGGCGGTAGCTTCGTCCGAGGATTCTTCACCAAGCTGGTACCCAACACTCGCAAATTGGGATTGCTCGACGCCAACAACGGGTACCTGCGTGAAAAGTGGGGAGAGACTGGTCTGCTCGAGTTCGAGTTCGCTGACGACACCGGCTCGGACTACGAGACGTACGACGCGGTGGCCGCCGATCGCTAGGCGTCGGACTGATCTGGCTAAAGGAGTCGATGAATGAGTCATAGAGCGAGAGGTTGAGGGCCCATGCCCGTGAATGGCCTCAAGGATCGGACGGGAAAACCCGGCCGCTCCATCGGGTGGAGATTGCTGACCAGGACGATTCTCCATCATCGGGTCGCCGTCTTCGCCGGCGTGGGGGCCGGCGTCCTCTGGAGCGCCACTCGCATCGTCGTGCCCACCCTGACCGGTGCCGCCATCGACAACGACATGCGCAACGGGTGGCACGGCACCGGTCTTCTGATGTACGCCCTCGCCATCTTGATACTGGGTGCGCTCTCGGCGACGTGCTCGGGGCTCCGGCGGTACCTGGCGTTCAGAGTCTCCTATGCCGTCGAAACCGATCTCCGCCAGAGGATGTTCGGCAAGTTGCAGGAGCTTGACTTCGAGTACCACGACGGCGCCCAGACGGGTCAGCTGATGGCCCGCTCGGCTACCGACCTCCAGCAGATCAATGCGTTCACGGTCATGATTCCGCTCACGATCGCCAACATGCTCACGGTTCTCCTTGTGTCGATCGTCCTCGTTGTCATCGATTGGCAGCTGGCGCTCCTTGCCCTGTTCTGCCTGCCCTTCGTGAATGTCGCAGCCAAGCGGTTCTCAATGAGGTTTCACCCTGTGGCCATGTCCCTGCAACAGGAACTCTCGACGGTGTCGACGATCGTCGAAGAGACCGTAACCGGGATTCGGGCGGTCAAGGGCTTTGGCGCCGAGGGTGCACAACATGACCAGCTCTCCCGACAGGCGGACAATGTGTTCGACCGCATCGTCGATCTTGCTCGTATCCGGTCACGCTTCCAGCCGTTGTTGGATGTCATCCCCGCATTGTCCATGGCCAGTGTCCTGGCCTATGGCGGCATCTTGGTCCTGGACCACCGGATACAGGTCGGACAGCTCGTTGCGTTCAACCTTTATGTCACCATGCTGATCAATCCCTTGCAATCAATCGGACAGATCATCGCGCAGGCGCAACGAGCGGTGGCGTCTTCGGAGCGGGTAAGCCAGATTCTCGATGCTTCCCCCGTCGTCACAGAGCGTCCCGATGCTCAGCCATTGCCCGATGGCCCGGGTGAGATCCGCTTCGAGAATGTGGGATTCTCATACGCCAATGGTGGCGCGCCGGTTCTCGATGGCTTTGCTCTCACTGTTCCCGCAGGTGAATCCGTGGCCGTGGTGGGATCGACCGGAACGGGCAAGACAACCCTGGCCCGGCTGGTTCCCCGCTTCTACGACGTCGACTCCGGCCGAATCACATTGGACGGCGTGGACGTTCGCGATCTGTTACTCGGCGAACTTCGCCGAGCAGTGGCCGTGGTCTTCGAAGACACTTTTCTGTTCACCGACACCGTGAGCGCCAACATCGCCTTCGCCGAACCCGGTGCTTCGAACGAGCGGGTGCTGAACGCGGCTACGCTCGCCGGAGCCCACGGGTTTATCTCCGAGCTTCCCCTCGGCTATGACACGCTCCTGGGTGAGCGCGGGTTCTCCCTGTCAGGAGGACAACGCCAGCGAATCGCCCTGGCCCGAGCCATCCTGGCTGACCCCAGAGTGCTGATTCTCGATGATGCAACGTCATCCGTCGACGCCACCAAGGAACATGAGATCCGCGACGCGCTATCCCACGTGATGGACAGACGCACCACCATCGTCATCGCCCATCGGCCGTCGACCATTGCCCTGGCTCAGCGGGTGGTTCTGCTGGACGAGGGTCAAGTCCTGGCCACTGGAACTCACCAGGAGCTGAGCGCCACCAACGCCCGTTATCGAGAGGTCCTGGCCCAGGCGGCCGCCCTTGACGCTGCCCGCTCGGAGTTGCACCGAGGCGATCTCGAAGATGTGACGCCCTGATGCGGGCCATGGGTGGCGGCGGCCCGGGTTGGAGCCAGGGAGCTGTCGAGGATCAGGATCGGATCGACCTTCCTGAAGCAGGCCGCATCATCACGCGCATTTGGCGAATGATGAAGGGATATCAGCGGAGTCTGGTGGCCGCGCTGGTCGTCCTCATCGGGTTCACCGTCACGACAGTTGCCGGACCGCTCATCGTTGCATATGCGATAGATCACGGCTTGTCGGTCCATCATTTCAGTCGACGGGTCATCGAGATATCGGCGGCGGTGTATCTGCTCGTGGCCGTCGCGATGGGCGTGTTCGAGCGAATCCAGATCGTGATGGTGAACAGGATCGGCGAATCGTTCCTGCGAGATCTGCGCAAGAGGGTTTTCGCCCACCTACTCTCACTCTCCATGTCCTTCTTCGACGGTGAGCAGACCGGTCGACTGGTCAGCCGGATGACATCGGATATCGATGCACTCGAGAATCTGGTTCAACAGGGCATCGTGATCTTCATCACGAGTGGTCTGCTATTCGTAGGTGTGATCATCGTCATGGCGATCCTGTCGCCCCTGTTGTTCTTGGCCACCCTGATTGTCCTGCCACCCGTCGTCGTCTCCAGCCGGAGGTTCCGGCGCGACTCGAATGACGCTTATCTGGTGGTGCGCGATCGGATCGGGCAGACCCTGTCGACCCTGCAGGAGTCCCTGGCCGGGATTCGGGTGGTCCAGGCATTCGGACGTGAGGATGAGCAGTACTCACGTTTTGTGGGTCACAACCAGGCCCAGTACGAAGCCAATGTCCACGCCGTCAGGCTCTCGGCTCGGTACTTTCCGATCGTGGAGTTCACCAACGCCGCCGCCACCGCGATCATCATTGGCGTGGGCGGCCTACTAGTGCACTGGCACCGAACGTCAATCGGCACCGTGAGCGCCTTCGTGCTCTTCTTGGCCTACTTGATCAGCCCCATTCAGCAGTTCAGCCAGCTCTTCAACCTCGTCCAACAGTCTGGTGCGGCACTGAAGAAGATCTTCGGGCTCTTGGACACCGAGGCGGAGGTATCGGAGCGACCGGGCGCCGTGGATCTTCCGAGCACAGGCGAGCTTGTCGTCGATAATGTGAGCTTTGCCTATCGACCCGGCGAGTCGCACACCGTTCTCAAGGGCGTCAACGTTACGGTTTCGGCGTCTGAACGCCTGGCCCTGGTCGGACCCACCGGTGCAGGCAAATCCACGCTGGCCAAGTTGATGGCCCGCTTCTACGACCCGCTCGAAGGGTCAGTGAGCTACGGCGGGGTGAATCTGAAGGATGCCACCTTCGCATCTGTGCGTCATCAGATCGCCGTCGTGCCCCAGGAGGGGTTTCTGTTCAACGGGACGATCCTCGACAATGTGCGCCTGGCCGATTCCCGCGCCTCGGAGGACGATGTCCGCAAGGCTCTGCGAACGATCGGCTGCGAGGAACGCTTTGATGCCTTTCCCGCCGGACTTCACAGCGAGGTCCGCGAGCGAGGCTCACGATTATCCGCCGGCGAACGTCAGCTCGTATCGTTGGCCCGTGCCGCCCTGGCCAATCCCGAGGTGCTGATCCTCGATGAGGCGACTTCCAATCTTGACCCCGGCACGGAGTCCGTCGTCGAGAAGGCACTTTCCGCCCTCATGAGGGGACGGACCGTCATCGTCATCGCCCACCGGCTGTCCACCGCCGAGCGGGCCGATCGAGTCGGGGTGGTCGACGATGGCGAGCTGCTCGAACTCGGCACCCACACAGAACTGCTCGAACGGGGTGACCGCTATGCCGCTCTGTACTCGGCTTGGGTCGGCCAGAAGTGGCAGCCGGTCTCGCGCCTGAGAGACTTCTGACGGAACAAGAGACTCGGTCAGTGACTCGATTTCGTGGCCGCCCGTTCACGAGGATTCGACCAAGGCTCGCCTTGTCTGACGACATCGTCTTCCGTCACCTGCCTATCTTCAACGACGTCCTCGGCTGTAGCTCGGCGACACCGTCACTCAGTGACGAATCCTTCTCCCGTGGTGACGACCTCCGAAATACCTGCGGCGCAGTTCCCTGTGAAGGTCCACGCATCAAAAGTCGGCGGGGATCCGGGCCCCGTCGAAGTGGATGCCCCCCTGGTTGAGATCCCGCTGTCCAAGCTTGTCGAGTGCTGGTCCCCGCTCAATTCCTGGACCGCTGAGCGGGATCATGGCCACCCCACCTCCGGCCGGCCCCGACGGCGGCGCCACCGTGCAGAACAACAGGGCATGGGGGCGATGGAGCCGTTCGACACCCACGCCGCCTTCTCGCCGGTGATGACCCACTCGTCGCCGTCGGCCATGGCCCGGCAGGATCCGGCGGCTCTGGCGCGGGTGAAGGCGTCCGTACCAGCGTCGAGCGCATCCGAGCCGTGGGAGGGCTCGGTAATGGCCCAACAACCGATATAACGGGCCTCGCGGTCGGCCACGAAGGGGGCCACGATTTCGTCGAGGAGCCGGTGGTTGCCCGTCATCTCCGCCAACATGGCGGTGAACTCGAAAGGCAGGGCGGCCACTCCCAGCCCGGCGGCAAGACCGCTCCCCCATCCGAGTTCCTCGAGGACGAGGTGGCGGGTGAGGCCGTCGATTCCCGTTCCGCCGTGCACGGGGGCGCGGCCCGCAGTGTGGTTCGCGAGCTCATACGAGCCCGATGTCGGAGTGCAGTTTGAGACAAGCGCATGGATGGTCACCGCGCTGACCTAGTGTCTCGGCTCGGCGAGGCCGCTATCCCCCTCACCTTCACCGCCGATCCAAAGCACGCGTCATTCCTGGCCGAGTCTCGACCGCCCGATAATGCCTGGTCCCGGTTTCTGTGCGCCCAGGAAGGGCAGCCCGACAAACCTCAGGCCCATCGAGCTCACCCGGACCAGGATGCCCTCGCGGGTAGTTCGGACGAACGGCTTCATCCGGCTGGGACCCAACGGCACCAGCCGAGATAACGAACCCTCGTACCTCCCGGCGACGATCCTGCTGGCGCCAGGCTCATGGACGCGGCTCTGCTGGGCGATCGCGATCCCTCTCTCAGCTCCTTCCGTGCGCGACGATTCTCCACATGCCGAACTCTGGCTGGCAGACCCATTGGCACAGACATCCCGGGGTAAGGTCCGGCGATCAGCTCTCGCTAGGCGAGCGCTCCGCCGATCGGATGCGCGACATGATGGGGTCCTGGCCCTTCGTCTTCGCCTTCTTCGCCGTCATGATCGCCTGGGCGTTTCTCAACACTCTTCTCATCGAGCACATCCTCAATCACAAGCCATTCGATCCGTACCCGTACATCCTGCTGAACCTGTTCCTTTCCATGCTCGCTGGCATCCAGGCTGCGGCTCTCTTGATCGCCGCCAAACGAGCTGACGCAATCTCTTCTGAGGTTGCTATTCATACCGAGAGGAACACCGATGACATCAAGGCACTCATCCAGGAGAACACCATCCTCACCTCACAGGTCAAGATGAACACCGACCTTCTCGATGAGATCCACCGCCATGTTGCCAACATCGGCAAGAAAGTTGGTGCGGAAATGGGTACGTTTCCTCCTGGCGAAGAACTGTCCGGACCGACCTGAACCCGATCGACCGGGAACACCCGGTCTAGGGTGCGTGGAGAACGGCATCGTATCGTCCACCACTGTCGAGTTGACAGACCGATCTCCCCACTCGACTCACTCGCAAATGCGCGGCGACGGTGATACAGGACATGGCGCAGTCGGAATGAGGGGGCTGTATCTGACGCCATGAATCAGGCCCAATGGATACAGAGGGGGCTCGGGATCCCCGACTACCGGACGCCGCCGGGCGTCCGGTCGCCTCGGCCGGGATCCCGGTCGACATCGGCACTCTTGCGCCTGGCCCACTTGGATTCACAGCTGTGTGATACCGGCCGGGTGGACAAGACTGCATACTGGAGTCAATGAGCCGTTACTTGGCGGCACCTCTGATTGCGGCTGGGGCTCTGGTCATTGCGGCCTGCGGCAGTTCTAGCCACTTGGTGACCACGACGACGAGGCCGCATCAGACGACCACCACGACGACCCTCCCCAGCTTGTCCAGCCCGGTAGTCACAGCGAGCGAACTAGACCAGAGTTTCGGATTAGTTGGCCTCGTAAACCATCGGACCGTGGGTCAAGTCGAGCTGGAGTTGACCACCGACTTCGTCCATTGGCACAACATCCTTCCTCCGGTTCCCGACCAGGGTCAGTACGGAGGCAGTGCCGCGATCAAGGACGTGTTCTTCCTCAGCCCATCCGTCGGCTGGGTCGTTGTCGGCCTGCCGAACAGCACCTTGGAGTTGTACCGAACAAGCAACGGGGGGATTTCCTGGCAGGACGAGGGCGGCACCAGCGGCGGGACAGCAGGTGATGAGCTGGTCGACTTTGTCGACATGAGTCACGGATGGAGGGAGATCATCGCCCCCACCGCAGGCCGGGTGTCCTTGTCTGCAACGGCTAATGGCGGCGAAAGCTGGGCTCCGATCACCAACCCCGATCAGTGGCCATCAGGAGGAATCTTGAGCTTCTCGGGTCCAACCTCCGGCTTTCTCGCTGACACGGTGCCGCCATATCAAGACCTGGTGAGCGAACAACCGATCAGCTCCTTTGCTCCGTTGCGCCAGACGACTGATGGTGGAGAGACATGGCATCAGGCAACGGTGGACCTACCAGCGGGTTTCGGCTCTGCTCAGAGTTACCAGGCGCTTCCCACTTTCAGCTCAGCCAGTGACGGCGTGCTGCCCGTCGTCCTGTTCAAGCAGAACAGTATCTCGGTGGCCTTTTTCACGACCGTCAACGCCGGGTCCTCATGGGACTACCAGTCGCTCCTCAACCTGGGATCAACCGGAAATACGGGGGTGGGACTGTACAACCAGTTGCCGTCCGTGGCCGCAGCGGGCCAGAGCACTTGGTGGGTCATTAGCTCCATCCGCCCCGATGGTCCTGCCGTCGTGCACGTCACTAAGAATGCTGGCAAGACCTGGACGTCTCACAAACCGAACGGACTTCCTTCGATCTTCTCCTCGGTGTCGCCGACCGGTTACGCACCCGTTCAGGCTGCATCCGCCTCCGCAGCGTGGATGACACTGGCGAATGGACCCGACTGCGGGCTCTTCGGAACATCAGACGGAGGGACGACGTGGACCCCGGTTTGCCCTAGCTGAATCGGCCGATATCATCTGATCTGCGCTCCCGCCGCCGGGTGGGGAAGACCGCCCGAGAGTGCCGGGTCCGGGATACCCATGCAGGGGCTTCGGGCAGGAGCCCCGCCCAGGCGATAACACCCGGACTGGGATGGATGTCCCGTGGTACCGAGAAGCCGTGCACCGCTGGCTGCGACCAGGCCGGAGCGTCCGGGATCACACGACCTCGTGAATATGAGCGCGTGACCCCGTTCGGCGGCAGACCCGTGAGACGACGTCCGGTAGGGCCAGGGTGGCGTCTGGGTGGTCGGGATCCCCGCCCATGAGAAGGTCCGGTGTCAAGAGAGAGTGCAGTTGAACGGAGTTCCTGGTAGAGGACTCGCGTCGGACCGCAGACGGGGTCACGGTGGAGCGCCCGGAGCGCCCGGAGCGCGCGGAGCGCGCGAGGACGAACGACCTTGACGCCGGCGAAGACCGGCGCATCATTTTGGAGGAGCGAAGTCTCGACGGAGTTGGTCTCGCAACCACCCATTCGGTCCCGATCGGGACGCACGACGTCGAATGCGGAAGCCGGGCTGTCTCACTCAAATATTCGGCGCCTCAGGCGCACACGGGGATACCTCGGACTCGCCCGGCCGATCTAACCAATCTCACGAACATTGGCGCTGCTCGTCCTCGAGGGCTTGCAACGCGTAGAAGGCCTCGGTGAGGAGCTTGCGCGACACCCGCACCAGGGCGATGCCCGTCCCCCGACGTTGCTTGGTGGCGAGGAAGTCGGAGTGGTAGGGCTCCTTGCGGATGGCCGTCTGGGCCGCTTCGGCCAGCACGTGGCGGACAGCGGACGGACCGGCTCTCGTGATGTGGCCGTGGTGCACCGTCCGGTCGGAGTTGCGCATGGAGGGGATGATCCCGGCCCAGGCACACAGCTTCCGGGCGGTGGCGAAGCGGGTGATGTCCCCGATCTCGGACACGAGGGTCATGGCGCTCAGAAGGCCGATGCCGGGAATGGCGGTGAGAGCGTCGATGCGCTTGTCCGGCTTGGCCTGGCGACGGATCTCGGCCTCGAGGAGCGAGATCCGTGAGTGGAGGACGTCGAGGAGGGCCTGGCAGTCGGTCACCACCCAGCGGTGCATGGGCGAGAGATCCAAGGTGCCGAGCCAGGTGGCGCCCTCTTTCGTCCACAGGCCGTGGCTCGGAGGAGGCACACCCTCATCGGCGATCTGGGCCCGGATCCGGTTCTTGGCCGTGGTGCGGATGCGCACGAGCCTCGCCCGTTCGCGCAGCAACAGGCGCTGCTCACGCACCTCCTTGGGAGCGAGCCAGGCCTCGGCCAGATAGCCGGTGCGCAGCAGGTTGGCGAGGGTGCGGGCGTCCACCCGGTCGTTCTTCAACTTGGCATCGGCGATGGCCCGGCATCCCGAAGGATGGGCCAGGTGAGCCTCAAAGCCGAGATCGCCCAGCAGCTCGGCGATCCATCCGGTGCCGTAGGCGGCCTCGAAGGCGACCGGGGTGCCCCGTCGGAGCCCGGCCAACTCCTTTCTGAGCGCCTGGCGGTCGTTGGTGACGTTTCTGTTGCGGACTTCGTTTCCCTTGCGGTCCAAGACACAGACCTGGGTGCGGTTGCGGTGAGGGGTCCCCGATAAGTGGTCCAGGTCCTATGCGGGCACTGGTTCGTGTCGGTAGGTCCAGGCTTGGGCGAATTCGCTCGGAGTGAGCTCGCCGTGGGCACTGTGGGGGCGGTTGATGTTGTAGTCGATGCGCCAGTCCTCGATGAGGACCTTCGCTTCCAACAGGCTGTCGAACTGCCAGCCGTTGAGCAACTCGTCTCGCAGCCGGCCGTTGAACGATTCGATCCAGGCGTTCTGCCAGGGTGAACCGGGGTCGATGAAGATCGAGTTCACGCCGTTGAACCGGCACCAGTCGGCCACGGCGTAAGCGATGAACTCCGGTCCGTTGTCGAACCTCACGAAGGCCGGTGCTCCCCGTTCGAGGGCCAGGCGCTCCAGGGTGGCCACCACCCGGTCGGCATCGATGTTGCGCTCGACGACGATGGCCGGGCACTCCCGGGTGAACTCGTCGACGATGTTAAGCATCTTGAGAGTGCGACCGTCCACGGTCACGTCGAACTGGAAGTCGAGGGCCCACAGGGCGTTGGGGGCGATGGGGCTCATAGCCCCCACGGCCGTGCCGATGCCTCGCAGCGGCTTCTTGCGCTTGCGATAGGGCACCTTCAAGCCCTCAGAGCGCCATAAACGCTGGATGCGCTTGTCGTTCACCCGCCAGCCCTCCCGGCGGGCCTGCTTGGCTGCCCGGCGCCAGTCCCACCGGGGCCGGGTGATGGAGAAGGCCCGGAGAAACGCCCGCAGGGCCACCTCGTCGTCCGAGGGGGACGGTTCGACCAGGCGCTGGGTGGAGCGGTGCTGGCCGACGACGGCGCACGCTCGACGCTCGGAGACCCCGAACCGCGTCTGCAGCGTCTCCACTGCACAGCGGCGACGGTTCGGGGTTAGAAGTTTCCCTCGGCCAGCTCCTTGAGCATCGCCTTGTCGAGCTCGGCCTCGGCCACGAGCTTCTTCAGCCGGGCGTTCTCGATCTCCAGCTCCTTGAGGCGCTTGGCGTCGTTGGCCTTCATGCCCCCGTACTGGGCCAGCCACCGGTTCCAGGTCGACTCGGCGATCTCGAGCTGCCGGCACACCTCGTCGAGGTCGGAGCCGCCGGCCATGAGCTTGTGGCCCTCGGCCAGCTTGCGGATGATCTGGTCGGGCGTGTGTCGCCGCCGTTTGGTCATTGTGCGGTCCTCCTCGCTCCAGTTTGGAGCATCGGACCCGCACGGGCTGGACCACTATCGGGGGATCACCTCAGCGGTGCACGTCCATTCCGACGAACATGGCGATGGGCCTCCTTCCCGAGCTCGTAACGGTCCTCGAGAGGACCTTGAGCGGACCGTCAGGATCCAGCTCGTAAGGAGTCTTACTCCAGTGAGCACGGAAGGAGGCCCGCACTCATAGCGTCAATTATGCGTGGGTCGGGACCCTTCGACCTGCAGATCTCTTCACCTAAGACTGAAGCCCATTTACGGTCGAGAACGGGATGGCATTGGCGGGTGCTGTCACAGAAATGGGCTTACCCCAGTCGGAGTATCGAGCGGTCCCCGTGCCCGTTTTTCCGTTGACGGTCTCGTGCTGCACGTCAGCAACGGGGAGATACGGTGCGGCCGTCGAGACATACAGCACCTGTGAGCCTGTGGGTCCAGTGCCAGAAGCGATAGCACCAGACACACCTATCACACTCTTCCCGTCGAATGTGGACGCCTTAGTGAACGCGAGGGGCGTCGCCGGCGTCCCGGTAGGCAGAATATTGCTAAGTGTCGACTCTAACGTGACCCCCTGTGACAAGTTCTGGTAGTTGGTGACGTCGGTCGAGGGGACCGACATCCATTGTCCGGAATAGATCGATGCCGATTTTGGCGTAAATGACATCGCGTCATGGAGCCACGTGGCATCGGCCTGGACGTACGCCATGTTCGGAAGAACCACAAACGTCGCCTTTCCGCTGCTGGTGGTCGTGACCGTCTGTTTGCCCGTCCCTGAGGCGACGTCTGTCACACATGTCCCGATAAGCGAGCAGTTCTCGGCGATCCAATGCACTGACCCTTTGGCTGTCGCTGCGGCCTTCACAATGGCTACCACTTGAGCCGGTGTTTTGCCCGAAAGACCGTTACTATTCGTGCCGCTGGACGTGCCTGACGAACATGCCGTGAGACTTATCGCGCTAACGAGAGCACAAGCGACAACCTTGACAATCGTGACATGGAGCTTAGCCATAATGGACCAACTCCCATCGTCGTAACTCAGCGCAGGAAGCGCCGGATCTGCCATTGCCTTCGTTCGGATCAGGCGACCACTCAACATGCTTCGCCCCTTACAGAGGCACCTTGCACCTTCCGGACTTCTCCTCAACAGAGTCCAAAGGCCTTACTATGAGACCCAGAAACGCTCCGACGGATCTGACAAAGCCCCTCGGCGAGCCCGGTCACCCATGATCGGCGCTCATATCACCCTGAGCGGGTGGGCTCTGGTTCCGTCTGCCATGCCGAGCCGGTCCAAAGGTGACGACCTCGTCTTCGACCGGACCCATCCGCTATTGCTCGGCGGCGTTGATCCTGAGCGCGCGGCCCTGTGGTCCCGGAAACCGACTTTGGTGTAGGCAGTCCGACACGGAGGACGCCGTCGGGAGCGCATAGCCCCGAGTATCGTGCGGCGTTCCCTCACCACCAGCCCGCCCTTGGGTCAGTCGATACCGGCACCTTGCGAGCCGGGCGCCAGCACCTATGTCAGGGTTCGTTCCGAGCGAGGTGTACGTGGGCGACGCCGGCTTTGCAGCGTAGAGTCGAGCACGTATAGCCGGAGACGGCCGCCCGTAGCTGCTGTCGGCTGATACTTCTGTTGAAATAGTCGAACGAGACCCCTTTCTCAAAAGGAGTGCCAGATGGCTGTCAGCGCAGCAGGCGCACAGCGGAGGATTCGAGCTGCTTTCCGCGCCCTGAGGGGCGAAGCACCCGTGGCCAGCCCCCCTTTTGGAACAAAGTGTCTCGATTTGACGGGAGTCGAGGAGGTGTTCTGTAGGGAACTGCCGACTCCGAAAACGGCGGTAGACATCTTCAAGGGTCAGTGGAGTTCTGATTTCCCTGCGCCGTTTGAGGGACTTACGGGGGGCGGAGTGAAACTCTTTGAGGACGGGCGAATCACCTACGCCGACGCGCAGTTTGGCGGGATCAAGGGCATGCGAGTCATCGAGTTGGGACCTCTCGAAGGCGGGCACAGCTATGTGCTCGACCGGCTGGGGGCGGCCGAGGTGATTGCTGTGGAGGCAAACCAACGAGCCTTCCTTCGCTGCCTTGTAGCCAAGGAATTGTTGGGCATGCCGAGCGTGCGTTTCCTGTGCGGAGACTTCATGCCATTCCTTCGGAATGCAACGGAAGAAGGACTAATGTGGGATCTCTGCCTGGCAGTGGGAGTCCTCTATCACCAACCCGACCCAGTGTCGCTATTGGAGCTGGCGACGACCATTAGCGACCGCCTACTGCTTTGGACCCACTACTACGACGCCGAAGCACTGAAGGCGATCCCGGCCGTTGCAGCGAACTATTCGGAGCCGATCACGACGACCACAGCGGGCTACGAGCACCTGCTCTACCGCCATGACTACGGACCAGTGCTCGGGTGGTCTGGATTTTGCGGCGGTCTGCAAACATGGACTTCTTGGATGACTCGGGACGGGATTCTCGGTGCACTTGACCATTTCGGTTTCGAAGTGAAGGGCATAACTGTCGACGACCGGACGCATCCGCACGGTCCGGCCTTCTGCCTCGCCGCCGAGAGGAACCGAGGATGACAAGAAGCCCTTGAGGAGCGCCATTCGAGGTCGCCCATACTGTCGGATGCGAGGTGGCCTCGGTGTCGGGTCCTTTGGCCTGCCGCCCCAGGCAGTATCACCCGTTCTGCGCTACCCGGCATCCTCTGTTCCAAAGGGCCTTGGCCCGACCGATTGATATTCGCACCCCGGCTATCAAGGTGACGACAGAATGTTGGGTGCGGAAGTCCGCCGCAGGGCGCCTTCTGCTGCCCGCACGTCCGCCGATTTCCTCGGCGGACTGGCTGCAATCCTGGGCAAGCAGGCTCCGCCTGCGCCGGGCCTCATCTAGCACGCCAGAGGGTAGCGCCCTATCGTGACGGCCACGGCTTAGGGAGGTGATCATGCCAAAGTATCTGCTCCAAGTGAACGACACACTCGACGGGATCAAAGGTCTCAAGTCCAAAGGAGGTTCCGCCCGGGTTGCCGTCGCCACCGAGTTGATTGAGGGACTAGGTGGAAAGCTCGAATCCTTCTACTTCGCTTTCGGTGATACTGATGTGTATGCCATCGCCGACTTCCCCGACAACGTTTCGGCGGCTGCGGCAGCGCTGGCCGTGAGTGCTGGGGGCGGAGCTACAGAGCGAACGGTGGTTCTCCTCACTGCAGCAGAGGTCGACGCGGCTGTGGCCAAGAAGACGAACTACCGACCCCCAGGCGCTGACCACTCCGTTGCCATGTCCTCTACCGACATCCTCGGCGGCCAGGCTGCATTCCTGAGCAAGCAGGATTCGCCTGCGCCACTGACGGCGGGTGGTGCATCGTGCTGCTCATAAGACGGGTCAAGAGGATCTTTCCTTGCGGCGACAACGGTCATCATGACCGCCTTCTGGTTTGGGCGACCAGCCTCCCGGTTCGCATGGACTATGGGTCGGTGTATTCATCTCTGACAAACCCTCAGCGCGAACGTTGTGGCTACTCCCATATCCTCAGAATTGAGGGCGCACGCGCTTGGCTGAAAGGGAGAGGCTGTGGCACCACGACGGTTCGCGCATGATTGTGGAGCCCGACCGGAACGCCGAAAGGCTTTCCCACGACGCCTCGTAGAAGTTCAGATCTTGGCGGCGGATCTACCACTGCGATAGAGGGGGCAAAAGGTGAGATGCAAACGCAGGTTCCTAGGCGTCATCACGGCGGCAACAGCGCTGACGCTTCTGTCTTCATTGGCGGTGACAGTGCCAAACGCGAGCGCAGCCGCGAAGGTGAAAGTCTCCAAGTACAAGAACAAGTTCAAGTCGAACTCGAAGGGCTGGTGCTCTCACGCTGCTCCCGGTCCGTCGAACAAGGTCGCCAGCTGCGACGGGATGCTCAGCGATTGGGGCAAGATCGACATTGTCAAATCCAGTTTCACCAACGATGGCGGGTACGCGTCTGCCGTCCCTGCTCCGCCGGGTAACGGCACGCATTACGCCCGGGTCACGGGTGCACCGCAATCGTATAGTCAGTTTTGGGATCTTCCGCCTGGAATCACCGAAGGGCCAGACGGTTGCTCGACGCCGGGCGAAGAGGCGTGCGAAGGCCCCTTCATCAACTTCGGCAGAGGAGCCCACGCCGGGGCCGAGAACGTCTTCCCCACCGACGGTTTCACGTCGTCGATCAAGATCTATCTCGACACGGGATGGGCGGGAGCCAACCCCGGCCAGGTCGTCGACTGGGACGTGGCCCTCAACTCGAGCGCCGGGACGTTCGCGCAGGACTTCATTTTCAACCTCTGCTCGACGTCTGATGGTGGCGGTGGCTTCTACATCAGTGCCAGCAACAACGCTGGCGGTTGTAGCACCGGACCGTTCGAGGAATCGACGAGCGGCTGGTACAGCTTCACCCACACCTTCTATTGGAACGCCGGAGAGATCAACGTCCATTACACGGTGAAGAACTCGGCCGGGGACACCGTCTTTCAATACCTTGAGACGGAGAACAGCATGCCGGGAATCGGGCCGCTGACGTCGCCGACCCAGCTCGGAGGCCCCCACTACGGCTGGCTGCCTGACGAGGACGTGCTCGGGTTGCCGCTGGCTCAGGAGACGCTCAGGAAGAACAAGGTTCAGCCTTAGCAGAGCGCTCCATCGGCGATCTTCACAGGACGAGGGAACCGTCACAGCAACCCTCCGGTCAAACGGGGGGTTGCTGTACGTCATTACATTGTTGTAGATGGCTGCGGTCACCAGAGCCGCTCTGCTCACCAACCATTGTTGCCGGACCTCGGGTGGGGTCGGGGCTCTCGATTGACAACCCACCCCACTTCTGCGTATGGACCGGACTGCTCTGTCCTCGTCGACAGTGGCAGCATCGGGTCCGCGAACCCTGCCCGCCTAGATCAGCGATTGTCTGGAGTGAAGAGCAGGGATAAGGGAGGATCAAATGGCCAAGGTTGGTGACCAAGTACAGGTCTCGTCGCCGAGGGTGGGTCAGCTTCCTCGGGAAGGCATCGTGACCGGTGTAACCGGAGCCATGTTTCGCGTGAGGTGGTCGACCGGAGAAGAGTCGACCCTTGTTCCGGGCGCAGGATCGACGTTCGTCAAACCCAAGGTGAGAAGCGTCTCGGGGATCACGAAAGCTGCCAAGGCCCCAGCTAGGACCAAGACACCCAGGAGAGGATCGAGCCGGTAGAGCATCGAGGAGCCATGGCAAGCCCGTTCGATGAGTGAGATCCTGTCGGAGTGTTCACCAGAAACCTAACGGACTGCCTATGGCGAGCGATATGGGTGAAGAGGGTCCTCTCATCGGTTTTCCCACCACTGTAGAGCCCTGGTCGACAACGACGGACGTGGAAGTGGAAGAAGGGGTGTCCACCTACCCGTTTGGAACCGTGCTCGCCTGGTCGACGAGCCGGAGGAAGGGTTCGCGGTGTCTCGCGCTTATCTCAGCCGACTTCGACGTTGGATCGTCGTCACCGGCACAGCGTTCCTGGAACGAGCGGTCCTCCTCGACGAGTTCGTCAGGGGCCGGTTTGTCGCCGATATCGTCGGGATAGTCCCGCGCATGCACCCAAATGACGGTAGTCAGGCGAGGTAACCGCTACGCGACGGTTACACCGACTTTCGGTCAACTCACGGTCACCAACGGTAGAAATGCCAGGGTTTCGGTATTTTGTGGTTGATCGTGTAACGCCAGCGGGGTGTCGGCCGTTGGTGTCTCGGAGGGACCGGCGGGCGTTACTGGAACGCGCCTAAAGAATGCTGGTCCAGGCGTAGAGGAGTGGAACGATGAGAAAGTTCAGCGTGCTGGCGGTCGGTGCCCTCACCATCGCGGGTCTCGTCGTGGCGGGCGGGGCGACCACCGCCTCAGCCCACAAACCCCCGAAGACGACCGTGACCTCGGTGTCCCCCGAGCACGGGCCCATCGGCGGCGGGACGATCGTGGTGATTCACGGTAAGAACCTTGTCAGCGTCACCGCCGTGGACTTCGGACCGAGGGCGGCCGCCACTTTCACGCCCAAAGGGAACGAGATCGTGGCCACGTCCCCCTCTGAGGCGGTCAGCACTGTGGACATCACGGTAACGACGACACTCGGAACGAGTGCCCTCAATCCCCCGCACGACCAGTTCTCCTTTGTCACCGGTCCCACCATCCAGAGCGTCACGCCCCGGATCGGCTCCGACATCGGCGGGACAAAGGTGACGATCGCCGGGACCGACTTCAGCGCCGCCACCGGCGTGGAGTTCGGAGGAGTGTCGCTTCCCTTCACCATCCAGTCGAGCCAGGCCATCACCGTCGTCACCACGGGTCCCCAGCCAGTTGGCACGGTCCCCGTCTCGGTAGCGACGCCTGACGGCACCACCCCGGCCGATCCGGTCGCCACGTTCCGCTACGCCTCGCGCGTTCCCATCGTGAGGTCCATCGAGCCACAGAACGGGACCGTGGGCCAGCAGGTGACCATCACCGGTACAAGGTTTGTCAAGAAGGGCACGACCGTGGACTTCAACCTCACTCCGGCCACATCCGTCAGAGTGATGAACAACCACACCATCACGGCTGACGCCCCTGTGGGCTCGGGGACGGTCGACATCACCGTGACCGACGCCCAGGGTACGAGCAGCATTAGTTCAGCCGACGAGTTCACGTACTTGTAGCCGCTTCGTGGCACGCAGCTTCAGCCCGATTCTGCTTCCCCACCCGGGGCTGCTGGCGTAGGTGCAGGAGGCCCATAGTCGTCCCCGGGCAAAGGCCTCCTCTCCTGCGCCCATCCCTCACCTGGGAAAGGCCCGGAGCCGGGCATGCGCCAGAAGGTCCTGACGAGAGCGGCGATGTTGCGACTACTCGTCGTCCTCAGTCTCGGTTGGCACAAGCAGCCATTGGTTGGAGTCGAGGTCATCGGGAGCAGCGAACCATCGACCAGGCTCACGACGATCAAGCTGTGACCCCCGAACCCCATGGCGTTGTTCACGGCGAATTTCGTCAAACGGAAAGACATCAGGAAAAACCAGATTGTCGGAGAACCGTTGAAGGCGGTAGCCATCACGGAGAACTTCGGCGACCTCGAAACCGCCGGTCCAGGTACCGAGGAATCGGTTCCTCACGAGTACCTTGGAGCCGACCTCCAGCGCCGAACCATCTGACTTGGGGACTGCATGAAGTTGTTGTGGCTTAGTCTCGGACACGCGCGCCTCCTGGTCCCTTCCAAAGTTTCGACACAGGAGAATGCTGACTTGAGCGCTGGTGAGTGACTGAGTGCAGCACCCCGGCGCGTCTCGAAGGCCGCGTGTCCTGCGGTTGATCTCAAGCGGGCCGCCCTTGGTCTTGCCAACGAAATCCGGTGCGATCCGAGGGATACAGAAAGAAACGCTCGGGGCGCATAACCCCGAATGCCGGTAAAGCCTTAGATGGTCGGTGTTGGGGCCACGATGGTGAAGGTGGTCATGTAGGTCGGGTGCGTCCCGGCGTCGACGTCGGCCACCACCTGGGAGGTTCCGGCGGCACAGGAGGCACCGAAGAAAACGAACGCCGCATTGCCGTCATCGTCGAGAATCGAAGTGGCCGTCGGGGGGATGACGGTCGTGATGCCGATCGGGGTGATCGAACCCCAGAGCGCACCGTCGCCACAGCGGCTGAACAACTCCGGTGAACTGATCTCCACCGGTTGCTCTGCGTAGACCGGGTCGGTCTCGACGTAGAAGACGGCATACACGTCAGAGTTGCCGCTGGCTCCGGTATCGCCGGTTTCTACCTCTCCACCGGCCACGGTCCCGCTGGTGGCGGGGTAGCCGGTGACGCCGGGTATCGTCACGACGGGTGGCTCGACGTTCAGGGTGGTCAGAGCCGTGTAATAAGGGGCCTGGACGAGGTCGGCCTCGATCAGGCTCGGACCGGGAACACAGTCGTAGCCGACCACCAGCACCGTGGCGTCTCCGTCATCGTCCAGAATCACCTGGATGTTGTTATAGGGATCGATATCGTGAACTCCGTCCGCGATGCTGTAGAACTCGATCCACCCGCCACAGGCCGCTTGCAGTTGTGATGAACTGATGCTCACAGGGTCACCGGCGAACGAGGGAGAGGTCTCCACCTGGATCGTTGCGGCAACGTAGGACTGTCCGGTTTCCACGAGCGGGTTGGGGTCGATCTGCACGGTGATCGGGGCGGTCGAGCCACCGGGTCCACCAGAACCGCTTCCTCCACCGCTCTTACAGGTATGAGTCTTGTGGCAGCCCTTGGCCGCCTTGGCCGAGGCCACCCCCGACGTACCGAGCAGAGGCAGAACCACCACGACGGCCATGGCCACGAACCGAAGAGAATAATGGCGGAGTCCCATCTATCCATCGTCTCCCGCCACGCACTGCGTGCATATTGTCACGTTTGATGAATGAGGGCCTTGGGGGACAACCTCCGAGTCTGCGGGGTGTTGTCAGAGTTGCCAATGTGGCCCAGCACCCGGTGAGCAAGGGGCGGCCCGGGGGTGATGGTGACCTTCTTGCCCACGGTGCCCTTGGCGGGCTTGAACTTCTTGATGGTGGGCTTGCCCGTACAGGCGGTGGCCCCGGGGTTGGATGAGTACCCGGCCGGGCACATGGTCTCCGACGTGGCCCCGGACGTGGGGACGTAGTAGCCAGCGCCGGCCTCCAGGCAGCTCGACTGGCCGGAGCTGGGCTGGTTGTAACCAGCCGCACACCGCGTCTCGGTCGCACTCCCCGACGAGGCCACGTAGTTACCGGGCTGGGCGAGGTCACACGACACTGAGCCGGCGTTGGGCTGATAGGTGCCGGCGGCACACGGCGTGGACGAGGTGTTGCCGGTCCCCGAGTCATAGGAGCCGGAGGGGGCAGGGGTGCAGGGCACGCCGCCACTGTTGCTGTAGTAGCCGGCGGCACAAGTGGGAGCGGCCACCTCCACTGCTCCGATTGTGCAGTAGCCCTCTGCCACGCTGTCCACACCCCGCTGGTCCGTACGGGACACACCGACACCCCGTTCAAAGTGGTGAGCAGTCCGAGGTGTGGGATCGGTATGAGGCTGGCGAGTCGATGCGGTCAATCGCCCGTTCCATCGGGCGCTCCCAAGGTGCGGTTCGAGACCTGATCCTGAAGACCGGTGGTATCCGTCCCGGCGCCCACGGTGTGGTCCGAAGCTCGGATGTCACTGGTCGAACGGGAGGAGATCTCCCGCGAGCTCGCCACGGGTCTGTCGATGCGCCAGGTGGCAGTGGGGATAGGCCGGGCACCGTCGACGATCTCTCGAGAGGTGGCGGCCAATGGCGGACGATCACGCCGACAACGTCTTCAACCCACCGACAGGCCGTCTCTGACCACGGCCAGCACGGCGTCGTAACGCTGTTCCATCTTGCTGAGCTCCACAAGCACTCGGCCACATCCTCCGCTCTAGCCAGAGCGCAGGACGGCGGGGCAAGGCTGTCAAGCATCAACCGTTACTGTGTCACCGATCACCCGTTACGGGATCAGTCATCAGGCGTTACTCCACGGACACACATCAGCCGTGGTCATACAGTTCATGAACTGAAGGTAGAGACACGCGAACGCGTGTCCTCGACACTCAGAGTCGTCCGCTCCACGACGAATGACCTGGCAAACGTCGCCCGAATGATCAAATCCCCCAATGGGACGGGTGTTCGCACAATGAAACCTTTGGCAGTCCCAACGGGATTCGAACCCGTGTCGCCACCTTGAGAGGGTGGTGTCCTTGGCCTCTAGACGATGGGACCGAGCTAGGAGAGGAGCCGCGTTCATGATACCCGAGCCCTGGTGGGGCTCAACGCTCGGCTCCCGGACGGGTGACCCGGCTCTGTGAACGGTGCGGCAGGGGTCATCCGGATTGGGGAACGAACTTCAGACCCGGGAGCCGAACGATGGGGGCCCACCACGCCGTGGGGATGTGGAGCCCGGCCATCGGACCTGTCACGATCACCGTCCACGGCTTGTCCTTCCCGTGCTTGATGTCGGCGATGGCATCGGAGACGGGTCGGCGCCCGAGAAGGACGAAGCGCCAGTTCAGGGCCACGTGGTCCTCCTTACCCTGCAGGCTGGCGACGAACCGGCTGCAGTCGTAGGCATCAATCTGGTAAGCGCCCCGTGACTCGTCCGTGGACAAGCAGAGCACGCGCCTTCCGGAGCCGATCTCCCGTTGCACGGTGTCGTACCACGCCGGTTTCACGGCGGCGGGGACCGGCCAATGGCTCGCTGTCGCCTCATAGATCGGTCCCTCTTGGACGCTGCCGGCCACGACGACCGCCAGGACGGTGTAGGCGGTGAGCCTGAGGAGCCGCCTCCCCACGTCGAGCCTGGAGACGAACTCGATGAGGGCGAGCGATACCCAGACGAACGAGAGCACGAATTCCAACTTCGTGGGCCCGTAGGCCGGGGCGGCCTTCGTCACCCAGGCACCGGCCAACAGAACGGCCACGAAGTAGCCCAGAAGACAGCCCAGGACGGTGACATAGCCGCTCTCCGCCGCCGAACGACGAGGCCGGACCTCCGACGAGGAGAGCCAGGTGAATGACAGGAGGAGGAAGACGATCAACGCCTCCGTCTCCGCCGTGACGACGGGAGTTCCTCCTGAAGCACTCAGGAGACCGTCGCCACCCCCGATCGAGGCGGCGGCGATCCGGTATTGCTGCAGCAGTTCGAGCTCCAGGACGCACGCCGCCGCCAGGAGGACCACCACCGTCCCGGCCGATCGTCGACCGCCTCTGATGGCGAACCCGATAACGGGGACGCAGCAGGCGGCGATGGCGGCCCCCGCCAGTGGCAGGACCGGTACCCAGGCGGAACCGGCCCCGAACAGCAGCAAGGCCACGGCGAGCCAGATGACCTGCGATGTCCGGTCGGCCAGACGGGGCCTGACGGCCAAGAGGTAGGCCGGCGGCAGAACCAGGAGCAGGGCCAGCTCGGCGGAGAGAAAGGCGTTGTTCATCAGGAGCATGCATCCGCTGGCCAGGACAACGATGACACAGGCCCACACCAGCAGGGTCACGGTCAGACGACGCAGGCCCTCCAGGACACGCACCACGAGAGCGGCGATCACCGGTACGCAGACGATCAATACGCCGTAGGCGGAGAGAACCACCTCTGAACTCGACGACAAGGGCAGGGTCCGAGGGAGCACTCCGCTGACGGCGGACCGTACCCCCGCCAGATAGGTGGCGACGACCGGCCCGAAGATGCCGATCGAGGAGCCGGATCCGAACAGTGTCGTGACACCGTGGACGGTGTGCTGGTTGGAGACGATGTCGATCCATGCCGCGTTGTCCTCGGAGACCAGAAGGAAGCGCAGGGCACCCTGCGTGCCGGCCGGGGAGACGCGGGCCCCGAACAACGCCGCCAGGAGGATCGAGACCACGGCGGCACCGAGCTCGACGGCGGCGCCTTGGTTCGATACGAGCAACTGAGGCCGGACTCTCCGGCCCAGGAGGAGAAGCAGGACCAATCCGACGAGGGCACAGGGCCCCAGCCATGACAGGCTCCAACCGACCCCCGGAAACAGAGCGTGGAACGCCCGGAAGGCCGCGGCGGTGACGACGAGGACGGCGATGCAGGCCAGCACCAGATTGGCGATACCCCGGGCCATCCACGAGAGTGCTCCGGCCATGGCGACGGCGAGAACGGTGGCCGGCACCGACCAGTGCACCACGCTGGCCAGGGCCACCCCGAAGAGGGCACCCGAGACCGCCCATGAAAGGTCGAGATAATTGTCGCCGTTGACCGGCCCGACCACCGAAGGCAGCCGCCGACGAACCGGGTGTGGACGTTGAGCAATGTCGTCCTGCACGTCGTCGTCAACGCTCATGGTTTCGCTCGTTCGTCGCTGGATGGGGCGGCTGAGGATCGACCGAAGCCGTGAGCGTAACGCTCGCGATCGACTCGGGGAGGGACGGGTGGCGATGAACGCGCGCAGCGACCCAGTCCGTTCGACCGGGACTGGGTGCTGCAGCGGTTGGCTCGGGGGGGAGGACTCGAACTCCCGCCCGCCTCGTCCGGCCGCGTCTGCTTCGTCCGCCCGAGTCCAGGTGGGGGGCCGTTTCCGCCCGACGACTCCCCGCTCCATGACGGCCCGTCCGGGGAAATCCGCAAGCGTCTGTGACCAGCTCGTGACCACGGGGGCGGAGACTAGGGAATCCCTTCATCGTCCCGTGGACTCCTGTCCCGAGCGATTTGGAACGGCAGGGGTCTGGCATCCTCATTCAGCGAAACCCCCAAACGCTGGATTGGGTCGGCCACTTGATCGAGATCCTCGACCCCGATACCGAACTCGATGAACACTCGCCGAGCGAGCATCGCGAGTAACGGTGCCACCCACAGGAGCTTCCCCGACCTATCGTTCGCCTCCTGACGCTCGGGAAGGATTCCAGTCCAGTGGGGACGCTCGTCGAGGTGTCCAAACACGGAGCCCAGCCCCGCGTGAATTCCAGCGCCAGACTCCCCGCCGTAGACCAACCTAAAGCTCCACAACAGCTCACCTTCCGATGCAGTCCCCTCTTCGACGAGCCGTTCTTCCACCACTTTGGTTCGTCTCTCTATGTGGGGGAGATAGGGCGCATCCGCGACGTCGTCGAGCAGCTCAAGGTCCAGCTCGGCAGCCTCGATCAGTTGGTCGCTCCGGAACACGTGATTGGCGCTCAATATGTCGAGCGCGTCGGGACCGACGAATAGGACCCACATTCCCGTTACCCAGGCTTCGAGGCAGACGCGCATCAGAGCGCCGATGAGATCGGGCATCCCCTGCTCATAGAGCACGTCGATTCCGATGACGATCCGTCGAACCCGCGCCAGATAGGCCGCGGCGAGTTGTCGGACCCCAGGACCGTCATCGCCAGTTGTCATCAACGCCAGGCGATCCCCGACAAGTGGGATGAGCGCCTTGATTGCACCGTGAATCTCATCATCCCAACCTGGGATCTCAACCATGATGCAACCTTAGGGTCCGTCCGGGGGTTCTGCCGCCTTACCGGGATGGAATCGTCGTCGTCTGGAGTTGGGTCGTGGACACTGTGGTGCGAGGCTCGACCTCGACCGTCAACGAGGACTCTTTGCCGATTGTTTACGTAACCGAAGTCTAATAGCGTATCGACGATGGCCAAGGTTGATAGCCTTTTTGCAGACTTCCAACGTGAGGCAATCAGAACACGCGGCCTCGTACCCATTGCGGATTCTCGACCGCAATTCCAAGGAAATCTCGTAATCGAACTCGCGTTTCTGAGGGGCCTGGGTTCATGGGAGGTGCTTCTGGAAGAGACCTTTCTTGCATACCTGCTGGGGAAGACATCTAGGACTGGGCGAACGTACCGGTCCGTAATGCGGTCTGGTGTGAAAGAGGCCGACGCAAGATCGGCCTTGTTGGGCGAGAAAGATTTCCTTGACTGGTTGAGTCGTACAGCCGTCTCCGAGCGAACAAA